>NZ_JANCLX010000005.1:0-339094 GCF_024295805.1 Streptomyces cucumeris
GGTCAGCCGGGCATTACGGTGGGACACGAAGACCTCCGTGCGGTGTGTTCCTAGACAGCTCCACCACATCGGAGGTCTTCGCCATGTTCAAGGCCCGCCAGTGTCAACAACGCTCGTGATCAATACAGCTAGGTGCACCACCACAGGAAGCGGTCGCAGGTCTCGGACGGCGTCGGGGTCGGGGCCGGCTCGGACGGGCCCGGCGCGGTCGGACGCGGCTTCGACGTCGCCGGGGTGGACGGCCGGGAGGGGCCGGGGCCACCGGTGGCCGGGACGGAGGGTTCCGGTGCGTCGGAGGCCGGGGTCTCGGGGTCCGGCGAGGGGGTGGCCTTCGTCTTCTTCGCACCCCCGTCCTTCTTCTTCTCGCGGTCGCCGCCGTCATCGTCCGGACGGCCGCTGCCAGTGGCCGGGCCCGTACTCGGCCCGCCGCTGTCACGCACCACGGGCTCGGCGGACTCCGTCACGCCGCCACCGCGGTCGGCCACCGGCTTCTCGCTTGCGGGCGCGGGGGACGGCTCCCGGAAGTACCCCTCGTTCGCCAGTTCCGCCATGAACAGGGCGGCCAGCACCGGACCCAGCACCGCGGCCACCACGACCCTCCGGCGGGCGCGCCCCGGACGGGCGCGGCGTGCACGGCCACCGCGGGACTTGGGCTTGCGACGGGTCGCGCCGGACGACGACCGCTGCGCCCTGCGCCGTTCCGCACGCGACAGGGGCGCATCGGAGGCCCCGTCGGCGCCCGTGCCCGCCTCCGCCGCCCCCGACCCGGCCGTGGGCAGCTCGAGTTCCTCGACGGGCTTTCCGCATCCGGGGCAGGAGAGCGCACCGTTGAGATGGCGGCGGCAGGGAGGGCAGTAATCCATGACGCCGGGCAGGTTATGTGACCGATGAACAACCCGGATACGGGCGGGTGTGAGGATCCTGTGCAGGGGGCCGCACCCTTGCGCGAGAACCGCCGGAACGGGTACACCGGTCCCGGTCCGCCACGGTTCGGACCCGGTCCGAGGTGAAGGCCCCGGTCCTGTCGGGTTTCGCCCCGCGGGGGCGGATACGCGACCATCCGTGTACCGCGGCGCCACCCCGGGCCCGGATCCCGCGGGGCGGGCGGGGCGGGGGTCCCGCGAGTGGGGGCATGGCAACAGGCTCTTCCCCCCGGAGGAGCGGTGCCCCGGTCCCGGCAGGGGCGTGGCACCAGTCCCCGGGCAGATGTGGCCACCGGGCCCGCGGGACGCACATGGCACCGGTCCGCAGGGCGCACGTGCCATCGGACCCACGGAGGGAACGGGTTACACCCGTCCCGCCGCGCCGCACCCGGCACGCACGGACCACCGGGCCCGCCGGAGACACGGGCCGCCCGGACCGGGCGGGTGCTGCGACAGGATGGGGGCATGGCTTCCGCGTCCTCGTTCCCCGGGTCCGAACCGTTCCCCGATTCCTTCCCCTTCGTCCTCGTCCTGCTGCGGCGGATGGCCGACTTCCAGCCCGGGCTGGTCGAGGACGCGCTGCGGGAACTCGGGTTCGGGCGGGCCGTGATGCGCGAGGCCAACCGGCGCTGGCAGGCCATGCAGCGGTCCCCGCGACGGCGGTCCGCCGTGGCCCGCTACCGCTCGGTGCTCGGCCCGCCCGAGACCTCCGCGAAGCGCCGGATCGGCGATCTGACCTGCGACGCGCTGAGCTGGCCGGTACCCCTGTGGCCGGATCTGCGGTTCGAGGTGCTCACCGCGCCCGGTGGGGCGGTGTGGAACGAGTGGCTGGTGCGCGCCCCGGGCGCGGCCGGGCCGAGCCTGCGCACGGCCGCCGATCTGCTGCCGTGGTCCTGCACGGTGGACGAGGTGGCGCGCGCCTTCGCGCCCGCACGGCCCATGGAGGGCTCGGCGCCCACCCGTTGGCGGCTGGCCTTCGACGCCCCCGGAACGGAGGAAACGGAGAAAGGTGAACTCCGCCCTTACGTGGCGGAGTTCACCTGGGGTCTGCTCCAGCGCGTGGAGCAGGGGGAGAACGTCAGGCCAGCTTCGCCGACAGGGTGATCTCCGTACCGGTGAGCGCCTGGCTCACCGGGCAGTTCTTCTTGGCGTCCTCGGCGGCCGCGACGAACGCCGCCTCGTCCAGCCCCTCGACCGTGCCCTCCACGGTGAGGTGGATCCCGGTGATGCCGGTGCCGGGCTGGAAGGTGACCTCGGCCTGGGTGGTGAGCTGCGTCGGCGGGGTCCCGGCCTGGGTCAGACCGTGCGACAGCGCCATCGAGAAGCAGCTCGAGTGCGCGGCGGCGATGAGCTCCTCGGGGCTGGTCTTGCCGTTCGCCTGCTCGGCGCGGGAGGGCCAGGACACCGGCTGCTCGCCGATCCCGGACGAGTCGAAGGTGACGACTCCCTTGCCCTCGGCCAGATTGCCGTTCCAGACGGTGTGCGCAGTGCGCGTCGTAGCCATGCTCGCTGTTCCCTGCTTCCTGTCAGCTGTCAGGTGACGCCGTTCGGACGGACGACGCACCACGGACGGTCGGGTCCGATCATCCGGCCGTGGCCGCACCGCTGCCGGTTGCGACCCGCCCGGAGTTCGGCTCCGAGCCTACGTTCCAGGCGACAACCGCCGGGCGGCCGTGCTCGGTTCCCAGTCGACTGAGGGTCGCGGTGTCGAGGCGGAACAGCGCTCCGGCGGACGGGGGCAGGCCCAGCCGACGGGCGGTGAGCACCCTCAGCACATGGCCGTGGGCGACCAGCACGACGTCCCCGCGGTCTCCCGTCCCGTCCGTGGCCGTCCCGTCCGTGGCGTTCCCTTCGAGCGCCGGAGCGATCCGGGCCAGCACCCGGTCGACCCGGGCGCCGATCTGCTCGGGGGACTCCCCGGGGTGCTCGGCGTCGCCCGGTGCCACCCCGTCGGTCCACAGGTTCCAGTCGGGGCGGGTGCGGTGGATCTCGGGGGTGGTGATGCCCTCGTAGCCGCCGTAGTCCCATTCGTGCAGATCGGGCTCGGTCTGCGCGCTGTCGAGCCCGGCGAGCCGCGCGGTGTGCGCGGCCCGGCCCAGCGGGCTCACCAGGACGAGCCCGATCGTCCGTCCGGCGAGCAGTGGGCGCAGCGCACGGGCCTGTTCCTCACCGCGCGCCGTCAGGGGCTGTTCGGTCCAGCTGGTGTGCTTCCCCGACCGGCTCCACTCGGTTTCGCCGTGCCGGATCAGCACCAGCTCACTCATGGCCGTCGGATGCCTTCGCCTCGCCGGCCTCACCGGCCCCGCCGGACTCGCCCGCGGCCTTCTCGGCGGCGGCGATGTCGGTGCGGACCTTGTCCATGTCCAGGGCGCGGGCCTGGCCGATGACGTCCTCCAGCGCCTCCGCGGGGAGGGCGCCCGGCTGGGAGAAGATGGCGATGTTCTCGCGCACGATCATCAGCGTGGGGATGGACTGGATATCGAAGGCGGCAGCGAGCTCGGGCTGGGCCTCGGTGTCGACCTTCGCGAAGGTCAGGTCCTGGTGACGCTCGGCCGACCGCTCGTAGACGGGCGCGAACATCCGGCACGGTCCGCACCACGACGCCCAGAAGTCGATCAGTACGAAGTCGCTTCCCGAGACGATCTCGTCGAAGTTGTCCTTCGTGAGTTCAACGGTGCTCGTGCTCGTGCTCATGCCTGAGATCCCGCTTCCATACGTCGGCAGATGCCACGACGGTAACCCCTCTCCCCCGCCCGGTATTCCTCGGGACCGCTCTTCCGCAGGTCAGGGGCGTGGTGCGGGACCTGCGGGGCGGGTAAAGGCGGTGCCCGACCGGGCCGGGCACCGGATGTCGGGTGCGGCAGGGTGGGCCCTCCCTAGCGTGGTGAACGCCAAGAGGCCAGGAGGCCAGAAGGCCAAGAGGAAGGAGGCCGGGAGTGCTGGAGCGGCTGAATCAGGCCATGGACCATATCGAGGACCGCCTCGACCAGGAGATCGACGCCGCCGAGCTGGCACGGATCGCCGTCACGTCGGAGTACCACTTCCGGCGGCTGTTCTCCGCGCTCGCGGGTATGCCGCTGTCCGTCTACGTCCGCCGCCGCCGGCTGACCGTCGCGGGGGCCGAGGTGCTCTCCGGAGAGCACACCCTGCTCGAGGTCGCGACACGCTACGGCTACGGCTCGGGCGAGGCGTTCGCACGGGCGTTCCGCGCGATGCACGGCATCGGTCCGGGCGAGGCCAGGCGTGACGGCGCCGCGCTGCACTCCCAGCCACGGATGTCCTTCCGCCTCATCGTCGAAGGGAGCGTCAGCATGCGGTACCGGATCGTGGAGAAGGAGGAGTTCCGGGTGGTGGGCAGGAGGGCCCGTGTCCCACTGGTCCACGAGGGACACAACACGGCCATCATGGACTTCGTACGGGGTATCGGCCCGGAGACCCTGACCAGGCTGGAGGCACTGAGCGACCAGGAGCCGCGGGGGATCGTGGCCGTCACGGACAACCTGGACGACAGCCGCGCCGAGGGGACCGAACTCGACTACTACCACGCGGTGGTGACGGGTGGAGGGGCTCCGTCCGGCCCCGGCGATCTCGACACACTCGCCGTCCCGGCCGGGGACTGGGCGGTGTTCGAGGTCTCGGGCGAGTTCCCGCAGGTGATCCAGTACCTGTGGCGGGACGTGTTCACCCAGTGGTTCCCGTCGAACCCGTACCGGAGCAGGCCGGGACCGGAGATCCTGCGCACGCGCCCCGCGGAGGACGGCAGCCGTGGCGACGCGGAACTGTGGATCCCGGTGGAGCGCAGCACGCGGTGACACACCGCTGAGCCCCGGCCCGGCGGGGCCGTGCCGCGTCGCCGGTGCCGGCGGCGCGGCGTCGCCCCGCTCCCTCGCCCGCTCCCCGGGCGCGGTCACTGGTCGTGGCGGTGGACCACCGCCACCGCGACCCCGGCCGCGACCACCGCCCAGACCGCGTACACGCACCACGCCCCGCCGGTCGTCCAGGAGTGCGCCACCCCGCTGTACACGCCGGACCGCGTCAGCCGGAACCATGCGCTGAGGAGCAGGGAGTGGTCGATCACGGCACTCCAGTACCGGTCCTCGCTGAAGATGGCGGGCAGCAGGACGATCACGGCCACGGTGGACACCAACGCCGCCCCGGCCTGCCGGAGTACGGCGGCGAGCGCCATACCGATGAGCGCGGAGACCGGTGGCAGCAGCGCCGACGCGACGATCACACGGACCACGCCCGGGTGGCCGATCGGAACCCCGACACCCAACTCCGACAGGATCGCCTGAGTCGCGCAGAACGAGAGCAGCGACACCACCGCCCCGAAGACGGCCGTCACCCCCGCCATCACGGTGACCTTGGCCGCCATCACCGAACGGCGCGCCGGGACGGCCGCGAAGGTCGTACGGATCTGCCCGGTGCTGTACTCGCCGACGACGCTCATGGCGCCGAACGCACCGAGGGCCAGTACGAGGATGGTGGCGGCGTTGCCGTTGAAGATGAGTCCGACCGCGATCCCGTCCTTGATGAACGCGGCCGTGTGCCGCGGGTCGTCGGGCCAGTAGCGGTACTGGTCGTAGGCGGTGCCGATGGTGAACCCGAGTACGGTCAACGCGGTGACCACCAACGCCCAGACGGTCGAGCGCAGGGACCACAGCTTGATCCACTCGGCGGCGAGCAGATCGCGGAACCGGGCGGACGGCTCGACGGCGCCACCGCGGGTGTCGGGTACGGAGGTGGTTGTCATCGTGGTCATCGGGGTTCCCCCGCGAGGTATTCGACGCTGTCGGCGGTGAGTTCCATGAACGCCTCCTCCAGGGAGGCGGTACGGACGGTCAGTTCGTGCAGCGGCAGGCGGTGGTGGCAGGCGAGGTCGCCGATCCGGGCGGCGTCCAGTCCGGTCACGGTGAGCGCGCCGCCGCCTTCCCCGCTCCCGTCTGCGTTTCCGTCCCCGTCCGCGTCCCGCCGTACGGTCGCGCCCTCGCCGGTCAGCACCGCCGTCAGCGCGGCGACGTCGGCGTTCCGCGTGCCCACCCGTACGGTCCGGCGGTCGCCGCGCGCCGAGAACTCCGTCAGGGTCTCCGCCGCGAGCAGCGCACCGCGGCCGATGACCACCAGGTCGTCGGCGGTGTGCTCCATCTCCGACATCAGATGGCTGGAGACGAACACCGTGCGCCCCTCGGCGGCCAGCCGCCGGAACAGCCCGCGCACCCACTTCACACCCTCCGGGTCGAGGCCGTTGAGCGGTTCGTCGAAGAGCAGCACCGGAGGGTCGCCGAGCAGCGCGGTGGCGATGCCGAGGCGCTGTTTCATGCCGAGCGAGAAGCCGCCGATCCGCCGCCGTGCCACCTCGGCGAGACCGACCTCCCGCAGCACCTCGTCCACCCGCCGGCGCGGGATGCGGTTGCTCCGTGCGAGGGCGCCGAGATGCGCCGACGCGCTGCGTCCGCCGTGCACCTCATGCGCGTCCAGCAGCGCCCCGACGTGGCGCAGCCCGCGCGGACATTCCCGGAACGGCTGGCCGCAGACGGTCACCGAACCGCCGGTGGGCTCGTGGAGGCCCAGGATCAGCCTGAGGGTGGTGCTCTTGCCCGCGCCGTTCGGCCCGAGGAACCCGGTCACCCTTCCCGGCCGTACGGTGAAGCTCAGCGCGTCGACGGCGGTGTGTACCCCGTAACGCTTCGTCAGTTCCTTGACTTCGATCACGTGGACCACGCTGCCGCCCGGTGCCCCCGGTCGTCGTCGGACCGCCGCCGACACTTCCCACCACCGGTGTCACCCGTGGGTGTACATCCGCGGTCCGATGTCGCGCGGCCACCGCCTCGTTACCATCGCCGCATGCCCGCCACGCCGCCTCCGCCCCTCCTCAGACGTGTCCCCCCAGGGGTCTGGACGGCCATCACCTGGTGTGCGGGCGCCGCGCTCTCGTTCCTGCTGCGCCTGCGGCTGCCCGGGGAGCCGCAGCCGACCGTCTACCCCGGGGTGTTGCTGTATCGCTGGGACGGTCTGACCGCGCTGTCCCTGGCCACCGCCCTGGCACTGGCCGGGAGCGCCCGGCTGCCCCGCCGTCCGCTGGGGGCGCTCGGGCTGCTGCTCGCCGGTTCCGTCATCGGATCGACCGCCCTGAGCGTCGCGGAGATTCCACTGCTGCAGTTCCTCGCGGTGGACGTGGCCATATGCGCCATCGCCGCCACCTGGCCGCGCCGTACCGGACTGATCGCCCTGGCCATGTCCCTCGGCGTCCTGATCGGCTACGCAGCCACGCGGGTGCTGTGCCGCTGGCCCGTCGGCACCTCGACGGAGCTCACGGTGGCGCTGACCACCGTCATCGCCTGGCTGCTCGGCAACTCCGCCCACCAGGCGCGGGAACACGCCGAACGGTCCCGCGCCCAGGCCGCGGCGCAGGCCGTCACCGCCGAACGGCTGCGGATCGCCCGCGAACTCCACGACATGGTGGCGCACAGCATCGGCATCATCGCCCTCCAGGCGGGCGCGGCACGCCGGGTCATCGACACCCAGCCCGCGGGGGCGCGCGACGCGCTCGACGCCATCGAGTCCGCGGGCCGGGAGACCCTGTCGGGCCTGCGCCGGATGCTCGGCGCGCTCCGCCAGGCCGCACCGGTCCCCGGCCAGGACACCGACGTCCAGGGGCTCGGCCTCGCGGACCTCGACCGGCTGGCCGCGAACACCACGGCGGCGGGGGTGCGGGTCGACGTCCGGCGGTCGGGCACCCCCCGTCCACTGCCGCCGGAGGTGGACATGTCCGCGTACCGCATCGTCCAGGAGGCGGTCACCAACGTGGTCCGCCACGCCGGCGCCGATGCGTGCCGGGTGACCATCGACCACCGGGAGGACGCGCTGTCGGTGGAGGTGGTGGACGGGGGCCGCGGCCCCGAACGCGACACCGGCTACGGCTACGGCCTGCTGGGGATGCGGGAGCGGGTGGGCCTGCTGCACGGGGAGTTCACGGCGGGCCCGCGGCCGGGGGGCGGTTTCCGGGTGGCGGCGCGGCTGCCGGTGGTCGGCGTCCCGGTCGCCGCGGTGTCGGGCGCGGTTGCCCGGTGACCGTACGCGTGGTCCTCGCCGATGACCAGCCACTGGTCCGGGCGGCACTGCGGATGGTGCTGACCGAAGCCGACGACCTCGAACTCGTCGGGGAGGCGGGCGACGGCACCGAGGCGGTCGCACTCGCCGAGAGCACCCGGGCCGATGTGGTGGTGATGGACATCCGGATGCCCGGTGTGGACGGCATCGAGGCCACCCGCCGCATCACCGCGGGCCCCGGCACGGCCCATGTCATCGTCCTCACCACGTTCGACGACGATGACTACGTCTACGGCGCGCTGCGCGCCGGGGCCTCCGGATTCCTCGTCAAGGACATGGCCCTGGACGACATCCTGGCCGCGATCCGCGTGGTCGCGGCCGGGAACGGCCTGATCGCCCCGAGCGTCACCCGCCGCCTCATCAAGGAATTCGCCACCCGCCCGGCCCCGAGGACCCCGCGCCCCGTCGAGGGCATCACCGACCGCGAACGCCAGGTCCTGACCCTCGTCGCCACGGGCCTCTCCAACTCCGAGATAGCCGCGGAACTCTGCATCACCGTGGCCACGGCCAAAACCTACGTCACCCGCCTCCTCGCCAAACTCACCGCCCGCGACCGGGTCCAACTCGTCATCCTGGCTTACGAGTCGGGGCTGGTGTCCCCGCCGGGGTAGCGCGGGAGCGTCGCTTGTCCCCATCTCCCAGATCCGGTCGGGCTCTTTCCGGAATACTCAGCACGAGGGTGGGAGAGGGAAGTGGTGGGCGGTACACCTTGCGGGGTGAGCACCCGAAGCGTCTGCAGCATTCGCAAAGTAAGTAAAATCGGGCACCCAAGCACCTAGACCACCAGGTCGCTTCCTCTGCTCCCCGCACCCGCGGGGTTGGTCCCCCCAGGCTGATGGCGTCCGCAAGCCCGAGCTCCTGCTCCCCGCACCCGCGGGGTTGGTCCCTCTCCTCCGTGTTGGTCGCCGTGCACCGTGAGCTGCTCCCCGCACCCGCGGGGTTGGTCCCGGCCGGTACACGTGCACGTCCTGCGGACACAACTGCTCCCCGCACCCGCGGGGTTGGTCCCCGCCTCGGCACCCCCTTGCCCAAAACCCGCCACCTGCTCCCCGCACCCGCGGGGTTGGTCCCATCGCCGCCATCGCCAAGCCCGAAGGCCTCGGGTGCTCCCCGCACCCGCGGGGTTGCCCTGCGGCCCGCCGGCGGGCGTCGCGCGCCCCCGCTCGCCCTCGGGCAGCAGCCGGCCTCCGGCCGCGGGCAGGGCGCCGCGCCGCCGCCGGGCCGGGCCGATCGGCGGAATCGTGTGGGCAGAACCGGCGAATTTCCGTATCGGCCGAGTTACCCGCCGCCGCGTCTGCCCGGTGGGGGCGGTACTTACCCGTTTGATCTGATCGTCAGATATTTGGCTTTATAGATCATCCGGAGGAATCAGATGCGAATCGGTAAGAAGGCAGCGCTCCTCGCCGCGGCGTCCGCGACGCTGGTGATGGTCGGCGCGGGCAGTGCGGCCGCGTACGGGGTGCCGTCCGCCGGGCTCGGCGACAGCGGCAACGGGATCACCATCAACAGCTTCAGCCTCGTCTTCCAGAAGAACGACTGCGGTGTCGCGACCGGCACCGTCGCTCCCGTCAGCGCGGCGGCCCCGACCGGTGCCGTCAACATCGGCAGCAACTGCTCCAACGTCATCGGCCGCTGACCGCCGCTTCGGTCCAATCGCCCCCTCGGGTCCCGGCCCGGGGGGCGGGTTCGGGCCGAAGAGCGCCGCGGTTCGTGTCCATCCGGGCACCCGGCTCGTTGTCCCGTTGTGGGACACGATCGTGGGCGGTGTCATTGCCGTGCTGACGGGCCGGGGCGGGGTAGGGTGCGCCACCCGGCTCAAAAAGATCGTTCCTGACCTGAAAGACCAGGTCAGGAACGTTTTCGCGAACATCTGCGCGGTGGGGCGGGTGGGACTCGAACCCACGGCCGACGGATTATGAGTCCGCTGCTCTAACCGGCTGAGCTACCGCCCCGTAGCGGCGCGCCTTCACAGATGTGCGCGCCGTCTGCCGCAGCATAGCCGCTCATACGATCTGCTGCTCCGGCAGGCCGATGTTGGACGCGCCCGCGGCTCGATCATGGCTTGATCTCGTCGTTCCGCCGTTCGGAGCACTCACGCCCGGGCCTGAACCGGGCATGAAAAAGGGCCCCGCAGGGCCCTCTCCCGTTGGCTCCCCCGACTGGACTCGAACCAGTAACCCTCCGGTTAACAGCCGAATGCTCTGCCAATTGAGCTACAGGGGACCGAGCTCCCCCGACTGGACTCGAACCAGTAACCTGCCGGTTAACAGCCGGCTGCTCTGCCAATTGAGCTACAGGGGATTGCTCCGTGTGCCTCGACCGCGCCCCCGTCCGGAGTTCCCGGAGGGCGTGCGTTCGCTGCGACACATACATTAGCGCAAGCAGGGGGGTGCTCCGCCAATCGGTATCCCCGCGGGCGGCCCCCGGATGATCTGTCGGTGATCTGCGGGTGATCTGCGGCACGGGCGGGTAGGCGAGCGGCACGACCCCGGGGTCCGACGCGAAGGACAACCAGAAGGGCAGGTCGATGCGCTACCGGCTGACGTTCATCACCGGGCTGGCTGTTGGTTACGTACTGGGCACACGGGCCGGCCGCGAACGGTACGAGCAGCTGCGCGGCTGCGCGCAGCGGTTCGCACACAACCCCGCCGTCCGCAACACCGCTGAATCGGCCGCGCACGGCGGTCGCCAGGCCGCCGTGAAGGCGCTCGGCAAGGTGCGGCCGCTGCGTGAGCGGATCGGCGGGCAGCGCGAGGAGCGGGTGCTGGAGGAGGACGACTGGGGCACCAGCAACACCTAGCGCCCTCGGTGGCATCATCGGGGCCATGGGGATAGTCGCCGGGTTGGACAGTTCGTCCGACAGCACACGAATCGTCGTCTGTGACGCGGATACGGGAGCCGTACTCAAACAGGGGTACGCCCCGCATCCAGCCGTCGGCGGCGACGGATCGCCGTATGACTCCCCACATGACGTGGACCCGCAGTCCTGGCTGCTCTCCCTCGGCGAGGCCGCCGAGGGCGGGCTGCTGGAGGGAGTGCAGGCCATCGGCGTCTCCGCGCAGCAGCACGGGCTGGTCGCGCTGGACAGGGGCGGGGCGCTGGTGCGCCCGGCGCTGGTGGGCAACGACAAGCGCGCGCAGGCCGCCGCCGCCGACATCATCGAGGCGCTCGGCGGCCGCGCCGCATGGGCCCAGGCGGTCGGCGCGGTGCCGACCTCCACCCAGGCGGTCGCCAAGCTGCGCTGGCTGACCCGGACCGAGCCGGACGCGGCGCACCGCATCGCCGAGCTGATGCAGCCGCACGACTGGCTGGTGTGGCAGCTTCTCGGACGGCCGCACCGGCGGACGACGGACCGGGGGACGGCCTCCGGCACCGGCTACTGGTCGGCCGCCACCGGCTCCTGGCGCCCGGACCTCGTGGAGCTGGCGCTCGGCCATCAGGTGCGGCTGCCCGAGGTGATCGGCCCCGCCGAGGCGGCCGGGCACACCCCCGAGGGGCTGCTGATCTCCGCCGGGACCGGCGAGACGATGGCCGCGGCCTTCGGGCTCGGCGTCGGCGTCGGGGACGCGGTGATCTCGCTGGGGGCCTCCGGTTCGGTCTTCTCCGTCCACCACGAGGCGCTTGCCGACCCGACCGGCACGATCCTGTCGTACGCGGACGCCACCGGGATGCATCTGCCGGTCGTGCACACGCTGAACGCCGTACGGGTGCTGCGCGGCACCGCCGAGCTGCTCGGCACCGATCTGGAGGGGCTGTCGGCGCTCGCGCTGAAGTCCACCCCCGGTGCGTACGGACTGGTGCTGCTGCCCTATCTGGAGGGTGAGCGCACCCCCCGGCTGCCGCACACCGCAGGAACGCTCACCGGGCTGCGGCGCGAGTCGATGAAGCCCGAGCACCTGGCCCGCGCCGCCTTCGAGGGCATGCTGTGCGGGCTCGCGGACGCGCTGGACGTGCTGCGCGGCCGCGGGGTCCAGGTGCGGCGGGTCTTCCTGCTCGGGCCCGCGGCCGACCTCCAGGCCGTACGGGCCATCGCGCCCGCGCTGCTGGGTGCGCAGATCGTGGTGCCCCAGCCCGCGGACTACACCGCCATCGGCGCGGCCCGTCAGGCCGCCTGGGCGCTCGGCGCCGCGCACGGCACCCTCTCGCCGCACGAGCCGCCCCGGTGGCCCGCGGCGGCCAGCCAGGTCTTCGAACCGGGTGAGGAACTGGCCGTGGGGCAGGCGGTGCGGCAGCAGTACGTCGCGGTGCGCGAGCAGACCCATCCGGGTGCGTTCGAGGGCGACGCGGTCTAGGGTCCGTCTTCAAAGGGGGCGTCCGGCCGCGACCGGCGTCTGGTGCGGTAGATCGCAAGGCGGAGGATCGCCCTCGTACTGGGCGTACTCGGGCGACTCCGACAACGCAGCGAGCTGCCGTGCCAGGCGTCGGGAGCAGGGCGGCCCCTTTGAAGACGGGCCCTAGTCCAGGTAGCCGCGGAGCTGGTCGGCGAAGGCGTGGTCGCGGAGCTTGTTGAGGGTCTTCGACTCGATCTGGCGGATCCGCTCGCGCGTCACGCCGAAGATCCGGCCGATCTCCTCCAGCGTCCGCGGGCGGCCGTCCACCAGTCCGTAGCGGAGCTGGACGACCTTGCGCTCGCGCTCGCCGAGGGTGGAGAGCACGGCCTCCAGGTGTTCGCGGAGCAGCAGGAAGGCCGCCGACTCCACGGGGGACGCGGCGTCGCCGTCCTCGATGAGGTCGCCGAGGGCGACATCGTCCTCCTCGCCGACCGGCGCGTGCAGCGAGACCGGCTCCAGGGCCAGCCGCAGCACCTCGCCGACCCGCTCCGGGGTGATGTCGAGCTGGGCCGCGACCTCCTCGTGGGTGGGCTCGTAGCCGCGCTCCTGGAGCATCCGGCGCTGCACCCGGACCACCCGGTTGATCAGCTCGACGACATGCACCGGGACCCGGATGGTCCGGGCCTGGTCGGCCAGGGCGCGGGACATGGCCTGGCGGATCCACCAGGTCGCGTACGTCGAGAACTTGTACCCGCGTGCGTAGTCGAACTTCTCGACGGCCCGGATCAGGCCGAGGTTGCCCTCCTGGACCAAGTCGAGCATGGTCAGCCCGCGGCCGATGTAGCGCTTGGCGACGGAGACGACGAGGCGGAGGTTGGCCTCGATCAGACGGCGTTTGGCCATCCGGCCCTGGACCACCAACCGGTCCAGGTCCAGGGCGAGTTGGGAGTCGAGGTCGGGGGTGGTGCCGAGCTTCTCCTCGGCGAACAGGCCCGCCTCCACCCGGCGTGCGAGCTCGACCTCCTCGGCCGCGGAGAGCAGCGGGATACGGCCGATCTCGCGCAGGTACTGGCGGAAGAGGTCGGAGGACGGGCCGCTGGTGTCGGGCCGCGCGGCCGACGGCACGGGTTCGGGCGGCGCCGCCGCGTCGGCCTCGTCGGGTTCGGGCGGCGGGACCGTGTCGGGCCCGTCGGGTTCGGGCGGCGCCACCGCGTCGGGCTCCGGCGCGGCCCCGTCCGGTGCCGCCGTCATGTCCTCCGCCCCCTCCGGTCCGGCGTCCGGCGCGCCCGTGGCGTCCGCGGAGTGCGGCGGCACGGCCGGTTCCGCGCCGGGCGAAGGGGACGGCCGGGAGTGCGGTGGCGCGGCCGGGGCCGCGTCGGAGAGGGTCTGGGTCTGCACGGGGGCGACCTCCAGGGTGATCGCTGCTGAAGCGGCAGAACGATCGGGTACGGCTGCGGCGGCCACACCGCCGTCCGTCCCGTCCATCATGAGTGGATCTGCGGGGGAATCCGGCAGTGGCCGGTCAACACCGCCGCGCTCCGAGGACTCAGGCACCGCCCCCAGTGTGGAGTACGGGACAGGCCCGCCACGAGGGGCGTGCGGGCACTTTTTACGCAGCGGCC
Organism: Streptomyces cucumeris; assembly: GCF_024295805.1. GTDB lineage: Bacteria > Actinomycetota > Actinomycetes > Streptomycetales > Streptomycetaceae > Streptomyces > Streptomyces cucumeris. The sequence continues at coordinate 13,927 of NZ_JANCLX010000005.1, forward strand.
CGTGACCGTCTGACTACCCGGCGGCTACATCTATCGCCCGGGGGGCCACCCGTGGGGCCGGGGAGGCCGGTGGGACGGCGGAAGACGGCAGGAGAACGCCGGGAAGGGGCAGGCCGGAAGCGGGCGCGGCGCCCTGCAGCGGCCCCCTACAGCGCCGCCGCGCCCCGGTCGCGCAGGGACTGTCCGTACTGCTGGAGGACCCACAGCTCGTTCTGGACGGCGGCGAGATGGTCGGGGTCGGCCTGCTGGCCGAGCCGCTGGAGGGCGCCCCGGACCTCCGTCACCCGCTGATTGACGGCGGCCAGGCGCACGGCGACCAACTGCACGCCCGCATACGCCTCGTCCGCCTCCCGGCGGATGTGCAGCGGCTCGACGGCCAGCTCGGTGACCATCGCGCGGACCGTGTCGTCGGGGGCGGTGTCCCGGACCCGGGCGAGATAGTCGCCGTCGGCGCCGGTGGCCCCGCCCGCGTCCTCGATGGTGCGGCGCACGGCCGCGTACGGCGGGGCGGTGAACTCGTCGACGCCGTACGCGTCGAAGGCCGGGGAGACCAGCTCGGGGCGCTGGAGGGCCAGCTTCAGCAGCTCGCGCTCGACGCGGTGGGCGGGGCTGCGGAGGTTGAGTGCCGGGCCGCGCGGGGCCGCCGGGGCGGGCTGTCCCTCCGGACCGCCCCGCTGGCCCCTCGGTCCGCCGTCGCCGCCGGGGCCGCCCGGACGGCCGCGCTGATCGCCCCGGCCGCGCTGGTCGCCGCCCTGGCCGCGCCCGCGCTCACGGGCCCAGCGGGCAAGCTGTGAGACGCGCCGGACGACGAACTGGGTGTCGAGGATGCCCAGCAGACCCGCGAGGTGCACCGCGGACTCGTGCTGGATGGAGCTGTTCTTGATCCCGGCGACGACCGGGGCCGCCTCCTCCAGGGCGGCGGCGCGGCCCACCGCCGTGTCCAGGTTGTGGCGCGCGATGATCTGCCGGATGGCGAACTCGAAGAGCTGGGTGCGGCTGTCGACCAGGGCCTTGACCGCGCCATCGCCCTCCGCGAGCCGCAGTTCGCAGGGGTCCATCCCGCCCGGGGTGATCGCGATGTAGGTCTCGGCGGCGAACTTCTGGTCGTCCTCGAAGGCGCGCAGGGCCGCCTTCTGGCCCGCCGCGTCACCGTCGAAGGTGAAGACCACCTCGGCGCTCGCGTTGTCCATCAGCAGCCGGCGCAGGATCTTGATGTGGTCGCCGCCGAAGGAGGTGCCGCAGGTGGCGATGGCGGTGGTCACCCCGGCCAGATGGCAGGCCATGACGTCCGTGTAGCCCTCGACGACGACCGCCCGGCTGGTCTTGGCGATGTCCTTCTTGGCGAGGTCGATGCCGTACAGGACGTGGGACTTCTTGTAGAGCGGGGTCTCGGGGGTGTTGAGGTACTTGGGGCCGTTGTCGTCGTCGCGCAGCTTGCGCGCGCCGAAGCCGACCACCTCGCCGGTGATGTCGCGGATCGGCCACATCAGCCGGCCGCGGAAGCGGTCGATCGGATTGCGGCGGCTCTCCTGGGCGAGACCGGAGAGGATCAGCTCCTGGTCGGTGAAGCCGCGGCCGCGTAGGAAGCGGACCAGGTGGTCCCAGCCCGCGGGGCTGTAGCCGACGCCGAAGTGCTGGGCGGCGGCCTGGTCGAAACCGCGCTCGGCGAGGAACTTCCGGCCGATCTCCGCCTCGGTGCCGTCGAGCTGCTCTACGTAGAACTGCGCCGCCGCCTTGTGGGCCTCGACCAGACGGGTGCGCTCACCCTGCTGCCGCCCGGGGGTGTACCCGCCCTCCTCGTAGCGCAGGGTGATGCCCGCCTGGGAGGCCAGCCGCTCGATGGTCTCCGCGAAGGAGAGGTGGTCGATCTTCATCACGAAGTCGACCGTGTCGCCGCCTTCCTGGCAGCCGAAGCAGTAATACAGCCCCTTGCTGGGGCTGACCTGGAAGGACGGGGACTTCTCGTCGTGGAAGGGGCACAGGCCCTTGAGATTGCCGCCCCCCGCGCCCCGCAGCTGGAGGTACTCGGACACGACGGCGTCGATCGGGACCGCGTCCCGCACCGCCCTCACGTCGTCATCGTTGATCCTGCCTGCCACGCGTGAATTCTACGGCCGGGGTCCGACACGGTTCTCCGCTCCGTGCCGGACCCGGGACGCGGGCCGCGGGCCGCGGGTCGGCGGCCCGCCGTCACGGCGTGGGTCACGGTGCCGGCTGGGGCACCGGCTACGGCAGCAGCGAGGCCAGCGGGACGGCCGGGTCGGCCAGGGCCGCCGCGTCCAGCGGGGCTCCGGCGCGGATCAGCCCCTGGATGGTCCCGGTGACGTCCCACACGTTCACGTTCATCCCCGCGAGCAGCCGGCCCTCGTTCAGCCAGAACGCGATGAACTGCCGCTTGCCGACGTCACCGCGGACCAGGACCTGGTCGTAGGAGCCGGGCGGGGCGTAGCCGGAGTACTCCAGGCCGACGTCGTACTGGTCGGAGAAGAAGTACGGCACCCGGTCGTACGTGACGTCCTGGCCGAGCATCGCGCGGGCGGCGGCCGGTCCGCCGTTGAGCGCGTTCGCCCAGTGCTCCACCCGCAGCCGGGCGCTCGGGGGCAGGGCGGCGCGGACCGGGGTGCCCTCCAGGAAGGCGAGCGGGGCGGAGGCGACGTCGCCCGCGGCGAAGATGTCCGGGTCGCTGGTGCGCAGCGCGGCGTCCACCGCGATACCGCCGCCCAGGGCGCGGTCCACCACCTCCAGGCCCGCGGCCTCGGCGAGGGCGATCCGCGGCGCGGCGCCGATCGCGGCCAGCACGCTGTGGGCGGGGTGCTCCTCGCCGTCGTCGGTCAGGGCCGCCAGCACCACGCCGTCCTGGCCGGTGATCTCGGTGAGCCGGGCACCGAAGTGGAAGCGGACGCCGTGTTCGCTGTGGAGATCGGCGAAGAGGGCGCCCAGTTCCGGGCCGAGGACCGGGTGCAGCGGTGTGGGCTCCGGCTCGACGATGGTGACCTCGGCGCCGTAGCCGCGGGCGGCCGCCGCCACCTCCAGGCCGATCCAGCCCGCGCCCGCGATGACGAGCTGGCCGTTGTCCCGGCCGAGCGCGGCCAGGACGCCCTTGAGCCGCTCGGCGTGGGCCAGGCGGCGCAGGTGGTGGACACCGACGAGATCGGTGCCGGGGATCTCGAGACGGCGCGGTTCGGCGCCGGTGGCCAGCAGCAGCCGGTCGTAGTTGATCCGGGTGCCGTCCCCGAGGGTCACGGCCTTGGCGGCGCGGTCCAGCCGTACGGCGGGCTGGCCGAGGTGGAGCTCGATATCGGCCTGGGCGTACCAGGCGGGCTCGTGGACGAAGACGCTGTCGCGCTCCTGGCTGCCGGTGAGGAAGCCCTTGGACAGCGGTGGCCGCTCATAGGGGTGGTCGCGCTCGTCGCAGATGAGGATCACCCGGCCGGTGAAGCCCTCCGACCGGAGGGTTTCCGCGGCTTTCGCCCCGGCCAGACCTCCTCCGACGATGACGAACGTCTGGTGTGCGTCGACCACTTGTCTCCTCCTCGCTGCCGAGCAGTGGCTCTGCGTTTGCCTTACCCCGGTCGCGTCGGCCTGGCGCGTGGGCCTCGCGTCGTTCTCGCGTGAGTGTTGCGCGCGACTCGTGTCGGTCTGCCGTGTGTCGTGTGTCGTTCTCCCGTCAGTCTCCCGCCGGTCCGGTGTCGGAGGTCTCTTCTCGGCCTGATGTGTCGGTGTCCTCGATGGCCCTTGTCAGAACCTCGTGGCGCCCGCGCCCCGGCCAAGGAGGAGCCTCCCGCACCGGGCGCACGTCGGGAAGGGCCGACGCGGTCCCGGCGGGGCGCGGCGGCGCTCATGCCCGGCGGGCCGAGGGGGGTTCGGTGAGGCGGGCGTGGAGGGCTCGGGCCGAGGCGTCGGTCAGGGCGGCGATCTGGTCCACGATCGCGCGCAGCCTCCCGGCGTCGTCCCCGGCCTCCTCGAACAGAGCGCGGAACTGCGGGTCCAGCCCGACCGGGGCGCGGGCGATCAGGGCCTCCCCCAGTTCGGCGATGACCACCCTCTGGTCGGCGCGGACCAGCTCCTGGTCGGCGCGCTGGATGACGTAACGGTCGGCCACCGCCTTGAGCACCGCGCACTCCAGCCGGATGGAGCGGGGCACCACCAGGGAGGCCGCGTAGCGGGTGAAGCGGCCGGTGCCGTAGGCGGCGCGGGTGGCGCCCTCGGCGGCCAGGCAGAACCGGCCGATGAGCTGGCTGGTGGCGTCCTTCAGCCGGGCCTGGGCCACCGGTGAGCCGTCGTAGCCGTGGGGCCACCACTCCTGTTCCAGCAGCCGGTCCAGCGCCTCGGCCAGCTCCTGCGGATCGGCGCCGGGCGCGTACCGGTCGGCGGCGACGGCGAACACCTCGGCCCGCTCGGGCTCGGCGAGCAGGCTGGCCGGGTCGAGATGACCGGCGTGCAGCCCGTCCTCGACGTCGTGCACCGAGTACGCCACATCGTCGGACCAGTCCATGACCTGGGCCTCGAAGGTCGTACGGCCTTCGGGGGCGCCCTGCCGGAACCAGCGGAAGACCGGGATGTCGTCCTCGTAGACGCCGAACTTCGGGGAGCCGGGGTCACGGGGGTGGCCACCGCGCGGCCAGGGGTACTTGGTGGCGGCGTCGAGCGCCGCGCGGGTGAGGTTGAGACCGACGCTGCGCTGGCCGCCGGTCTCCTCGTCGGGGACGAACCGCTTGGGCTCCAGACGGGCCAGCAGCCGCAGTGACTGCGCGTTCCCCTCGAAGCCGCCGCAGGGCGCGGCGATCTCGTTGAGCACCTGTTCGCCGTTGTGCCCGAAGGGCGGATGGCCGAGGTCATGGGCGAGACAGGCCATCTCGACCAGATCCGGGTCACAGCCGAGGGCGGCGCCCAGCTCCCGGCCCACCTGCGCGCACTCCAGGGAGTGGGTCAGCCGGGTGCGCGGGGTGGCGTCCCAGGCCGGGGCGCGCCGCGCCGGGCCGTGGTCGGCGGCCGGGGCGGCGGGCACCACCTGGGTCTTCCCGGCCAGTCTGCGCAGGGCGGCGGAGTGCAGCACCCGGGCCCGGTCCCGCTGGAAGGCGGTGCGGCCCGGCCGTTTGTCGGGCTCGGCCGCCCACCGCTCGAGGTCCGCCGCGTCGTAGCCGGGGATCCGGCGGGCCGCGGCCTCACCGGTGGCCCCGGGCCGGTACGACGCGCCGGAAGGGTCGGGATCAGGTCCTGCTGGGCTGTTCATACACCGACGGTAACCGCCTCGTGTGACAAGGGAGCACTTGCGAGGGCCTGTTCGTAGCGGTGCAGGACGAGTCGGGCGACGGCCGGATGGTCGCCGAGCGGGGCCGCCGCGATCCCCGGGGCGGCGTCCGCGCACTGGCTCGCGAAACGGCCGGGAGCGGTGAAGTACGAGGCCACCGCGGCCCGCTCATGGCCCAGGTCGGCCAGGGCGCGCAGCGCGTCGGACACGCGGGGCCCGGTGCCGGAGGCGTGTCCGGGCAGCACCGGGACACCGCCGAGCCGGGCGCTGAGCAGCTCGGCGGTACGGGCGGTGTCGAGGGCCGCGTCCGGGTCGTTCGAGCCCGCGGCGGCCAGGACCACACCGCCCGGCGCGGCGGTGGGCGCCCCGGGCTGCCGGGCCGCCTCGGCCAGCCGGGTGTGCAGGGCCTCGGCCAGCAGGGGGTGCGGGCCCAGCGGGCCGGCGATCCAGGCGCGGAGGTGGGGCGCGGCGGCGACGGTGGCCGGAATGTCCCGCTTGGTGTGGTGGCCGCGGCCCAGGAGCAGCGGCACCACCACGACATCACCGCGCAGGGCGGCGAGGGTGTCGGTCAGCAGCGGCTCGTTCAGCTCGATGTGGCCCAGGCGCACCGGCACCTCGGGGCGGAGCGCCCGGACCCGGTCCAGGAGCGCGGTCACGGTGCGCAGCGCCCGGGGGTCCCGGCTGCCGTGGGCGACGGCGACCAGGGTCGGCGGGGGCGCGGGGCGGCGGGCGGACCGCCCCCTGCGGCTGAGCTGGGTGTGGAGCTGTGCGGTGATCCGGTTCATGAGCTGCGCCGTGCTGTCGAAGTCGTGGGGGCCGTCGTGGGGGCCGGTGGGGCCGGGAGGCCGGGGAGGGCCGGAAGGACAGTGGGGACCGGGAGGACCCGGGCGGGGCGACGCCGTCATGAAAAGAGCCTGGCAGCGGCGTGTTGCGCCGCCGTTGCGCCGCGGTGACGGGTGGTTGCGCCGACTTCACCGGCGCCTCCGGGGTGCGCTGAGGTCCGGTTCCCGGAGGCGTAACGCACCGGGACGCGGTCCGTAACACGGACGTAGCACGCTCCCCCGTATGCCGCACGCTCCTGGGGACGCACCCGCCACCGCCTCCGCCACCACCGCCGCCTCCGTCGACACGCACTGCCCGTACTGCGCGCTGCAGTGCGGGATGACGCTGCGGCCGTCGGCGGCGGATGTCGGTGTCGAGGTGGTGGAACGCACCGCGTTCCCGGTCAATCGCGGCGCGCTGTGCGGCAAGGGGCGCACGGCGCCCGCCCTGCTCTCCTCCCGGGTGCGTCTGACCGGGCCGCTGGTCCGCCGCCCTGACACCGGTCGGCTCGAACCGGCCACCTGGGAGGAGGCCCTCGACCGGGTCGCGGAGGGCCTCGCGGCCACCCGCCGGGCGCACGGTCCGGACGCGGTGGGGGTGTTCGGCGGCGGCGGGCTGACCAACGAGAAGGCGTACGCGCTGGGGAAGTTCGCCCGGGTGGTGCTCGGCACCTCGCAGATCGACTACAACGGCCGGTTCTGCATGTCCTCGGCCGCCGCCGCCCACCAGCGGGCCTTCGGACTGGACCGGGGGCTGCCGTTCCCGCTGGCGGACGTCTCGCGCACGGGCTGTGTGATCCTCGTCGGCTCCAACCTCGCCGAGACGATGCCGCCCGCGCTGCGCTATCTGACCGAGCTGCGGGAGGCGGGCGGACGGCTGATCGTGGTCGATCCGCGCCGTACGCGCACCGCCGAACAGGCCGATCTGCACCTCGCCCCCCGGCCCGGGACCGATCTCGCGCTGGCCCTGGGGCTGCTGCACCTGGTGGTGGCGGAGGGGCGGGTGGACGAGGAGTTCATCGCGCGGCAGACCACGGGCTGGGCGGAGGCACGGGCCGCCGCCATGGCCCACTGGCCGGAACTGGTCGAGCGGATCACCGGTGTCCCGGTGCCCGAACTCCGGCGCGCGATAGGCATGTTCTGCGACGCGGAGAACGCGATGGTGCTCACCGCGCGCGGCCCCGAGCAGCAGTCCAAGGGCACGGACACCGTCGGCGCCTGGATCAACCTGTGCCTGGCCACCGGCCACGCCGGGCGCCCGCTGTCCGGCTACGGCTGTCTCACCGGCCAGGGCAACGGCCAGGGCGGCCGGGAACACGGCCAGAAGGCCGATCAGCTCCCCGGCTACCGCAAACTGGACGACCCCGCCGCACGCGCCCATGTGGCGGGCGTCTGGGGCGTCGACCCCGACACGCTGCCGGGCCCGGGGCGCAGTGCGTACGAGCTGCTGGACGCGCTCGGCGGCGAGGTGCGGGGGCTGCTGCTCATGGGCTCCAACCCCCTGGTCTCCGCGCCCCGCGCGGCCCACATCGAATCGCGGCTGCGCTCGCTGGACTTCCTGGCGGTCGCGGACGTCGTGCTCTCCGAGACGGCCGCGCTCGCGGACGTCGTCCTGCCGGTGGCCCAGTGGGCCGAGGAGACGGGCACGACGACCAATCTGGAGGGCCGGGTCATCCTGCGCCGGGCGGCCGTCTCCCCGCCGCCGGGCGTGCGGACGGACCTGGCGGTGCTGAACGCCTTGGCGGCGCGGCTCGGTTGGGAGAAGGGGTTCCCCGCCGACCCGGAGGAAGTCTTCGACGAACTGCGCCGCGCGTCGGCGGGCGGCCCCGCGGACTACTCGGGCATCACCTACCGCAGGATCGCGGAAGAAGACGGCGTGTTCTGGCCCTGCCCGGCCCCGGCCGGGGCCGGTGACCGGGACGGGGAACGGGACGGAGACCGGACCGGCGTCGGACCGGAGGACGACGGGGCCGGGCCGGCCGGGGTAGTTGTGTCTCACCCCGGTACGCCGCGGCTCTTTCTGGAGCGGTTCGCCACCGTCGACGGGCGGGCCCGCTTCGTTCCCGTCACCCACCGGCCCGCCGCCGAGGAGCCGGACGCGGAGTACCCCGTTCTGCTCACCACCGGCCGGGTGCTGTCCCAGTACCAGTCAGGCGCCCAGACCCGGCGGGTGGCGGAGTTGAACGAGGCCGCGCCCGGGCCGTTCGTCCAGCTCCATCCGCTGCTCGCGGACCGGCTGGGCGCGGTGGAGGGGGCTCCGCTCGCCGTGGTCTCCCGCCGCGGCCGGGCCGTGGCCCCGGCGCGGATCAGCCGGGACATCCGGCCGGACACGGTGTTCATGCCGTTCCACTGGGCGGGGCCGGGCCGGGCCAACACGGTCACCAACCCGGCGCTGGACCCGGTCTCGCGGATGCCGGAGTTCAAGGTGTGCGCGGTACGGGTGGAGCTGGCCGGGGACTGATCCCCGGGCCCGCCGCGGGGCCACCGCGGGCCCGCCGCGCCCGTACCCCGCTCCCCCGGAGCGCTCAGTGGTGCCATGCCTTGCCGTCGGTGTTGTGGATCATCCGCTGGAGGACCTTGAGGACGGTCACATACGTGTCGTCGTCGATGCCCTCGTGGATCCGCGCGCGCATCTGGAGCTGGCGTTCCGCGGCCCGTTCGCGCAACGCCCCTCCCTCGTCGGTCAGCCGGAGCCGCGCCCCCTCGCCGGAGACGAGCAGACCGCGCTCCAGGAGGGCGTCGATCTCCGGCTCGAGGGCGTCGCCCGCATCCAGGTAGCCCTCCAGGACCGACCGCACCTGCTCACGGAGCCGGCCGTCCGCACCGCCGTCGAACACCTGGTTGAGCACCCACCACTGGGGCTGGCTGAGGCCGAACTCGGCCAGCCCGGCGCGGATGTGGGTCACCACCGACTGGTGCGCGGCCCAGGACCAGTAGCCGATGGGCTGCCGGACCAGTTCGGCGTCGCTGTGGGAGTACTCCATCACCCTGTCCTCATTTCGCTTCGTCCGTCCGTGGGACTGATCGCATGACCCGTTCACGCGACTGCTCATGAACGTAGAAGTTGAACCTGAGGTGAGGTCAACCGCCGCTATCCGGTCTCCTCGACTTCCTTCAGGTAGGCCGCCCGCGTCGGCTCGTCCAGGAAGGCGGCGCGGAAGGAGTTGCGGGCCAGGGTGCGCAGGGTGGCGGCGTCGAGCCCGAGCGCGGTCCGTACGGCGGTGTAGTTGTCGCCCACGTAGCCGCCGAAGTAGGCGGGGTCGTCGGAGTTGACCGTCACCAGCAGCCCGGCGTCCAGCATCGCGGGCAGCGGATGGTCCTCGAGGCGGTCGACGACGCGCAGCCGGACGTTGGACAGCGGGCACACGGTCAGTGGCACCTGGTCCGCGACCAGCCGCGCGACCAGGGCCTCGTCCTCCAGGCAGCGCACACCGTGGTCGATCCGGTCCACACCGAGGACGTCCAGGGCCTCCCACACGTACGCGGGCGGGCCCTCCTCCCCCGCGTGCGCCACACACTTCAGCCCGGCCTCCCGGGCCCGCGCGTACACCTCGCGGAACTTCGACGGCGGGTTGCCGACCTCGGCCGAGTCCAGGCCGACGGCGGCGATCCGGTCCAGGTGCGGCCGGGCCGACTCGAACGTCTCCAGGGCGGACTCCGCGCTCTTGTCACGCAGGAAGCACATGATGAGGCGGGTGGTGATGCCGTAGGTCTCCTGGGCGCTGTCCAGAGCCCGCGACAGGCCCCCGATGACGGTGCCGATGGGGACGCCGCGCTCGGTGTGGGCCTGCGGGTCGAAGAAGATCTCCGCGTGCCGCACGCCCTGTTCCCGGGCGCGAGCCAGGTACGCGTGGGCGAGGTCGGCGAAGTCGTCCTCGGTGCGCAGCACGGCCATCAGCGCGTAGTACAGGTCCAGGAAGTCCTGGAGGTCGGTGAAGGAGTACGCGGCCCGCAGCTCGTCCTCGGTGTCGTAGGGCAGCACGACGCCGTTGCGCGCGGCGAGCGCGAAGGCGAGTCCGGGCTCCAGGGTGCCCTCGATGTGGAGGTGGAGCTCTGCTGTGGGGATCGGGGGCACGGCTTGATCACACCTGTTTTCTCGGTCGTACGGAACGTCCCCAGGCTATGCGGAAGCAGTCCGCCGGACTGATCGCCACCCCCTGCGATACGGCCGGAACACGGCCGGAACACGGCCGGAACGCGGCCGGGACGCGGCCGGGACGCGGCCGGGACGCAACCGCGCGGCGTCCGTGGTCGTCCCTCAGCCCGACGGACACAGGGGTGGCGGCGAGACGGGTCGGGGGGACGGATGGGGCGTGCGGGGGCGCGGTTCGAGCGGATGCGGTGGGCCGCCATGACGCCGTGGTACCGGGCGCGGCGGCGGCTCCGGCGGCTGTTCCGGCGGCGTACGCGGCGGGAGCAGCGGCGGCTCTTCCAGATCGGCGCGGCGCTGTGCGTCCTGGCGCTGCTCCCCGCGACCTGGCTGCGGCTGACCACCGAGGACCGGATCCGCACGGTCGCGGACGTACCCGCGGCCCCGGTCGGGGTGGTCTTCGGGGCCGGGCTGTGGAACGGGGCGCCGTCCCCGTACCTGGCGCACCGGCTGGACACCGCCGCGCGGCTCTACCGGGCGGGCAAGGTGCGCGCGCTGCTGGTCACCGGCGACAACAGCCGCCAGGACTACAACGAGCCGGACGCGATGCGCGCCTACCTGGCCCGGCACGGTGTGCCCGAGGGGCGGATCGTGCGCGACTACGCGGGCTTCGACAGCTGGGACTCGTGCAGCCGCGCCCGGCGGATCTTCGGGGTGCGCCGGGCGATCCTGGTGAGCCAGGGCTTCCACATCCAGCGGGCCCTGGCGCTGTGCGGTGCGGCGGGGATCGACGCGTACGGGGTGGCGGTCGCCGAGCCGCACGACGTGACCTGGAACCACGGTGCGCTGCGCGAGGTACTGGCGGCGAACAAGGCGGTCCTGGACGCAGCCTTCCGGCCGGATCCGGCCTTCCTGGGGCCCCGGGAGCGGGGCCTGGAGGAGGCGCTGGCGGCGGACGCCGATCACCGCTGACCGGCAGGACCGCAGGTCAGCCGATGGTCGTCTCCGTGACCACCCAGGCCAGGTAGTCCTCGCTGCCGTTGGCGATCGGGGTGGCGATGACCTCGGGGGTGTCGTAGTCGTGCGCCTCGCGGATGTGGGCCTCCAGCTCCTCGTACCGCGCGGCGGTGGTCTTGAACAGGACCTGCCACTCGGCCGAGGTCTCGATGGCCCCCTCCCACCGGTACACCGACGTGACGGGCTGGCTGATCTGCGCACACGCCGCCAACCGCGCCTCCACGGCCCCGCGCGCCAGCGCCTCGGCCTTCTCGGGGGTGTCGGTGGTGGTCAGGACGGTCAGATAGTCGGCCACGGCTGCTGAACCTCTCTCCTGGGCGGCCCCGGGGCCCGCGGACCCAGCGGTGAACTGGCGCGCACCACGCTAGCCGGTGACGATTGAGAGAACCCGGCGACGATCAGACCAGGCCGATCGAGGGGCACTCATGGATGACCTCACCGCGCTCGCGCGCCACCATCTGGACCAGGCGAGAGCCGATCCGCACGGGCGCAGCGCCCATCTGTTCCTGCACGACGGACCGCTGCGGCAGAGCGTGATCGCGATGGTCTCCGGCTGTGAGCTCGACGAGCACAACGCGCCCCCGGCGGCGAGCCTCCAGGTGCTGCACGGCCATGTCCGGCTGACCGGTGCCGACGGCGGGACCACCGATCTCATCGCGGGGCAGGTGCACCGCATCCCGCACGGGCGGCACGGGCTGCGCGCCCTGGAGGACTCGGTGGTGCTGCTGACGGCGGTGACCGCGACGGTCGGCTGTCCCGCCCCCGCCGAGGACGCGGTCACCGCGTGACGGCTCCGGTCCGCGGTCTCCCGGACGGCGCGTCCGGGCCCGTGACGTCCTCGCGGGCGGTCCCGCCCGGCACCCGTCAGGCGACCGGGCGGCGCAGCGCGCGCAGCACCTGACCGTCGCCGGCCGTACGGGCCTTCCGCAGCATCCGCCGCAGCTCGCCCCGGTCCACCGCGTCCGGCCGGGCCGCCCCGTGGGCGGTGACGGTGAGCCGCAGTCCGTCACGGTGGCGGGTCAGGACGATGCTCCCGCTTCCGTCGCCGCGCGTCCGGACCGACTCGGTGATCCGCCCGTCGCGCCGTCCGTCCCGCGCGTGCGCGCCGGGGTCGCGGCGGACGGCGAACACCACATCGGGCCGTTCGCGCCCCGCGCCCGTGTACACGTACCGGGCCCGGAAGTTGTCGTCCGCCAGCTCGCCGTTGCCCTCGTCCAGCCGGTAGCCGGCGGGCGGATCGGGCAGCACCAGTTCCCGCCGGACCAGGGAGGTGCCGGTCATCAGCGCCCGGACCTCCGCCGTCTGGCGCGCCTTGTGGGTCACGGCGGTGCCGTACGCCACCACACCGAGCAGGGCCACCCCGGAGACGACCCGGACCGCCACGCCCGTGATGAACAGCGCCGCCACCAGCGCGTAGGGCACTCCGCACAGGGCCGCGCGGGACAGCGGACCGCCGGTGTCCAGCGCTCCGGCGCGCCGGGCACCGGCACCGGCCGCAAGTCCGACCGTGCCGCCGCAGAACACCATCACGGCCCAGGCCCACCGGCCCACCGCCGTACGGCACATCGGGACCGCGCGGTGGACCGGGGCGGGGACGTGGGCGAGCGCCGTCACCATGGCCGCCGCGACGACGGCCGGCACCACCAGGGCTCCGGCCGTACCCCGCCCCCACCACGGCAGGGAGGCGAGCCGGTGGCCCAGAGGTATCAGCAGCGCCCCCAGCAGCCACACCGGTCCGGTGGCAAGGGGGATACGCGTCCATCGTCTCCCGGCGGTCTCCACCGCCCGATGGTGCGTCGGCGCGGCGGCCGGGCGCCTGAGTACGGCTACTCAATTCCGGCCCCGCGTCCGCTCCTACTTGTAGCCGAAGTCCTGGGTCCAGTAGGCCCGGTGCTTGCCGCCGAGGGCCACGCCTATGCCCGTCGCCTTGGAACGGCAGGAGAGGATGTTCGCCCGGTGGCCGGGGCTGTGCATCCAGGCGTCGAACGCGCCCTTGGGGGTCCTCGGCCAGGCGTCGATGTTCTCCGCCGAGGCGTCGTGGTACCCCTGCGCCTCCATCCGCTCCTTGGGGTCGGAGCCATTGGTGCCGGTGTGGGAGTAGTGGCTGTGGGCGGCCATGTCCTGGCTGTGCAGCCGGGCCGCGCGGTCCAGCCGGGGGTCGCGGTGCAGCGGGGCACAGCCGTGGTCGGCGCGGGCCTTGTTGACCAGGCGGTTGATCTCCGCCTCGTAGCGCGCCACCTTGCCTGTCTTCGGCGACTTCGGCGACTTCGGCGCTGAGGTGGTTGCCGAGGCGGTGGGGGCGGGGGCGGAGGTGCCCTCGGGGGTGGCCGGATGCGACGCCTGGGGGAAGGTCTCACCCGCGGTGGCGTCGTCCTGGGAGGAGAACACCGCCGCCGACCCGGCGACCACGCCGACGGCGGCCACGATACCGAGCGGAATCATCCGCACTCTGCGCCGGTGAGCACCGCGCGTCTCGCGCTTCGACCAAGAGAGTTTCACGTTCAACTACACCGTTTCCATGGGGGGATGACCGTATCGGAGCGCGGGGCTCCGAAACCGGGAACGGGGAAACCGTAACAAGGGGAAAACCTCCCCCCGACCCGCGCTCGCCACTACGACATCCCAGGTCACACCCACTGCGGCTAGCCGCATTCCGCCAAGTCCGCCGGGCCGGGGCGGAATTCGGGAAACGGGCCGCGGCCGTGGGGGAGAAGAAAATCTGGGCTCAGGCTCAGACACTCTGGGGCTGATTCCCGAATGCGGTGATCCCTCACCGAATTCACGGTGTCTTCGGTGTGCCGTTCAGGCGACCCACTGGTCGTATCCCAGCTTGCACACCAGGGAGACCACGACCACCACCAGCACCCCGCGGACGAAACCACTCCCCCGCTTGAGGGCCATCCGCGCGCCCACCATGCCGCCCACGAGGTTGAAGCAGGCGAGGACGGCGGCCAGGCGCCACAGGACGGTGCCCTGGAGGCCGAAGGTGACGAGGGCGCCGAGGTTGGTGCAGACGTTGACCACCTTGGCGGTCGCGGACGAGGTGACCAGATCGGTGCCGAGGGTCGCGGCCAGGGCGAGGACGAGGAACGTACCGGTGCCGGGGCCGATGAGACCGTCGTAGAAGCCGATGCCCAGACCCACGCCGAGGACCGCGGCGAGCACGCGGTGGCGGGACACCGGGCCGGTCAGCGCGGGGGCGGCGCCGAACGTGGGCCGCAGCAGGACGAACGCGAGGACCATCAGCAGGACGACCATGATGAGCGGGCGGAGCACACCGCTGTCGATCCCCGAGGCGAGGTACGCCCCCGCGAGCGAGCCGATGGCGGCGGCCACGCCGATCCGGACGGCGATCCCCAGGTCCAGGGGCGCCTTGCGGGTGTAGGTGACGGCGGCGCCCGTGGTGCCGCAGATGGCGACCGCCTTGTTGGTGCCGAGGATGAACGCGGGCTGAAGGTGCGGAAGTCCCACCAGCAGGGCGGGGAGCATCAGCAGTCCCCCGCCTCCCACGACGGCGTCGATCCAGCCGGCCGCCGCCGCGGTCAGACAGAGCAGGAGCAGCGTCGTCAGGGATATGTCAGGCATGCTCCGGAGCCTAGAAGCCCCCGGTCGGCGGGGTGCCCGCACCCCCCGGCGGGCAGCGGTGAGGGCCCGGCGCGGGGTGCGCGCCGGGCCCTCACCCGGAGGACGGCGGTCAGCGCCCGGCGACCGTGGCTTCCCTCATCAGGAAGACACCGCAGACGTCGCCCGGCCGCACGGTCCGGTCCAGCTTGTCGATCTTGATGGGTCCGGTCGGACGGACCCGCTCACCGCGCTTGACGCGCTCACCGTGCCGACCGGGCAACGCCGGTGTCGCCTTCTTCTGTCCGGCCTCGTGCTTCATGACGACCACCACGCACTGGTTGCCGGGCTTACCGGGCTCGGCAGGGTCACCAGGCTTGCCGGGCAGCACCTTGCCGCACAGGATCTGCGACGGGGTCTCTCCCTCGGTCTTCCCCTTCCCCGGGACGGAGCGCTTGGCGCGCGCGTCCGCCCCGTCGTGCCGCTCCACGGCATCGCAGACGACCGCGATCCGGTCGGGGTGCTTCTCCAGCGTGCCGGAGGGGGAAGGCGAGCCCCCGGCGGCCGATGCGGGCGCGGCACCCATGGCCAGGGCACCGGCGGCCACGACGAAAAGGATCTTGCGGCGCGTGGCCGCTGCGGAACGGGGCCTGGTCGACATCGTCATATGTCTCCTTGGTCGAAGGGCCGGACTCCGCCGTCCGTCGCGGGAGTCCGGCGGCCGGGTCACTCGGCGACCGGCCCGCCCACCGTGTCGCACCGGCGCTGAGTCCCCGCTGAAACCGCTGAGGCCCCGCTGAAGGCGTCGGCGGTTTCAGCGGGGGCTCAGCCGGGGCGTGCCATTCTGAGCCGGTGCGCATACTCGTGGTGGAAGACGACGCCCGTCTCCGCGAACTCCTGCGGGAGGGGCTGGAGGAGGAGGGCTACACCGTCGAGGAGGCCGGTGACGGACCGGGCGGTCTGACGAGGGCGATGGCCGCTCATGGCACCGACGGTGAGTACGCCGCCGTCGTGCTCGATGTGATGCTCCCCGGGATGTCCGGCTACCAGGTCTGCTCCCGGCTGCGCGCGGCGGGCGTCTGGACGCCGATCCTGATGCTGACCGCGAAGGACGGCGAGTACGACGAGGCCGACGGGCTCGATGTCGGGGCCGATGACTACCTCACCAAACCGTTCTCCTACGTGGTGCTGATCGCCCGCGTCCGCGCACTGGTCCGGCGCGGCGGGCTGGACCGGCCCGAACTGCTGGAGCTGGGCGATCTGCGGCTGGAACCGGCTGCGCTGGCCTGCTGGCGCGGCGGGGAGAACGTCGTCCTCACGGCCAAGGAGTTCGCCGTGCTGGAGTTCCTGGCCCGTCGTGCCGGCCAGGTGGTCTCCAAGTCCGAGATCGTGCGGACGGTGTGGGACACCGCGTACGACGGGGGTGCCAATCTCGTCGAGGTGTACATCAGGGCGCTGCGCCGGAAGATCGATGTGCCGTACGGACGGACCGCGATCCGCACCATCCGTGGCGCGGGCTATCTGCTGGCCCGCGACGGCGGCTGAGAAACCGACGGCACAGGCGGCGGAAGCGGAGAGGACGGGCCCGGTATGAGACTCACGCGCACGATGAGCGTCCGCGCCAAAGCCGTCGTGGCAGCGGCCGGGACCGTCACGTTCGCCATCGGTCTGTGTGTGCTCGCCCTCGTTCTCGCCCTCCAGCAGAACCTGCGCGAGAGCGCGCGGTCGGATGCCCGGAGGACCGCCGTGTCGGTCGTGGACCAGCTCGCCATGGTCGAGCCCCGCACGGGCAAGCCGGTGGTCATCATGCCCGACCGGGTCAGGATCCACGATGTCGAGGGGCGCGTGGTCCCCGCCACGGCCGTCTTCGAGGCGCATCAGGAGCCCAAGGCCACCATGACGCACGGCCGTGCGCCCGAACCGGCTCCCGGAGCCCTGCTCACCGGCGAGAGCGACGAGCGCTACCACGTCGCGGTGAACCCCTCGACCACCGCCCTGGACAACGCCAGACAACTGCTGCTGCACGACGTGGCCCCCGCGGCCGCCGGTCTGGTGCTGTTCGTGGCCGGGCTGACCTGGCTGCTGGTCGGGCGGGCGCTGCGTCCGGTGGCGGCCATCCGGCAGGAGGTCACCGAGATCACCGAACGCGATCTGCACCGCCGGGTCCCGGTCCCCGCGGCGCGGGACGAGATCGCCCGGCTCGCCCGGACGATGAACGCCACCCTGGACCGGCTGCACCAGGCCATGACCCGGCAGCGCCGGTTCGTCGCGGACGCCTCGCATGAACTGCGCAGCCCCATCGCGGCCGTCCGCACCCAGCTCGAACTCGCCATGGCCCGTCCGCACCGCACCGACTGGCCGTCCGCCGTGCACAAGGCGCTCCAGGACACCGAGCGGCTCCAGGCGGTCGCCTCCGATCTGCTGCTGCTCGCCCGGCTGGACGCCCAGGACGCGCCGCCCCGTTCCCCGGTGGATCTGAGGGCGCTGGCCGCCGAGGAGGCGCGGCGCCACCCGGGGACGGTCGCGCTCGCTCCGGCCGGCGACGGCACCGGCCCGGCGGCGGACCCGGTCGTCCACGGCAGCCGGGTCCAGCTCTCGCGGCTGCTGACCAATCTCGCCGACAACGCCTGCCGGCACGCCCGCGCCTCGGTCCGCCTCACCGTCGTTCCGTGCGAGGACGCCGTCGAACTCACCGTGGACGACGACGGTCCCGGGATCCCCGAGGCCGACCGCGACCGGGTCTTCGAACGCTTCACCCGGCTCGATCACGCCCGGGCCCGCCAGGACGGCGGCACCGGTCTGGGACTCGCCATCGCCCATGACATCGCTCACGCCCATGGGGGGACGCTCACCGTCCTCACCAGCCCCGAAGGCGGTGCTCGGCTGCTGTTGCGCCTGCCGCGGGCCGCCTCCGCGTAGCTGCCCGAATGCGGAGAACGGTTGCCCGTTCCCTCCGTAGCGGTGAGAGTTTGGCAACTACCGGACTCTTCTGATCACTTGGTCAGTAGTATCTGCCCGTTCTTGGCCGTGTCCCGGATGGAGGTGTCATAGGTGCTGTCGGGGGCGGAGACCGTCGCCACGGCCGCGTCCGTGCTGTTGGTGCTGGTGTTGTCGCTGTGCCTGATATGGGTGTCCCGATTGCGCCGGGCCGTTGTCACGTCACGGGCCGAGACCAAACGGGAACAAGCCGTTTCCGAACGAGAACGCGCCAATTCCGCGGAAGAGCGAGCCCTGGCGGCCGAACGCGGTGAAGAAGTGGCACGGATGGCGGCCGTACGGGCCGATCTGGACGAGGCGGCGCGCCGGGAGCGGATCCTGCGGGATTCGGTGCAGGCGTCGTTCGAGTCGGTGGCGCGGAACATGCACGCCATGTCGATGGTCCAGCAGCAGGTGCTGGACGGTCTGGGGCAGTTCGTCTCCGACCCCCGGCTGATGGCCGAGGTGATGAAGGCCGACCACGCCGCCGCCCAGATGACCCGCAAGGCGCAGACCCTGCTGGTGATGTGCGGGATCTGGCCCGCGCGGCGGGAGACCCGGCCGGTGACGCTGTTCGACTGTGTGCGCGGCGCGCAGTCGCGGATCCTGGAGTTCGGCCGGGTGGAGGTGCACGGCGGCCAGAACCTCTACGTGGTGGCGCCCGCCGTCGAGGGCCTGATGCACACGGTCGCCGAACTGCTGGAGAACGCCACCGTGTTCTCCCCCTCCCGCACCCAGGTGGCCGTCTCGGTCCGGGAAGTGGCCGCGGGCGCCGTCATCGAGATCGACGACGCGGGGCTCGGGATGCCGCCCGACACCCTGGAACAGGCCGTGGGCCAGCTACGCGAGGGACTGGACCTGGCCCAGCTCGGCGCGGTGCCGCGGCTGGGGCTCGCCTGCGCCGGCCGCTGGTCGCGCGAGCTGGGCTTCGGGGTGGAGCTGTCCACGGCGTCCGCGTACGGCGGGACCCGGGTGGTGGTCTTCGTACCGCACCGGCTGCTGACCGAGTTCAGCGTCGGCGCGCCGGTGCCGACCGCGGAGCCGGTCGTCGCCGAACCCGCCGCCCTGACCGCCGGACCGCCCTCCGTGGCCGCGGCCGCGACCGTGGCCGCCGACGAGGCGGAGCAGGCCCCGGAGCCGGACGCGGTCCCCGCACCGGATCCGGCACCCTCGCCGGGTCCGGCCGCCCCCGGGCTGCCCCAGCGCCGCAACCGCCGCCGTACGCCACCGCGGAGCGCCACCGGACCGGCGGCCACCACACCGGCCGTGGCGCCTCCGGCCGCCACGGCGCCGGGCGCGGCCGCCGGCACCACGGCGGCGGACGGGGACCCGTGGACGCCCGAGGCCGCCCGCGCCTCCGTCGCCAGCGTGGTCGCGGGCACCCGCCGCGGCCGGGCCGAGGTGGCGCGGTCCCCGCGGGACCGCGACCGAGATGACCATGAGGATCGAGAGGGAGGCCGGTAGTGGCCGGAACCATTTCCAGACTGCCCGACGTTGGATGGATGCTGCGTCCCCTGACCCAGATTCCCGGGGTGCGGCATGCCGTCGTCGTCTCGGAGGACGGTCTGCGCATGGGGCACGGCTCCGCCGAGGGGCTGAGCGGCGAGGTGTCCCAGCTCGGCGTCGCCGAGGCCGAGTCGCTGGCCGCCGCCTGCGCCGCGCTGACGGTGACCAGCCAGTCCACGGTGTCACTGCTGTTCGGTGAGGAGGCGGGGGTGCGACAGCTGATGATCGAGTCCGACAGCGGATTCGTCCTGTTCACCTCGGCGGGCCAGGGCGCCTCGCTGGGGGTGGCCACCGACACCGAGGCGGATGTCGGTCTGGTGGCCCAGCAGATGCAGCTGCTGGTGGCGAAGATCGGCGCCCACCTGAGCAGTCAGCCGCGGGAGCCGATCAGTCCGGCGTCATGACCGGTCCCGGGGAGGAACGGACCACGGCCGCGGTGCGCCCCTATGTGATCACAGGGGGGCGCGCGGGTTCCTCACGGGAAGCTCTGCCGCTGGAAACGCTCGTCATGGCCTCCGGGAGCACACTGCCTCCGACACTGCAGCCCGAATACCGGCGGATCGCCCATTTCTGCCGGGGGTTGCTGTCGGTGGCGGAGGTCGCGGCACACCTGGGTCAGCCACCCGCGGTGGTGCAGGTGCTGCTCGCCGATCTCATCGACTGGGGGCACGTCGTGGCACGCCCGCCGATCAGGGCGGCCGAGCGTGCCGATTTGGACTTGCTGAGGAAGGTGCTCAATGGGCTTGAGAGCAAGCTCTGAGATCTCGATGGCCGATACGGACGACACAACGGAGCCGGGCGATATGGACGGCATGGACGACAGCCCCGTCATGTATGTGCAGCCCAGCGTCTCCGGCGCGGCCAAGATCCTGGTCGTCGGGCCGATGGGGGTCGGCAAGACCACGCTGATCGGCACCGTTTCGGAGATCACCCCGCTCTCCACCGAGGCGACGATGAGCCGGGCGGGAGCGCGTCTTGACACCGTCGTCAGCCCGTCGAAGACCACCACCACCGTGGCGCTGGACTTCGGACGGATCACGCTGGGCGGCGAGTTGGTGCTGTATCTGTTCGGCACCCCGGGCCAGCAGCGCTTCCTGCCCGCCTGGAAGGACCTGGCGCGCGGTGCGCTGGGCGCGCTGGCGCTGGTGGACACCCGTGATCTGGAGGCGTCCTTCGACGCCATCGGCCACCTGGAGGATCTGGACGTACCGTTCTCGGTGGCGGTCAATTCCTTCCCCGACAGCGCGCTGCACAACGAGGAGGATCTGCGGTCGGCACTCGACCTGCTGCCGCACACCCCGCTGGTCATCTGTGACGCCCGCGAGCACAAGTCGTCGGTGCAGGCGCTGATCTCGCTGGTGTCCCATCTCATCGAGACCGTCGCGGAGGCGCCGTGACCACCGTGACCCGCCGGGTGCCGCTGTACGGGGCGGCGCTGGAAGGCCGGATGACCGACCTGTACGAGCGGATGCGCCGGGAGCACGGCGCCGTGGTGCCGGTGGACATCTCCCCGGGCATCGAGGCGTGGCTGGTGATCGGCCACCGCGAACTGCTCCACCTCACCCGCGACGAGCAGTACTTCTCCCACGATCCGCGCCGCTGGACCCCGCTGCGCGACGGCCGGGTGCCGACCAACTCCCCGCTGATGCCCCTGGTCGGCTGGCGCCCCGCGCTGCTGTTCGCCGACGGTCAGCAGCACCGCCGGATGCGCTCGGCGGTGGTGGACGCACTGGGCCGGGTCAACGGCCATGAGCTGATCCGCACGGTGCGGGCCACCGCGGAGCGGCTGGTGGCCGGGTTCGCCGGGCGCTCCGGGGCCGATCTGGTGGCGGAGTACGCCCGGATCCTGCCGCTCCAGGTGGTCACCGAACTGCTGGGCCTGGACGAGGAGAACGGACCGCGGCTGGTCGAGGCCATCCGCACCATCGCCAACGCCCCGACCGTGGCCGCCACCAGCGCCAACCGGACCATGGGCCGCATCCTGCTGGAGCTGATCGCGGAGAAGAAGCGGCGGCCGGGCCCGGATCTGACCTCCTGGCTGCTGGAGCACCCCATCGGCCTCGGTGACGAGGAAGTGCTGCACAACCTGGTCGTGATCATCGTCGCGGGGAACCAGACCACCGTGAACTGGATCGCCGAGACCACCCGGATCCTGCTCACCGACCCGGCGTTCCGCTCCTCGCTCGCGCACGGCCAGATGACCGTGGACGACGCGCTCGACCTGGTGCTGTGGCGCTTCCCGCCGACCGCCAACTTCCCCGGCCGCTACGCCACCCGCGATCTGCGCTTCGGCGGCCAGGACATCCGGGCCGGGGACATGCTCATCCTGGGGCTCGCGGGGGCAAACGCCGATCCGGAGGTGCTGCCCGAGGACGGCCGTCCGGTCGTCGGCAACCGCTCGCACCTGGCGTTCGGCGCCGGGCCGCACACCTGCCCGGCACGCGATCCGGCCCGGCTGATCACCCGGACCGCGGTGGACACCCTGCGCCACCGGCTGCCGGACATGGAGATCGCGGTCCCGGAGGAGCAGTTGCCGTGGATCACCTCGCCCTGGTCCAAGGGTCTCGCCGCGCTGCCGGTGCGGTTCTCCGCGCCCCAGCTCGCCGCCGAGGCCCCGGCCGCCCGGAACACCTCCGAGAACCGCCCGTGACGCCCTCGCAGCCGCCAGGAGGCAGCAGATGACCGACGGCCGATGCCCCGTGCCGCATGCCGCAGCGCCGCACCGTCTGGACCCCACCGGGGCCGCCCAGCACGCGGTCAACGACCGGCTGCGCGCCCGCGGGGCCGCGGTCCCGATCCTGCTGCCCGGTGAGGTGTCCGCGTACGCCATCACCCGGCACGAGGAGCTGAAGGAGTTCGTCACCCACCCCGACGTGGCCAAGAACGCCCGCCACTTCGCGGCGCTGCGGAACGGGGACATCCCGCCCGGCTGGCCGCTGGCCACCTTCGCCACCGTGCAGGGCATGACCACCGCCGACGGTGCGGACCACCGGCGGCTGCGCTCCCTGGTCACCCGGGCCTTCACCCCGCGCCGGGTGGAGGCGATGCGGCCCGCGGTCGAGGAGCTGACGGAGTCGCTGCTGGACGGTCTGGAGCGGGCCGCCGCCGACGCCCCGGACGGGGTGGCCGATCTGCGCCGCCACCTCGCGCTGCCGCTGCCCATGGGGGTCATCTGCCGGCTGCTGGGGGTCGACGCCGAGTACCAGGACCGGCTGCACGAGGTGTCCAACGAGATCGTCTCCACCAGGACCGGACCCGAGCGGGTGGTGGCCGCCAACCGGGAGATGGTCGCCATCCTCGGCCAGGTGGCTGCCGCCCGGCTGGCATCTCCCGGCGACGACCTGACCAGCGCGCTGATCGCGGCGCGCGAGGAGAACGGCGACCGGCTGAGCGAGAGCGAACTGATCGGCACCCTGCTGCTGATGATCGTCGCCGGACACGAGACCACGCTCAGCCTGATCACCAACGCGGTGCGGGCGCTGTGCAACCACCGCGACCAGCTCGAGCTGGTCCTCTCGCGCGCCGGGGACGCCGAGGCACAGGGCCCGGCCTGGGGCGACGTGGTCGAGGAGACCCTGCGCTGGGACGCCCCCGTCAGCTACTTCCCGTTCCGCTACCCCACCCGTGACCTGGAGGTCGGCGACACCGTCATCCCGGGCGGCGCGCCGGTGCTGGTCTCCTACACCTCCGCCGGACGCGATGAGCGGGCCCACGGCGAGGACGCGGACCGCTTCGACATCACCCGGGCCGCCGCCACCCGCCATCTGTCCTTCGGCCACGGCGCCCACTACTGTCTGGGCGCCCCGCTGGCCAGGATGGAGGCCACCATCGCGCTGGAGCGGCTGTTCGCCCGCTTCCCCGGTCTGACGGTGGCGGTGCCGGACGAGGAGCTGGTGCCGCACCCCAGCTTCGTCGGCAACAGCCCGGTGGCGCTGCCGGTCCGGCTGGGCTGACGGCCGCGCGGCCACCGCTCACAGTGGCCGCCCGCGCCCGCTGAGGGCAGCGTTGCCTCCGGGAAACGACGGGGATGCCGTCGGGTAACAGGCACCCCGCAGGCTTCGGTGTCATGAGGTCGAACAGGGAGCCGGAGCGCCACCACCGCGTGGTGATCGTCGGCGGCGGTATGGCGGGCACCCGGCTGGCGCAGCAGCTCACCGCCGCGCCGCCGGCGGGCGCCGGACCGCTGCGGGTGACGCTGATCGGCGAGGAACCGCATCCCGCGTACAACCGGGTGCTGCTCGCCGAGGTGCTGGCCGGGCGGTACGTCCCGGAAGTCATCGCGCTCCCGGCCCCGGCCCCCGTCGTCCACCGGCTGGGCGGGGTGCGGGCGGTCCGCCTCGACCGCGACACCGCGCGGGTGCTGTGCGACGACGGCCGCAGCCTCGGCTACGACACGCTGGTGCTGGCCACCGGCTCCAATCCGGTGCTGCCGCCGCTGCGCGGTCTGTTCGCGCCCGGCGGCCGGGAACTGCCGGACGGGGTGCACGCCTTCCGCACCATGGACGACTGTCTGGCGCTCGGCGCCGCGGCCGGCCCCGGGGTGCGGGCGGTGGTCATCGGCGGCGGGCTGCTGGGCGTGTCCGCCGCCCGCGCCCTGGCCGAACGCGGCGCCCAGGTGGTGCTGGCGCACCAGGGCGAGCACCTGATGGAACGCCAGCTCGACCCGGGCGCCTCCCGGCTGCTGCGGGACCATATGACGGCGCTGGGCGTGGAGGTCCACACCGAATGCCGGGTCCGTGGTCTGCGGACCCGGGAACGGGACCGGGGCGGACGCGCGGTGAGCGCCGTCGAACTGGCCGACGGCTATGCGCTGGAGGCCGAACTCGTGGTGCTCGCCTGCGGGGTCCGGCCGCGCGTGGGGCTGGCCCGGGCGGCCGGTCTGGAGGTGGCGCGCGGTGTCGTGGTCGATGACGCGCTGCGCACGAGCGACCCCCGGATCCACGCGATCGGTGACTGCGCGGAACACGGCGGTGTGGTCTACGGGCTGGCACAGGCCGCCCAGGAACAGGCCGACGCCGTCGGCGCCGTCCTCGGCGACCGCGGCCGGGCCGGACCCGGCCACCGGGAAGCGGAAGCGCCCCGGGACGCGGCGGCGACCGCGTACCAGGTGACCCCGTACCAGGGGACGCGCACCCTCACCCGGCTCACCCTCGCCTCCGCCCGCCCCCTTGACCTGGCCTCCTTCGGGGAGACCACCCCCGCCCCCGGGGACGACGTCGTGCACCTCACCGACGCCACCCGCAACGCGTACCGCAAGGTCGTCGTCCGGGGCGACCGCCTCGTCGGCGGCATCCTCCTCGGCGATCTCGGCACCGTCGGCGCGCTCGCCCGCACCTGGGAGGGCGATGAGCCGCTCCCCGCCACCCCGCTGCTCCACCTGCTCACCAACGATGGAGGCTCCTGCTCATGACGAAGCCGACGATTGTGCTGATCGGCCACGGGATGGTCGGCCAGCGGTTCCTCGAAGCCCTCGTCGACCGGAACGTCACCGGCACCGCCCGGGTCGTGGTGTTCTGCGAGGAGCCCCGCCCCGCCTACGACCGCGTCCAGCTCAGCTCGTACTTCTCCGGCCGCACCGCCGAGGACCTCTCCCTCGTCGAGGACGGGTTCCTGGCCCGGCACGGGATCGAACTGCACCTCGGCGACCCGGCCGCGTCCGTGGACCGCGCCGCGCGCACGGTGACCGCCCGCTCCGGGCTGACCGTCGGCTACGACACGCTGGTGCTGGCCACCGGCTCCTACCCGTTCGTCCCGCCCGTCCCCGGCAAGGACAGCGAGGGCTGTTTCGTCTACCGCACCGTCGAGGACCTGCTCGCGATCGAGGCGTACGCGAAGAACTGCGCCACCGGCACGGTGGTCGGCGGCGGACTGCTCGGTCTGGAGGCGGCCGGTGCGCTCAAGGGGCTGGGGCTGACCACCCACATCGTGGAGTTCAACCCGCGGCTGATGGCTCTCCAGGTGGACGACGGCGGTGGCGCCGCGCTGCGCCGCACCGTCGAGGACATGGGCCTGATCGTGCACACCGGTGTCGGCGGCAAGGAGATCACCGCGGACGACGCCGGCGCGGTCACCGGGATGGCGCTGTCCGACGGTTCGGCCGTCGAGACCGACCTCGTCGTCTTCTCGGCCGGGGTGCGCCCCCGCGACCAACTGGCCCGTGACTGCGGCTTGGAGGTGGGCGAGCGCGGCGGGATCACGGTGGACGAGCGCTGCCGCACCAGCGATCCGGCGGTCCTCGCGATCGGCGAATGCGCGCTGGCCGCCGACGGCCGGGTGTACGGCCTGGTCGCGCCCGGCTACGAGATGGCCGAGGTGGCCGCGCACGAGATCGCGGGCAGCGCGCACACCGGATTCACCGGTGCGGACACCTCCACCAAGCTCAAGCTGCTGGGCGTGGACGTGGCCAGCTTCGGCGACGCCCACGGCACCGCGGAGGGCTGTCTGGACGTGGTGTATTCCGACTCCCGCTCGGGCGTCTACAAGAAGCTGGTGGTCGGCGCGGACGGCACCCTGCTGGGCGGGGTACTGGTCGGTGACGCCGACGCGTACGGCATGCTGCGCCCGCTCACCGGCTCGGTGCCGCCGGTCGCCCCCGAACAGCTCGTGCTCCCGGCCGGGGCCGGTGCGCCCGCCGCGCTCGGCCCGTCCGCGCTGCCGGACGAGGCCGTCATCTGCAACTGCCACAACGTCACCAAGGGCGCGATCCGCGGCGCCGTCACCGACCACCGGTGCACCACCGTCCCCGAGGTGAAGAAGTGCACCAAGGCGGGGACCGGCTGCGGCAGTTGCGTCAAGGCGCTCACCTCGCTGGTCAACGACGAGCTGGAGGCGAGCGGCGTCAGCGTCGACAAGGGGCTGTGCGGCTGCTTCGGCTACACCCGCGCCGAGCTGTACGAGATCGTGCGCACCCTGCGCGTGACCACCTACGCGCAACTGCTGGACAGCCACGGCCGCGAGGAGGCCCGCCGGGGCGACGGCTGCGAGGTGTGCAAACCGGCGATCGGCTCGATCATCGCCTCGCTCGCCCCGACGCTGGGCGCCAGCGGCTATGTCCTGGACGGTGAACAGGCCGCGCTCCAGGACACCAACGACCACTTCCTGGCCAACCTCCAGCGCAACGGCTCGTACTCGATCGTGCCGCGGATCCCCGGTGGGGAGATCACCCCCGAGAAACTGATCGTGATCGGCGAGGTGGCCCGGGACTTCGGGCTCTACACCAAGATCACCGGTGGTCAGCGGATCGACCTGTTCGGCGCCCGGGTGGACCAGCTCCCGGTGATCTGGGCACGGCTGGTGGACGCCGGGTTCGAATCGGGCCATGCGTACGGCAAGGCGCTGCGCACCGTGAAGTCGTGCGTGGGACAGACCTGGTGCCGCTACGGGGTGCAGGACTCGGTGCGGATGGCGATCGACCTGGAGCTGCGCTACCGGGGGCTGCGTTCCCCGCACAAGCTGAAGTCGGCCGTCTCGGGGTGCGCCCGCGAATGCGCGGAGGCCCGCGGCAAGGACTTCGGGGTGATCGCCACCTCCAACGGCTGGAACCTCTACGTCGGGGGCAACGGCGGCGCCGACCCCCGCCATGCCGACCTGCTGGCCCAGGACCTGGACGACGAGGGGCTGATCCGGCTCATCGACCGGTTCCTGATGTTCTACATCCGCACCGCCGACCGGCTGGAGCGCACCTCGGCCTGGCTGGAGCGGATCGACGGCGGTCTCGACCACGTCCGGGACGTGGTGGTCGACGATGCGCTGGGGCTGTGCGCCGAGCTCGAGGCGCTGATGGCCGACCATGTGGCGGGCTACCGCGACGAGTGGGCCGAGACCCTGGCCGACCCCGAGCGGCTGAGCCGCTTCGTCTCCTTCGTCAACGCGCCCGGGGCACCGGACCCCACGGTGCGGTTCGTGCCCGAGCGCGACCAGGTCAAGCCGGACCTCACGATCCTGTCCGGCCCGGCCATCCCCGTCCGTACCCGCGAACTCGAAGGGACCTCCAGCCGATGACCATGGCTCCCGAGCGGACCGATGTCCGTGTGGAACTCCTCGTCGACCAGAAGTGGTTCACCGTCTGCGAGCTGACCGATCTCGTCCCCGGCCGCGGGGTGGCGGCCCTGCTGCCGGACGGCACCCAGGTGGCGGTCTTCCAGGACCGCGCGGGCCGCGCCCACGCCATCGGCAACCGCGATCCGTTCACCGGCGCGTATGTGCTCTCGCGCGGACTGCTGGGCACCGCGGGCGGACGCCCGTTCGTGGCCTCGCCGCTGCTCAAGCAGCGCTTCGACCTGGAGACCGGCCGCTGCCTGGACGACGAGACGGTGTCCGTCACGGCGTACGCCACCCGCCTCGGCAGCCCGGCGCCGGGCCCGGTGTGACCGTGTGATCCGTTGCCGCCCGGGTGACATGGAGGGCGGTTAGGGTCCCTGGTATGGATCTGAAACTCCTGGGGAAGCGCGCGTTGGTGACCGGTGGCAGCGGCGGAATCGGCACCTCGATCGCCCGCCGGCTGGCCGCCGAGGGCTGCGCGGTGCTGGTGCACGGCCGCGACGCGGCGCGGACCGAGGAGGTCGCGGCGGCACTGCGCGGTGAAGGCGCGCAGGCCGAGGCGGTGCTCGGCGACCTCGGCGACGACGAGTCCGCCACGGAGGTGGCCCGGCGGGCGGCGGACTGGGGCACGGACATCCTGGTCAACAACGCGGGGCCGTTCGCCGAACACGACTGGGACTCCGCCACGCCCGAGGACTGGCTGACGGCCATGAACGGCAATCTGCTCTCCGCGGTCCGGATGGTCCGCGTCCTGGTGCCGGGGATGCGCGAGCGCGGCTGGGGCCGGATCATCAACGTCGGCAGCCGCGCGGCCGTCACCGCGCTGCCCAACATGGTCGAGTACTCGGCGGCCAAGGCGGCCGTGCTCAACGCCACCACCAGCCTCGCCCGCCATCTGTCCGGCACCGGGATCACCGCGAACACCGTCAGCCCGGGGGTCATCGTGAGCCCCGGGCTGCGCCGGATGTTCGAGGAGCGCGCCGCCGAGGAGGGCTGGGAGGGCGACTGGCCCGCGATCGAACAGCGGGTGACGCGGGAGTACGCGCCGAACCCGAGCGGACGGCTGGGCACCGGTGAGGACATCGCCGCGGCGGTGGCCTATCTGGCCAGTCCGCTGGCCGATTACGTCAACGGGACGAATCTGCGCGTCGACGGGGGCATCACACACCGGTGCCGTAGCGGTCGTGGGGCGCCGCGCGCCATCGCTCAGACCGGGCCGTCACCCCGTTCCACCAGCGTCCAGGCGTGGGCGAAGAGTTCGGGCAGGGTGCGGACGGGCAGCGGCGGGTGGTTGTCGTAGCGGCCGTTGTACGAACGCTCCACGCCCAGCAGCGCCGCCTTCCACCGCTCCATCGGTGTGAACGGCTTCACCGCGTGGCCCCACTCGCCGGGCAGGAAGACCTGCCGTCCGGCGCGGGGCCGCTTGTCCGCCACCACCACACCGCGCGCCAGCAGTCCGTCGCGGGCGGCGTGGTGGCGGGCGGCCGTCCAGCCGTTCCACTTCCGCACGTTGCGGTCGGTGGGGGCGGGCAGGGCCAGCAGTTGCAGATACAGCCGTGCCTGGTCCTCCTCCAGGTCCAGCTTCCCCGCGGCGAGCGCGACCACGTCCGGGGCCGAGGCCGCCGGATCGGACTCGTAGCGGCCCGGGGGCAGCGCGGCCGAGGCGATCCGGTCCACGATGGCGGAGCAGACCGGGCCGCGCAGCCAGGCGACCGCGTCCATGTGCTCGCGGCCGTAGCGGTCCACCCATCCCGACAGCCGCCGGGAGCGTTCGTCATCGCCGTAGAAGGCGGGGCGGAAGGACAGATGCATACTGGGCCGTTCGTGCGGGCGGGTCGCCCGCCATCGCGTCACCACCGTCAGCCCGTCGTCCACGCTCGGGTCGTCCAGTGGTTCCGGACCCGCGTAGGGGCGGCGGCCGAACCCCTCGGGCAGCTCCGCCGGCAGATCCTCCCCGCGCATCCCCCGGAACCCCGCGCCGAGCAGCAGCCCCGGATGCTCCAGCCGCTTCCGCAACACCCGCACCAGCCCGGGCACACCGTCGTGCACCACGTCCCCGGCGGGGAGCTCGGCGTAGACCCACGGGAGGTGCGCCACCGCGGTGAGCAGGGTGTCCCCGAACCACCGTGCCTGGCCACGGGCGTCGGTGACATAGGGGCCGAACTTCGAGTTGCTCAGCCAGGTGTCGACGTCCGCGCGCAGCTCCGGAAGGTCGGTGGGGTCGGTGAACGCCCAGCACAGCTTGCCCGCCGTCAGCAGGAACGGCTCCCGCTCGACCACCGCCGTGTGCGTGGACTCGGGCACCGTCGTGCGCCGCCCGAACCGGGCCCGCCACGCCGCGCCGATCCGGGTCGCGACCTCCCGCATGCCCTCCAGCTCCCACAGCGCGGCCGGATCGGCGGGCAGGACGTCCGCCAGCAGCTCCAGCCGCTCCAGCGGGCTCAGCCTCGCCAACTCCTGTCCGCCGTCCTCGCTCTCGGCCGCCTTGAGCTGGTGGATCCGGCGCTCCTCGGCTTCGAGGAACGGTGTGTATCCCGTGCTGATCAGCCCGGCCAGGGCGAACGACGCGGTGGCCCGCCCCAGCCCGGTGGCCTCGCGCAGCAACGTGACGGCCGACCGGTCCCACGGCACCGGACCGCGCTCGCGGATCAGCGCCACCAGCGTGCGGATCTGCTCCGGCGAGCCCCAGCCACCGCCGGGGACGAGGTCGTTGACCTCCACGGGCTCCCCCAGCGACGGCGGCTCGCCGTGGCCGGTGCGCAGCTCCAGGAACTTCCGGGCCCCGCCGCGCACCCAGCCGATGCAGACGGCGGCGCCGTGCTCGTCCCGCACACCGGGGCGGTCGGTGCGCACCACCCCGGTGCGCCAGCGCGCCGAGGGGTCCGCGAACGGGCTCGCCGCCCAGATCTCCAGCCAGGCCAGCAGCCGCTGCCGCCGCACCTCACGGGTGGGCTCCACGGCGGCGCGCAGCGCGAGGGCGCCGATCCGCCCGAGGAACCGGGTCCAGGACCCCTCCCCGGCACTGCCCGGCCCGGTCTCCCCCTCCGGGGGCTCCCAGGTCCCGGCCAGGAAGCCGCCGGTGCGCTCCAGCGCGGCCAGCACCCCCCGCGTCGACCAGTACCCGGAGCCGTCGACCAGCCCGCCCAGGGCGTTCGCCAGCCATCCGTCGTCCAGCCTGCCGCCTCCGAGCCGGTCGAGCACCGGAGTTCCCCCAGTCACATGTGCCATGGCCCGATCCTCGCCCATGGCACCGACAGCCGGTGCCCTCGTCATGTCCGTCGCCGCGGACAGGGGATTTCGGGGCGCAACCGGTGCGGGCCGCAGGCGACCAGACAGACGGAGAGAAACCGCCGCCCCGTCAGATACCACCCGCCGGCCACATCCTCCCCACCCGCGACCGCCTCGGCCGCACCCCGGTCCCTCGCGGACAGCGTTTCGGGGGCGCGGTCGTGATGAGAGGCGAAGGACGCGGCGTGCTCACGCACCCGGTCCCCGAACCAGCGCGCGGCCTCGGCCGGGTGGGTCCAGGTTCCCTGGATGAAGTCCGGGGGTTTGAGCAGCCAGTGGGCGAGTTCGAGGGGAACGACCCTGCTGCGTGTGAACTCGGGGTGCAGGGGGCGTCTGGGGCCGTCCTTGAGGAGGTCGTGGCCTGAGCCGAGCCAAAGGTAACCGTGGTGGTGGTGCACTGTGCCGCCTTCGCAGACCGAGCGGGGCGGCCCCGGCGCCGGCCGGGGACCGCCCCGCCTTCCGGGTTATCGACGGCCGCAGCCGTCGCCGCCACCGCAATCGCCACCCGAAGGGGGTGACGGCGCGTCGGTGTCGGGCAAGGTGTCGCCGTCGTCCGGGTCCTGGCGTAAGACGGCCTTGTGTCCTGCCTGCCGCATCGGGAAGATTCCCTTCTGTGCTGTCGGACACGAGGGCTCTCCTCGTGCCGTCGTGCATGTGCACCCGTTCCGGCTGGGCTCGACCTGCCAGGGCTCCGGTCCAGCCGGTACGGGGGTCTGCGACGCCTATGCCGAGGCGGCGTTCTTCGTCTGCTCATCCAGCGCGGCCCGCATCAGGACATCGGCGAGCCGGTTCGCGCTGTCGAGCGGGATGCGCCCGAGGGCCACCAGGGGATAGCCGGACACCGTGAGTTCGCCACGCAGGGTCGGCCATCGGCGCCCAGCGCCTCGATGTCTTGTTCGCGGATTCTCATCGCTCACCTCTCCCGCCGTTTCTGCGTGAACGGGACATTAGGGAGAGGGAGCTGGGGGATGCGAGGCAATGTTCTCGGATGTTCTCGACCACGGGCGGGATGTTCTTGATTGATCTCACACAGGGTCAGCGAATCGGTACCGAGCGCACCCGTGGGTGCGACATGCTCGGGGTGTCCAGATCAACGAGGAAGGACGTGATCATGGCGCGTCGACTGCGCTTCAACGGCACGGGTTCTGACGTCACGGGCTGCCCCGCCGTGCACGAGGACTTGGACAGCGGAGAGATCGTCATCCACGGAACACCGCTCTCCGACCCCGAGGACCTCGCCCAGCTCCGACACCTGGGAGAGGGCGAGACGCCGATCGTGGTGCCACGCGAACTGCTGGTCGACTTCGGCCCCAAGGAGGCCACTCGCACACCGCGCATCATCGACCTGGATGACTTCGGCAAGCTCTTCGAGAACTTCGAGCACACCGCCTGGCGGCTGGAGACTCGGCGCCGGTTCGCGAGCGATGAAGTCGCTCCCGGCTACCAGGAGTTCGTCGCAACGGGCGAGGCACCACTGGATCTCTACCATCCGTTCTTCGCCACGATCCGTGAGCAAACCCGGCAAGGCAAGCGGTGCGAGCGAGTGCGCATCGTCGACAATCCACCCACAACCGGTCAGCGCTACCTGCTCTACAGCGCCGCGCGCAACAGGTCGGTGGGTGAGGACATCCGCAACATGTGGCGCGCCGATGCCGATCGGCTGCGACTGCCCGCCGAGGACTTCTGGGTCTTCGACTCCCGGCTCGTCGCCCTCCTCAACTTCGATGACGACGACAATCTGCTCAACGTGGAGGTGATCACCGAGCCGGCGGCGGTCAACCGCTATCTCCAGGTTCGGGACGCGGCATGGCACTACGCCGCGCGATACGACACGTTCGAAGCGGGGCTCGCCACGTAGGTTGCAAGTACCGTGTGACCGGTGAGCACTGACTTTCAACAGGCACGGGTGGCCCTGGGAGCGCGGCTTCGGGAGCTGCGCGCGTCATGCCCTGGAGGTCGGCTCACCGGTACACAACTGGCCCAGCGGCTGGGCTGGCCGCATTCCAAGATCTACAAACTGGAGAACGGCCGTCAGACGGCAACAGCCGAGGACCTACGCGCTTGGGCCACGGCAACCGGCCAGCCGGAAGCCGCCGAGGAACTCCTCTCCCGGTTCAACGGCCTGGAATCTCACATCCGATCGTGGCGCCGCCAACTGGCCTTGGGGCACAAGCCCGTTCAGGACACGATCAACGCCGAGCACCAGCGCTCCACCACACTGCGCGGCTGGCAAAACTGTGTTGTGGTGGGCATGCTCCAGACGCCCGATTACGCACGCTCTGTCTTCAGCCAGAGCGCAGATCTGCACAAGTCTCCACGCGACACCGAGGCCGCGGTACGGGGTCGGCTGCGGCGCCAGGAAGGGCTGTACGACTCGCGCAAGCGGTACCGGATCCTCATGTGGGAGGGAACGCTCCGCGCTCTCGTCTGCCCACCGTCAGTCCTCGCCGCCCAGCTCGACCGGCTGATGAGCGTCATCGGCCTGGACACGGTCGAGCTGGGCATCGTCCCGTTCTCGGCGCCTCTGAAGATCCAGCCCGCCAACGGATTCTGGATCCACGATGAGCGGCTGGTGCTCGTCGAGGACTGGCACGCCGAGCTGTGGATCAACGACGCCGACAGCATCGCCCTCTACCTCCGCGCCTGGAACACCCTGCGCGAATCCGCCGTCTTCGGCGCCGACGCGCACCGCCTGATCCATGAGGCCCGGCGGGCGCTGATCGGGTAACGTGGGCGTCACCCGCTGCATACCGAGGAGGTGAGACCCATAAACGCCAGGTCAGGCTGGGTGCTCCCCCTCTGCGGCCAAGCGGCCGAACCGGTGTAGGTGACCGGCGGAGCGCCCTGGGAATCCCGGAAGGCTCCATGTCGACTTCACCTCTCTCCCTCGTTCCGGTCCTCGATTTCCCCGCCGTCGTCGGCAGACTGCGTACCGCCGGGTGCGTATTCGCCGAGGACGAGGCGGAGTTGCTGCTCTCCGCCGCCCGTGATCCGGCCGCGCTCGAGGCCATGGTGGCTCGGCGCGCCGCCGGGCTGCCGCTGGAACACGTCCTGGGCTGGGCGGAGTTCCGCGGTCTGCGGATCGCCGTGGATCCCGGTGTGTTCGTCCCCCGCCGCCGCACCGAGTTCCTCGTCGAACGGGCGCTCGCGCTGGCGCCCGCGCGGGCCGGGGCGGTGGTGGTCGATCTGTGCTGCGGCTCCGGCGCGCTGGGCGCGGCCCTGGGGGCGGCGCTGGAGCGGATCGCGCTGGACGCCACCGACATCGATCCCGCGGCGGTGCGCTGCGCCCGGCGCAATGTGGCCGCGGTGGGCGGCCGGGTCCACAAGGGCGATCTGTACGAACCGCTGCCGGGGGGCCTGCGCGGCCGGGTCGACCTGCTGCTGGCCAACGTCCCGTACGTGCCCAGCGCCCAGGTCGGACTGCTGCCGCCGGAGGCCCGGGTGCACGAGGCGCGGGTGGCGCTGGACGGCGGGGCGGACGGGCTGGACGTGCTGCGCCGGGTGACCGCGCAGGCGGCCGGGTGGCTGGCGCCGGGCGGCTGTCTGCTCTTCGAGACCAGCGGAGCCCAGGCGTCCGCGGCCGTGGGGATCGTCGCCCGGGACGGGCTGCGGGCCACAGTGGCCGAATGCGCGGAGCGGGAGGCGACCGTTGTCATCGGCACCAGGCCGCCTTCGCGGTGACCCGATGGCGCGACCGGGTACGAGTGCGACGCCGGAGCGCCGATGCCTCGATGGGCGCGGTCTGACGTCGCACTCGATCCAGCACGTCCGGCATCCGGTATCCCGTCAGATCTCCAGGCGCTGCTCGATCTTCCGCAGATTGTGGCGGGCGAGGGCGAGGTTCGCGCGCTGGCGGTCCAGGGCGAGGTAGAGGAAGAGAGAGCCGTTCGACTGCTGCGTCGGCCGGATCAGGTGGTACTGCTGGGTGAGCGTGATCAGGATGTCCTCGATGGAGTCGCGGATCTCGAGACTGGCCAGGGTGCGCAGCTTGGCCCGGACCACCTCGGTATTGCCGGCGGCGGCCAGATCCAGGTCGAGGGCGGTTCCCCCCTCTGCGCCCAGGGTCATGCCGCTTTCGTAGTCGACGACGGCCACCCCCAGGGCTCCCTCGATCGCCATGGCTTCCTTGAGAGCGGTCTCGATGTTCATCAGCACTTCCTTCGCGGTCGACGCCGACGCCTCACACCGTGCGGCGCGGGGTGGGCAGGGTGATGTACGGAGCGTGAGCGGCTACGACCGCAGGCACGTAACGTGTAAGAAAAGCACACCAAGTTGGAGCATTGGGTACTTTTATGATCGACTGTTTTCTTTCTCGTCAAAATTGTGATCGGAGGGTATCGTGACGGCCCTTCAAGAGTGAAGGGGTCCGGGTGTCCGAACTAGGACTGTTCATACGCCAATTGCTCGAACACCCAGGTGTCAGCGCCGCGATGCTGATAGACGGCACGACGGGCCTCGAGTACGGCTTCGGCGGCGATCGTTCGGCGCTGCCGTCCGCCGCCGAGTCCTGTGATGACGCACATCGAATATCGGACACTCTTGAAGCCGTCAGTGGCCGGACGGGGCTGGAGAACATCACGGTGACCACCACGCTGAGTCACTACGTCACCCAGGTGATTCCCCGGAAACGGGGCGACTCCCTGCTGCTGGTGGTCGCGCTGGCACGGGAGAGTACGAACCTCGCGCTGGCAGCACGCCAGATCGATGAGCACGCCCGGAAGCTGCTCGCATGACCGGCTTCCGCGGTGAGTTGACACGACTGCACGAGAGCCGCTTCACGGGTGTACTGCGGATCGAGGGCGTCCCGGCGGGGGTCATCCACCTGCGCGAGGGTCTGATCGCCGCGATCGTCACCCCCGGCGCCCCCGGGCCCGAGTCCCTGCTGCTGAAGTCGGAGCGGATCACCGAACGGGAGTGGTCCGCGGCGTTCGCCGCCGGGGCCCCCGAGGAGCGCGTGGGTGCGCATCTGACGAAGACCGCCGGGGTCGGCACGGCGGAACTGGAAGTGGTGACCGTCTCGGCGCTGTACGACGCGGCGTTCGCCATCGGGCTGAACCGACCGGATCGATGGCAGGC
The DNA here is from genome assembly GCF_024295805.1 of Streptomyces cucumeris. Taxonomy (GTDB): domain Bacteria; phylum Actinomycetota; class Actinomycetes; order Streptomycetales; family Streptomycetaceae; genus Streptomyces; species Streptomyces cucumeris. The sequence continues at coordinate 49,553 of NZ_JANCLX010000005.1, forward strand.
CGAGACGGAGACCGTGCCCTTGCCCCTTCCGGTGCGGCCCGGGGTGCATCCCGAGGATCTGCTGCGGGAGACCCGTCGCCGGCTGTCCGTGGTCTCCCAACGATGGGGTCCTCCGGAGCAGTTGATGACACACCGGGTGAGGGCGAGCGGCCGGGCCGCGCCGAGCGTCGTGCCGAACGCCCGCTTCCAGGACATCCTGCTCCACGCCAACGGCCGCCACACGCCTCGTGACATCGCCTTTCTCCTCGGCCGCGGCACCTTCGCCGTCACCACCGACATCGTCGCCATGGCCGCCCGCGGGCTGCTCGACGGCCGCCCCGCCTCCTCGCCGTCCGGGGCCGCCGGGGTCGCGATCCGACAGCCGGCCCGGCGGGAGGGCGAGGACCGCCCCGCGACACCACCGGCGCCGCCCGCCTCACTGCCCCGCCGCCGCCCCGGGGCCGGACGCCCCGAAGCCGGACCCCCGGGAGCCTGACAGCCCAGAGCCGACGACTGACCGCCGACCTCACCCCCACCTCCGCACTCGACCCCCACCGAGCACACAGCGGCCACCGCCCGCCGCACACCATGCAAGGAGCCCTCGCAGTGAGCGATGAAGGATTGGACCTGGAACTGAAGAGCTTGCGGGAGCGGGTGCTGGGCGTGAGCGACACCATCGTCGCCACGGCCGACGGCCTGCTCGTCGCTTCCGACAGCTACGAGATCCATGCCGAATCCCTGGCGGCGCTCACGGCCGCCATGCTCGGCCTGGCGCGGCGCACCACCGGGGAGGTCGGCATCGGCGGGCTGCGCGAGGTCGTCACCCGCGCACAGTCGGGCCACCTCATCGTGTACGCCATCGGCGAGCAGGCTCTGCTGGCGGTCAGAGGGGACGAGGGACTCGATCTGGACGGGCTCCGTGTGACGTCCCGGGGAACCGTCGAGCGCCTCGCCGCCCTGATGTCCGTGGACCTCGGCGACTGAACCGGACCGGCACCCGCGCGGGCCGGGGCCCCTTGACGGGCCACGCCCCCGGTGGCAGCGTACGGGCGGGCGAGAAGGTGATCAGTACGCTGACCACCGGCGGGACGATGTGACGACGACCGCCTCCGTCCGTCACCCGCCGACACCACCGGACGGCCGCGCCACAAGCGCCCGAGGCCGCAGGAAGGGACGCCCGATGACCCTCGACCGTCCGCGCGACGTCTACATCGTCGACGCCGTCCGCACCCCTGTCGGCAAGTACGGCGGCGCGCTCGCCGGGGTCCGCCCCGACGACCTGGCCGCCCATGTGCTGCGCGGGCTGCTGGAGCGCACCCCGGAGCTGGACCCGGCCCGGATCGACGACGTGTACTTCGGCAACGCCAACGGCGCGGGCGAGGACAACCGCGATGTGGCCCGGATGGCCGTGCTGCTGGCCGGTCTCCCGGTCACGGTGCCCGGCGCCACCGTCAACCGGCTCTGCGCCTCGGGTCTGGAGGCCGTGCTCCAGGCCGCCCGCGCCATCGCCGTCGGCGACGCCCATATCGCGCTCGCGGGCGGTGTGGAGTCCATGAGCCGCGCGCCGTGGGTGCTCCAGAAGCCCGAGCGTGCCTTCCCGGCCGGACACCAGGAGCTGTACTCCACCACCCTGGGCTGGCGGATGACCAACCCGGAGATGCCGCCGGAGTGGACCGTGGCCCTCGGCGAGGGCGCCGAGCTGATCGCGGACAAGCACGGCATCACCCGCGAGGCCCAGGACGCGTTCGCCCTCGCCAGCCATGCGAAGGCGGCACGGGCGTGGAAGGACGGGGCGTACGACGCCGAGGTGCTGCCGTACCCGGACACCGGCCTGGTGCGCGACGAGACCATCCGGGACACCACCTCGCTGGAGTCCCTGGCAGGTCTGAAGCCCGCCTTCCGCAAGCCCGGCGGCACCGTCACCGCCGGGAACTCCTCACCCCTCAACGACGGCGCGGCGGTCCTGCTGCTGGTCGACGAGGAGGGGCTCGCGGCCACCGGCCGGGAACCGCTCGCCCGGATCGGCGCCTCGGCCGTCACCGGGATCGAACCGCAGTACTTCGGCCTCGGGCCGGTCGAGGCGGTGCGCCGGGCCCTGGCCAGGGCGGGCCGTGGCTTCGGCGATCTGGCCACGCTGGAGCTCAACGAGGCGTTCGCCGCACAGGTGCTTGGCTGTTTCGCCGAATGGGCCGAGGACCGCGGCTTCGACCCGGACGTGGTCAATCCGCGCGGCGGCGCCATCGCCATCGGCCATCCGCTGGGCTGCTCCGGTGCCCGGCTGGCGGGGGCGGTGGCGCACCAGCTCGCGGCCCGCGGTTCGGGCACCGGACTGGCCACGTTGTGCATCGGCGTGGGGCAGGGGATGGCGCTCGTCCTGGAGCGGTGAGACGGTCCGGCCCCGTCGTCCGACGCCCCGTCATCCTCCGTGCGCCGTAGCCGACATGGCGCCGCAACACCCCTGTCGTAATCCGCCCCCATCGTTGATCGTTGGGACATACGGTGGCCCGGGACCGGCCACACGAGGAGCGAGGGGGCGCCAGCTGTGTCCATCAGCCGCAGAAGACTGCTCGGTACGTTCGGCGCGGGCGCGGGACTCACGCTGACCGGTGGACTGACCGCCGCCTGCGGGTCCAACACCGGACGGGGATCGGACGGCGAGGGCGGCCGGCCGCTGCTCGCGCACTGGTACCACCAGTACGGCGAGCCCGGCACCGAGCAGGCGGTCAAGCGGTACGCGGACGCCTACCGCAAGGCCGACGTCCAGGTGCAGTGGCGGCCGGGCAACTACGACCAGCAGACCGCCGCCGCGCTGCTGACGGCGTCCGGGCCGGATGTCTTCGAGGTCAACGGCCCGACGCTGGACCAGATCCGGGGCCGTCAGGTGGTGGACCTCACCGATCTGCTCAGCGAGGCGAAGGACGACTTCAATCCGGCGGTGCTGGCGCCCAAGACCCATGAGGGCAGGATCTGGGCCGTTCCGCAGGTCGTGGACATGCAGTTGCTCTACTACCGCAAGAGCATGCTGGAGAAGGCGGGCGTGGAACCGCCGCGTACGCTCGACGCGCTGGTGGACGCGGCGAAGGAACTGACCACCGGGGACGTCAAGGGGCTCTTCCTCGGCAACGACGGCGGTCCCGGGGTCCTCGGCGGCACCCCGCTGCACGCCGCCGGGCTCGAACTGATCACCACCGACGGCGAGGTGGGGTTCGACGATCCGGCCGCCGCCCGCACCCTCGGCAAGCTGCACCGGCTCTTCGCCGACAAGTCATTGCTGCTGGGCGCTCCTTCGGACTGGTCGGACCCGGCCGCGTTCACCCAGGGGCTCACAGCCATGCAGTGGTCCGGGCTGTGGGCGCTGCCGCAGGTGAAGAAGGCACTGGGGGACGACTTCGGGGTGCTGCCGTTCCCCGAGGACGGGGCGCACGGCGGCCCCGCAGTGCCGGTGGGCGCCTACGGGGCGGCGGTCAGCGCGCGCAGCGGCCACCGGGAGGCGGCGAAGGAGTATGTGAAGTGGCTGTGGGTGGAGAGGACGGAGTACCAGGAGGACTTCGCGCTCACCTACGGCTTCCACATCCCGGCCCGGATCTCGCTGGCGAGGAGGGCCGCCAAACTGCGCGCGGGCGCGGCCGGTGAGGCGGTGGGCTACGCCACCGACCACGGCCACGCCGAACCACTGCTGTGGACGCCCGCGAGCAAGACCGCCTACCAGGACGCGCTGAGCCGGATCATCAAGAGCGGTGCCAGTCCGGAGCGGGAGCTGCGGTCCGTGGTACGCAGGACCCGGGCGGAGCTGCGGCGCGTCCAGAAGAAGCGCTGATGCGCGGGGCGGCCCCGCACCAGAAGTCGCCGACGCGGAGGAGCCGGTTCGGCCGGCAGAACCGCACCCTGTGGTTCTGGGTCTTCGTGGGCCCGTTCGTCCTCGGGCTGACCCTGTTCACCTATGTACCGCTGGCCTGGAGCGCCTACCTCAGCTTCTTCGACGCGCACAACACCGTGTCACCGACCGAGTTCGTCGGCTTCGACAACTACACGGCGATGCTGCGCGACGACGCCTTCACCGACAGCCTGCTGACCTTCCTGGTCTTCACCGCGTTCATCGTCCCGGCCACCTATGTGCTCTCGCTGTCCCTGGCGCTGATGGTCAACCGGCTGCGCTGGGCGCAGGCGTTCTTCCGGTCGGTGTTCTTCCTGCCGGTGGCGTGCTCCTATGTGGTGGCGGCGCTGATCTGGAAGATGTCGATCTTCAACGGGGTGCGGTTCGGCCTGGCCAACACTGTGCTCGGCTGGTTCGGCGCCGATCAGATCGCCTGGCTGTCCACCACCGATCCGCCCTGGTACTGGCTGGTCATCGTGACCGTGCGGCTGTGGCTCCAGGCCGGGTTCTACATGGTGCTGTTCCTGGCCGGGCTCCAGCGGATCCCTCCGCGGCTGTACGAGGCGGCGGCGGTGGACGGCGCCCGGCCGGGGTGGCAGGTGTTCCGGCACATCACCTTCCCGCAGCTCCGGGCGACCTCGGTGGCCGTGGTGCTGCTGCTGGTGATCAACGCCTTCCAGGCGTTCGACGAGTTCTACAACCTGCTGTCCGACTCACGCGGCTATCCGCCCTACGCCCGGCCGCCGTTGGTCTACCTCTACTACACCGCGCTGGGACAGGGGCAGAACCTGGGCCTGGGCAGTGCGGGCGCGGTGATCCTGGCACTGATCATCGCGGTGGTCACGGTGGCGCAGGCACGCTGGTTCGGCCTGGGCCGGAAGGAGGACTGAGCGATGCCCCGGAACCTCCCCGCGCACCACCGGCGGGGCGACGGACTGGCCCGCGCGGGCCGCGCGGTGCGGCTGGTGCTGCTGAGCGCGCTCGCGCTGCTCTTCCTGCTCCCCTTCTATCTGCTGGTGCGCAACGGCCTGTCCAGCGAGGCGGACATCACCTCGCCGGAGTGGACCTTCTTCCCCGGCGAACTCCACTGGGGGAACATACGCGAGCTGTTCGAGGACCCCGATGTGCCAATGGCGCACGCCCTCCTCAACTCCTCGCTGATCGCGGTGCTCACCACGCTCGGCACCCTGCTGCTGGCCTCGCTCGCCGGGTACGGTCTTGCCCGCATCCCGTACCGCCACGCCAACCTGGTCTTCTACTGGATCCTGGGCACCCTGATGGTTCCCGCCGCGGTCACCTTCGTGCCCAGCTTCGTGCTGGTCAGCTCGCTGGGCTGGATCTCGACCCTGCGCGGTCTGGTGGTGCCCACGCTCTTCCAGGCGGTGGCCGCGTTCATCTTCCGCCAGTACTTCCTGGGCTTCCCGCGCGAGCTGGAGGACGCCGCGCGGGTGGACGGGCTCGGCTACTGGCGCACCTACTGGCGGGTGGTGGTGCCCAACTCACGGCCGGTGTTCGCCGCGGTGGGCACCATCGTGTTCATCGGCGCCTGGAACTCCTTCCTCTGGCCGCTGGTCATCGGCCAGGACCGGGAGGCATGGACGGTGCAGGTCGCGCTGTCGACGTTCACCACCGCCCAGAGCGTCAACATCCACGAGCTGTTCGTGGCGGCCGCGGTGTCCATCGTGCCGCTGCTGGTGGTCTTCCTGGTGCTCCAGCGCTACATCGTGGCGGGCGTCGAACGCTCCGGCATCGATGACTGACACCCGCCCGCGGCACCGGGCGGTCGTGTCATCCGTGCCCCGCGTGCCCCTGGGCACCGGCCACCGCGGGGAACGCGGCCTGCGCGCCGAAGACCCGCTCCCCCGGGGAGCCGCCGCCGCGCAGCAGCGCCGCGCCCAGCGGGGTCAGGGTGTGCAGTACGGCGCTGCCCTGGCGCAGGGTGTGGACCAGCCCGGCCTCCCGCAGCACACTCGCGTGCTGACTGGCCGAGGCGAGCGAGACGCCCACTCTGCGGGCGAGTTCACTGGTGGTGCAGCCGCCGCCGACCTCCAGCAGCACCGCGGACCGGGTCTGGCCCACCAGCTTGCCCAGCGAACGGACGCAGGCGGGCGCGGTGGCCGGGCGCGGCTGGATACGGGGCGGCGCGGTCCGGCGGGCGTGTTCGACCGGATAGACCAGCACCGGGGTCAGCTCCGGGTTGCGGAAGGTCACCGGGGTGCCGCGGCAGAAGAACGACGGCAGCAGCAACAGCCCCCGGCCGCGGAGATACAGATCCCGGTCGACGGGATAGTCGACCTCCAGCACCGGCGCCCGCCAGCGCATGGTGGGCGGCAGCGAGGACAGCAGCCCGTCCGCCCCGCCGTCCAGCAGCGCCCGGCCCCGGGCGGCCCGGTCGGCTTCGATCCGGGCCTGGATATGGGGCCAGTAGGGGGCGATAGCGGCGCGGTGGTAGGTGCGCAGGGTGGTGATCAGACGATCCAGTGGTCGTGCCTCGCCCTGGGCGAGGTCACGTATCCATCCCGGGAGGGCACGGGACGCCGGGAGCCCGGCGATCTCGTGGTGCAAGCGCTCTCCCGGTGTGGCACGCAGCGCGGCCATGGCACTGTCGCAACCGATTACCCCTTCGGCGGGTGTCAGGAAGTCAGGAAAATATCCGCGCGAGGGAATGAGAGGCGCCAGGAGCCGCGCTTCCCCGTTGAGCCGGTTACGCGCTTCCGAACGCCATTCCCCGTATACGGTCTCGGCCCGGTTCTCCCGTAGGCGGTGGAAACTCAGAACCGTTTCCCAGAGCACATCCGGGCGGACCGCCATCCGCAGCCGGGCCAGATCGAGTTCACTGAAATGAACACGTAGCACTAGACCCTCACATGTGACATGCCGACCGTCCCCCCGATCACCGTTGAGTATGCACGCTTACACGGTCAGTCACCACGTCCTTTTGGCCAGATGTGAAACGGGGCGCGCTTCGGGCGTGCGAAGAGGAAAGCTGTTCCTCGTGCAAACGGGAGGCCACCGGCAAAACACTCCGGGGCCGTCCATAATTCAACAGGCGGTGCTCAGAGCCACATAGCTCGTTCCCGTGGGGGGTGACGAGTGCGTTACGGCGACTGGGCACTTGTGTTGCCGCCCGTAGCCGATGCGCGTGGCAACAGCTCCCGTGGGGGGAGTGAGAGGGGGCGGCACCTCCGCACAAGGTGCCGCCCCCTTTGAGATCCGGGGCCGCCGACGGGCTGAGGGAGTCCCGGGCAGCCCCGGTGGTCCCTAGCCGCTCACCGCCGCACGGCCCGCCTCCAGGCGCGCGACCGGGATGCGGAACGGCGAGCAGGAGACGTAGTCCAGACCCACCTGGTGGAAGAAGTGGACGGATTCCGGGTCGCCGCCGTGCTCACCGCACACGCCCAGCTTGAGGTCGGGACGGGTGGCCCGGCCGGCCCGCGCGGCGTCCCGGACCAGGGCGCCCACACCGTCCTTGTCGATGGTCTCGAACGGGCTGACCCCGAAGATGCCCTTCTCCAGGTAGGCGGTGAAGAAGCTGGCCTCCACATCGTCCCGGGAGAAGCCCCAGACGGTCTGGGTGAGGTCGTTGGTGCCGAAGGAGAAGAAGTCGGCCGACTCGGCGATCTGAGCGGCGGTCAGCGCGGCCCGCGGCAGCTCGATCATGGTGCCGAGGGTGAGCTTGAGGTCCACGCCCCGGGCCCGCTCGACCTCCTCGATGATCTGCTCGGCCTCCTCGCGGACGATCTCCAGCTCCTGGACGGTGCCCACCAGCGGGATCATGATCTCGGCGCGCGGGTCGCCCTTGGCGTTGCGGCGCTCCGCGGCGGCCTCGGCGATGGCCCGCACCTGCATGGCGAACAGACCGGGGATGACCAGACCGAGGCGGACACCGCGCAGACCCAGCATCGGGTTCTGCTCGTGCAGCCGGTGGACGGCCTGGAGCAGCCGCAGGTCGTTCTCGTTGTGGTCCTTGCGGGACTCGGCGAGCGCGACGCGCACCGACAGCTCGGTGATGTCGGGCAGGAACTCGTGCAGCGGCGGGTCCAGCAGCCGTACGGTGACCGGCAGTCCGTCCATCGACTCGAACAGCTCGACGAAGTCGTCCTTCTGGAGCGGCAGCAGCTCGTGGAGGGCGTTCTCGCGCTCCTCGTCGGTGTGGGCGAGGATCAGGTGCTCGACCATCTCCCGGCGCTCACCGAGGAACATGTGCTCGGTGCGGCACAGGCCGATGCCCTGGGCGCCGAACCGGCGGGCGCGGGAGGCGTCCTCGGCGTTGTCCGCGTTGGCGCGGACGCGCAGCCGGCGGACCCGGTCCGCGTAGGCCATGATCCGGTGCACCGCGCCGACCAGTTCACCGGCCTCCTCGGCACCGGCGTGCATCCGGCCCTCGAAGTACTCCACCACCGGGGAGGGCACGACCGGCACCTCACCGAGGTAGACCTTGCCGGAGGAGCCGTCGATCGAGACGACGTCGCCCTCCTCGATCACCACCGGGTCCTTGCCGTCCCGGCCGGGGGCCGTCATCCGGCGCCGCTTGGTGTCGACTTCGAGCTCCTCGGCGCCGCACACACAGGTCTTGCCCATACCGCGGGCGACCACGGCGGCATGCGAGGTCTTGCCGCCGCGGGAGGTCAGGATGCCCTCGGCCGCGATCATGCCGTCGAGGTCGTCGGGGTTGGTCTCCCGGCGGATGAGGATGACCTTCTCGCCCGAACGCGACCATTTGACGGCGGTGTAGGAGTCGAAGACGGCCTTGCCGACCGCGGCGCCCGGGGAGGCCGCGATACCGCGGCCGATCCGCTGCACACTGTCGCCGTCGGCGACCTCCAGGTCGAAGCGCGGGAACATGAGCTGCGCGAGCTGGGCGCCGTTGACCCGGCGCAGCGCCTCGGCCTCGTCGATCAGACCCTGGTCGACGAGCTGGGTGGCGATCCGGAAGGCGGCGCCCGCGGTGCGCTTGCCGACGCGGGTCTGGAGCATCCACAGCTTGCCGCGCTCGATGGTGAACTCGATGTCGCACAGGTCCTTGTAGTGCGTCTCGAGGGTTTCCATGATCTGCATCAGCTGGTCGTAGGACCGCTTGTCGATGTCCTCGAGATCGGCGAGCGGAACGGTGTTGCGGATACCCGCGACCACGTCCTCGCCCTGCGCGTTCTGGAGGTAGTCGCCGTAGACGCCCTGGTGGCCGCTGGCGGGGTCACGGGTGAAGGCGACACCGGTGCCGGAGTCGGGGCCGAGGTTGCCGAAGACCATGGAGCAGATGTTGACCGCGGTGCCCAGGTCGTGCGGGATGCGCTCCTGACGGCGGTACAGCTTGGCGCGGTCACCGTTCCAGGAGTCGAAGACGGCGCGGACGGCGAGGTCCATCTGCTCGCGCGGCTCCTGCGGGAAGCTGCGGCCGGTCTCCTTGGCGACGATGTCCTTGAACTCGGTGACCAGCCGCTTGAGGTCGGCCGCGTCGAGGTCCACGTCGACGACGACGCCCTTGGCCTTCTTGGCCTCGTCGATGGCCTCTTCGAAGAGGTCACCGTCCACGCCGAGCACGGTCTTGCCGAACATCTGGATGAGACGGCGGTAGGAGTCCCAGGCGAACCGCTCGTCGCCCGCCTGCGTGGCCAGACCGGCCACGGAGTCGTCGGACAGACCGATGTTGAGGACGGTGTCCATCATGCCGGGCATGGAGAACTTGGCGCCGGAGCGTACGGATACCAGCAGCGGGTCGTCCGGCTGGCCCAGCTTCTTGCCCATCTTGGTCTCGAGGGCCTCGAGGTGCGCACTGACCTCGTCCCGCAGGGCCGCGGGCTCCGAGCCGCTGTCGAGGTAGACCTTGCACGCCTCGGTGGTGATGGTGAATCCCGGCGGCACCGGGAGACCGAGGTTGGTCATCTCGGCGAGGTTGGCCCCCTTCCCGCCGAGCAGGTCCTTGAGATCCTTGTTGCCCTCGGTGAAGTCGTAAACGAACTTCTGCTGATCTTGTGTTTCCGACACGGGACTCGATCTCCTCGGCTCGGCTGCCCTGACGGCGGGGAGCGTACCCAGATCGAAGGTGCCTGAGCATGTCCACTCCACCGTCATTCGGCTGTAACCACCCGCCTGCCACGCGTTCGAAAGTTCGGCGGTGAAAGAGCGTTATTTTGCCAAGCCTTCAAGACTCGAACACATGACCACGCTCCGCAGGCAGACCTCCCCGCCATACTCACTCTTAGTGACAATTTGAAGGATGTATTGAACATCAACAGGGTGGCACTCAGTGCCACGTATTGGAGAGGTGAGAGCAGCCTTGACCCATCCGACCCCCTCTCGGCGACCGCTCATCTGAGCGAGACTCTGATCAGAGTGGCGAGAATCACGCCCTTGTGAGGGCCATTGTCTCGCCCATTGGATACAACGAGAGGGGTCTCGCTCAGATGAGCGATATGCAGGTGAGCGGGGTCGCAGAACGCCCTTATGAACCACGGCGCACCCTCCCGGAGCCCCGTTTCAGCACCTCGGCGCGGCTATCGTGACCGCACATTCCCGGACGAGGAGGGACCGTGACCGGTATCCGGCCCCCGCTCGGTGCGTATGGACGCCTGGCACAGGGTGCCCAGCGCGTGCTGCGCGACAACTGGACCGGTTCCTCCACCGTCCCCTCCCGCACCCTCTACCCCCACCAGTGGAGCTGGGACTCGGCGTTCATCGCGATCGGGCTGCGCCACCGGTCCCCGCGCCGTGCCCAGCGGGAGCTGGAGACCCTGTTCGCCGCCCAGTGGGGCGACGGCCGGATCCCGCACATCGTCTTCAACCCGGCGGTGCCGCGGCACGCCTACTTCCCCGGCCCGGACTTCTGGCGCTCCTCCACCGCGGGCGCCGCCGCCGGGGCCCCGGCGGACACGGAGACCTCCGGCATCGTCCAGCCCCCGGTGCATGCGCTCGCCGCCCTGCTGGTCCACCGCGCCGATCCGGACGCCTCGGCCCGCCACGGCTTCCTGGACCGGGCCCGGCCACGGCTCGCCGCCTGGCACGGCTATCTGCTCCGGGCCCGCGACCTGGGCGGCCACGGACTGGTCTCGGCGGTCCACCCCTGGGAGCCCGGAATGGACAACAGCCCCTGCTGGGACGCCCCGCTGGCCCGGGTCACCCCCGTCCCGCCGGGCACCTTCCACCGCGCCGACCTCGACCACGGCGCCGCCGCCGACCGGCCGACCGATCTGGACTACGGGCGCTATGTCCGGCTCGCCATGGACTACCGGGACGGCGGCTACCGGGACGGGCCGGCCACGGACCCGCGGTTCGCCGTCGAGGACCCCGGGATCAACGCGCTGCTCGCCGCCTCCGAACACGCCCTGGCCGAGATCGCGGCGGCGACCGGCGCCGACCCCGCACCCCACCGGGCACGGGCCGCCCGGCTCACGGCCGCCCTGGTGGAGCGGCTCTGGGACCCGGCCGCCGGGCTGTTCCTGTGCCGCGACGTCCTGACCGGCACCCTGGTGCCGGAGCGAAGCGCGGCGGGGCTGCTGCCCCTGCTCCTGCCGGACCTCCCGCCCGCGATCGCGCGCACACTGGTGCGGACGGTCCGCGGTGAGCACTTCGGGCTGGGCCGGACGGTCCGGCTGGTCCCCAGCTACGACCTGCTCGGCGGCGCCTTCGACCCGTTCCGCTACTGGCGCGGCCCGGCCTGGTTCAACGTCAACTGGCTGCTGGAGCGGGGACTGCGGCTGCACGGTGAGACGGCGGCGGCCGACGCGCTGCGCACCGCCGTCCTGGAGACGGCCGCCGCCTCGGACTTCGCCGAGTACGTCGACCCGTACACCGGCCGGGCGCGCGGGACGACGTCCTTCGGCTGGACGGCCGCGCTGGCGCTGGATCTGGCGCTGGACCCGGGCCCCGGCTGATCCTTCAGCCCGGAGCGCCGCCGTCCAGGGCCTCCAGGGCTTCGCGTGTCTGCCGGGTGCAGTTGTGCTCCTCACCGAGGACCCGGGCACTGATCTCAAGTACCGCGCGCCATTCGGCCCGGGCCTCGGCCGGCCGCCCCTGTCCCTGGAGCGAGGTGCCGAGGTTGTGCCGGGTCCACAGGGTGCGGGCGTCCTCCGCACCCAGCAGCCGGGCGCGCAGCGCGGCGGTCTCCCGGTTCTCCGCCTCCGCCTCCGCGAACCGGCCCAGCTTGTTGAGGACGTTGGCGCGGCTGTGGCGGGCCGCCAGGGTCAGCCGGGCCTCCGCGCCCAGCGCACGGGTGCGCCCCTCCACCACCCTGCGGTACTCCCGCTCGGACTCCTCGTAGCGCTCCTGGTCGCGCAGGAGATCCGCGAGCCGGCGGCGGGTGATCAGAGTGCTGGGGTCGTCCGGGCCCATCACACGGGCCTCGCCCTCCGCCGTCCCGCGGTACTCGGCCTCCGCCTCCTCCAGCCGTCCGAGCTGGCTCAGCGCCCCGGCCCGGCAGTAGCGCGTCGCCAGCGTCGCCTGGACGTCCGGCCCCAGCAGCCGGACCCGGTCCCGGAGCAGCTCGGTGAACAGATCCAGCGCCTCCTCGTGCCGCCCGGCCAGGCCGAGGCTGACGCCGAGGTGGTGGCGGGTGGTGAGGGTGCTGGAGTGGTCGGCCCCGACCACCGTCAGCTGGGTCTCCAGCAGGGCGCGGTAGGCGGTCTGCGCCTCGTCGTGGCGCGCCCGGTCGTCCAGCAGCATCGCCTGCAGCCGACGGGCGACGAAGGTGTCGGGGTGCCGCTCCCCCAGGGACTCGACCGTCTCCTCCAGCAGGGTGCGCAGCGCCGCCTCCGCCTCGGGGAACCGGTCGAGGGCGCGCAGCCGGTTGATCCACTTGCGACGGGCGGTGCGGGTCCGCCAGTGCCGGGGCCCGAGCTCGGCCGAGGTCGTCTCGGTGAGATCGCGCCAGAGGGACTCCGCCTCCTCGGTGAACCCCCGGGCGACCAGGATGTCGCCCAGGGTGAACCGGGCCGTCAGCAGCGCCGGGTCCCCGGCGGGCGCGTCCGCGCACTCCTGGACCGCCTCCCGCATCTGGGCCTCGGCCTCGTCGTAACGGCCCAGCCGCTCCAGCGCGGTGGCCTGCCAGGCGCGGGCGTTGACGGTGTCGAAGTGGCGGGGGCCGAGCATGCCGTCCCGGCCGACCGCCGCCGCGAGCAGTTCACGCTCGGCCTCCGCCACCCGCCCGAGGTCCAGCAGCATCCGGCCGCGCTGCAGGCACAGCCCGTACACGGTCCGCCCGTACTCGCCGTGGCCCCGGCGCTCCCAGCTCTCCAGCAGGGCCCGGCACTCCTCCTCGGCCGCCTCCACCCGTCGGGCGTCCTCCAGGAGGTCGATCAGATAGGAGCGCGCGAAGAGGGTGTAGTCATGGTGCTCACCGTGCTCCCGGCCGGAGATCGCCACCACGTCCCGCAGATGGCGCTCCGCCTCGTCGTGCTTGCCGAGCTGGTTCAGGGCGAGCGCCAGGTGGCCGCGGAGGTTGCGCGATTCGAGGTCGACCGCGGGCTCCAGCCATCCGATCGTGGTCCGGATCGCCTGGCACAGCGCGTCCGCGTAGTGCGGCCATCCGGCGGCGACCAGCCGTCCGGCGAACGGCGCCAGGGTCCGCACGGCCGACCAGCCCGTCTCCTCGTCCCGCCGCTCGGCCGAGGCCAGCACCTCCTCGGCCTTTTCCAGGACGGTCGGCGGCAGCCGGTCGTCCGCGGCGATCCGCCGCACCAGATCGGTGAGCGGCGGCTGTACCCACTCCGAGGCGCGGGAGCGCGGCGGGTACGCGGCGGGCGGTTCCTCCGGGCCGGGCGCCGGGGCTTCCGGTTCCGGCTCCGGTTCGTCCCGCGCCAGTCCCAGCCGGTGCAGCAGCTCCGGTGACGCCGCCGCGAACGGACGGGCCTCGGCGGCCACCGCCGCGTCGCCGCAGGGTCCCGACAGCCGGGCGCGGAACGCCGGACCACCGCTCTGGCGGCGCATCAGGAAGTCGGTGACCTGCGCCGCCGTGTCCAGTGCCGTGGAGGTGCGGACGGTGTCCAGCAGCAGATCGGCCACGCCCGGGTGGAACGCGAACTCCTCCGCGCCGCCCTCGCGGCGGCGCAGCAGTCCGCCGAGGAAGACCTCGGCGAGCGGGGCGGATCCGGCGCCCCTGGCGTCATGGATCAGCCGCATCACCGGCAGGGTGAGCGGATGGACGGTGGCCAGCGCACCGGCCAGGCGCTGGCTCTCCGGGGAGGCGGCGGCGCGGAAGCGGCGCAGCCGCTCCTCCGGGGTGGGCGGCGGCGCCGGTGGGCCGGTCCGGGAGGTCGCCGGCGGCCCGGCGCCGTCCAGCAGCATCACCGGCAGCAGGGCGCTCCCCTCGCCGGTGGCGGTGAGGGCCGCCCAGGCCGCCAGGTCGGTTCCGGTGGGTTCCAGCACCGGCACGGGGGTGCCCCGGTAGGTCTTGAGCCCCGGCGGCAGCAGCGGATGGCGCACGGTCAGGGCGCGGCCGGGGGCGCCCTCCCGGCCGCCCGCGCCGACCAGCAGCCGTTCGGTGGGCATACCGCGCTCGGGCCACAGCCGCGCGGGCAGCGGCTGCACCACCGCCACCGGTGAGTGGCGGGCCCAGCGGTGCAGCAGCCGCGGGATGGCGCCGCTGCTCCAGCCGGGGCCGACACCGTCGGACAGCACCAGCACCACCGTGCGGCCGGAGGGGTCCAGGAGCTGCCGGACGCCGCGGCGCGGGGCGCCGGGTGCGTACGGGCGGGCCCTGAGCACCGGCCGGGTCTCCGAGGAGCTGTCCAGGCCGTAGCCGCGCACCGAGCGGAAGGCGCCCTGCCGCTCCAGCACCCCGCGCAGTTCGGCGGCGAGCTGCCGCCACAGCACCATCGACGGTCCGTCGTCCACCACGAGTGCGACGCTCAGCCAGCGCTCGGGCCGGGGGCGCAGGACGACGTCCGGCAGTCCGGTCTCGGCGATCCAGTCGGCGGTGGCGGCCTCGTCCAGCGCGAAGGCGCTCCGGGAGGGGACGCATCTGCGCAGCGGGCGCAGCGCGCGGGACAGTCCGCGGGCGCCGGGCAGGGCCCGTACCCCGCGGACGTCCACCGCGCGGGCCGGGCGGGCCGCGGCGGCGCGGACCGCTCCGGGGGCGAACAGCCCGGTGGGGGCGGCAGGTCCGGCCCCGGGGTCATCGGCGCGCGGACCGGTGGGGTCGCGGTGGTGCGGCGCTCCCCCGGTGTCCTCGTCGGGGGCCTGCTCGACGGGCTCGCCGGTGCCGGTGGACGCTGGCCGGCCGCCGTCGTCTCCTGCGGGTGCGGCCGGTGCGGTGGTGGCGGCGAACCACAGGGCGTCACGCAGCTCCTCCGGGGAGAGTTCGACCCCGGCGTCCTCCAGCAGCGCGCACAGCCGCCCGATCATCACACGTCGGCTTCGTTGAGCGAGCGGAACAGCTTGTCGATGACCTCGTGGTCCACCTGGACCCCGGAGGAGCGCAGCCGGACGGCGTTCAGCAACTGGTCGGTGGCGAGCTCGCGCTCCTCCCGCAGGGCCACGAAATGGGCGATCATCCCCATGGCGCGGTGGCCGACCTCCTCCCCGAGGTGCATGGTGACGATCTGCCGGAGCTGTCGTTCGTCGGGCTGCTGGAGGTCGAGCCGTACACAGCGACGCAGGAACGCCGGGGGGAACTCGCGCTCGCCGTTGCTGGTGATGACCACGACGGGGAAGACCCGGCAGCGCACCCAGCCGTCCTCGATCCGCACCTTCTCGCGGGAGCCGGTGATCCGCACCGAGGCTTCCGGATCGCGCAGCCGGGCCAGTTCGGGGATCTCGAACTCGCCCTCCTCGAAGACGGTGAGGAGGTCGTTGGGGAGGTCCACATCGCCCTTGTCGAGCTCGTCGACGAGCAGCACCCGCGGCCGGTCGGCGGGCAGCAGCGCGGTGCCCAGCGCGCCGAGCCGCAGATAGTCGCCGATGTCCGGTTCGTCGGCGGCGCCCTGGCCGTCCGCGTCCTGGCCGTCCGTGCGCTGCCGCAGGGAGGCGTCGCGCAGCCGTCCCACGGCGTCGTACGCGTACAGCCCGTCGGTCAGCGTGGTGCGGCTGTTGACCGGCCAGTGCAGCACCTCGCCGAGGGTGAGTTCACGGGCGACGGCGTGGGCGAGCGTGGACTTGCCGGTACCGGGACGGCCGGTGACCAGCAGCGGGCGGTGCAGATGCAGCGCCATGTTGACGGTGTCCCGGTGCTCGTCGGAGATCAGGTACGGCAGCCCCCGGCCGGCGGTACGGCGCGGGGAGTCCTCGCCGAAGCGCCGCCACGGCGGGGCCGCGGGCCAGGTCTCCACTACGTGGGGCGCGGTGTCGCCGCCGTGGAAGAGCCGCCAGTCCTGTGTCATGTGCTTCCTTCTCCTCGGGGCGGTCAGGGGGCCGACAGGTCGAGCGGGCCGGGCAGCGGGCGGTGCGGATCGTCCCAGAGCAGCGCCAGGTGCCTGCCCGGGTGGGCGGCGTCGGCGTCGCTCGCCGAGCGGAGTTTACGCAGCCGCTGGGGCAGCGAGCGCAGACTTTCGGTGCCGAGCAGCGCCTCCAACTCGGCCTCCGCGCCGTCCCGTTCATGCGCGCCGTGCCACACCAGCACGGGGACGCCGCCGAACAGACAGGCGGTGAACACCTCCGGGCGGGCGCGCGCCGGGGTGGTCATCACCACGCCGGGCACGTCCTCCCGGGCCTGGAGGTCGCCGTAGACATGCTTGCTGCTGACCAGGTGGGCGGGCAGCCGGTACAGATCGTCGGTGCTCGCCCCCTCGACCGCCTGCCAGCGCCGCAGCCACAGATGGCGCTGCTCCGCGCGGAACTCACCGCACCGCACGACGACCGGGTAGTCGGTGCCGAGCGAACGCTCGAAGGGGGTGGTCAGCGGCCAGCAGTGGACGTCGAGTTCGAGATCGGCGGCGGCCACGAAGAACTCGACCAGGGTCTCCTGGCTGCGGGCGTGGGTGCGCAGCAGCTCGTCCACCCCGCGCTGTATCTCCTCCAGCGGGGCGGGGGTGTCCGCCGTGGCCAGGGACTCGACCCGGTCGCCGCGGCGCGCCCACACCTCGTAGGCCCGCAGCCGCCCGGAGCCGACCGCGGGGTGCAGCCGGATCTGCACCCGCTCGTCCACGGCTCCGGCGGCGTCCGCGGACGCCGCCCGCTCCTCGGCCTCGGCGCGCCGGTCCCGCAGGGCGCCCTCCAGCCCGATCCGCACCGCGCACCCCAGCGACCACTCCCGCAGCGCCTCCGCGGTCCCGGCCCCGGTGCCGGTGCCGGTACCGGGCTCGCTCTCCGCGGCGGCGAACCGCTCGACCGCGCGCAGCAGTTGGGGGAGCTGGTGCGGGGTGCGCAGCAGCTCCTCCAGCGCGTCGGCCAGCGGTCCGGGGGCGGCGGGCGGCAGCCCCACCCCGGGGAGCTCGGCGCGGGCCGCGTCGGCGAAGTCGGCCAGCCGGTCCGGGGTCAGCCGGTCCAGCAGGGCCACCAGGGCGTCGTACTCGGCGCGGAGCAGCCAGCGGCCGGGCTGGAGGACCTGGCACGCCCCCTGGGCCGGAGCGGGCACCGGTTCGCCGGGCGCCTCCTGGGCGAGCGCGTCCAGCAGGGTGACGGCGCCGTGGTGCTCGGCGAGTGCCCAGTCGACCAGTTCCCCGGCGGAAGGGGACTCGGTGACGGGCGGGGCGGTGGTGAACTCCTCGGCCAGCCGGACCAGGACGCGCGCCGCGCGGCCCGGCTCCGCCGCCAGCAGCCCGGCGACCGAGGCGGCCAGCTTCCCGTGCGCCCGCCGCCCCGGTTCGTCCAGGGGCGGCCCGGTGGGGGCGGGTGGTCCGAGCGGGACCTCCCTGCCGTCCCTGGTCCCGTCGCTGACGTGCACGGTGGGGAACTGCCGCAGCCCCTCCTCCTCGTGCAGCCGCCGGAACTCGTCCTGGACGCCCTGCCAGACCCGGCCGAGGTCCGGGGCGGCCCCACCGCCGGAGGCCACCGCGAGCTGCCCCAGCAGCACCGAGCTGAACACCCCGGCGCCCTGCTGGTTCTTGGCCACGGCTCCGGGCCCGCAGGCCCGCATCCAGAAGATCTCGCGGTCGCGGTTGACCTCGTTCCTGCGGGTGAGGTTCTCCGGATCGGCCACCATCTCGTGGGCGCGTGCGGGCAGCGCCCGCCAGCAGGCGTCGATGACCACCGTCACCCGCTGCACGCCCTGCCGGGGCAGATGTTCGGTGCGCAGCAGCGACATCAGGTTGTGCGCGTCCAGTCCGCGCATATCGGTGTCGCGCGTCTCGGGGTAGAGCAGGCTCCAGCGTCCGCCCGGCGCCTGAACCCCGTGCCCCGCCCAGTAGATCCACAGCCAGTCGGCGTCGATCCGGCGCAGTTCGTCCATGAAGACCTCGCGGACGGTGCCGCTGTCGGCCGCGCGGTGGCCGGGGTCCGCCTCCTGGAGGGCGGCCCGGTTCTCCTCCTTCGGCGAGGCCAGCAGCCGGATGTTGGCCGGGGGCACACCCAGTCCGGTCAGCCATGAGCGCATGCCGAGCGCGTCCTTGACCGGGCCGTCGAGGGTCCAGTCGTCACTGCCCCGGTACTGCTCGACGGCCACGATCACCGCGTGGGTACGCCGCCAGTCGTGTCCCGGCTCCCTCACCGCGGCAGCTCCGGGCCCAGCAGGTCGTACAGCCGCTGATGGGCGAAGTAGGAGGTGTGGGCGCGCGGGAACGGCTGACGGGTGGTCACGCGCAGATCGGTGACCCGGCCGGGGAAGACCTCGCCGCCGACGAAGCCGAGCAGATCGTGCTCGTCGTAGACGTTGATCCAGCGGGGGAACGCCGGGGGCAGCGGCGCACCGCGGCGCAGTGAGGTGAGGGCGTCCAGCTCGTAGAGGAACGGCGCCTGCGAACCGACCGTCACCAGCAGCTCCACCCCGGGCGGCGGTCCGGCCGCGTCGGCGAGCAGATCGACGCAGGCGATACCGCCGAGGCTGTGGGCGAGCAGCACGACCGGGCCGCCGCCGTCGGCGGCCTCCCGCACCGCGGCGGCGATGGCGGCGCGCACCCCGGCGCCGCGGGCCTGGTAGCGGAGGATGTCGCCACCGGCCGGGACCGAGCCCCGGGTGATCCCGCCGCGGAACGTCCGGGCCAGTGAGGAGAGCGGTGACAGATAGGAGTTGAGCATCCGGCCGCCGACACCGCGGGCGGCGCGGGAGACGACCCCGCTGCGGTCGGCCCCGCCGAGCTGGTCGGTGAGGGCGCCGACGACGGTGTCGCGGTCGGCGCCGTCCACGGGGAGCAGGGCGTCGATGTCCCCGGCGGTCTCGGCGGAGTTCAGGGCCAGGGCGTAGACCGCGCGGGCGGCGACGGCCCCGACGCCTTCGGTGTACGGAGCGCCGCCCAGCTCACGGGAGATCTCGTCGGCGACGCGCTCCGCGGCCCCGTCCAGGGACGGGGCGAGGTCGGCCACGAGCCCGCGCAGACCCGGCCGGGCGGTGTCCCCGACCCCGGCCAGGCTCAGTGCGCGCACCTTGTCCGCGACGGTCTCCCAGGGGTCCACCCGGCCGGGTGCGAAGCCGGTGTCCCCGTCGTCGCCGCGCGCCGTCTCGGTGAACTCCCAGAGCTCGGCGAGGGGTTCGGCCTCCAGCAGGGCCCACAGGGCCAGTGGATCGTCGTCGTCCGGGCCAGGGTCCCCGGCGCCGCGGTTCCCCGTCCGCACCGGGACCGAGGCCCCGTCGAGCCCGAGGGAGGCGCCGTGCTCCTCACCCCAGAAGCAGCGGACCGCACGGACGTCGGGACGCACCCGCTCCAGTCCGTCGCGCACGCGCGCGAAGCTCTTGTCGTAGGAGGCGGCCCGGACCCCCGTGCCATGGACGAAGACGACGCCCGTCACCGATCCCCCCGATCCCCACCGCGGTTGCGCGCCTTCAACTTTAACGCGCGATCACCGGGCGGTCACGTGAAGTGGCGGACCCGCCGGGGCCGACGGCTCAGCCGCCCGAGGTGTCCAGCTCCGCGTCCTCGCCCACCCCGGCCCGGTCCCAGGGGTCGTTCAGCCAGCCGTCCGGGAGGACCACGCGGTTGCGGCCGGAGGTGCGGCCGCGCGGGCCGTCGGCGCCGGGGGGCCAGGGCTGGTCCAGGTCGAGTTCGCCGAGCAGGGCGTCCAGTTCGGCCAGCGAGGAGGCGATGGCCAGCTTCTTGCGCATCTCGGAGCCGACCGAGAAGCCCTTGGTGTACCAGGCGACGTGCTTACGGAAGTCGATCACGCCGCGCTCCTCGTCCTCCAGCCACTGGGCGAGCAGCTCGGCGTGGCGCAGCATCACGGCCGCGACCTCCTTGAGGGTGGGCCGGGCGTACCCGGCGCCGCCGTCCGGCTCGAAGGCGGCCACCAGGTCGCCGAAGAGCCAGGGCCGCCCCAGACAGCCGCGGCCGACGACCACACCGTCACAGCCGGTCTCGCGCATCATCCGCATCGCGTCGTCGGCGGACCAGATGTCGCCGTTGCCCAGCACCGGGATCTCGGGGACGGCCTCCTTCAGCCGCGCGATGGCGTCCCAGTCGGCCGTGCCGCCGTAGTGCTGGGCGGCGGTGCGCCCGTGCAGCGCGATGGCGGTGACGCCCTCCTCGACGGCGATCCGGCCCGCGTCGAGGTAGGTGATGTGATCGTCGTCGATGCCCTTGCGCATCTTCATGGTCACCGGGAGCGAGCCCGCGCCGGAGACCGCCTCGCGCAGGATCGCGCGCAGCAGATGGCGCTTGAACGGCAGCGCGGAGCCACCGCCCTTGCGGGTGACCTTGGGCACCGGACAGCCGAAGTTGAGATCGATGTGATCGGCCAGGTCCTCGGCCACGATCATGCGGACGGCCTTGCCGACGGTCACCGGGTCCACCCCGTAGAGCTGGATCGAACGCGGCTTCTCGGTGCCGTCGAAGTGGATCAGCCGCATGGTCTTGGCGTCCCGTTCGACCAGCGCCCGGGTGGTGATCATCTCGCTGACGAAAAGACCCTTGCCGCCCGAGAACTCCCGGCACAGGGTGCGGAACGGCGCGTTGGTGATCCCGGCCATCGGTGCGAGCACGACCGGTGGCTGGACCGTATGCGGTCCGAACTGCAACTGCGGCTGGGTCATGGGTGGGCTTCCTCGGGTACGACAGCGGGTACGGCAGGGGCCGGGCGGGCCGGACCTCTTATTGTCCCGCACCCGCGGGGCGGCGCACCCATCCCCCCGACGGTATCGATGTAACGTTCAACCATGGGTGAGCTGAGCCACCGCCGCCGGATGCTCGTACTGGCCATCTGCTGTATGAGCCTGCTGCTCGTCAGTCTCGACAACACCGTCCTCAATGTCGCGCTGCCCTCGATGCGGGGCGATCTGCACGCCTCCGTCTCCGGGATGCAGTGGACGATCGACGCCTACACCCTGGTCCTGGCCTCGCTGCTGATGCTCGCGGGCTCCACGGCGGACCGGGTGGGGCGGCGGCGCACCTTCCAGGCCGGGCTGGTGATCTTCACCGTCGGCTCGGCGCTGTGCAGTCTCGCGCCCAGTCTGGGGGCGCTGGTCGGCTTCCGGATGGTGCAGGCGGTGGGCGGTTCGATGCTCAATCCGGTCGCCATGTCGATCATCACCAACACCTTCACCGAGCCCCGGGAGCGGGCCCGCGCGATCGGGGCGTGGGGCGGTGTGGTCGGCATCAGCATGGCCGCGGGACCGATCATCGGCGGACTGATGGTGGAGTCGGTCGGCTGGCGTTCGATCTTCTGGATAAACCTTCCGCTCGGGATCGCGGCCCTGGTGCTGACCGTGCGCTATGTACCGGAGTCCCGTGCCCCCACCCCGCGCCGGGCCGATCCGGTCGGCCAGGTGCTGGTCATCGCCGTCCTCGGCCTCCTCACCTACGCGATCATCGAGGCGCCGAACCGGGGCTGGAGCTCCCCGCTGATCCTGACCTGCGCCGCGCTCTCCGCCGCCGCGCTGGCCGGGCTGATCCACTACGAGCGGCGGCGCACCGAGCCGCTGATCGATGTGCGGTTCTTCCACAGCGCGCCGTTCAGCGGGGCCACGGTGGTCGCGGTGAGCGCGTTCGCGGCGTTCGGCGGCTTCCTCTTCATGAACACGCTCTACCTCCAGGACGTGCGCGGGCTGAGCGCGCTGGGCGCCGGACTGTGGATCCTGCCGATGGCGCTGATGTGTTTCCTCTGCGCCCCGCTGTCGGGACGCCTGGTCGGCACCTACGGGCCCCGGCTGCCCCTGGTGCTGGCCGGGGTGACGACAACGGCCAGCGGGGTGCTCTTCGCGGTCTTCGACGCCGAGGCCACCGATGCCCTGCTGCTGCTCGGCTTCGTGCTCTTCGGTATCGGCTTCGGCCTGGTCAACGCCCCGATCACCAATACGGCGGTCTCCGGGATGCCCCGCTCCCAGGCCGGGGTGGCCGCCGCCGTGGCCTCCACCAGCCGCCAGGTCGGCACCTCGCTGGGGGTCGCGGTCATCGGCGCGGTACTGGCGACGGGTGCCGCCTCGGCGGCGGCCACGGCGGGGCACGCGGCCCCGGCACGGGCGGCAGCGGAGTTCGTGGCGGCCGCCCGGCCCGCATGGTGGATCATCGCCGGATGCGGTGCCCTGATCCTGCTGCTGGGGGTGGTGACCACCGGTCGCTGGGCCGAGGGCACCACCCGGCACGCCGCCGCCCTCTTCGAGGAGGGGGCTCCGACGGGGCAGACCTCGGCCCGTTCACGGCGGTGACACCCGCCGCCGGACGGCGGCCTCAGACGGCGGGGGCCGACGCCAGCTCCCGGAGCCGCTCCAGGCGCTCCCGGGTCTCGGCGTCGGCCGGACTGTAGGTGAGCAGCTTGGGCCCCTGGTTCGGGCCGGTCCACAGACTGGTGGCGGACAGCCGCAGTATCCCCACCCGCGCCTGCCGGAAGAGCTTGACCTTGTCGGAGGGACGCAGCACCTCATGCCGCGCCCAGATCTCCCGGAACTCCGGTGAGGCGTCCTCCAGCCGCTTCACCAGCGCCTTCCAGGCGGGCTCCGCGACATGCCCGGCCATCGCGGCCCGGAACTTGGCCGCCATGCTCCGGATCACCTCGTCCCGCTCCACCAGACTGCTCCGCCAGCCCTCGTGGGTGAAGGCCAGCCACAGGCAGTTGCGGTCCTCCGGCGGCACCTGGTCCAGGTCGCACAGCATCAGCCGGTAGGTGCTGTTGTAGGCGAGCAGATCGAACCGGCTGTTCTGGACGCACGCCGGGAACGGCTCCAGTTGGTCCAGCATCGCCTGGAGCGCGGGCGACACCCCGGAGCACTCACTGGCGGGCGTCGGATCGGCGGCCCCGGCCAGCGCGAAGAGATGGGCGCGCTCACTGCGGTCCAGCAGCAGCGCACGGGCGATGGCGTCCAGGACCTGCGCGGAGACATGGATGTCACGGGCCTGTTCCAGCCAGGTGTACCAGGTGACGCCCACCGTGGAGAGATGGGCGACCTCCTCGCGGCGCAGCCCGGGGGTGCGCCTGCGGCGCCCGCGCACCAGCCCCACCTGCTCGGGGGTGATCCGCTCACGTCTGCTGCGCAGGAAGGCGGCCAGTTCACCGCGTCGTATCCCGTCCCCGCTGCCGGTCGCGGTCTCCCGCACCACTGTGCTCATGGCTCCAGGGTGCCGTGCGGCTCAGCCAGTTGCCAGGTACTGCCACTACCAGGATAAAGACAATCTGGTACCCGTCTCAGCGGACGGCGATCGTCGTATCCGTGACCGATACCGAGATACGCACCCGGACCGCCGCTCCCCGGACCGCTCCCCGGGCCATGGCACGGGCCACGGCCGCCGGAGGGCCGCTGACCCCGATGGGGCTGTTCACCGTACTGCTGGGGGCGGCGCTCCCACTGATCGACTTCTTTATCGTCAACGTCGCGCTGCCCACCATGGACCGCGATCTGCACGCGGGTCCGGCCGTACTGGAGCTCGTCGTCGCCGGATACGGCGTCGCCTACGCCGTCCTGCTGGTCCTCGGCGGGCGGCTGGGCGACACCTTCGGACGGCGCAGGCTCTTCCTGGCCGGGATGGCGGCCTTCGGACTGACCTCGCTGGCCTGCGGTCTGGCGCCGGACGCCTGGAGCCTGGTGGCCGCGCGGGTGGCACAGGGCGCCGCGTCCGCGCTGATGCTCCCGCAGGTGCTCGCCACGATCCACTCCTCCACCACCGGCACCCGCCGCGCCCGCGCGCTGTCCATGTACGGCGCCACGGCGGGCCTGTCGATGGTCGCGGGACAGATCCTGGGCGGGGTGCTGGTGGCCGCGGACATCGCGGGCACCGGCTGGCGCGCGGTCTTCCTGGTGAACGTGCCGGTCGCGCTGCTCGGCCTGGCGCTCGCCGTGCGCTTCGTGCCGGAGACCCGCTCGGAGCGGCCCGCGCCGGTGGACGTCCCCGGCACCGTCCTGCTGGCCGTCAGCCTGATCACGCTGATGGTGCCGCTCACCGAGGGACGGGCGGCGGGCTGGCCGCTGTGGACCTGGCTGCTGCTCGGCGTCTTCCCGTTCGCCGCGGCCGCGTTCTACGTGGTGGAGCGGCGGGCCGACCGGGCCGGCCGGACGCCGCTGCTGCCGCCGAGCCTGTTCGCGCTGCGCGGGCTGCGCCGCGGACTGCCGATGGTGCTGTCGTTCTCGATCGGTTTCGGCGGCTTCATGTTCGTCATCGCGGTGGCACTGCAACAGGGGCTGCACTACGGGCCGGTGGCGGCGGGCATGGCGCTGGCGCCGATGGCCACCGCGTTCTTCGTGGCCTCCCTGATGGGGCCGCGGCTGGTGAGCCGGTACGGCAGCCGCGTGGTCACCGCCGGCGGCGGGGTGCAGGCGGTGGGGATCGCACTGCTGATGCTGGCCGTCGGGCGCGACTGGCCGGACGTCTCGCTCCTGGAGCTGCTGCCGGGTGTCGCCCTCGCGGGCTTCGGACAGGGGCTCCAACTGCCGCTGCTGTTCCGGATCGTGCTGGCCGACGTACCGACCGAACGGGCCGGGGTGGGCGGTGGCGTGATGGTCACCACCCAGCAGTCGGCGCTGGCCCTGGGTGTGGCGACGCTGGGCACGCTCTTCCTCTCCCTGGCGTCGTCGCCGGGCATGGGGGACGCGCTGGTGATCACGCTCACGGCCCAGCTCGCGACGGTCGCGGTGACCGCGCTGCTGAGCCTGCGGCTGCCGAGGGCGGTGGTCTGACACGGGCGGGTGCGATCGCGACGGGTGACGGTCATCGGTGACCGCCATGCACTGACAGATATTGAAATCTGTCAGTGCATATGTCACTCTTCCCGGGTGCCCGGCCTCCGGGTACCCGGAAATCGCCCCCCCGTCCCGAATCCTCCGTCCCCAAGGAGCACCACCGTGCAGATCCGCACCCTCGGCACCGCCGGTCCCCAGGTCTCCGCCCTCGGCCTCGGCTGCATGGGCATGTCCGCCCTCTACGGCGATGTCGACCGCGCCGAATCCATCGCCACCGTCCACGCCGCGCTCGACGCCGGGATCACCCTGCTCGACACCGGCGACTTCTACGGCATGGGCCACAACGAGCTGCTCATCAACGAGGCCCTGCGCACCGCCCCCGCCGCGCAGCGCGAACGCGCCCGGACCAGCCTGAAGTTCGGCGCCCTGCGCGACCCGGACGGCGGCTGGTCCGGTTACGACGGCCGTCCCGCCGCCGTCCGGAACTTCGCCGCCTACTCGCTCCAGCGGCTGGGCACCGACCACATCGACATCTACCGGATCGCCCGGGTCGACCCGGACGTGCCCATCGAGGAGACCGTCGGCGCCATCGCGGAGCTGGTCCAGGCCGGTCACGTCCGGTACATCGGACTCTCCGAGGCGGGCCCGGAGACCATCCGCCGGGCCGCGGCCGTGGCCCCGATCGCCGACCTCCAGATCGAGTACTCCCTGATCTCCCGCGGTATCGAGGAGGAGATCCTGCCCGTCTGCCGTGAGCTGGGCATCGGCATCACCGCCTACGGGGTGCTCTCCCGCGGGCTGATCAGCGGTCACTGGAGCGCCGACCGCACCCTGGCCGCGGGCGACTTCCGCGGGATGAGCCCGCGCTTCAGCGGGGAGAACCTGGAGCGCAACCTCGCCCTCGTCGAGGCGCTCCGCAAGGTCGCCGAGGGCAAGGGCGTCAGTGTCGCCCAGACCGCCATCGCCTGGGTGCTCGCCCAGGGACCGCGCCATGCCGCGGCCGTCGTACCGCTGGTCGGCGCCCGCCGCCGCGACCGGCTGGCGGAGGCGCTGGGAGCGCTTGACGTTACGCTCGACGCCGACGATCTGGACGCCATCGAGGAGGCCGTCCCGGCCGGGGCCGCCGCCGGGGCCCGCTACCCGGAGAGCCAGATGGGCCACCTCGACAGCGAGAAGAAGTAAGGGACCCGATGCCGCCCGAGACGCCCCTGACCCCCGACCGCATCCTCGAAGCCACCGAGGAGGTGCTGCGACGCTACGGCCCGGCCAAGGCCACCGTGGTGGACGTGGCCCGCGCCCTGGGGGTCAGCCACGGCAGCGTCTACCGCCACTTCCGCACCAAGGCGGCGCTGCGCGAGGCGGTCACCGAGCGCTGGCTGGACCAGGCGCACGACCAGCTCTCCGCCATCAGCCGCGCCGGGGCCCCGGCGGCCGAGCGGCTCCGCGACTGGCTGAGTGCCCTGTTCGCCGCCAAGCGCCGCAAGGCGGGCGACGATCCGGAGCTGTTCGCCACCTATCTGGCCCTGGCCGCCGAGAACAGCGCCACCGTCGCGCGCCATATCGAGACGATGACCGGCCAGCTCGCCACGATCGTCGAAAGCGGTGTCGCCCGTGGTGAGTTCGCCCCCCGGGACGCGCACCGCACGGCCCGCGCCCTGTGGGACGCCACCGGCCGCTTCCACGACCCGGTCTACGCGGCGGAGTGGTCCGATCCCCAGGTGGAGACGGCCTTCGGGGCCGTCTGCGACCTGCTGCTGAACGGTCTGCGCGCCCAGGCCGTGCCGTAGGGGCGGTCCGGGACGGCCGTCACCCCTGGGACGCCGCCCACCACACCACGACCGCCGCCACCGCGACACATGCCAGCATGATCAGCACGGTCTGACGGCGCGCGGGCGGGTCGGCGGTCATCCGGGGGGAGCCCAGGGCACCGTGGGCCTGGGCGAGGTGGTCCAGGCCCTGGTGCCGCGCCTCGCCCTGGGTGGTGCGCTCCCGCCAGTCGCAGTGGCGGCAGCCGAGCAGGCGTCTGCGGCCCCGGCCGTAGCCGTAGGCCACCTCGAAGTCGGTGCCGTCCTCGCGGGCGGCGGTGATGCGGTGCGTCACGCCTCGCACGATGTGTGGACCCCCCGTTCCTGACCGTTCCTGCCGAGCCGACGGGCTCCGGCGCCGCGGGAGTTCGTCCGCGGTGCCGGAGCCCGTCGTGCCGTTTCGGTGTCCGCCGCCGAAAAGCGCCGGTCAGCAGCCGATGAGACGGCCGCCCAGGTAGGACTGGATCTGGTCGAGCGAGACCCGCTCCTGCTTCATGGTGTCGCGCTCGCGCACGGTGACCGCGTTGTCGTCGAGGGTGTCGAAGTCGACGGTGACGCAGAAGGGCGTGCCGATCTCGTCCTGACGGCGGTAGCGGCGGCCGATGGCGCCCGCGTCGTCGAACTCGATGTTCCAGTGCTTGCGCAGGTCCGTGGCGAGCCCCTTGGCCTTCGGGGAGAGCTGCGGGTTGCGGGACAGCGGCAGCACCGCGACCTTGACCGGCGCCAGCCGCGGGTCGAGCCGCATCACGGTGCGCTTCTCCATCTTGCCCTTGGCGTTGGGCGCCTCGTCCTCGACGTAGGCGTCGAGCATGAAGGCCAGCATCGCGCGGCCCACGCCCGCCGCGGGCTCGATGACGTACGGGGTCCAGCGCTCGCCGGCCTCCTGGTCGAAGTACGACAGGTCCTGGCCGGACGCCTTGGAGTGCGACTTGAGGTCGTAGTCGGTGCGGTTGGCCACGCCCTCCAGCTCACCCCACTCCGAGCCGCCGAAGCTGAAGCGGTACTCGATGTCGGCGGTGCGCTTGGAGTAGTGGGAGAGCTTCTCCTTCGGGTGCTCGAACCAGCGGATGTTCGCTTCCTGGATGCCGAGGTCCCGGTACCAGTTCCAGCGCTGCTCCATCCAGTACTCGTGCCAGGTCTCGTCCTCGCCCGGCTTGACGAAGAACTCCATCTCCATCTGCTCGAACTCGCGGGTCCGGAAGATGAAGTTGCCCGGGGTGATCTCGTTCCGGAAGGACTTGCCGACCTGCGCGATACCGAACGGCGGCTTACGGCGCGAGGTCTGCTGCACCGCGAGGAAGTTGGTGAAGATGCCCTGCGCGGTCTCGGGGCGCAGATAGGCCACCGAACCGGAGTCCTGGGTCGGACCGAGGTGGGTGGAGAGCAGCCCGGAGAACTGCTTGGGCTCGGTGAAGCTGCCCTTGTTGCCGCAGTGCGGGCAGTTCACGTCCGCGAGGCCGTTCTCGGGGAGCTTGCCGTGCTTGGCCTCGTACGCCTCCTCCAGGTGGTCCGCGCGGAACCGCTTGTGGCAGGAGGTGCACTCGGTGAGCGGGTCCGTGAAGGTGGCGACGTGGCCGGACGCCTCCCAGACCTCACGGGCCAGGATCACGGACGAGTCGAGTCCGACGACGTCGTCGCGCGAGGTGACCATGGAGCGCCACCACTGGCGCTTGATGTTCTCCTTGAGCTCCACGCCGAGCGGTCCGTAGTCCCAGGCGGCGCGCTGGCCGCCGTAGATCTCGCTGCACGGGTAGACGAAGCCACGGCGCTTGCTCAGGCTGACGATGGTGTCGATCTTGTCGGCGGCCACGGTGCTCTCTTCATTGTGACGACATTGAGGACGACGAAGCGAATGCTTCAGGTTACCGGCGGCGGCACCCCTGGGATCAAATCGGTTGGCGAAGTGATCGACAGGAACCGCTTTGTTGACAATCATTTCCAACTTTGTTGAAAATGGGAGTCATGAACATACGCCGCTCGAGCCCTGCTACAGCCCTGGTCGGGGCCATGGCACTGGGTCTGACCACGCTCACAGCCTGCTCCTTCAGTCCCGGAGACGGAAGGACGGACGGCAAGCTGGATGTGGTGGCGTCGTTCTACCCTCTGCAGTTCCTGGCCGAGCGGATCGGCGGAAACAAGATCAATGTGTCCACGCTGACCAAACCGGGCGTGGAACCGCACGACCTCGACATCAGTCCGCAGCAGACGGCGACACTCAGCAAGGCCGGTCTCGTGGTCTACCTCAAGGGGCTCCAGCCCGCCGTGGACCGGGCCATCGGCCAGGCCGAGCCCCGTCAGGTGGCCGACGCCGCGTCGTACACCACGCTGGAGAACCACGGCACGGAGGTGGACGGCCACGACCACGGGGGCGAGGACCACGGCGGCGAGGGCCACGAGGAAGAGGCGGGCCACGAGGAGCACGGGGGTGACGAAGGCCACGAGGCGCACGCCGGTGACGCCGGGGCCGACCCCCATGTCTGGCTGGACCCGGTGCGCTACGCCGAGGTCGCCGAAGGTGTCGGCAAGGCCCTGGAGAAGGCCGACCCCGACCACGCCGCCTTCTACAAGAAGAACACCACGGCCCTGGTCAAGGAGCTGAACACCCTCGACAAGGACTTCCGCACCGGCCTGAAGGGCCGCACCACGGACACCTTCGTCACCACCCACTCCGCCTTCGGCTACCTCTCCGAACGCTACGGACTGCACCAGGAGTCCATCGCCGGCCTCGACCCCGAGTCCGAGCCCAGCCCGGCCCGGATGCGCGAACTGCACTCGATCGTCAAGAAGGACAAGGTCCGCACGGTCTTCTTCGAGGCCCTCGTCAGCGACCGGACGGCCAGGACCCTCGCGGACGATCTCCACCTGAAAACCGATGTGCTCGATCCCCTCGAGGGCATCGGCACGAAGTCCAGGGGCGATGACTACCTGCAGGTCATGCGAGCCAATCTCGCGTCCCTGCGGAAGGCCCTGGGCGCCGTATGAGCCATGTGACGGAGGAATCCATGCCCGAGGAACCCCGCACCCCGGTCCCGGCGCCCGCCGCGGCTCCGCGTCCGGCGTCGCATCCGGATCCGGTCATATCCCTGCGCGGAGCCACCGCCTCCCTCGGTGGGCGCCCGGTGCTGCGCGGTGTCGATCTGTCCGTGCACCGCGGCGAGGTCGTGGCGCTGCTCGGCGCCAACGGCTCGGGCAAGTCCACCGCGGTCCGCTCCGTCGTCGGACAGGTGCCGCTCAGCGGCGGAGAGCTGGCCCTCTTCGGCACCCCCGGCCGCCGCTTCCGCGACTGGGCCCGGATCGGCTACGTACCGCAGCGCACCACCGCCGCCAGCGGTGTCCCCGCGACCGTCCGCGAGGTCGTCTCCGCGGGGCGGCTGGCCCGCCGCAGGCTCGCCCCGCCGCGCAAGGCCGACCGCGCGGCCGTCCAGCGGGCACTGGAGCTGGTGGGCATGGCCGACCGCGCCAAGGACCCGGTGGGCGCCCTCTCCGGCGGCCAGCACCAGCGGGTGCTGATCGCCCGAGCGCTGGCCGGTGAACCCGAACTGCTGATCATGGACGAGCCGATGGCCGGGGTCGACCTCGCCAGCCAGGAGGTCCTGGCCGGGACCCTGCGCGAGCAGGTGGCCGGCGGCGCCACGGTGCTGCTGGTCCTGCATGAGCTCGGCCCGCTGGAGCCGCTGATCGACCGCGCGGTGGTGCTCCGCGACGGCTGTGTGGTCCACGACGGCCCGCCGCCCAAGGCCGTCGGCCAGCACGCGCTGCCCGGCCATGACCACGTCCACCCCCATGCGGCGCCCGACGCCGAACCGATCCGGACAGGGTTGCTGACCTGACATGCTCGAGCTCCTGACCTACCCCTTCATGCAGCGGGCGCTGCTCGCCGCCGTCCTCGTCGGCATCACCGCGCCCGCCGTCGGCATCTACCTCGTCCAGCGCCGCCAGGCCATCATGGGCGACGGTATCGGCCATGTCGCGCTCACCGGTGTCGCCCTCGGCTTCCTGACCGGCACCAATCCGGTCTGGACCGCCATCGCGGTCTCCGCCCTCGGCGCCGTCCTCATGGAACTGATCCGCTGGTACGGCAAGACCCGCGGCGATCTCGCGCTCGCGATGCTCTTCTACGGCGGGATGGCGGGCGGTGTGCTGCTGATCAACCTCTCGCCGAACGGCTCCAACGCCAACCTCACCACGTACCTCTTCGGTTCGATCACCACGGTCTCGCAGCAGGACGTGGTGGTGATCAGCCTGCTGGCCGGGTTCGTCATGCTGATCACCCTGGGGCTGCGCCGCCAGCTCTTCGCCGTCTGCCAGGACGAGGAGTTCGCCCGGGTCACCGGGCTGCCGGTGCGCACCCTCAATCTGCTGCTGGCCGTCACCGCGGCCGTCACCGTCACCGTCGCCATGCGCGTCGTGGGCCTGCTGCTGGTCAGCGCCCTGATGGTGGTCCCGGTCGCCGCCGCCCAGCAGGCCACCCGCGGATTCGCGATGACACTGGCCCTCGCGGTCTCGATCGGAGTGGTGGTCACTCTGTCCGGCACGGTGTTCTCGTTCTACGAGAACGTCCCCCCGGGCGCGAGCATCGTCGTCCTCGCCATCGGCGTTTTCGCCGTGATCACGGCCCTGGCCGCGCCCTTGGCGAAATCCCGCGCCCGGAGGGCCGCGGCGGCCGAGGAGAGGTGCACCCTGAGGGACGATGTACTCGTCTAGTCCGTGCCCGCTCCGTTAGCTGGCACAATGGCCGGGCAAAGGCGACGGAGCGTGCGAGGTTGAGGAGGCAGCTGTGGCGACCGCGGGTCCCCCAGTACGCGGCCGGTCCACCAGGCAGCGCGCCGCGGTGGCGGCGGCGCTGGACGAGGTGGACGAGTTCCGCAGTGCGCAGGAACTCCACGACATGCTGAAGCACCGCGGCGACTCGGTCGGCCTGACCACGGTCTACCGCACCCTCCAGTCCCTCGCCGACGCCGGCGAGGTCGACGTGCTGCGCACGACGGAGGGCGAGGCGGTCTACCGCCGGTGCAACAGCGATGAGCACCACCACCACCTGGTCTGCCGCTCCTGCGGCAAGGCGGTCGAGGTGGAGGGCCCGGCCGTGGAGAAATGGGCCGACGCGATCGCCGCCGAGCACGGCTTCGTGGACGTCGCCCACACGATCGAGATCTTCGGCACCTGCGGGGACTGCGCGGCGGCCTCGTCCGACGCCTGACCCCCGGGCGGCCGTCCGTCCTCACCCCACGGCCGCCCGCAACTCCCTCAGCGAGGCGAGGTAATCCGCCCGCCCCGCGTCCCCCTCGTCGACCCCGCCCAGCCGCGACTCCGCCAGCTCGTCGGCGGCGCACAGCACGGCCTCCCCGAGCGCGTCCCGCCCGACACGGGCGATCACTCCGCGCCCGGTCCGCGGGCCAACGGAGATGCCCTGCTTCCCTCGCCGGAAGACGAGGCCGAAGGACGTGTCGATGCCGTGGTACGACAGCACCTTCGTGGAGCCGTCGAGGAAGCCGCGCAACTGGTCCAGGAGCAGTGACACCGAGAGGTAGATCATCATCCCCTGGTCGGGGACATGCCCCTGGGAACTGATCCACCCGAAGTCACCGGCCCACTCCATGTCCCCGAGATCGAACCCGCTCGGCTCGCCCTGGCCGGCCGTACGGAGAAGCTCGCGCGGATCATCCGAGGCTCACACTCCACACGTCCCCGTATCGAGGACAGCACGCGCCGCCCTCCTCCTGATCATCGACGACCAGGACTGAGACCTTGGTCCCAGCGGCCCGGTATTCCAGGTGGCCGCCCTGGCGGAGGAGTTCGAGCCCGGGCGGCTCCGGAAGGGATCCGAGCTCTTCCCGCAGCGCCTCCCAGGTACAGGAGCCAGAGAAGACCACCCCGGTGCACCGCGCCCATTCCTCCGCCATGCCGTGGGCATCCCCCATCAGCCGATGCAGTGCCACCGCCCCGCCGGTCATGGCCCACTCCCCCGGTGC
Source organism: Streptomyces cucumeris (assembly GCF_024295805.1). Taxonomy (GTDB): domain Bacteria; phylum Actinomycetota; class Actinomycetes; order Streptomycetales; family Streptomycetaceae; genus Streptomyces; species Streptomyces cucumeris. Next base: position 82,304 of record NZ_JANCLX010000005.1, read on the forward strand.
CCCGGAGAAGTACAGCTCCACGAAGCCGTAGTCCCGTCGGAGCGTTCCGCACTCCTCATCGATCACATCGATGCAGTCCACGCTCAACGCCCGATCGGCATCATCGAGGCTCGCCCCGATCCCCAGACCATGGATACGCCCGGTGGCCACGACACCGGCCATGAACTCCACGCCGTTCACGGCACCGTGAACCAGCAGATGTCCCCGGAGTCCGGGAGCCCCGGGAGCTTCGCCATCTCCGACCGGATCCTGTCGAGGGTTTCGCCCTTGGTGGCGTCCCAGGGCGTGAAGGGATGCGCATCCGACGAGGTGAGGTCTCCGGCACGGACGCCCCGGTCGTACAGGTCACTGATCACGGAGCGGTCCAACCAGCACCGGCGGGGTCCAAACACCAGAAGGTGGCCGCCAATTACTGCTCCACCGCAACGGTCACGTCGTGTGGGTCAGGCAGTTTCACTGGCGCTTCGTCCGTATACCAGGAGTACTCCAAAGCCGACAGGCTCCCATCGCTTACCCACAGCAGCAGTTCGCCGACCAACTCTCCAGACGAGTCCTTCACTGCGCCAGTAGCAGGGAGCACCCCGTTGGGGACCTCCGCTCGCGGAAAAGGCTCGACTACCTTGAGTTCCACGCTCGGGGAATCGCTTCCCCATCGACCGACGACACGCGTTTGATGGACCTGCTGCCTCAGCTGATCGACGCCGGGGAATTGCGCCGAAAGAAGCTTATTCAGCACATCACTTTCCGCCACGTGAAGATTCCTGGACGGGTGCTCTACTGCCGCCATCATTTCCCTCCGGGGAACTTATCTTCGATGAATGCCGTACCCACTCGCGGCACACCCTTCACCATGGCTCCGCGAATCGTCACGACCTCACCGTCGATCGTACGCTTGACCACAAACCCGCCAGCATCCGGCAAGTCTTCTTTCTCACCCAAGCTATTGACGATGCGCCTAAATGCCTGTTCCCTACCTCCCGAATTCTTCACGATATCCTCGAACCCGTGCTTCGGAGGGTCGACTACATGCTCCAGCTTGCGCGGAGTGTTATCCAGTTCGTAAGCCTTGTCCAGAGCCTCCTGTGGACAACGCTGAAGGCCGAGCGGATCAGTCCAGCCGAGCGGGCTGGTGACATATCCATGATGATTGGGGGCGGGGTCGAGGCCAAGGGGGTCGGGGCTGACGTAGCGGGCGGTTTCGGGGTCGTAGTGGCGGAAGTAGTTGTAGTGCAGGCCCGTTTCCGGGTCTGCGTACTGGCCTGGGAAGCGGAGGGGGCAGTCGACGGATTCCGGGGCGAGTGGGGAGGGGAAATCCGTGCCCCAGAGGGTGGTGCGGTGTTGCCAGGCCAGGGTGCCGTCGAGGGTGACCAGTTCGGTCGGGGTGCCGACGAGGTCGGTGATGATGGCGTGGAAGCGGGTGTGGAGGTCGACGTCGTCCACGCCCGTGAACTTCTCGACCAGCGACGCGCCGGGTTCGCGGGACAGGGCCGTGTGGTCGGTCTGGGTCAGGGGGCGGTGGGTGCCCGGGGCGTAGTCCCAGGTGGTGATCTGGTCGGTGCTCGTCGTCTGCTCGGCCAGCCGGGTGTCGTCCCAGGTGAAGGTCACCGCCTCCGCCGCCGTGCCGTCCTCGGCCAGGCGTTGTTTGGATATCCGGCGGCCGAGGGGGTCGTAGGCGTAGGTCCAGTGGTCGCCGTCCGGGGTGGTCGCGTCCGTCAGGCGGTCTTCGGCGTTCCAGGTGTAGGTCCAGGTGCGGGTCTGGCCGTTCAGCAGTTTTCGGGTGCGGCGGGTCAGACGGCCCTGGGCGTCGTGTTCGTACGTCGTACGGCCCGCGCGGTGGATGACCGTACCGGTGAACTCCCGGTCGCCGGGTGACTCATGGGCGGGGGCGGTGGCGTGGGTGAGGTTGCCGAGGGTGTCGTAGGCGTAGGTCTCGGTCCAGCCGTGGGCGTGCACCGCCGTGACCCGGCCGACCGGGTCGAGGTCGAACCGGCGGGTGCCGGAGGTGAGTTCGCGGATCTCCGTCAGATAGCCGTCCGCGCGGTAGGCGTAGGAGCGGTGCTGGAGGAGACGGTCGGCGGCGTCGGCACCGCCGGTCAGTGTCTGGGTGGTGAGGCGGTCCGCCTTGTCCCAGGTCTGGGCCAGGGTCATGCCCTCGCCCAGGAGGCGTTCCACCTCGCGGCCCGCCGCGTCGTACACGAAGGACAGCGAACCGGCGTCCCCGCTCAGATCCGTCGGGCGGCCGACCGGGTCGTAGGACCAGGTGGAGGTCAGACCGGAGGGGGTCGTGCGCCGGACGCGGTGGCCTGCCGCGTCGTACGCGTACCGCGTCGTACGGCCGTTGACCGTTTCGGCGAGGACCCGGCCCAGCGGGTCTCGTTCGATGGTCAGCTCCGCGTCCGGGTTGACCGCCCCGACCAGGTCGCCCCGTACGTCATAGGCGAAGGTCGTGGTCCCACCCGCGTCGTCCCGCTGTTCGGTCGCGCGGCCCAGCGCGTCCCGGGTGAAATGGAGGGTTTCGCCCGCGCCGTTGGTGCGGGTCCGCAGGCCGCCGGCCGCATCGTGGGTGTAGGTGAGGGTGCGGCCGTTGAAGTCGGTCTCGGCGGTCGGACGGCCCGCCGGGTCATAGGTGTAGCTCCAGGTCAGGCCCTGGGGGTTGGTGACCTGGGTCAGCCGCAGCTCGGTGTCGTACGCGAAGGCGTACTCCGCGCCGTCCGCTTCGGTGCGGGTGGCGGGGACGTCGAAGTGGGTGGAGGTCTGACGGGTGGTGTTGCCGGCCGCGTCCGTATGCGTGAGGAGGTTGCCCTCGCCGTCCCAGGTCCAGCTCTCCCGCCCGCCGTCCGGCTCCTCCCGCCAGGCCGGTTTGCCCTCGGTGGTCCAGCCCATCCGCGCGGTGTGGCCCAGCGGGTCGGTGACCTCGGCCACCCGGCCGAAGGTGTCCCGGCGGACCGTCGTGGTGTGGCCCAGGGGGTCGGTGACCTCCACCGGCAGTCCCGCCGGGTCACAGGCGACGCGGCGGGTGTGACCCAGCGCGTCGGTCACCGCCGTGAGGTGGCCGATGTCGTCGTACGCATAGCGGGTCGTCGCCCCCGCCGGGTCGGTCGTGGCGGTGACGTTCCCGGCGGTGTCATAGGTGTGGTGCCAGGTGCCGCCGCCCGGCTCGGTGACCTCCACCGGCAGGCACAGCTCGTTGTACATGGCGCGGGCCTCGGCGCCGTCGGGAAGGGTGACGGTGGTGAGGTTGCCGTCCTCGTCATACGCGTAGCGGGTGGCCCGGCCCAGCGGATCGGTGACCGCGAGCCTGCGGTGGCCGCGGGCGTCCCATTCCGTCCGGGTGGTGTGACCCAGCGGATCCGTCTCCTCGATCACCTGGCCGCCGTCGTCGCACCGGAAGGTGGTGCGGTGGCCGAGGGAGTCGGTGTAGACCGTGGTGCGTGACGCGTCGTCGTACGCGAGAGAGCCGTTGAAGACACCGTCGCTGCCCTCGGTACGCACCACGCGCCCTGCCGGGTCGTAGACATAGGCGAACGAGGTGCCGTTGCGGTCGGTCCAGGAGGTGACCCGGCCCTCGGCGTCGTTGGTGAAGCGCAGCGGCTCACCGCTGGAGTTGATGACCTCGGCGAGGTGGCCCGCGTCGTCGTAGCCATAACGCATCACGACCGTACCGGCCTCGGACGCGCCGCCGCTCGCCTCGTAGACCGAGGGCGCGTGGTCCAGCAGCCGCAGCGCGGTGACCCGTTCGCCCTCGGTGTCCACGGCCACGTAGTAGCCGCCGGAGTGCCGGACCGCCGAGGGCACCCCGTTCGCGAGCCGTTCGATGTCGATCCGGGCGCCGTTGCGGTCCGCCACGCTCTCCAGCGGCAGGTACACCGCCCCCGGCTCCTCGGTGGCGGCCGCCCGGCTGAAGGTGCGCACCACACCGGATTCCGGATCGGTGACGGTCATGACCCCGTCGGCCTCGCCGTCCCACTCCAGCGGCCAGCGGGCGCCCTTCTTCGGCAGCACCGGCACCCCGGCGCCGGGCACCGGGTACACCAGCCGCATACCGTCCGCCGCGGCGAAGACCACGCCCTCCGCGTCGAGCTGCACCCGCTCGTCCAGCAGGCTCACCCAGGTCGGGCCGAAGCACACCCCGCCCCGGTACGAGGAGACATGGGTGCGTTCGAAGACCAGCGGCAGCGAACCGGGAAGCGTCAGATCGGTCTGCTCCATCAGCATCGCGCCGGTCGCGACGTCGATCGGCTCGCCCACCCGCGGACACGCCTTGGAGCCACGGCAGGCGGCGCCCTCTTCGATCAGATTGGGGCGGATCGAGGGGACCTTCGGGGGCCGCAGCATGAGCGGCACCCGGCTGCTCTTGGGCATCACCCCGGGTTTGAGCACGCCGAACCCGGCGCCGAAAACGCCTCCGTCGATCATGCCCTGCTTGGCGGCCTCGCTGACCTCCTCCAGGCTGAAGCCCTTCTGCTGTCCGAGGGCGATCTTCAGCGGCTGGGCCACCGCCGCGTCGATGGTCACCGACACCACACTGGTGAAGACCGCGCCCGCCAGCATCTCCGCGGCGATGACGGCGACCACTTCCTCCACCGCGATGCCCAGGCCGGCAGCCATGGCAATGATCTCCGCCGCCACCGCGTCGGAGCCGCCCCCGGTGAAGACGGTCAGCAGCCCGCCACCCACGAGCGCGACGGCATCGATGCCGATCTGGATCCACAGCTTCTCGATCGCGTCGTCCACCGCGTCGGCGAACTTGTCCAGCGCCTTCGCCATACTCCGGGCGGACTTGGCGAGATTGGTCAGCCAGCCCTCGTCCTTGCCCTTGGCGTAACGCCCCCAGAAGATCTCGAAGGCATCGATCGCCTCACCCTCGTTGTGGTGGATGAGCGTCGTGGCCGCCTTGTTGGTCGCGACCCGCACATCGTCCACGGTGCCGGCGAACGTCCGCCAGGCATCGGCGGCGTTGCGCAGGGTGTCGGAATCGGCGTCCGGCCACCACATACCGAGCTTGATGAGGAGGGCCTTGGCCTTCTCCTCGAGCTCACTTCCGAAGCTCACCGGTGGCCGTCCTTGCCGTGGTCACCGGCATGGTCGCCGCCGTGGCCGGAGCCGTGCCGCTTGACCTTGGTGAACATGCCCTTGATGAGCTCGTCGTTGTCGACATGACCGTCCGCCATGTCATCCATGGCCTCGTGGATGCTGGTCAGTCCCAGGACCAGGATTCCGGTTGCTCGCTCGATGTGCTTCTGGTTCGGCGTGTACTTCTTCCCGAAGTCCTTGCCCGGCTTGTCGTCCCCCCACGGCTTCCCGTAACCGTCCAGCGCGGTGATCAGCGTGGTCAGCGCCTCACTCAACTTGATCGCCTGGTGTTGGAAGGTCGGTGCGACCGCCTTGATGTCCGCCACCTTGATGTCCAGGACCTTGCCCTTGGCGTGCCCGCCGCTCACCCCGACGCCCCCCTTGCGCTTTTTGCTGCAAAGCCTCCAGATTAGATTTGGATGATCATGACCTGCTCAATGAGGGCCCTATGGCGGGTAAAGACTTCGTCGAGTCGTTGCATTGGGAAATTGACGGACCTTCAGCACCCGCTGTGACAGCGGTGACTCCCGAACGACCCCGTCAGTGCGCGGGCTCCCCGGACATCTCCCGCAGCGACCGGCACGCGCCGTCCAGGTGCGCCCGCATGCACCGCGCCGCACCCTCCTCGTCCCCCGCCTTCAACGCGTCGAGAACGGCGGTGTGTTCGGCGATGATGCGCTCACGGCCGAGGGTCCGCCGGGTCTGCACCATGCACAGGTGGACCTCGCCCTGGATACCGCGGTACAGCCGGTTCAGCCGCGGGCTGCCGACCGCTTCCACCAGCGACTGGTGGAAACGGAGATCCGCCTCGGCGAACGCACTGTGCGGGGCGTCGGGCTCCAACAGGCCGAGGTCGCCGATGGCGCGGGCGGCGGCGCTCACCGGGACCGTGCCGCGCCGCACCAGGACGCGGACGACATCCGCCTCCAGGGGGGTGCGGACCAGGAAGAGGTCCTCCACGTCGGCGCGGGTCAGCCGCGGCACATAGGCGGGCTTGTTGGCGTCGCGGTGCAGCAGCCCCTCGTGGACCAGGGCGGTCACGGCGCTGCGCGCGGTGGGACGCGACACGCCGTACTCGGTGGCTATCTCGGTCTCGGCGAGTGCCGTGCCGGGCGGAAGCTGTCCGTCCAGCACCCGGTCGCGCAGGGATGCCGCGAGCGCCTCGACGACCGAGACGGTGGACAGCCGGAACGCGGCGTCCTGAGCCATGAACACCTCCACGCGGGGACATCGCCATTCTCGCATGTGTCATGTCGGACCCATTGACTGCCATGAGTCATTGTCTGACAATCGCCGGAACCTTCATCACGAACGTGGCGGGGGTCACACGGCCCTACCCCGGGGCAGCCCGGACGAGGCGAGGAGAGGCGAGAACGATCATGGCCGCCTATGAACAGGTATTCGACCCCGTCGGCGACTCCCTCGGATACAGCGCCCTGCTCGCGGCGCTTCCGCTGGTGACGCTGTTCGTCCTGCTGGGCGGGGCGCGATGGAAGGCATGGAAGGCGTCGCTGGTGGCGCTCGCGATGGCGCTCGGCGTGGCGGTGTTCGGCTACGGGATGCCGGCGGGACAGGCGGCGCTCGCCGCGAGCGAGGGGGCGGCGTTCGGTCTCTTCCCGATCATCTGGATCGTGCTGAACGCCCTGTGGATCTACAAGCTGACGGAGATCACCGGCTGGGACGCGGCACTGCGCCGGGCGTTCGGCTCGCTCTCCGACGATCAGCGCGTCCAAGCGGTGATCATCGCCTTCTGCTTCGGCGCGCTGCTGGAGGCGCTGGCCGGGTTCGGCACCCCGGTGGCGGTCTCCTCGGTGATGCTGATGGCCGTCGGACTGCGGCCGATGAAGGCGGCGGCGGTGTCCCTGGTGGCCAACACCGCGCCCGTGGCGTTCGGCGCGATCGCCGTCCCCATCACCACGCTGGGCAAGATCACCGGGATGGACGCCGCGGACCTGGGCGCCATGGTCGGGCGGCAGACCCCGCTGCTGGCCCTGTTCGTCCCGCTGCTGCTGGTGTTCATGGTGGACGGACGGCGCGGTGTCCGGCAGGTCTGGCCGGTGGCGCTGGCCGGTGGATTCGCCTTCTCCGCGGCCCAGTTCGTGAGCGCCAACTACCTCAGCTACGAGATCGCCGACATCGTGGCGGCCTTCGCGGGCGCCCTGGCCGTCATCGGTCTGCTCCGCGTCTGGCAGCCCCGTGAGGTGATGGCCGCGCGGACCGGCACCCCGGTGATCGCCGGGGGCGCCGCCGAGGACGAGCGGTTCGACGCCGTACAGCGCCGCAAGCAGACCGGCGAGGGCTCCGCGCTGATGGCGTTCGCGCCCTATCTGATCGTGGTGGTGCTCTTCGCGGTGGCCACGTCCGGGCCGGTGAAGACCTGGCTGGAGGCGCACTCGGGGTGGACGTACCGCTGGCCCGGTCTGGAGGTGACGACCCCGGACGGCACCCCGCTGTCCACCATGACCTTCAACCTCAACGTGTTCAACGCCGCGGGCACGGTCCTGCTGCTCGCCGGACTGCTCACCGCGGTCCTCTACCGGATCCGGGCCGGACGTACGGCGCGGGCGTACGGCGACACCGTCCGGCAGTTCCGCTGGACCATCGTCACCGTCACCGCGGTGCTCGCGCTGGCCTATGTGATGAACCTGTCCGGCCAGACCGTCACCCTCGGACTGCTGCTGGCCGAGACCGGCGGCGCCTTCGCCCTGCTCTCTCCCGTCGTCGGCTGGCTGGGCGTGGCCGTCACCGGCTCCGACACCTCCTCCAACTCCCTGTTCGGACTGCTCCAGGTCACCGCGGCCGAGAAGACGGGCATCTCGCCCTATCTGCTCGGCGCCGCGAACACCACCGGCGGTGTCCTGGGCAAGATGATCTCCCCGCAGAACCTGGCGATCGCCGCCGCCGTGGTGGGTCTGGAGGGCCGCGAGGGCGAACTGTTCCGCAAGGTGGTGGGCTGGGGACTCGGCCTGCTGGTCGCGGTCTGTCTGCTGGTGTACCTCCAGTCCACCCCGGTGCTCGGCTGGATGGTGGTGCGCTGATGGCCGCCGCCACGGAGCTGGCCCGCGACCTGGCGGCCCTCGTCGGCGACGCCCATGTGCGGGTGGACGAGGGCGCGTTGACCGCCTACGCCCGCGACGCCACCCCGCTCTTCCACGCCCGCCCGCAGGCGGTGGTGCTCCCCGGCAGCACCGAGGAGGTGGCCGCCGTCCTCCGGTACGCCACCGACCGGGGCGTACCGGTCGTCCCCCGGGGCGCGGGATCGAACCTGTGCGCCGGGACCGTCCCGCTCCACGGGGGCATCGTGCTGGTGCTCACCCGGCTGGACCGCGTCCTGGAGGTGAGCGCCGGGGAACTGCTCGCACGGGTGCAGACCGGGGTGACCACCCAGAAGCTCGCCGACGCCGCCGCCCGCGAGGGGCTGCTCTACGCGCCCGACCCCGGCAGCCGCACCGTCTCCACCATCGGCGGCAACGTGGCGACCTGCGCGGGCGGACTGCGCGGCCTCAAGTACGGCGTCACCCGCAACTACGTCCTCGGCCTCGAGGCGGTGCTGCCCACCGGCGAGATCATCCGCACCGGCGGCAGGCTCTGGAAGGACGTGGCGGGCTATGACCTGACCCGGCTGCTGACCGGGTCCGAGGGCACCCTCGCGGTGATCACCGAGGCCACGGTGGCGCTGCTGCCCGCGCCCGAGGACAGCGGCACCGGCGTGGCCTACTTCGACTCGCTCGCGGACGCCTCCCGGGCGGTGGCGGCCGTCATCGCCGCCGGGATCGTCCCGGCCACGCTGGAGTTCCTGGACCACAAGTGCATCGCCGCGGTCGAGGAGTTCGCCGGGCTCGGCCTGCGGACGGACGCGGGCGCGCTGCTGATGTTCGGCGACGACGGCGCCCCGCGGACGGTGGCGGGCACCCTGGCCCGGATCGCGGAGGTGTGCACCGGAGCCGGGGCGCTGGAGGTCACGCTCGCCGAGGACGTGACCCGCGCCGAGGCGCTGCTCGCCGCCCGCCGCTGCGCCCTGCCCGCGCTCTCCCGGCTCGGTTCGCTGACCATCCTGGAGGACGCCACCGTGCCCCGGCACCGGCTCGCCGAGATGGTGGACCGTATCGACGCCATCGCCGCCCGCTACGACCTGCGGATCGCCACCTTCGGCCACGCCGGTGACGGCAACCTCCACCCCACCTGTGTGCTGGACCCCGACGACGGCGCGGCCGTGGACCGCGCGCACCGCGCCTTCGGCGAGATCTTCGCCGCGGCCATCGCCCTGGACGGCACCATCACCGGTGAACACGGTGTGGGCGCGGCCAAGCTGCCGTATCTCGCCGACCGGATCGGCGCCGACCAGATCGCCCTGGCCCGCCGGCTCAAGCTGGCCTTCGACCCGGCCGGAATCCTCAACCCCGGAAAGCTCGGATCATGACCGGACCCACGGACGACAGCCCCCGTCCCGCCCCCGAACCCGGCCGCGGCCTGGGCATCTTCGACAAGCGGCAGCTCGACCGCTGTATCTCCTGCGGCTTCTGTCTGCCCGCCTGCCCGACCTACGCCCTCACCGGCGAGGAGACCTCCTCCCCGCGCGGCCGGATCACCCTGATGCGCGCGCTGGAGACCGGTGAACTCCCCGAGGACGACCCGACGCTGGCCGAGGAGTCCTCGTACTGCCTGGGCTGCCGGGCCTGCGAGACGGTGTGCCCGGCGGGGGTGGAGTACGGCTCACTGCTGGAGCAGTGGCGCGACCACCAGTGGCAGGGCCGCGACCGGCCGTGGATCGCCCGGATCCTGATGGCGCTGGTCTCCCGCCCCGCGCTGCTGTGGCTCCAGGGCCTGGTCCGCCGCCACGCCCGGGGCGGCGGATCCGGCGGGTCCGGCGGATCCGGTGCGGACCCGGACACCGCCTCCCTGATGCTGGGCTGTGTGGAACGGGGTCTGTACCCGAAGGTCTCCCGCGCCGCCGCCGCGCTGCGCCCCGAGCTCGGCGTCCCCGCCCGCCAGGGCTGCTGCGGCGCCCTGCATGCCCACAACGGCGACTCCACCACCGGCGGCGAGATGGCCCATGCCCTCGGGGAACGGCTGCCCGGCACCATCGTCACCACCGCGGGCGGCTGCGCCGCCCATCTCGCCCACCACCTGGGCCGGGACCGGGTGCGGGAGCTGAGCCAGTACCTGGAGGAGACCGGCCACCGCCCCACCGGCCAGGTCACCGTGGACGGCCGCCGGGCGCGGGCGGCCCTCCAGGACTCCTGCCATCTGCGCAACGGCCTGGGCGTCACCCGTCAGCCCCGCGACCTGATCGCCGCCGTCGCCGACTACGTCGAACTCCCGGGCGCGGGCGAATGCTGCGGAGCCGCCGGGACCTACGCGATGCTCCGCCCGGCCGACAGCCGCGCCGTCCTGGACCCGAAGCTGGAGGCGCTGGCGCGGCTGGACGTCGACTTCGTGGTCACGGTCAACCCCGGCTGCCAGCGCCAGCTCCAGCAGAACCTGCGCCGCCACCGGTCCCCGGTCCGGGCGGTCCACCTCGCGGAGTTCCTGGCCATGGCCGGGCCCTGACCGGGCCCTGACCGGCGGCGGGCGGACGGCGCTCAGGCGGGCTGGGTGCCGTCCTGCCCCGCCTTGTCCTCGTTCGGGATCGCGCCGCCGAAGCGGCGGTCGCGGGAGGCGTACTCGACACAGGCGCGCCACAGGTCGCGGCGGTCGAAGTCGGGCCAGAGCACGTCCTGGTAGACCATCTCGGCGTAGGCGCTCTGCCAGATCAGGTAGTTGGAGGTGCGCTGTTCGCCGGAGGGGCGCAGGAAGAGGTCCACATCCGGCATGTCCGGGTAGTAGAGGTACTTGGCGAAGGTCTTCTCGTTCACCTTCGAGGGGTCGAGCCGACCGGCCCGGATGTCCTCCGCCACGGCCTTCGCGGCGTCCGCGATCTCGGCGCGGCCGCCGTAGTTCATGCAGAAGTACATCGTCATGGCGTCGTTGTCCTTGGTCTGCTCCTGGGCGACCTGGAGCTCCTGGGCAACGGACTTCCACAGCTTCGGCATCCGGCCCGCCCAGCGGATGCGGATGCCCATCTCGTCCATCTCGTCACGGCGGCGGCGGATGACGTCACGGTTGAAGTTCATCAGGAAGCGGACCTCGTCGGGTGAGCGCTTCCAGTTCTCGGTGGAGAAGGCGTAGAGGGAGAGGTTCTTGATCCCCATCTCCAGACAGCCCTTGAGCACATCGAGCACCACGGCCTCGCCGACCTTGTGGCCCTCGGTGCGGGGCAGACCGCGCTCCTTGGCCCAGCGGCCGTTCCCGTCCATGACGACGGCGACGTGGCCGGGCACCAGCTCACCGGGGAGCTTGGGCGGCCGGGCGCCGGAGGGGTGGGGGTCGGGCGCCCGGTACTCGCGTCGCTGTCGCCCCAGAATCCCGCGTCGTGCCATGCCTGCCACGTCTCCTCGTCCGTCGTCCCGGTCGGTCCCGGTGTTGGCGTGCTTCTGTCTGTCGTCCCCGCCGCCGGTGCCGGACCGGCGGCCGCTTCCCTACTTCTCCACGTACCGCATCGACCGGAGCCCGCGCTCCAGGTGCCAGTGCAGATACGCCGCCACCAGCCCGCTGCCCTCCCGGGCGTGCCGCAGCTCGCACGCGTCCGCGGTCTCCCAGTCCCCCGTCAGCAGGGCGCCCAGCAGCGTCAGCGACTCCGCCGAGGGTACGACGCTTCCCGGCACCCGGCACTCCCCGCATATCACTCCGCCCGCCCCGACCGAGAAGAACCGGTTGGGACCGGGCATCCCGCACCGCGCGCAGTTGTCGAAACTGGGCGCGTAGCCGTTGACGGCGAGCGAGCGCAGCAGGAAGGCGTCGAGGACGAGATGCGCTGCGTGCTCCCCGGAGGCGAGGGTGCGCAGGGCGCCGACGAGCAGCAGGTACTGCTGGACGGCGGGCTCGCCCTCGTGGTCGGTGAACCGCTCGGCGGTCTCCAGCATCGCGGTACCGGCGGTGTAGCGGGCGTAGTCGGTGACGATCGTGCCACCGTACGGAGCGATGCTCTCACTCTGGGTGCACAGCGGCAGCCCGCGTCCGATCAGCTCCCCGCCGCGGGCGAAGAACTGCACGTCGACGTGGGAGAACGGCTCCAGCCGCGCCCCGAACTTCGACTTCGTCCGGCGCACCCCGCGCGCCACCGCGCGCACCCGGCCGTGGTGGCGGGTGAGCAGGGTGATGATCCGGTCCGCCTCACCCAGCTTCTGGGTGCGCAGCACGATGCCGTCGTCGCGGAACAGACTCATGGCGCTCATTCTCCCTCAGCGGCACACCTGATCGAACCGCCCCCGGCCGGTTCGCCGGGGATCAGGCGCGGACCAGCACGATCGTCTCGCAGGGGGTGGTGCGGCCCTCGGCACGGCGCTGCAGCAGCAGGAAGCGGGCGGCGATACCGCGGTAGCCGAAGGCCACCCGCCAGTCGTCCAGCAGCCGCTCGGCGACGGCCGCCACGGTGAGGGCGGCCAGCCGGGCGTACGGACCGTCCGCGGGGTCCAGCGAACGCGGCCGGTCCGTCAGCGCCCGGGACCAGTCGGTGATGCGTTCCAGCAGGGTGTCCAGGGCCGGTGCGGCCCACTCCGGGGCGGACGGGGGCAGGACACCCACCTTGTCGGCGTAGAGGGTGGCCAGGGTGGCGAGGTCCGTCACGTCCCCCGGATACCCGGTGTCGAGGGAGTGGTCCAGCAACGGCGCCACCCGCTCCGCGAAGGTGGGGGCCCGCAGGGTGAGCAGGGACCCGCCCCCGGGTTCGGCCATCAGGTGCAGCAGCGCCGCGATCCGGGCGGCGGTGTCGGCCCGTTCGGGGAATCCGGCCTGGGCCAGATCAGCGGCCTGGAGGCGGGCGCGGACATCGGGGCTGCTGAGGTCGGAGCCCCGGACCGTGCCGGAGGGCACGCCCAGCACGGCGGCCAGCGCGGCGTTCCCGCGGGTCAGCACCTCCTCGTCCCCGGGGCCGTGGCCGAGCCACGGTCCGGTCGTCTCCCGCGCCGGAACCACCCAGGGGTGGTGGGTCCCCTCCGGCACCCATAACGACAGCGAACCGTTCGAGGTGTCCGCGCACCACACCGTGTGCCGCGCCACCCCGGCCACCAGATCGAATGCCCCGTCCGCCGCTTCCTCGTCCAGCGGCAGGCGGTACGCGTCCCCGTCCGGGGCCAGGGAGTTGACCCAGTCCACGAACTCCCCCGCCTCCGTCTGGGTCGCCCCCACCGCGATGTCGTCCGCCCCGCCGTCCGTGAGACCGGGCGCGCCGGGCCGGTCGCGTTCCTCCGTGAACAGCCGGTAGATCTCCCGTGTCACCGGGCGTGCGCAGACCAGGGTGGTCTCGCCCAGGCGTACGGTCTGGCGCAGTTCACGCATCACGGTGATCGCGGTCATCAGCCGCCGCCGGGCGGAGCCGACCGGCCCGCCGAGCGACTCCTCGCGCAGCGCCTCCAGCCGCCGGGCCACCTCGGGGGCGAATTCGGTCGCCTCGGCCGCGCAGTCGTAGGCCAGCGCGAGGGCCCGGACGGTGCCGGACGCCAGACACGCCTCGACCACCGGGGCCGGGTCCTCCCGGGCCGCGTAGAGCAGGGTCGTCTCCCGCCACCAGTCGTCGTCCACCTGGGCCACCAGGTGGTCGACGAGGCGGCGGTGCTGGATGTGGAGGGCGGCCAGGTGTTCCTGGAGGGTGAGGTGGGCGAAGGCGTACAGTCCGCGTTCCCGCTCGACCAGCAGTCCGCTGATCACGATCGTGTCCAGGAACTCCTGGGAGGACATGGCCGAGGAGACCCGGAACAGCAGCGGCCGCAGGACGTCGGAGGCGTACTCGCCCCGGATGTCCCGCATCCGGTCGGCCATCATCACGAAGGCCAGTTCGCGCAGGACGACCTCCTTCTTCGCGCCGCCGAGTTCATCGGCCGCCGCGGCCGTCCCGCCCTTGGCCTCCTGCCGCCGCCACAGCAGCACCTCGCAGATCTCGCCGTACAGTTCGGCGCGGCTGCCCGGCAGGGCGCCCCGGTAGCGGTGGACGTTGGCGATCATCGTCAGCAGCAGCGGGTTGGCGGCCAGGTCGTACAGGACGGTCCGGGCGCGCAGCCGGTTCAGCAGGTCCTCGGCGCCCTCGTGGGCGCGGTCGGCGACCGCCGCGTCGTCCGCTCCGGTGCTCAGCCGCTCGATGGCGCGGTACCAGCCGTGCACGAAGCGGCCGATCTGCTCACCGGTGAAACGGCGGATCTGGAGCACCCGGGCGCGGTTGACCGGGGCGCCCTGGTAGCCCTGCGGCCGGGAGGTGAGGACGAAGTCATTGGTCTCATAGCCCTCGATCTGCCGCTCCACCCAGCGGGAGACCTCACGGCGGTGCTCCTCACGGGCCACCTCGTCCAGCCCGTCCAGCAGCACCGTGCAGCGCCCCTGCTGGAGCTGACCACTGAACCAGCCGGGCGGCTGGTCACCGGTCAGCCGTCCCAGCGAGGCGCCGATGATCTGCGGAAGGGTGATCGCGGGGTTCGCGGTGATCGCCTCGGCGTGGTCCCGGAGGAACAGCAGCACCGGCAGGTCACGGCGGCCCCGCCGGCCGGACTCCCGGGCCAGACCGAGGGCCAGGTGTTTGAGCATGGTGGTCTTGCCGGTGCCGGGGAAGCCGATGACGGCGAGGGCGGTGCCCTCCGGCCCGCCGAGGAAGTCCCGCACCGACCGCCGCGCGGGGAAGGCCCCGCCGTCGGCGCCCGCCAGGGACTCGCGCGCCACCTGGTGCGCGGAGCGCGGCATCAGGCTGACGTCGACGAACACCTCCTCGAGCCCCGGGGTGTAGTCACCGCGCGTCGCCAGCCCCTTGAGGTCGATGAACCGGTGGTGGCTCAGCACATAGGCGCGGTAGTCGCGTTCGAAGCGGGAGACGCGCCACTGGAGCCGTCGGTCGACCGCGTCGGCGGCCCGCTCCACCCATCGGTCGGCCACCTTCCCGTACACCTTGGCCAGGAAGGCAACGCCCGCCAGCAGGGCCGCGTAGACCAGGAACAGCAGCAGCGAGACGACCGGATGGCGGTGCACGGAGGACCAGAACCGGGCCCCCAGCACCGCGGGCGGCACCAGGCTCGCCGTCGCCAGCGCACCGCGCGTCAGGAATTCAGCACCCTTGCCACCCGCCACCGTTCTCCCCCCGAGAGGCCCGTGACGTTCCGTTATAGCGCACACACCCGGAGTTGGGGATGCGATCGGCCCGGACCGGCGCGCGGGCCTCAGACGCGGGAGAACGGTTCGGCGTAGCTGAACGCGCCCTTGAGGGTGGGCTGATACGTGGTCAGGGTGCGGACCTGGAAGTACGCGCCCCAGGCCGGGTCGGGCGCGGTGACACCGACCTCGGTGGAGGGGCGGAAGCCGAAGCGGCCGTAGTAGTCGGGGCTGCCGAGCAGGGCCACCAGCGGTTCGCCGAACGCGTCGGCCGCACCGAGCACGGCGTGCACCAGCGCCTTGCCCACCCCGCGCCGCTGGTGGGCGGGGAGCACACTGAGCGGACCGAGGCCGAGCGCGAGGGACTGGTCGGGTCCGATATGGGCGCGGGTGCACACCACATGACCGATGACCTCACCCGCGTCACCGACGGCGACGACGGAGAGCGCGGGCAACCAGGCGTCGGAGGTGCGGAGTTCCCCCAGGAGGGTGACCTCGATGGGGACCGGGGTCTCGGACCTGCCCGCGAAGGCCGCCGCGGTGACGTCGGCCACGGCGGCGATGTCTGCCGGGGTTTCTCGTCGGATCAGCACCGGCACAGTGTGGGCGCCGGAACCGGGGACGGGCAACCGATTTGTGCGCTGCGGAGTACGGGCGCCGCCGGGCACGGCGATCGGCACCGGCGGAGACCGTACGGCCGGAGGCGGGCTCAGCTCGCCTCCGGCCGTACGTCCAGGGCGCGTTCGGCCCGGACGTAGGTCACCTCGTGGTCGGCGAGGACGTGGGCGGCGACGCCGGGCCGGGCGAGGAGCGCCAGCAGCAGGTGTTCGTCGCCGATGGAGCGGTCGCCGCGGCCGACGGCGATCCGCAGCGACCGCTCCAGCACCGACTTGGCCTCCGGTGCGAAGGGGCGCCGGCCGCCGCGTCCGCTCCGCCGGAGGCCAAACCGGGCGCCGGGGCCGGTGGCGGCGAGGGCGCCCACGCCGTGCGCCTCCTCCACCCGGGCGACGATCTCCCCGACATCGATACCGAGTCCGGCCAGGGCCTCGGTATCCGCGTCCGAGAGGCCGCCGCGGCGGCGCACCTCGGCCAGCGAACGCTCGATGGACGCCCGCCGCCGGTGCGCGCCGAGGCCGGCCAGCACGGTGGCGGCGGGGCTCCCGGTGCGGTCCAGGAGCGCGAGCAGCAGCTCCGGTTCGCCGACCGTGGGGCTGCCCGCCCGCTGTGCGTGCTGTACGGCCCCGTGGACGACCTCACGGGCACTGCCGGTGAATCGCTCGAACATCAACGCCTCCCGTGCTTCTTGTGGACCGCCTGCCTGCTGACGCCCAGTTCTGCGGCGATCTCCTGCCACGACCAGCCCTTGGCGCGGGCGCTGCGGACCTGGACGGCCTCGAGCTGCTCCAGCAGCCGCCGCAGCGCGGCGACGGCACGCAGCCCGATCCGCGGGTCCCGGTCGCCCGCCCGCTCGGCGAGATCCGTTGCTTCGGTCATGATGTCAATGTAGGTTGACGCATCTCTCGCGTCAACCCTGATTGACAGAGGCGGGGGCTGTCGCAGCGCCCGGGGCGTAATGGGTTCGACGCGGTCGCCGGGGTCGGGCAACCTCCCGTCATGGACCCTCGTTTCTGGCCCCTGTACGGGCTCCGCGTCCGCACCCCGCGCCTCGAACTGCGCCTCCCCGACCTCCCCCGGCTCGATGAGCTGGCCGCGGTCGCGGCGGAGGGGGTGCACGACCCGGCCGAGATGCCGTTCAGCGTGCCGTGGACCGACACCACCCCGGAGGAGCGCGGGCGCGCCACCTTCCAGCACGTGCTGCGGACCGTCGCGGAGTGGCGCCCGGAGGACTGGACGCTGAGCCTGGCGGTACTGCACGAGGGGGCGGTGATCGGGCGGCAGGACCTGACGGCACGCGACTTCGCGGTGACCGCCGAGGCACAGACCGGCTCCTGGCTGGGCCGGGTCCACCAGGGCCGGGGCCTCGGCACGGAGATGCGGGCCGCGGTGGCGCATCTGGCCTTCGAGGGTCTGGGGGCGCGCTCGCTGACCTCGGGCGCGATGGTGGAGAACGGGCGCTCGCTCGGGGTGTCGCGACGGCTCGGCTACCGCCCCGACGGAACGGAGACCGTCGCGGTGCGGGGCACGGCCCGGACCCTCCAGCGGCTGCGGCTGGAGCGCGCCGTCTGGGCGGAACACCGCACCGCCACCCCGGTGGAGATCACCGGACTCGAGCCGTGCCGCGCACTGTTCGGGGCCCCGTGACCAGCCCCCTGCCACCGGAATGCGAGGCCCACCCGCCCGCTCTACGGTGGTTCGAGGGGGCCGGGACACATTGGAGGTGGAGATCCCATGGCGGGCAAGTTCGAGATCTACGAGGACAAGGCCGGTAAGCACCGTTTCCGCCTGAAGGCGGGCAATGGCGAGATCATCGCGGTGGGCGAGGCGTACGAATCCAAGGGCGCCGCCGAGAAAGGCGTGGAATCGGTCAAGAAGAACGCGCCCACGGCCGAGATCAAGGAAATCCCGCGCGACAAGATGTGACATCGGCGCGGAAGGGGCAGGCGTAGCCACGATGCGGCACACCACCGCGCACACAACCGGATGCGACTCCTCGCATACCGCTCGCTAGCCTCCCCTTCGTGCATCACATACTCCAGGCCGCGGCCGACCGGTTCCGACGGGCGCTGCGCGGCGTGCGACGCGTCTGGAGACATCCACGGCTGAAGTGGCCCAAGCGCGTCATGGCGACTCTGGCGGGCGCTCTGGCCCTCGCCGTTCTCGCCGCCGGGGTCTCCCTGCGGCTGCTGTACGCGGGGGACGTCAAGCCCGGCACCCAGACCCGGGGCCGGGACGCGGTCTGGCTCGGCCACGCCTGGGTGGACGGCCGCAACGGCGAACGGGAACTGGCCGCGCTGGCCCGGCGGGTACGCGGGAGCGGCATCCGCGATCTGTACGTCCACGCGGGCCCCCTGAATCACAACGGCTCGCTGCCCGCGGCCCGTTACCCCAGGGCCGCCTGGCTGCTGAAGGCCGTCCACCGCGAACTGCCCGGGGTCCGGGTGCAGGCGTGGCTGGGCGATGTACTGGCCACCGAGGGCCCGACCGGGCTCCGGCTGGAGGACCGGGACAACCGCGCCCGTGTGGTGCGGTCCGCGCGGCAGGTGCTGGACGCGGGCTTCGACGGGGTGCACTTCGACCTGGAGCCGCTGCACTCCGGTGACCGCGCCTACCTCACGCTCCTCGACACCCTGCACACCCTCACCCGCGCCCGCCGCGCCCCGTTGTCGGTGGCGGCCCATCACATCGACCCACTGCCGGGGCTGCACACGGCGGCGGACTTCTTCACCGGCCACCCCAAGTGGTGGTCCCAGAAGTACTTCGGCCAGGTGGCACGGCGGGTCGACCAGATCGCGGTGATGTCGTACGACACCGCGATGCCGCTGGAGAGCCTGTACGGCGGCTATGTGGCCCAGCAGACCGAGCTCGCCCTCGAGATCACCCCGCCCACCACGGATCTGCTGATGGGCCTGCCCGGCTACCACACCGACAACCTCGGCCGTCACGCCTGGGCCGAGACGGTCACGGCGGCGGTACGCGGCACCCGGCTCGGCCTCGGCCGCCAGGACCGCCACCGCAAGCGGTTCGGGGTGGCGCTGTACGTGGACTTCGCCGCCACGGAGGAGGACTGGCGGGCCTACCGGAAGGGCTGGGGAGCGCCGGGCACGGGGTGAGCGGGTCACGGCGCACCGCGGGCCCGCGCCTGGGGCACAGGCCGGGTCCGGTCAGGCGCCGAACCAGCCCGCCACGTCCAGCCGGAAGCCGCTGGGCGGCGCCATCGTCTTGAGGTCCGCCTCCAGTTGGCGCAGCCGGTCCTCGCCCAGCCGTTCGGCCCACGCCGCGCGCAGTTCATCGAAGACGGCGGCCGACCGGGCCAGTACGTCGTAGCCGCGCGGGGTGAGCCGGATGAGCTTGCGGCGGGCGTCGGCCGGGTCGTCCACCCGGGCCGCGTAGCCCAGCGCCGCCAGCCGGTCGGCGGTCTTGCCCGCGGCCTGTTTGGAGACCCCGAGCCGTCGGCCCAGTTCGCTGGCGGTGGTGCCGTCCCGTCCGATGGCCTGCATCGCGAAGCCATGGGCGGGACGGATGTCGGGATGGCCCTGGCGGGCCAGTTCGGCGTGCAACTGGTCGGCGATCGACCGGAACCCGGCGAAGAGCAGCAACGGCAGCTCGAATCCCGGAGCGTCCTCAGCCATGCGCACTCCTCTTACCGCCCTTGCACCGATCGACAACCTGGTTTACCTTTTCGACAACCACGTTGACCATTTTACTCCGGGGGTTTCCCATGTCCGCGTCCGCCACCACCACCGTCGACCACGCCTTCCCCGTGCACACCCTGGACTCCGCGCCGCCCGGCGCCCGGCGGGCCATGGAGGCCACCGTCAAGCACCTCGGCCATCTCTCCCCCGCCGTGGCGCGCATGGCCGAATCGCCGGAGCTGCTGGAGGGGTTCCTCACGCTCAGCGGGGCGTTCGAGAGGACCACCCTCGATCCGCTCGCCCGCGAGGTACTCATCCTCACGGTCGCGGTCCGCAACGCCTGCCACCTCTGCGTCGAGATGCACACCGCCACCATCCGGGCGCTGGGCGCGGACACCGCACTCATCGAGGATCTGCGCGGGGCCCGGCCGCCGGCGGACGCACGGCTGGACGCGGTACGGGTCTTCGCCCTGGACGCGCTCGCCACCGCCGGCGCGCTGAGCCCCGGCGCCCTGGACGCCTTCCTGGCCCACGGGTACACCCGGCGCAACGCGCTGGAGGTGGTGCTCGGCATCGGCGCGTACACCCTGTCGACGTTCGCCAACCGGATGACCGGGGCGCCGCTGCGCGAGCCCGCGGCGGACCCGGCTCAGGAGGGTCCGGAGGCGGGCTGACCCCCGGCGCCGGAGGGGGCGACCAGACCGGACTCATAGGCGGCGATGACCAGTTGGGCGCGGTCCCGGGCACCCAGCTTGCCCATGATCCGGCTGACATGCGTCTTGGTGGTGAGCGGGGAGAGGCCGAGCGTCGCCGCCGCCTCGGCGTTGTTCAGCCCGCGCGCGACCAGGACGAGCACCTGGCGCTCCCGCTCCGACAGCGCCGCCAGCGCGCCCGCCGGGACACCGGGCACCGGGACGGACGGGGCGCGCAGCACCCGCGCGATCAGCCGGGAGGTCGGGCCGGGCGACAGCAGGGACTCCCCCGCCGCCACCGTCCTTATGGCGTCGAGGAGTTCGGCGGGGCGAGTGTCCTTGACCAGGAAGCCGGAGGCGCCCGCGCGCAGTGCCTCCACGATGTGGTCATCGGTGTCGTAGGTGGTCAGCACCAGGATCCTGACCCCGGCCAGATCCTCGTCGGCGGCGATGCGCCGGGTGGCCTCGATCCCGTCGAGATCGGGCATCCGGATGTCCATCACCACGAGGTCGGCGCGGGCGTCACGGGCAAGTTCGACGGCCTGGCGGCCGGTGCCCGCCTGACCGACCACCTCCATGTCCCGCGCGGAGTCCACGAGCATGGCGAAGGCGGAGCGCACAAGCGTCTGGTCGTCGGCGAGCAGCACCCTGATCGGCGGGTCCGCGGTCTCGCTCGGGTTCACGGGATGGCCTCCAGGGGGCTCACAGGGACGGAACCGGCCCTGCCCCAGGGCAGCGCCGCGCGGACGGCGAACCCGGGGGCGTCCCCGCGCGGTCCGGCGGTCAGGGTTCCGGCCACGCTGCGGGCGCGTTCGCGCATCCCGACGATGCCATGGCCCGGTTCCGCCCCGTCGGGCGGTGTCCCCCCGCCGGCCGGGCCGTCGTCCACGGCGGTGACGGCGAGCGCCGTCCCGTCCCGGACGAGGGTGATCCGCACCCGGGTGCCGGGCGCGTGGCGCACCGCGTTGGTCAGCGCCTCCTGCACGATCCGGTACGCGGCGGCGCCCACCGCGGGCGACAGCTCCGACGCGGCCACGCCGACGGTGAGTTCGACGCGGACGCCCGCCGCCTCGGCCGCCGCGGCCAGGTCGGCCAGTCCGGTGAGACCCGGAGGCGGCGCGACGGCGTCGGGGTCCTCGCCACCCCCGCCGCCGCTGCCCTCACCCTCGCCCCCGCGCAACACCTGGAGCGTGGCGCGCAGTTCGGCGCGGGCGTCCCGGCAGGTGTCGGAGATCCCGTCGAGCGCCGTGGACAGCGCCTCGCGGTCCAGCCGGTCCGGATCGGCGATCAGGACATGTGCGGCGACCGAGGTCTGGACGCCGATGACGGTGATGCTGTGCGCGAGCAGGTCGTGCAGGTCCCGGGCGATCCGCAGCCGCTCCTCGGCGACCCGGCGGGCGGCCTCCTCCTCGCGGGTGCGCTCGGCGCGTTCGGCCCGTTCCAGGATGGCCGCGATGTACTTGCGGTGGATCCGGACCGCCTCGCCGATCACCACGATCGACAGCACCCAGCCGGAGCTGCGCAGCATGTCGAACCCGGCGTGCGGTTCGGAGCCCACGGCCATGACCGTCACCATGAGCGCGATGACCAGGGAGACGGTCAGGAAGGAGCGCAGCGGCGGGCCGATCACGGCGAGGGTGTAGACGGCGAGCAGTCCGGCCGGGACGACGGCGAGGTGCACATTGTCCAGCGCGTGGTACGGGCCGACCATGAACACCACGGCCGCCGTCACCAGCATGGGGCTGTGCCGCCGTCCGACGAGCACCGCGGCGCTGCCGGTGAGCAGCAGCCAGCCGATCGCGTCCGGACGGTGGCCGTTGTCGCCGGGGTCCAACAGGGCCAGGGCGCACTGGAGGAGGAGTACGGCACCGGCGATCGCTGCATCGGTACGCCGCCGCGATCGGGCCTCGGCGCGGGACTCGGTCGGCCGTCTGCCGTTGTGGAGGGCGTGCAGCACCGCCCACAGCGTGGGCGGGCCGGGCAGATGACGCCCCGGCCGCCGGGGAGGCCGGGGCGGGGGCGCGGGGTGTGGGGACACGGCTCCATCCTCGGGGATCGGCCGCGGGCCGGACCAGGGGCGGTCCGGCCCGCGTTCACGCTGCAGGTCACATACGGACCCGGGTCCCGGACCGGCCGTCCCCTGCACGGCCGGTCCGGGCCCCGGTGGCTTCCGTCAGCCCCGTACGGCCGGTTCGGCCGGTTCCGCCGGTTCGGCCGGTTCCGCCGGTTCCGCCGGTTCGGCCGGTGCTCCGGCCGCCGTGGAGCGGACGGCGGGGGCGGCAAGTCCGGTGCTGGCCGGTGTGCGGCGGAAGAGCGCCCCCGGCCACCACACCCACCGCTTCAGCAGCAGACTCGCCGAGGTCACCAGATAGGTCCGGACGAGGAAGGTGTCCAGCAGGACGCCGACCGCGACGATGAAGCCCATCTCGACCAGCATCACCAGCGGCAGCGTGGCCAGCACCGCGAAGGTCGCGGCCAGCACCAGCCCCGCCGAGGCGATCACCCCGCCGGTGGTCCGCAGCGCGGTGACGGCGGCCTCGGCGACCCCGGCCCCGCGCAGCGCCTCCTCCCGCATCCGGTGCATCAGGAAGATGCCGTAGTCGACGCCGAGGGCGACCAGGAAGACGAACGACAGCAGCGCCAGGCCCGGATCGACCCCGGGGAAGCCGAAGACCGGCTCGAAGACCAGTCCGCCGAGCCCCATGGCCGCGGCCCACACCGCCACCACGGCCACCACCAGCACCAGTGGCGCGATCAGGCTGCGCAGCAGGGCCGCCAGGATCAGCAGGACCGCGATCAGCACCAGCGGGATGACCAGCATCCGGTCATGGGCGTTGGTGTCGTCGAGGTCGAGCTGCTGCGCGCTGGGCCCGCCGACGAGCGCGTCGGCGCCGTCCACGCGGTCCAGCCCGGAGCGCAGCGCATGGAGCGTGACCGTCTCACGCGCGGACTGCGGGGCGCCCTCGGCGAAGACGTCGATCTCGGTCCAGCCGCCGCCACTGCGGCCCCGGGTGACATCCGCGACGCCCTCGGTGCCGCGGGCCCGCGCCATCGCCTCGTCCGCCCGGGCGGTGCGCGCCAGCACGCTGATGGGCTGGCTGCTGGCGTCGGGATAGGCGCGGGCGAGTGTCTCGGTCGCGACCACGGACTCGGGCTTGTCGGTGAAGGTGTCGTTCTGCTTGAGGTTGCCGGGCAGGTTGAACACACCGAGGGCGAGCGCGCCCAGCAGCGCGGCGCCGCCGAGCAGCACCACCACGGGCCTGCGCCGCGCCGATTCGCCCATCGCCCCGAACAGCCCGCGCCCGGTGCGCGGCTCGCTGCCGTGCGCAGGGATCAGCGGCCAGAACACCCGGCGGCCCAGCAGCACCAGCACCGCGGGCAGCAGGGTCATCATCGCGGCCAGCGCGCACACCACACCGACCGCACCGACCGGTCCGAGGCC
Organism: Streptomyces cucumeris; assembly: GCF_024295805.1. GTDB lineage: Bacteria > Actinomycetota > Actinomycetes > Streptomycetales > Streptomycetaceae > Streptomyces > Streptomyces cucumeris. Next base: position 105,931 of record NZ_JANCLX010000005.1, read on the forward strand.
GCTGCTGCTGTTGAGGTCGGCGGCGAGCAGACACAGCAGTCCGGCGGCGACCGTCCCGCTGGAGGCGAGCACCGCCGGGCCGCAGCCGCGCAGCGCCTCGCGCATCGCGTCGTAGGGGGCCCGGTGGCGGCGCAGCTCCTCGCGGTAGCGGGACACGATCAGCAGTGCGTAGTCGGTGCCCGCGCCGAAGACCAGGACGGTCATCACCGAGGAACTCATACTGGTGACGACGAGGTCGAAGCCCTCGACGAGCCCGTAGACGACGCCCATCGCGGCCACCGCGGCGAACCCGACCACCACCAGCGGGATCAGCCACAGGAACGGGCTGCGGTAGGTGAGGATCAGCAGCACCGCCACCACGGCGGCGGTGGCGATCATCAGGGTGCCGTCGGTGGAGGCGAACACCTCCTGGGAGTCGGCCGCCAGCGCCCCGGGGCCGCCGACCCGCACGCTCAGCCCCCCGGGGTGGTCCCGGAGTCCGTCGCGGATCTCCTGGACGGCCTCCGCCCGGACCTTCTCGTCCGCGAGCCCGGTGAGCGCCATCGGGTACATCACGGTGGTGCCGTCCTCGGACGGGATCCCGCGCGGGGTCCGCTGCCCGACCAGTTCGTGGCCGCGCGCCACCGCGGCCACCTGTGCGCCCGCCGCCGCGCGGTCGGCGCGGGTCAGCCCGCCGTCGCGCCGGTAGACGAGGACGAGGTCGGTGGTGTCCCCGCCGGGCAGTTCCTCCTGGAGCCGGGCCACCTGGGTGGAGTCGGCCCCGGCCGGGAGGTAGTCGACGGCGGTGTCGCGTTTGGCGTCCTCCAGCTTCCCGGCGAACGGCACGGCGACGAGGAGCAGCAGCACCCAGGCGCCGATCACGGCCCAGGGAAGGGCCCGGCGTCTGCCGGAGGCGGGTGCGGGTGGTTCGTCCGGCGCGGCCGGTATCCGCGGCGATGTGGTCTCCATGCCCCCAGACTTCCGCGGGGACGGGCCCGGATCCTCGCGCGCACGAGGGAGATCCCGGCTACTGCGGGGGTGGCGGAGGGACCGTGATTACTCCCCCGGGAGTACGCGCCCGGGGCCCGGCGGGGGTCAGGTCCGGGGTCAGAAGGGCGCGCGGGTGGCGGCCAGCAGCCGGGCGGTGTCCTCGGGGCCGATCATCAGCGCACGTCCCACGGTCTCCAGGACGGCGCGCTCGGCCGGCCGGTAGGGCCCGTCGGCGACGGCGATCCGGGCGCCCTGGAGCAGGATGGCCTCGCGGCCGGTGGGTGCCAGATGGGGCGCCAGGGGCTCTAGGGCCTCGTGGAGCTCGATGGCCAGCGCGGTGCCGCACGGGTCCAGACCGTCGCGCTCCCCGGTGCCACAGGCGCCGGGGAGACGGCCGGTGTCGGCGGCGAGGGCCTCGATCAGCGCGAGGAGCTGCTCCTCGCTGCAGTCGGCGAACCCGGCCGCGCGGACCGCGCCGACCGCGACCTGGCGGACCGCGGCCGCGTCGGTGCCGCCCGCGGCGAGCACCGCGAGCGCCACCGTGTGCACGGCGTCGCGCAGCATCGCGGAGAAGCGGGTGGTGGTGGGGTGGTCCAGCGTCTCGGTGCCGAACCGTCCGCAACAGGCGGCGCACTCGACGACAGGGGCGACCGGACCGCGGGGCAGCAGCGGCATACCGAGCACCACGATGCGGCGGCGGCCGGTGCGGCGGCGGTAGTTGCGGTCGCCTCCGCAGTCGGGGCAGAAGAACTCACCGTCGCCGACGGTCCGCCACAGAGTGCGTACGCCTACCACACACAGGTCCCGGTCTCGTCGGGCACGCGCGTGCACCACGTCACACCTCCATAACGCTTCGGCCACTCTGCCGCGTTGACGTGATGCTAGCCACATCAATGATGTGACGTCAGTACCCCGAACGGAGACAACAGGCCAAACCCGGGGCCCCGCCCACCTCACGCGGTGGACGGGGCCCATGTGGGTGACGGGTCAACCGGCCCTTGCCGAAGGGCCGGTCGGCCCTGGCGGCGAATCCTCCACAGGAGGTCAGCGGCCCGCCCGGTTGACCGCCGAGACGACCGCCTTGAGGGAGGCGCGCACGATGTTGGCGTCGATCCCCACGCCCCACAGCACCTTTCCGTCGATCGCGCATTCGATGTAGGCGGCGGCCTGTGCGGTCGCGCCCTCGCTCAGGGTGTGCTCGGAGTAGTCCAGCAGCCTGACGTCCACGTCGATCGCGGCCAAGGCCTCGAAGAAAGCGGCCAGCGGACCGTTGCCGGAGCCGTTCAGCACCACCTCGGTGCCGTCCACGACGGCCTCCACGGTCAGTGCGTCGGTGCCCTCGGTGGTGGTGGAGGTCTGCGCCGAGCGCAGCGAGATCCGGCCCCACTGGTTGTCGTCCGTGGGCAGGTACTCGTCCTGGAAGACCGACCAGATCTGGGCCGGGGTGACCTCGCCGCCCTCGGCATCGGTCTTGGCCTGAATCGTCCTGGAGAACTCGATCTGCATCCGCCGCGGCAGATCCAGGTTGTGGTCGTTCTTCAGGACATAGGCGATGCCGCCCTTGCCGGACTGGGAGTTCACCCGGATGACGGCCTCGTAGGAGCGCCCGACGTCCTTGGGGTCGATGGGCAGGTACGGGACCGCCCACTCGACGTCGTCGACGCTCTTGCCCTCTTCGGCGGCGCGCGTCTCCATCGCCTCGAACCCCTTCTTGATGGCGTCCTGGTGGGAGCCGGAGAAGGCGGTGTAGACCAGATCGCCCGCGTAGGGGTGGCGCGGGTGGATCTCCATCTGGTTGCAGTACTCGGTGGTACGACGGATCTCGTCGATCTGCGAGAAGTCGATCTGCGGGTCGACGCCCTGGGAGAACAGGTTCATGCCCAGCGTCACCAGGTCGACGTTGCCGGTGCGCTCGCCCTGCCCGAACAGACAGCCCTCGATCCGGTCGGCGCCCGCCATGATCGCCAGCTCGGCGGCGGCGACGGCGGTACCGCGGTCGTTGTGCGGGTGCACCGACAGACAGATGTGCTCGCGCCGCGACAGGTGGCGCGACATCCACTCGAAGCGGTCGGCGTGGGTGGAGGGGGTGGAGCGCTCGACGGTGGCGGGCAGATTCAGGATGATCTCGCGCCCCTCCTCGGGCTGCCAGACGTCCATCACGCCCTCGCAGACCTCCAGCGCGAAGTCCAGCTCGGTGTCGGTGAAGATCTCCGGGCTGTACTGGTAGCCGAAGGCCGTCCGGTCGTCCAGGATCTTCTCGGCGTACTCCACCACCAGCCGGGTGCCGTCCACCGCGATCTGCTTGACCTGGTCACGGCTGCCGCGGAAGACCACCCGGCGGAAGACCGGGGCGGTCGCGTTGTACAGGTGCACGGTGGCCCGGTGGGCGCCGCGCAGCGACTCCACGGTGCGCTCGATCAGCTCCTCGCGCGCCTGGGTCAGGACGGAGATCGTCACATCCTCGGGGATCGCGTCCTCTTCGATGATCGACCGTACGAAGTCGAAATCGGTCTGGCCGGAGGAGGGGAAGCCGACCTCGATCTCCTTGTAGCCCATGCGTACCAGCAGGTCGAACATCTCGCGCTTGCGGGCCGGGGACATCGGGTCGATCAGCGCCTGGTTGCCGTCCCGCAGATCGGTGGACAGCCAGCGCGGGGCGACGGTGATGCGGTTGTCCGGCCAGGTGCGGTCGGGGATGTCCACGGCCTCGTAGCGGCCGTAGCGGTGGATCGGCATCCCGGAGGGGCGCTGGGTGACGGTCGCGGCGGTGATCGGCGTGGGGCGACCGACGGAATGGCCGGGCGTATCGGAGTGAGTCATGACGCGTAGGGCTCCTCGTGAGTCCGCTGGACGAAGGTCCACTGGGCGGCCGACGGGGCGTAATCACCGCAACACCGAACTCCGCGGGGAGGGGGTCGGCCTACGACTACAGGCCCTCGCCGCGGCAGCTAAGAAGAAGCAGCCCGAAACGCATGATGGGAAGCAGCCTAACCGAGACCCGGCGGACGGGCGGAGCCGTATCACTATGCGGGACGGGGCATCCACCGCCGCGGTCCGCCGGGAATTACGGATCTACCACTCGATTTCATCAATCATGACCGCAAGGAGTGACAACCCCACAGCGCAGTGCCACATTGCCAGGCATGGACGCCTACACGAACTCCCGCAGGGTCTTCTGCACGATCGTGCCCCCGCACGTCCTCGACAAGCTCTCCCACCACGACGATCCGCTGGTGGCCGGACCCGCCCGGCGCACCCTGGAACGGGACGCCCTGGAGCGCACCCGGCGCCGGATCACCACCGTCCGCGGTGTCACCGCCACCCTGGAGGGGGCCCCGTCCAGCAAGCCGCGGCGCACCATCTACGACGCGGAGCACGAGACGCGGCTGCCGGGGAAGAAGATGCGCGAGGAGGGCGGGACGGCCAGCGGCGACGAGTCGGTCAACCGCGCGTACAACGGCCTGGGCGCCACCTTCGAGCTGTTCCTCAACGCGTACGGCAGGCGCTCCATCGATGACTCCGGCCTCCCGCTGAACGCCAGCGTCCACTACAGCGAGGACTACAACAACGCCTTCTGGGACGGCGAGCAGATGGTCTTCGGCGACGGGGACGGCGAGGTCTTCCTCGACTTCACCATCCCGGTCGACGTGATGGCCCACGAGCTCACCCACGGCGTCACCCAGTACACCGCCAACCTGGAGTACTTCGGCCAGTCCGGCGCGCTCAACGAGTCCATGTCCGATGTCTTCGGCTCACTGGTCAAGCAGCACGTCCTCGGCCAGACCGCCGGGGAGGCCGACTGGCTGATCGGCAAGGGGCTGCTCGCGGAGCGGGTCACCGGGGTGGCGCTGCGCTCGATGAAGGCCCCGGGCACCGCGTACGACGACGACGTCCTCGGCAAGGACCCGCAGCCCGGCACGATGGACGACTTCGTGCACACCTCACGGGACAACGGCGGGGTGCACATCAACTCCGGCATCCCCAACCACGCCTTCTACCTCGCCGCCACGGCCCTCGGCGGCAATGCCTGGGAGCGTGCCGGACAGATCTGGTACGACGTGCTCACCGGCGGCGATCTCGCCTCCGACGCCCAGTTCACCGACTTCGCCCAGCTCACGGTGGCCGCCGCGCAGTCCCGCTACGGCGAGGGCGAGGAGCACACGGCGGTGCTGGAGGCGTGGGCCGGGGTCGGCATCACGGATCTGGGGGCGCGGGGCGAGCGCTAGGGCCCGCACTCGGGTAGTGATGGACCCATGCGTATCTCCGTCATCCGCACCGGCGGGTTCGCCGGTATCGAGCGCCGGGCCGAGCTGGACACCTCAGAGCGGCCCGACGCGACGCATCTGGCCGCCCTGGCCCACCAAGCCGTCGAGAAGGGCGCCGCGGCCGCCGGCCGCGGCGTCCCCGACGGCTTCCACTACGAGATCACCATCGACGGCCGCACCGTCCATGTCGCGGACCCGCATCTGAGCGACGCCCAGCGCGAGCTGGTCCGCACGGTGCTCAAGGAGGGGGCGTAGTCCGGCCGGCGGGGAGGGTCCGGCTCAGAACCCCAGCCGGCGGAGCTGCTTCGGATCGCGCTGCCAGTCCTTGGCGACCTTGACGTGCAGATCGAGGAAGACCGGCGTACCGAGCAGCGCCTCGATGTGCTTGCGGGACTTGGTTCCGACGTCCTTCAGGCGTCGTCCCTTGGGGCCGATCACGATCCCCTTCTGGCTGGGACGCTCGATGAAGAGGTTGGCGTGGATGTCGAGCAGGGGCTTGTCCGCCGGACGGCCCTCGCGCGGCAGCATCTCCTCCACGACCACCGCGATGGAGTGCGGCAGCTCGTCCCGCACGCCCTCCAGCGCCGCCTCGCGGATCAGCTCGGCCACCATGATCTGCTCGGGCTCGTCGGTGAGATCGCCCTCGGGGTAGAGCGCCGGGCCCTCGGGCAGCAGCGGCACCAGCAGATCGGCCAGCAGGCCCACCTGACCGGCACCGCGCGCGTCCGCTCCCTTCTCCGCGTCCACCGCCGAGACCGGGATGATCTCCGCCCATTCGATGCCCAGCTCGGTGCCGAGCCGGTCGACGGCCAGGAGCTGCTGGGCGAGCTGCTCGGGCTCGACCAGGTCGGTCTTGGTGACGATCGCGACCTTGGGGGTCTTCTTGATCCCGGCCAGCTCGGTGGCGATGAAGCGGTCGCCGGGGCCCAGCTTCTGGTCGGCGGGCAGACAGAAGCCGATCACGTCCACCTCGGCCCAGGTGGTCCGCACGACGTCGTTGAGCCGCTCACCGAGCAGGGTGCGCGGCTTGTGGAGACCGGGGGTGTCGACGAGCACGAGCTGCGCGTCGGGCCGGTGCACGATGCCGCGCACGGTGTGCCGGGTGGTCTGCGGACGGTTGGAGGTGATCGCGACCTTCGTCCCCACCAGAGCGTTGGTGAGGGTCGACTTGCCGGCGTTGGGACGGCCGACGAAACAGGCGAAGCCCGAGCGGTGCGGGGTCTCCGCCGGCTCGGACGGGGACGGAGAGGTACGGACACTCATGGCGCCCATTCTCCCCGATGCCCCGGCCCGCTCGAACCAGCCCGCCGGACCGGCCGGTCCGGCGAACGCGGAGGAGCCACGGCGGCGGCCCCGCCGTCAGGCCGGGAAGGTGCCGCGCACGGTGCCGTCCGGGCCCGCCAGCAGAACCGGCGTACCGGCTCCGCCCAGGTCACGTACGGCCGCGCGGTCCTCGTCGGAGGCGGTTTCGGCCTCGGTCACCACGGCCGCGGCCTCCAGGGACTTCGCACCGCTGGCGACGGCCATCGCGACAGCGGTCCGCAGCGCGCTCAGCCGGAGGGAGTCCAGGGCGACGGTACCGGCGACATAGGTACGGCCCGTCTCGTCGCGCACGGCGGCGCCCTCGGCCACCCCGTTGCGGGCCCGCGCCGAGCGGGCCAGCGTGACGATCTTGCGGTCTTCCGGGTCCAGCTGCGCTGCTTCGCTCATGCGGATGAGCATATGCGGGCGGTCCGGGCGGGCCGGGCGGCGGTCCGGGGTCAGCCCGTGACCGAGTACATCCCGCCGCGCCGCCCCTCCGGGGAGATCAGCCACTCCAGCTTCGCCGTGGTCTCCTCGACGGTCTGCGCGCCCGCCCCCGCCCCGGTGCCCTCGATCGGCATCGGATGGTGCATCACGATCGTCAGGTCGGGACGGGCCGGGACCCGTAGCTGGGTGGACTCGAAACGGAGCGCGCCCACCAGCGGATGGTGCAGCTCCTTGTACATCTGACCGCCGGCCTGGACGTCCCGGCGCTCCCACAGCTCGGTGAACTCCGCGCTCAGCTCCGCCAGTTCGCGCACAATCTCGCCGAAGCCCTCGTCGTCCGGGTGGTCGGAGAGGGAGGCACGGAACTGAGCGACGACCCAGGGCGCGTTCTCCTCCCAGCTCTGGGCACGGGCCCGGTAGACCGGGTCGGTGAAGAAGGTGATCAGGCAGTTCTGCGGCATGTCCGGACGGAAGCCCAGCACCATCGAGGCGCCGTCGTTGTAGGCGATCACGTTCCAGTAGCGGTCCATGATGTGCGCCGGGAACGGCATCCAGGCGTCGATCAGCCGCTGGAACCCCTCGCACAGATGGTCCGTGCCGTATTCGGAGGCGGGGACGGGCGGATTGAGCCCGGCCAGCACATAAAGGTGGCGGCGCTCGGGGTCGTTGAGCCGGAGCACCCGCGCCACCGCGTCCAGCACCTGCGGTGAGACGGTGATGTCCCGGCCCTGCTCCAGCCACTGGTACCAGGACGCGCCCACCCCGGCCAGGACCGCGACCTCCTCCCGGCGCAGCCCGGGCGTACGGCGGCGGCCGCCGTCCGGCAGGCCCGCGTCGGCCGGGCTGACCCGGGCCCGGCGGCTCATCAGGAAGTCCCGCAGCTCCTGGCGGCGATGCGACCTGCCGATGGCCCCCGTCCCCGTCGTCGTCTCCGCGGCTGCCGCCATACCGTCCCCCTCCGCACCGGTCCGTCACCACCAGCATGCTCGCACCGAGACTGGTGGTGCGGCCAACAGGATAAGTGCCCGCTCCCCACGTCCTCGCGGATCATTCGAACCTGTTGACCATGGCGATCGATTCCTCCTCCGTCCTCTCCGAACCGGCCGCCGGACGCGGTACCGCTCCCCCGGTCCCCGATCCGGCGCCCCCGCGGCTGACCGGCCGCGCCAAGCTGATCCTGATGGTGCTGTGCGCCGCCCAGTTCATGGTGGCGCTGGACTTCTCGATCCTGAACGTGGCCCTCCCGGTGCTCGGCCGGGATCTGGGCATGGGCCAGTCCGACCTCCAGTGGGCGGTCACCGCCTTCGCGCTGCCCTCCGGCGGGTTCCTGCTGTTCTTCGGCCGGGTGGCCGATCTGTACGGACGGCGCAAACTGTTCCTCACCGGGCTCGCGCTGTTCACGGTGGCGTCCCTGCTGGCCACGCTGGCCTGGAACCCGGCCGTCTTCCTCGCCGCACGGGCCGTCCAGGGACTGGGCGCGGCGCTCATCGTGCCCACCGGGATGTCGCTGCTCACCACCACCTTCGCCGAGGGCCCGCAGCGCGAACGCGCCCTGGGCCTCAGCGGCACCCTGATGTCGCTGGGCTTCACCATCGGCATGGTGCTGGGCGGCGGGATGACCGACGCCCTCGGCTGGCGCTCCACGATGGGGCTGCTCACCGTCGCGGGCCTGCTGGTGCTGGCCGCCGCCCCGGGGCTGCTGACGGAGTCGCGGCATCCGCGGCGGCCACGGCTGGACGTACCGGGCGCGGTGACCGTCACCGGCGGACTGCTCGGTGTCATCTACGCCCTCTCCACGGCCGCCGAGCGCGGCTTCGGCGGTGCCGACGTGATCGTGGCGCTGGCCGGGGGCGCCCTGCTGCTGGTGGCGTTCGTCGTCGTGGAGTCGCGGGCCAAGGAACCGCTGGTGTCGCTGCCGATGCTGCGCCGGCCCACCGTGGCCTGGGGCAATCTGGCCGGGCTGACCACCTTCGCCGCGATGAGCGCGGTCATCTTCCTGCTGACGCTCTATCTGCAGGAGGTGCTGGAGCTGTCCACGTTCGTCACCGGCCTGATCTTCGGTGTGCAGGGCGTCCTCTCGGCGGTCGCCGGGATGGTCGCGCCCAAGGTGATCGGCCGGTTCGGCGCCCGTCGCACCCTGGTCGGTTCGATGCTGATCCAGGCGGTGCTGACGGCCCTGATGGTGGGCTTGGGCGAACACGCCACCACCGGCGCCTGGCTGGCCATGACCGCGGTGAGCCTCGCCAGCGTGGCCCATCTGTGGGTGATCGTCTCCTATGGCGTGATCGCCACCTCCGGGCTGCCGGACCATGAACAGGGCCTGGCCACCGGGCTGGTGACCAGTTCCCAGCAGATCGGGCTCACCGTGGGCATCCCGCTGCTCAGCGCCCTCGCCTCGGCCCGTATCGCCACGCTGCGCGACGGCGGCACGGGCTTCGCGGCCGCGACCCTGGACGGTGTGCGGCTGGGCATCGGCGTCGACGCGGCGGTGGTCGCACTGATCGCGCTGGCGGCCGCTTTCGGGCTGCGCGGACGCCGTGCCCGCGGCTGACGGCGCGCGCACCGCAGCTGCGCCGGGCCGCTGGACGCGGTCCGGCGCAGCTGTGGGTGGGTCAGGGTGCGCCCTGGGCGGGGTGATGTGCCCTCCCCCGGGGGCCTGTGAGCGGGGCCGCCCGGGGGAGGGTCCGCGCCGTCCTCAGGGGAGGACCGGCGACGGCTGGAACGTCAGCGTGGCGGTGGCCGACGACGGGCTGAGTCCGGGCGCTCCCGCGAACGAGGCGGTGTAGGACGAGGCCGAGAGCACGGTCGGCGGCACGGTCACATTGGTAAGCGTCGCGACACCGCTGGCGTTGGTGACCGCACTGCCCAGATTGATCGGGCCGAAGGCGGAGTTGGCCACGAAGGTGACGGTCCGCCCCGGCAGGGGGTTGTTGGCATTGTCCTTGAGCGTGGCGCTCAGGGTCGGGATGATCAGCGTTCCGTTGATCCGCAGCCGGATCAACGCGGGGGTCGCCGTCATGGTGGTGGACGCGGCGGACACGTTCTGGACGAGCGTGGCGGATGACGAGCTGTAGCAGGTGTCGCCGCCATAGGTGGCCACGACCGTGTGCGGGCCGCTGGTGAGCGCATTGGTGCTCACGGTGGCCACTCCGGAGGCGTTGAGCGTGCCCGTGAGGGTGGGCCCACCGCTGATCACGAACGTCACCGTGCCGGTCGGGGTGCCCGTCCCCGGAGCCACCGGGGCCACCGTCGCGGTGAAGGTCACCGTCTGGCCGAGGCCGGACGGGTTGGGCGAGGAGGTGAGCGTGGTGGTGGTCGGCGTCGAGTTGACGGTGGCCGTGCCACTGGCCGTCGACCCCGCCACCCCGGTGCTGCCGCCGTAGGTCGCCGTCACCGCGTGCGGGCCCACGCCGAGGCCGGTGGCCGTGACGCACGCCTGGCCACTGGCGTTGAGCGTGCCGGTCAGCGTCGGACCGCCCGCGACGGTGAAGACCACCGTGCCGGTCGGGGTGCAGGTGCCGGGCGCCGTGGTGGTCACCTGGGCGCACAGGTTGACCGACTGGCTGCACACCGACGGGTTGGGCGTGATGGTCAACGCGGTCGTGGAGGCGGCCTGGTTGACGGTGAGCGAACCGGTGGCCGTCGAGCCCGCGACCCCTCCGTTGCCCGCGTAACCGGCGGTCACGGTGTGCGGGCCGACCGGGATGGCGGTGGTGGTCACACACGCCTGGCCACTGGCGTCGAGCGTGCCCGTGAGGGTGGGACCGCCGGAGACGGTGAAGGTCACGGTCCCGCTCGGGACACAGGTCCCCGGCGCCACCACGGTCACCTGGGCGCACAGGGTCACCGACTGGCCGCACACGGACGGATCGGGGCTCACCGTCAGCGCCGTGGTGGAGGCCGCCTGGTTCACATTGACCGTCGCGGTACCGGAGGAGCCGGTGATGTCCGTGGAACCCGCGTACGTCGCCGTCACCGTGTGGCTCCCCGCGGGCACGGCGGTGGTGGTCACACACGCCATACCGGTCGCGTCCAGCGTGCCGGTCAGCGTCGGACCGCCCGAGATCACGAAGGTCACGGTCCCGGTCGGCACACAGGTACTCGGCGCGCCGACCGTCACCTGGGCGCAGATCGTCACCGCCTCACCACAGGACGACGGGTTGGGCGTGACCGTCACCGCGGTCGTCGAACTGCCCTGCCCCACCCCGACCGCTCCGGTGGCCGTGGAGCCCGCGACACCGGTGTCACCGGCGTAGGTGGCGGTGACGGCATGGGTGCCGACGGGGATGGCGGTGGTGGTCACACACGCCATACCGGTCGCGTCCAGCGTGGCGGTCAGCGTCGGACCGCCCGAGATCACGAAGGTCACGTCGCCGGTCGGCACACAGGTCCCGGGCGCCGCCACGGTCACCTGGGCGCACAGGGTCACGGCCTGGCCGCACACCGACGGATCGGGGTTGACGTCCAGGGTCGTGGTGGACGTCGCCTGGTTGACCGTCAGGCTCGTGGTGCCGGTGGAGCCCTGGACGTCGGCGTTGCCCGCGTAGGTGGCGGTCACGGTGTGCGTACCGACGGGGACGGCGGTGGTGGTCACACACGCCATACCCGTGGCGTCCAGCGTGGCGATCAGCGTCGGACCACCGGAGATCACGAAGGTCACGGTCCCGGTCGGCACACAGGTGCTCGGGGCGCCGACCGTCACCTGGGCGCAGATCGTCACCGCCTCACCACAGGACGACGGGTTGGGCGTGACCGTCACCGCGGTTGTCGAGGTGCCCTGGTCCACGGTGACCGACGTGGTGCCGGTGGAGCCCTGGACGTCGGCGTTGCCCACATAGGTGGCGGTCACGGTGTGGCTGCCCGCCCCCAGGGCGGTGGTGGTCACACACGCCATACCGGTGGCGTCCAGCGTGCCGGTCAGCGTCGGACCGCCCGAGACCACGAAGATCACATCACCGGTCGCCACACAGGTGCTCGGCGCACCGACCGTCACCTGGGCGCAGATCGTCACCGCCTCACCACAGGACGCCGGGTTCGGCGACGCCGTCACCGTGGTGGTCGACGTGCCCTGGTCCACCGTGACGGTGCCCGTCGTGCTGGAGCCCGCGACGCCTTCGTCGCCCGAGTAGGTGACCGTCACCGTGTCGGTGCCGACGGGGAGTTCATCCGTCGTGACGCAGGCCATACCGGTGGCGTCGACCGGCGCGGTGAGCGTCGGCCCGCCGGTGACCGAGAAGGTCACCGAGCCCGTCGGGGTACAGGTGCCGGGCTCCTCGACCGTCACCTGGGCGCACATCGTCACCGCCGCGCCGCAGACCGAGGGGTCCGGCGTCGCGGTGAAGGCGACCGCGGACGTGGCCTGGTTGACGGTGAGCGGCACCAGGGCGGAGTTGGAGGGGGAGAAGCCCGGGTCGCCGCTGTAGAAGGCGGCGACGAGGTGGGCGCCCACCTCCAGGCCGGGGACGGTGACCGACGCCTGTCCTGCGGCATCCAGGGGCTGGACCAGCGCCGGGCCGTCGTCGCTGACGATGAAGGTGACCGAACCGGTGGGGACGGCGCCCGGGGGCACGGTGGCCACCGTGGCGCTCAGCGTCACGTCCTGCCCGCACACCGCGGGGTTCGGCGACACGGTGAGGGTGGTGGTCGTCACCGCCGCGTTGACCTGCTGGATGTTGGTACCGGTCGAGGGGTCGAGATTGGCGTCACCGCTGTAGGTGGCGGTGACCGTGTGGGGCCCCACACTCAGGGAGCTGGTGGTGAACGACGCCTGACCGGCCCCGTCGACGGGGACGGTCACGGGAGCGCCGGCGTCCACGGTGAAGTCGACGGTACCGGTCGGTGTGAACGTCCCGGGTGGTACGGAGGCGACGGTCGCGGTGAAGGTGACGGTCTGGCCGAAGACCGAGGGGTTCGGCGTGGACGTCACCGCAGTGGTCGAGGCAGCCATGAGAGTGGCCCTTTCCCGTTGCGGTAAGGAATGGGCCGCACGGCCCCCGCGAGGTGTTTCCGCGGAGGCCGTGGCCATCTGTACGGGGGTGCCCATACGGCCGACCGTCTACGTCAAGTAGACAAGCCGGCCGTCCCCCGACAGAGGTATGGGCGACCCATCAGTCGGTATCTGCAAGTAAGCAGGGGTCTAGGCCAGATGGACCAGGGTGCGGGGGCCCTTTCCACCCGGATGGCGCAGCGCGGCCCCGCGCGCCCCATTGCGCGGGCGTAGCGGGGTGCCACGGCGTGGGTACGGCCGCGCCGAGGCGGCCGGGGGGCGCGTGGATGTGCGCATACGAGCGTGGGTGCGACGCACAACACCGCGCCGCGGCCCGCCCGGTGGGGGCGGACCGCGGCGCGGTGAGGACCGTATGTGGTGCCGGCTGCGGGGTCAGGACTCCGGTTCGGCGGCGGCGGTCTCCCGGACCGGTTCGACCAGCACCGTGACGATGCGGTTGCGGCGCCCGGCCGGGGACTCGGCCGTCAGCCGCAGGGCCTTCAGCGCCGGGTCCGTACCGCCCTCGGGGATGTCGACCTCGGCCGTGGCTCCCGCGATCGGCACCCGGCCCAGGGCCTTGGCGAGCAGTCCGCCGACCGTCTCGACGTCCTCGTCCTCCAGATCCGTGCCGTACAGCTCGCCCAGATCGCCGAGGTCGAGCCGCGCGGTGACCCGGTGGGTGCCGTCGCCCAGGTCCTCCACGGGCGGCAGCTCCCGGTCGTACTCGTCGGTGATCTCACCGACGATCTCCTCGAGGATGTCCTCGATGGTCACGATCCCGGCCGTGCCGCCGTACTCGTCGATGGCGACGGCCACATGATTGCGGTCCTGCTGCATCTCGCGCAGCAGATCGCCCGCGTTCTTGGTGTCCGGTACGAAGGCGGCGGGCCGCATCGCGGTGGAGACCAGCTCGGACTCGGCCTCGCGGTTGATATGCGTCTTGCGGACCAGGTCCTTGAGGTAGACGATCCCGACGATGTCGTCCTCGTTCTCCCCGGTGACCGGGATCCGGGAGAAGCCGGAGCGCAGCGCCAGGGTGAGCGCCTGCCGGATGGTCTTGTAGCGCTCGATGGCGACCAGGTCGGTGCGCGGCACCATCACCTCGCGCACCAGGGTGTCGCCGAGTTCGAAGACGGAGTGGACCATACGCCGCTCCTCGTCCTCGATCAGCGACTCCTGCTCGGCGAGGTCGACCAGGGCGCGCAGCTCGGCCTCGGAGGCGAACGGGCCCTTGCGGAACCCCTTTCCGGGCGTGAGCGCGTTGCCGAGGAGGATCAGCAGCGGCGGGATCGGGCCCATCACCCGGGCCAGCGGGATCAGGACGTAGGCGGCCGCGGTCGAGGTGTTCAGCGGGTGCTGGGCACCGATGGTGCGCGGTGAGACGCCGACGGCGACGTACGACACCAGGACCATGACGCCGATGGCGACCGTCAGCGCCTTCCAGGTCTCGGGGAACTCCTGCAGACAGGCGTAGGTGACCACCGCGCCCGCCGCCACCTCACAGGCCACCCGGACCAGCAGTGCGACATTGAGGTAGCGGGTGGGGTCCTCGGCGACATGCATCAGCTTGGCGCTGCCCCGCCGCCCGGTGCGCACGGCCTCCTCGGCGCGGAACCGGGTGGTGCGCGCCAGACCCGCCTCGGCGCACGCCGCCAGCCAGGCGACCACCACCAGCAGGACGGCCGCCGCGATGAGCTGCCCGCTCATCGGGTCGTGGGAGCCGGGGAGGGACCGGTCAGACCGTACTCGGCGCGCCAGCCGTCGATGATCGCGGCCTGGAGGCCGAACATCTCGGCCCGCTCGTCCGGCTCCTCGTGGTCGTAGCCGAGGAGGTGGAGGACACCGTGGACGGTGAGGAGCTGGAGCTCCTCGTCCATGGAGTGTCCGGTCGGCGCCTCCTCGCCCTGCTTCCGGGCCACTTCGGGGCAGAGCACGATGTCACCGAGGAGGCCCTGCGGGGCCTCCTCGTCGTCCTTCACGGGCGGCCGCAGCTCGTCCATCGGGAAGGACATCACATCGGTCGGACCCGGCAGGTCCATCCACTGGATGTGGAGCTGCTCCATGGCGTCGGCGTCGACGACGATCACCGAGAGCTCGGAGAGCGGGTGGATGCGCATCCGGGCCAGGGCGTAGCGGGCGACGTCCAGCACCGCCCGCTCGTCGATGTCCGTGCCGGATTCGTTGTTGACGTCGATCGCCATGGGGCTTCTTGATTACTTTCCGTTGCGGCTGTCGTACTGGTCGTACGCATCGACGATACGGCCGACCAGCTTGTGCCGGACCACATCGGTACTGGTGAGCATGGAGAAGTGGACGTCGTCGACGCCGTCCAGGATCTCCCGCACCTGACGCAGACCGCTCTTGGTCCCGCCGGGCAGGTCGATCTGGGTGATGTCACCCGTGATCACGATCTTGGAGTCGAAGCCGAGCCGGGTCAGGAACATCTTCATCTGCTCGGGGTTCGTGTTCTGCGCCTCGTCGAGGATGATGAACGCGTCGTTGAGCGTCCGGCCGCGCATATACGCCAGCGGTGCGACCTCGATCGTGCCCGCGGCCATCAGACGGGGGATGGAATCGGGGTCGAGCATGTCGTGCAGCGCGTCGTACAGCGGCCGCAGATAGGGATCGATCTTCTCGTAGAGCGTGCCGGGCAGGAACCCGAGCCGCTCCCCCGCCTCGACGGCGGGACGGGTCAGGATGATCCGGGTGACCTGCTTGGACTGGAGCGCCTGGACCGCCTTGGCCATCGCCAGATAGGTCTTGCCGGTGCCCGCGGGGCCGATACCGAAGACGACCGTGTGCTTGTCGATGGCGTCGACATAGCGCTTCTGGTTGAGCGTCTTGGGACGGATGGTGCGGCCGCGGTTGGAGAGGATGTTCTGGGTGAGCACCTCGGCGGGCGTCTCCTCCGCCTCGCCCTCCCCGTTCTCCGCCGCGCGCAGCATGGAGATCGAGCGCTCCACCGCATCCTCCGTCATCGGTTGACCGGTGCGGAGCACCAGCATCATCTCGTCGAACAGGCGCTGGACGAGGGCGACTTCCTTCGGATCCCCCGTCGCGCTGACTTCATTGCCCCGCACGTGGATATCGGTCGCCGGGAACGCATTCTCGATCACACGCAGCAGCGAATCCCCGGATCCCAGGACCATCACCATCGGGTGCTTGTTCGGGACCGTGAACTGCGCATGCGCCTGCCGTGCTGTGGTTGGTTGCGTCATGGGCCGGCTCTCGGGCCTGCTCCTACCTCCTGTGCAAGCGGTTCTCGCCGCGCGACAACCTCGGGATACCAGGGTACGACGGAGCACCGACAAGACCCGAGCGCTTTTACTCCGTACCCGTCCATCACACCACCCCCGGGGACCGGCGCCGCGGCCGGGCCCGGGGCGGTCACGCCTGGCGGAAGCCGATGGTGGGGACGGCCCGGCGCAGCGGCCAGGGGCGGGCGGCGCCCGGCAGTATCCGGTCCAGGAAGGCGTAACGGCGCAGCGGCTGCTCGTCGTAGGCACGGGTGTGCTGCCACCAGGCGGCGATCTCGACCCAGCCGGGCGCGGACAGCGAACCGCCGAACTCCTGGACGGAGAGCGCGGCGGTCAGCCCGGCGAAGGCGAGCCGGTCGGCCAGCGGCCAGTCGGCGAGGGTGCCGGTGACGAAGCCCGCCACGAACACGTCCCCGGCACCGGTCGGATCCAGCGCCTCCACGGTGATCGCGGGCACCTCGGCGGTCTCGCCGGTACGGCCGTCCACCGCGTACGCCCCCTCGGCGCCCAGGGTGACGACCGCGAGCGGTACGCGGTCGGCGAGCGCACGGGCGGCGGCGCGCGGGCAGTCGGTGCGGGTGTAGCTCATGGCCTCGGCCGCGTTCGGCAGGAACGCCTCGCAGTGCTCCAGATCGGCGAGGTCGGCCGGGTCCCAGCGGCCGGTGTCGTCCCAGCCGACGTCCGCGAAGACCCGGCTGCCCTTGCGCGCGGCCTCCGCCACCCACTCCTCGCGGCGCCCGGGGACGAGCGAGGCGATGGCGGCGCGGGCCGGGGGCGGGCAGCTCGGGGCCAGCTCCTCGGGCGGTGGTGCCTCATGGCCGTGGGAGACCATCGTGCGCTCGCCCTCGTAGGCCATCGAGACGGTCACCGGGGAGTGCCAGCCCGGGATGGTCCGGGACAGCTCCAGGTCGATCCCCTCACCGCGGTCGAGCGCGTCCCGGCAGTAGTCGCCGTAGTGGTCGTCGCCGAAGGCGGCCGCCAGTGAGGTGCGCAGTCCCAGCCGGGCCAGGGCGGTGGCCATGTTGGCGACGCCGCCGGGGCTGGACCCCATGCCGCGCGCCCAGGACTCGGTACCGCGGATCGGCGCGGAGTCCAGGCCGGTGAAGATGATGTCGAGGAAGACGGTGCCCGTCAGATAGACGTCGCAGGCCGGATCGCCGGGCCCGCGAACGGCCGCGAGCGGGTCGAGCAGGGGACGGCCCGCCGCGTGCTCGTCGCCGTCGTATGTCGTCACCGTGTGCTCCCAGGTCGAACCGGTCGTGATCGGCGCCCCCACGGCCGTGCCCCGCCGTGGGGAAGCGGGTGCCGCCAGTGTGCCCGAAACCGCCCCGCGGCGGGCGGCGCGCGGCCGGCGCCGGGGGCGGTCCGCAACGGCCCGCGCACCGCCCGGCGGCACGTGGCAGCGAGGCCGCACGCCGGGCCGGGGCGCGGGACCGCCCGGAACCACCGCACCCCCCACGCGCCGCCTCAGCGGCGTTTGGGCACGGCCACGGTCATCAGGTCCTGCGCCACCGTCAGCTCCCCCTCGAAACCCGCGGCGCGGGCCTGGCGTTCGAAGTCGGAGGGGTCCCCGTAACGCTGGGAGAAGTGGGTCAGGACGAGATGGCGGACACCCGCCCCGGCCGCCAGCCGGGCCGCCTGTCCGGCGGTGAGATGGCCGTACTCGACGGCCAGCGACTCGTCCTCGTCCAGGAAGGTGGACTCGATGACCAGCAGGTCGCACCCCTGCGCCAGGGCGTACGCGCCGTCGCACAGCCGGGTGTCCATGACGAAGGCGAAGCGCTGGCCGCGGCGGGCCTCGCTGACCTCCTCCAGGCTGATCGTGCGCCCGTCCCGCTCCAGCCCGCCGTTGCGCTGGAGGCGGCCGATGTCCGCGCCGCGGACGCCGAGCGCCGCGAGCCGCTCGGGCAGTATGCGGCGGCCGTCGGGCTCGACCAGCCGGTAGCCGTAGGACTCGACCGGATGCGAGAGCCGGGCGGTCTCCAGCGTGTAGGCGGGGGTCCGGGCGATCACCCCGCCCTCGCCCTCGACCGGTTGCTCGGCCAGCGGCACCGTCTCGCGGTACGCGGTGGCGTAGCGCAGCCGCTCGAAGAAGCGCTGTCCGCTCGCCGGGTAGTGGGCGGTCACCGGATGCGACACCTTGTCCAGGTTGATCCGCTGGATCACCCCGGAGAGCCCCAGCGCGTGGTCCCCGTGGAAGTGGGTGACACAGATCCGGTCGATGTCATGCGCGGCGACACCGGCCCGCAGCATCTGGCGCTGGGTGCCCTCGCCGGGGTCGAAGAGCAGTCCGTCGCCGTCCCACCGCAGCAGATAGCCGTTGTGGTTGCGGTGCCGGGTGGGGACCTGGCTGGCGGTGCCGAGGACGACCAGTTCGCGTGCGGACACCGGACTATCCCGGGGGCCAGTTGAGGCCGCGGCCACCCAGTACGTGGGCGTGCGCGTGGAAGACGGTCTGCCCGGCGCCGGAGCCGGTGTTGAACACCACGCGGAAACCGGTGCCGTCGATCTTCTCCTCGGCCGCCACCGCGCCCGCCTCGCGCAGCACATCGGCGGTGATCTGCGGTTCGGCCGTGGCGAGGGAGGCGGCGTCCGGGTAGTGCACCTTGGGGATCACCAGGACGTGGGTCGGCGCCTGGGGGTTGATGTCGCGGAAGGCGACCGTGGTGTCGGTCTCGCGGACCACGGTGGCCGGCACCTCCCCCGAGACAATCTTGCAGAACAGGCAGTCGGCCTGCGGTTCTCCCGCCACCGGTGGCTCCTCGTGGATCGTCGGCTGATACGGACCGGATGGTACCGGGACGCCCCGCCGACGGTGCGCGCGAATCCCCTGGGCCTGGCCGCCCCGCCCGTTTCCGCCCGCCCCCGGGCCGCCGCTACTTGCCCTGGGTGCCCTCGGTCGTCCGGTGGTCCAGGGGGTAGCTGCGGTGCGGTTCGGGGCGGCTGGTCTCACGGTCGTCGCCCCGGCCGGGGTCCCGGTCGTCGTCCCCGCCGTCGCACTCCCCGATCACCCGGGCCTCGAAGGCCCGGTGCCCGTCCACGGAGGCCGTCAAGTGCCCCCGGACGCAATGGTTCTTGCGCACGAAGGTGACCCTGCCGCTGACCTCGATCTTCTTATCGCTCGCGGTCTCACCGCGGCAGTCGACCGAGGCGTCGGTCCCGGTCCCCTCGTCCCGTTCGCGGTTGGCGTCGTCCGAGGCCGAAGCACCGGCCGTGCGGCCGCTCTTCAGATCCGCGTTGCAGGTCAGCCAGCGGACCTCGACCCCGCCCTTGTCCAGGGCGCGGGAGGCGACCTTGTCGGTGGTGACCGCGACGACGATCGCACTGACCCCGTTGTCCTCGGGGTCGCACCCGGTCACCGCGACGGCGGCCGCGACCGATACCGCGACGGCCAGGAGCGGACGACCGTACCGATGCCTTACATGGCTCAATACCCCCATAGGGGACAGGTTCCCACCGAGCGCGGCGAACCGGAAGACCATCGTCGGCCACCGTGCCCCGGCCGGGGGGCGGCTTTCGGGGAACGGGCCCTGCCGGGGGCTCAGCCCCAGCGGCCGGTACGCCCCAACAGCAGCGCCGCGGCCGCCGTTCCGGCCGTCGACGTGCGCAGAACGCTCGGACCCAGCCGGTACGGTGCCGCGCCCGCCGCCGCGAAGGCCGTCAACTCCTCGGGCGAGACTCCGCCTTCGGGGCCCACCACGAGCACGATCTCACCGTCGGCGGGCAGTTCGGCCGTGGCCAGCGGGGTACTGCCTTCCTCATGGAGCACGGCCGCGAAGTCGGCGTCGGCCAGAAGTCGGGCAACCTGTTTGGTCGTCATGGCGTCCGCGACCTCGGGGAAGGTCAGCCGGCGGGACTGCTTGCCCGCCTCGCGGGCGGTCGCCCGCCACTTGCCGAGCGCCTTCAGCCCGCGCTCGCCCTTCCACTGGGTGACACAGCGGGCCGCGGTCCACGGCACGACGGCGTCCACCCCGGTCTCGGTCATGGTCTCCACGGCCAGCTCACCGCGGTCGCCCTTGGGGAGGGCCTGCACCACGGTGATCCGCGGGCTGGGCCGCTCCTCATGGCGCACCCCGGCCACCTCCACCAGCAGCCGGTCCTTGCCCTCGACGGCCGCCACGGTGCCGGAGACGCCCGTACCGAGGCCGTCGGTGAGCACCACGGACTCGCCGACGCGCAGCCGCCGTACGGAGACGGCGTGCCGCCCCTCGGGCCCCTCCAGCGCGACCCGGGTCCCCGCGGCCGCCCCCTGGAGGGAGTCGGCCACGAACACCGGGGCGGTCACCGGGCCTCGCCGTGGAACGCCCCGGCGGTCAACCCGGCGCGCGCCGCGTCCAGTTCGGCGGCGAGGGTCTCCACCAGCCTCCCCGCGGGCAGCTCACGGGCCAGCCGGTGGCCCTGTCCGGCCCACAGCGCCATGCCCTGCGGATCGCCCTGCTTGGCCGCGGCCTTGCGCAGCCCGGAGGTGAGGTGGTGGAGCTGGGGGTAGGCCGCCGGGGCGTACGGGCCGTGGTCGCGGATGAAACGGTTGACCAGGCCCCGGGCCGGACGCCCGGAGAAGGCGCGGGTCAGCTCGGTCCTGCCGAACATCGGGTCCGTCATGGCGCGCTTGTGCAGGGCGTTGGCCCCCGATTCGGGGGTGACCAGGAACGCGGTGCCCAGCTGGGCCGCGCTCGCGCCCGCGGCCAGCGCCGCCGCGATCTGCGCACCGCGCATCAGCCCGCCCGCGGCGATGACCGGGATCCGTACGGTCTCGCGGACCAGCGCGATCAGCGAGAGCAGTCCGAGTCCGCCGCCCATGCCGTCCTCGGCCGGGTCGTTGCGGAAGCCGCCCTGGTGGCCGCCCGCCTCCACGCCCTGCACACAGAGCGCGTCGGCGCCCGCCCACTGGGCGGTCTGCGCCTCGACCGGCGAGGTCACCGTCACGACGGTGCGGGTACCGGCCGCGGCCAGCGCGCCCAGGACCTCACGGGTGGGGCAGCCGAAGGTGAACGAGACCACCGGCACCGGGTCCTCGAGCAGGATCGCCAGCTTCGCCTCGTACGCGTCGTCGGCCCCCGCGTCGGGGTCACCGAGCGGTGTCTCGTACCAGGTGGACTCACCCGCGAGCTGCTCGCGGTAGACCTCGACGGCGCCCGGGTCCGCGGTGGGCGGCTGCGGCATGAAGAGGTTGACCAGGAAGGGGCGGCCGGTCAGCCCGCGCAGCTGTTTGATCTCTTCGTACATCGCCTCCGGGGTCTTGTACCCGGCGGCGAGGGAACCGAGGCCACCGGCCTCGGAGACGGCGGCGGCCAGCGGTGGGCAGGAAGCCCCGCCCGCCATCGGCGCCTGCACGATCGGATACCGAAAGAGATCGGTCAGTGCGGAGGGCATGGCCACATCGTGTCATGCGCTCCGCACCGAACGGCAACCGGACTCGGGCCGCGACGGCGGTCGCGGCCGGAGGGTCCGGGGACGCCTAGCGTCCGTTGAACGCATCCTTCAGGCGCGAGAACAGCCCCTGCTGCCCTGGCTTGAACTCGCCGGTGGGGCGCTCCTCGCCGCGCAGCTTGGACAGACGGCGCAGCAGCTCCTCCTGCTCCGCGTCCAGCTTGGTCGGAGTGGTCACCTCGACATGGACGATCAGATCGCCCCGGCCACCGCCCCGCAGATGGGTGACACCGCGCTGGTGCAGCGGGATCGACTGGCCGGACTGGGTACCGGGCCGGATGTCGACCTCCTCCAGGCCGTCCAGCGTCTCCAGCGGCACCTTGGTGCCGAGCGCCGCCGCCGTCATGGGGATGGTCACCGTGCAGTGCAGATCGTCGCCGCGGCGCTGGAAGACCGGGTGCGGGACCTCGTGGATCTCCACGTACAGATCGCCTGCCGGACCGCCGCCCGGCCCGACCTCGCCCTCGCCCGCAAGCTGGATCCGGGTGCCGTTGTCCACACCGGCCGGGATCTTCACCGTCAGGGTGCGGCGCGAACGGATCCGTCCGTCACCGGCGCACTCCGGGCACGGGGTCGGCACCACGGTGCCGAAGCCCTGGCACTGCGGACACGGCCGCGAGGTCATGACCTGGCCCAGGAAGGAGCGGGTCACCTGGGAGACCTCACCACGGCCCCGGCACATGTCACAGGTCTGCGCCGAGGTGCCCGGCGCGGCGCCCTCGCCGCTGCACGTGGTGCACACCACCGCGGTGTCGACCTGGATGTCCTTGGTGGTCCCGAACGCGGCCTCGCTGAGCTCCACGTCGAGACGGATCATGGCGTCCTGGCCGCGCCGGGTGCGGGACCGCGGTCCGCGCTGCGAGGCGGTGCCGAAGAACGCGTCCATGATGTCGGAGAAGTTGCCGAAGCCCGCGCCGAAGCCACCGGCTCCGCCGCCTCCGCCCGCGCCCGACATCGGGTCCCCGCCGAGGTCGTAGACCTGCTTCTTCTGCGGGTCCGAGAGCACCTCGTAAGCGGCGTTGATCTCCTTGAACCGCTCCTGGGTCTTCGGGTCCGGGTTCACATCCGGGTGCAGCTCACGCGCGAGCCGGCGGAATGCCTTCTTGATCTCGTCCTGCGAGGCATCACGCCGCACGCCCAGGACTGCGTAGTAGTCCGTCGCCACTTACGACTCCGCCAGGATCTGTCCGACGTAACGTGCCACTGCGCGTACCGCTCCCATCGTTCCGGGGTAGTCCATGCGGGTCGGTCCGACCACGCCGAGTTTGGCGACGGCCTCGTCGCCCGAACCGTAGCCGACCGCGACCACCGAGGTGGAATTCAGCCCCTCGTGAGCATTCTCATGCCCGATCCGCACGGTCATACCCGAGTCCTTGGCCTCGCCCAGCAGTTTGAGGAGGACGACCTGCTCCTCGAGCGCCTCCAGAACGGGCCGGATCGTCAGGGGGAAATCATGCCCGAAACGCGTGAGGTTCGCGGTGCCGCCGATCATCAGCCGCTCCTCGGTCTCCTCCACCAGCGTCTCGAGGAGGGTCGCCAGCACGGTCGTGACCGTCCCCCGGTCCTCCTGCTCGAAGGACTCCGGGAGATCCTGCACCAACTGCGGCACATCCGCGAACCGCCGCCCCACGACACGGCTGTTGAGCCGGGCCCGCAGATCCGCGAGGGACTCCTCGCTCACCGGCGAGGGGCAGTCCACCATGCGCTGCTCGACCCGGCCGGTGTCGGTGATCAGCACCAGCATCACCCGGGCCGCGGCCAGCGGCAGCAGCTCCACATGGCGCACCGTCGAACGGGTCAGCGACGGGTACTGCACCACCGCGACCTGCCGGGTCAGCTGCGCCAGCAGCCGGACGGTGCGGCCCACCACGTCGTCGAGGTCAACGGCGCCGTCCAGGAAGTTCTGGATGGCCCGGCGCTCAGGGGTGGACAGCGGCTTCACTCCCGCCAGCTTGTCCACGAAGAGGCGGTAGCCCTTGTCGGTGGGGATACGTCCGGCGCTGGTGTGCGGCTGGGCGATGAAGCCCTCGTCCTCCAGCGCGGCCATGTCATTGCGGACCGTGGCCGGGGAGACCCCCAGCCGGTGGCGCTCGGTGAGGGCCTTGGAGCCGACCGGCTCCTCGGTGCCCACGTAGTCCTGGACAATGGCACGCAGCACCTCGAGTCTGCGTTCGCTGAGCACCCGCGCACCTCCAGTCCAGCGGTCTCTTCAGGTGGTCCCCCTGGCACTCAACGGTCACGAGTGCCAGAACCCCTCCGCCAGTGTACGGCGGGGTGCGGTGGGCGGGGCAAGAGCCGACGTGTGGCGGAGCCCGCACGACCCGCCACGCTATCGCCCGAGGAGCTAGCGTCTCGGTATGGAGACGTGTTGGGAAGAGTCGCGGTGGCAGGAGGCGGGCTGGGAGACCATCGCCCCCGGGGTGGCGCGACTGCGCATGCCCGGCTGGGACGAGACCATCGGCGTGGTCGTCGGGCGCACGGACGTACTCGTGGTGGACACCGGCGCCACGCTCCGTGACGGGGCCGCGCTGCGCACCCAGATCACCCGGCTCGCCGGGATGCGCCCCACCCGGATCGCGCTCACCCATCCGCACTTCGACCATGTCCTGGGCACGGCCGCCTTCTCGGGGTGCGAGGTGTACGGGGCGGCGGGCCTGGACGAACTGCTGCGCTCGGAGCGGGAGGAGCTGCGCGAGAGCGCCATCCGGCACGGGGTGGACCGGGGAGCCGCCACCGAGGCCGCCGACCATCTGGTCCTCCCCCACCACCTGGTCTCCGGGGAGCTCACCCTCGACCTGGGCGACCGGCGGGTGCTGCTGGCGAACGTGGGCCCCGGGCACAGCGCCCACGATCTGGCGGTCCTGGTCCCCGGACGGCCCGAGGTGGTCTTCTGCGGCGATCTGGTCGAGGAGTCCGGACCGCCGCAGGCGGGGCCCGACGCGATCCCCGCGCGATGGCCCGCCGCCCTGGACCGGCTGCTGGAGCTGGGCGGTGAGGAGGCGCGGTACGTACCGGGCCACGGATCGGTGGTGGACGCGGAGTTCGTCCGCACCCAGCGTGACGAACTGGCGGCCCGCTTCGGCGTGTCCCGCTAGGCGCGCGGCTATCGTCAGCCGGATGCGCAGCCGATACGACAACCCGGACCTGACCCCGCCCTGGAAGCGGTCACAGCCCGCCCCGGAGGTCGCCGCCGAACCGGACCTCGTCGTGGAGGAGGTCACCACCGGGTTCTGCGGGGCGGTGATCCGCTGCGAGAAGACCGCGCAGGGTCCGACGGTCACTCTGGAGGACCGCTTCGGCAAACATCGTGTCTTCCCCATGGAGCCGCGCGGCTTCCTGCTCGAGGGCCGTGTCGTCACGCTGGTGCGCCCGCGCGCGACGGCCCCCTCCGCGCCCCGGCACACGGCCTCGGGGTCCCTCGCGGTACCGGGGGCGCGGGCGAGGGTGGCCCGCGCGGGGCGTATCTATGTCGAGGGGCGCCATGACGCGGAGCTGGTGGAGCGGGTCTGGGGCGACGACCTGCGCATCGAGGGCGTGGTCGTCGAGTACCTGGAGGGTGTGGACGATCTCCCCGCCATCGTCCGGGAGTTCGCCCCCGGCCCGGATGCCCGGCTCGGCGTTCTGGTCGACCACTTGGTGCCCGGTTCCAAGGAGTCCCGGATCGCCGCCGAGGTCACCGGTGACCATGTCCTGGTCGTCGGCCACCCCTACATCGACATCTGGGAAGCGGTGAAACCGTCCTCGGTGGGCATCGCCGCCTGGCCCGGGGTCCCGCGCGGCCAGGACTGGAAGACGGGCGTCTGCCGCGCCCTGGGCTGGCCGGAGAACACCGGCGCCGCCTGGCAAGCGATCCTCTCCTCGGTCCACTCCTACAAGGACCTGCGGCCGGAACTCCTGGGCCGGGTGGAGGAGCTGATCGACTTCGTGACGGTGGGGGTCAGCTGAGTGTCCGGAAGTCGCTGGTTTCCAGCGTGAAGTCCAGCGCCTCGACGGTGACCGGGTCACCGAACTCGCTGGCCCGTTCCGTCCAGTAGCCGGCCTCCTCGCCGGCCTCCTTCGGCTCGGTGAGGAGCACGCACTTAGTCCACCAGATCCCGCACCACAGCGTCCGCCAGCAGCCGCCCGCGCAGCGTGAGCACGGCCCGCCCGTGCCGGTACGGCGCCGGGTCCAGCAGGCCGTCCGCCAGGGCCCGCTCCGCGGCCGCGGCGCCCGCGGGGCGGAGCAGGTCCAGGGGGCAGCCTTCGGAGAGCCGCAGCTCCAGCAGGATGCGCTCGACGCGGCGCTCCTCGTCGGCCAGCAGCTCGCGGCCCGCGCCGGGCGACCGGCCCTCGCCGAGGGCCTGGGCGTACGCGCCGGGGTGCTTCACGTTCCACCAGCGGACGCCGCCCACATGGCTGTGGGCGCCGGGCCCCGCGCCCCACCAGTCGGCGCCGCGCCAGTACAGCTCGTTGTGGCGGCAGCGGCCCTCGGGGGTGGTGGCCCAGTTGGAGACCTCGTACCACTCGAAACCGGCGGCCGAGAGCAGCTCCTCGGCGATCAGATAGCGGTCGGCGTGCACGTCGTCGTCGGTCATCGGCACCTCGCCGCGCCGGATCCGGCGGGCAAGCTGGGTGCCCTCCTCGACGATCAGCGCGTAGGCCGAGACATGGTCCGGTCCGGCGCCGAGGGCGGCCTCCAGGGAGGCCCGCCAGTCGTCGTCGCTCTCGCCCGGGGTGCCGTAGATCAGGTCGAGGTTCACATGGTCGAAGCCCGCGGCCCGTGCCTCGGCGACACATTGCTCGGGGCGGCCGGGGGTGTGGGTGCGGTCCAGCACCTTCAGCACATGCCGGCGGGCGCTCTGCATCCCGAAGGAGACCCGGTTGAACCCGGCCTCACGCAGCTCCGCCAGATAGCGCGGATCCACCGACTCCGGATTGGCCTCGGTGGTGATCTCGGCACCGTCCGCCAGCCCGAACTCCTCGCGGACGGCCGCGAGCATCCGGCCCAGGTCGGCCGCGGCCAGCAGGGTCGGGGTCCCGCCGCCCACGAATACGGTCTCGACCGGGCGCGGGTCGTCGCCCAGCACCTTGCGTGCGAGCCGCACCTCCTCGGTGACCTGCTCGGCGTAGTTGTCCCGCGAGGCCAGCACCCCGCCGGAACCGCGCAGCTCACTGGCGGTGTAGGTGTTGAAGTCGCAGTACCCGCAGCGCGTGGCGCAGTAGGGCACGTGCAGATAGAAGCCCAGCGGGCGCCGCGCGGCCCCGGCGAGCGCGGCGGGGGGCAGCGCACCGTCCTCGGGCATGGGCTCACCATCGGGCAGTACGGAAGGCATGCAACCCATTGTCCGCCATCGCCCCCGGTCCTCCCGCCGCCCCCGGTGGGAGGACCATGGACGCGTCAGAGGGCCTTCAGGACGAGCATCGCCAGGTCGTCGTCCGGCGGCTCCGCCGCGAAGGCGTGCACCGCCTCCCGCAGCCGCTCCGCGACCGCGCGGGCGCTCAGCCCCGCGCAGGAGGCGAGGACCGCCGCGAGCCCCTCCTCGTCGTCGAACTGGCGGCTGCCCGAGCGGTGCTCGGTCACCCCGTTCGTGACGCACAGGAGCGTCTCGCCGGGCGAGAGGTCAAACGTTTCACTCTCGTACGCGGCATCGTCCACGACGCCCAGCAGTATCTGCGGTTCGGCGACGGTGCGCACCGAGCCGTCCGGCCGGAGCACCAGCGGCAGCGGATGGCCCGCGCTGGCCAGGGTGCAGCGCAGCCCGCCTCCGGCGCCGTCCCCGCCGCCCAGCGGCTCCAGCTCCCCGTACAGCAGCGACAGGAAGCGGGCCATGCCGCCGCCCGGCGGCAGCCCCGAACCGACGAGCCCGGCATCCACCAGCTCCGCGACGCCGACACCGACCCCGGCCGCCTCCACGCCCGCGACCACCGCCTCGGCGGCGCCTTCGACCGCCGCTTCCACCGCCTCCTCGCCGAGCAGCTGGTTGAGCCGGTCGAGAACCTCCCCGACGCCGTACCCCTCGCGGGCCAGCAGCCGGAGCCAGGGCCGCACCAGACCGGTCACCACGGCCGCCTCGGGGCCGTTGCCGCAGACGTCGCCCAGGACGAAGCCCCAGCGGCCGTCACGGGCCGGGAAGACGTCGTAGAAGTCGCCCCCGGCGGAGATCTCGCCGGTCGGCTCGTAGACGACCGCCGACTCGACACCGGGGATGCGCGGGATACCGGAGGGCAGCAGTCCGCGCTGGAGGACCCGGCTGATGTCGGCCTGCCGGGTGTAGCGGCGGGCGGAGGCCAGCGCCAGGGCGACCCGGCGGGCGAAGTCCTCGATCAGCCCGACGACCTCGCCGGGCATCCGCACCAGCCCGGCGCGCCCCATCAGCAGCGTGCCCATCGCCCGGCCGCCCGCGATCAGCCGGCAGGCCAGGGCGGCCCCGCCGGGCCCGTACGCGGCGGGGTCGGCGGGCCACGGCCATTCCACGGCGTCACCGCGCGCGGCGGCGGGCAGATGGGGCGGTTCCTTCTCCAGGACCCGCCGCAGCTCCTCCAGCCGGCTCTCGCTGGCGTGCCAGACCCGCACCAGCCGCGGCGGACCGCTCACGGCGTCCAGCCACACCGCGCACCAGTCGGCGAGCCGCGGCACCAGGAGCTGGACGGCGAGCGAGGTCACCAGCTCCTCGTCGAACTGTCCGGCGAGCATGTCGGACGCCTCGGCGAGGAAGGAGAGCGCGCCGTGCCGGGCCCACTCGGGGTCGTGGCGGCGGGCGGGCGCCCGCCGCGGGGCGGGGGCGATCAGCTCGACGGGGCGCGCCTCGCGCGGCAGGGCGCGCTCGGCGAGCCGGACGGTGTCCCGCCCGGGGCCGTCGTACCCCGCGGCCGCCGGGCCGTCGTCCGTGTCCGCGCCGACGGCGAGCTGGAACCACACGGTCTTGCTGGTGCGCCGGTAGGTGGTGCCCCAGGCCTCGGCGACCCCGGCCACCAGCCGCAGCCCGTGGCCGCCGGTGTACTCCGGCTCCTCCCCGTCCGGGGGCTCACCGCGCAGCACCCGGGTGGGGTGGTGGTCGGTCACCTCCACGACCAGCGAGGGCGGTTCGCCCTCATGGCCAGGGACGTCCAGCGCACAGCTCAGCTCGACGGCGGTACCGGCGTGCACCACGGCGTTGGTGACCAGCTCGCTCACCAGCAGGACCGCCTCGTCCGCGACCCGTTCGGTGATCCGGTCGGCGGCGGGCACCTCCAGCGCGGCCCAGTCCGCGAGGGCGGCCCGGACGAACCGCCGCGCGGCGGAGGCCGCGAGCGGGGTTCCGGGCAGGCTGGCGCGGGCCGACGCGCTGGTCCGGACGGGGCCCACGCCCCCGGCCGGTACAGCCACCCCGCCGGTGTCGACCGGCCCGCCAGACATGGCGAAAGATGACGTCCCCACTGTGCGGCTCCTGAGAAGCTCCGTCATAGTGCCGTATCCGCATCCGGTGCGAAGGGCACCGGCAGGGACAGCGTGACAGACCGACCGCCCTCATATGCACTGAGTTACGCAAGTGAGCCGCGATGAGGGAAAAATTCCCGTGCCCGGCGCAACCGGGCACGGTGAACTTCCCGTCAGACCTCCCGGGTACCGGCGTACATGTCCTCGATCAGGTCCTTGTACTCACGCTCGACCACCGGTCGCTTGAGCTTCAGACTGGGCGTCAACTCACCGTGCTCCACGTCCAGATCGCGCGGCAGCAGCCGGAACTTCTTGATCGTCTGCCAGCGCTGCAGCCCCTCGTTGAGCCGCTGCACATAGCCGTCGATGAGCTGCCGCACCTCGTCGGTGGCGACCACCTCGGCGTAGGACCTGCCCTCCAGGCCGTGCTCCTTGGCCCAGCCCATGATGGTCGGCTCGTCGAGGGCGATGAGGGCGGTGCAGTAGTTCCGGTCGGCGCCGTGCACCAGGATGTTGGAGACGAACGGGCAGACGCCCTTGAACTGGCCCTCGACCTCGGCCGGGGCCACGTACTTGCCGCCGGAGGTCTTGATCAGGTCCTTCTTGCGGTCGGTGATCCGCAGGTAGCCGTCGGGCGACAGCTCGCCGATGTCACCGGTGTGGAACCAGCCGTCGGACTCCAGCACCTGCGCGGTGAGGTCCGGCAGCCCGTGGTAGCCCTGCATGACGCCGGGGCCGCGCAGCAGGATCTCGCCGTCCTCGCCGAACCGCACCTCGGTGCCGGGGAACGCCTTGCCGACGGTGCCGGTGCGGTAGTCGACCGGGTTGAGGAAGCTGGCGGCGCTGGACTCGGTGAGGCCGTAGCCCTCCAGGATGTTGATCCCGGCGCCCGCGAAGAAGTAGCCGATCTCGGGCGCCAGCGCGGCCGAGCCGGACACCGCGGCGCGCAGCCGGCCGCCGAAGGCCTCGCGCAGCTTGCCGTAGACCAGCTTGTCGGCCAGGGCGTGCTGGGTCCTGAGGGCGAACGGGACCGAAGGGGTGCCGGTGCGGCGGAAGTTGTCCTGGTACGTCTTGGCGTACTCCCGGGCGACCCCGGCCGCCCACTGGAAGATCTTGTACTTGGCCGCGCCGCCCTCGCGTGCCTTCCCGACCACTCCGTTGTAGACCTTCTCGAAGATCCGCGGCACCGCGCACATATAGGTCGGACGGACCACCGGGAGATTCTCGATGATCTTGTCGACGCGGCCGTCCACGGCGGTGGTGTGACCGACGTAGATCTGCCCGGCGGTCAGCACCTTGCCGAAGACGTGCGCCAGCGGCAGCCACAGGTACTGCACATCGTCGGCGTAGAGCAGCCCGTCGACACTGCCGATCGCGATGGCCATGTACGACCAGGAGTCATGCGCCAGCCGTACGCCCTTGGGGCGGCCGGTGGTGCCGGAGGTGTAGATGAGCGTGGCCAGCTGGTCGGCGCGCAGCGCGTCGATCCGCTCCCGCACGGCCTGGGGGTGCTGCTCCAGATAGGCCGTGCCCCGCTTCTCCAGCTCGGTGAGGGAGAGCACCCAGCCCTCCGGGTCGCCCGCGGCCGGGACCGCGTCATCGGCGTTGATCACCACCACATGGATCAGCTCGGGCAGCTGGTCGCGCTTCTCACGCACCTTGGCGAGCTGGGCGCCGTCCTCGGCGATCAGCACCCGGCTGCCGGAGTCGGACAGGATGAAGGCGGTCTCCTCGGCGTTGGTGCTGGGGTAGACCGTGGTGGTCGCGGCGCCCGCGCAGAGCACACCGAGGTCGCCGAGGACCCATTCCACCCGGGTGGCCGCGGCGAGCGCGACCCGCTCCTCGGGACGGACGCCCAGACCCATCAGACCGGCGGCGATGGCGAAGACCCGATCCGCGCTTTCGCGCCAGGTCAGGGGGCGCCATTCGTCGGGGCCCGTACCCGAGGCGGCCGGGACCGGATAGCGGAACGCCTCCTTCTCAGGCGTCTTCTCGACGCGCTGGAGGAAGTGTGTCGCCAGGGACGGCGGCCGGTTCTCGAGCAAAGTCTGTGTGTCGGTCACGGCATCCTCCGGGGCCAGCCTCATTGCTTGGTGACTCGCGAGTAACCTTCGAGCAGTGATCAGCGTAAGGGCCGAATCCTTACCGCGTAAGGGGTTGTGGGTCACGTTGTTCAAACGACGACGGGCGGTGCGCCGCACCCTTCACACCTGGACGCACCGCACCTCTCCCACCATGGCAACGGGCCCGGCGCATCCTTCACACCGGGCCCGCTGACCACACATTTCACGTCACTCGTCACGCATCACACGTGACGCGCCGCGCATCACATCACCGCGACGGCGCGCGTCACTTCTTCCCCTTGGCGTCCCCACCGTCGGAGTCGGAGGACAGCACCGCGATGAAGGCCTCCTGGGGCACCTCCACGCTGCCGACCATCTTCATCCGCTTCTTGCCCTCCTTCTGCTTCTCCAGCAGCTTCCGCTTACGGGAGATGTCACCGCCGTAGCACTTGGCGAGGACGTCCTTGCGGATGGCGCGGACCGTCTCACGGGCGATGACCCGGGAGCCGATGGCGGCCTGGATGGGCACCTCGAAGTTCTGCCGCGGGATGAGCTCGCGCAGCTTGGCGACCAGCCGGACGCCGTAGGCGTACGCCTTGTCCTTGTGGGTGATCGCGGAGAAGGCGTCGACCTTGTCGCCGTGCAGCAGGATGTCGACCTTGACCAGGTCGGAGGTCTGCTCACCGGTGGGCTCGTAGTCCAGCGAGGCATAGCCGCGGGTCTTGGACTTGAGCTGGTCGAAGAAGTCGAAGACGACCTCGGCCAGCGGCAGGGTGTAGCGGATCTCGACCCGGTCCTCGGAGAGGTAGTCCATGCCGAGCAGGACCCCGCGGCGGTTCTGGCACAGCTCCATGATCGCGCCGATGAACTCGCTCGGGGCGAGGATGGTGCCCCGGACGACCGGCTCATGGACCGTGTCGATCTTGCCCACCGGGAACTCGCTGGGGTTGGTCACCGTGTGCTCGGTGCCGTCCTCCATGTCCACGCGGTAGACCACGTTGGGCGCGGTGGCGATCAGGTCGAGACCGAATTCGCGCTCCAGGCGCTCACGGATGACCTCCAGGTGCAGCAGCCCCAGGAAGCCGACGCGGAAGCCGAAGCCGAGCGCGGCCGAGGTCTCCGGCTCGTAGACCAGGGCGGCGTCGTTCAGCTGGAGCTTGTCCAGGGCCTCGCGCAGCTCCGGGTAGTCCGAGCCGTCCAGCGGGTACAGCCCGGAGAACACCATCGGCTTGGGGTCCTTGTAGCCGCCCAGCGGCTCCTCGGCGCCCTTGCTGAACTGGGTGATCGTGTCGCCGACCTTGGACTGGCGGACGTCCTTCACACCCGTGATCAGATAGCCCACCTCACCGACGGAGAGCCCGTCGGAGGGGGTCATCTCGGGTGAGTTGGTGCCGATCTCCAGCAGCTCGTGGGCGGCGCCGGTGGACATCATCTTGATCCGCTCACGCTTGTTGAGCGTGCCGTCCACGACCTTCACATACGTCACGACGCCCCGGTAGGGGTCGTAGACCGAGTCGAAGATCATCGCGCGGGCGGGGCTGTCCTTGACCCCGACCGGGGCCGGGACCAGCTCCACGACCCGGTTCAGCAGCTCCGCGACGCCCTCGCCGGTCTTGGCCGAGACCTTCAGCACATCGGCCGGGTCGCAGCCGATGAGGTGGGCCAGCTCGGCGGCGTACTTCTCGGGCTGGGCGGCCGGGAGGTCGATCTTGTTGAGGACCGGGATGATCGTGAGGTCGTTCTCCATCGCCAGATAGAGGTTGGCGAGAGTCTGGGCCTCGATCCCCTGCGCCGCGTCGACCAGCAGGACGCAGCCCTCACAGGCCGCCAGCGAGCGCGAGACCTCGTAGGTGAAGTCCACGTGGCCGGGGGTGTCGATCATGTTCAGGATGTGGGTGGCCGACGCGGACCCGCCCTCGTCCTGCCGGGGCGCCCAGGGC
The DNA here is from genome assembly GCF_024295805.1 of Streptomyces cucumeris. Taxonomy (GTDB): domain Bacteria; phylum Actinomycetota; class Actinomycetes; order Streptomycetales; family Streptomycetaceae; genus Streptomyces; species Streptomyces cucumeris. The sequence continues at coordinate 138,986 of NZ_JANCLX010000005.1, forward strand.
AGCCGGACGGCCTGGGACTTGATCGTGATGCCGCGCTCGCGCTCGATGTCCATGCGGTCGAGGTACTGCGCACGCATCTGTCGCTGGTCGACCACACCGGTCAGCTGGAGCATGCGGTCGGCGAGCGTCGACTTGCCGTGGTCGATGTGCGCGATGATGCAGAAGTTACGGATGAGAGCCGGGTCGGTACGGCTCGGCTCCGGCACATTGGTAGGGGTCGCGGGCACGCAGGGTCCTGTGTCTAGGCGGGACTCGGTGTAATCGGGGTTGTATCAGTCCGTCCATGGTCCCATGACTGGCGACCGCTTCCGGGTTTGGGACGCCACAGACCCTGCTGGTAACCTGGCCCACTGTGTCTCGTGCCGCCCCTGGGCGGCTCCGGTCACAGCATCACGACCAGCTAAATCCAACGAACCTGCAAAGGCTCTTTACGTGGCGAACATCAAGTCCCAGATCAAGCGCAACAAGACGAACGAGAAGGCCCGTCAGCGCAACAAGGCCGTCAAGTCCGAGCTGAAGACCGCCATCCGCCGCACCCGTGAGGCCGTGGCCGCCGGTGACGCCGAGAAGGCCACCGCCGCCGCCCGCAGCGCCGCGCGCAAGCTGGACAAGGCCGTCAGCAAGGGCGTGCTCCACAAGAACAACGCCGCCAACAAGAAGTCGGCGCTTGCGCAGCAGGTCGCCGGCCTCAAGGGCTGACGTCCGGGGCTGATGCCTCACGGGGCGCACACCGTCCCGATCGGGGCGGATCCCGCCCCATCCGCCGGTCCGGGCCCAGCGGTCCCTCTCACCCGCTCCGACCGGCTGCCGACAGCTTGACTGCGGCACCGCGCCGCACACGGCCTGCGTTCGCCACGCGGGTGCGGCGCACAGCATTCCACCGGGAAGCCCCTCGCCGTCCTTTCCCCAGGACAGCGAGGGGCTTTCCCTGTTTTTTCGGGTATGTTCACGTCATGTCGATACCGGGGGAGACACCCAATCCGTACGGGCAGCCTCAGCCGCCCCAGCAGCCTCAGCACAGCGCCTACGGCGTGCCCCAGCAGCCCCAGCCGCAGGCAGCCAATCCCTACGCCCAGCCCACGATGGCCGCCATGCCCGCGGCCGGGTACGGACAGACCGGCGCGCCCATGGGCATGTCGCCCGCGATGCCTCCGGGCATCCCTGCGGGCGGTGGCGGCAAGGGCGGCAAGGGCTGGCTGTGGGGGCTCGGCGGGGCCGTCGTCGCCTCGGCGGTGTGGGCCGGTGTCGTACTGGCCACCGGAGGGTTCGGCGGCGGCGAGAAGAAGGAGAAGCCCGATCTCGCCGGGTATGTGTACACGGACAACCTGTGCGACTCGACGGACACCGAAACCTTCGAGACCGAGGGGTACGACAAGAAGGACGACAGCAGTTCCAGCACGTCCAACCCGACGCACAGCAGCTCCCAGGACCCGGCCCTGGACTCGATGACCTGCAACATCGACTTCAAGCCCGACACCGCCTCCAGCAGCGACTACTCCTCGGTGTGGCTGTACACCACGGCATCGCGGCACAAGAAGACCAATCCGGCGCCGGAGTTCGAGGCCACCTACCGGGCCTACGAGGACCAGAAGTCCTCCAGCTACAGCTACGAGGTCAAGGCGGTCGGCGGCCTGGGCGACGAGGCGTACGTGGTGACGCAGACCAACCGGTCCAGCTCCAGCACCAGCGGGGCGTATGTGATCCTCGCGGTCCGCGACGGCTGGGTCACCTATCAGTCCACGTGGTCGGAGTACATCTCCAGCTCGTCCGACTCCAGGGCCAAGACGAGCGACGAGGCCACCGACATGCTGAAGAAGAGCGCCAAGGCCACGCTCGAGAAGATGCGGGACTGATCCGGGAGGTCCGGCGGGTCGCTACGAGCGGTGGGCGCTTCCGCTAGGAGCGGCCCGAACGGGCGGCGCGGGCGATGGCCACGACGGCCTTCTCCAGGGCGTACTCCGGATCGTCCCCGCCGCCCTTGACCCCCGCGTCCGCCTCGGCGACCGCGCGCAGCGCGACCGCCACCCCGTCCGCCGACCAGCCCCGCATCTGCTGCCGCACCCGGTCGATCTTCCACGGGGGCATACCGAGCTCCCGGGCGAGATCGCCGGGGCGCGCGCCGCGCGGGGCCGAGGCCAGCTTGCCGATGGCGCGGACGCCCTGGGCCAGGGCGCTGGTGATCAGCACCGGGGCCACCCCGGTGGCCACCGCCCAGCGCAGCGCCTCCAGCGCCTCGGCCGCCCGCCCCTCGACGGCCCGGTCGGCGACGGTGAAGCTGGACGCCTCGGCACGGCCCGTGTAGTAGCGGGCGACGACGGCCTCGTCGATGGTGCCCTCGACATCCGCGGCGAGCTGCGACACCGCGCTGGCCAGCTCACGCAGATCACTGCCGATGGCATCGACCAGCGACTGGCACGCCTCCGGGGTGGCGGACCGCCCCGTACCGCGGAACTCCGAACGCACGAACGCCAGTCGGTCGGCGGGCTTGGTCATCTTGGGGCAGGCGACCTCGCGCGCCCCGGCCTTGCGGGCCGCGTCGAGCAGCCCCTTGCCCTTCGCCCCGCCCGCGTGCAGCAGGACGAGGGTGATCTCCTCGGCGGGGGCGCCGAGATAACCCTTCACGTCCTTGATGGTGTCGGCCGACAGGTCCTGCGCGTTCCGCACCACGACCACCTTGCGCTCGGCGAAGAGCGAGGGGCTGGTGAGCTCGGCGAGGGTGCCGGGCTGGAGCGCGTCGGGGGGGAGGTCGCGCACATCGGTGTCCGCGTCGGCCGCGCGGGCGGCCGCCACGACCTGCTGCACGGCGCGGTCGAGCAGCAGGTCCTCCTGCCCCACGGCGAGGGTCACGGGGGCGAGCGGATCGTCGGTCGTCGTCTTCCTGGCCATCGCGGTCCAGCATCCCACGGACCACCGACATCCCCCGCCGGACGACCGGGTGGGCTGGGGCCGGCGGCCGGGCTCGCCGAGGGGAGCGCGGGCCGCTATTCGGCCTCGAGCCAGCCCTCGTGCTCCTCGGCGAACTCCTCCAGCGCCGCCGGGTCCAGTTCCCCGGCCGGGTCCTCGACCACCACCAGCCACTGGGCGTCCTCGGCGTCGTCCTCCCCGGCGAGCGCGTCCCGGACCAACTGGGGCTCATGGGCGACACGGAAGCGCTGGGGAAGCGCCTCGGCGACCTCTTCGGCCGCATCGCGGTCGGGCAGCACCAGAATGTGCCGGGCGCCGTTCAGTCCTTCATCGATCACCGGGACATTGTCCGGCATCGGGCGCGCGGCGCGGCCGCCGGGCGGCCCGGGGCAGCCGGTGACGTCAGCCGGTGCCCTTAAGCCATGGGCTCAGCCGGTGACCAGGGCCAGGGTGAACCCGTCGTACCCCTTCTCGCCGACCGTCTGCACCGCGGTGGCCGTCAGCCGCGGCTCTCGGGCCATCAGCTCGGTGAACCGCCGGACGCCCTGGACCTTGGGGTCGGTGCTGGTGGGGTCGGTCACCGCGCCGTCCCGCACCACGTTGTCGCCGATGATCAGGCTGCCGGGGCGGGTCAGCCGCAGCGCCCACTGGAGGTAGCCGGGGTTGTTCGGCTTGTCGGCGTCGATGAAGACCACGTCGAAGGGGTCCTCGTCGTCCTCGGCCAGCCGCGCCAGGGAGTCCAGCGCCGGTCCGGTGCGGATGTCCACGACATCCGCGAGCCCCGCCTGCGCCACGTTGGCGCGCGCGACCTCGGCGCACCGGGGGTCGGCGTCCAGGGAGATCAGCCGGCCGTCCGCGGGCAGGGCGGTGGCCAGCCAGATGGTGCTGTAGCCGCCGAGGGTGCCGATCTCGAGCACGCGGCGCGCGCCCCGGATCCTCGTCAGCAGATGCAGCAGCTTGCCCTGGTTGGGGGCCACCTGGTGCGGCGGCAGACCGGCCGCCGCGCTGAGGTCGAGCGCCGCGTCCAGGGCCGGGTCGGCGGGGGTGAGCAGGGCGTTGAAGTAGGCGTCGACCTCGGTCCACCGAGCCAGCGACATCAGTGAGTTTCCTTTCGGAACGTACACGGTTTCGAAGAGGAACTTACTATGGGCGGCGATGACAAGGAAGCGAGACCTCGACGATGTCTGCGGCATCGCCCGGACCGCGGGTGTGCTCGGCGACTGGTGGAGCCTGCTCGTCCTGCGCGAGGTCGCGCGCGGGCACACCCGTTTCGACGAGCTGGCCCGGGAGCTGGCCATCTCCCGCAAGGTGCTGACCGAACGGCTGAAGGCGCTGGTCGACCATGCGGTGCTGGAACGCCGCCCCTACCAGGACCGGCCGGTCCGCCACACCTACGAACTGACCGAACGGGGCCGGGCGTTCCTCCCCGTGCTGATCGGCATGCAGGACTGGGCCGACCGCTGGCTGTTCGGCGACGGCACCCTGACCGCCACCGCCGAGGACGGCAGTGCGGAGACGGCCCGGGTCCGCGAGCTGGTGGGCGGCGCCGTACCGCCCGGCCTCACGCTCACCGGCTCCGACGGCTCCACCCATGACGTGGTCGCCGAAGACAGTCCGGTCACGGTGCTGTTCACCTATCCCGCGACCGGGATGCCCTCACCGCTGCCGGACAACTGGGCGGATATCCCCGGGGCGGTGGGCTGCACCCTGGAGAACCGGCTGTTCCGCGATGCCTGGGAGTCCTTCCGCGCGGCGGGCGCGGCGGTCCGGGGGGTGAGCACCCAGCGCCCCGATGAACAGGCCGCCTTCGCCGCCGCCGAGAAGGTGCCGTTCCCACTGCTGTCCGACGGCGAACTGCGGTTCGCCGCCGCGCTGCGGCTCCCCTCCTTCCGCGCGGCGCAGCAACTCCGTCTCAAACGGCTGATCCTGGTGGTCTCCGGCGCGGACCGCACCGTCCGGCACGCGCTCTACCCGGTGACCGACATCCCGGCGGCCGTGGACGAGGCCCTGGCCCTGGCCCGGAGAACGGCGGACACGCTCCCGGCGCCCTGACGCCCCGACCGTCTGCCGCTCTGCCGCCCTGCCGCCCTGGGCGCCGTCGTACGCCCCCGGCCCTACGTCGCGCGCCCGAAGCGCCGGGCAGCGCCGCGCGGATAGCGTGCGCGCGGGAGCAGCGGACGAGAGGGGCGGAGCGGAGCATGGCGGACGGTTCGGTGGCGGTGCGCGATCAGCGGCAGCGCAAGAAGGACCTGCTGGAGCGGCTGGAGCGGGAGGCGGACATCTGGGTGGCCTCCGCCGACGGACACGGGGTGCCCTGTCTGGTGCCGCTGTCGTTCCTGTGGGACGGCGAAGCGGTCTGGCTCTCCACCCGCCGGACCAATCCCACCGGCCGCAATCTGAACGAGGTCGGCCGGGCCCGGCTCTCCCTGGCCGACACCCGGGATGTGGTGCTGATCGCGGGCACGGTGGAGGTGTTCGGCCTGGACGAGGTGCCGGTCGCCACCGCCGATGCCTTCGCGGCCACCTCGCGGTGGGATCCCCGGCGCCCGGGGAACGGGCCCTCCTACGCCTACTACCGGGTGACGCCCACCGAGGTGCAGGTCTGGTACGAGGAGGCCGAACTCCCGGCCCGGCACCTGATGCGCGACGGCGTGTGGGCCGTCTGAGCACCGCGCGGAGCGCGGGGCCGGTCACGGCGACCGGACCGTCGGTGTCGGTCCGCAGCACCGCCGCGCCCCGGGCCCGCAGGGCCGCCACAGTACGCGGGGACGGGTGTCCGTACGGATTGTCCGCACCGCAGGAGATCAGCGCGAGACGCGGGCGGAGGCGGTCCATCAGCCGGGGGTCCTGGTAGGCGGAGCCATGGTGGGCGACCTTGACCACATCGACCCGGGGCAGCCCGGGGTGGGCCGTGAGCAGGGCGCGCTGGGCGGGTGGTTCGAGATCGCCGAGCAGCAGGACGGTCAGTCCCGCGGTACGCACCAGCAGGGTGACGCTCGCGTCGTTCGCCCCCTCCGTCGGCGGTACGGCGGGTGTGCCCGGGGGCACCGCCGGGGACGGCGGCGCGGGCCACAGAACCTCCCAGGACAGCGATCCGAGCCGACGGCGCTCCCCCGGCTCCGCCACGACCACCGGAACCTGCGCTTCCCGCGCGCTGCGCCGTACGGACCCTGCCTGGCCGGGCGGCTCCGCCAGGCTCGTGGTCTGGATGGCACCCACCCCGCGCCCGCGCAGCGCGCCGGTCAGACCGGCCACATGGTCGGCGTGGAAGTGGGTGAGGACCAGCAGCGGGATCCGGACGATGCCCAGGGAGCGCAGACAGCGGTCCACGGCCCGTGGCTCGGGGCCGGTGTCCACCACGACCGCCGTTCCCGGCCCGGCCGCCAGGACCAGTGCGTCCCCCTGCCCGACATCACAGGCCACCAGCCGCCAACCGGGCGGTGGCCAGCCGGTGATGACCCGGGCCAGCGGCGCCGGGCGGACGATGGCCAGCAGCAGGACCAGCGCACACACCGCGCACAGCCACCCGCGCCGCAGCACCGGGCGGCCCACCAGGACCGCGGCCACCGTGGCCAGGGCCAGCAGCAGGGCACCGGTCCAGCCGCCCGGCCAGTCCAGCTCCGCGCCGGGCAGGGCCGCGCCCCTCCGGGCCACCTCGGCGATCCACTCCGCGGGCCATCCGGCCGGGTGGGCGAGCCATCCGGCGAGCGGCGGGGCCGGCGGGGCCACGGCGAGCGCGGCGAACCCCAGGACGGTGGCCGGGCCGACCGCCGCCTCGGCCAGCAGATTGCAGGGGACCCCCACCAGGCTCACCCGCTCGGTGAGCACCACCACGACCGGGGCGCACACCGCCTGGGCGGCCGCGGCCGCCGCCAGCACCTCCGCCCAGCGCGGCGGCACACCACGGCGGCGCAGCGCCGCGGACCACACCGGCGCGAAGGTGAGCAGCGCGCCGGTGGCCAGGACGGAGAGCGCGAAACCGTAACTCCGCGCCAGCCAGGGGTCGTAGAGCACCAGCGCCAGAACGGCGGCGGACAGGGCGGGCAGCAGCGATCTGCGCCGTCCGGTGCCGAGGGCGAGCAGGGTGATCAGCCCGCACACCGCCGCGCGCAGCACACTGGGCTCGGGACGGCACACGATCACGAAGCCCAGGGTGAGCGCGCCGCCGAGCAGGGCTGTCGTCCTCAGCCGCAGCCCGAGCGCGGCCGCCAGCCCCCGCCGCTCGGCCCGTGCGGCGAGCCGGGGCGGTCCGGTCAGCAGGGCGAGGACGAGCGTCAGATTGCTGCCGGAGACCGCCATCAGATGCAGCAGATCCGTGGCCCGGAACGCTTCGTCGAGATCGGGCGGCACCCGTGAGGTGTCCCCCACGACCAGCCCCGGCAGCAGCGCCCGCGCGTCCGCGGAGAGCCCGTCCGTGGCGCTCCGCAGCCCCTCGCGCAGCCGTCCCGCCCGCTTCTGGAGCGCGCTCGGGGCGCCGGTCACCCGCGGCGGCCCGCCGCCGTCGACCCGCACCACGGCCGCGACCCGGTCCCCGTCGCGCAGCGGCGGTGCCAGTCGGCCGTGCACCCGCAGCCGGGTCGAGGGCAGCAGCGCGAGCCAGCGCGCCCGCTCCCGCCCGGCGCCCGCCCGGACCGTCATCAGCACCGGAGCGCGGGTGGCGGTCGTGGTGCCGTCGGGTCCGGTGATCCGGCCGACCTCCGCCTCGACCACCACCGCCACAGGCGCGGGCGCGGCACCCCGCACCCGGGGGCGGGTGAGCCGGGGGTCGGCGGTGATCTCCACCTCGGCGGTGACCCCGGCATACTCCCGGGCCAGCTCCGGGACCGGGCCGTGCCGCACCTCGGCCGCGTGCAGCACGGCGACCGTCCCCGCCGCGGCACCGCACAGCAGTGCCGCGGCCACCGCGCCCGCCGCGCGCCCGTGCCACCCGGCGCCGCGCTCCCGGGAGTCGGCGGCCCGCCCCCCGGAACCGGGGCGGGGCGCGTGGCGGCGGGCCCGGAGCAGCAGCACACCCGCCACCAGGCAGGCCACGGCGCAGCCCACGGCGACGGTCCCGCCCGGTGTGCCCAGGGCGATGCCCGCGGCGGCCCAGGCCGTGAGGGCCGGTGGCACCAGGCGGAGGTCCGGCGGTCCCTCCTGGCGGGGCTCGGACGCGCCGCGCGGTGAGGCCGCCGCGGCGTGCACCGCCGCGCGGGCCCGGGTGGGCTGAACCGTCATGGGCCGACCAGCGGACGCAGATCGGCGAACCGGCGCTCACCGATGCCGTTGACCTCGCGGAGTTCGTCGACGCTGCGGAAACCGCCGTGCTGGGTGCGGTAGTCGATGATGTGCCGCGCCAGCACCGGGCCGACGCCCGGCAGGGTGTCGAGCTGCTCGGGGGTCGCGGAATTGAGGCTGACCGGGGTGCCGGGCGCCCCCGGTCCGCCCGTGGCCCCGGGAGCCCCCGCGGCGCCGCTGCCACTGCCCGGTGCGCCGCCCGCTCCCGCGCTCCCGGCCACGGGCGCGCCGCCGCCCGGCGCCTGTCCGGCCGGGGCGCCGACCACGATCTGTTCACCGTCGACCAGCGGGCGGGCCCGGTTCAGCCCGCTGGTGTCCGCACCCGGCCGCACCCCGCCCGCCGCCTCCAGCGCGTCGTCCACCCGCGCGCCCGTCGGCAGCGTGCGCAGCCCCGGGCGGCGCACCTTGCCCGTCACATCGACCACGACCGAACGCCCCGCACCCGGCCCTGCCCGCCCGTCGGAGGGCCGCCCGCCGGGGGCGGGAACGGACCCCGCGGGCGCGGCGCGCGGCGGCTCCGGCTCCGGAGCCCGCACGGTCTGCGGACGGCCGGTCCAGAAGTGGTGCACCGCGAAGGCCACCGCCACCAGGAGGGCAACCGTGAGCGCCGCGAGGGTTCTGAGCCGCATGCCGCAGCGCACCTGGAGCCAGGTCGGAAGCCGCTCCCGCACCATGAGCCGGAACCGCTGGCCCCGCCCCGACGTCACTCGGCCGGACCCGGACCCGGCCCCGACCTCACCGCCCTCGGCCTCATCAGCCCCAGCGCCATCGGCCCCCAGCGGTTCGTCAGTGCCGCCGGCTCCCTCGGCCCCTTCCGGTCCGTCCCGGCTGCCGAGCGCACGCGCCCCGTGCTGCCCCTCCCGCCCGCCGCCGGACGGGCCCGCGAGCCGCGCCGGCGCCACCGGCCCGGCCAGCAGCGCCGCGGCGCGTGCCGAAGGCGAAGGCGAAGGCGAAGACGCGGGCGCGGGCGCCCGAGGAGGTACGGACGCGGGTCCGGCGGGGAGTGCGAGCGAAGGCAAGGGCGACGCCGCACCCGCACACGACCCGGGCCGGGCTCCCCGGCCGCGCATGCGGCCCGCGCCGCCCCCACGATGGCGACCGCGCTCCACACCGATGATTACTGTCTGTGACGATGACCTCATGCCTCCCGACGGTAGGCACATCCGGCCGAACCCGCCGGGACGCCCCATATCCCGGGGACAACCCGGCGGTTGTGGATATCGCGGCCACCCCGACGGGTGAACGAGCTCCCGCTACAGCCGCGGCTCCCGCGACGGCCACCGCTCCCGCCACGGCCACCGCTCCCGCCACCCCTACCGCGGCGAGACGATCGCGCCCAGCAGTCCCGGCCCGGTGTGGGCGCCGATCACCGCGCCCACCTCCCCCACATACAGCTCCACCAGCCCCGGCACCCGCTCCCGCAGCCGCTCCGCGAGCCCCGCCGCCCGCTCCCCCGCCGCCAGATGCTGCACCGCGATGTCCACCGGGCTCTGTCCCGCCCGCTCCACCACCAGCTCCTCCAGCCGCGCGATGGCCTTCGAGGCGGTGCGCACCTTCTCCCGCAGTTCGATCCGCCCCCCGTCGAGCTGGAGCAGCGGCTTGACGGCCAGCGCGGAGCCGAGCAGCGCCTGCGCCGTACCGATGCGGCCGCCACGCCGCAGGTAGTCGAGGGTGTCCACGTAGAAGTAGGCGGCCGTGCCGTCGGCCCGCTTCTGGGCCGCCGCCACGGCGTCGTCCAGCGAGCCGCCGCCCTCCGCCGCCTCGGCCGCCGCCAGTGCGCAGAAGCCCAGCGCCATCGCGACCATGCCGCTGTCCACGACCCGCACCGGCACCGGGGCGTCCTGGGCGGCGAGCACCGCCGCGTCGTGGGTACCGGAGATCTCGGCGGACAGATGGAGGGAGACGATGCCCGTCGCCCCCTCCTCGGCGGCGGCACGGTAGGCCGCCGCGAACATCTCGGGGCTGGGCCGGGAGGTGGTCACCGGCCTGCGCTTCTGGAGGGCCTGCGCGAGGGAACGCGCCGAGATCTCGGTGCCCTCCTCCAGGGCCCGGTCTCCGAGCACCACCGTCAGCGGAACGGCGGTGATGCGGTGCCGCTCCATCGCCTCCTTCGGCAGGTACGCCGTTGAATCGGTCACGATCGCGACATGGCGGGACATGACAGGGAGGTTATCGGGGGACGCGCCGGGCCGACAGCGCGACCCCGCCGGACGATCACTGACCGTACCGGTCAGGGCCGTGTCCGGCCCACCCGGGTCGGCACCGCCCGCTACCGCCGGCCGTCCGTACCGCGTCAGGCCGTGTTCTCCGGACGGGCGGATTTCCGCCACGGCTTCTGCCAGGCGTAGCCCTCCGCGCGGGGCGTCGTACCGATCGACGGCGGCTCCTGGGCGGATGCCCGCCCGGCAGCCCCCTCGGAGCCACTCCGAGGTGAAGACGAGGACGCAGACGGAGCCCCGGCCCCCGACGGCTCCTCCGACTCCGACGTCCAGTGCCGCAGCGCCCCCGCCTCCACGTCGATCTCACGCCCCAGCGTGTCCAGATCGTCCTGGGCGAACCGCTGGGCACGGTCCCGCGCCGCCCAGCGCAGCGAGTCCGCGGAGTGGGTGATCCGCTGGGTGCGGTCGCGCAGCTCGGGCAGCAGGGCGGTGACCCTGGCCTTGTCGGGATCACGCTCCAGCCGCTTCAGCTCCTCCTCCAGCTCCCGCCCGTGCTCGCTGAGCCGCCGGAACAGGTCCAACGACTCCGAGAGCGAGCGGTCTTGCTCCGCCGAGGCGGTCAGCGCCTGCTCGGTGGCGTGCATCGAGGAACGCAAGGACAGCCGCAGCTCGGCCAGCTCTCCGGCGGTGCCCGGCTGGGCGAACTGGCGGGCCCGCAGCCGGGTGTCCTCCACCGAGCGCCGGGCCTGGTGCACCGTGCGGTCGATGCCCCGCTTGGCCGCCTTGACCGCCCGCGCGGTGGCGTAGACGCCCGCTCCCGCACAGACGAGGAACAGCACCAACAGGATCCAGATGGCTTCCATGTGCGCTCCTTGGCGTCGGTCACGGCGGCGGCACGCGGCAACGGCACTCGTCCCTCCACCCTAAACGGACCGGGCGGGGGGGGGGGGGGGGGGGGGGCGCCCCCCCCCCCCCCCCCCCCCCCGCCCGTACGGGAAGGTGCCGGATCAGGCCGGAACGATATTGACCAGCTTGGGCGCCCGCACGATCACCTTGCGGATGTCCGCGCCGTCCAGCGCCGCCACCACCGCCGGGTCACCCAGGGCCAGCTTCTCCAGCTCGTCCTCCGTGATCGAGGGGGCGACCTCCAGCCGCGCCTTGACCTTGCCCTTGATCTGCACCACGCAGGTCACCGTCTCGTCCACCACATAGGCCGGGTCGGCGGCCGGGAAGGGCTCGTGGACGACCGAGGTGGTGCGGCCCAGCTTGCGCCACAGCTCCTCGGCGATATGCGGGGCCAGCGGGGCGATCAGCAGCACCAGGCCCTCGGCCACCTGGCGCGGCACCTCGCGCACCTTGGTGACGTGGTTGTTCAGCTCGGTGATCTTGGCGATGGCGGTGTTGAACCGCAGCCCCACCATGTCCTGCCGGACCCCGTCGATCGCCTTGTGCAGGGCGCGCAGCGTCGCCTCGTCGGGCTCCGCGTCGACGACGACGGCCTCGCCCGTGTTCTCGTCCACGACATTGCGCCACAGCCGCTGCAGCAGCCGGTACTGGCCGACGACCGCGCGGGTGTCCCAGGGGCGCGAGACGTCCAGCGGGCCCATCGCCATCTCGTACAGCCGCAGGGTGTCGGCCCCGTACTCGGCGCAGATCTCGTCCGGCGTGACGGCGTTCTTCAGGGACTTGCCCATCTTGCCCAGCAGCCGGGTGACCTTCTCACCCTCGTACCAGTAGGCGCCGTCGCGCTCCTCGACCTCGGCGGCCGGCACGGCGATGCCCCGGCTGTCCCGGTAGACATACGCCTGGATCATGCCTTGGTTGAACAGCTTGTGGAACGGCTCGGCCGAGGAGACATGGCCCAGGTCGAACAGCACCTTGGACCAGAAGCGCGCGTACAGCAGGTGCAGTACGGCGTGCTCGGCACCGCCGACGTACAGGTCGACCCCGCCGGTCGGCTGTCCCTCGCGCGGGCCCATCCAGTAGCGCTCGATGTCCGGGTCGACCAGCCGGTCCTCGTTGCGCGGGTCCAGGTAGCGCAGCTCGTACCAGCAGGAACCGGCCCAGTTGGGCATGGTGTTGGTCTCGCGGCGGTACGGGCGGGGGCCACGGCCGTCGCCCAGGTCCAGCACCACATCGACCCAGTCCTCGTTCCGGGACAGCGGGGTCTCCGGGGAGGTGTCGGCGTCGTCCGGGTCGAAGGTGCGCGGCGCGTAGTCGTCGACCTCGGGCAGCTCCAGCGGCAGCATCGACTCCGGCAGCGGATGGGCGATGCCGTCCTCGTCGTAGACGATCGGGAAGGGCTCGCCCCAGTAGCGCTGACGGCTGAACAGCCAGTCGCGCAGCCGGAAGTTGACGGTGCCCTCACCGATGCCGCGGGCCTCCAGCCACTCGGTGATGCGGGCCTTGGCCTCGACGACGCCCAGACCGTCCAGCGAGACGGACTCGCCCGCCGAGTTGACGATCTTCGCCTCGTACGAGGCGAAGGCGTCGTCCCAGTCGGACGGGTCGGTGCCGCGATCGTCCGACGGCTCGACCACACAGCGCATGGGCAGTTCGAAGGCGCGGGCGAAGGCGAAGTCGCGGCTGTCATGGGCCGGCACGGCCATGATCGCGCCGGTGCCGTAGCCCATCAGCACATAGTCCGCGATGAAGACCGGCACCGGCTCGCCGCTGACCGGGTTGACCGCGAACGCGCCGGTGAAGACACCGGTCTTGTCCTTGGCCTCGGCCTGCCGCTCCACATCGGACTTGGCCGCGGCCTGCTTGCGGTACGCGGCGACGGCCTCGGCCGGGGTGGCGTGCCCGCCGGTCCACACCTCGTGGGTGCCCTCGGGCCAGGCGGCCGGGACGATCTCGTCCACCAGGCCGTGCTCGGGGGCCAGCACCATGTAGGTGGCGCCGAACAGGGTGTCCTGGCGGGTGGTGAAGACGGTGATCTTCGCCTCGGGGCGCTCGGCCACCGGGAAGTCCACCCGGGCACCCTCACTGCGTCCGATCCAGTTGCGCTGCTGCAGCTTGATGGCCTCGGGCCAGTCCAGCGGGTCCAGGTCCGACAGCAGCCGGTCGGCGTAGGCGGTGATGCGCATGTTCCACTGGCGCAGCTTGGCCTTGAAGACGGGGAAGTTGCCGCGCTCGGAACGGCCCTCCGCGGTGACCTCCTCATTGGCCAGCACGGTGCCCAGCCCGGGGCACCAGTTGACGGGCGCGTCCGAGGCGTAGGCCAGGCGGTAGCCGCCCAGGACGTCGGCGCGCTCGGCCTCGGTCAGCTCGGCCCAGGGGCGGCCGTCGGGCGTCGGGCGCTCACCGGAGGCGAACTGCTCGACCAGGGTGGCGATGGGGCGGGCGGTCCGCGCCTCCTGGTCGTACCAGGAGTTGAAGATCTGCAGGAAGATCCACTGGGTCCAGCGGTAGTAGTCCGGCTCGATCGTCGCGAAGGAGCGGCGCGGGTCGTGGCCCAGGCCCAGCCGGCGCAGCTGGCGCCGCATGTTCTCGATGTTGGCCTCGGTGCTCACCCGGGGGTGGGTGCCGGTCTGCACCGCGTACTGCTCGGCGGGCAGGCCGAAGGCGTCGAAGCCCAGGGTGTGCAGGACGTTGTGGCCCGTCATGCGGTGGTAGCGGGCGTAGACATCGGTGGCGATGTAGCCCAGCGGATGTCCGACGTGCAGTCCGGCACCCGACGGGTACGGGAACATGTCCATGACGAACTTCTTGGGCCGGGCGGCGGCCTCGGCGTCACCGGCCAGGTCACCGCTCGGGTTGGGCGCGTCATACGTACCGTTCGCGTCCCAGAAGTCCTGCCAGCGGGCTTCGATGTCAGCGGCCAGGGCGGCCGTGTAGCGGTGCGGCGCGGCCACCTCGGCCGCGGCAGTGGTCTCGCTCATGATCCTCAAAGCTCCATCGGTCGTCTCTGCCTGCGGTAGGGAACGGCTCCCTCTGGCCCTTCGAAACAAAAAGACCCCTCGCACAGGAGGGGACGCCGCGCCGATGCCGACCGGAGCAGTTCTCGGTCGGCCCTGGATCAGCGCGGCCCGCTAAGCAGAAGGCGTACGGCACGCATGGAGTCAGGTTACCGCAGGGGGCCAAGGGCTCGCAGCGAGGGAATCGCGGCAGGGAGGCGGAGAAGGAGGGAAGACAAAAGAGACGGACCGTCCATATCGGACAGTCCGTCTCCGGTCGCTGTGGAGCTAAGGAGAATTGAACTCCTGACCTCCTGCATGCCATGCAGGCGCTCTACCAACTGAGCTATAGCCCCAGGTCTTACTCCGCCCGGTTCCCCTCGGCGGCATCGCCTACATTACACGGACGCCCCGGCCTTCCGCCAAATCGATTGCCGCGGGGGCCGGAGCGGGCCCGGTCACGCCGTCGCGAACGAATAGAAACGCTTCAGCGTGCAGTGCTCGTCGAGGAGCCGGCCGTAGATCGGCTCGCCCTCGAGCTCCCGGTAGGTCTCGATGGGATCGCCCTTGATGATCAGCGCCCGTGCGCACTCCGCGCACCAGTACTGGTAGTCGGAGTTGAGCGGCTCCATGTCGCGGACGATCGGCGTACCGCTGCCGCACCAGTCACATTTCCGGCTGTGTGCTCCCATGTCACTCAGCTCCAGCTGTGCCCGCAGGCCGTACACACGTAGGAAACACCGCCGTTGTCGCCGAGGACCTGAGCCACTTTGCCGGAACCGCAGGACGGGCAGGCGATGCCCGGCCGATCCGTGTCGGACAGGTCCTCGATCGCGTCGAGGATGCTGGTCGGCATCCCACCTGCCCTCCCCATCGGACTGTCGGCCCCTGCCCCTCCGGCCGTCCGATTCTGCCACGGGACGACGCCCAGGTCAGCGGAGATGCCTCACACGCCTCGCCAGACCGAGCAGCGTTCCGCATGCCGCCGTCGCGGCCAGTGCGACGCAGGTCACCCACAGGGCGTCCGCCGAGGCGTGCGCTCCGGGCGCCGAGCCCTCCACCGCGGTCAGGAAGACCGTGCCGAAGACCGCGACTCCGCTCAGCAGTCCGAGTTGAGCGGCCGTCACCAGAACACCGCTGGCGTCCGCCGCGTCCTGCTGCCGCACCGTCGCCAACGTCCGCGTCAGCACGGGCCCGTAGGCGAGCGAGAGACCCGCTCCGGTGCCCGCGAGCACCAGGTAGAGCCAGAAGCCGCCGTCGCCCCCGTCGCGCAGCACCAGACCGAGTCCGGTGAACGACACGGCCGCCAGCGCGAATCCGCCCGGTACCAGGGCGGGCTGCCAGCGCGCGGGCAGCTTCTGCCAGTTGAGCGCCAGGGTGCCGAACGCCGCAGCCGAGGGCACGAAGGTCAGCCCGGCCCGCATGGCGCTGTAGCCGAGCCCGCCCTGGACGTGCAGGGTGGTGGCGAACAGGAAGCCGCCGTTGGCCGCCATCCCCAGCATGATGCGGACCACCGCGACCGCCATCCCGGGCGCCCGCAGCACCCGCGGGGCGATCAGCGGCCTGCCGCCGCGCCGGGCCAGCCGCGCCTCGTATCCGGCGAACAGCGCCGTCAGGACCACGCTCAGGCCCAGCATGAGCCAGCCCCACAGCGGCCAGTCCCGCTCCGGTCCGAGCACCATGGGCACCGTGAACAGCAGGACCGCCGCGGCCAGCAGCACCAGACCGGGCAGGTCCAGTCCGCCGCGGAGCCCGCCGGCCGGGCCGCGCGCCTCCTCCGGCGGGCCCATCAGCCGCGGTCCGAGGACGAGGAGCAGCAGCCCGATCGGCACGTTCACCAGGAAGACCGGACGCCAGCCGGTGCCCATCAGGTCGGCCTCGACGAGCACACCGCCCACGACCAGTCCGGCGGCGGCCCCCGAGGCGAGCACCGCGGAGTACGCGCCGAGCGCCCGGGCCCGCGAACCGCCCGTGTACGTCCGCTGGATGAGGGTGAGCACCTGCGGCAGCATCATGGCCGACGCCGCGCCCTGGATGAACCGGAAGGCGATCAGCTGTCCGGTGCCCTGGGCCAGACCGCAGGCCAGCGAGGCGGCGGTGAACCCGGCGAGCCCGGACAGGAACATCCGCCGGTGGCCGAAGAGCGCGCCGAGCCGTGCTCCGGTGATCAGTAGTACGGCGTAGGCGATGGTGTACCCGGCGATGACGAGCTGGAGTCCGGCGTCGGAGGCATGCAGATCGGTGCGCACGGTCGGTGCCGCGACATTGACGATGAAGACGTCGAGCACGGCCATGAGCTGGCCGGTCAGCACGATCGCGAGCAGCCAGCCGGGGCGTGGGGCGCGCCGGGTGGTGGGGACGGCGGCGGGAGTGTCAGTGGGCCGGTCTTTACTGGGTGCGGAGTCCTCGGCGGGCTCTGCCGCGGAGTCCTCGGCGGGGAGGGGGGTGGTCGGAGTGTGCGTCATGAGCCGAGCGTGCGGGCCCGCCGGTACCGGTAACGAGAGCCCGCCGATGCTGGTAGTGGCAGCACCTGGCAGTATCCGGCCGCCGCCGGGACCATGGAGTACCGGTGGTCCCTCGCGCGGGGGCCGTCACGGGGGCGTCCGCCACGGGGGACGGCGCCGCCACGGGGGACAGGGGAATCGACGATGAGCGTGAACACCGCCGGACACCGGCAGACCGTCCAGCAGCGGCGGCGGCCCGAGCTGGCCGCGTTCCTGCGCAGCCGCCGGGCCCGGGTGACCCCGGCGGACGTGGGGATGGCGCCCGGGCTGCGCCGCCGCACCCCCGGGCTGCGCCGGGAGGAGGTCGCCCAGCTCTCCGGGGTCGGCGTCACCTGGTACACCTGGCTGGAGCAGGGCCGCCCGATCAACGCGAGCGTGCAGGTGCTGGACGCGGTCGCGCGCACCCTGCGGCTCGACCCGGCCGAGCGCGAGCACCTGTACCACCTGGCGGAGGTCCCGTACGTCCCGGACCGCGCGCGGGACGCGGGCACCGTCGGCCCCGAGGTGCAGGGCATCCTGGACGCGCTCGATCCGCTCCCGGCCGTGGTCTACAACGCCCGCTACGACATCCTGGCGTACAACGCCGGTTACCAGCACCTGTTTCCGTCGATGCTGCTGACCTCACCCTCCGAGCGGAACGTGCTGTGGCAGCTCTTCGTCAACCAGCGCTGCTGCGTCGCGCTGCACAACCTGGACCAGGAGCTGCCGGTCATCGTGGGCACGCTGCGCGGTGCGTACGGACGGCATCTGGGCGAGCCCGCGTGGGAGGAGTTCCTCACCCGGCTGCTGGCCGCCAGCGATCATTTCGCCCGGCTCTGGCGCACCGGGGACGTCGCCCCGCCCGGTTCGCGGATCAAGGTGGTGCAACATGCCTCGGTCGGCGCGATACGGCTGATCTCCACGTCGATGCAGATCAACGGGGCGCCGGAGAACCGGGTCGTGGTCTACACCCCGGACGGCGAGGAGAGCCGGCTCTTCCTGGAGCGGCTACGGGGCATCCACGACCCGCTGATCGGCTGCTCCGTCCATGTCCGCCCGCTCTCCGCGATGCGGGCGGCGCGCGACGGGCGGGCCCGGTCCGCCGACCGCGTGTGACGGGCCGGGAAAAGCAACGGGGGCGGGAAAAGCAACGGTCCCGCCCCCTCGGAAGGGGACGGGACCGGCGCGGTGCTGTGGAGCTAAGGAGAATTGAACTCCTGACCTCCTGCATGCCATGCAGGCGCTCTACCAACTGAGCTATAGCCCCGCTGTTCCCTGCGCCGGAGCGCTTCGAACGAGTAGGAGCATAGCCGGTGACCAGCCGGAAAAGGAAATCCGCTCAGTCGTCGTCGCCGAGCACCGGCTCGGGCAGCGATCCGGCGTTGTGCTCCAGCAGCCGCCAGCCGCGCACCCCCTCGCCCAGCACCGACCAGCAGCAGTTGGACAGGCCGCCCAGCGCCTCCCAGGTCCGGGGCTCCAGACCGAGCAGCCGGCCGATGGTGGTGCGGAAGGTGCCGCCGTGGCTGACCACCACGAGCGTGCCGCCGTCGGGCAGCTTGTCGGCACTCTCCAGGACCACCGGGGCGGCCCGGTCGGCGACCTCGGTCTCCAGTTCGCCGCCACCGCGGCGGATGGGCTCACCGCGCTTCCACGCGGTGTACTCGGTACCGAAGCGCGCCATGATCTCGTCATGGGTGAGCCCCTGCCACTGCCCGGCGTAGGTCTCCCGGAGCGCCGCGTCGTGGGAGACCGACAGACCGGTGACCGCCGCCAGCTCGGCGGCGGTGGCCGCGGCCCGCTTGAGGTCGGAGGCGACGATCGCGTCCGGCTTCAGCCCGGCCAGCAGCCGGGCCGCGCGGCGTGCCTGCGCGACCCCGGTCTCGGTCAGCTCGATGTCCAGGGAGCCCTGGAAGCGGCGCTCGATGTTCCAGGCCGTCTGGCCGTGCCGCCACAGGACGACACGGCGCCCCCGGCCACCGGTGGTGCCGTTCAGCTCAGCTCACCGCCAGCGGGGCCGCCGTCGCCGTGGGCCTGCGCGTACTCCTCCGCCTTGCCGCGGGTGGCGACGGCGTCCTCCGGGAGCTCAAGCTGCGGGCAGTCCTTCCACAGCCGCTCCAGGGCGTAGAAGACCCGCTCCTCGCTGTGCTGGACGTGCACCACGACGTCCACGTAGTCCAGCAGCACCCAGCGGGCCTCGCGGTCGCCCTCCCGGCGCACCGGCTTGGCGCCGAGCTCCTTGTTCAGCCGCTCCTCGATCTCGTCGACGATCGACTTCACCTGCCGGTCGTTGGGCGCCGAGGCCAGCAGGAAGGCGTCGGTGATCGAGAGGACGTCGCTGACGTCGTACGCGATGATGTCGTGCGCGAGCTTGTCGGCGGCTGCCTGGGCGGCGGCGTTGATGAGCTCGATGGAGCGGTCCGTGGCGGTCACAGGCTGGCTTTCGGTCGTCTTCGTACCCCGAGGGTCTGGCACCCCAAGGGTCTCACGCCCCGCCGCCACCCCGTCGTGCCAGGACGGTGCCAGGACCGGCGAGCGCCCCGCACACGCCACAGCGGCCGCACACACACGACCGCGGCGGCCGCCCGGAGGCGGCCGCCGCGGTGGTCCTGCGGAGGGGTCGGGCGCTCAGCTCCCGCCCCGGTAGTCCCGGCCGAGGACGACGGTGATGTCCGCGTTGGCCGCGCCCTTGCCCTTGCGCACCGCGCTCGCGGACAGGCCCAGGGTCTTGGCGACCTCCTTGGCCTGGGCCGCCTGGGCGGCCCGGACGTAGGTGACCCGCGAGACCGACTGCGGGGTGCCACCGCCCTCGGTCGCGGAGACGACCGTGAAACCGCCGTTGACCAGCGTCACCCGGGCCGATCCCGCCGCGTCCGCGGTGCCGCCCGCGTTGGTCACGCTGACCCGCGGGGCGTCGCCCCCGGTGTTCTTGACCGCGCCGCCGAGGACATCCTTGACCACATGGTCGGTGGCCCGCGCGCTGAGCGTGCCGTCCTGGCGCACCGGCAGCATCGCGGTGTCGTAGTCGCCGCCCTTGGCCTGTCCGGCCAGCCGGGCCAGTGAGGCGCCGAGCTGCGCTTCCGACAGCGACGGATCGGGGATCTGGGCCAGCGACTCCACGGTGCTGGTCGCGCCCTTCTCGTCACTGGACAGCTTCTTCAGCGCCGCGTGCATGACCTGCCCGAACCGGGCAAGCTGCTTGGTCTGCGGCTCGCCCGGCGCCCGGTACGTGGCGTAGGCCACGGCGCCCTGGCCGCCCAGGGGCTGCTCCGGGCCCTTCTTCACCAGCGGAGCGGCGCCCTTCTGCTTGTCCGGCACGACCGCGTCGGTGGTCACGGTGATCCCGCCGACCAGCTCGACCAGGTTCTCCAGGTACGGGGTGTCCAGCCGCCAGGTGCCCTGGATCCGCGAGCCCAGCAGGGTGCTCAGGGACTCCCGGGTGGAGTCCGAACCCTCGTCGGTGACCGACTTGCCCAGTGTGGTGGAGCCGCCCTCCTCGGTGGAGACGGACAGCGCGTTGGGCAGCAGGACGGTGGTGCCCTTGCCCGTGGTCTCGTTGTCCACCAGCAGCGCGGTGGAGCTGCGGCCGCCCTTGGTCTCGCGCAGGTGGACCACGATCACATCGCGCTGCTGCGGACCGCCCGCGGCCTCGTCGGACGTCCCGCCGGACACTCCCGGCAGCTTGCCCGCGGCCCAGAGGTAGCCGACCCCGCCGGTGGCGGCCAGGACCAGCACCACGATCAGGGCGACCATGCGGTTGCGGCCCTTGCGCTTGCGCTCGTCGCGCCGCTCGGTGCGGGTCTCGGCGAACTTCAGCCAGTCGATGACGTCGTCGGTTTCCTCGTCCTCCTCCTCGACGAAGGAGAACTGCTCGGTCCGGTAGTCCTCGTCGGGGTCGTCCTTCGCCCCCGACGGGCCGGCTGCCCCCGCGGCGCCCGGCCCGCGGGCGGGCTCCGGCTCGTCCGCGGCGGGCCCGGACCGCTGCTCCTCCCGCAGCGCCTCGGGGCTCAGCTCCTCGTACGGGTGCGCCTCGCGCTGCGGCGGGACGGTGGGGGCGGCGTAGTCATAGCCGTAGCCCTGCTGCCGGGTGTCGTACGGGTACTGCTGCGGGGCGGCGTACGGGTCGTACGGCTGGGCCTGGGGCTGCTGCTGCGCCTGCGGATGCGCCGCCTGGGCGTGCTGCTGGGCGTACGGGTCGTAGCCGTAGCCGCCCTGCCCCTGCTGTCCGCCCTGAGGCGGCGCCTGCCCGTACGGGTCGTACGCCTGCCCCTGCCCCTGCTCATAGCTCTGCTGCGGGTCATAACCCTGCTGTGGGTCATAGGTCTGCTGCCCGGCCTGCGGCTGGTAGACCGGACGCCCATAGGCGTCGTAGCCGTAGATCCGCGGCTCCGGGGCGTACGGATCCTGCGCGTACGGGTCGTACGGGTCCTGTCCGTCATTCACCGGGCGTACCCCTATCAGCAGTCGTGCCGGTACAGCTCGCGCTTGTCGATGTAGCGCACCACGCCGTCCGGCACCAGGTACCAGACGGGTTCGCCGTGCACGACGCGCGAGCGGCAGTCCGAGGAGGAGATGGCCAGCGCGGGCACCTCGACCAGGGACACCCCGCCCTCCGGCAGACCCGGGTCGGCCAGTATGTGCCCCGGCCGGGTCACTCCGATGAAGTGGGCGAGCGAGAACAGCTCTTCGGCGTCGCGCCAGGTGAGGATCTGGGCGAGCGCGTCAGCGCCGGTGATGAAGAACAGGTCCGCGTCACCGTTGGACGCCTTGAGGTCCCGGAGGGTGTCGGTGGTGTACGTCGGCCCGCCGCGGTCGATGTCGATGCGGCTGACCGAGAACTGCGGGTTGGAGGCGGTCGCGATGACCGTCATCAGATAGCGGTCCTCGGCCGGGGAGACCTTCTTGTGGCTCTTCTGCCACGGCTGCCCGGTGGGCACGAACACCACCTCGTCGAGGTGGAACTGCGACGCCACCTCACTCGCCGCGACCAGGTGTCCGTGGTGGATCGGGTCGAACGTCCCGCCCATCACACCGAGCCGCCGCTTGCCGGGCACCTTCTGCTCTTCCATGCGTGCAGACCCTACTGGGCCCGGTCCGCGGCCGGGGCCCGCAGGGTCCACGGCCCCGGTCAGCGGTCCCGGTTGAAGCGGGTGGTGATCCACAGCAGCAGCAGCAGGATGAGCAGCGCGCCACCACCGGTCACATACGGGCTGATGCTCGCGTGGGTGTCGGTGTGGTGCTCGCCACCCTCGGCGGCAAGGGTGGCCAGGGTGTGTGCGGTGCTGTAAGCGCTCATCGCGGGGCACTACCTATCGGGGTCTAGGCGTCGAATCACGTCGGCCACATCGTATGCGAGCCGTGTTCGGCCCCGCTCTCCGCGCCGCCCCTGACGTCCCGTACCCGGTCGGGGGTTGGGCGCGGGGTCAGTCCTGCTTGCCGTAGCCGCGCAGCAGGAACCAGGCGAGCAGGACCGCTCCCACCACACCGACGACGATGATGGTGCGCAGCAGCGCACCCGGTCCGGCGTCCTTGGAGTTGGCGGCGAGCACTTCGGTGAGGCCAGTCATATCGGGCATGTCTCCACGCTAACGCCCCGCCGGTCAGGGCCTAGGCTGGGGTCCGCCGGGGGTAGGGGCAGGACCGAGGCGGCCCGGCGCGGTATCGGCGACGAGGGGGCCACATGGGCGACAGCAGCACCTTTGGACAGGGCGGCGGACAGGAGCGGGTGCCGGGCCGCAGCCGGCGGCGGTTCCCGGGCATCTCGTCACGGGCGTACGAGCACCCCGCGGACCGTTCGGCGCTGGTCGCCCTGCGCAAGCTGACCGGCTTCGACACCGCGTTCAAGGCGCTGAGCGGACTGCTGCCCGAGCGCAGTCTGCGGCTGCTGTACCTGTCGGACTCGGTCCGGGTGAGCGACCGGCAGTTCGCGCACCTCAACGACATGCTGCGGGACGCCTGTTACATCCTGGACCTGGAGAAGGTCCCGGCGATGTACATCACCCAGAACCCGCAGCCGAACGCGATGTGCATCGGCATGGACGAGCCGATCATCGTGCTGACCACCGGGCTGGTGGAACTCCTCGACGAGGAGGAGATGCGGGCGGTCATCGGCCATGAGGTGGGCCACGCGCTCTCCGGCCACTCGGTCTACCGGACAATACTGCTGTTCCTCACCAGTCTCGCGCTGAAGGTGGCCTGGATCCCGCTGGGCAACGTGGCGGTGCTGGCCCTGGTGACGGCGCTGCGCGAGTGGTTCCGCAAATCGGAGCTGTCGGCGGACCGGGCCGGGCTGCTGGTGGGCCAGGACCTCCAGGCGTCGATGCGCGGGCTGATGAAGCTCGCGGGCGGCCACCACCTGCACGAGATGAACGTGGACGCGTTCCTGGAGCAGGCGGAGGAGTACGAGTCGAGCGGGGACCTGCGCGACTCCGTCCTCAAGATCCTCAACATGCTGCCGCGCAGCCACCCGTTCACCACGGTGCGGGCGGCCGAGCTCAAGAAGTGGGCCGCCGGCCGTGACTACCAGCGGCTCATGGACGGGCACTACCCGCGGCGCGACGAGGACAAGGACACCTCGGTCGGCGAATCGTTCCGCGAGTCCGCCAGCCACTACGCGGAGTCGGTGCGCACCAGCAAGGACCCGCTGATGTCGTTCGTGCGGGATGTGGCGGGCGGTGCCGGGGACCTGGGCAGCAAGCTGCGGGACCGGTTCAGCGGCGGTGGCCGTCCCGGCGGGGAGACGCCCCAGGGGCCGGACCGGGAGGGCGGCTCCGGCGGAAACGGCACGGACCGCGAGGACGGCACCCCGTCCGGTGGCGGACGCGAGGACGGGCCGGAGGACGGACCCGACACCCCGCGCAAGGGCTGAGCCGTGCCGTAGCGGGCCCCTCGCGGGCGTACGGACGCCGCTACGAGCCGCCGCCCGTCCGGGGCTGGGAGCCGGGCGTCAGGGCGCCGCAGAGCGAGACGGGCGTCCGGCCCGGTGCGTACGGGTCGGTGCCGTCCGGGACGTCGCCCCTGGCGCTCTGTCCGGCGAGCAGCGGCCGCAGATAGCCCGAGGCGTTCGCCGCGCACGACTGCGGGCCTGCCAGCACGGCGCTCTGCACCAGCTCCAGATGGTGGTCGCGCAGATCCTCGCGGTCGAAGCGGAACCGCGACTCGCGCCGCACGGTGAACAGCGCGGCGTGGTCCGGGCCGCGCTCATGGGCCCGCTGCACCGCGTAGACGAAGACGTGGTCGGCGGTGATCTCCAGGGTGGCGGGGCTGCGCTCGACGACGCTGAGGGTGCCCCGCACCCGCACCGGGCTGTCGGCCAGGGTGACCTCGGCCGGGTTGAAGCGGGTGAGCCAGCCGGTGGCGGCATGGCGCCCGTCGTCCACCGGATGCTCGAAGCTCTGGTCGAACTGGTGCTGCTGGGCCGGGTCCAGCAGCAGCCGCACCATGCGCACCGGGCCGCCGGTGAGCACACCGGGGTCGAGGGCCGAGGTGACCACGTACTCCTTGGCCGTGGTGAGCGCCGCCATCACCTGGCTCTCGGTGAAGCTGCGGGTACGCCGGGCCCCGGGCAGCGTGACCCCCTGGGCGCCGGTGCGGAACTCGGCGGCCGGGCTGTCGCGGAAGAGCTTCTCCGGCGCCCCGCCGGGCACCTCACCGCGCGGCGCCAGCGGCACCACACTGCTGCGCAGCGGTTCCACGGTCTGCGGCGGCGGGGCCTGGTAGGGGTGGCGCACCCCCATGTAGACGGCCGCGGCGAAGGCGAGGGCGATCAGCAGGATGAGGACGACGGCCTGCCGGGACGCCCCGGCCCTGGCCCAGGCATGACGACTGCGCACCGCCCGCGCGTGCTCGCCCATGCGCTCCCGGGCCGAGAACTCCTGGAGCCGGGCAGCACGAACGAACGACTCGTCGAATACGACGGAGCGGTACTCGTCCTCACCACCTCCCGGGACGCCGTCGGGTGTCCCCTCGGGAGGGTCTCCACGCCCGGTCATACCTCAAGAGTAGGTCGCGGGGGGCACCGGTAAACGCGGCGGTACTCCACAACTTCGGACGGCTCCGGGAGGAAACGCCGCATACCGCGCGACGTGCTAGAGGGGCCCGGGCGCGGGCTCCGGGCGGGCCCCGGAGCGGGGGCGCTCAGGGCGAGCGGCGGGCGCTGGAGGCGGGGGGCGTCCCGGACTCGGCCGGGGAGGACGGCGAGGGTTCCAGCCGCGGCGGTCCGGTGGGGCTGCCGTCGACCCCGCTGGTGGCCGGCGGCGGGGACGGGTCCTGGCGGTTGCCCGAAGCGCCCCGGAAGACGGCGGTGAAGGCCAGGGCGACCACCCCGACGCCCATCAGGACGGCCAGCAGCCAGGCCACGGGGCGCTGCCATCGGACATGGCCGCGATAGGGCCGCCCGGCGCCGCCGTACCGCCCGTAGGGGCCGTACGGGCCGTAGAGGCCGTCGGGGTCCCGGTCGTGGCCGAAACGGCCGTCAGGGTCGGTGTCATCGGGGTCGTAGCCGTATCCGGCCTCGCCGTCCGGGCCGTAACCGTCCTCGAACGGCTCGTCCTCGGAGGGCACCCCGGCGGGGCGCCGCCGGGACGCCTCGGCCTCGGCACGGGCCTCGGCGGCCGCCAGCATCCGTTCCACCGCGGTCGGTTCATGGATCAGGGCCGACCGTACGAAGTCCTCATCGAAGACCACGGCGGCGAACTCGTCGTTCGCCTCTCCGTGGCCGCGGTCGTCGGGCTCGTCGCCGTTCGGGAACGGCTTGCCCCCCACGTCGTCCGGCACCCGTTCAGAGTAGACCGGACGGGTCAATTTGGGCAGGGCGAAATGGTATTCGGGGGAAGATCCACCCCAAGGCAACCCCCCGTCGGGTATCCCCCGAACGGGTGAGTCAGCGGGTGTGTCCGTCGCCGGTGACGATGTACTTGGTCGAGGTCAGCTCGGGCAGACCCATGGGACCGCGGGCGTGCAGCTTCTGGGTGGAGATACCGATCTCGGCACCGAAGCCGAACTGACCGCCATCGGTGAAACGCGTCGAGGCGTTGACGGCGACCGTGGTGGAGTCCACCAGCTGGGTGAACCGCCGGGCGGCCGCCTGGGACGTCGTCACGATGGCCTCGGTGTGGCCGGAGGACCACAGCCGGATGTGGGCCACCGCGGCCTCCAGGGAGTCCACCACGGCCGCCGCGATGTCGTACGAGAGGTACTCGGTCTCCCAGTCGTCCATCACCGCCGGGACCACGGTGGCCTTGGCGCCCTCGGCCAGCGCCAGCACGCGCTCGTCGGCGTGCACGGTGACCCCGGCGTCGGCCAGCGCCTCCAGGGCGCGCGGCAGGAACTCGGCGGCGATGTCCTGGTGCACCAGCAGCGTCTCGGCCGCGTTGCACACGCTCGGCCGCTGGGCCTTGGAGTTCACCAGGATGTCGACCGCCATGTCGAGATCCACCTGGGCATCCACGTACACATGGCAGTTGCCGGTACCGGTCTCGATGACCGGCACCGTCGACTCCTCGACGGTGGCGCGGATCAGGGAGGCGCCGCCGCGCGGGATCAGCACGTCCACCAGACCGCGGGCCCGCATCAGCTCACGGACCGACTCCCGGCTCTCACCGGGCACCAACTGCACCGCGTCCGCGGGCAGTCCGGCACCGCCGACGGCGTCCCGCAGGACCTTCACCAGCGCGCTGTTGGAGTGGTACGCGGACGAAGAGCCGCGCAGCAGTACGGCGTTGCCCGACTTCAGGCACAGCGCGGCCGCGTCCACCGTCACATTGGGCCGGGCCTCGTAGATGATGCCGACGACACCGAGCGGGACCCGCACCTGGCGCAGGTCGATCCCGTTGGGCAGGGTCGAACCGCGCACCACCTCGCCGACCGGGTCCGGCAGCGCCACCACGTCCCGGACGTCCGAGGCGATGGCACGCACCCGCTCGGGAGTGAGGGTCAGCCGGTCGACGATGGACTCGCTGGTGCCCGCCGCACGGGCCCGCTCCACATCGGTCGCGTTCGCCTCGACGATCTCCTTGGTGCGCACCTCGAGCGCGTCGGCCATCGCCAGCAGCGCGTCGTCCTTGACGGCACGCGGCAGCGGGGCGAGATCGGCGGCCGCGGCACGGGCCCGGTAGGCGGCCTGGAGGACCGGAGACTTCGGCCAGGGGTCGGTGAGCGGCGACGTGGGTGCGCTGGTCATGCACGCAGCCTACTGAGCCCGCGCGCCCGATCTGCCCCCTGTTCCGCTCTTCGAGATGGTGTTCTCACATTCCGGGGGCGCACATCCGTCCTCAGAACGGGTGCACACCCACCGGGGAGGCGGGTGGCGGACCGTAGCCCTCCGCGATCCGCTGGTGATACGTGTCACGGTCGATGACCTCGAGCCCCACGATCTCCCACGGCGGGAGGTTGGCCGTGGAACGGTGCTCACCCCACAGCCGCAGCGCGACCGCCGCCGCGTCGTGCAGATCACGGGCCTCTTCCCAGTACCGGATCTCGGCGTGATCGTTGGCGTAGCGGCTGGTCAGCAGGAAGGGGTGGTCATGGGCCAGCTGCTCCAGGGCCCGGCGGACCTCCCGCAGCGGCGCCTCGACGCCCGAGACGCTGAGGGTGATGTGCCACAGCCGGGAGCTCTCCACGCGCCCGGCGGCCCGCGCCGCGGTCTCCCCGGTCCCGGCCTCCCTGGCCGAGGTACCGATATCGCCCGTTCCGACACTGGTCAGGGTGCGCTCCGCCGCTCCTCTGGGCGACGCCCCCGGGCGCCCTCGTCTCACCGGCGGCCTCCTGTAGCTCGCTGCTCCGCTCGTCCGCGGGCGGAGCACTAGTGGCGGTGTGGCGATGGTCCGCGGCTTCCGCTCACGCTCCGGGGCCGCCGCGGCCCACCACGGGCCCGCTGCCCTCGCGGCCCCGTGGAACAAAGTTGACCAGCCGAGGGGGTGCCGCGGGGCCTTTTTGCACAAGGTCTCCAAGGAATGACACGGACTTGTCGCGAATTCCTCCCCACTTTCCCTCCACCGCCCGCGCCCCCGCCCGCCCGCGCGCGGCGCGGGGAGCCGGTGCGCGGGCGCCGGGAGAACGGCCGCGCGCCCGCCGGGCCGGGGCCCGGGCACGGGCACCCGCCACGAGCGGGGATCAGCGGTCGAGCACCACGAGGTCGTCGCGGTGCACGACCTCCCGCTCATAGGCCGGTCCGAGCTCACGGGCCAGCTCATGGGTGGACCGGCCGAGCAGCCGGGGGATCTCCTTGGCGTCGAAGTTGACCAGCCCCCGGGCCACCGCGCGCCCCTCGGTGTCCCGCAGCTCCACCGGGTCCCCCGCGGTGAAGTCCCCCTCCACCGACGCGATACCCGCCGGGAGCAGCGAAGTGCGCCGCTCCACCACCGCCCGTACCGCCCCGTCGTCCAGGGTGAGCGCGCCGCGCGGCGCGGAGGCGTGCGCGAGCCACAGCAGCCGGTTGGCCGAGCGGCGGCCGGTGCGGTGGAAATAGGTGCCGGTGCGGCGGCCGAGCAGGGCGTCACCGGCCCGGCTGGCGGAGGTGAGCACCACCGGTACGCCCGCCGCGGCCGCGATCCGGGCCGCCTCGACCTTGGTGACCATGCCGCCGGTGCCGACCCCGGAGCGGCCCGCGCTGCCGATCGACACCCCGTCCAGGTCCTTCGGCCCCCGGACCTCGTCGATCCGGGAGGTGCCGGGGCTCCGGGGGTCGCCGTCGTAGAGGCCGTCCACATCGGAGAGCAGCACCAGCAGATCCGCCCGCACCAGATGGGCCACCAGGGCCGCCAGCCGGTCGTTGTCGCCGAACCGGATCTCGTCCGTGGCCACCGTGTCGTTCTCGTTGACGATCGGCAGCGCGCCCATGGCCAGCAGCTGGTCCAGGGTGCGGGTGGCGTTCCGGTAATGGGCACGGCGGCTGGTGTCGTCCGTGGTGAGCAGCACCTGGCCGACCCGCCGCCCGTAGCGGGCGAAGGACGCCGTGTAGCGCGCCACCAGGAGGCCCTGTCCGACACTGGCGGCGGCCTGCTGCCGGGCCAGGTCACGGGGGCGGCGGTCCAGGCCCAGCGGGGCCAGCCCGGCTGCGATGGCGCCCGAGGAGACGAGGACTATCTCCTTGCCCTCCCCCGGCGTCTCCGGCTCGCCCCCGGCCCCCTGCAGAACCTTCGCGACCACGTCGACCAGCGCGTCGACCCGGTCCGCGTCCAGACCCCCCGCCGCGGTGGTGAGGGAGGACGATCCGACCTTGACCACGATCCTGCGGGCGGCGGCCACCTCGTCCCGTACCGCCGACCCGTCCTGCTCAGTCACTCCGCTCCCCTGCTCCGTCCCCGGCCTCATCACACGTCCGGAGGCGGCGGTCACGCACCGTACGCCCCACAGAACGCATGCCCTGCACACTCATCATGACAAGGGGGCAATCTACGGCAGGCGCGCCCTGGCCCGCCTGCGCGTTCCAGCCCCCGGACGTGCCGCGCACCGCCTCCCCGGTGATCGTTTGGACCCGGTTCGGGGCGGTTGGCGCCTGCGCGGATTGCTACCGGGCCGGACGTCGGCATACGGTCAGGGGTCCCCCTTATCCGTCCGTTGCCCTCCTGCCAGGAGCCCTCCCCGTGCCCTCTGCCGGATTCGCCCCACGCCGGGTCGTACAGCTGACGGCGTTGCTCGCGATGGTGGTGTTCTTCACCACACAGCTCGTCGGCGCCGTGCTTCCGAACGTACCTCTCCTCATCGTCTCCTCGGCGTGTGGTCTCGCACTCGATCTCTTCCTCCAGCACAAGCAGCCAGGTCTGCTGTCGCTGCTGGGCAAGGTCCGCTTCGACGTCACGGTGCGCCAGCTGTTCCGCGACATGCTCATCATGGTCGGGCTGCTGCGGATCGAGGGCATCAACCCGCTGCACGAGCAGGCGCCGCTCACCGTGGCGCTGCTCGCCTTCTACGTGCTGCACTTCGCGTGCCAGGCGGTGGCCATACTGGTCCGCCGCTCCCGGCAGCTCCCCTTCGTGACGCGCAACATCGACGCGTCCGCGCTGCGGCTGAGCGACGCCCCGCCGCGGCTGTTCTCGCGCCAGCACGGCCGCCGGCTGCTGCGGCTGGCCGTTCCGGCCACCGCCGGTCTGCTGGTCACCGCGGCCACGAAGAACGGCTGGTGGGGCGGTGCCGGTCTGGCGGTCGCGCTGCTGATCGCCCTCGGCGGGACCGTGCACCTGGGCACCTGGCTGCTGCCGCGCAAGCGTGTGGCCGGCGAGGCCAAGGCCCTGGAGTGGCTGGACAACTGGCTGGCCGAGTACCAGCCGACCGTGGGCATGTACTTCTCCGGCGGCAACTCCTCCGCCTACCAGGCGAACATGTGGCTCTCCACGCTCGCCGCGCTCGACGGCAACCCGATCATCGTGCTCCGTGAGCGGTTCATGGTGCAGAAGATCGACGCCACCGATGTGCCGATCGTCTGCCTCCCCAAGGTCGCGCACCTGATGCGGCTGGAGCACTCGACGCTCAAGGTCCTGCTGCACCCGGCGAACTCCGGCAAGACCTCCCAGGTGCTGCGCATCCCCTCGATCAAGCACGCGTTCACCAACCACGGCGAGAGCGACAAGCTCTCGAGCTGCAACCCGTACGCCAAGGCGTACGACGAGGTGTGGGTCGCGGGCCCGGCCGCGCGCGAGCGCTACCAGCTCGCCGACATCGGCGTCGAGGACAAGGACGTGGTCGAGGTCGGCCGTCCGCAGCTCGCGCCCATCCGCCCCCACGCGGGCGTGCCCACGGGCGAGTTCACCACCGTGCTCTACGCGCCGACCTGGGAGGGCTGGGACGGCAACCCCGGCAACACCTCGGTGGTGCTCGCGGGCGAGAACATCGTCCGCGCGCTGCTGGCCGACCCCAAGGTCCGGCTGCTGTACAAGCCGCACCCGATGACCGGCTCCGTCGACCCCCGCGCGGGCAGCGCCAACGAGCGCATCAAGGCGATGATCACCGAGGCGAACACCCGCCGCGACGGTGACCGGCCCGGCGCGGAGGCCGCCGCCGAGCTGGCCCGGCGGGCCGATGAGCTCAACCGGCTCACCAGCACCGCGTTCCGCCCCAGCGCGGACGAGATCGAGCGGATGAAGATCCAGGACGCCCCGGAGGACAACCGCGCGGCGGGCGTCGCCGCGGCCACCGCCGCCTGGGAGAGCGCCTACTGGGCCTCGCTGCCGGACTGGGAGCACCAGATCGTCACCGGCCCGCGTCCGGCGATCTTCACCTGCTTCAACCAGGCCGACGTGCTGATCAGCGATGTCTCCAGCGTGGTCTCCGACTACCTGACGAGCGAGAAGCCGTACGCCGTGGCGAACACCAGCGGGATGCCGGAGGAGGAGTTCCGGGCGGGCTTCCCGACCGTGCGCGCCGCCGCGATCCTCACCCCGGACGGCTCGGGCGTCGCGGAGCTGCTGGCCGCGGTGCGGAACCCGGAGCAGGACACCCTCGCGGCCGCCCGCGCGGAGCTGAAGGTGCATCTGCTCGGTCCGTCCGACCCGCCGTCGCTGGTGCGCTTCAACCAGGCGTCGCTGGACCTGTGCGCCGAGGCCGACCGGCGCCGGGCCCGGATGGCCACCCGGCTGGCGGACGAGATCCCCTCGCAGCGCGAGGCCCGTGACGCGGCCGAGGAGATGGAGCTGGAGCCCGGCTCACCGGAGCCCGAGGAGACGGCGACGGTCTGATCCGCGCAAGGACACCAGAAGGGCCCGGGAGCTTCCTCCCGGGCCCTTCTCATATCCGTCTGCCCTTCCCGGGCCGCGGCGCGGCTAGAACGGGTTGAAGGAGTCGAACTCCTCCTGCGCCTCGTCGCGCTCCGCCTCGCGCTCCCGGCGTCGCTGCGCGGCCGGACGCGGGGCCTCGAAGCGGTGGTCCTCACCGCGGCGGCCCAGCATCTCCGCGCCCGCGTTCATGGTCGGCTCCCAGTCGAAGACGACCGCGTTGTCCTCGGGGCCGATGATGACCTCATCGCCCGCGCGGGCACCGGCCTTCACCAGCTCCTCCTCGACACCGAGGCGGTTCAGCCGGTCGGCGAGGTAGCCGACGGCCTCGTCGTTGTTGAAGTCGGTCTGGTGGACCCAGCGTTCGGGCTTCTCGCCCAGCACCCGGTAGGAGCCGTCCTCGGCAACGACCGTGAAGCCCGCGTCGTCCACGGCCTTGGGCCGGATGACGATTCGGGTGGCCTCCTGCTGGGGCTTGGCCGCACGCGCGTCGCCGACGATCTTCGCCAGGGCGAACGACAGCTCCTTGAGGCCGAGGTGGGCCACCGCCGAGACGTCGAAGACCTGGTAGCCACGGGCCTCCAGATCCGGACGGATGATGTCGGCGAGGTCCTTGCCGTCGGGCACATCGACCTTGTTGAGCACCACGATGCGCGGCCGGTCGTCCAGACCGCCGTACTGCGCGAGCTCCGCCTCGATGACGTCGAGGTCGGTCACCGGGTCGCGCTCGGACTCCAGCGCGGCGGTGTCCAGGACGTGCACCAGCACCGAGCACCGCTCGACATGGCGCAGGAACTCAAGGCCGAGGCCCTTGCCCTGGCTGGCGCCGGGGATCAGCCCGGGGACGTCCGCGATGGTGTAGACGGTCGAACCGGCCGTGACCACGCCGAGGTTGGGCACCAGGGTGGTGAAGGGATAGTCGGCGATCTTCGGCTTGGCGGCCGAGAGCACCGAGATCAGCGACGACTTGCCCGCGCTGGGGTAGCCGACGAGGGCCACGTCCGCGACGGTCTTGAGCTCCAGGACGATATCGCCGGTCTGGCCGGGCTCGCCCAGCAGCGCGAAGCCGGGGGCCTTGCGGCGGGCCGAGGCGAGGGCCGCGTTGCCGAGGCCGCCGCGGCCGCCCTGGGCGGCGATGAAGGTGGTGCCCTGGCCGATGAGGTCGGCGAGGACGTTGCCCTTCGTGTCGAGCACGACGGTGCCGTCCGGAACCGGCAGCACCAGGTCCGTACCGTCCTTGCCGGAGCGGTTGCCGCCCTCACCGGGCTTGCCGTTGGTGGCCTTGCGGTGCGGGCTGTGGTGGTAGTCGAGCAGCGTGGTGACCGACTGGTCGACGACCAGGATCACATCGCCGCCGCGGCCACCGTTGCCGCCGTCCGGGCCGCCCAGCGGCTTGAACTTCTCACGGTGTACGGAGGCGCAGCCGTGGCCTCCGTTACCCGCGGCGACATGCAGCTCGACGCGGTCCACGAAGGTGGTCATGACGGATGCCTCCAGAGGTGTTCGGTACGTGTTCTGTGGTGGTCAACGCGCCGAGGGCGGACCCGCTTCCCCGTCACGGGAAAGAGCGGTCCGCCCTCGGAAAGGTGTGCGTGTCGCGCCGGGGCTGATTACTCAGCGACCGGAACGATGTTCACGACCTTGCGGCCACGGTGGGTGCCGAACTGCACCGCACCGGCGGCCAGCGCGAACAGCGTGTCGTCGCCGCCGCGGCCGACGCCCGTGCCCGGGTGGAAGTGCGTGCCGCGCTGACGGACCAGGATCTCACCCGCGTTGACGGCCTGGCCGCCGAAGCGCTTGACGCCGAGCCGCTGGGCATTGGAGTCGCGACCGTTCCGAGTGGACGATGCGCCCTTCTTGTGTGCCATGTCTCCTCAGTCCCTTACTTCGCAGCCGAGTCGATGCCGGTGATCTTCAGCGCGGTGTGCAGCTGGCGGTGGCCGATCCGCTTGCGGTAACCGGTCTTGTTCTTGTACTTCAGGATGTCGATCTTGGCACCCTTGTGGTGGTCGACAACCTCGGCGTGGACCTTCACGCCGGCCAGCACCCAGGGGTCGCTGGTGACGGCGTCGCCGTCGACGACGAGCAGAGTCGAGAGCTCGACACTGTCGCCGACCTTGCTGTCGGACATCCGGTCGACCTCGATGACATCGCCCACGGCCACCTTCTGCTGGCGGCCGCCGGTGCGCACGATCGCGTACACGCGGTTCTCACTCTCTCGTTCGAAGACGGGACCTCTGATGCCAGCCGCTCCACATGACCCTCCACGGGTCATGACAACCGAGTGATTCCGCGCGACGACTGCCGCTTGTGATTCATCTTCGGCCGAGCGGCCTCTCCCGACGGAGCGGGAGGGATCTGCTCAGGGGTTTGGCGTACAGACGCCGAGGGTCAAGGCTACCAGAGCCCGGAGGGGCGCCTGCTCGGGTGAGGAGGCGCCCCTCCGGGGCCGTGGGACGACCGGCCGTCAGTCGTCGGCGGCGGCCGAGACCGCCTGCGGCGACTGCTGCTCCGCCGCCGCGGTCTTCTTCGACGCCGACTTCTTGGCCGTGGTCTTCTTCGCCGTGGTCTTCTTGGCCGTCGTCTTCTTGGCGGCCGTCTTCTTCGCCACGGTCTTCTTCGCGGCCGTCTTCTTCGCCGGGGCCTTCTTGGCGGCGGTCTTGCGCGCCGTCTTCCTGGCCGGAGCCGCGGCCTCGCCGTCAGCCGGTGCGGCCTCGGCGGCCTCCGCCGCCTCGACCACCGGCTCGGGCTCCGGCGCGGAGTCGGCCGCGGGCGCGCCCACGACCACCACGGCGGCGTCCTCGGCACCCGCAGGCGAGCCCGCCGGGGCGGACACCTTCCGGGTCACCCGGCGGCGCGCACGCGGCGCGGGAGCGGCCTCGGGAGCCTCGGGGACCTCGACGGCCTCCGGGGCGGCGGGAGCGGGCACCTCGGCCGGGGCCTCGGCGGCCTGCTCCGACGCCTTGCCGGACCGCCGCGCCTTCTTCTCGGGCTTTCCGGCCTTCCC
Source organism: Streptomyces cucumeris (assembly GCF_024295805.1). Classification (GTDB taxonomy): domain Bacteria; phylum Actinomycetota; class Actinomycetes; order Streptomycetales; family Streptomycetaceae; genus Streptomyces; species Streptomyces cucumeris. The sequence goes on from NZ_JANCLX010000005.1 coordinate 173,420, forward strand.
TGCCTTCTCGGCCTGGGGCGCTTCCTTGTGCTCGTCCGCGCCGACGACCACGACGGCCTCCTGCTGCGCGGCGGCCTTCGGGGCACCCGCCGGGGCGGACGCCTTCCGGGTCGCCCGGCGGCGGGTACGGCCACGGCCGGCGGCGGCCTCGGCCTCGGCGGCGCTGCTGTACAGCTCCTCGTCGGCCGCGAAGACCGGCTCCGGCAGGGCCGTGGGCGCCGCGGCCTCGGCCGCGACCTCCTCGGCCGCCTCGACGACCGTCTCGCCCTCGGGCTCGGTCTCCGGCTCGGCGGCGGCCCGGTCCTGCTCGGGCGCCTGCTGGCCGCCACCGGACTTCTTCTTCTTGCGCTTGCCGCCACCGCCACCGACCGAGGTGGGCTGGTCCATGTGGAGGATCACGCCGCGGCCGTTGCAGTGGACACAGGACTCGGAGAAGGACTCCAGCAGCCCCTGGCCGACCCGCTTACGGGTCATCTGGACCAGACCCAGCGAGGTGACCTCCGCCACCTGGTGCTTGGTGCGGTCCCGGCCCAGGCACTCCAGCAGCCTGCGCAGCACCAGGTCCCGGTTGGACTCCAGCACCATGTCGATGAAGTCGATCACGATGATGCCGCCGAGGTCGCGCAGCCGTAGCTGGCGCACGATCTCCTCGGCCGCCTCCAGGTTGTTCCTGGTGACCGTCTCCTCCAGGTTGCCGCCCTGGCCGGTGAACTTGCCGGTGTTGACGTCGACGACGATCATCGCCTCGGTCCGGTCGATCACCAGCGAACCGCCGCTGGGCAGCCAGACCTTGCGGTCCAGCGCCTTCATCAGCTGCTCGTCGATCCGGTACGTGGCGAAGACATCGACGTCCGAGGTCCACTTCTGGAGCCGGTCGGCGAGGTCGGGCGCCACATGCGAGACATAGCCGTGGATGGTGTCCCAGGCGTCGTCACCGCTCACGATGACCTTGGAGAAGTCCTCGTTGAAGATGTCGCGGACGACCCGGACGGTCATGTCCGGCTCGCCGTAGAGCAGCGACGGGGCGTTGCCGCTCTTCGCCTTCTTCTGGATCTCCTCCCACTGCGCCTGGAGGCGCTGGACGTCGCGGGCGAGCTCATCCTCGCTGGCGCCCTCCGCGGCGGTGCGGACGATCACGCCCGCGTCCTCGGGAACGATCTTCTTCAGGATCTGCTTCAGCCGGGCCCGCTCGGTGTCGGGCAGCTTGCGGCTGATACCGGTCATCGAGCCCTCGGGCACGTACACCAGGTAGCGGCCGGGCAGCGAGACCTGGCTGGTGAGGCGGGCGCCCTTGTGGCCGATCGGGTCCTTGGTGACCTGGACCAGCACCGACTGCCCGGACTTCAGGGCGGTCTCGATCCGGCGCGGCCCGTTGGCCATGCCCAGCGCCTCGAAGTTCACCTCGCCCGCGTACAGCACCGCGTTGCGGCCCTTGCCGATGTCGACGAAGGCGGCCTCCATCGACGGCAGCACGTTCTGGACCTTGCCCAGGTAGACGTTGCCGACGTAGCTGCTGGACTGCTCCTTGTTGACGAAGTGCTCGACGAGGACGTTGTCCTCCAGCACCCCGATCTGGGTGCGCTCACCGCTCTGCCGCACCACCATGACCCGCTCGACCGCCTCGCGGCGGGCCAGGAACTCGGCCTCGGTGATGATCGGCACCCGGCGGCGGCCCTGCTCGCGCCCCTCGCGGCGGCGCTGCTTCTTGGCCTCCAGACGGGTGGAGCCCTTGATGGACTGCACCTCGTCGGCGCTGGTGCCGGACTCGGCGTCCTTCTTGCGGGGCTCGCGGACCTTGACGACGGTGCGCTCCGGGTCGTCCCCGCCCGACTCGACGTCGCTGTCCCCGCTGCGGCGGCGACGGCGACGGCGACGACGGCTGCTGCTGGAACCCTCATCGGCTCCGGCACCCTCGTCGGACCGGCCACCGGACTCCCCGTCGCCCTCGGCCTCGGCGGCGGACTCGTCCTCGTCACGCTCCTCGCCCTCGGCGCGGCCCTCGCCGCCCTCGGCGTCGGCGGTCTCACCACGGCGGCGACGACGGCCGCCACGGCGACGGCGGCGGGCCGGGCGGTCACCCGACTCCTCGTCGCCCTGCTCGCCCTCGGCGTGCTGCTCCTCGGCCTCGGTCTCGGTCTCGGCCTCGGCCTCGGACGGTGCCGCGGATTCGGCGGCCTCGGCGGGCGCGGTGGTCTCCTCGGCCTCCGTGCGCTCCTCGGCGGGCTCACCACGACGGCGGCGACGGCGGCGGGCGGGCGCCGCGGTCTCGGCCGCGGGCTGCTCCTCCTCGGCCTTGGCCTCGGTCTCGGCGGTCTCCTCGCCCTGGGCGGCCGCGGCCTCGGCGGCGGCGCTCTCCGGGGTCTGGAACACCGGCTCGGTGAAGACCGGCGCCTGGAAGACGGCCGTCGGCGGGCGCGCGGCCCGGCGGCGGCGCGGCGCGGGCTCCTGCTCGGGCTCCGCCCCAGCGCCCTCGGACGCCGCGGGGGCGTCGGCGGAAGCGGTCTCGGCGGCGGCCGCGGCCTTACGGGTGGCGCGGCGACGGGTGCGCGCGGGAGCGGCGGACACGGTCTCGGCCTCGGCGGCCTCCTCCGTCTCCTCGGGCTTCTGCTCCGGGGCGGCCGCGGCCGTCTCCGGCTCGGCCGCCTCCGGCGCACCGGCCGGGGCGGTCACCTTGCGGGTGGCGCGACGACGGCGGGCGCGCGGCGCCTCCTCGGCCGGTTCGGCCGGGGCATCGGCTGCGACTGCGGCTGGGGCGGTGGCCTCCTCACCACTGCCGCCAGCGGCCGCCGTAGCCGACGCGTCCTCGTCGGCCGACCGCGGAGCGCCCGCCGGAGCGGTCGCCTTACGGGTGGCGCGGCGACGCGATCGCGCGGGCGGCGCGGAGTCGGCGGCGGGCTCGGCGGGGGTGTCGGCCGTGGCCTCGGCGGGCTGCTCATCGGTGGCCACGACGGTCTCGGCACTCTGCGGCGCTCCGGCCGGGGCCGCGGCCTTGCGGGTGGCACGGCGGCGGCTGCGGGCGGGCGGCGCGGTCTCGGTGACCGGCTCGGCCACCGGCTCCGCGGCGGGCTCCGTACCCCGTCCGGCCTCGGCGGGGACGACCGTTTCGGCGGCCTCGGGTGCTCCGGCCGGGGCCGTGGCCTTACGGGTGGCACGGCGGCGGGAACGCGCGGGCGGCGCGGCGTCGGACGCGGCGGCGGCCGGCTCGGAGGCGGTCACCGCGGCGATCTCCTCGGCCGGTATGGCCGGCACGGCGGGGGCGACGGTCTCGGCGTCGCCCACCACGCCCGCCGGAGGTCCGGCGGGCCGGGACGCCGCGCGGCGGCGGCGTGGCGGCAGGGTGTCGCTGGGGGTGCCGTCCTGGGCGTCCCCGGGGGCGGCGCCAACGCGGGGCGCGCTCTGTCCCAGGGGCTGCACAGGCTGGACAGGTTCGATCGGCTCAATCGGCTCGAGCATGCGGGCGGTTCTCCCGTCACGCTCCCGGGCGCCGCGCCTGCTTCCGGCCGCAGCCGCGCTGTGCGCGGGTGCCGCCGTCCGGGGCGTGGGCGCCGCACGGGAGCTGTCGTCTCGCTCGCCGGGACCGGACATGGCCGGGACCGGCGAAAGTCTCCTGGTCAGTGCGCCAGCCGGACCCGGGTGGCTCCCAAGTGCATCGGCGGCGCATCGACGGCGGTCCTTACGCGGAACCTTCCGGCGCCATCGCGGCGGTCAGCTCGGCGGCCGTGGGTGGGGCGGCCGTGACTGCCTCGCGATCGGGCGCGAGCGGGTCGGTCACCGTGCCGGACTCCTCATCGAGCAGCCCCTGCGCCAGCCTGGTCACCGCTGCGGGGACCGGCGGCGCCAGGTCGGCCGTGGCGCGGAGACCGGACAGGACGTCGTCGGGTCGTACGGCAGGTGTCAGATGCCGTACTACCAGCCGCAGTATCGCACAGCCACCGTCCACCGGCCTATCGGCCGGGGCGCCGGTCGCCTCCAGCCGGACCACGGCGGCACGCGCGTCGAAGGTCCGCAACCCGTTTTTGGTCCGGCGCTCCACCTCGACCGTGTCGGCCGCGAGGAAGGCGGTGACGGCCCGTTCGGCGTCCGCGGGGGCGACCCGGTCCAGCCGGATCTCCCATACGGACGCCTCCAGCCGGTCCGCCATACCGGACGTCCTGGCCTCGACGGCGTCGATGACGTCCAGGCCGGGAGGCAGCGACTCGTCGAGGAGGGCGCGCAGCGTGTCGGGGTCACGCGCCTCGGTGAGCTGGATCTCCAGGTACTCGGCCTCACTGCCGGTGCCGGTGGGTGCGGCATTGGCGTACGACACCTTGGGGTGCGGGGTGAAACCCGCCGAGTACGCCATGGGCACCTCGGCGCGGCGCAGCGCCCGCTCGAAGGCGCGCTGGAAGTCGCGGTGGCTGGTGAACCGGAGGCGGCCGCGCTTGGTGTAGCGCAAACGGATGCGCTGCACCGCCGGTGCGGGCGGCGGGCCTTCGGGCTGTCGCTTGCCCAGGGGAGTGTCTCCTTGTGTTCCTGGCTTTTCCGTGCCGGGCCGGCTCGGCCCGGCACGTTCCAGCCTACTTTGTGGGCTGTCCGTCGACGGTTCGGCTACTTCACGACCGACAGCGGCAGCAGCTTGCGGCCCGTGGGGCCGATCTGGATCTCGGTCTGCATCTGCGGGCAGACGCCGCAGTCGAAGCAGGGGGTCCAGCGGCAGTCCTCGACCTCGGTCTCGTCGAGCGAGTCCTGCCAGTCCTCCCAGAGCCAGTCCTTGTCGAGCCCGGAGTCCAGGTGGTCCCAGGGCAGGACCTCCTCGTAGGAGCGCTCGCGGGTGGTGTACCAGGCGACGTCCAGCCCGAAGCCGGGCAGGGTCCGCTCGGCGCACGCCATCCAGCGGTCGTAGGAGAAGTGTTCGCGCCAGCCGTCGAAACGGCCGCCGTCCTCGTAGACGGCGCGGATGACGGCGCCCACCCGGCGGTCGCCGCGGGAGAGCAGGCCCTCGACGATGCCCGGCTTGCCGTCGTGGTAGCGGAAGCCGATGGAGCGTCCGTACTTCTTGTCGCTGCGGATCCGGTCGCGCAGCTTCTCCAGCCGGGCGTCCGTCTCCTCGGCGCTGAGCTGCGGCGCCCACTGGAACGGGGTGTGCGGCTTGGGGACGAAACCGCCGATCGAGACAGTGCAGCGGATGTCGTTCTTGCCGGACACCTCACGGCCCTTGGCGATGACCTTCGTCGCCATGTCGGCGATCTGGAGGACGTCGTCGTCGGTCTCGGTGGGCAGACCGCACATGAAGTACAGCTTCACCTGGCGCCAGCCGTTGCCGTACGCGGTGGAAACGGTCCGGATGAGGTCCTCTTCGGAGACCATCTTGTTGATGACCTTGCGGATGCGCTCCGAACCGCCCTCGGGGGCGAAGGTCAGACCCGACCGGCGCCCGTTGCGGGTCAGCTCATTGGCCAGGTCGATGTTGAACGCGTCCACCCGGGTCGAGGGCAGGGACAGACCGATCTTGTCCTCTTCGTACCGGTCCGCCAGCCCCTTGGCGACATCGCCGATCTCGGTGTGGTCGGCGGAGGACAGCGACAGCAGGCCGACCTCCTCGAAGCCGGTGTTCTTCAGCCCCTTCTCGACCATCTCGCCGATACCGGTGATGGAGCGCTCGCGCACCGGACGGGTGATCATGCCCGCCTGGCAGAAGCGGCAGCCACGGGTGCAGCCGCGGAAGATCTCCACCGACATCCGCTCGTGGACCGTCTCGGCCAGCGGCACCAGGGGCTGCTTGGGGTACGGCCACTCGTCGAGGTCCATCACGGTGTGCTTGGAAACCCGCCACGGCACGCCCGAACGGTTGGGCACCACCCGGGAGATCCGGCCGTCGGCCAGGTACTCCACGTCGTAGAACCGCGGTACGTAGACCCCGCCGGTGCGGGCGAGCCGGAAGAGCAGCTCCTCGCGGCCGCCGGGGCGGCCCTCGGCCTTCCACGCCCGGGTGATCTCGGTCATCTCCAGCACGGCCTGCTCACCGTCGCCGATCACCGCGCAGTCGATGAAGTCCGCGATCGGCTCGGGGTTGAACGCGGCGTGACCGCCCGCGACCACGACGGGGTGGTCCTCGGTACGGTCGGCGGCGTCCAGCGGGATCCCGGCCAGGTCGAGCGCGGTGAGCAGGTTGGTGTAGCCCAGCTCGGTGGAGAACGAGACGCCGAACAGGTCGAAGGCCGCGACCGGGCGGTGCGCGTCCACGGTGAACTGCGGCACCTCGTGCTTGCGCATCAGCTCCTCGAGGTCCGGCCAGACGCTGTAGGTGCGCTCGGCGAGCACACCCTCGCGCTCGTTGAGGACCTCGTAGAGGATCATGACGCCCTGGTTGGGCAGACCGACCTCGTAGGCGTCGGGGTACATGAGCGCCCAGCGGACGTCACAGTCGTCCCACGGCTTGACCGTGGAGTTGAGCTCCCCGCCTACGTACTGGATCGGCTTCTGCACATGCGGGAGCAGGGCCTCGAGCTGTGGGAAGACCGACTCGACAGACATCGTGTGGGAGATACCTTCGTGAGCTGACAGGGGTGACCCTCAAGCGTACCGGTCCCGCGGGCACCCTCTCGCCACACCGCGGTGGAGCCGCCCCCGGGCCGGTCAGCGCCGCAGCGCCGCCCGGTGCGCGGGGCGGGAGACCTCGGCCCACAGCTCCGGCAGCTCCCGCTCCCGGGCGGCGGCCAGGGCCTCCTCACGGCCGTACAGCAGCCCGTAGGTGAAGGCGCTCTCCCCCGCCGCATGGGACTGGACGCCCAGTTCGCGCAGCGCCTCCCGGGCCACCACACCGTCCTGGTGGTCGCCGAGCAGCTCCTGCACCCCGGTCATCAGCTTCCTGAACCGCTTGGCGGGCTTGCCCAGGGCGGGGCGGGCCGCCTCGGCGGCGTAGCGGGCCCGTTTGGCGGCCTTGCGCGCCTCATGGAGGGTGAGGTCGCGCTCATGGCCCGCGGGGGCGTGCAGGGCCGCCTCGACGCGCTCGGCGAGCCGCCCGTAGTCGCGCAGCACCGCATCGAGGATCACCTCCCCGGCGGGGCGGGCGGCGGCCGGGCGCAGCGGCGGGTCGGCGAGCAGCCCGTCGAGCCGGTCGAGGAGGGCGAGATGGCGCTCACCGTCCAGGACCTCCAGCAGCCGGCCGCGCGAGCCCTGGCGGCGCGCCTCGGACCAGATCCGCAGCCGGGCGGCGACCGGGCCGAGCCGCAGCTCGACCGGGACCTCCGCGAGCCGTTCCGCCAGCCGCGCGGTGAGCACCTCGCGGTCACGGTCGACGCCCAGTTCGGCGGCGAGCCACTTCAGCTCGGCGCCGATGGGGTCGGTGACGGCGCGATCCAGCACCTTCCGGTAGGAGCGGAAGACGGAGCGCAGCCTGCGGGTGGCGACGCGCATGCGGTGGACGGAGTCGGGGGTGTCCAGGCGTACGGCGGGGTCGAGGGCGACGATGGCGGTGATCTGGCGGCGTACGTAGCCGAGGACGACATCGCCCGCGGTGTCCCCGGCCGGCTTCTTCGCCGGCTTCTTCGCGGACTTCTTCCGGGCGGACTTCTCCTGGGCGGGCTCCTTCGCGGACCGTGCCGGATCGGTCTCGGCCAGCGCCCGCGCCAGCTTGGAGGGCGCCGCCGAACGGCGCAGCCCCGCCGCGGTCAGCCGTGGCTCCAGCGCGTCCAGCAGCGCCGGGTCCCCGCCCTCGGCCAGCTCCACCTCGTACTCGGTCCAGCGGACCGGCTCACCGGTCTCCGGCGCCAGCCGCCGGGCCGTGACGCGGTCGGCGGAGATCTCGGCGAGCAGTGCGCCGTCGGCGTCCACCAGGTGCTTGACGTCCCGCTCGGACAGCAGGTGGACCAGGGGTATCAGCTCGGTGGCCCGGACCCGGGAGCGGACCAGCGCGGCGAGCGTACCGGGCAGGGTGTCCGAGAGCGGGGCGCGGATCTCGTCCCGGGTGTCCTCGCCCACGGGCAGTTTGAGATGCCAGCCCTCGTCACCGCCGCCGGTGCGGCGGCGCAGGGTGACCCCGTCGGCCGCCAGTCTGCGGCCGGGGGTGTCGTAGTAGGTGGCGTCCAGCGTGACCACACCGCGGTCCGTCATGTCCGCGACCGCGTCGACGCCGGTCAGGTCCGGCAGTCCGCCGTCCTTGGTGGTCCCGTTCGCCTCGTACTTGCGCTCGATCTCCCGCATCGTGTCCACCATGAACCGAATTTAGTCGCTCCGGGGCCGGTGCGGGGAGCCCCCGGAGCCCTCGGAGCGACTGATGACGGCGTCAGGCGGAAACCGGCCGCTGCACCCGGATGGACTGGAGCAGACCGACCGCGATCCAGACGGCGAACATCGAGGAACCGCCGTAGGAGACGAACGGCAGCGGCAGTCCGGCCACCGGCATGATGCCGAGCGTCATCCCGATGTTCTCGAACGCCTGGAAGGCGAACCAGGCGATGATCCCGGCGGCGACGACGGTTCCGTACAGCTCACTGGTGTCCCGGGCGATACGGCAGGCCCGCCACAGCACGATCCCCAGCAGCACGATGATCAGGCCCGCGCCGAGGAAGCCCAGCTCCTCCCCCGCCACCGTGAAGACGAAGTCGGTCTGCTGCTCGGGCACGAACTGGCCGGTGGTCTGGGTGCCGTGGAACAGCCCCTTGCCGGTGAGCCCGCCCGAACCGATCGCGATCCGCGCCTGGTTGGTGTTGTAGCCGACACCGGCCGGGTCCAGGGCGGGGTTGGCGAAGGCCGCGAAGCGGTCGATCTGGTACTGGTCCAGCACGCCGAGCTGCCAGATGAGCACCGCGCCCGTCACCGCGGTGAGGATCAGCCCGGCGACCCAGCGGTTGGAGGCGCCGGAGGCCAGCAGTACGGCGAGCACGATCACCGCCATGACCATCACCGAACCGAGGTCCGGCATCAGCAGCACGATGGCGATGGGCAGCGCGGCCAGCCCGAGGGACTGGACCACGGTGCGGTGATCGGGGTGCACCCGGTCGCCCGCGTCCACCCGGGTCGCCAGCAGTATGGCCATCCCCAGGATGATCGTGATCTTGGCGAACTCGGAGGGCTGGAGAGAGAACCCGCCGCCGACCTGGATCCAGGCGTGGGCACCGTTGACGGTCGAGCCCAGCGGGGTGAGCACGGCCAGCACCAGCACCACGGAGAGCCCGTAGAGGATCGGCACCGCCCCGCGCAGGGTGCGGTGGCCCAGCCAGATGGTGCCGATGGCCAGCAGCAGCCCGATACCGGTGTTGAGGGCGTGCCGGACCAGGAAGTAGTACGGATCGCCCTGGTTGAGCTCGGTGCGGTTGCGGGTCGCGGAGTACACCAGCGCCGCGCCGATGGCGGACAGCGCGAGCGCGCAGACCAGCAGCACCCAGTCCAGCCGCCGCACCAGCGAGTCACGGGCGGTCAGCTTGCTCCAGGTGCCGCGCTCCGGAGTGAAGCGGCGGACGGAGTAGTCGCGGGTGGACGCGCTCATCGCTGTGCCCCCCTGCGCCGGTCGTTCGCCGTGACGGCGAACTGCTTGCCCAGGGGCTGGGCCTCGATGGAGCCATCGGACTCGATCTTGGGGAGATCGGCCTGCGGCTCGGGCAGCAGCGCCTTCTTCTTGTCGATACCGCCCTTGCCGCCGATGCCGTAGAGGGCGTTGTAGATCTTGCGAACGGCCGGGCCCGAGGCCCCGGAGCCGGTACCGCCCTGGGAGATCGTCATGATGACCGAGTAGTCCTTGGTGTACGTCGCGAACCACGAGGTGGTCTGCTTGCCGTAGACCTCGGCGGTACCGGTCTTGGCGTGCATCGGGATCTTGTCCTGCGGCCAGCCGCCGAACCGCCAGGCGGCGGTGCCCCGGGTGGCCACACCGGCGAGCGCACTGTCGATCTTGTCGCGGGTGGCCGCGTTCATCGGCAGCTTGCCGTGCGGGGTGGGCTTGATCTTGGTGACCTTCTTGCCGTCGGGGCTGATGATCGCCTTGCCGATGCTCGGGTCGTACAGCGTGCCGCCGTTGGAGATGGCCGAGTAGATGGTGGCCATCTGGATCGGCGTGACGAGGGTGTCGCCCTGGCCGATGGAGAAGTTCACCGAGTCACCGGCGCGCATCTTCATGCCCTCGAGGCAGTTCTCGTAGGAGAGCCGCTGGCCGTAGTCGCCGTCCTTCTTGGCGCTCTTGCACCAGCCGTCCTTGTTGGCCTTCCAGTAGTCCTTCTTCCACTGGCGGTCCGGGACCCGGCCGGTGACCTCGTTGGGCAGGTCGATCCCGGTCTCCTTGCCCAGGCCGAACTGGTGGGCGGTCTTGTAGAACCAGTCCGCGGGCTTCTTCCTGGGCTTGTTGCCGCCGTCCTTCTTCCACTGCTCGTAGGCGAGGTTGTAGAAGACGGTGTCGCAGGAGACCTCAAGGGCCCGGCCGAGGTTGATGGAGCCGTAGTTGGCGGACTCGAAGTTCTTGAAGACCTGGCTGCCGATACTGAAGGAGCTGGTGCAGGGGAAGCGGCCGTCGAAGTCGTACCCGGCGTTGACCGCGGCGGTCGTCGGGATCACCTTGAAGATCGAGCCGGGGGCCGCCTGGCCCTGGATGGCCCGGTTCAGCAGCGGGTAGTTGGAGTTCTTGCCGGTGAGCTGCTTGTAGTCCTTGCCGGAGATACCACCGACCCAGGCGTTGGGGTCATAGGTCGGGTTGGAGGCCATGGCCACCACCCGGCCCGTCTTCGCCTCCATCACCACGACCGCGCCGGAGTCGGCCTTGTAGTTGATGCCGGTGTTCCGGTCGTGCACCTTGCGGGCGTCCTTCATCGCCTGCGCCAGCTCCTTCTCCGCGACCGCCTGGACGCGGGAGTCGATGCTGGTGACGACGTTGTCCCCGGGGCGGGCCTTCTGGCTCTCCTTCTGCCCGATCACCCGGCCGAGGTTGTCGACCTCGTAGCGGGTGACCCCGGCCTTGCCGCGCAGCCGGCTGTCGTACTCGTGCTCCAGGCCGTTGCTGCCCACCTGGTCCGAGCGGAGCAGCGGCGACTTGGTCTTCTCGGCCTTCTTGATCTGCTCGTCGGTGACCGGGGAGAGGTAGCCGAGGACCTGCGCGGCGTTGGACCCGGCGGGCGCGGCGTACCGGCGCACGGCGGTGGGCTCGGCGCTGATCCCGGGGAAGTCCTCCTCGCGCTCCCGGATCTGCAGGGCCTGCTGCGGGCTGGCCTCGTCGGTGATCGGGATGGGCTGGTAGGGGGAGCCGTTCCAGCACGGCTGCGGCGTCTTGGCGTCACACAGCCGGACCTTGTCCTGGACGTCGTCGGGCTTCATCTTCAGCACGCCCGCGAGCCGGGTGAGCACGGCCTTGCCGTCGTCCGGCTCCTTCATGAGCGCGGTCCGGCTGGCGGAGACCACGAGCCGGGTCTCGTTGTCGGCCAGCGGCACGCCCCGCGCGTCCAGTATCGAGCCGCGCACCGCCGGGTGGACGACCTGCTGGACGTGGTTGTTGGCGGCCTTCCTGGTGTACTCGTCGCCGTTGCGGATCTGGAGGTACCACAGCCGTCCGCCGAGGGTGAGCAGCAGGGAGAAGACGAGGATCTGGATGGCGACCAGCCGGACGGTGACCCGCGGGGTCCGCCCGGTCTCGGGAATGTTGCTCACAGGCGCTTGACCCCCTTGATACGTCCCGTCCGGCCCTTGCCCGCCTTGGCCAGGAGACCGCCGCCGCGCTGGCCGCCGATCCGGGCCGGGCGGCCGATGCGCTTGAGCCGGCTCATCCGGCCCGCCCGCGCGGTGCGGACCCCGCCCGCGGCGCTGATCCAGCGGGACGCGCTGTCACCGCCGGGGCCGCCCGCGCTGTCGGCCATCGGATCGTTCTCGGCCTTCCGGGCGAGCGTCATGATCAGTGGTACCGCAAAGGGAGCCAGCAGCAGGTCGTAGAGGGCCGCGGTGAACAGCAGCTTGCTCAGGCCCACATGGCGGGCCGCGTCATCGCCCACGAGCTCGCCGACGCCCGCGTACAGCAGGGTGGCGCCGATGGCCGCCCCGACGACCACCAGCATCGGGCCGGTGGCCGACCGGAGCTGGCCGCTCTCCGGTTTGGCGAGCCCGGCCAGATAGCCGATGACGCACAGCACCAGGGCGTAGCGGCCGACCGCGTGGTCGGCGGGGGGCGCGAGGTCGGCCAGCAGCCCGGCGCCGAAGCCGATGAGGGCGCCGCCGGTGTGGCCGTAGACCAGGGCGAGCCCGAGGACGACGAGCAGCAGCAGATCCGGGACGGCGCCGGGCAGTTGGAGCCGGGCCAGTACGCAGATCTGGGTGAGCAGGGCGAAGAGGACGAGGAGGGTCGACAGGAGGATCCGGTTGAGGTGCAGCATCGGTCAGTCCCCGTTGTCGCTGTTGGCGGCGTCGTTGTCCCCGTTGGCGGCGGTGCCGTTGCCGGTCGTGCCGTTCCCGTTCCCCGTCGTGCCGTTCCCGGCGGCCGTGTTGCCCCGCCGGTCGGCGTTGCCGGAGGGGGTCGCCGTCACGGTGACCGTCGGCGTCGGCTTGGGCTTGGCCGGTTTGGGCGGCAGCACGGTGTCCCGCGGGTTGGAGGGCGGTGGCTCGACCACGACGCCGACGATGTCCAGCTTGCTGAACGACACGTAGGGGCGCACCTGGAGGGTGCGGGTGAGGTCGCCGCCGGTGGGGTCCACCCGGACCACCTTGCCGACCGGAACGCCGGGCACGAAGGGCTTGTCCGCCTGGGAGCCGAAGGTGACCATCCGGTCGCCCTTCTTGATCTTCGCCTTGCCGTTCAACAGCTGGACGTGGAGCGAGCGGTCACCGCGACCGCCCGCGAAGCCGAGCTCACCGGACTTCTCCATCCGGGTGCCGACGGTGAAGTCGGGGTCGATGGCGAGCAGCACGGTGGAGGTGGAGGGGCCGACGGTGGTGACCCGGCCGACCAGTCCGTCACCGTTGAGGACGGTCATATCGCGGCGGATGCCGTCGTCGCTGCCGATGTCGATGGTGACGGTCCAGGAGAAGCCCTGGGCGGCGCCGATACCGATGACCTCGGCGCCCTTGATGCCGTACTGGCCGCGGCTGGCGACCTTCCGCAGCTTGTCGAGTTCGACCACCCGCGCGCGGTTGCGGTCGTTGCTGCCGAGCCGCGCCTTGAGCTTGGCGTTCTCCTGCTCCAGCGCCTTGATGCGGTTGTGCCGGTCGTCGGAGTCCCGGACGGCCGCCACCGCGTTGCCGACCGGGTCGACGGCGGACGCGACGCCGTCCTCCACCGGGCCGAAAACCGAAGCGGCGGCCTGGCGCGCGCCGTCGAGGGGTGAGTCCTCGCCGCCGCGGATGTCCACCGTGATCAGCGCGAACGCGATGGCGACCAGCAGCACCAGAAGCAGCCGGCTCTCTCGTGTGTCCCTCACGTGCGGCGACGTGCCTTCCTCGTCGGAGTAGGACCGGTCCCGGCGATATGTGCTCTACGGCCGGTCCTTAAGGAGCCTTATGCCTGTATATCAGCGATCCGCCGCACGGGCAGCCAGCGGCTGTCGACCTGTGCGGCGGATCCGCCGGATTGTCATCTGCGGGGCTGGGCGTCCAGCACCTGCTGGAGCGCCTCGAACTCCTCGACGCACTTGCCGGAGCCGAGCGCGACGGAGTCCAGCGGGTCCTCGGCGATGTGGATCGGCATGCCGGTCTCACGGCGCAGCCGCTCGTCCAGGCCGCGCAGCAGGGCGCCGCCGCCGGTGAGCACGATGCCGCGGTCCATCACATCGCCGGAGAGCTCCGGGGGGCACTTGTCGAGGGTCGTCTTGACCGCGTCGACGATCGAGTTGACCGGCTCCTCCATCGCCTTGCGGACCTCGGCGGCGGAGATGACAACGGTCTTGGGGAGTCCGCTGACCAGGTCACGGCCACGGATCTCGGTGTGCTCCTCCTGGTCGCTCTCGAACGCGGAGCCGATGGTGATCTTGATGTTCTCGGCGGTGCGCTCACCAAGCAGGAGGCTGTACTCCTTCTTGATGTGCTGGATGATCGCGTTGTCCAGCTCATCGCCGGCCACCCGGATGGACTGCGCGGTGACGATGCCGCCGAGCGAGATCACGGCGACCTCGGTGGTACCGCCGCCGATGTCCACGACCATGTTGCCGGTGGCCTCGTGCACCGGCAGACCGGAACCGATGGCGGCGGCCATAGGCTCCTCGATGATGTGCACCTGGCGGGCACCCGCCTGGGTGGACGCCTCGATGACGGCACGGCGCTCCACACCGGTGATACCGGACGGCACACACACCACCACGCGGGGCCGGGCGAGATAGCGGCGCTTGTGGATCTTCAGGATGAAGTACCGCAGCATCCGCTCGGTGATCTCGAAGTCGGCGATGACGCCGTCCTTGAGCGGACGCACGGCGACGATGTTGCCAGGGGTCCGGCCGATCATCTTCTTCGCCTCGGCGCCCACGGCGAGAATTCCGCCGGTGTTGGTGTTGATGGCGACGACGGACGGCTCGTTGAGAACGATCCCGCGGCCCCTGACGTACACCAGCGTGTTGGCGGTGCCGAGGTCGACAGCCATGTCACGGCCGATGAACGACATATTGTTCCCCATGAGGATACGTCAGGCCTTCCCTACTGGAGCGATTGCTTGCTTGAGGTTCGGCAGGATGGGTGCGCCGCGAGGCGCGGAGGTTTCATCGTAGTCACGCCCGCTCGAACACGCTGCGGGGGTCCTCCGCCATTGTCAGCAGAACACGAGCCCGCCCCCTCTAATGGTGACGTCGTGTCGCGGAGATGCGTTCCCCCGATCGGGCCGCATATGCGGAGGGGCGGCCGATAGATTCGGCCGCCCCCAGGTCAGCAGGGGTGTGACAAGTTGATGATCATTTAGCCCGGGCCGGGCGGGATCCGGCGGGAATCAGGCGAGACCGGGAAAGAAAAGCTTGATTTCCCGCTGTGCGGACTCCTCCGAGTCCGAGGCGTGGATGAGATTCTCCCGAACGATGGTGCCGAAATCCCCGCGGATGGAGCCCGGCGCGGCGGCGATCGGGTCGGTCGGACCGGCCAGCGCCCGCACCCCCTCGATCACACGCTCGCCCTCGACGACCAGGGCCACGACCGGGCCGGAGGACATGAACTCCACCAACGGCTCGTAGAACGGCCTGCCGACGTGCTCGGCGTAGTGCTGCTCCAGGAGGTCACGGCCCAGCTCACGCAGTTCCAGGGCGGTGATCCGCCAGCCGGCCTTCCTCTCGATCCGCCCCAGGACCTCGCCCACCAGACCTCGGCGTACGGCGTCGGGCTTGAGAAGGACGAGAGTGCGCTGGCTCACGGTGCGGGCTCCTTAGAGAAATGGCATGCGGGTGAAGCTGTGCCGCAGAGGCTACATGGGTGAACAGCGGTCACGTTACGCAGCGTCAGCGGACGGGGCGGCACCGGCTCCGGCGTACCGGGCCTTGGCCGCGTCGACCTTCCGGCCGAAGTGGACCGAGGCCCACCACAGCCCGGCGAAGACCGCGCCGAGGAAGAACATCACGGGGACGACCAGACCGCTCAGCACCAGGCCGAGCTGGAGGGCCCAGCCGATCTGCACCGCCCCGGGACGGCTGAGCATCCCGCACAGCAGCACGCACAGCACCATGGCGACAGCGCAGACCGTCCAGACGACTCCGGCCGACAGATCGGCCGTCTTCATCGCGACCAGCCCCCCGAAGCCGATGACGAAGAACTCACCGATCAGGGTGGAGGCGCACAGCGTTCGCATTTCAGCCCTTTCCCAGAAGCAGCCGGGCCTCGCCGACCGTGATCACGGATCCGGTGACCAGGACCCCCGCGCCGGAGTATTCGCTCTCTTCCTCCGCCAGGGTGACAGCCTGCTCCAGCGCGTCGTCCAGCCGGGGCTCGACCTGCACCCGGTCGGCGCCGAAGACCTCGACCGCGATGGCCGCCAGCTCGTCCGCGTCCATCGCGCGATGGGTGGAGTTGCGGGTCACCACGACCTCGGCGAAAACCGGCTCGAACGCCTCCAGCAGCCCGCGCACGTCCTTGTCGTCGCTGGCCCCGACCACACCGATCAGCCGGCTGAAGCCGAACGCCTCGGTGACGGCCTCGGCCGCGGCACGCGCGCCCGCCGGGTTGTGGGCGGCGTCCAGCACCACGGTGGGGCTGCGGCGGACCACCTCCATCCGGCCGGGCGAGGTGACCGAGGCGAAGGCGGTGCGGACGGTGTCCATGTCGAGCGTGCGGGCGTGCTGGGTGCCGATGCCGAAGAACGCCTCGACGGCGGCCAGGGCCACCGCGGCGTTGTGCGCCTGGTGGGCGCCGTACAGCGGGAGGAAGACCTCCGGGTACTCACCGCCGAGGCCGCGCAGGGTCAGCAGCTGACCGCCGACCGCCACCTCACGGGAGAGCACCCCGAACTCCATGCCCTCACGGGCGACCGTGGCGTCCACCTCGACCGCGCGCTTGAGGATCACGGACGCGGCCTCCACCGGCTGCTGTGCCAGCACCACGGTGGCGTCCTGCTTGACTATCCCGGACTTCTCCACGGCGATCTGCTCGGGCGTGGTGCCGAGCCGGGCGGTGTGGTCCAGGGAGATCGGCATGATCACCGAGACCCCCGCGTCGATCACATTGGTGGCGTCCCAGGAGCCGCCCATACCGACCTCGACGACCGCGATGTCCACCGGCGCGTCGGCGAAGGCCGCGTAGGCCATACCGGTCAGCACCTCGAAGAAGGACAGCCGGTGCTCCTGCTGTCCGTCCACCATGTCCACATACGGCTTGATGTCCTGGTATGTCTCGATGAACCGCTCGGCGGAGATGGGCGCGCCGTCCAGGCTGATCCGCTCGGTGATGGACTGCACATGCGGGCTGGTGTAGCGGCCGGTGCGCAGCTCGAAGGCGCCCAGCAGCGCCTCGATCATGCGCGCGGTACTGGTCTTGCCGTTGGTCCCGGTGATGTGGATCGAGGGGTAGGCGCGCTGCGGGGAGCCGAGGATGTCCATCAGCGCCTCGATGCGCGCGAGCGACGGGTCCAGCTTGGTCTCCGGCCAGCGCGCGGCCAGCTCGGCCTCCACCTCGCGCAGCGCGCGCTCCACCTCGGGGTCGGTGGGCCGGGCCGGGATGCCGTCACCCTGCGGCGGCCCGGACTGGGTGCGCAGGGTGCGGCTGCCGGCCTCGATCACCGCCAGGTCGGGATCACGGTCGGTCTCGGCTTCGACGATCTCTTCGAATTCGTCCGGTTCGTCGGCTTCGTTCTGGGGGCGCTCGCTCACACGGTCCAGTCTACGAGCCAGGACCCTCGGGTCCTTCGCGCGCCTCGTACCGTCAGCCCAGCGTGGCCCGCATCACCGACCGGGCGATCGGACCGGCCAGACCCCCGCCGGAGACATCGGCGCGCGCGGCGTCGCTGTCCTCGACCACCACCGCCACCGCCACCTTGTGTCCCTTGCCGTCATCCGCGTAACTGACGAACCACGCGTACGGCGTACCGCTGTTGTTCTCCCCGTGCTGCGCGGTACCGGTCTTGCCGCCCACCTCCGTCCCGGGGATCCGGGCGTTGGTGCCGGTGCCCTCGTCCACCACGGTCCGCATCGCCGAGCGCAGCTCGGACGCGGTGTCCTCGGACATCGCCCGGCCGTACTCCTCCGGCTCGGTACGGTCCAGGGCGGACGCGCCGCCATCGGTCGTACGGTCCACCAGATGCGGCGTCATCAGCTTGCCGCCCTCGGCGATGGCCGAGGTCACCATGGCCATCTGGAGCGGGGTCGCGGTGACGTCGAACTGGCCGATACCGCTCAGTCCGGTCTGCGCGTCGTTCATCCCGTCCGGATAGACGCTCTTCGCGGCACGCACCGGGATGTCCAGCTCGGAGTCGCCGAACCCCATCTTCTCGGCCTGTGCCGCCACCTTCTCCTGGCCCAGATCCACGGCCATCTTGGCGAAGACCGTGTTGCACGAGTACTGGAGGGCGGTACGGATCGTGGCGTCCTCACAGGGCGCGGACGGGTTCTCGTTGCGCATCTTGGTGGCGGTGCCCGGCAGCAGATACGGATCGGGGCTCTCGGTCGCCACGTCCACCGAGTCGTACAGCCCGTCCTCCAGCGCGGCGGCGGCCACCACCAGCTTGAAGGCCGAACCCGGCGGGTACGTCTGGCGCAGCGCCCGGTTCAGCATCGGCTGCTTCTTGTCCTTCTGGAGCGCCTGCCACGCCTTCTGGTCGCCGGTGGAGGAGCCCGCGAAGCTGCCGGGGTTGTAGGAGGGTGTGCTCACCAGGGCGAGGACGCGGCCGGTGTCCGGATCGATCGCCACGGCGGCGCCGGTCTTGTCCCCCAGCCCCTCGAAGGCGGCCTTCTGGGCGGCCGGGTCGATCGTGGTGATCACGTCACCGGGCTCGGAGCGCTCCCGGGTGACCGCCTGGAGGGGGTTCTTCAGCCTGCTGTCGGAGCCGTCGAGGACCGGGCGCTCCAGGGCCTCAAGCTGGTTGCTGCCGTAGGACTGGGAGGCGTAGCCGGTGACCGGCGCGTACAGCTCGCCGTCGGTGTAGGTGCGCTTGTAGCGCAGACTGCCCTCGGTGGCCCGGGAGCCGGTGACCGGCTTGCCGTCGACCACGATGTCGCCGAGGGGGTTGGCGTACTGGGCGATGGCCCTGCGGGTGTTGTGCGGGTTGTCCCGGAGGCTGCTGCCCCGCGCCACCTGGACATAGGTGACCCACGCGATCAGGGTCAGCACCAGCAGCAGGGAGAACACCGAGGCGTTCCGCAGCGGCTTGTTCATTCGGCCAGATCTCCTTCCGGGACGTACATGGAGAAAGACTCCCGGAAGGTCCGTTGTGGTTCCCGATGGGGCATACCTGTGCATCCGCTGTGAGACCGGTGTGCCCCGGGCCTGAAGTGAGCCGGAACGCGTCAGCGCCCCCGCCGTCGGACGGCGGGGGCGCTGCTGGTGGCTACGCGGTGGATCAGCCCTGGGTCAGCCCTTGGGCAGGGCCGCCAACTGGGCGGTGATCCGGGCGATATCGGCCTCGGCGGTCGCCTGCCGGGTGCGGATCTTCTCGACCACGTGATCCGGCGCCTTGGCGAGGAAGCCCTCGTTGGCCAGCTTCGCCGTGGTCTGCGCCTTGTCCTTCTCGGCCGCGGCGAGGTCCTTGGCCAGCCGCTTGCGCTCGGCCTCGACGTCGATCGCACCGGACAGGTCCAGCGCCACCGTCGCGCCCGCGACCGGCAGCGAGGCGGTCGCGGTGAACTCCTCACCGGCGGGCTGGAGACGCAGCAGCGACCGCATGGCGTCCTCATGGGGCGCCAGCGGCGTACCGGACAGGTCGAGCCGCGCGGGGACCCGCTGACCGGGCTGGAGACCCTGGTCGGCACGGAACCGGCGGACCTCGGTGACCACCTGCTGGAGGTTCTCGATCTCCCGCTCCGCCGCCTCGTCCCGGAAGCCGCTGTCCTTCGGCCAGTCGGCGATGACCACCGACTCCTGACCGGTCAGCGAGGTCCACAGCTTCTCGGTGACGAACGGGACGACCGGGTGCAGCAGCCGCAGGGTGACGTCCAGGACCTCGCCGAGGACGCGGCGCGAGGCGTCGGCCTCCGGACCGCCCTTGGCGAAGGTGGTCTTGGACAGCTCGACGTACCAGTCGAAGACCTCGTCCCAGGCGAAGTGGTAGAGGACGTCGGAGAGCTTGGCGAACTGGTAGTCCTCGTAGAACGCGTCGACCTCGGCGACGACCTCGTTCAGCCGGGACAGGATCCAGCGGTCGGTGGCCGAGAGCCGCTCGGGGGCGGGGAGTTCGCCCTCGACCGTGGCGCCGTTCATCAGGGCGAAGCGGGTCGCGTTCCAGATCTTGTTGGCGAAGTTCCGGGACGCCTGGACCCAGTCCTCGCCGATCGGGACGTCCACACCGGGATTGGCGCCGCGGGCCAGGGTGAAGCGGACCGCGTCGGAGCCGTACTGGTCCATCCAGTCCAGCGGATTGACCGCGTTCCCGAAGGACTTGGACATCTTCTTGCCGAACTGGTCACGGACCATCCCGTGCAGGGCGATGGTGTGGAACGGCGGGGTGCCGTCCATCGCGTACAGGCCGAACATCATCATCCGGGCGACCCAGAAGAACAGGATGTCGTAGCCGGTGACCAGGACGGAGTTCGGATAGAACTTCTCCAGGCTCTCGGTCCGCTCCGGCCAGCCCATCGTGGAGAACGGCCACAGCCCGGAGGAGAACCAGGTGTCCAGGACGTCATTGTCCTGGTGCCAGCCCGCGCCGCTCGGCGGCTCCTCGTCCGGTCCGACGCAGACGACCTCGCCCTCCGGCCCGTACCAGACCGGGATCCGGTGGCCCCACCAGAGCTGGCGCGAGATGCACCAGTCGTGGAGGTTGTCGACCCAGTCGAAGTAGCGCTTCGACATGTCCTCCGGGTGGATCTTCACCCGGCCGTCGCGGACGGCGTCGCCCGCGGCCTTGGCGAGCGGACCGACCTTGACCCACCACTGCATGGACAGCCGCGGCTCGATGGTGGTCTTGCAGCGCGAGCAGTGGCCGACGGAGTGGGTGTACGGCCGCTTCTCGGTGACGATGCGGCCCTCGGCGCGCAGCGCGCCGACGATGGCGCTGCGGGCCTCCAGCCGGTCCAGGCCCTGGAAGGGGCCGTGGGCGGTGATCACCGCGTGCTCGTCCATGACGGAGAGGTTCGGCAGGCCGTGGCGCTGGCCGATCTCGAAGTCGTTCGGGTCATGGGCCGGGGTGACCTTGACCGCGCCGGTGCCGAACTCCGGGTCGACGTGGGCGTCGGCGACGACCGGGATGCGACGGCCGGTGAGCGGCAGTTCGATCTCGGTGCCGACCAGGTGGCGGTAGCGCTCGTCCTCCGGGTGGACCGCGACCGCGGTGTCGCCCAGCATCGTCTCCGCGCGGGTGGTCGCGACGACGATCGACGCATCCCCCTCGCCGTAGCGGATCGAGACGAGCTCGCCGTCCTCGTCGTCGTACTCGACCTCGATGTCGGAGATGGCCGTGAGACAGCGGGGGCACCAGTTGATGATGCGCTCGGCGCGGTAGATCAGCTCATCGTCGTAGAGCTTCTTGAAGATGGTCTGGACGGACTTGGACAGGCCCTCGTCCATCGTGAACCGCTCGCGGTTCCAGGCGACACCGTCACCCAGGCGCCGCATCTGGCCGGAGATCTGCCCGCCCGACTCGCCCTTCCAGCGCCAGACCCGCTCGACGAACGCCTCCCGGCCCAGGTCGTGGCGGGAGACGCCCTCCTTGGCCAGTTCCCGCTCGACCACGTTCTGTGTGGCGATACCGGCGTGGTCCATCCCCGGCTGCCACAGCGTCTCGTAGCCCTGCATGCGCTTGCGCCGGGTGAGCGCGTCGATGAGGGTGTGCTCGAAGGCATGACCGAGGTGCAGCGATCCGGTCACGTTCGGGGGCGGGATGACGACGGTGTAGGGCTCTTTGTCGCTCTTGGCGCTGGCCTCGAAATAACCTCGCTCTACCCAGCGCTCGTACAACTGCCCCTCTACATCGGCCGGCGCGTACTGGGTCGGCAGTTCGGGGTGGCTGTTCGGCCCGTCGGGGCGCTGCGAAGAGTTCTCGGTCACGACGGCAGTCTAAAGGGCGGGGGCAGTCCGTTACGAACCCGTTGTGGCCCCGGCGCCAAGCCACGGCAGCGCGTCGGGAAGGATGTTCCGCACCTGTCATGCGCATCAAGGAGAGAGGCACGATGAGCTATCAGCAGCCGCCGCCGCAGCCCGGCCCCTACGGGGGTCAGCCAGGGCCGTACGGCGCCGGTCAGCCGCCTGTGCCCAATCCGTATGCCCAGCAGCCCGGCGGATACGCCCAGCCCCCGCAGGGAGGCTATGGACAGCAGGGCGGCTACGGCGCGCCGGGTCCGTACGCGGCGCCGCCCCAGACGCCCTACGGCCGGCCTCCGCAGCAGGGGGCGCCGCAGCAGGGGGCGGGCTACTACGGCGGACCGCCGCCCGCGCCCGCGTCCGGCGGCCGCGGCAAGGGGCGGACCATCGGTCTCACGGTGGGCGCCCTGGTGGTCGTGGGCGGTCTGGTGGTGGGGGGCTTCGTGCTGCTCGGCGGCGAGAGCGGTCCGTACAAGCTGACGACGCCCAAGACGGTCGCGGCGGAGTACCAGCGCCAGGGGTCGGGCACCGACGACAGCGATCTGTCGGCGGCGGGCCGCAAGGACCTCCGGAGCGTCCCGGTCGTCAAGGACCCGCACCTGGTGGCCGCCGACTACCAGACGGCCGGCAAGAAGATGATGAAGTTCACCGGTGTCTGGGGCGAGGTGACCGACCCCCGGCGGGGCGCCGATCTCGTCCTGGCGGTCATCGTCAAGACCCTCCAGGACAACGGCACCGCCGAGGCCAACGGCTCGGCCCAGGAGTTCACCCCGGAGGACTTCGACGGGGACGTCCTGAAGTGCCAGTCGATGAAGTTCACATCGCAACAGGGATCCATGGAGGCACCCGCATGCGTCTGGGGCGATGAGAACACCCTGGGCGTGGCCGTGATGGCGGACCCGGCTGCCGCGGTTCTGGGCGACAGCATGTCCTTGAAGGACGCCGCCGACCTGACGGCCAAGGTGCGCAAGGACGCGCGCGTCGCACGGGACAGCTAGCAACACCCGAGTTCGAACGAAGGACTGAGATGAGCTACAACCAGCCGGGCCCCTACGGCCAGCAGCCGCAGCAGCCGGGTCCCTACGGGCAGGGCGGTGCCGCCGGCCAGCCCGGCTACGGCTACCCGCAGCAGGGTGGCTACGGGCAGCAGCCCCCGCCGCCGAACCCCTACGCGCAGCCGCAGGGCCAGCCGCAGCCGGGCTACGGCTACCCGCAGCAGCAGCCGCAGCAGCCCGCCCCGCCCTACGGCCAGCCCCAGCAGCCGTACGGCCAGCAGCCGCCCTACGGGCAGCCGGGCGGGCCGGGCCCGTACCAGCCGGAGCCGGGCGGCAACAAGAAGAAGGGCATAGCCATCGCCATCGGCGCGGTGGTCGTGGTGGCCGCGGTGATCGGCGGCATCGTGCTCATGGGCGGCGGTGACGACGACAAGGGCGGATCCAAGGCCAAGGGCGGCGACAAGGTCGGCGGCTCGGTCCCCGACAACGGCAAGCGCTACAAGCTCACGACGCCGGAGACGGTGGCCTCGGAGTACAAGAAGGAGCCCGGTCAGGACGCGAGCTCCGCACTGACCGAGAGCGACAAGCGCGACTTCGCCGCCTTCGGCGTGACCGACCCGGAGGGCACCGGCGCCCGCTACAAGTCGGGCTCGGGCATGGACCTCAAGGCCCTGGAGTTCAAGGGCGTCTGGGGCGAGGTGAAGGATCCCGCGAAGGTCGTCGACGGCGCCTTCGACAAGATGGCCAAGGCCGCCACGGACGACCCGTCCGCCGGGTCCAGCGGCGCCACGGCCGAACTGGTCGGCAGCCCGGAGGAGAAGTCCCCCAGCGGGCTCGACGACGCCGTGATGAAGTGCCAGAACGCCAAGTTCAACCCGGGGTCGTCCGCCACCAGCGGGGCCAAGTCGTTCACCATCCCGATCTGCATGTGGGGTGACCACAGCACCGTCGGCTACGTGGTGGTCTCCGACACGGCGTCCGCGGTGTCCGGCCGGGGTCTGACCCTGGACGAGGCCGCCGAGATCACCGCCAACGTCCGCAAGGACGCGCGCGTCGAGATCAAGTAACCGAACCGGAAAGGGGAATCCCCAGCACCCATGAGCTACAACCAGCCACCGCCGCCGCCCGGTCCTCCGCCCGGACCGTTCGGTGGCGGTCAGCCCAATCCGTACGGCGGGGGTCAGCAGCAGCCGCAGGGCGAGCCCAACCCGTACGCCCAGTCCCCGTCCTACGGCTACCCCCAGCAGCCGCAGGCACCCCAGCAGGGGTACGGCTACCCCCAGCAGCCGGGCCCCTACGGCCAGCCTCCCTACCCCGGCCAGCCCGGGACCGGCGGCGGCCGCAACAAAACCAAGATCATCGCCATTACGGCCGCCGCGGCCGTGGTGGTGGCCGCGGCCGTCACCGGAGCCGTGGTGCTCACCGGTGGCGAGGACAAGCCCGAGGCGATGAAGCTGGTCACCCCCAAGGAGCTCGACGAGGGCAACTACAAGCTGGACAAGGGCACGTCGGACCTCAAGAACGAGGGCACGACCGTGCAGGACAGCATGCCCGAGGGCGCGACCTCCGTCATGGCCCGCTACACCCAGTCCGACGACGAGAACTCGGGGCTGGTCTTCTCCGGTATGTACGGCGAGATCAGCGATCCCGGGAAGGTCCAGGACTCGATGTTCAAGGGCTTCAAGGGTGGCGACAGCTCCCCGAGCGTGGAGCGGAAGCGCAAGAAGTTCACGCCCGGCGGCGCGGACGGCCCCGCCATCGAATGCGAGGTCGTCAAGATCTACGACCGGCTCTACGCCCCGGCCTGCGCCTGGGCGGAGAAGACGGACGCCGCGATGGTGCTGGACGTCGACGGTGAGAGCGAGGACGCGTCCGATGTGGACGTGGAAGCCTTCGCCAAGGTGACCGCCGGAATCTACAAGGACACCCGCAAGCCCGCCTGAGGGCGCCGCGGGGGCGCCCTCAGGCGCGCGTCAGAGGCACCAGGAGCGTACGAAGAGGGCCCCGGGAGACCCGGGGCCCTCTTCGTACGCTCTGGGGGCGCTGACGCCCGCGCCGGGGGTGCTGAGGCGGTCAGGCGCTCTTCTCGTGGCGCTCGCCCGGCTCGCTGCCGCGGGTGCGCGGGACCAGGGTCGGGTTCACGTTGGAGTGCACGACGTCCTCGGTGATGACGACCCGGGCGACGTCCTTGCGGGACGGCACCTCGTACATCGCCGACATCAGCACCTCTTCGATGATGGCGCGCAGACCACGGGCGCCGGTGCCCCGCAGGATCGCCTGGTCGGCGATGGCCTCCAGGGCCGGACGGTCGAAGTCCAGCTCCACACCGTCGAGTTCGAACAGCCGCTGGTACTGCTTGACCAGCGCGTTCCGCGGCTCGACCAGGATCTGGAGCAGCGCCTCGCGGTCGAGGTTGTGGACGGAGGTGATGACCGGGAGACGGCCGATGAACTCCGGGATCATCCCGAACTTCACCAGGTCCTCCGGCATGACCTCCTGGAACTGGTCGCTGGCCTCGATCTCGCGCTTGGAGCGGATGGTGGCGCCGAAGCCGATGCCCTTGGCGCCCGCCCGCGACTCGATGATCTTCTCCAGACCGGCGAACGCACCGCCCACGATGAACAGCACGTTCGTGGTGTCGATCTGGATGAACTCCTGGTGCGGGTGCTTACGGCCGCCCTGCGGCGGAACCGAGGCGGTGGTGCCCTCGAGGATCTTCAGCAGTGCCTGCTGGACGCCCTCACCGGAGACATCGCGGGTGATCGAGGGGTTCTCGCTCTTGCGGGCGACCTTGTCGATCTCGTCGATGTAGATGATGCCCGTCTCGGCCTTCTTGACGTCGTAGTCAGCGGCCTGGATGAGCTTCAGGAGGATGTTCTCCACGTCCTCGCCGACGTAGCCCGCCTCGGTGAGCGCGGTGGCGTCGGCGATGGCGAAGGGGACGTTGAGCATCCGGGCGAGGGTCTGGGCCAGCAGCGTCTTGCCGGAGCCGGTGGGGCCGAGCAGCAGGATGTTGGACTTCGCCAACTCGATGCCGTCGTCGCGGCTGTTGCCTCCGTTCTCGCCCGCCTGCACCCGCTTGTAGTGGTTGTAGACGGCGACGGAGAGCGCCTTCTTGGCGGCTTCCTGGCCGACCACATAGCCCTCGAGGAACTCATAGATCTCACGCGGCTTGGGGAGTTCCTCCCAGCGCACCTCGGAGGTCTCGGCGAGCTCCTCCTCGATGATCTCGTTGCAGAGATCGATGCACTCATCGCAGATGTACACACCCGGGCCCGCGATGAGCTTCTTCACCTGCTTCTGGCTCTTCCCGCAGAACGAGCACTTGAGCAGGTCGCCGCCGTCACCGATGCGTGCCACGAGGTGCTTCCCCTTCGCCTTGGATCCGCTTTGCTCCGCGGACCCGGGTGCTTGCGCTGCGCTTTCTGCTGTGTGACCGGAGACCGGCCCCGGCCCTCTATGACGGTACCTTGCCGGGCCCCCGGTTCGGGCCCCCCTTGGACCTACTCGGTCCGAGGGGGGCGGTGTCACCGGTGCGTCAGCCGAGGCCGACGGAGGTCTTGCGGGTCGAGACGATCTGGTCGACCAGACCGTACGCCAGCGACTCCTCGGCGGTGAGGATCTTGTCCCGCTCGATGTCGTCGCGGATCTTCTCGATCGGCGTGGTGGAGTGCTTGGCCAGCATCTCCTCCAGCTGCGAGCGCATCCGCAGGATCTCGTTGGCCGCGATCTCCAGGTCGGAGACCTGGCCGCGGCCGGTCTCGCTGTACGGCTGGTGGATCAGGATCCGGGCGTTGGGCAGCGCCATCCGCTTGCCGGGGGTACCGGCGGCGAGCAGCACGGCGGCGGCCGAGGCCGCCTGGCCCATGCAGACCGTCTGGATGTCGGGCTTGACGAACTGCATCGTGTCGTAGATGGCGGTCAGCGCGGTGAACGAGCCGCCGGGCGAGTTGATGTAGACCGAAATGTCGCGGTCCGGGTCCATCGACTCCAGGCACAGGAGCTGCGCCATGACGTCGTTGGCCGAGGCGTCGT
Source organism: Streptomyces cucumeris (assembly GCF_024295805.1). GTDB lineage: Bacteria > Actinomycetota > Actinomycetes > Streptomycetales > Streptomycetaceae > Streptomyces > Streptomyces cucumeris. Next base: position 200,023 of record NZ_JANCLX010000005.1, read on the forward strand.
CGATCTGCACGCCCAGGAAGATCACCCGCTCCTCGAAGAGCTTGGCGTACGGGTCGTACTCACGGATGCCCTGGGAGGTGCGCTCGACGAAGCGCGGCACGACATAGCGGGATTCGGCCATCGGGCGTTCGTAGATACCGCTGCCGGGGAAGTTGTTCATCTGGGTCTTCACCATCCTGTGGCGATCTGAGGGCTGGAGGTCGGTTACGGGACGGCGGGACTCAGGCCCCGGTGCCGCCCCCGCCCGGAACGCTGGACGCGGACACCATGACGTCGTCCACCAGGCCGTACGCCTTGGCCTCATCGGCGGAGAACCAGCGGTCACGGTCCGAGTCGCGGGTGATCTGCTCCACGGTCTGGCCGGTGTGGAAGGCGGTCAGCTCCGCCATGCGCTTCTTGGTGTGCAGCAGCCGCTCTGCGTGGATCTTGATGTCCGAGGCCGAACCCGCCAGGCCCGCGGAGGGCTGGTGGATCAGGATCTCGGCGTTCGGCAGCGCGAACCGCTTGCCCGGGGTGCCGGCACTCAGCAGGAACTGTCCCATCGAGGCGGCGAGGCCCATGGCGATGGTGACCACGTCGTTCTGGATGTACTGCATGGTGTCGTAGATCGCCATGCCGGCCGAGATCGAGCCGCCCGGGGAGTTGATGTAGAGATAGATGTCCTTGTCCGGGTCGGCTGCCAGCAGGAGCAACTGCGCCGTGATCTTGTTCGCGATGTCGTCGTCGACCGGCTGGCCGAGGAAGATGATCCGCTCGCCGAGCAGCCGGTTGTAGACCTGGTCGCCGAGGCCACCGATGGTCGGCTCGCCGGCGGCGGAAGGCATCGTATTCGTCACGTATCCACCTGCTCGTCTCTGACGGCGACTGGCCGTCTCAGCGTCTTCTCTGGGCTGGGGGATATGGCCGCCGGTGCGCTCCGGCGGGCTCGTGAGACTCCCCTGCCCTCGTATCTACGGACCCTAACGCGCTGGTCGGCGGGCGCCATCCCGCATCAGGAACTGTTCGCTCTGAGCGCATGTCCCGCCCCCGGCACGGGCCCGGGGGTACCGCTTCGCGGAACACGAACGGGCCCGGACGTGTGCAGACGTTCGGGCCCGTTCGTACGGGCTAAGGGGCGGACGAGGGTCAGCTCTCGGCCTTGTCCTGCTTGTCGCCCTCGGCCTGGGTCTCCTCGGCGGCGGTCTCGGCGGTCTCGGCGCCCTCCTCGGAGGTGGCCTCGACGGTCTCGCCGGTCTCGTCCTCGTCGTCCAGGTCGACGGTCTCGCCCTTGTCGTCGACGACCTTGGCGGCCTCGACCACGACGGCCAGCGCCTTGCCGCGGGCGACCTCACCGACGAGCATCGGCACCTGGCCGCCCTCGACGACGGCCTGGGCGAACTGGTCGGGGCTCATACCGGAGGACTGCGCACGGCGCATCAGGTGCTCGGTGAGCTCCTCCTGGCCGACCGAGAGCTGCTCCTTGTTGACCAGCTCGTCCAGGACGAACTGGGTGCGGATGCCCTTCTCGGCCTGCTCCTTGAGCTCGGCGTCGAACTCCTCGGCGGTCTTGCCCTGCATCTGGAGGTAGGACTCCAGGTTCAGGCCCATCTGGCCGAGCTGGTGGTGCTCCAGGTTGTGCTTGCGGGTGTTGATCTCGTCCTCGAGCAGCTTCTCGGGGATCGGGACCTCGACCAGCTCCAGGAGGGCGTCCAGCACCTTCTCCTGGGCCTGGGTGGCCTGCTCGAACTTCTTGGTCCGCTCCAGGCGCTTGCGGCTGTCCGCGCGCAGCTCCTCGAGGGTGTCGAACTCGCTGGCGAGCTGGGCGAAGTCATCGTCCAGCTCGGGCAGCTCACGGGCCTTGACCTCGGAGACCTGGACCGAGACCTCGGCCTCCTTGCCCTGGGCGGAGCCGCCCTTGAGCTCGGAGGTGAAGGTGGTGGAGCCACCGGCCTCCAGGCCGGTCACGGCCTCGTCGATACCGTCCAGCAGCTCACCGGAGCCGATGGTGTAGGTGACGCCCTGGGCGACACCGTCCTCCAGGACCTCACCGTCGACCTTGGCCTCGAGGTCGATGACGACGACGTCGCCCTCGGCCGCGGCGCGCTCGACGGCGCTGGTGGTGGCGAAGCGGTCACGGAGCTGCTCGATCGACTGGTCGATGTCCTCATCGGACACCTCGACGGAGTCCACCGTGACCTCGATGCCCGAGTAGTCGGGGATCTCGATCGCCGGGCGGATGTCGACCTCGGCGGTGAAGGCCAGGAGCTCGTTGTCCTTGAGCTCGGTGATGTCCACCTCGGGCTGACCCAGCGGGTTCAGCTCACCCTCGTTGACCGCTTCGGTGTAGAACTTCGGGAGCGCGTCGTTGACGGCCTCCTCCAGCACCGCTCCGCGGCCGAACCGCTGGTCGATCACGCGGGCCGGGATCTTGCCCTTGCGGAACCCAGGCACCGAGACCTGCTGGTTGATCTTCTTGTACGCCGCGTCGAGGCTGGGCTTGAGCTCCTCGAAGGGCACCTCGACAGTGAGCCGAACCCGGGTCGGGTTCAGGTTCTCCACGGCGCTCTTCACGGTTCGGTCTCCTTGGGGCTGGCGTGTGGTGTTCTGCTGCATGCGCTGATGCGTCCGCAGCGGATCGCGCCCGGCAGAGAAAAGACACAGACGCGCAGCTTGCATAGTAACCGCACGGCTGACGCGCCCCACAACGCGATCTTGTCGCCGGTGATGGTCGGGGTGGCCGGATTCGAACCGACGACCTTCCGCTCCCAAAGCGGACGCGCTACCAAGCTGCGCCACACCCCGTCGGTGCGACACGTAGGGTACATGGCCGCGGACGCCCTGGCCGCCGGATATTCGACTGGTGGGCAAGGGTGTGCGGGGAACCGCCGGAACCCGCTACGATGCATGCCGTGCCGCACGCCGGGCGATCGTTCCGGACGGTGCCGTCCCGGTCTGACCGGGCGCATGCGGCGCGCGCGGGCGTAGCTCAATGGTAGAGCCCCAGTCTTCCAAACTGGCTACGCGGGTTCGATTCCCGTCGCCCGCTCCACAGGCCCTCGGCCCGGTTCCGGATCATGTCCGGAACCGGGCCGTTGTGCGTGGTGCGCGCTTGATGCCGGGCCTTGATGCCTTGATGCCGGGCGGGGTCAGACGTCTATGTCGCTGATGGCGTTCGCGACCGAGTCGAGGAAGTCCTGGATGTCCGGTGCCAGGTCCGAAGAGGCGAGCAGGAAGCCGAAGAGGATCGCCACCAGACCCGGACCCCACTTGATCGAGCCATTGCGGATCATCAGCACCAGGACGATGCCGACCAGCACCACCAGTGACAGAGAAATGACCACAGCTGATCACGCACCCTCGGTCGCACACGTCTCCGGCCCGGAAGCACGCGACCCCGCACACCCCCGCGGTCACCATCGTGCCACCAACTCCCGCTCCACAGCAGCGGGGTGAAGTGGCCACCGGCGGAGTGCCCGTAGCCCACCCACCCCTCCGGTACCCATCCGGTAATCCATCACACAAGCGGACACGGGTGACGCTGCCCACAATTCGAGGAGTCGCCCGAACATCAATTTCGAGACGCGTCCGATAGCCAACCCGGCGGCCTGCGCGGCCATTTCAGAATTCTTCTGGCGGTCGCTCGGGCGGGTGACAAAACATCAATGAATCAGACATTCCGCCAGAGCCTCCTGCGGGGCATATGCACCATTTAAGGGGTATGAAGCATGACAGAACGGACAGCGAAAGCCGTGAAATCACGTGATCGGATCGCTTTGTCGACTTGATCGCCGAGGGTTAACAGCCAAGCTATGGAGGGTATTGGCCACAAAGAAGTGAACGAGGTTTTACGCAATACAGGTTTCGGCGCTATCGTGCCTTAGATGTTCCACGCTGCCATGACTCCCCCTCGCGCAGTGAGGTCCCGGACGGTTTCTCCCAGTTCCTGGTGGGAGGGCCTGTGACCAACTCCCTGCGCCCGCACGGCTATCAGCGAGCTCCCCTCCCCCCGGTCCAGGAGGCGGCGCCCCCCTCTCCCACCTCGCGGGACAACGAAGCAGGACAACACAAGGCGGCCCCGCCCGCCCCGAGCGTTCCGGCCGGACAGAAGCCGAAGCAGCGCGACGCGTTCTTCGACAACGCCAAGTACCTGGCGATCGTGCTGGTCGCGATGGCCCACTCCTGGGAACCGCTGACGGATCACAGCCGCACCGCGGAAGCGCTGTACATGACGGTGTACACCTTCCATATGCCGGCCTTCATCGTGATCTCCGGCTACTTCTCGCGCAGCTTCGACATGCGGCCGGACCGGCTCAAGCGGCTCATCACCGGGATCGCGGTCCCGTACGTGATCTTCGAGGTGGCGTACACCTTCTTCAAGCGCTGGGCCGACGACGACCCCACGTATGACTTCAGCCTGCTGGACCCCTGGTACCTCACCTGGTTCCTGATCGCGCTCTTCGTCTGGCGGCTGTCCACGCCCATCTGGAAGCTGGTCCGCTGGCCGGTCCCGCTCTCGCTGGCGGTCGCCACGCTCGCGTCGGTCTCCCCCGACATCGGCGATGACCTCGACCTCCAGCGGGTGCTCCAGTTCCTGCCCTTCTTCGTGATGGGCCTGTGCATGAAGCCCGAGCACTTCCAGATGGTCCGGCGGCGCGAGGTGCGCTGGCTGTCGCTGCCGATCGGTCTGTGCGCCCTGGCGTTCGCCTACTGGGCGGCGCCGCGGATGAACTCGGCCTGGTTCTACCACCGGGACAGCGTCCAGGAGCTCGGCGCTCCGCCGTGGACCGGTCCGGTGATGACGCTGGCCCTCTTCGGCTGCTCGGTCGTGCTGGTCAGCTGCTTCTTCGCCTGGGTGCCGCGGCGCCATATGTGGTTCACCGCGCTGGGCGCCGGAACGCTGTACGGCTACCTGCTGCACGGCTTCCTCGCCAAGGGCTCCCGCTTCTGGGGCTGGTTCGACGACTACGCGTGGCTGCACAAGCCGCTCGGCGAGATCACGGTCACGATCATCGCGGCCTCCGTGATCACGGTGCTCTGCACTCCCCCGGTCCAGCGTGCCTTCCGCTTCGCGATGGAGCCGAAGATGGCGTGGGCCTTCAAGAAGGACCCCGCCGAACAGGCCCGCAGCCGCACCACGACGGCGGCCTGAGCACACCCACCGGGGATCCGCGGGACGGAACGGCGAAGAGGGCCGGAGCCATGGGCTCCGGCCCTCTTCCTCTCCGCCTACGGAGACCCCGGCTCTAGAGACCCCGGCGCTTCCGGCGCAGCGCCGCCCGCGCGGGCAGCCCCGTCGCCACGAGGCCGAGCATCACGGCGGTGCCCGCGAAGGCGCCGTAGGTGAGCGGCGGGATGTACGGGTCCTCCCCGGTCAGCCCGCGGGTCATCGGGGTGAGCGTCGCCAGGGCGATGGCCGTGCCCAAGGCGATGCCCGCGGTGGCCACCAGCAGCGCCTCCCAGCGCACCATCCCGAGGATCTGCCGGTGTGTGGAGCCGATCAGCCGCAGGGTGCTCAGCTCGCGGCGACGGTCGAGCACCGTCATCACCAGGGCGTTGGCGGCGGCGATGGCGGCGAAGCCGCCGAGGACCGCGGCCATGGTGGTGTTGGCCCAGGCGTTGAGCTCGCGCTCCTCGTCCTGGCCGGCCGCGTAGCCGTCCCGGTCGGTGACCTGCGCGCCGAACCGGCCGAGGGCCGCCGCGACGGCCGCCCGGTCCGCGCCCGTGTCGTCCCGTACCAGCACCGTGCTGTCGAAGGACGACGTCACATGGGCCGTCAGCGCCTCGCGGGGGAAGGTGACCCGGGCGAGGCCCAGACCCCGTCCATAGGTGGCGACCACCTTCGGCCGCACAGCGGTGCCGTCCGGGAGCCGCAGCCGCAGCCGGTCGCCGACCCCGACGCCCGCCGCCTCCGCCACGTTCGCGTCGACCGCCACCCGGCCCGGGCCGAGATCGTCCAGCCGGCCGGTACGGAGGTCCAGGTCCTGCACCGCCGCCAGGGCACGGCCGCCGCCCGAGACACCCTGGGCGGAGACGCCTTCCAGCGGACTGGATCCGCCCGAGCCGGTCGGGATCAGGACACCGGTACGCAGGACCCCCACCGCCGCCGTGACGCCCCGGACGGACGCGGCCCGTCCGGCGGTGCCGGCCGGGAGGCCGTCGGGTGCGGTGAGCACCTGGTCGGCGACGATGCCCTCCCGGGACTGCTCCGCCGTCACATGCTCCTCACTGGTGTGCAGGAAGACCAGGGTGGAGGAGAAGGCCATGGCCAGCACGATCGGGGTGATCGCGGAGGCGAGCCGTCCGGCGTTGGCCCGGGTGGTGGTGGACGCCAGATGAGCCGCGGCGGATCCCGCGCGCAGCGGCATCCCGAACAGCCAGGCGCACAGCCGGGCGATATGCGGGCCGAGCAGCGCCACGGCGAGCATGAAGAGCATCACGACGCCGAGGGCGGCGTTGGCCGCGTCCTCACCGGTGGCCGAGGCGGCGACCCCGGCGAGTACGAAGCCGCCGACGAGGGCGGCCAGGCCCAGTGGCGTACGGATCAGTCCGAACCGCAGCCGTTCGACGGCCGCCTCGCCGAGGGCCTGGCCCGGTGCGATCCGCGCGGGGCGGCGGGCGGCCGCCAGGCCCGCCAGGAGAGCGGTCAGCAGGACCGCGCCGACGGCGATCGACGGCGGCAGCCAGGAGAGCGCGAACTCCACCTCTCCGGGGACCGCCCCCTTGTCCTTGAGCTGTCCGAACCACCAGCGCGCCAGGGCGATTCCGGGCAGACAGCCGACCGCGCCCGCGAGCGGCGCGACCAGCAGGGCCTCGGTGGCGATCGACCGGCGGATCTGGCGCGGGGTGGCGCCGATCGCGCGCAGCAGCGCGAATTCGCGGCGGCGCTGGCCGACGGAGAGGGCGACGGTGCCCGCGGCGGTGAAGACGGCCACGGCGGTGGCCACTCCGCCGAAGGAGGCGCCGAGGGCGATGAGCGTCTCCTTCGCCTCGGCGAGCGCGGGCTCCTCGACATCGCCGCGGCCGTCGCCGGTGTGGACGCCCGGTGCGTGGGCGGCGCCCCGGAAGGCCCGCTCCAGACGGTCGGCGAGCGTGTCGGCCGTGGTGCCGGGTCCGGGGCGGACGAGGATCGCGTCGACATCACGGGGGTGGCCGCTGAGCGCCCCCGCCCGGCGGTCGGTGAACCAGGCGGCCGGACCCTCGTCCCCGGCGGACTGCGCGGCGCCGGTGGTACGGGCGAGTCCGGACACCCGGAAGGTGTGGTCGCCGTCGGGTGCGGTCACGGTGATCCGCCCACCCACGCCGGTGTCCGCGGCGCGGGCGGCGGCCTCGGTGAGCACCACCTCGCCGCCGCGCGGTGCGCTGCCCTCGGCCAGGGCGATACCGGTGAAGGCAGCCGCTCCCCAGCCGTGGCCGGTCAGCCCGCCGTCGGCGGTGCGCAGCGGGAAGGTCAGATCGGGTGCCGCGGCGGCGGCGCCCGGGGTGCGGGCGGCGGTGGTGACGAGAGAGGCGTCCAGCCGGGCCCGGTCGGGGACCTGCGCACTGTCGGCCGAGTCCCCGCTGCCGTAGTGCGCCTTCTGATCGGCGGTGGCCACGACGGGGGCGGCGGCGTACCGCTCCGGCGGTACGGAGGCTCTGATTCCGGTCTCCAGCAGGATCCCGCAGGCGGACACGATCACCGCGGCGAGCATCAGGGCGATGAAGGTGCCCGCGAAGGCGGACGGTTTGAACCGGACGGCGGCGCGGGCCAGTCCGTTGCTGAACGACCTCATCGGACCGGTCCCCCGGCCAGGGCAGCGGCAGCGGCGGCGGGGACCCGGCCGGTGAGCCGGGTCATCCGCTCGGCGATCTCGGCTGCCGGGGAGCGGGGCAGCCGGTCGGCGATGGAGCCGTCGGCGAGGAAGAGCGTGTGGTCGGCGTAGCCGGCGGCCACCGGGTCGTGGGTGACCATGACGACCGTCGCGCCGAGCGCGTCCACGGCGTGCCGCAGCAGGACGAGCACCTCGGCGGCGGTGACGGTGTCCAGGGCGCCGGTCGGCTCGTCGGCGAAGACGACGTCCGGGCGGGTGACCAGGGCGCGGGCGATGGCCACCCGCTGCTGCTGGCCGCCGGAGAGCTGCCCGGGGCGGCGCCGGGAGTGCTCGTGCAACCCGACCTGGGCGAGCAGTTCGCGGGCCAGGCGGCGGTCCGGGCGGACGCCCGCGAGCCGCAGGGGGAGCAGCACGTTCTGCTCGACGGTGAGCGAAGGCAGCAGATTGAAGGCCTGGAAGACGAAGCCGAGGCGGCTGCGGCGCAGCGCGGTGAGCTTGTTCTCGCTCATGCCGGTGATCTCGGTGCCGCCCAGCCTCACGGATCCCGCGGTGGGCCGGTCGAGTCCCGCGGCGCACTGGAGGAACGTGGACTTGCCGGATCCGGACGGGCCCATCACGGCGGTGAAGCTGCCGCGCGGCAGCGCGAGGTCGATCCCGCGCAGGGCGTGTACGGCGCTGCCGCCGCGGCCGTAACTGCGGCGCACGTCCCGCAGTTCGACGGCGTGGTCGCGGGTTCCGGCCGGGTGGTGCTCGCCGGTGTGATGCCCGCTGGTGTGGTGCCCGCGTCGCCGCCCGCGCAGCCGCATGGTTTCCGCCTTCCGAGGAGTTCGTCCGATCCCCTCGAACGTACGGAGCGCGGAGCGGCCGCGGCCATGGCGGTTTCCGGTGTGTATGGGGTGGGGCTAACCCCCGGTGACCTGGGGGGCCGTCCTAGTCGCGGCAGATCAGCAGCAGCGCGCGGTCGTCGTTGACGTCCTTGGCGACGGTCTCGATCAGATGCCAGGCGGCGCCGTGGAAGCCCGAGGAGACATAGCGGTCGGCCTCGCCGGTGAGCCGGTCGATGCCCTCGCTGATGTCGCGGTCGGCGGTCTCCACGAGGCCGTCGGTGAAGAGCATCAGGACGTCTCCGGCGCGCAGGGTGCCCTTGATGGGGTCGAACTGGGCGCCGTCGTAGACGCCGAGGAGCGGGCCGTCGGCGGCCTTCTCCTCCCATTTGCCGGTGCCCGCGCTGAGCTGGAGCGCGGGGAGGTGCCCGGCGGAGAACAGCTCGAAGTCGCCGCTGTCCAGGTCCAGGACGAGGTGGACGGAGGTCGCGAAGCCCTCGTCCCAGTCCTGGCGCAGGAGGTAGCCGTTGGCGGCGGGCAGGAAGCCGTGCGGCGGCAGGGAGCCGAGCAGTCCGCCGAAGGCGCCGGAGAGCAGCAGGGCGCGGGAGGCCGCGTCCATGCCCTTGCCGGAGACATCGGTGAGAACGACCTCGAGGGTGCGGCCGCCGCCGGTGCGGGCGGCCACCACGAAGTCACCGGAGAAGGACTGGCCCCCGGCCGGGCGCAGCGCCATCTCGCGGTGCCAGCCGCGCGGCAGCCCGGGCAGCTTGCTCTGCACCCGGATCCGCTCGCGCAGGTCGAACAGCATGGTGCCGCCGCGCCGCCAGGGCACCCCGACCCGGCTGCGGAACTGGGCGATCAGCAGGCCGAAGAAGCCGACGGCGGCGACGACCAGGATGGTGCCGGGGGTGACCCGGGAGGAGGCGTCCTCCTCGGTGTAGGGGCCGAGGACGGCGGATTCCACGATCAGGGCGGTGGCGGCGGCCGCGTAGAGGGCGAGCAGGCTGGCCGGGCGCAGCAGCAGACCGCCCGCGACGATGGGCAGTACGAGGGCGGAGGGGGCGCACCAGTCGGGCTGGGCGATGGTGCCGCAGGCGATGGCGGGGACCCCGAGGAGCAGCATGGCCAGGGCCAGCCGGTCGGAGCCCTCGCCGCGGAAGTAGTCCACTCCGGCTTTGCGCACGCCGGTGCGAGCCCGGTGCAGTGCTCTGCGCATCCGGGCCATCGGAGTGTCCACGCCGCCTGTCATTGCACCGGGACCCTACCCACCCGTTTGGACGCGCGTCGATTCGTGGCGCGTCGAACCACCCGCGCAGGGGGGCAATCGTAAGCGAAATTCGTTCGCGTGTACGGGAAACGGCTGCTAGGCATGGGAATATGACGACTGAGCTGCGCGTGCTCGATCCTGCGGTTTGGGATGATTGGTACGGAAAGCTGGTACTCGCATTCGGCGGAGTTCCCGAAGCGCCCGAGGAATCGGGGCTCTGGCGGGAGTTGACCGAATGCGAGCGCTCGATCGGGGTCTGGGACGGCGCGGACATCGTCGGCACCGCGGGCCTCTTCAGCTTCCGGATGACGGTTCCCGGCGGGGCCTCGGTGGCCGCACCCGGTGTGACCATGGTCAGTGTGCAGGCGACGCACCGGCGGCGCGGTGTGCTGCGCTCCATGATGAGACGCCAGCTCGACGACATCCGCGCCACGGGCGAGCCGCTGGCGGTGCTGACCGCATCGGAACCGGACATCTACGGCCGGTTCGGCTACGGCATCGCCACCCAGAGCGCGTATGCGGAGATCGACACCGACCGGGTGCGGCTCACCGTCCCCGAGGGCACCGACCGGGTGACCCTGCGGGAGGTGGCCCCGGCCGACGGGACCGGGGCCTGCGAGGCCGTCTACGCCCGGCTGGTGCCCACCCGGCCGGGCATGCTGGAGCGGCTGCCGGAGTGGGAGCGGCTGCCGGTGCTCGACCCGCCCGGTGAGCGCGAGGGCGCGTCCCCGCTGCGCTGTGTGCTGGCCGAGTCGGACGGCGAGGTCACCGGGTACGTCCGGTTCGCCATCAAACCGGACTGGGACCTGGCGGGCCCCAAGGGCACGATCGTGCTGCGCGATCTGGAGGCCCTGGACCCGGCGTCCCGCGCGGCGCTGTGGCGCTTCCTGTTCGAGATCGACCTGACCTCGGTCATCCGCACCGGTGGCCGGCCGGTCGACGATCCCTGGCAGCACCTGGTCTCGGACATCCGGCGGTGCCAGGTGCGGCTGCGGGACTCGCTGCACGTACGGCTGGTGGACGTGGGCGCGGCGCTGGAGGCGCGTGCGTACACCGCCCCGCTGGACGTCGTCCTGGAGGTCACCGACTCCTTCTGCCCCTGGAACGAGGGGCGCTGGCGGCTGACCGGCGACGCCAAGGGCGCCTCCTGCGCCCGTACCTCCGACGCCCCCGATCTCCGGCTCGGTGTGCGGGAGTTGGGGGCCGCGTACCTCGGCGGAGTGTCACTGGACGCCCTGGCGGGGGCGGGCCGGGTACGGGAGGTGCGCGAGGGGGCGCTGCAGACGGCGTCGGCGGCCTTCCTGAGCACCCGGGCCCCCTGGCTCCCGCACGGTTTCTGAGGCGGTCAGCGGGCGCTCAGGCCCGTTGGCAGCCGGGGCACCAGAAGAGATTGCGGGCGGCGAGGTCGGCGGTGCGGACCTCGCCGCCACAGATGTGGCAGGGCTGACCGGCGCGGCGGTAGACGTAGACCTCGCCGCCGTGGTCGTCCACGCGGGGCGGGCGGCCCATGGCCTCGGGGGTGTGCTCGGGCCGGACGGTGTCGATCCGGTTGTTCCGCACGCCCTCGCGCATCAGCTCCGCCAGATCGGCCCAGATGGCGTCCCATTCGGTGCGGATGAGCCCGCGGCCGGGGCGGTACGGGTCGATGCCGTGCCGGAACAGCACCTCGGCGCGGTACACATTGCCCACCCCGGAGACGATCTTCTGGTCCATGAGCAGGGCGGCGACGCTGACCCGGCTGCGGGAGATCCGGTCCCAGGCGCGCTCACCGTCGTCCTCCGGGCGCAGCGGGTCGGGGCCGAGCCGGTCGTGCACCGCCTGCTTCTCGTCCTCGGTGATCAGCGCGCAGGCCGTCGGGCCGCGCAGATCCGCGAAGCCCTCCGGGTTCTCCAGCCGCAGCCGGACGGTGTCGGTGGGCGGCGGGGCGGGGGCCGGGCCGAAGCCGTACTTCCCGAAGAGCCCGAGGTGGACGTGGACCCAGCCGGAGCCGGCGAAATCCAGGAAGAGGTGCTTGCCGTGGGCCTCGGCGTGGTGCAGCGGGCGGCCGTCGATCAGGGCGGCACCGTCCGCGAACTTGCCCTGCGGGCTGCTGGCCCGGACGGGCCGGCCGCCGAATCGCTGAAGGTGGTCGGCGGCCAGCCGGTGGATGGTGTGCCCTTCGGGCATCAGCCGTGATCGGGGTGGTGCGCCGGGATCGGGGGCAGCTCGCCGGTGGTCTCGTACGCGGCGAGCATCTCGATCCGCCGGGTGTGGCGCTCCTCACCCGAGTAGGGGGTGTTGAGGAAGATCTCGACGAACTTGGTCGCCTCTTCTTCCGTGTGCATACGGGCGCCCACGCTGATCACGTTGGCGTTGTTGTGCTCGCGACCGAGCGCAGCCGTCTGCTCACTCCACGCGAGAGCGGCCCTAATGCCCTTGACCTTGTTGGCCGCGATCTGTTCACCATTGCCGGATCCGCCGATCACGATGCCGAGGCTGTCCGGGTCGGCGGCGGTCCGCTCCGCGGCGCGCAGACAGAACGGCGGGTAGTCGTCCTGGGCGTCGTAGATGTGCGGGCCGCAGTCGACGGGCTCGTGCCCGCCCGCCCTGAGCCACTCCACGAGGTGGTTCTTGAGGTCGTAACCGGCATGGTCGGAACCGAGGTACACGCGCATGTCCCGAGTGTGACACGCCCGTGTCCCCCTTGCCGCGCCGGGTATGCGACCCCGAAAACCAGGCCGAAACCAAGGAACCTCAAGGAAAGCTCAAGTAACAATCCGGAATCAAAGGTTCATCAAACGGTCTTCCTGAGATTCACTGGCGTCGCTCGTAACCCGAGAGCAAAGGAACCGAGCCCATGAGCGCACAACCCACGACCACCTCGGAGCAGCAGAGGCCCGGTGACCCCGGCCCCGGCTCCCCCGACGGCCTGAAGGCCGGACTCAAGAACCGACATCTGTCGATGATCGCCATCGGCGGAGTGATCGGCGCCGGCCTCTTCGTGGGCTCCAGTGCGGGCATCGCCAAGGCGGGCCCCGCCATTCTGATCTCCTACGCCCTCGTCGGCCTGATGGTCGTCCTGGTGATGCGGATGCTGGGTGAGATGGCCGCGGCCGACCCCACCTCCGGCTCGTTCTCCGCGTACGCGGACCGGGCGCTCGGCCGCTGGGCCGGTTTCTCCATCGGCTGGCTGTACTGGTTCTTCTGGGTCGTGGTGCTGGCCGTGGAGGCGACCGCGGGCGCGGTCATCCTCGAGGGCTGGGTACCGTCCGTACCGCAGTGGGCCTGGGCGCTCATAGTGATGGTCGTGCTGACCGCCACCAACCTGGTCTCGGTCGCCTCCTACGGCGAGTTCGAGTTCTGGTTCGCGGGCATCAAGGTCGTCGCCATCGCCGCCTTCATCGTGATCGGCGGACTGGCCGTCTTCGGCGTCCTGCCGGGCTCGGACAACCCCGGAGCCGGTCTGGACCACCTGACCGACCACGGAGGCTTCCTGCCGAACGGACCGGGAGCGATCCTCACCGGTGTGCTGCTGGTCGTCTTCTCGTTCATGGGCAGTGAGATCGTCACCCTGGCCGCCGGTGAGTCCGAGGACCCGCAGCGTGCCGTCTCCAAGGCCACCAACAGCGTCATCTGGCGTATCGCGGTGTTCTACCTGGGCTCGATCTTCGTCGTGATCACCCTGCTGCCCTGGGACTCCAAGCAGATCGCCGACAAGGGCTCCTACGTCGCCTCGCTGGACTCCATCGGCATCCCGCACGCCGGCCAGGTCATGAACGTCATCGTGCTGACCGCCGTGCTCTCCTGCCTGAACTCCGGTCTGTACACCGCGTCCCGGATGGCGTTCTCGCTGGGCCAGCGCGGTGACGCCCCGGCCGCCTTCGCCCGGACCAACTCCCGCGGTGTCCCGCAGGCCGCGATCCTCGGCTCGGTCGTCTTCGGTTTCGTCGCCGTCTGGTTCAACTACCAGTGGAAGGACACCGTCTTCGACTTCCTGCTGAACTCCTCGGGTGCCATCGCGCTCTTCGTGTGGCTGGTCATCTGCTTCACCCAGCTCCGGATGCGCGGGATCATCCTGCGGGAGAACCCGGACAAGCTGGTCGTCCGGATGTGGCTGTTCCCGTACCTGACCTGGCTGACCATCGCCATGATCTCGTTCGTGCTGGTCTACATGCTCACCGACGACGCCGGGCGCGAGCAGGTGCTCCTCTCCGCGCTGGTGGCCGCGCTGGTGGTGGCCTTCGCCCTGGTCCGCGACAAGATGTCGCCGAGCCACCAGGCGAAGAGCACCGAGAGCAAGACCAAGGAGTCCGTGGCTCCGTAACCGCCTCCCCGCCCCTTCCGGGGGCTCCGGGTGACGACGAGCGACGCCGCAACGGGCCGGGGCCCGCACCAGTGGATGGTGCGGGCCCCGGCTCCGTATACGGCCCCTGGGGAGGGCGTACGACGGTGTACGGCGATGTACGGCGGGTGCTCAGCCGCGGCGGCCGAGCAGCTTCCAGGCGGCGGGCAGCGCGCCCATCGCCAGCGCGGCCTTCAGGGCGTCCCCGATCAGGAAGGGGGTCAGCCCGGCGGCGACCGCCTGGGAGAAGGAGATGTCGGCGGCCAGCGCCAGGTAGGGAACGCCGACCGCGTAGATGATCGCCGAGCCGACCGCCATGGTGCCCGCGGTGCGCAGCACCCCGCGGTCGCCGCCGCGCCGGGCCAGGGCGCCCACCACGGTCGCGGCGAGCATCATGCCCAGCACATAGCCGAAGGACGGGGCCGCGGCGCCGGAGCTGCCCTCGGCGAACCACGGCATACCCGCCATCCCGGCCAGGGCGTACAGCAGCAGGGACGCGAAACCGCGTCCGGCGCCCAGCGAGGTGCCCACCAGCAGGGCGGCGAAGGTCTGGCCGGTCACCGGCACCGGCGAACCGGGAACCGGCACCGACACCTGCGCGGCCAGCCCGGTCAGCGCGGCGCCGCCGAGCACCAGTACGGCGTCACGGGCCAGGGTGCGCCGGTCGGGGCGTCCGGCGGCGCGGGCGGGGAAGACCACGTCCGCGAGGACCGTACCGGTCGGGGCGGTGGGCGAGGCGGTGCTCATCAGCGAAGCTCCCAGGTGAGAGGTGGTGGACAGCGGTGGTGAACAATAGGGCGACGCTAACCCGGCGGGGCCGTGCCGATCACCATCGGTTGACCACAAAGCGCGGAGCGCGCCCTTGGCGGCTTCTGGCATAGCGCCGCGATACGCCGCGATACGGAGCGATACGGAGCGTCACCGAGGTGTCCGATATCCAGACAATCCAGCTCTCAGTGTTGTCCTCACCGGACACACGCCTCACACTGAGCTCGTTTTGCACCCGTCCGCCCCCACCCAAGGGACAGAGAAGAGCACATGAATCGGACTCCTGCGTCCTCCGCGCCACAGCGCGACATGGAGGCAAGCGGCGCGGGCACACCCGCCTCGCCCGCGCTCTCGCACGGCCTCAAGCAGCGCCATCTGTCGATGATCGCCCTTGGTGGGGTGATCGGAGCGGGCCTGTTCGTCGGCTCCGGTGCCGGAATCGCCGCCGCCGGCCCCTCCATCGTGCTCGCCTACGCCATGTCCGGGCTGCTGGTGATGCTGGTCATGCGGATGCTGGGCGAGATGTCGGCTGCCAATCCGGCCTCGGGATCCTTCTCCGTGCACGCGGAGCGGGCGATCGGGCCGTGGGCGGGCTTCACCGCCGGCTGGATGTTCTGGGTGCTGCTGTGCGTGGGCATCGCGGCCGAGGCGATCGGCGCCGCCGGGATCATGGTCCAGTGGTTCCCGAGCACCGACTCCTGGATGTGGGTCGCCCTGTTCATGGTGATCTTCTGCGGCACCAACCTGGCGGCGGTCAGCAACTTCGGTGAGTTCGAGTTCTGGTTCGCCGCGCTCAAGATCGCAGCGATCACCCTCTTCCTGGTTCTCGGCATCCTGGCGATAGCCGGTGTGCTCCCGGGCACCGACGCCCCGGGCGGCTCCAACCTCTCCGGGGACGGTGGTTTCCTGCCCAATGGCGTGGACGGCCTGGTGGTGGGTCTGCTCGCCTCGGTGTTCGCCTACGGCGGTCTGGAGACGGTGACCATCGCCGCCGCCGAGTCCGAGAACCCGGTCAAGAGCGTCGCCTCGGCCGTGCGCACCGCGATGTGGCGGATCGCGCTGTTCTACGTCGGCTCCATGCTGGTCGTCGTCACGCTGATCCCGTGGGACGACAAGGCGATCCTGGCCGACGGCCCGTACGTGGCGGTCCTGGACCACCTCGACATCCCCGCGGCCGGCAACATCATGAACGTCATCGTGCTGATCGCCCTGCTCTCCGCGATGAACGCCAACATCTACGGCGCCTCCCGGATGTCGTACTCGCTGGTCGCCCGCGGTGAGGGCCCGGCCTTCCTGGGCAAGGTCAGCGGCGGTGTCCCCCGGCTCACCGTGCTCGCCTCGTCCTTCTTCGGCTTCGTCGCGGTGCTGCTGAGCTACTGGTGGCCGGACACCATCTTCAAGTGGCTGCTCAACATGGTCGGTGCCGCGGTGCTGGTGGTGTGGGCCTTCATCGCCGTCGCCCAGCTCCGGATGCGCAGCAGGCTCCAGCGCGAGGCGCCGGAGAAGCTGGTGGTCAAGATGTGGCTGTTCCCCTACCTCACGTGGGTGGCGCTGGCCGCCACGATCGGTGTGCTGGGCCTGATGCTCCGCGAGGCCGACACCCGCAGCCAGCTGTACGCCACGGCCGGTCTGACGGTCGCCCTGGCGATCATCGGCTACGTCCGCCAGCGGGCGGTGACCCGCAAGGTCTGACTCAGGGGTGGGCTTCAGCCCGCCAGTCGGTTAGCCGCTCGCGGTTCTGAACGACGAACGGGTGCTCGGGTCCGAGCACCCGTTCGCGTCGTTCGAGGAGCTGCCGCTGACGCCTCCGGCAGTCCTTGTCCGGCCAGGGCGTCCAGGCACAACTGCCAGGTGTGGCCGACAAGATGGCGGGACCGGCCGCTGCCGGTGCCCGCCGCACCCTGGTCGACGAGTGCCGTCGAGTCCTCGCTCAGCTTCCGGTCGTGCTCGTCCAGGACCGTCGGATCGTCCACGTTGTCCAGGACCAGCAGTCGGTGCTGGGCGGCGTGGTCCGGGTAGTGCCAGACCGGGTCAGCCGCGGCACGCCGCATCGGCGCGGTCCCGCAGGATGCCCGGCGGCCGGCCGATGAGGGTCGCCGCCGGTCTGGAAGACCCGGGCCTGGCCGGAGGCGCGGCCGTCGATCGGCATGGGGGCGCTCACCGCTCGGTGATGTGCTGGTCGCGGCCGGCCTGGTAGATCCGGCCGCTGCCGGACGCCTCGGCCGTCAGATGGATCTCGCCGACGGCGGGGCGCTGATCCGGCAGCCGGGGGTTCAGCTCGTCCAGGATGCGCCGCAGCTCTTCCGCGACCTCCGGCCGCGCCACCAGGAGCCGGCGCACCCGGCCCTGCCACTCCGTGGTCAGCTCCGCCTCGGACTCCGCGTCGCCCGTCTCGCGCGCGAGCAGCAGATCGGCACGGCTCGCCTCGAGCTCCTCGCCGATGCTTTCGGCCCTGGCGGGCTGGAACCTCTGCCAGAGCGAGACGAGGCCGTCCCGGGCCGATTCCCAGGCGTTGGTGGTCATCAGCGTGACCATGGTGGTGCCGGCGGTCCTGGCGAGATCGGCGATCTGAGGATCCATGCCCTCCCCCTTCGAGCGACCTTTGATCATAGGTCCGCCGCTCCTCACGCGCATGCGTCGGATCAGGCCACGCCCAGGTGAGCGGCGGGGTGGGTCCTCGGTCCGGGGACGCACCGCGCCTCCTTCTTTCGGACCAGAGATCCACTCCCCACTGGCGGAGAAGGTTCTTGCTGGTAGCGTGCAGTTGCAAGCTAATTGCATTAAGCCGGTCCCGGAGGGCTTCGCATGGCCATCTACACACTTCCTGAACTTCCGTATGACTACTCGGCGCTGGCCCCGGTCATCAGCCCTGAGATCATCGAGCTGCACCACGACAAGCACCACGCGGCCTACGTCAAGGGCGCGAACGACACGATGGAGCAGCTCGCGGCGGCGCGGGACAAGGACCAGTGGGGCTCCATCAACGGCCTGGAGAAGAACCTGGCCTTCCATCTGTCCGGCCACATCCTGCACAGCATCTACTGGCAGAACATGACCGGTGACGGCGGCGGCGAGCCGCTGGAGAAGGACGGGGTGGGCGAGCTCGCCGACGCGATCACCGAGTACTTCGGCTCCTTCGCGGCGTTCAAGGCGCAGCTGTCCAAGGCGTCGGCGACCACGCAGGGCTCCGGCTGGGGTGTCCTCGCCTACGAGCCGGTGAGCGGGCGGCTGATCGTCGAGCAGGTCTACGACCACCAGGGGAACGTCGGCCAGGGCTCGGTGCCGATCCTGGTCTTCGACGCCTGGGAGCACGCCTTCTACCTGCAGTACAAGAACCAGAAGGTGGACTTCATCGAGGCCATGTGGAAGGTCGTGAACTGGCAGGACGTGGCGCGTCGCTACACGGCCGCCAAGGAGCGTGCGAACAACCTGCTGCTCGCGCCGTAACGGACCTGCCGTAAGAGACCTCCTGCTTGCGTGATCGTCTTCTCACCGAACACCTGGCAGGCGGAAAAGGGGCCCCCGCGCGGTCGACTCGCGCGGGGGCCCCGCCGTCTTCCGACGGCCGTCCGGTGACCGGCCGTCCGGTCGCCGGTCAGTCGAAGATCGGGCCGACCGTCCGGGTCCGCTTGATCTCGTAGAAACCGGGGACGGAGGCCACCATCAGGGTGCCGTCCCACAGCTTCGCCGCCTCCTCGCCCTTGGGCGCGGGGGTCACCACCGGGCCGAAGAAGGCTATGCGCTCGCCCTCCGGGCCCGGTACGGCGATCACGGGGGTGCCCACATCCTGGCCCACCAGCTCGATGCCCTCCTGGTGGGAGGCGCGCAGCTCGGTGTCATAGGCGTCGGAGTCGGCGGCATCGGCGAGCTCGGCGGGCAGCCCGGCCTCTTCCAGGGCGGCCACGATCGTCTCGCGGTTCTTCTCCAGCCCCTGGTTGTGGAAGCGGGTGCCCAGGGCGGTGTAGAGCGGGCCGAGGACCTCGCTGCCGTGCTTCTGCTCGGCGGCGATGCAGACCCGCACCGGCCCCCAGGCCGTCTTCAGCAGCTCCCGGTACTCCTCGGGCAGCTCGTCCAGCTTGGGCTCGTTCAGCACGGCCAGGCTCATCACATGCCAACGCACCTCGACCGGGCGCACCTTCTCCACCTCGAGCATCCAGCGCGAGGTCATCCAGGCCCAGGGGCAGAGCGGGTCGAACCAGAAGTCGGCGGGGGTCTTGGCGGTCTCGGTCACGGGTGTCTCCTCGGGCGGGGGGCCTACGGAACGCAGGGCGATATCGGGTCTCTCCTCCGGACAACGCACGCGTGATCGGGCCCCATTCCCCGATTCCCCCGGGGAGTACGGCGTGACATGATGCGCGCTGTCCGATATTCGAGACGAGAGCGAGGGAGTCCGCGTCGTGCCTGGTGAGAACCTGACCCGTGACGAAGCCCGGGAGCGGGCGAGGCTGCTGACCGTGGACGCCTACGACGTGGCGCTCGATGTGCGGTCGGCCGTCGAGCCGCACACCGGTCCGGGGCCGCGCACGTTCCGTTCCACCACCACCCTGCGGTTCCGCTGCGCCGAGCCGGGGGCCTCGACGTTCGCCGATCTGGTGGCGCCCGAGGTCACCTCGGTGACCCTCAACGGCCGGGAGCTGGACCCGGCGGCCGTCTTCGACGGGGCCCGGATCGCGCTGGACGGGCTCGCCGCCGAGAACGAGCTGGTGGTGGACGCCCAGTGCGCGTACAGCCGCACCGGGGAGGGGCTGCACCACTTCGCCGACCCCGAGGACGGCGAGGTCTACCTCTACACCCAGTACGAGCCGGCCGACGCCCGCCGGGTCTTCACCACCTTCGAACAGCCGGACCTCAAGGCCCCGTTCACCTTCGCGGTGACCGCGCCCGGCCACTGGACCGTGCTGAGCAACGGCACCGCGGCGCGCAGCGAACCGGCCGCCTCCGGCTCCGGAACCACCACCCACTTCACCCCGACGCTGCCCATCTCCAGCTACATCACGGCGGTCGTCGCGGGCCCGTACCACTACAAGACGGACACCTACCGGCGCACCCTGCCCGACGGCACGGAGCTGGTGATCCCGCTGGGCGCGCTGTGCCGGGCGGGGCTGGCCAAGCACTTCGACGCGGACGACATCTTCACCGTCACCAAGCAGGGACTGGACTTCTTCCACGACCGCTTCGACTACCCGTACCCGTTCGGCAAGTACGACCAGGCGTTCGTGCCCGAGTACAACATCGGCGCCATGGAGAACCCGGGGTGCGTGACCTTCCGCGAGGAGTTCGTCTTCCGCGGCAAGGTCACCCGGTCCTCGTACGAGGGGCGGGCCAACGTCATCCTCCACGAGATGGCGCATATGTGGTTCGGCGACCTGGTGACCATGGAGTGGTGGGACGACCTGTGGCTCAAGGAGTCCTTCGCGGACTTCATGGGCGCCTTCGCGCTGGTCGGCGCCACCCGGTTCACCGACGGCTGGATCACCTTCGCCAACCGCCGCAAGTCCTGGGCGTACCGCGCCGACCAGCTCCCCTCCACCCACCCGGTCACCGCCGACATCCGTGACCTGGAGGACGCCAAGCTCAACTTCGACGGGATCACCTACGCCAAGGGCGCCTCGGTGCTCAAGCAGCTCGTGGCCTACGCGGGTCAGGACGCCTTCCTGGAGGGCGCGCGGCGCTACTTCAAGCGCCACGCCTTCGGCAACACCCGGCTGTCCGACCTGCTGGCGGTGCTCACCGAGACCTCGGGCCGGGACATGGCCGCATGGTCCCGGGCGTGGCTGGAGACGGCGGGCGTCAATGTGCTCACCCCGCAGCTCACCTGTGACGCGGCCGGGCACATCACCGAGCTGGCGGTGGTCCAGGAGGCCGCCGCGAGTCACCCCACGCTGCGCCCGCACCGGATCGCGGTGGGGCTGTACCGGAAGGACCAGGACGGGGCGCTGGTGCGCTACGCCCGCGCCGAGACCGACGTCGACGGGCCCCGTACGGTCGTCGGCGAGCTGACCGGTGCCGAGCGGCCGGATCTGGTCCTGGTCAACGACGACGACCTCACCTACTGCAAGATCCGCTTCGACGAGGGCTCGCTGGCCACCCTGCGCGAGCACCTGGGCGAGCTGAGCGATCCGCTGGCCCGTGCGCTGTGCTGGTCCGCGGTGTGGAACCTGACCCGGGACGGGCTGATGCCCGCCCGTGACTATCTGGGTCTGGTGCTGCGCTTCGCCGGGTCCGAGTCCGACATCGGCGTGCTCCAGATGGTCCAGACATGGGCGCTGTCCGCCCTGCACCACTACGCCGCGCCCGAGGCGCGCGAGGCGGCCGGGGCCCGGCTGGCGGAGGGCGCGCTCGCCGAACTGCGGCGCGCGGAGCCGGGCAGCGGACACCAGCTCGCATGGGCGCGGTTCTTCGCCCAGCTCGCCACGGACGACTCCGAACTGCGGCTGCTGCGCGGGCTGCTGGCCGGTACGGCCCGGATCGACGGGCTCGACGTCGACCAGGAGCTGCGCTGGACCTTCGTGGCGGCACTGGCGGCGACCGGGGCGGCGGACGAGTCGGATATCGCGGCCGAACTGGCCCGGGACGACACCGCGTCCGGTAAGCGCCACCAGGTGCGCTGTCTGGCCTCGCGGCCCTCGGCCGAGGTCAAGGCGGAGGCGTGGGCGGCCGTGGTGGACTCCGACCGGCTCTCCAACGCCCTGGTGGAGGCCACCATCGCGGGCTTCGACCAGCCGGGCCAGCGGGAGCTGCTGACGCCGTACGCACCGCGCTACTTCGAGATGATCGAGCGGATCTGGCAGGAGCGTTCGATCGAGATCGCGATGGGCATCGTGCGCGGTCTGTTCCCGGCCACCCAGGGCGACGCCACCACGCTGAAGGCCACCGACGACTGGCTGGCCGCCCGGCCGGACGCGGCGCCCGCGCTGCGACGGCTGGTGCTGGAGGCGCGGGACGATCTGGCGCGCGCCCTGCGCGGTCAGGAGTGCGATACCCGGGCAGCCGTCTGACGGACCGTTTTCGGGATTCGAACTCCCGTACTTTAGGACGGTGTTGTCCGGGTTTGTCGACGAGTTGGTAACAGCGGTGAGTGGGGTGGGGCGAGCGGGAATGGCCGGGGCATGAGCCACGACACGCCGCTGTCCCCCCGTCCGCTCCACCACCTCACCGACGTCCAGCGCCGGGTCCTGACCACCCGCCAGCTCCGGGAACACGGTGTCACCGCGGCCGTCGCCGCGGAGCGCTGCCGGGAGGGCGGGCCGTGGCAGCAGATCCTGCCCGGCGTCCATCTGCTCCACCCCGGCCCGGCCACCAGCGAGGAGCGGCTGCACGCGGCGCTGCTGTACACCGCGAGCCGCCGCCAGACGGCGGCGGCCGGGAGCGGGGCGGGCAGCGGTGCCGGGGACGAGGGGCCGTACGGCGAGGCGATGGTCACCGGGCTCGCGGCACTGGCCCTGCACCACTTCTCCGCCGCTCCCCCGCTGGCCTCGCTGGACCACGTCGATGTGCTGGTGCCGCGCACCCGGCGGCTGCGCGCCACCGGCTATGTGCGGTTCGTCCGCTCCCAGACGATGCCCGGCCCGCGGTACCTCGCCGGGGTGCCCACCGCCCCGGTCGCCCGCGCGCTCGCCGACGCGGTCGCCCGGCTCGGCGACGCGGTGCTGGTGCGCAGACTGCTCACCGAGTCCGTACGCCACGGCCACTGCGAGGCGGGGGCCGTGGTCAAGGAGCTGAGCCAGGCCCGGCTGCTCTCCCGGCCGTATGTGATCGACGCGGTGGACGCGCTGCTGGCCGAGGGCCGGGCCATCGCCGAGGGCCGGCTGTACGACATGGTGCGCGGCCACGGGCTGCCCGAGCCGCTGTGGAACGTCGAACTGCGGCTGCCCGGCGGCCAGGCCCTCGGCGAGGTGGACGCCTACTGGCGCGACCACGCCGTGGCGCTGGAGATCGACGCACGGGCGCCGCGCCACGACGAGTGCGCGCTGCGCGGCGCCTACGCCCGTAAGCGCGAGCACCTGGAGGGGCTGGGCATCACGGTGGTGCGGACGACCCCGCGGAGGCTGCGGGAGGGGCTGGAGGAGCAGGCGGCGGTGGTGCGCACCGCCCTGATCGCGGCGGCCGACCGCGAGCCGGCCCCGTATGTCGTGGTGCTGCCGCGGTGACGGGCGCGGTACCGGGCCGCCGCCCGGTGGCCGCCGTGCGGTGGGGTGATCAGCCCTTGCGCAGCAGCAGTTCGGTGTTGCGGTCACCCGGGTCCCCGGCCAGCTTCTGGCTGGCACCGGGCGCGTTGAAGGACAGTTCACGGTAGAGCGCGGCCAGACCGGTCTGGGAGAGGTCGGAGTGGTCGGTGCGGCGCGGGGCGGCCGCCTCGATGAGCGTGGTGAACAGCGACAGGGTGCCGTCGTGGTTGTCCACCACCTCGATGACCCGGGCCAGTTGGGGGAAGTCCACATGCGAGGCGGTGGTGATCTCCCAGAAGGTGCCGTGCGGGGTGATCTCGTTCTGGTGGCTGTGGCCATTGATCCAGGCCCGTACCTGGGGGTGGCGCCGGAACAGCGCGATGATCTCGTCACCGCCGTGGCGGGCCTCGCCGGGGCGGGCCGGGTCGTGATTCATATTGGTCATGCTGCGGCTGTAGTGGTGGCTGAAGACCAGGACGTGGTCGTCCCGGTGCGCCTTCAGCGTCCGCTCCAGCCAGCGAAGCTGGGCGGTGCCGAGGGAACCGGTGTAGTGGCCGCCGGGGTCGGTGGTGTCCAGGCTGATGCCGATGACGTCGTCCGAGATCCGGAACGAGTAGTAGAGCGTGTCCTGTTCCTGATTGGCCTTGGTGTAGCCGTGGCCGACGGGGCCGGGGCCGGTGCGCGCCGGGTCGAGGTGCGCGGCCAGGTACCCGGCCCGGGTGAACGGCGCGCGGCGCTCGTCGGGGGTGACCCTGCGCATGTCCCTGGCGTGCGCGCGCAGCAGGGCCTTCATGTCCTTGCCGCGCGGATCGGCCCCCTGGCGCTCGCCCTGGTAGATCCTGGCGGCCTCGGCGGCCGGGATGATCTGGAGTTTGCGGTCGCCGGTGGCCAGCTCCGCCAGATAGCCGCCGCCGAAGGAGTAGACCCCGCCGCCCAGGTCGTCGTGGTTGCCGACGGTCGAGTACCAGGGCAGCCGCAGCCCGGGGCTGTGCACGGTGCGCAGCGCCGCCTCCAGGAACCCGTCGATGCGCGGGAAGCCGCGCTGCTTGTCGGCGTCGCGCAGCGCCCGGTCCGGGTGCCAGAACTCCTTGATCCCGCTGTTCTGGACGCCCTCGTACTGCCGGGGGTCGCCGGTGTTGGGGGTGATCCGGCCGCCGTTCATGGCGGTCAGGAACCAGTCCAGCTCGATCGTGGAGTTGTTGTCGGTGTTGTCGCCGGTGGTCATCACGAAGGACAGCGGCGCCCCGGTGACCGGTCCGCCGCGCAGTCCGTTGACCCGCTCGATGAGCGAGGTGGCGCCGACCACGGTCAGCGCCTCGTGCGGCCGCCAGGCACCGGTGCGGCCCGAGCGCATGAACTCGTAGCGCATCGGGTGCTGGACATCGGTGATGTGCAGATCGGTGAGCTGGACGAAGGAGGCGAGCGCGGTGCGCCGGTCCTCCCGGCCCCCCTTGCCCGCCACGATGTCGGTCCGCACCCCGCGCGCCCAGGCCGGGCCCTCGGCGAGCCTGCGGTAGCCGATCGCACCGTGCGCCGCCGAGACCGTCTCCAGCGTGGTGCCGGCCTTGGAGGGGGCTGCGGGCGCCTGCACCACCCGGCGGGCCGCGCCGTGCGCCATGGGGGGCTGTGAGGCGGTCGCGGAGCCGGTACCGGGCCCGAAGGCGATACCCAGCGCCGCGGTGGCGCCGGTGGCGGTGGTGGCGGCCAGGAAGGTGCGGCGGTCGAGGGCGGTGACGGCAGAGGCGGCGGACCGTATGCGGGACATACGCGATCTCCCCGGGTGGATACGCGGAAGCGGGCGGGGCAGGGAACTGCCCCTCACTCCGGATCGTTGGCACCGGGGGTGGCTTACGCGTGAACGCGGCGGCAACGCCGGCCGCCGATCTCCACACGTGGATCTCCGCGGTAGCAAACGGTTACCGCACCCTGGTGAACAGGCATTCTTCCGCTCACCCCGTGTTCATCCCGGAGGGAACCCGGCCGGCACGCCGCCGCGGCGAAACCCAGGAGCGGGCTATGTCACAGCCTGAGAGACTGGCCGCTGGGTAGGGGGTCCGGAACAGGCACGACTGAGGAAAAGGGTAGATATGAGGATCGGAATCGTCGGTGCGACCGGGCAGGTCGGCGGAGTGGTGCGCAACATACTCGCCGAGCGCGACTTCCCGGCCGAGGAGCTGCGCCTGTTCGCCTCGGCCCGGTCCGCGGGTCGCACACTGCCGTGGCGCGGCACCGAGGTCACCGTCGAGGACGCGGCCACCGCCGACTACTCCGGTCTGGACATCGTGATCTTCTCCGCGGGCGGTGCCACCTCCCGGGCGCTGGCCGAGAAGGTCGCCGGGCAGGGCGCCGTCGTGATCGACAACTCCTCCGCGTGGCGGATGGACCCCGAGGTCCCGCTGGTGGTCTCCGAGGTCAACCCGCACGCCGCGGTGGACCGCCCCAAGGGCATCATCGCCAACCCGAACTGCACCACCATGGCCGCCATGCCGGTGCTGCGCCCGCTGCACCAGGAGGCCGGGCTGACCGCCCTGGTGGCCACCACCTACCAGGCCGTCTCCGGTTCCGGTCTGTCCGGTGTCGCGGAACTCGACGGCCAGATCCGCAAGACCGCCGACCGCGCGGCCGAGCTCACCCACGACGGCGCGGCCGTCGAGTTCCCCGAGCCCGGTGTCTACGCCCGGCCGATCGCGTTCAACGTCCTCCCGCTGGCCGGGAAGATCGTCGACGACGGCCGCCATGAGACCGACGAGGAGCAGAAGCTCCGCAACGAGAGCCGCAAGATCCTGGAGATCCCGGAGCTCAAGGTCTCCGGCACCTGTGTCCGGGTGCCCGTCTTCAGCGGCCACTCGCTCCAGGTCAACGCCCGCTTCGAGCGTCCGATCAGCGTCGAGCGCGCCTATGAGCTGCTGGCCGGCGCCCCGGGCGTGGCCCTCTCCGAGATCCCGACCCCGCTCCAGGCCGCCGGCCAGGACCCGAGCTACGTCGGCCGGATCCGGGCGGACGAGACCGTGGAGCACGGCCTCGCGCTGTTCCTCTCCAACGACAACCTCCGCAAGGGCGCCGCGCTGAACGCGGTGCAGATCGCGGAGCTGGTGGCGGCCGAGCTCGGCTGAGCCGCCCGGAGGCACCCGGGGCCGGAGCGGACGGACCGTCCGCTCCGGCCCTTTTTCGTACCGCCGCGAGGGCGGGTGTCCGTGGAAGGATGGCCGGAAACGCGACACAAGGAGAATGCCAGGTGCCTGGAACGAACCTCACCCGCGACGAGGCACAGCAGCGGGCCCGCCTGCTCACCGTCGACTCGTACGAGATCGACCTCGATCTCTCAGGCGCGCAGGAGGGCGGCACCTACCGCTCGGTGACCTCGGTGCGCTTCGACGCCGCCGAGGCCGGCGCCGGGACGTTCATCGACCTGGTGGCGCCCACGGTGCACGAGGTGGTGCTCAACGGCGAGGCGCTGGACGCGGCCGAGGTGTTCGCGGACTCGCGGATCGCGCTGCCGGGGCTGCTGGCCGGGCGCAATGAACTGCGGGTGGTGGCGGACTGCGCGTACACCAACACCGGTGAGGGACTGCACCGGTTCGTCGACCCGGTGGACCAGCAGGCGTATCTGTACACGCAGTTCGAGGTGCCGGACGCGCGCCGGGTCTTCGCCAGCTTCGAGCAGCCGGACCTCAAGGCCACCTTCCGGTTCACCGTGACCGCGCCCGAGGGCTGGACGGTGATCTCCAACTCGCCGACGCCCGAGCCCAAGGACAACGTCTGGCGCTTCGAGCCGACGCCGCGGATCTCCTCGTACATCACGGCCCTGATCGTCGGCCCGTACCACAGTGTGCACAGCTCCTACGAGAAGGACGGCCGCTCGGTGCCGCTGGGCATCTACTGCCGTCCCTCGCTGGCCGAGTTCCTCGACTCGGACGCGATCTTCGCGGTGACCCGGCAGGGCTTCGACTGGTTCGAGGAGAAGTTCGACTACCCGTACCCGTTCGCCAAGTACGACCAGCTCTTCGTCCCGGAGTTCAACGCGGGCGCGATGGAGAACGCGGGCGCGGTCACCATCCGCGACCAGTACGTCTTCCGCTCCAAGGTGACGGACGCGGCCTATGAGACCCGCGCGGAGACGATCCTCCACGAGCTGGCCCATATGTGGTTCGGCGACCTGGTCACCATGGAGTGGTGGAACGACCTGTGGCTGAACGAGTCGTTCGCCACCTACACCTCCATCGCCTGCCAGGCGCACGCCCCGGGCAGCAAGTGGCCGCACGCCTGGACCACCTTCGCCAACTCCATGAAGACCTGGGCCTACCGGCAGGACCAGCTTCCGTCCACCCACCCGATCATGGCCGAGATCCGCGATCTGGACGACGTCCTGGTCAACTTCGACGGCATCACCTACGCCAAGGGCGCGAGCGTGCTGAAGCAGCTCGTCGCCTACGTGGGCATGGAGGAGTTCTTCACCGGCGTCCAGGCGTACTTCAAGTGCCACGCCTTCGGGAACACCCGGCTCTCCGACCTGCTCGGCGCACTGGAGGAGACCAGCGGCCGCGATCTGAAGACCTGGTCGAAGAAGTGGCTGGAGACCGCGGGCATCAACGTACTGCGCCCGGAGATCACCACGGACGCCACCGGCACCATCACCTCCTTCGCGGTCCGGCAGGAGGCCCCCGCGCTGCCGCCCGGCGCCACCGGTGAGCCGACGCTGCGGCCGCACCGCATCGCCATCGGCCTGTACGACCTGGACGCCACCGGCAAGCTGGTCCGCTCCGAGCGGATCGAGCTGGACGTGGACGGTGAGCGGACCGAGGTGGAGGGGCTGACCGGCACCAAGCGCCCCGCGGTGATCCTGCTCAACGACGACGACCTGTCCTACGCCAAGGTGCGGCTCGACCCGGACTCGCTGGCCGTGGTCACCGAGCACCTGGGCGACTTCGAGGCGTCCCTGCCGCGCGCCCTGTCCTGGGCCTCGGCCTGGGACATGACCCGGGACGGCGAACTGGCCACCCGCGACTATCTGTCGCTGGTGCTGTCGGGCATCGCCAAGGAGTCCGACATCGGCGTCGTCCAGTCGCTGCACCGCCAGGTCAAGCTGGCCCTGGAGCTGTACGCGGCACCGGACTGGCGGCCCACCGGCCTGACCGCGTGGACCGAGGCCACCCTCGCCCACCTGCGGGCCGCGGCCCCCGGCAGCGACCACCAGCTCGCCTGGGCGCGGGCGTTCGCCGCCACCGCCCGCACCGACGCCCAGCTCGACCTGGTCGCCGGGCTGCTGGACGGCACGGAGACGATCGACGGCCTGGCCGTCGACACCGAGCTGCGCTGGACGCTGCTGGAGCGGCTGGCGGCCACCGGCCGGGCCGACGAGGCGGCCGTCGCCGCGGAGCTGGAGCGCGACAAGACCTCGGCGGGCGAGCGCCACGCGGCCACCGCCCGTGCCGCGCGGCCGACCCCCGAGGCCAAGGCCGAGGCGTGGGCCTCGGTCGTGGAGAGCGACAAGCTGCCGAACGCGGTACAGGAAGCGGTGATCGGCGGTTTCGTCCAGACCGACCAGCGGGAGCTGCTGGCGCCGTACACGGAGCGGTACTTCGCCACGGTGAAGGAGATCTGGAACAGCCGCAGCCATGAGATGGCGCAGCAGATCGCGGTCGGCCTCTACCCGGCCCTCCAGGTCTCCCAGGACACCCTGGACGCCACCGACGCCTGGCTCGCCTCGGCCGACCCGACCCCGGCCCTGCGCCGTATGGTCACCGAGTCCCGCGCGGGCGTGGAGCGCGCCCTGAAGGCCCGGGCCGCGGACGCGGCGGCGGGCTGACCCGGTGACGGCGCGCGGGCCGGGGCTCTGAGGCCCCCGCCCGCGCGTCCGCCCGGCCACGGCAGTCACCGCGCCGCGCCACCGATGTCAGTGCTGGTGGGTGACCCGTTTCAGCAGGTCGCGGACCTCGCCCAGGCTCAGCCGGGCGCTGCCGTCCGGGTCATGTCCGACGGCCTCCTCGAAGTGCTCCTCGGCCCCTTCGAGATCACCCCGGCGCCGGGCGATACCCCCGGCCAGCCGGTGGGCCGTACGGTGCCCGGGGGCGTCCGCGAAGACCCCGTCCAGCGCCTCCCCGGCGTCCTCGTCCCGGCCCAGGCCGATCAGCAGCTCGGCCAGGTCCAGCCGCGGATCGGGCACCCCCAGCCGCTCCAGGCCGCCGTACTGGCGCAGCACCCGCGGATGGTTCTCCACCGCGCGCCGCAGCCACGGCTCGGCCTCCTCGGCGCGGTCCAGCGCGCGCAGCGCCTTGCCGAGCCAGTACGGGGCCTCGGCGTGGTCGCCGTCGCAGGCGGTGCGCAGCAGCGGTTCGGCCTCCGCGGGGGCGCCCCGGCGGACCATGCTGCGCCCGGCCAGGAAGGCGGGCGGGACCAGTCCGGTGCGGGCGGCACGGACGAACCAGCGCTCGGCGTTCTGCGGATCGCCGCCGCGCTCCTGCGAGGTCCAGCCGATCTGCCAGGCGGCGCGACCGTGGCCCAGGCCCGCCGCGCGGTGGAACCAGATCTCGGCGGCGCGCCGGTCACCGTCCTCGTCGTGGATGCGGGCGATCTCGTACGCGGCCCCGGCGTCGCCCTCGGCGGCGGCGGGCTCGTAGTACGGCACCATCAGCGTGCCCTTGGCGCCGCCCGCCTCGTGGAGCATCCGGCCGAGGTCGAGGAGGGCCCGCGGGGTGCCCGCCCTGCGGTACCACTCGGCGGCCTCGGGGAAGCGGTACAGCCGGTCGAGGGCGTCCGCGTAGTCGAACCAGTCGTCCGGACCGGCCTCTTCGGCTTCGGCGCGGGCGCGCAGTCCGGGGAGCCGCTCCTGCCACACGGCGGACGGCCGGCGCTCGGGATCGGCGCGGATGGCGGCGACATCCTCCAGCGCGCGGACGATCCGCTCCTCGCCCTCGTCGAACGGGTCCCAGCTCTCCTCGTCGATGCCGGTGGCGCGGAACCACCGCTCGGCCTCGTCCAGCCGCCGCTGGCGTTTGCACAGCATGCCGAGGTTGAAGCAGGCCCATCCGTGGCCGCCGTCCGCCTCGTGGGCGGTGCGGTACCACCGTTCGGCGGCGGTCAGATCGCCGCGCTCCTCGAACCAGACGCCGAGGACGTAGGCGGCACCGTCATAGCCCTCCTGGTGGGCGCGTTCCACCAGGGCGCGGGCCTCGTCGAAGCGGTCGGGGTCACGGGCTATGAAGATCGCCTGGTCCACCCGCGCCTTGGCGCTGCCGACCGCGGCGGCCCGGGCGAACAGTTCCTCGGCCTCGGTGACCATCCGGGGGTAGGTGTCGAACATCCCCTTCCGGTCGGGGTCGAGGAGTTCGCGCAGCGCGTCGTAGGCGGCCTCGGGGTCGCCCTCGGCCTCGGCGTCGGCCAGGTCCTCCCGCCAGCCGTCGAGCTCTGCGAGGAGCTCGCGGATGACCTCCCGGGTGCGGGTGGCCACGTGGTCGCCCGCGTCGGACGCCTCGGCCAGCCGCTCCAGGGCGGTGTCCCACTCGCCCCGGGCCGCCAGCATCACCGCGCCGTTGGTCGTGCACTCCACGCTGCCGAGGGCGGCTCCGCGGCCGTACCACTCCTCGGCTCCCGCGCTGTCACCCGACTCGTCGAGCAGCCGGGCGAGTCCGAAGGCACAGCCGCCGTCGCGTTCGGCCGCGGTGCGGTACCACCGCTCGGCCTCCGTGAAGTCGCCACGATCCTTGTGGCAGATGGCGAGGGTGCGCGAGGCGTGCGCGTCCCCCGCGTCGGCGGCGCGGGCCCACCAGGGCAGGGCCTCGTCCATCAGGCCCTGCCCGGTCAGGTGTTCGGCGTACGCCCGGTAGGCGCCGGGTTCTCCGGCAGCCGCCGCGGTCCGCAGGGCGTCGGCCCCGGCCGTCTCCCCGGTGGTGCCGGAGCCGGACGGTCCGTCCGGTGTTCCGTGCGATGACTGTTCGACCATCGTCCGATGGTGCCAGAGTGATCAAACGCGTTCGGCACGGGCCCTGCGCCGGGCCAGCAGCGCCTCGCGCTTCTCGTCGAACTTGGTGGCCTGGTCGTCCAGACCGCCCATGTACAGGCCCAGTTCCTCCTGCGCCTTCAGCCCGTCCGGGCCGAGTCCGCCGATCTCCAGGACCTTCAGGAAGCGCAGCACCGGCTGGAGCACATCGTCGTGGTGGATGCGCAGGTTGTAGATGCCGCCGATGGCCATCTTGGCGGCGGCGCGCTCGAACCCGGGGATGCCGTGGCCCGGCATGCGGAAGTTGACCACCACATCACGGACGGCGGACATGGTCTGGTCGGGCGCCAGCTCGAACGCCTTCGACAGCAGGTTGCGGTAGAAGACCATGTGCAGGTTCTCGTCGGTGGCGATGCGGGCCAGCATCCGGTCGCAGACCGGGTCACCGGAGTGGTGGCCGGTGTTGCGGTGCGAGATGCGGGTCGCGAGCTCCTGGAAGGCGACGTACGCGATCGAGTGCAGCATGCTGTGCGCGTTGTCGGACTCGAACCCCTCCGTCATGTGCTGCATCCGGAAGCGCTCCAGCTCCACCGGGTCCACGGCGCGGCTGGTGAGCAGGTAGTCGCGCATGACGATGCCGTGGCGGCCCTCCTCGGCCGTCCAGCGGTGCACCCAGGTGCCCCAGGCGCCCTCCCGGCCGAACAGTGTCGCTATTTCGTGGTGGTAGCTGGGGAGGTTGTCCTCGGTGAGGAGGTTGACCACCAGCGCGGTCCGGCCGACATCGCTGACCTTGGACTGCTCGGGCGCCCACGCCTCACCGCCGAACACCCCGTCGAAGTTGCGGCCGTCGCTCCAGGGCACGTACTCGTGCGGCATCCATTCCTTGGCGACCTTCAGATGCCGGTTGAGCTCGACCTCGACAACTTCCTCGAGGGCGAAGAGCAGCCGGCTGTCGCTCCACACGGTCTGACCGTGTCGGCGGGAAGGGGCGAGAGTCACAGCGGGGCTCCAAGGGACGGGTACGGCGGTCATCACCTACGGCCCCGTAGGTTACGACACCGTAGGTTAAAGCGAAAATAAATGGCCGGGGACACGGGCGCGACCCGGGGTGAACTGGCCGTGTCACGGGAGGAGTCGGTATGCGCAAGCCCGTGCGCTGTGGCGGAGCCGACAGCGGCCCCGACACCGGATACGACGAAGGCGCCCCCGGCCGGATGGCCGGGGGCGCCTTCGCAGCGCCGTTTTGAGCGCTTTCGTCGATCGCCCGGTGTCAGTCGGTCTGCTTCTTGCCGGACTTCTTGTCTCCGACCATCACCAGACCGGCGATCACCAGGAAGAGCACAATCGGAGTGACGACGTAGAGGCCCAGCGTCGCACCGACGCTCAGGCCCGGACCCGGGTCGTCTCCGTCGTCGGGGGTGAGCCCGAACGCGGGGGACGACATCAGCACCATCGCCGTCGTCGCGGCGACCACGGCCCCGGCGCGCACGGCGTTCTTTTTGACCTTGTTGCTCACGGACTCAACTTATCCGACGCCCGCGCGCCGGTCGTGCGCGGGGTGGCCGTGCGCGCGCTGACGTCCGCGGTGCTCCGCGCCCCCGCCGCCGCGGGTTCCTCCCGTACGGCGCGGGCCAGCTCCGCCATCAGGGCGTGCAGCCGGGGCGAGGCCACCAGCTCCTCCAGCGACACCGGCCGCCCCCGGGCGTCGGCGATCGGCAGCCGCCAATTGGGGTACTGGTCCCAGGTGCCCGGCAGGTTCTGCGGGCGGCGGTCCCCCACCGCGTCCGGCAGCCACACCCCCACCATCCGGGCCGGGGTGCGCAGCAGGAAGCGGTGGACGGCCCGGATCGCGGCCTCCTCGTCACCCGGCCCCTCGGGCAGCAGCCCCAGCCGCCCCAGCAGGGCCAGCCATTCGGCGACCTCGACCGCGTCCGCGGCCCGCTCCTCGGCGAGCGGACGGGCGAGCAGCCCCAGCCGGTGGCGCAGCTCGACGTGGTCGCCGGTGAGCCGGGCGGCGGTGCTCGGCAGATCGTGAGTGGTGGCGGTGGCCAGACAGTCGGCGCGCCACTCCTCGGGGGCCAGCGGGCGGGCCGTACCGGATCCGTCGTAGTCGCGCTCGAACCACAGCACCGAGGTGCCCAGCACTCCGCGCCGCGCCAGGGTCTCCCGGACGCCGGGCTCGACCGTGCCCAGGTCCTCCCCTATGACGACGGCGTCCGCCCGGTGCGCCTCCAGGGCGAGCACCGCGAGCATGGCTTCGGCGTCGTAGCGGACGTAGGCGCCCTCGGTCGGCTGCCGCCCCTCGGGGACCCACCACAGCCGGAACAGCCCCATCACATGGTCGATGCGCAGCGCGCCCGCGTGCCGCAGCAGTCCGCGCAGCAGCTCGCGGTAGGGGGCGTAGCCGGTGGCGGCGAGGGCGTCCGGGCGCCAGGGCGGCAGACCCCAGTCCTGGCCGCGGGAGTTGAACGCGTCCGGCGGCGCCCCGATGGACATCCCGGCGGCGAAGACGTCCTGCTGGGCCCAGGCGTCGGCACCGGAGGGATGTACGCCGACGGCCAGGTCGTGCACCAGGCCGATGCCCATACCCGCCTCGCGGGCGGCGCGCTGGGCGGTGGCGAGCTGGGCGTCGGTGAGCCAGGCGAGCCAGCAGTGGAAGTCGGTGCGGTCCAGGTGCTCACCGCGGGCGCGCGCGGTGCCGGCGGAGCGCGGATCGGACAGTCCGCCGGGCCAGCCGCGCCAGTCGGGGCCGTGGGTCTCGGCGAGCGCGCACCACAGGGCGTGGTCCTCCAGGGCCTGGCCGCGCTCGGCGAGGAAGTCGCAGTAGGCGGCGCGGCGGCCGGGGCCGAGCGGAACGGTCCGTACCAGCTCCAGGGCCTCGCGCTTGAGCGCCCACACCGCGTCCCGGTCGATCAGCGCGCCCTCGGATAAGACGGCCCTGCGCAGACCGGCGGCCGACTCCAGCAGCCGGTCGACCCGTTCCCGGGCGGCACCGCGCAGCCGGGCGTACTCGGGGACGTCCTCGACCCGCAGATGGACCGGGTCGGGGAAGCGGCGCGAGGAGGGGCGGTAGGGCGAGGGGTCGGTGGGGGTGCCGGGCACCGCCGCGTGCAACGGGTTGAGCTGGACGAAGCCGGTGCCGAGCGCCCGGCCGGACCAGGCGGCGAGGTCGGCGAGGTCACCGAGGTCGCCCATGCCCCAGGAGCGGGCGGACAGCAGCGAGTAGAGCTGGACGAGGAAGCCGTGGCTGCGCGCCGCGGGGACCGGCATCCGGTCCGGGGCGACGATCAGGGTGGCGCGGGCCCGGCGGCCGTCGGGCGCCCGCGCGGTCAGGGTGTGGGCGCCGGGCGGCAGCGGGGGCAGCCGCTCGGCGGCCGGGCCGTCCACGGGCCCCCACGTGTGCGGTGCGCCGTCCTCGGTGCGCACCCGCAGCTCGGTGCCCTCGGGCACGTCCGGCCGGGGTGTGCCACCGGGGCGCACCACCACGCAGGGGGGCAGCAGCCGGTCGCGCTCACGGCTGGTGTGCCGGGCGAGCGCTTCGGTGACGGATCGGGGGGTCGAGGCGTCCACGCCGAGCGCGGCGAGTACGGCGACGACAGTGTCCTCGGGCACCTGGACGGTGCGGCCCGGGGCGGGCTCGTAGGAGGTGGCGACACCGTGCAGCTCGGCGAGCCGCGCTCTGCCCATCAGAACTCCATCGGCTCCAAGCCCGCTCCCGCGCCGATGGCGGCGGCGGTCGGCTCGCTGGTCAGGGGAAGTTCGGCGGCGAGCGGCGGCTCGCTGGTCAGGGGCACATTGTCGGCGAGCGGGGGTTCGCTGGTCAGGGGCGCTTCGGTGGCGCCTCCGGTCCCGAAGCCGTCCAGTCCGCACAGTCCGCAGTCGGGGTCGGAGACTCCGTCGAAGGGATCCGTGTCACGGGACGCCTCGGGCACGGGTTTGGACAGGGCGGTGAGCAGAAGCTGAGCTGACGCGGCCACACGGACCTCCGTGGGGTGTCGGCAGTGGGTCAACGTCGCGCTTACCCACTCGGGACCGGTACAGACGTAAACAACCCCCCGACGTGCCGTAGCTCACATCCCGTCCGAGCGGCGATTTGTCGGCGACAGGGGATCGGGGACACAGAGTTTACGAACAGGACCGCCCCTCGTCCGTCAGACTTGCGGGGGCGTGCCCCACGGTGTGTCGCGGGCGGTGCGGCGGCGCGCCCGGAGGGGGCGTCCCGTACCGGACACGGCATTGGCGACAGTTCGGTCGCCCGCGTTGACACCCTCACCGGCGCGGTGGTGGGCTCATCGCTCACTGGCGGCATGCGCGACGTTCGGCGAAGGCCGTCTATCGGATCAGGGAGAAGCCGGTGCAGTTCGGGGGGAAGCGGCCCAGGGTTCCGAGGGCGGCCGGGGCGACGGCCATGGCGGCCGCGGTCATCGGCGGTCTCCTCGGCGGCGCACCGGCCGCGGGCGCGGCCCCCGTGGACCACGGCGAACCGGCGACCTCCACCCCGGACCGCGACAGCGACGGCGGGGTGCCCCCGGTCTGGCCGCGCCCCCAGTCGCTGCACGCCCAGGGCGAGGCGGTCCCGGTGGGGGACGAGGCCACCCTCATAGCCGACGGCGACGCCGACCCCTACGCACTGGACGCGCTGCGCGCCCTGCTCCACGACGCCGGGGTGCGGACGGTCTACGAGGTCACACCGGGCGGCCACGCCCCCGGGCGCGGTCTGGTGGTGCACGCCGACGGCCGGGGCGCGCGGTCCGCGCTGCGGGCCCTGCGCGCGCCCGAGCGCGGCGACCTCCCCTCCGGCGGCTATCTGCTGGCCACCGGTGCGGTGGACGGACGGCCCACCGCCGCGCTGTCCGGCGTCGGCCCGGACGGGCTCTTCCACGCCGTGCAGACCCTGCGCCAGCTCCTCACCGAGCGCCGCGGCAAGGACGGGAAGGACGGGAAGGCGTTCGCCGGGGTGACCGTCCGCGACTGGCCGGGCACGGCCGTACGCGGCACCACCGAGGGCTTCTTCGGCTCCCCCTGGTCCCGGGCCGACCGGCTGGCCCAGCTCGACTTCATGGGCCGTACCAAGCAGAACCGCTTTCTCTACGCACCCGGCGACGACCCCTACCGGCAGTCCCGCTGGCGCGACCCCTATCCGGCCGCCCAGCGCGAGGAGT
The DNA here is from genome assembly GCF_024295805.1 of Streptomyces cucumeris. GTDB lineage: Bacteria > Actinomycetota > Actinomycetes > Streptomycetales > Streptomycetaceae > Streptomyces > Streptomyces cucumeris. The sequence goes on from NZ_JANCLX010000005.1 coordinate 236,256, forward strand.
TCCGCGAGCTGGCCACCCGGGCCCGCGCCAACCACGTCACCCTGGGCTGGGCGGTCTCCCCCGGCCAGCAGATGTGCTTCGCCTCCCCCGACGACGTCAAGGCGCTGCTGCGCAAGGTCGACGCGATGTGGGCGCTGGGGGTGCGCGCCTTCCAGCTCCAGTTCCAGGACGTCAGCTACAGCGAATGGCACTGCGGCAAGGACTCCGACACCTTCGGCTCGGGCCCGCGGGCGGCCGCGGAGGCACAGGCCACGGTGGCCAACGCGGTCGCCCGGCACCTGGCCTCGCGCCACCCGGGTTCCGTGCCGCTCTCGCTGATGCCCACCGAGTACTACCAGGACGGCGACACCGCGTTCCGGCGGGCGCTGGCCTCCGGTCTCGACGAGCGCGTCGAGGTGGCCTGGACCGGGGTCGGGGTGGTGCCGGAGACCATCACCGGCGGTCAACTGGCCGGGGCCCGGTCGGCGTTCGGCCACCGGCTGATGACCATGGACAACTACCCGGTCAACGACTACGCGCAGGACCGCGTCTTCCTCGGTCCGTACACCGGCCGGGACCCGGCGGTGGCCGCCCGGTCCGCGGGGCTGCTGGCCAACGCCATGGAGCAGCCGACCGCCTCCCGGATCCCGCTGTTCACCGCGGCGGACTTCGCCTGGAACCCGCGCGGCTACCGCCCCGCGGAGTCCTGGGGCGCGGCCATCGACGATCTGGCCGGACCGGACGCGAAGAGCCGCGCCGCACTGCGCGCCTTCGCCGGGAACGACGCCTCCTCGGTGCTCGGCGGCCAGGAGTCGGCCTATCTGCGCCCGTTGATCTCGGCGTTCTGGTCGGCGCTCGGCGACACCGACGCGGCACGGCTGGAGCGGGCCTCGGACCGGCTGCGCGACGCCTTCCGCACCATGCGCGACGCCCCCGAGCGGCTGGCGGGAAAGCTGGGCGAGGACGTCCGCCCCTGGCTGGACCAGCTCGGGCGGTACGGCGACGCCGGGGTGCGCGCCGTGGACATGCTCACCGCCCAGGCACGCGGCGACGGCGGGGCGGCCTGGCAGGACCGGCGGGCGCTGGACGGGCTGCGCGAGAAGATCGCGGACAGCCGGGTGACGGTGGGCAAGGGCGTTCTGGACCCCTTCCTGACCAAGGCCGTCACCCGCGCGGACGCCTGGCTGGGCCTGGACCGGGCCGGTGCGCGGGGGCTGCGCGCCTCCGGTGGCGACCGCGCGGCGGCCGACGGCAAGGTGACCACCGCGGTGCGGGCCCCGGGCCGTCCGGTGACCGTGCGCTTCGACCGCACCCGCCCCCTGGCCTCCGTCTCCGCGCTCACCACCCCGGTGACGGGCCGCTCACCGGGCACGGTCGAGGCCCATGTCCCGGGCGAGGGCTGGCGGAAGCTGGGCGCGCTGTCCCGCGGCGGCGCCACCCAGGTCGCGGGCAAAGGCGTCCGGGCGGACGCGCTCCGGCTGACCTGGGCGGAGGGCACCACCGCCCCGGACGTCCACGAGCTCACCCCCTGGTTCGCCGACACCCCGGCGGTGAAGCTGGGGCTGTCCCACACGGTGGCGGACGCGGAGATCGGCGGCCGGTCCACGGTGGTCCACGCCGAGCTCACCTCGCAGCGCCCCGGTGACGTCAGCGGTGATCTCACCCTCCGGCCCCCACGCGGGATCACCGTCCGGGCGCCCGAGGGGGTGACGGCACAGCGCGGCGGTACGGCCACGGCCCGGCTGGAGATATCCGTCGCCAAGGGCACCAAGGCGGGCAGCTACACCGTGCCGGTCCGGTTCGGCTCGCAGCAGCGGACGCTGACCGTACGAGCCTTCCCGCGCACCGGCGGCCCGGACCTGGCCCGTGCGGACGGCACCAAGGCGTCCTCCTCGGCCGATGAGACCCCTGACTTCCCGGCCTCCGCCGCCGTGGACGGCAAGGCGGACACCCGCTGGTCCTCCCCGGCGGAGGACGGCGCCTGGCTCCAGCTGGAGCTGGCCCGTCCGACCCGGCTGGGGCGGCTCGAACTGCGCTGGCAGGACGCCTACGCCGCGCGCTACCGGATCCAGGTCTCCAAGGACGGGCGCACCTGGCGTACGGCGGCCGCGGTGGATCACGGCAAGGGGGGACGGGAGGCGGTCCGGATGGACGCCCCGGACACCCGGTTCATCCGGATCCAGGGCGTGGAGCGGGCGACCCGCTTCGGCTACTCGCTCTGGTCGGTGTCGGCCTACGCCGTGCACGACCGCCGGGAGCGGTGACCCGCGAAGAGACTCGCGGACGGCCGGCTGCCCGCCGCGGAGCCCGCGGCGGGCAGACATGACGATGGCCCGGTCTCAGGCTGATTTGCCGTCGATCCGGGCCATGGCGTCTTCCGCGCCGTATGCCTGCAGGTATGGCAGCCAGCGCGGGTCCCTATGCCCGGTGCCGATGATGCGCCAGGCCAGCCCGGACGGTGGCGCGGGCTGATGGCGCAGCCGCCAGCCGATCTCGGCGACATGGCGGTCGGCCTTGACGTGATTGCAGCGGCGGCAGGCGGCGACCACGTTCTCCCAGGTGTGCTGGCCGCCCCGGCTGCGCGGAATGACGTGATCGACGCTGGTGGCGATACCACCGCAGTAGGCGCACCTGCCGCCGTCACGGGCGAACAGGGCACGGCGGGTGAGCGGGACGGGGCCGCGAAAGGGCACCCTCACAAAGCGCTTCAGCCGGACGACGCTGGGAGCGGGTATGACCCGGGTCGCGCTGTGCATCAGGGCGCCTGAGTCCTCGAGGCTGACGGCCTTGTCGTTGAGGACGAGAATGAGCGCGCGGCGGAGCGGTACGACGCCGAGCGGCTCGTACGACGCGTTGAGGACCAGGACATGCGGCACGGATGCCTCCTTGTACGCCGGCGGCGCGTGGCTCGCGCCGGGACGATCTCCCCCAGTTTCCCCTGAACCCTGGCCGGAACGCCACTATCACCGGGTTAACGGTTGAGAGGCATTTCCGCGTCCGCACCGCACACCGTTCGCACACTGCGCCGCCATCGGGCGGGAGTGGCAAGAATCACGGGTTCCGGGGACCGTGCCGCGGCCGTCCCCGCCGGGTGGCGGAATCCGGGGGAAACGGGGAGCTGAGGCCGGTTCCGTCCGCTCATGAGCGCCCCCTGGACGCGCTCGCGCGCTCTCGAACAGAGGAACGGCACCTTCCTGCGCCCGGCTACTGTGTGAGGGGTTGCGCGCGCGGGTGAATCGTGCGGGCATGTCGCACACGAAGGGTTTCTGCTGTGTTCTGGTCCGCTGCTCTGGCCGCTGACTCGACGCCTCGTCCGACGACCATCGACGACGCACAGGAGAGCGCCACCAACGCCGCGGGGTGGGTCGAGGAGAACTGGTCCACCTGGCTCAGCGTCGGACTGCGCATCGCCCTGATCCTGGTGATCGCGTTCGTGGCCCGCTCCCTCGTCCGGCGTGCCATCACCAAGCTGATAGACCGGATGAACCGCACCGTCCAGGCGGTCGACGGCACCGCACTCGGCGGACTGCTGGTCAATGTGGAGCGGCGGCGGCAGCGGTCCGCGGCGATCGGCTCGGTGCTGCGCTCGGTCGCCTCGTTCATGATCATGGGCTCCGCCGGGCTGATGATCCTCTCCGCCTTGAAGATCAATCTCGCACCGCTGCTCGCCAGCGCCGGTGTGGCCGGTGTGGCGATCGGTTTCGGCGCCCGCAACCTGGTCACCGACTTTCTCTCCGGGGTCTTCATGATCCTGGAGGACCAGTACGGCGTGGGCGACTCCATCGACGCCGGGGTCGCCTCCGGTGAGGTGATCGAGGTCGGGCTGCGCGTCACCAAGCTGCGCGGTGACAACGGCGAGATCTGGTACGTGCGCAACGGCGAGGTGAAGCGGATCGGCAACCTCAGCCAGGGCTGGGCGACCGCGAACGTCGACGTCCAGGTGCGGGCCGACGAGAACCTGGACCGGGTCCGCGAGGTGATCACCCAGGTCGGCGTGGACATGGCCAAGGAGGAGCCCTGGAACGAGCGGCTCTGGGAGCCGGTCGAGGTGCTGGGTCTGGACGCGGTCTATCTGGACTCCATGGTGGTGCGGGTCTCGGCGCGCACCATGCCGGGCAAGTCGCTGGGCGTCGAGCGCGAACTGCGCTGGCGGATCAAGAAGGCGCTGGAGGAGGCGGGGATCCCGCTGGTGGGCCGCCCCCCGGAGGCCGCGCTGGACGCGGCGTCCGCCGACACCTCGGCGGGTGTGAACGCACCCTCGGTCCTGGGCAACCCCGACTCCCCGCAGTCCCAGGCGGCCAGCGCGATTCCGCCGCCCGCCCCGGCGGCCGTCCCGCCGCCCGTTCAGAAGTGACGCGGCGGGCCTGTGCCCGCCCGGTACGACGACGCTCCCGCCCCCGCTGAAGGGGACGGGGGCGTCTCTCGTTTCCGGGACACGGCGGCCCCGGCCCGCCGCCCCCGTTGACGCCACGGGGTGCGGCGCCTACGTTCATCGATAGGAAAGTTTCCTAACAGAGCGACGCGACCCTCCGCGCCGCGCGGAACTGGGGCACACCGCCATGGCCGCACCGCCCGGCAGCACACCCGGTACCCCGCGCGTGCTGCGCGCCATGAACGACCGGGCCGCGCTGGAGCTGCTGGCCGCGCACGGACCGCTCACCCGCACCCGGCTCGGGGAGCTGACCGGGCTGTCCAAGCCCACCGCCTCCCAGCTGCTCGCCCGGCTGGAGTCCGCCGGTCTGGTCCGGACGACCGGCAATGTGACCGGACGGCCGGGCCCCAGCGCCCGGCTGTACGAGATCGATCCGGCCGCCGCCCATGTCGCCGCGGTCGCCGTGGACCGGACGGGCATCACCGCCGCCGTCGCCGACATCACCGGCCGGACCGTCGGCGAGCACCGGGTGGCCGCCCCCGCGGGGGACCCGGCGCTCCGTACCCGTACCGCCGGGCTGGTGACCGAGGCCGTGCACGGGGCGCTGGCCGCCGCCGGGCTGGCGCCCGGTGCGGTGTGCTCCACCGTGATCGGCACCCCCGGCGCCCTCGACCCGCGCACCGGCACCCTGCGCTACGCACCCCATCTGCCCGGCTGGCAGTCCCGCACCCTGCGGGAGGACCTGGCCGGGGCCCTGGGCTCCCCGGTCGTCATCGAGAACGACGTCAATCTCGCGGCCGTCGCCGAACAACACCACGGCACCGCCCAGGACTTCGACGACTTCGTGCTGGTCTGGGCCGACGAGGGGGTCGGCGCGGCCATCGTGCTCGGCGGCACCCCGCTGCGCGGGGCCACCGGCGGGGCCGGGGAGATCGGCTATATGCCGCTGCCGGGGGCGCCGCTCGCCCGCGGCGGCCAGGACGACGCCGCCCGGCCGGACGCGGGCGGGGGGTTCCAGCAGCTCGTCGGCTCACCCGCCGTGCTGCGGCTGGCACAGGAGCACGGCATCGAGGCGCCCACCGCGGCGAAGGCGCTGGCCGCGGTGGCACACACACCCGGCGCGGGCGACGCGGTCCTCACCGAACTGGCGGGCCGGCTGGCCACCGGGCTCGCCTCCGTCATCGCGGTGGTCGACCCCGAACTGGTCGTCCTGTCCGGCGGGATCGCGCAGGCCGGAGGGGAGCGCCTGCGGGAGCTGGTGGAGGCCGCGCTGACCGGACTGGCGCTGCCCCGGCCGGAGATACGGATCAGCGCGCTCGACGGCGATCCGATCCTCCTCGGCGCCCTGCGCCAGGCCCTGACCGACGCCCGCCGCACGGTGTTCGACACCGCCCGCTTCGACGTCTGAACCTCCCCGTCCCCGTCATCTTCTTCGTCGCCCGGAAAGCCTTCGCCGAAGGCGCCACACGGACAGGAGTCAAGGGTTGAAGCTCGCAGTGGTGGGTGGCGGATCCACCTACACCCCCGAACTCGTGGACGGCTTCGCCCGGTTGCGGGAGCTGCTCCCGCTGGCGGAACTGGTCCTGATCGATCCGGCCGCGGACCGGCTGGAGCTGGTCGGCGGGGTGTCCCGCCGGATCTTCGCCCGCCAGGGCCACCCCGGCCGGATCTCCTGGACCGCCGATCTGGACGCGGGCGTGGACGGGGCGGACGCGGTGCTGCTGCAACTGCGGGTCGGCGGACAGGCCACGCGCGACCAGGACGAGACCTGGCCCCTGGAGTGCGGCTGTGTCGGCCAGGAGACCACCGGGGCGGGCGGGCTGGCCAAGGCGCTGCGCACGGTCCCGGTGGTGCTGGACATCGCCGAGCGGGTGCGCGCCCGCAACCCCCGCGCCTGGCTGGTGGACTTCACCAATCCGGTGGGGATCGTCACCCGGGCCTTGCTGTCGGCCGGGCACCGGACGGTCGGGCTGTGCAATGTGGCCATCGGCTTCCAGCGGAAGTTCGCCGCGCTGCTGGGCGTGGCGCCCGGCGAGGTGTGGCTGGAGCACGTGGGGCTCAACCACCTCACCTGGGAGCGCGCGGTGCGGATCGGCGGTCCGGACGGCGAGGACGTACTGCCTCAACTGCTCGCCGGGCACGGTGACGCGGTGGCCGCGGACCTGCGGATGCCACGTGCGCTGCTGGACCGGCTCGGTGTCGTCCCCTCCTACTACCTGCGCTACTTCTACCAGCACGACGCGGTGGTGCGGGAGCAGCGGACCCGGCCGTCCCGGGCGGCGGAGGTCGCGGCGATCGAGCGGGAACTGCTGGCGATGTACGGCGATCCGGCGCTGGACCACAAACCCGAACTGCTCGGCAGACGCGGCGGGGCCTTCTATTCGGAGGCGGCGGTCGAGCTGACCTCCGCACTGCTGCGGGACACCGGTGAGGTGCGGATCGTCAATACGTTCAACGGCGGCACCCTGCCCTTCCTCCCCGATGACGCGGTGATCGAGGTCCCGGCCACGGTGGACGCGCGGGGCGCGCGACCACTGCCGTTGCGCCCCTTGGAGCCGCTGTTCGCCGGGCTGGTGGCCCAGGTGACGGCGTACGAGGACCTGGCGCTGGAGGCGGCGCTGAAGGGCGGACGGGAGCGGATCTTCCGGGCGCTGCTCGCCCATCCGCTCATCGGCCAGCTCGAGTACGCCGAGAAGCTGACCGACGACCTGATCGCGCACAACCGGGAGCACCTGGCGTGGATCTGACCCGGTCCGTACCCCCTCCGGTCGCGGCGGGCCGGGCGGTGCTGGCGGTCGACGCGGGCAACAGCAAGACCGATGTCGCGCTGGTGGCCCTGGACGGTTCGGTTCTGGGGACGGCCCGCGGCGGCGGGTTCCGGCCACCGGTGGTGGGCGCTTGGCGTGCGGTGGACGCGCTGACGCCGCTGGTGGAGCGGGCGTGTCTGGCGGTGGGCGGCCCGGGCCCGGCGCGGATCGGCCATGTCTCGGCCTGTCTGGCCAACGCGGATCTGCCCGCCGAGGAGGAGGAGTTGACCGACGCGCTGACCGCCCGCCGCTGGGCCGCCGGGGTCACCGTGGCCAACGACACCTTCGCGCTGCTGCGGGCAGGGGTGGCGGACGCCGGTGAGCCGGCCGGGGTGGCCGTGGTGTGCGGTGCGGGCATCAACGGCGCGGGGCTCGGCCACGGCGGCCGGACCGCCCGTTTCCCGGCCGTCGGCCGGATCTCCGGTGACTGGGGCGGTGGGGGGTTCCTGGCCGAGGAGGCCCTGTGGTGGGCGGCGCGGGCGGAGGACGGCCGGGGCGAGGGGACCGCACTGGCCCGCGCCCTGCCCGCGCACTTCGGGCTGACCACGATGTACGAGCTGATCGAGGCACTGCATCTGGGCACGATCCCGGCAGCCCGGCGGCTGGAGTTGACGCCGGTGCTGTTCGCGGTGGCCGCGTCCGGCGATCCGGTGGCGCGCGCGATCGTGGTCCGGCAGGCCGAGGAGGTGGTCACCCTGGCCACGGTCGTGCTGACCCGGCTCGATCTGCTGGCCGAGCCGACCCCGTTGATCCTGGGCGGCGGGGTGCTGGCCGCCCGCCATCCGCTGCTGGACGGCCGGATCCGCGAACTCCTCGCCGAACGCGCCCCCGAGGCCGAACCGCGCGTCATCACCGCGCCGCCGGTGCTGGGCGCCGCGCTGCTCGGTCTGGACCGTATGGGGGCGCCCGCGGGGGCGTACGCCCGGTTGCGGACGCAATACGCCCGTGGCTGACGGTTCGGCCGGGAAGAGTGGAACCGCGTGGCCGTTCCGGACGTAAGAAAGAGAGAGGGGGGAATGAGCGATCGCACCGGGAAGATCCCGATCCGAGCAAGATCCAGGCAAGACCGGTGACCCGGTCACGACCCGCGGTCATACTGCTGCCGGGGTAGCCGTCCCTTGCCATGCCGCGGGGGACGTCCTGCGAGAGCGACCGAGGGGATCCGGACCGAGGGGGAGGTCTTGTGTCACACCCGCCGACCACCGGCAGAGCCGTACCGCCGCCCGCGCCCGCGGCTCCGCCGCGCACCGCGTGGCGCGAGGGCGTCGACCGGGCGCGGGCGGCGGCCACGACCGAGCCGGGGCGGCTGCGCATCATCGGGGCGGTGCTGGCCGTGCTGGTGGTGGCGTTCGGGGCGGTGACGGCCTGGCAGGTGGCGGACCGCCAGTCGGCGGCGGACGCGGTGGCCGGCCGCAGCCAGCCGCTGAGCGCGGACGCCGCCCGGATCTACCGCTCGCTGGCCGATGCCGACACCACGGCGGCCAGCGGCTTCCTGGCGGGCAAGGAGGAGCCCGCCGGGGTCCGTGAGCGGTACGAGAAGGACATCGACACCGCCTCCCGGCTGTTGGTGCGGGCCGCGGCCACCACCGACGGCGCGGCCTCCGCCCGGGAGGAGATACGCACCATCAACCGGCTGCTGCCGGTCTACACGGGCCTGGTGGAGTCCGCGCGCGCCAACAACCGCCAGGGGCTGCCTCTGGGCGGCGCGTATCTGCGCTACGCCAACGACACCATGCGCGGCGGGCTGCTCCCCGCGGCGAGCCGGCTCTACGAGGCGGAGACGGCCCGCCTCGGGGAGGACTACGCGGACGCCAAGGCGTGGCCCTGGGCGGCACTGGGCGCCGGGGTGGTCGCGCTGGGCGCCCTGGGCTGGGCCCAGCGCCGTAACTACCGCCGGACCAACCGGGTGTTCAACCACGGTCTGCTGGCCGCCACCGCGGCCACCACGGTGGTGCTGCTGTGGACGGTGGCCGGGCACGCGATCGCCCGCGCCGAGCTGAACGACTCCCATGAGCACGGGGCGAGGTCCCTCCAGGTGCTCAACGCGGCGCGGATCGACGCCCTCCGGGCCCGTGCCGACGAGAATCTGACGCTGGTCGCGCGGGGCGCGGTCGTCATCGACAAGGAAGGTCCCGACAAGGGCAAGGACGCCTACGAGGTCAGCTACGGCTCCCGGATGACGAGTCTGGCCGGGCATCTGCGCGGCGCGCGGGAGGCCGCGGACGACAGCGCGGGGCGCGATCCGGTGGACAGCGCCGCCTCGGCGGTCCGGGAGTGGCAGCAGCGGCACCGGTCCGCCCGCAGCGCCGATGACGCGGGGGACTACGGCGAGGCGCTGAAGCAGGTCATCGGCGGCGACGACAGCACCGGCCGGTCCTTCGACACCGTGGACACTCTGCTGGCCGAGGCCGTCGACCACGAACAGCGCGAGTTCCAGCGGGCGGCCGACGACGGGCGGGGCGCGTTCACCGCGCTGACCGCCGGGGCCGCGGCGCTGGCGGTGCTGGGAGCCGTGGGCGCGGTGCTGGGCATCGGCCGCAGACTGTCGGAGTACCGATGAGGGCGATGGGGGGCATCAGCATGCGCTCGGTGCGATCGGCCGCCGCGGTGGCGGTGTGCGTTCTGGGGGTGGCCACGGCGATCGTCGGGCCCGCCCTGGTGGACGGGAAGGGAGACGGCGGCCGGAGCGGGGCCGCGGACCGGCGTGCGCAGGCGCTGCGCGCCGGGCACGAGGCCGCGGCGGACAGTTGCAAGAAGCCGGAAGCGAGTCTGCGGCCGTCCGGCGCGAGCGGTCCGGCCATCAAGCGGATCAAGAACCGTGAGATCAACGGCCACAAGGTCGGCAAGCTGATCGCGGGCGTCGACCAGAACAGCTATCGCTGGGGCTACCGCGATCCGGCCACCGGCGACCTCACCGGATTCGACATCGACATCGTGCGCGCCATCGCCGAGGACATCTTCGGCGATCCCGACGCGGTCATCTACCGCACCATCCCCACCAGTCAGCGCATCAAGGCCCTCCAGCAGGGCAAGGTGGACGTGGTGGTCCGCACCATGACCGTCAACTGCGACCGGATCAAGGACGTGGCGTTCTCCACCGCCTACTTCCAGGCCGGTCAGCAGGTGCTGGTCGGCGAGGGCTCGTCCATCACCGGCTACAACCGCACCCTGCGCGGCAAGAAGGTGTGCACGGCCCAGGGCTCCACCGCCGAGGCCGAGCTGGACAGACCGGGGTCCGGTGCCGAGAAGCTGGGCGCGATCAAGGTCAAACCCGTTCCCAATCAGCTCGATTGCCTGGTCAGGCTGCAACTGGGCCAGGTGGACGCGGTGATCACGGACAATGCGCTGGCGGCCGGCCAGGCCGCCCAGGACCCCTCCGTCAAGCTGGTCGGTTCCCGATTCACCGACGAGCTGTACGGCGTGGCGATGAACAAGGACGACGAGGACCTGGTACGCCGGGTCAACAAGGTGCTGGCGGACTACCGCAAGGGCGGTGACGACAGCCCCTGGATGCGCGCGTACCGCAAGTGGCTCGCGGAGGACTTCGGCGGGGCGCAGGAGAAACCGGCCCCGCCGGATCCCGTCTACAAGGACTGACGGACCGGTAAGGATTAGCGCCCGGCTCGCACGCGTAGGGATGACGCAGTAACGGATCACACGGCGGATACGGACATGGAGAGGTGATCGATGGGGGTCCCGGGACCCTTCCCCGGCGCAGCGGGGACACCCGACGGGCCGGCCATGGGCCGCGAGGAGGTGGACCGCGCGCTGGCGAAGCTCACCGCCGAACACGAGGCGATCGAGTCCTCGCTGCTCGCCCTCCAGGACCACGCGGGCAGAAGACTCCTGGAGGGCGCCGAGCTGACCGGCGTCACCAAGGAGCGGTGGGGCACCACCGAACAGGCCGTCTCCCTGCTGTGGAGCTATTTCGACGCGTACACCGACACCCTCCGGCACGCGCGGGAGCTGCGGGCCCGCCACCGCTGGCCCACCCCGGGCGAGTTGACCGACCTCACCGAGCTGCTGCGCGGTGCGGGGATCACCCTGCCCAGCAGCGCCACCCTCACCGGTTCACCGCTGCTGAGCGAGCAGTTGAGCCTGGACCGGCTGGTGGACCGGATGAACCGCTGGTACGCGGAGGCGCTGGACGTCATCGTCACCGCGGACGCCGTCTGGTCCGCGCTGCCCGCCCGGATCGACATGCTCGCCGCCGAACTGCACCGCACCCGCTCCCTGGCGCATTCGGTGGGGGTGCGCCCCGGGGAGCACCCGTCGGGCGACGATCTGGAGCGGATCACCACCGAGCTGACCGCGCTCCGCGCCGAAGTGGTCTCCGATCCGCTGGCGTTCTGGAAGCCGCGCAAGAGCGGCAGTTCCGCGCCGGGGGGCGGGTCCCCGGACACCGAGCGCTACGACCGGGCGGCCCGCGCCCTGGAGGACGTACGGCGCGAGATCGAAGCGGTGCTGGATGTGCGGCAGGACGCCGAGCGGCGGCTGATGCGGCTGCGCGATGTGCTCTCCCGCGCCGACCGCACCCTGGCCGAGGCCCGGCAGGCGCGCGGTGAGGTGCTGGCGAAGATCGCGGCATCCGAGGTACCCGCGGTCAGCGGCCCGCCCACCGCGCTGCACGAACAGCTCGTTGCCGCGGCCGACTACCGCAGGCGCGCCCAGTGGCACCGGCTCTCGCCGCTGCTGGAGAGCCTGGAGCAGCGGGCCGATGACGAGCTGCTGCGGGCCCGGGAGTCCCTGACGGCGGTGACCGCGCCGCTCGCGGTCCGCGCCGAGCTGCGCGGCCGGCTCGACGCGTACAAGGCGAAGGTCGCCCGGCACGGTATGGCGGAGGACCCGCTGCTGATCGAGCGGTACGACGCGGCGCGCCGGATGCTGTGGAGCGCTCCCTGCGATCTGCGGGTGGCCGAGCAGGCGGTGCTGCGCTATCAGCGGGCCGCGGCCGACGCCCTCGTACCCCGTCAGGCGGGTCCCACCGATCACGGCACCCAGGGGGCACGGCATGAGTGAGGCGGTCAGCTGCCAGCGGCGCGAATGTGGCGGTGCGTACGAGGACGTGGGCGGCGGCGAGCTGTACTGCGACACCTGCGGGATGGCTCCGGTCGTCTCCCGGGACGGCCTGGTGAGTTCACCGCCCACCGGGGTGGCGGCCGGGGGCCGCGGCGGCTCCGCGCCCTCGACCAGGTCCTCGCGCCCCTCACGGTCGGCGCGCTCCTCCTCGTCCCGGCGCTCGGTCTCCGGGCGGCTGCGTTCCTCGCTGTCGGGCGGGTCCTCGGGGCGTTCGGTCTCGGTGCGCAGCTCCCGTTCCACCTCCTCCGCCTCCGGGCGGAACGCCCTGGGCGCGGGCCTGGTCAGCGTTCCGGAGGTGCCGCGCCCCGATCCGCGGACGGCGGTGCTGGCCGACCCAGAGGTGCCGGAGCGCAAGCGGTTCTGCAGCCGCGGGGACTGCGGGGCGCCGGTGGGCCGGTCCCGTGGCGACCGTTCCGGCCGCACCGAGGGGTTCTGCACCAAGTGCGGCCATCCGTACTCGTTCGTCCCGAAGCTGCGCCCCGGCGATGTGGTCCACGGGCAGTACGAGGTGGCGGGCTGTCTGGCGCACGGCGGTCTGGGCTGGATCTACCTGGCCATAGACCGCGCCGTCTCCGACCGCTGGGTGGTGCTCAAGGGCCTGCTGGACACCGGCGATGAGGACGCGCTCGCGGTCGCCGTCTCCGAGCGCCGCTTCCTCGCCGAGATCGAGCACTCGAACATCGTCCGCATCTACAACTTCGTCGAACACCTCGACCAGCGCACCGGCAGCCTCGACGGCTACATCGTCATGGAGTACGTGGGCGGCAAGTCGCTGAAGGACATCGCCAACGACCGGCGGTCCCCGGACGGCCGCCGGGATCCGCTGCCGGTGGAGCAGGCGTGCGCGTACGGCATCGAGGCGCTGGAGGCGCTGGGCCATCTGCACAGCCGCAATCTGCTCTACTGCGACTTCAAGGTCGACAACGCGATACAGCAGCAGGACCAGTTGAAACTGATCGACATGGGCGCGGTCCGGCGGATGGACGACGACGACAGCGCGATCTACGGCACCGTCGGCTACCAGGCGCCCGAGATCTCGGACGCCGGTCCGTCCGTCTCCTCCGACCTGTACACGGTGGCGCGCACCCTCGCGGTGCTCACCTTCGACTTCCAGGGCTACACCAACGTCTACGCGGACAGCCTGCCCGACCCCGAGAACATCGAGGTCTTCCGGCGCTACGAGTCGTTCTACCGGCTGCTGGTGCGGGCCACCGACCCGGATCCGGGCCGCCGGTTCGCCTCCGCGCAGGAGATGGCCGACCAGCTCACCGGGGTGCTGCGGGAGGTCGTGGCGCTCCAGACCGGCCGCCCCCGGCCCGCGCTGTCCACGCTCTTCGGCCCCGAACCACGGGTGGTGGACACCGCGCTGTTCGCCGAGGAGGGCCAGGAGCCGTCCGTGCTGGGCGCCCGGGACACCGGGCGCCGGGCCGCGGATGCCGGGCCCTCGGGGAGCCCGGGGGCCCACGGCCAGGGCGCCGCGGGCGGGGCGGCCCTCCAGCCGCCGGGGCCGCCGCCCCTGCCGCTGCCCGCGGTGGCCCCGCTGGACACCCGGGCCACCGCGCTGGCGCTGCCGGTGCCGGTGGTGGACCAGGCCGACGCCAACGCGGGCTTCCTGGCCGGGCTGCTCAGCGCCGCCCCCGCGGAGCTGAGCGCCGCCCTCCAGAACGCCCCGGCCGACTCGCTGGAGCTGCGGCTGCGCCGGGTGCGCGCCCAGCTTGAGCTGGGCCAGGCGCAGGAGGCGGGCACCGCGCTGTCCGGCCTGGAGGCCGGGTACAGCGACGACTGGCGGATCGTCTGGTACCGGGGGCTGCACGCGCTGGCCACCGGCGACCACGAGACGGCCGCGCTCTCCTTCGACGCCGTCTACGACGCGTTCCCGGGGGAGCCCGCGCCCAAGCTGGCGCTCGCGGTCTGCGCCGAGGTGCTCGGCCAGCTGGACAACGCCGCCGAGTACTACCGGCTGGTGTGGACGACCGACCCCAGCTTCGTGAGCGCCGCCTTCGGGCTGGCCCGGGTGCGGCTGTGCTCGGGGGACCGGGCCGGGGCCGTGCACGCCCTGGAGTCGGTGCCGGAGTCGTCGATCCACTACACGGCGGCGCGGGTCGCCGCGGTACGGGCACGGCTGCGCCAGCGCCCGCCGCGGGACGCCCTGCTGGCCGATCTGACGGCCGCGGCCCTCCAGGTCGAGCGGCTGGGCGAGTTCGGACTGGACGCGGTGCGGCGCGAGCGGCTGCGGACGGAAGTCCTCGGTGGCGCGCTGGATTGGGTACTGTCCGGCAGCAGCGGAGCGACCCCGGGCCGGACCGGGCCGCCTCTGCTCGGGAGCAGCCTGGACGAGCGCGGGCTGCGCTTCGGATTGGAACGCTCGTACCGGGTACTCGCCAGGCTCGCGCAGCGGGGCGAGGAAAGGATCGAACTGGTGGAACGGGCCAACCGTCTCCGCCCCAGGACGTGGGTGTGATCGATGTCGCAGATGCCACAGCTTCCCCAGCTGTCAGCCTGCCCGACCTGTGAAGAGCCGCCGCAGTCGGGGGACCGCTACTGCGATAGCTGCGGCGCCGATCTGACGGCGGCGGCCCCGCCGCCGGGTACGGCGCCCGCCGGGTCTCCCCCGGCCGGTTCCGCGACCCCGGAACCGGAGGACTATCCGCTGGCCGCCCCGGCCCCGGCGGCCGGTCCGCCCGGCGGGGCGGCGTCCGGGGCCCCGGGTACGCCCGGAGCGGCGGAGGGACCGAGCGGCGGAGCGGATCCCCGGCTGAACGGCGGCGCGGGCCGCCCCCGGTGTGTGGCGTGTCAGGAGGGCACCATCGACCAGGACGGTTACTGCGAGCACTGCGGCCATGCCCAGGCTCGTGAGCGCGACCACATGGAGCGCGAGCTGGAGGGAGTGGCCGCGGCCAGCGACCGGGGCTTGCGCCACCACCGCAACGAGGACGCGTTCTCGGTGTCGGCCGCCGCACTCCCCGACGGCTCCCCTGCCGTGGTCGCGGTCGTCTGCGACGGCGTCTCCTCGGCCACCCGCCCCGATGACGCCTCGGCCGCCGCGGCGCACGCCGCGGAGGTGTCGCTGCATGCCTCCCTGCCGCGCGGCGCCCACCCGCAGCAGGCCATGAACGAGGCGATCGTGGCCGCCGCCGAGGCGGTCAACTCCCTGGCCCTGGAGCCCGGGTCCGCCGCGCACGAGGAGCAGTTGCAGCGCCATCAGAACGCTCCGGCGTGCACCATCGTCAGCGCGGTGGTCACCCCCGGGATCCTCACGGTGGGCTGGATCGGCGACAGCCGCGCCTACTGGGTGCCGGACGACCGTACGACCCCGGCCGCCCGGCTGACCGAGGACGACTCCTGGGCGGCGCAGATGGTGGCCGCCGGGCTGATGTCGGAGGCCGAGGCGTACGCGGACGAGCGGGCCCATGCCATCACCGGCTGGCTCGGCGCGGACGCCTATGAACTGGATCCGCACACCGCGTCGTTCAAACCGGACCGTCCGGGTGTGGTCGTGGTGTGCACCGACGGACTGTGGAACTACGCCGAGTCGGCGGAGGAGATGGCCCTGGCCGTACCGCCGGACGCGCGGTCCCGTCCGCTGCACAGCGCCCAGGTGCTGGTGGGTCACGCCCTCGACGGCGGGGGCCACGACAACGTAACAGTGGCGGTGGTGCCGTTCCCCGCTCCGCAGGGGAGGGCAGGATCCGCCTGACGGCTCGAGGGGGGTTGCGGGTCCCCGCCGGTTGAGACGGACCTCCGCGGCGCGACGGCGCACGTCGGCGCGCGCGGGGGTCCCGTGGGGCGTCGCGGTCGCGCGGGGAGCGCATGGCGCCGCGGTGGTCTCCTCCGGCGGGGGCTGCTGTGTGCTCGCCGCTCCGCTCAGCCCTTTTGTCGAGAGGACGATGTGTCCATAGATCGCTATGGGGCAGATCGCCACGGAGCGCCAAGGAGCGGACCAGATGGCCACTTTCTCCAAGTCCCAAGCGCCGCGTTTCTCGGTGGAGGTCTATCAGAACCCCTACCTCCCCGAGGGCGGCCGCGAGGTGAACGCGATCGTCACGGTCACCTCGACCGGCGGCGGGACCACCGGGGGGATGCCCATCCCCAGCCGGCTGACGGGCGTACGGGACAGCAGAGGGAGCTCCCCCGACGCGGCCGTGGTGATCATGGTCGACTGTTCCGGTTCGATGGACTACCCGCCGACGAAGATGCGCAACGCCCGGGACGCGACGGCGGCCGCGATCGACACGGTGCGCGACGGTGTCGCCTTCGCCGTGGTCGCGGGCACCCACAAGGCGGTGGAGGTCTTCCCGGGCGACGGGCAGCTCGCCACCGCCGATCCGGAGACGCGTGCGCTGGCCAAGGACGCGCTGCGCACCCTGAGCGCGGGCGGCGGCACCGCGATCGGCACCTGGCTGATGCTGGCCGACCGGCTGCTCGCCTCCGCCGACGTCGCCATCCGGCACGGCATCGTGCTCACCGACGGGCGCAATGAGCACGAGGAGCCGGAGGACCTGCGGGCGGCGCTGGACGCCTGCGCGGGCCGCTTCACCTGCGACGCCCGCGGGGTGGGCACGGACTGGGAGGTCAAGGAGGTCACCGGGATCGCCTCCGCGCTGCTCGGCACGGCCGATATCGTCGCCGATCCCGCCGAGCTGTCCGGTGACTTCACACGGATGATGGAAACGGCGATGGGCAAGGAGGTCGCCGATGTCTCCCTGCGGCTGTGGACCCCGATGGGCGCCGAGGTGGCGTTTGTGAAACAGGTCGCACCGACGGTCGAGGATCTGACCGCCCGGCGCGTCGAGGCCGGTGCGCGCGCGGGTGACTATCCCACGGGCTCCTGGGGGGACGAGTCCCGCGACTACCACGTCTGCGTCCGGGTGCCCGCGGCCGAGGTCGGCCGGGAGATGCTCGCGGCGCGGGCCTCCCTGGTGCTGCCGCAGCAGGACGGCGGGCCCGCGGCCCCGCTGGCACAAGGGCTGGTACGGGCCGTGTGGACCGATGACGTGGTCGCCTCCACCGCGATGAACCGCCAGGTCGCGCACTACACGGGTCAGGCCGAACTGGCCCAGGTCATCCAACAGGGAATGGATGCCCGCAAGTCGGGCGATATCGAAGGGGCCACCGCCAAGCTGGGGCGGGCCGTCCAGCTCGCCGGTGCGTCCGGCAACGAGGACACCGCGAAGCTGCTCGCGAAGGTGGTGGATGTCGTCGACGCGGCGACGGGTACTGTGCGACTGAAAGCGAAGGTCGCGGAAGCGGACGAGATGACCCTCGAGACGCGTTCCACCAAGACGGTTCGCGTCAAGAAGTAGCAGACGAAGCAGTACACCCACGCAGGAAACGCCAAGAACGGCACAAGAGGGGGATCACCGACATGCCGACCTGCCCCAACGGCCACTCATCGGCAGCCGACGACTGGTGCGAGGTATGTGGTCACCGAATGTCGGGGACGCCCATGCCCACCGGCGCCGTGCCCCCGCCTCCGCCACCCCCGATGCCCGGCGCCCCGGGTGCCCCCGGCGGTTACGGCTTCCCGGGCCCCGCGGGCCCGCCCCCGCCCGGCCCCGGCGCGCCTCCTCCGCCCGGCGGTCCCGGTGCGCCCCCGCCGCCTTACGGCGGACCCGGCGGACCGCCGCCGCCCGGTGGCCCCGCTGGCCCCGGTGCGCCGTTGCCCCCGCACGGCGGGACGGGCGGTGGCTACGGCTACCCCGGCGCGCCCACGCCCCCGCAGCCGGACCCGGCCTTCCAGGCCGAGCTGTGCCCCCAGTGCCGCACCCCGCGCGAGGCACAGGCGCCGTTCTGCGAGGAGTGCCGCTTCAACTTCCTCACGGGGGCGCCCACTCCGTACTCACCGCCCTCGTCCGGCGGATTCGCGCCGCCGCCGGGGCCGCCGCAGCCGTTCCCGCCGCAGGGCCAGCAGCCCCCGCACGGCGGTGACTACCAGGCGTCGCGCCCGTCGCAGATCAACCGCCCGGCGGAGCCGCTGCCCACCGCGGAGCCGGGCCCGCCGCCCGGTCCGGCGTTCGGCCAGGACGACGACTGGACCCTGCCGCCGCCCACCGGCGCCACCGCTCCGGGGGCCGCGCACGCGCCCCCGCAGGCACCGCAGCCCCAGCCGCAGTACGGGTACGGCTTTCCGCAGCCGCCGCAGGGCGCGGCACAGCCCGCGCCGCCCGCGCCGCCGTACGGCAACGAGGAGTTCCCGGGCGCCATGCCCCCTCCTCCGCCGGTGCAGCAGGTCCAGCAGGGGCACGCGGCACCGCCCCCGCCGCAGCAGGCCACGCCGCCCTCGCCGTTCGAGCACGGCGGTCCGCCGCCGTCGCCCGCCGGGTGGGTCGCGGTCGTCGCGCCGGACCGCGAGTACTTCATGGCGATGATGCACCGCAGCGGTCCGGAGGCCGCCGGGCTGAACCTCCCGGCGTACTCCCCCGAGCAGCAGCTGCCGCTCAACGGCCAGCAGATCACCATCGGCCGCCGCCGCCACAGCACCGGCGAGTCCCCCGACATCGACCTCGGGCGCCCGCCCGAGGACCCGGGTGTCTCGCACCAGCACGCGGTGCTCGTCCAGCAGCCCGACGGCACCTGGTCGGTGGTCGACCAGGACTCGACGAACGGCACCACGATCAACGGCGGTGAGGACCCGATCCAGCCGTATGTCCCGGTTCCCCTCCAGGACGGCGACCGCGTCCATGTGGGCGCCTGGACGACGATCACGGTCCGCCGCGGCTGAGCGCTCCCTGTCGTGCGGGTGGCGGTCCGCCCGGATCGGGCCGGGCCGCCGCCCCGGGCCCCGGACCCGCTCAGACGGGCGGGCCCAGCGGCCAGCCGTAGGGGCCCTCCGGGTCGTCCAGCCAGGCCCATTGGCGGTCACCCCGCACCGTCACGCCGTAGCGCTCGCGCCCCGGCCGGTCCTCGTGCTCCCAGAGCGCCAGGGCCTCGACCGGCTCCATCCGCCCCGCGACCAGGTTCAGCAGGAAGCGGAAGGAGTCGTCCATCAGCGGCCGCGGCGGCACGCCGTGAGTGGAGACCGAGGGCGGCGGGGCACTGCCGCGCAGCGGTACGAAATAGGCGGGAGTGGCCAGGAATCGCCCCTCGCCATGTCCGGTGTCGGCGACCCGCAGTGTGACCAGCCCGGTGGCGAGCGGCATCAGGACGAGGGCGCCCGGCCGGCACTGGGTGAGCCACACCGCGGGAACGGACGGCACCGCGCAGGTGGCGATGATCCGGTCGTAGGGGGCGCGGTCGGGCCAGCCGCGCGCCCCGTCACCGGTGACGACCGCCGGACGGAATCCGGCCGCGGCCAGATGGCCGCGCGCGGTCTCCGTGAGCTCCGGTTCGAGATCGAGGGTGGTGACCCGGTCGTCGCCGAGCCGGTGGGCGAGCAGTGCGGCGTTGTACCCGGTGCCGGTGCCGATCTCCAGCACTCCGTTGCCGTCCGCCACCTCGAGGGCTTCCAGCATCCGCGCCATCAGCGACGGCTGGCTGCTGGAGGAGATCAGCTCGCCCCCGCGCACCCATGTGGCCAGGGGCGCGTCGGCGTACGCCCCGGCCAGCCAGCGCGCCCGGCGCGACGGATCCGGGTCATCGCGCCACAGCCGGGTGTAGACGGCGCCCCCGGATGCCCCGCACTCCCCGCCCCGCTCCTCGCCCGCCTCGTAGTAGCAGGGCACGAACAGATGGCGGGGCACCGCCTCGAACGCCGCCCGCCAGCGGGGGTCGGTGAGCGCGCCGCCCTCGGTGAGCCGCCGCACCAGTCCCGTCCGCGCCTCCGCGGCCGCCGCGGCATGGGGGTCGGCCACCGCCGCGCGGGGGCCGGTGTCCGGCGCGCCGCGGGTACGGCCGCCCGTACTGGCCATGACTCCACTGTCCTGCGCCCGCCTCCGGGCCGCGACCCACGCCCCCTTCCGCCGGCCGGGTGGTCTGAGAGCATGGAGACGTGAAAGACATTCCGCGCGGCACACTTCAGGAGCAGACCTTCTACGAGCAGGTCGGCGGCGAGCCGACCTTCCGCCGGCTGGTGCACCGCTTCTACCAGGGGGTCGCGGAGGACCCGCTGCTCCGGCCGATGTACCCCGAGGAGGACCTGGGACCGGCGGAGGAGCGGCTGGTGCTCTTCCTCATGCAGTACTGGGGCGGTCCCCGCACCTACAGCGACAACCGCGGCCACCCGCGGCTGCGGATGCGTCACGCCCCGTTCACGGTGAACCGCGCCGCCCATGACGCCTGGCTGCGTCATATGCGCGACGCCGTGGACGAGCTGGAACTCGCTCCGGACCTGGAGCGCCAGCTCTGGAACTACCTCACCTACGCCGCCGCGTCCATGGTCAACACCGAGGGCTGAGCGGCCGTACCGCGCCGCCGGGCGGTGGCCCGGCGGCGGACGGAACGAGCCGTGGACGGAGCGAGCGGTCAGGCCGGGGTGACGGTCAGACCGGACAGGCCGGAGGTGCGGACCGCCACCGAACCGTAGGGGGTGCGCAGCCGCAGCCAGCCGCCCGCGGACAGCAGGGCCAGCGGCTCGGCCACCGGTGCGAACGCGGTCGCGGCCCCGGCGGGGACACCCGCGCCGACGCCGGCCGCCGCCCGGGCCGGGCGGAGGAAGCCCAGCGACTGGGCCGCGTGCACCGCGCGCAGCGGCAGCCCGGTGGCGCCCAGCGTGCGGGACCAGATCTCATGGCCGATGCGGTCGCGCTCGGCGCGGGTCCGGCGCTCCTCGGGAAGGGCCTCGTCACGCGCCCGGAACTCGGCGACCGCGGCGGAGACCGCCGCCCGCACCTCATCCGCGCCCGGCAGTCCCTCGACCCGGCGCCAGCCGCCGCGCGGCGGCAGCACCCCGGCCCACGGCGGACCGGTGACCGCGCCGGGCACGGGGACCACCAGCGGGCCCGCCGCGGCGGCGGTCCGCGCCGTGAGCGCCGTGTCCAGCGCCTCGGCGAACTCACCGGCCGAGACCGTGGTGTCCAGGGACCCCGCGGCACCACCGGTGGTGGCCATGGCCGCCACCCGCGCCGTACGGATCGCGAGCACCTCGAAGGACGGCGGACGGCCGAAGACGGCGAGCACACCCGCGCCCGCCTGGAGCCGCACCGCCGCGGCACGGTCGTAGTGGATCAGCCGGACCAGGAAGGCGGCCAGATCGGCCGCCTCCCCGGCGTCGGCGAAGTGGAGCTCGTGGCGGGCAGCCGTCATACCGTGAGAGCCCCTTCCGGCCGCCCGTTCCGCCCGGCACCCTCGGCGGGCTCCAGGTACTCCGCAAGGAACTGCTCCTCCTCACGGCTCACCCGGCGCGGGCGTCCCCGTTCGAGATCGAAGGGGACGAGACGGGTGGCGGCCCGTGCGTACACCGTGTCCTCGTCCTTGACCTCGTAGCACAGGGTCAGATACGCGGCACGGACCTCCGTCACCCAGGTCTCGATGGTCACCGGGGCGTGCCGGTGGACGAGGGGCTTCAGATAGTCGATCTCATGGCGGGAGACCACCACACCGCCGGTGAACGCCGTGCTCCCGTCCCCCGGCGCCAGCCGCCACATGAAGTCGACGCGCGCCTCCTCCAGATAGCGGAGGTAGACCACATTGTTGACGTGGCCGAACGCGTCCATGTCGGACCAGCGCAGGGGGCAGGAGTAGATGTGCCGGGCCATCCCGCTCAGCCCCGGGTCAGCTTCTTGTAGGTGGCACGGTGCGGACGGGCCGCGTCCGGGCCGAGCCGCTCGACCTTGTTCTTCTCGTAGGACTCGTAGTTGCCCTCGAACCAGAACCACTTGGACTCGCCCTCGTACGCCAGGATGTGCGTCGCGACGCGGTCGAGGAACCAGCGGTCGTGGGAGACGACCACGGCGCAGCCGGGGAACTCCAGCAGCGCGTTCTCCAGCGAGGACAGGGTCTCCACGTCGAGGTCGTTGGTCGGCTCGTCGAGGAGCAGCAGGTTGCCGCCCTGCTTGAGGGTGAGCGCGAGGTTGAGCCGGTTGCGCTCACCGCCGGAGAGCACCCCGGCGGGCTTCTGCTGGTCCGGGCCCTTGAAGCCGAAGGCCGAGACATAGGCGCGGGAGGGCATTTCGACCTGGCCGACGTTGATGTAGTCCAGCTCGTCGGAGACGACGGCCCACAGCGTCTTCTTGGGGTCGATGTTGGCGCGCGACTGGTCGACGTAGGAGATCTTGACCGTCTCGCCGACCTTGATGTTGCCCGCGTCCGGGGTCTCGAGGCCCTGGAGCATCTTGAACAGGGTCGTCTTGCCGGCGCCGTTGGGGCCGATGACACCGACGATGCCGTTACGGGGAAGGGTGAAGGAGAGGTCGTCGATCAGGACCTTCTCGCCGAACGCCTTGGAGAGGTTCTCCACCTCGACGACCACGTTGCCCAGGCGGGGGCCCGGCGGGATCTGGATCTCCTCGAAGTCCAGCTTCCGGGTCTTCTCCGCCTCGGCGGCCATCTCCTCGTAACGGGCCAGCCGGGACTTGGACTTGGCCTGACGGCCCTTGGCGTTGGAGCGGACCCACTCCAGCTCTTCCTTGAGCCGCTTGGCGCGCTTGGCGTCCTTCTGCCCCTCGACCTTCAGACGGGTCTGCTTGGTCTCCAGGTAGGTGGAGTAGTTGCCCTGGTAGCCGATGGCGCGGCCACGGTCGAGCTCAAGGATCCACTCGGCCACGTTGTCAAGGAAGTACCGGTCGTGGGTGATGGCCACGACGGTGCCCGCGTACTTGGCGAGGTGCTGCTCCAGCCACTGGACGGACTCGGCGTCCAGGTGGTTGGTGGGCTCGTCGAGCAGCAGCAGGTCGGGGGCCTCCAGCAGCAGCTTGCAGAGCGCGACGCGGCGCTTCTCACCACCGGAGAGGTTGGTGACCGGCCAGTCCCCGGCCGGGCAGCCGAGGGCGTCCATGGCCTGCTCGAGCTGGGCGTCCAGGTCCCAGGCGTTCGAGTGGTCCAGGTCCTCCTGGAGCTTGCCCATCTCCGCCAGCAGCTCGTCGCTGTAGTCGGTCGCCATCTGCTCGGCGATCTCGTTGAAGCGGTCGAGCTTGCGCTTGGTGTCCGCGACACCGTCCTGGACGTTCTCCAGCACGGTCTTGGACTCGTCCAGCGGGGGCTCCTGGAGCAGGATGCCGACGCTGTAACCGGGAGAGATGAAGGCGTCACCGTTGGACGGCTGCTCAAGACCCGCCATGATCTTCAGCACCGTCGACTTACCGGCGCCGTTGGGGCCCACGACACCGATCTTCGCGCCGGGCAGAAAGCTCAGCGTGACGTCATCGAGGATCACCTTGTCACCGTGCGCCTTGCGCGTCTTGCGCATGGTGTAGATGTACTCAGCCAAGAGAAACCGTCCGGCAATCTGGTAGGTATCGAGGTGCGGCCCCGCCGCGTGGTCCTGGGCGGCTCCCACCGCGTGAGGGCAGATACACCCCATCTTGCCGTACGCCAAGCCCGAGGCGAAAACGGGTTGTCCGCCGCGCCCCGTCGGGGCGCGTACGAAGGGCCGGAGTCCCGGTGGGACTCCGGCCCTTCGCCGTGTCATCACTGTCAGTCGCCGGTGCTCACACCTGTGGGGCGCGGTGTGCCGCCGACCGAGGGTGACGCGGGGGTCACACCCTCTTCTTGCGGACCAGGAAGATCGCGCCGCCGCCGAGTGCCACGAACGCCACGGCCATACCCGCGATCATCGGGGTGTTGCTGCTGCTTCCGGTCTCGGCGAGGTCGTCACCGCCGGTGCTGCCGGTGCTGGAGCCACCGGCCGAGGCCGGGCTCGGCTGCGAGGGGGTCTCGCTGCCACCGCTGCTGGAGGTCCGGCAGTCCAGGACGCCCGAGAAGGTCTTGGTGAAGCCGTTCGGACCCTTGATGGTGATGGAGTAGCGCTGGTCCTCCTTCACCGGGGCGGTCACGGTCTTCGACTGACCCGCCTCGATCGTGTACTTCTCGCCGAGGAGCTGGAAGGTGAACGCCTCGTCACCCTTGTTGGTGGCGGTGATGTCCACGCCGCCCTTGGAGCAGTTCTTCTCGGCGGAGACCGCCGGGATCGCACCCTCCTTGGCCCAGTTCGCGGTGGCCGTGGCGGTGACGGTGCTCTCGCTGGAGCCCGCCAGGATCTGCGTCTGGCTCTTGCTGGCGCTGGCGAACGCACGGCCGACCGGGACCTTGGTGGCGGCCTGGGCGGTCACCGTGGCGGTGCCGTCGGCGGCGCCCTTCGGCACGTCGAAGTACACCTCGCCGTTGTTGGCGGCGCTGGTGAGCGTCTTGCCGTTCTTGTCCACGAGCTTCACACCGGAGGCCGCGGCCCCGGTGCCCGGGGTGAGGGTGACGCTGTCCGCGTTGGTGCGGACCTTGACCGGACCGAGCCGGTCACCGGCCTTGCCGGACACCGCGGGCGGGTCCAGCGTCAGCGACGCCTTGGGCTCCTGGACCGTCCGGGCGTTCTTCTGGAGGTAGTCGGCCAGCTTCTCGGCCGCGGGGTCGACCGCCTCGACATCCGCCTTGTCGGAGAAGCGCCAGATGGCGACCTGCGTACCCGCGGCGGCCGTCTTCTCGGTGAGCGGACCGGACTTCGCCTTGCTCGCCAGCGCCGAGAGGTCGTTCACCTGCGGATAGGAGTTCTGCAGAATCCAGTTGATCTTACCGGCGTCGGGGTTGCTCGCCAGTGAAGTGGCGCTCCAGGGCTTCTCCTCGTACTTCGCCTTGTCCTGCGTCGGGTTGTGCACGTCAATGCAGTACGTCTGGATGGTGCCGCCGTTGTCGACCGCCATCTCGAAGAGACCGGCACCGACGCGCTGGTTCTTGCCGTTCTCGTGAATGACGGCCTTGCCAAAGGTCTTGAGACCGCTCAGCGTGGCGGTGGCGCCACCCCGGCTCGGGGCCGGATCCGCGGCGGCGGTACCTGCGGTAGCGAGCACACCCGCCGCGACCAGGCCGGACGCCAGTACGGCGGCGCCCAGGCGAGCCGAAACCCGCCTCTTTACAGCAATCATGCGTTTTCCCTCCGGGCGAGCGCCAGTCCGTAGGTGCGCCTCGCCAGCGAACTCAAAACTCAGAAACCCCCGTTGGGCACTCAGGGATCCTAGGGAGTAATGACGCCCCTCGGCCCCCGCGTGTACCTCGCACGGCCCAATCCGAATCGGAATTGTTATCTCCGCCTGAGACCCGGTATGACCTGGGATTATCGACAAATCATCGAGATTCAGGGGGAAGTTGCCCTGGTCGGTACGTTTAGCAGAGGTTTCGCCTGTGAGATCCGGCGAAAGGCGGACGTACCTCGTGAAAGGTCGTGGCCCACGGCGACGGCGTCGATCTCGGCGGTGATCCACCGGTCCCCACCGCCCGGTTGATCCCCCGTCCGCTCCGGTTCCCTCCCCGGTTCTCCTGCCCGCTCCCTCTCCCGCTCCCTCTCTCTCAGCCGCAATGTGCCGTGGACGAGGAGCGGTTCACCCAGCGACACCGAACCCGCCACGTTCGCCGCGAGCGACCGCCACGTCCAGACCGTATAGAAGCTCGTATGCGCGTCCGCCCAGAGCTCCCGCCTCCGGTCCCAGCGGCGCACCGTCACCGCCAGCCGGAAGCGGGCCATCGCGACCCCGGTCGCCGTCTCGCGGAAATCCGGCCGTGTCGCGGCGTTGCCCACCACGGTCACCCAGCTCTCGTTCACCGGCCATGCCTCCCGTCACCCCTCATGCGCCCTCCCCGTGCCGCTCGGTTCTCATGCTGCACGGGTCCGCGGGATCCCGCCGGGCCCTGTGCACCGCCCCCAGGCTGTGGACAACTCGGCGCCCCGGCCGGGTGAACCCGCCGCCCCTGGCGGAACGGCTCCCGTCAGCTTCCGCCCGCCGCGATGACGTACTGCGCCCGCACCTCGCGGTAGCGCGCCAGCTCCGCTCCCACCGGCTCCAGCACGCGCGTCCGGCCGCACGCCACCGCCGCCTGGCGCCGCTGCGCCTCCGCCAGTTGCCCGTACCGCCGGGCCGGCCCGCGGGCGACCAGCCCGCAGCCCCACGCCAGCCCCGCGCTGACCGTGACGGCTCCCGACAGCAGCATCGCGGGCGGCCACCACAGCGGCCCGCCGAACAGTCCCGCCACGACCCCCACCAGCCACACCAGCGCCACCACTTGCACCAGCAACAGCGCCACCTGTGCCGAGGCCACCATCGACCACCACCCCGGCCGGGCCGGGCGGCGCCCCGCCGTCGCGGCCGCCACCGCCTCGTCGATCGCGTCCGGCAGCCCCCGGCCGCCCCATCCCGCCGCCTCCCGCACCGCCTGGGCCCAGGGTCCGGGCAGTCCCGCCGTCGCCTCGTCCGCCAGGGTGCGCACCGCCTCCTCCACCGCGGGCCGGGCCGTGACCGCCTCCACCGCCGCCGCCTTCGCCCGCGCCCCCGGGATCTCGCGGGCGTCCTCCACCCGCCGTCCCGCCGGCCGCCCGCCGCCGTTCGTCCCCGAGGACCACGCCAGGGAGCCATGGGCGCCCCGGACGCCCCCCGGCCCGCGCCGGGCGACCCGCCCCCACGGTGTGCCGCAGGCCCACTCCGCGTCCCGCAGCCACGCGCGCTCGGCCGCCTGTCCGGCCGCCGCGGCGCCCGCCGCCTCGGCGAGCCGGGCCTCGAACTCCACCCGCGTCCGTTCGCCGAACCCGACCGAGCCCCCGTCCGCCACGTACTGCGGGCGCAGCCGCGCGGTCGCGCCGTCCACATCGGCCGCCAGCCGCCGTTCCGCCGCGCCGCACTCGGCCGCCAGGTGCCCCAGCATGTCCCTCAGCTCGCCGACGCCCTCCCCCGTCAGCGCCGACAGCGCCAGGACCGCGGCCCCCGGCTCCCCGTGCTCACCGAGCGCCAGTCCGTCCTCGTCCAGCAGCCGCCGCAGATCGTCCAGCACCTGGTCGGCGGCCTCGCCGGGGAGCCGGTCCACCTGGTTGAGCACCACGAAGGTCACCTCGGCGTATCCGGCCAGCGGCCGCAGATAGCGCTCATGGAGCACCGCGTCCGCGTACTTCTCCGGATCCACCACCCACACCACCGCGTCGACCAGCCCGAGCAGCCGGTCCACCCGCTCCCGGTGTCCTGTGGCGGCCGAGTCGTGATCGGGCAGATCGAGCAGGACGAGCCCGCGCAGGGCGGGATCGTACGGATAGGCGGGGCGGCGCCGGTCGGCCATCGGGATGCCGAGCCGGTCCAGCAGGCCGTCCGCGTGATCGGTCCAGGCGCAGGCCAGCGGTGCGGCGGTGGTGGGACGCCGGATCCCCGCTTCCGAGAGCTGCGTTCCCGCCAGTGCGTTGAACAGGGTGGACTTACCGCTTCCGGTGGCTCCCGCAAGCGCCACGACGGTGTGGCCGAGCGGATGCCGCCCCCGCGCGTCGGCCTCGTCGAGCACCCGCCCGGCCCCGGCCAGCGTGCGTCCGTCCAGCCGGGTGCGGGACAGCCCGACCAGCTGCCGCAGCGCGTCCAGACGCGGCCGCAGGGCTCCCGTGACGAACCCGCGCGCGCCGGGACCGTACGGGCGGTACGAGGGGCTCCCGTACGCCCCGCCCGCCATCCGCGGCTCACCCGCGGATCCCGGGCTGGCCTGGTTCCCCGGCCCCATGCCGCCCATGGAGCCCATCGCCCGCATGGAGCCCATGGAGCCCATCACTGCCGGGGCGCCGACCGCCGCCGGCCGGTCCGTAGCGCCATCCCCGGCGCATCCGCCGTCCTCCGCGCGGCCGTCGTCCCCCCACCGGCCCTCGGGGGCCGTGGCGGCGTCCTCCGTGTCCATCAGGTCCGCCACCTCGGCGTCCGCGCCGCCGCGCACCGCGCGCCCCTCGGCCCGCCGCTGGGCGCGCCGGGCGATGAGGCCGTCGTCCCAGGTCTGGCGAGGCCGGTCAGCCGCGGGGTGGTCCGTTCCCTGGCCCTCAGTGGCGGTCACCTTCGGTCACCTCTCCTTCTGTAGTACGGACAGCGCGGCGATCAGCTGGACCTGGTGGTCCGGCGTCACGTCCAAGGTGTCCAGGGGCGCCAGCCGCCGGTCCCGCTCCGCCTCCAGGGCGCGGGTGACACAGCCGTCGAGGAGCTGACCGCCGCGGTCGCCCAGGTTCAGCGCACCGTGCGCGCCCAGGGACTCGGCCAGCCGCTCACCCGCCGTACGGGCACGACGGCCGCCCAGCAGGGACGCCGTCAGCAGGGCGGTGACCTCGTCGGGGGCGCAACTGCCGCCGCCCTCGGCGACCCGCGTCCGCACCTCCTCCTCGGCCAGCTCCTCGACGCACCGCCGCCAGTGGCGGACAGCCACGCCGATCCGCTCCCCCGCGCCGGGCGCATCGCTCGGCGCGAGCCCGGCCCGCGCCACCGGATCCCGCTTCCCGGTCTCCGCAACCCGCTCGTCGGCGGCGGCCACCGCGCTGCGCAGCAGGGTCGCCAGGGAGTCGACGAGGGCGCGGAGCAGCTCCTCGGGGGTGCTGTCACGGGGCAGCCCGTACCAGTGGGTGAGCGCGCCGCCCGCGAGCGCCGCGCCACCGGCGATCTCCCGCCGCACCCGCTCCAGTTCCTCCCCGTACGCCCCCTCGACCCGCTGCACCAGCCGTACCGCCGCCGCGTGCTGGGCGGCGGCCGCACCGGCCAGGGCGGGCATCCGGGAACGCAGCGAGGCGAGCACCCCGGCGGCCGTCCGGGCGGCCGCCACACCGCGTGCATGGGGGTCCTGGGCGTGCTGGGTGAGCCAGGCCCGCAGCGCGGCGACGGCGGTGGCGGGCAGCAGCCCGCTGCCCCCGCCCGCGGACTCGGGCAGTTCGGGGATGGTGAAGCGCGGTACGTCGCCGAGCCCGGCCGCGGTGAGGAGGGCCGTGTACTGCCGTGACACCTCGGCCGCGAGCTGATGGGGCACCCGGTCGAGCACGGTCACCAGGGTGACGTCGTACTCCTTGGCGGTGCGCAGCAGATGCCAGGGGACGGCGTCGGCGTAGCGGGTGGCGGTGGTGACCAGCACCCAGACGTCGGCGGCGCAGATCAGCTCGGCGGCCAGATCGCGGTTCCGGGCGACGAGGGAGTCGATGTCGGGCGCGTCGAGCAGGGCGAGCCCGCGCGCCAGCTCCGGATCCGTCTCGATCCGCAGCGCCCGGGCCCCCTCCTGCCCCCGGTCCTCGTCGTCGTACGCCGTCTCCGGCCGTTCGCCCTGGGTCGGCACCCACACCCGGGTGAGCTGCGGCAGCACCCGCTGCCCGGCGAACCAGGGGCGGTCATCGGGGTGGCACACCAGCACCGGGGTACGGGTGGTGGGCCGCAGCACCCCGGCCTCGGTGACCCGTCGGCCCACCAGGGAGTTGACGAGCGTGGACTTGCCCGCCCCGGTGGATCCTCCGATCACCGCCAGCAGGGGCGCTTCGGGGGCCCGCAGCCGGGGCACGAGATAGTCGTCCAGCTGGGCGAGCAGCTCGGCGCGGCTTCGGCGCGCGCGGTCGGCACCGGGAAGGGGGAGCGGAAACCGGGCGGCGTCGACGCGATCACGCAGTGCGGTCAACGCGTCGAGCAGCCGGGGCCGTACGTCCAAGATCGCCACGTGGTGAAGAATGCCCGTTTTTGGTGGCTTTTTGAAGCGTATGCCCACACGTGCGCGTCAAAGAGACCCGCCCGGATCACCCCAGAAGGGGCACGGGACGTAAGGGACGACGGGGGCCCAGGCATAACGAGTAGACAACACCCGCCCGCTGAGGCGTGAAAAACGATGCGAGTTCCGGACCTGCCTGCGATTATCAGACCGCTTCACCGAACCTCCACAACGTGCCACGGAGGTGAAGCAACCGGGGCGAGGCGCAAGGAGCCCTATCCTTGTCCCCGGCGAGGTCACGGTCCGCCGAGCCCGGCCACCCGCACCACGGCCGCACCGGCGGTATCGCGGGCACCCGGGGGCTCATGTTCCATGACCACCACCGGCCCCCGTAGCTCAGTGGATAGAGCAGGCGCCTTCTAAGCGCTTGGCCGCAGGTTCGAGTCCTGCCGGGGGCGCCACCCGCCTCCTCCCCGCATGTCCGCGGAGGAGGCCTGTACACCGCAGAGGTGTGCACATCTGAGGGGGCGCGCACTCCGCTTCCGCGGGACTCTAGCGCCCCCCTTGTAGCGGCAACGTAAGCGCGGCGCGTCCGTCCCGCAGGGGAGATCCACGCCCCCTCAGAGGAGATCCACACCGACCGTGAGACCGGCGGGTCCGCGGGTGGGGGGGGGGGGGGGGGGGGGGGGGGGGGGGGGGCGGGCGCGGGCCCCCCCCCCCCCCCCCCCACACCCGGTCCGCGCGCCCGGGGCGGGGCACGGCAAAAGGGCCTCCTGATGGCCCCGATACGGGGGCGAGGCGAGGCCACCAGGAGGCTGTTCTCGGGGGTGGCGCCGGTATCACGGCGCGGGGCGGGACCTCGTCATGGCCGGTGCCGGATGACACCAACGGCGGGCCCGGGGCAGATGTTTCCAGAGATTCCGCGTGGTCACACCGGTGAAAATTGCTAGTCGAACACCGGGGCGGGATCGCGACGGTCCGCGCCGCGCGGTTCAGCGGGGCATGGTCAGCACCGCGACGCCGTTGACACGGTCCGCCGCGAGGTCGTCCAGGGCCTCGTCCGCGCGGTCGAAGGGGTACGGGGTGATGGTGGCCCGGACCCGGTGGGCGGCGGCCGCGGCCAGGAACTCCCGCCCGTCCTCCCGGGTGTTGGCGGTGACGCTGCGCAGGGTGCGCTCGCGGAACAGATGGCGCTGGTAGTCCAGCGGCGGAATGTCGGAGAGGTGGATCCCGGCGACGCTGAGGGTGCCGCCGCTGTCCAGCGCCTCCAGGGCCACCGGCACCAGATCGCCCACCGGCGCGAAGAGGACGGCCGCGTCCAGCGGCTCGGGGGGCCGGTCGGCGGCGGCGCCCGCGGAGGCGGCGCCGAGTTCGAGCGCGAGGGCGCGGGCCGCGGCCGAGCGGGTGAGCACATGGACCACGGCGCCCCGGGCGAGCGCCACCTGGGCGGTGAGGTGCGCGGAGCCGCCGAAGCCGTAGATGCCGAGGCGGCCGCCGGGCGGCAGTTCGGCGCGGCGCAGCGCCCGGTAGCCGATGATCCCGGCGCACAGCAGCGGGGCCAGTTCCTCGTCGGCGTATCCGGCGGGCAGGTCATAGGCGTACGCGGCCGGGACGGTGACGTACTCGGCGTAACCGCCGTCCGCGTCCCAGCCGGTGTACTCGGACGAGGGGCACAGGTTCTCCCGGCCGCGACGGCAGTACGCGCAGCGGCCGCAGGTGCGGCGCAGCCAGGGGACGCCCACCAGGGTGCCGAGCCGTTCTCCCTCCGCCCGCGGCCCCGCCGCGACCACCTCGCCGACCACCTCGTGGCCGGGGACGACGGGGCTGCGGTGCGGCGGCAGATCGCCGTCCCGTACGTGCAGATCGGTACGGCACACCCCGCACGCCCGCACCCGGACGAGCAGTTCGTCATCGGCGGGCCGGGGCACCGGCAGATCGGCCCGGTCGAGACGGCCGGGGGTGCGGACCACCCAGGCGCGCATGGTCGGGGGGATGTCAGCGTTCGCGGCGGCCGTCACGCGTCACAACGTAAGCCGGGTCAGGGGCCCGGCCGCCGTGGCGCGCCCGTGGCCCCGCCATGCGCTCACCCTCCGGCGGGACCCGGTCCGCAGCGGCCCTGACCGGTCGTCACCGGTCCTCGCGGGAGATGATGAAGAGCACCCGCAGCACCAGCACCGCCGTGATCACCAGCAGGTGATAGCCGAAGAG
Source organism: Streptomyces cucumeris (assembly GCF_024295805.1). GTDB lineage: Bacteria > Actinomycetota > Actinomycetes > Streptomycetales > Streptomycetaceae > Streptomyces > Streptomyces cucumeris. The sequence goes on from NZ_JANCLX010000005.1 coordinate 268,182, forward strand.
CTGGAAGAGACCGGTGCCGGGGATCACCTCCGGTCCGCGCTCGATGCTCAGCAGGATCGCGGACATCACCCCGCTGGTGGCCGCGATGAAGGTGAGCAGCACCTCGTGGACCAGGGAACGCACATACTTGCGGTCGCGGGCGTCGGCGAACAGCCGGACCCCCACCCCCAGCCGTCCCTGCTCCAGCGCGCTGGTCACCCGGTCCAGCCGGCGCGGCAGCCGGCGCAGCAGCTCCCACGCGGCCAGCAGCTCGGCCGGTACGGCCGGTTCCGGCGACGGGACCGACGAGGACGGACCGGTGGACTTCCCGGCGGCCGGGCCGCCGCGCCGACCACCGGTGACCTGGCGCGCCTCGTCGACCATGTTGAAGCCGGGGCAGACCGTGGTGAGCGTGCCCTCCAGCGTGGCCAGCGCCCGGAAGACGGCCGCGGCCTCCGGCGGCACGGCCAGCCCGTACCCGGCGACCAGCCGGAACAGATCGGTGAACACGTGCACCTGGGGTGTGCTGCCGGGGATGAAGTGTCGGGCCAGGAAGCGGCCCAGGGCCCGTTCCAGGGCGCGTTCGTCGATCTCGTCGGGGCGTTCGACGATCTGGAGCAGCGCATCGCACAGGGCGGCCGGGTCACCGCTGTTGACGGCCAGCAGGAACAGTTTCAGCCCGGCCCGTAGCTGGGCGTCCACCCGGCCCACCGAGCCGAAGTCGATCAGCGCCACCCGGCCGTCGTCCAGCAGCAGGATGTTGCCCGGATGCGGATCGGCGTGGAAGACGCCGTCGACCAGGACCTGGTCGAGCAGGGTGGACAGCAGGGTGTGCGCCCAGCGGGCGCGGTCGTCCTCGTCCGCGGCGGCCAGCCGGGTGGCCGCCCCGATGGGCTCCCCCACCAGCCAGTCCAGGACCAGGACGGATTCACCGGACAGTGATGCGTGGACGGTGGGCAGCCGGACGGCGTCGTCCTGGCGGCGCCGCGCCCGCGCGGCGCGCACGGTGGCGATGTTGGCGGCCTCCACCCGGAAGTCCAGCTCCTCGTGGACGGAGGCGGCGAACCCCTCGGCCAGCTCCACCAGACCGATGGCACGGGCCCAGCGGGTGCGGCGCTCCAGCATGGCCGCCAGGCGGCGGATGATGTCCAGGTCGCGTTCGACCACCGGACGCACGCCGGGGCGCAGCACCTTGACGACCGCCTTGCCGCCGTCGTGCAGCCACACCGCGTGCACCTGGGCGATGGAGGCGGCGGCCAGCGGGGTCGGCTCGAACTCCTTGAAGTGCGTCTCCAGGGGCACGCCGTAGGCCGCGACGAGGGCCTCCTCGACGGCGGGCCAGGGCGCCGCGGACACCTGGTACTGGAGCCGGCTCAACTCCCTGACGAACTCGCGCGGCAGCATGTCGTGCCGGGTGGAGAGCATCTGGCCGAGTTTGACGAAGGTGGGGCCGCCCTCCTCCAGGGCCAGCCGCAGCGGGCGGGCCAGCCGCGCGGCGCCGCCCGCCGCCCCCTCGCCGGAGCGTCCGCGCAGATACGGCCGCAGCCCGTGGCGCACCGCGATGGAGACGATGTGCGAGTAGCGGCGGCCGCGCGCGACACGGGACTTCAGCGCCCTCGGCCAGCCGGCCGGGGAGCCGATGGAGCCGCTCGGCAGCACCACCTCCCACGCGGCCAGGAAGCCCATGGTCAGCAGCAGGGTGGAGCCGAACTGGACGCCGGTGAGGATGCCCTGCTGCTCCGGGCGCTGCATCACCAGGTTGAACACCCCGAGCCCGGCCAGGCTCACCAGCCCGCCGGACAGCGCGCGGATGACACCGATGTGGAGCCCGAGCATCCGGCGCGCGCTCACCACGAAGACCGTCATGAAGCCGCTCATGACGAGGACGACGAGGGCGAACTGGGCCGCCTTCACCGCGGTCCCGCGGCGCGGTGACGACATGACGCCGTCGCAGCCCCCATGTGTCCGTACCCCGTCTCCGGCCGTTCCGCGTCGTCGTCCCGTTCCCCGCTTCCGTCCCATCTTCGGCACCGGGCCGCCGCGGGCCGCGCCGGGCGGGGGGAACCTGCCAGGAAGGTGCCAGCGGGCTCACGGGGCGGCGGCGGGCCCGCCCGGCCGCCACGGCCCCCGCGGTCCGCGACGCCGGGCCCGGTGGCACCTTCCTGACGCACCCCGGGATGCGGGGGCGTTCCTCGCCCAGGACAGGGCCTGGCGTCCGCGGCATGGTCGCGTCGTTCGCCCACACCGTGCGCGGTGGCTCCCTGGCCGGGGAGCTGGCCGCCGCCGTGGACGCGGCCGCGCTCGCGGAGCTGGTGCACGTGGCCTCGCTCCACCACGACGACGTCATGGACCAGACCCGCACCCGGCGCGGGGCGCCCAGCGTCAACGCGCTGTGGGGCGACTCGGTCGCCGTACCGGCGGGCAACTGGCTGGTGGCGAAGGCCGCGCGGCTCGCGGCGGAGCCCGGTCCGGGTCCGCCTCCCTGATCGCGATGGCGCTCCAGAGCGGCGCGATCCGGACGGGTACGCCCGCGGACACCGCGGAGGCGCTCGCGGAGTACGGCGAACACCTCGGCACCGCGTTCCAGATCGCCGACGACATCCTCGATGTCGCCGCCGTCTCCGAGGTCTTGGGCAAGGAGCAGGGCAAGGACCTGGCCGTCGGTGTGGCCGGCCTCCCGGTGCTGCTCGCCCTGGCCGACGAAGGGCCTGCGGCGGACGAGTTGCGGTAGCTGCTCACGGCCGCGGGGCAGGGACGGGCGGGCGCCGCGGCGGTGCCCAGGGCCGTGGCGCTGCTGCGCGGCGGGGGTGCGCCGGCGGAGGCCGGGGCCATGATGCGGGGGCGGCTGGCGCGGGCGCGGGGAGCGCTGGGCGGACTGCAGGAGGGTCCCGCGACCCGGGTGCTGTACGCGCTGTGCGACGTGGTGGCGGACCGGGACCACTGAGATCCGGGCCGGTGCCGCGGACCGGACCGGCGGATCCCTTCCGGCCGCGGGGTGCCCGAGCACGTACGCTGAGCCTCATGGGCAGCTCATGGTCTCAGGGGGTGGCGGACGAGCCCATCGACCCCGACACCGCGCCGACGACGCCCGCCGGGCACGGTGTGTGGCGCGGTCAGGGCCCGGTCGTCGCCGCGGTGGCGGTCGGCGGCGGCATCGGCGCGAGCGCGCGCTACGGCGCGTCGCTGCTGTGGCCTTCCCCGGGGGCGGCGTTCCCCTGGACGACCCTGTTGGTGAACGTGGTGGGATGCGCCCTCATCGGTGTCCTGCTGGTGCTGGTGGACCAGCTATGGGGCGCCCACCGGCTGGTCCGGCCGTTCTTCGGCACCGGGGTCCTCGGCGGGTTCACCACCTTCTCGACGTACGCCGTGGACTTCAAGCGCCTGCTCGACGAGGGCCGCGCCACGGCCGGGCTGCTCTATCTGACCGGAACGCTGCTGGCCGCGATGGCCGCCGTCTGGGCCGGGGTCGTGGCGACCCGGCGGGCCCTGGCCTTGGGCGGCCGCGGACGGAGCGCGCGGTGAGCGCGCCGTCCGGGCCGCCGGAGGAGGGCGCCGAGCGCGGGACCGGTGCCGCGCATGGGACCGGCGGACTGCGGCTGACCGTCTTCGTCGGCGAACGCGACACCTGGCACCACCGGCCGCTGTTCGCCGAGATCGTGCACCGCGCCCACCGGGCGGGGCTCGCGGGCGCGAGTGTGTTCCGCGGGGTGGAGGGCTACGGCTCCTCGTCGATGGTGCACACCTCACGGCTGCTGTCGCTCGGCGACGATCTCCCCATGGCCGTGGTGATCATCGATACGGAGGAACGGGTGCGGTCCTTCCTGCCCGGCTTGGAGGAGATCGTGGGCGACGCCCTGATGGTCGTGGACCCGGTCGAGATCGTCGGCCGCGCGGGGCGCACCGGATGAACTGGCTGCTGGTGGTGGCCGGGGGCATGGCCGGTGCCCCCCTGCGCTATCTGACCGACCGCGCGGTGCAGTCCCGGCATGACGCGATGTTCCCGTGGGGCACGTTCACGGTGAACGTCGTGGGGTGCGCGGTACTGGGCCTGTTGACCGGCGCGGCCACGGCCGGTGCGGTGTCCTCCCAGCTCCAACTGCTGCTGGGCACCGGGCTGTGCGGGGCGCTGACGACGTACTCGACCTTCTCCTACGAGACGCTGCGGCTGGCCGAGGAGGGCGCGTGGCTCTTCGCCGCGGCCAACGCGGTGGGCAGTGTGGTGACGGGAGTGGGCGCGGCGTTCGCGGGCGGCGCACTGGCCGAAGCGATCTGGGGCTGACGCCGCCACACCCGGCCCACCACGCCCGGTCGCCCGGACCTACCCGCCGCCCCGGCGCCCGGGTTGCCGCGCCTCGCCCCGGGGCGGCCTGCGGTCACAGCCCACCACCGCCCCCGACGCCCCGGCGGTGAGTGCCGCCCCGCTTCGGGCTGCCCCTGCCCGCCGGGCAGACGGCGGCGGGTGGTGGGCGCCACCGCCGCGAGCTCCCCCGGAACCCTGCCGGTCGCGGCGTACCGGGCGCCCCCGCTGCGGGGCTCCCAGGAGCCCCCGGCGCATCCGCGGCAACCGGCCGCCCCGGCCGCTAGTCCGGGCTTCCCGGGGGGTCCGGGGTCAGGAGGGTCGTGCTGGGGGGCAGGCCGTCGTCCGGGCGGTCCTTCGCCGTGCGGAGGTGTTCCAGCAGGACGCGGCGGAGTTCGCGGGCCGCGCGGGGCGGGGCGACGTCCTTGCGGTGGGCCACCGCGATCGTCCGCCGCATCCGGTGCCCCGCGAACGGGGTGATCCGCAGTCCGGACCGCTCGGCCACCATCCCCGGCAGCACCGCGATGCCGAGTCCGGCGCGGACGAAGCCGAGCACCGCGTCCATCTCGCCGCCCTCGACGGAGAAGGCCGGCTCGAACCCCGCCGCCCGGCACGCCGACGTGGTGAACTCCCGCAGGTCGTAGCCGCGCCGGAACATCACCAGGGGCTGGTCCCGGAGGTCCTCCACCCGGATCCGGCGGCGCCGGGTCGGCGGCGGGGAGGCGGGTGAGGAGGCCACCACCAGCTCCTCGCGCAGCAGCTCCGTGGCGGCCAGCGCGGGGGCCTGGCCCGCCAGCGGGGTGATGATCAGGGCGAGGTCCAGTTCACCGGCGGCCAGACTGCGGACCAGGTCCTGGGAGCCGCCCTCGTGCACGAACAGCTCGATCCCCGGGAACGCGTCGTGGAAGCGGCGCAGCACATCGGGGACGAGGCTGGCGCACAGGCTGGGCGGGGCGCCGAGCCGTACCCGGCCGCGCCGGAGCTGCGCGACCTCCTGGACCTCGCGGTGCGCGGTCTCGGTGTCGGCGAGGATCTGGCGGGCCAGCGGAAGCAGCGCCTCCCCCGCGTCGGTGAGCGCGATATTGCCCCGGGCGCGGTGGAAGAGCTCGGCCCCCAGCTCCCGTTCCAGCGTTCTGATCTGCTGGGACAGCGAGGGCTGGGCGACATGGAGGAGCTCGGCGGCGCGGGTGAAGTGGCGGGTGTCCGCGACGGTGGCGAAATAGCGCAGCTGCTGGAGTTGCACCCAGCCATGATAGCCCAGCCCTATGGAAACCAGCCGGATCATGTCTTGGACGAATCACACACCCGCTGCCTAGCGTCGACGGCATGGCAGTGGCGATACGCACGGACGCGGACCCCACCCGGAAACCGCCCGGGAAACCGTCGCGGAAGCCCGCACGGAAGCCGTCCTTCATCGGCTCCGTCTGGCGCTCGACCGTCGGCAAGAAGGCGGTGATGGCCGTCACCGGGCTGATCATGCTGGCCTATCTGGTGGCCCATATGCTCGCCAACCTGAAGGTGTTCCTCGGTCCGGACGACCTCAACGGCTACGCCCACTGGCTGCGCACCCTCGGCGAACCGTTCCTCCCCCATGAGGGCTTCCTGTGGCTGGCCCGGCTCGCGCTGCTGACCACCGTGGTGCTGCACGGAGTGGCCGCCGCGCAGCTCAGCCGACGGGACCTGGCGGCCCGGCCGCGCGGCTACGCCCACCAGCGGCGGCGCGCGAGCTACGCCACCCGCACCATGCGCTGGGGCGGGGTGATCCTCGGGCTGTTCATCGTCTGGCATGTACTGGACCTGACCACGCTCACCGTGAACGAGCGCGCCGAGCCCGGCCATCCCTACGAGAACGTCGTCGCGACCTTCTCCACCTGGTACGGCAACGCCGTCTACATCACGGCGATGCTCGCCCTGGGGCTGCACATCCGGCACGGCTTCTGGAGCGCCGCACAGACCCTCGGCGCCGGGCGTCCCCGCCGCGACAAGGCCCTGAAGACGGCGGCGAACGTGCTGGCCGCCGTGTTGACCTGCGGCTTCATCGCCGTTCCGGTGGGCGTGATGAGTGGAGTGGTGAGCTGAGATGAGTGCGTACACCGACTACCGGACCGGTGAGCCGGTCGCCGACACCACGGCGCCGGACGGTCCGATCGAGGAGCGCTGGAACCGCCGCCGCTTCGAGGCGAAGCTGGTCAACCCGGCCAACCGGCGCGGCTACCGGGTGATCGTCGTCGGCACCGGGCTCGCGGGCGGCGCGGCCGGGGCGACCCTGGCCGAACAGGGCTACCAGGTGGTCCAGTTCTGCTACCAGGACTCCCCGCGCAGGGCGCATTCCATCGCCGCGCAGGGCGGGATCAACGCCGCCAAGAACTACCGCAACGACGGCGACTCGGTCCGGCGGCTGTTCTACGACACCGTCAAGGGCGGTGACTTCCGCGCCCGTGAGTCCAATGTGCACCGGCTGGCCGAGGTGTCGGTGGAGATCATCGACCAGTGCGTGGCACAGGGCGTGCCGTTCGCGCGGGAGTACGGCGGGCTGCTGGACACCCGCTCGTTCGGCGGGGTGCAGGTCTCCCGTACCTTCTACGCCCGCGGCCAGACCGGACAGCAACTGCTGCTGGGCGCGTACCAGGCGCTCTCCCGGCAGATCGCCGCGGGCCGGGTGGAGATGCACGCGCGCACCGAGATGCTGGACCTGATCGTGGTCGACGGGCGGGCGCGCGGCATCGTGGCCCGGGACCTGATCACCGGGCGGATCTCCACCCATCTCGCGGACGCGGTGGTGCTCGCCTCCGGCGGCTACGGCAATGTCTTCCATCTGTCGACGAACGCCAAGAACTCCAACGCCACCGCGATCTGGCGGGCGCACCGGCGCGGCGCGTACTTCGCCAACCCCTGCTTCACCCAGATCCACCCCACCTGCATCCCGCGCTCCGGCGACCACCAGTCCAAGCTGACGCTGATGAGCGAGTCGCTGCGCAACGACGGCCGGATCTGGGTGCCGAAGGCGAAGGGCGACACCCGGCCGCCGGCACAGATCCCGGAGCATGAGCGCGACTACTACCTGGAGCGGATCTACCCGGCGTTCGGCAATCTGGTGCCGCGTGACATCGCCTCCCGCGCCGCGAAGAACGTATGCGACGAGGGCCGCGGGGTCGGCCCGGGCGGTCAGGGCGTCTATCTGGACTTCGCCGACGCCATCGCGCGGATGGGGCGTGCGGCGGTGGAGGAGAGGTACGGCAACCTCTTCGAGATGTACGAACGGATCACCGCGGAGGATCCGTACCGGGTGCCGATGCGGATCTACCCCGCGATCCATTACACGATGGGCGGACTGTGGGTCGACTACGACCTCCAGACCACCGTGCCGGGGCTGTTCGCGATCGGCGAGGCCAACTTCTCCGACCACGGCGCCAACCGGCTCGGCGCCTCGGCCCTGATGCAGGGCCTGGCGGACGGCTACTTCGTCCTCCCCGCCACCATCAACGACTATCTGGCCCGCCGTCCCCACGGCGGGGGCGCCGAGGTCGATCCGGCCCATCCGGCGGTGACCGCGGCGGTGGCCGAGGTGTCCGACCGGCTGCGGCGGCTGCTGGCGAACGACGGCGACCGCACCCCCGACTCCTTCCACCGGGAGCTGGGCGAACTGCTCTGGGACGAATGCGGGATGGCCCGCACCGGGAGCGGACTGCGCAAGGCGCTGGAGCGCATCCCCGCGCTGCGCGAGGAGTTCTGGCGACGGATCAAGGTGCCGGGCAGCGGTGCGGAGCTGAACCAGTCGCTGGAGAAGGCCAACCGCGTCGTCGACTACCTGGAGCTCGCCGAGCTGATGTGCCTGGACGCGCTGCACCGCGAGGAGTCCTGCGGCGGCCATTTCCGGGAGGAGAGCCAGACGGCCGACGGCGAGGCCGCACGGCGCGACGAGACCTTCTCCTACGCGGCGGCCTGGGAGTTCACCGCGACCGGCGGCGCCCCCGTACTCCACCGCGAAGAGCTGGTCTTCGCTTACGTCCACCCCACCCAACGGAGCTACGCATGAGGCTCACCCTGCGGATCTGGCGCCAGCGCGGCCCCGAAGAGCCGGGCGCCCTGACCACCTACGAGGTCAACGGCATCTCACCGGAGATGTCCTTCCTGGAGATGCTCGACACCCTCAACGAGGAGCTGATCCTCGCCGGCGACGAGCCGATCGCCTTCGACCACGACTGCCGCGAGGGCATCTGCGGTGCCTGCGGGATGGTGATCAACGGCCAGGCGCACGGCCCCGAGCGCACCACTACCTGTCAGCTCCATATGCGGCACTTCGCGGACGGCGACACCATCGACGTCGAGCCCTGGCGCGCCGCCGCGTTCCCCGTGGTGAAGGACCTGGTGGTGGACCGGTCGGCGTTCGACCGGATCATCGGCTCGGGCGGGTTCGTCTCCGTGCCGACCGGCAGCGCCCCCGACGCCCACGCCACCCCGGTGCCCAAACCGGTGGCGGACCTCGCCTTCGAGCACGCCGAGTGCATCGGGTGCGGCGCCTGTGTGGCGGCCTGCCCCAACGGTTCGGCGATGCTCTTCACCTCGGCGAAGGTGGTCCATCTCAATTCCCTGCCGCAGGGCGCGCCGGAGCGGGAGTCCCGGGTGCTGGACATGGTGGGGACGATGGACGACGAGGGGTTCGGCGGGTGCACCAACACCGGGGAGTGCGCCGTGGCCTGTCCCAAGGGGATACCGCTGCAGTCGATCTCGCGGATGAACCGGGAGTTCCTGCGGGCGGGCCTCAAGGGCGGCGGCCGGGCGGACTGAGCGGGTCCGCCGCCCCGTCCGGGTCCCCCGCCAGGAACTCGTCGAGGATCCCCGGGGCGGCCGCGGCCGCGAAGGGGACGGCGTCCCCGGCGGCCATGTCCGGGGCGCGGTAGCCGTCCTGGCCCGCCGCGACGGCCGCCGTCACGGTGGTGAGTCCGGCCCGCCGGGTCAGCGGGCTGTCGGTGAAGCTCCAGGCGAGCACGGCCTCGCGGGCCAGGGCGACGGTGTCCCGGCTGAAGGTGCCCGAGCGGATCAGCAGATGACGGCCGGTCACCCCGTGGCCGAGGGAGCGGTGGGCATCGCGGGCCAGCACCAGCACCAGGGGCACGGCCAGCAGGGCGTAGCCGAGCGCGCAGTACAGCAGCACCGGGGTGAGCAGCGCCCCGAGCACGGTGAGGGCCGCGGTGCCGGGCAGCACGGCCCAGACCATCCCCCGCACGGTCCGGCGGCGGCGGGCGGCGGGCGGGTGGGGGCGCAGCGCCGGACGGTCGAAGAGCGCCGGGGCACCGTCGCCGGGGCCGGGGGTGGCCACCGCGGCGGCCACCCGCAGCGCTTCGGCGCGGGGTGCGGGCGGCAGCACCTGGCTGCGTTTGCAGTTCTCCTCGCGGCTGCCGAGACCGCCCGCGACGGCCCGTACGGTGGCGCCGCCGCCCAGGCGCAGCAGCAGGGGTTCGCGGAGCACCGCACCGCGCAGCCGGGAGCGTTCGAAGGAGACCGAGCGGGTGGTGAGCAGTCCGCGGCGGACCCGGAGGGTGTCGGCGTCCGTCCGCTCCAGACGGTACTTCCACCAGTTCTCGGCGTAGAGCACGACCGCGCCGAGGCTGCCGACGGCGGCGATGCCGAGGAGGGCGAGCGGCACGGTGAGCCACAGCGCGCTGTGGCCGAACTCCCGGAAGGCGTCGCGGACCACCCCGATCCGCCAGGGTTCGACGCCGATGTCGCCGAGCACCCGCCAGACGGTGCCGAGGACGGCGAAGACCCCGCCGAAGATCCAGAAGGTGAGCGGGGCGTAGCGCAGCCAGCGCCGGTCGACGGTGGAGAGCACCGGCTCCCCGGTGGTGTCCGCGCTCCCGGCGCGGGCCAGCAGTTCGGCGCGCAGCCGCTCGGCGTCCGGGCGGGTGAGCGCCTCCAGGGTCAGGGCGCTGCCGCCGGTGGCACCGTCGGCCGTGGTACCGGCGCGCAGCACGGTGAGGCCGAGGAGCCGCTGGACGGGGTGGGCGGTCAGATCGACGTTGCGGACGCGGTGCAGCGGGATGGCGCGCAGCCGCCGGGTGAACAGTCCGGTGCGCAGTTCGAAGGCGTCGGCGGTGATCCGGTAGCGGGTGCGCCACCAGCGCAGCAGTCCACCGGTGGTGATGACGGCGAAGCCCGCGGCGATACAGCCGAGGGTGATCCAGGCGCGGGTGTCCAGCCGTCCGTGGGTCGCCAGGGCGGTGAGTCCGAGGGAACCGAGCGGGGCGGCCAGCCAGCTCAGGTGGACGGCGACGGTGCGCGGATCGAGGGAGCGCCACTCGGTGGCCGGGGCGGTGGCCTGGGCGGTGTCCGGCGGTGCGGCGGTCATGCGGCATCACCGGCCACGAGCTGGGCGGCCTCGCCGATCCGGCGGGAGAGCTCCTCGGCGTCGGCGTCGGACAGTCCCGCGATCCGGATGTCGCCCGCGGTGGAGGCGGTGGTGACGGTGACGGTGGCCAGTCCGAACGCCCGCTGGACCGGGCCGCGTACGGTGTCCACGGTCTGCACCCGGGAGAGCGGGGCGATCCGGCGGGTGCGCCAGAACCAGCCGCTCGCCGCGTAGACCGCGCGCTCCCCCAGCTCCCAGGCGTGCACCGCGTACCGCCACCGGGGCATGAACCACAGATAGCCGAGCGCGGGCAGCACCAGGACGACCAGCAGCAGCGGGCCGAGCCAGGGCAGCGCACCGGGGAAGAACAGCAGTGAGCAGACGGCCAGGGCCAGGGCGGTGAGCAGGGCAGGACCGCTGAGGACGAGCAGGGCCTGCACGGTCCACCAGCGGCGGGCCCGTGGATCGACCCGGTGGCGCGGCGGCCTGAGTTCGGGCATCGGAGTCCCCCGTAAACTTTCCAAGTCAGCTGTATTGAACGGGACCACTGTAGCAATACAAGTGACTTGCAAAAAGGGTTCACACGGGAAGGACCACGGGGTGCCCAAGCGGGTGGATCATGAAGAGCGGCGCAGGCTGATCGCCGGGGCGCTGTGGCGGCTTGCGGCCGAACGCGGCCTGGAGGGCGCGAGCCTGCGCGATGTGGCGGCCGAGGCGGGCATCTCGCTCGGTCAGTTGCAGCACTACTTCACCAGCAAGGACGAGATGCTGGGGTTCGCGCTCGAGCACATCGGACAGCTCGCCGAGGGACGCATCCGCGCCCGGATCGAGGCCCTGCCGGGTGAACCGACCCCGCGCACCGTCCTGCGCGAGACACTCGCCGAGATGCTGCCGCTGGACGAGAACAGCCGGATCGGCCAACGGGTGCAGATCGCCTACTTCGTCCGGGCGCTCTACGACGAACGGCCGCGCACCCACGCCAGGGAGGGCTCCCGCGCCCTGCGCGACTTCCTCGCCGGACAGGTGGCACGCGGCGTCGAACGCGGCGAGGTGCCCGCCGACCGGGACCCCGGCTGCGAGGCGTCCCTGCTGATGGCCCTGGTCGAAGGCGTCAGCGGACACACCCTGATGGAGCTGCACACCCCCGAGGAAGCCATGGCGCTGATCGACCTGCATCTGGAGCGGCTGTTCGGCGGGGCAGCCGCCTAACGACGGCCCCGCTGGGCCACCTTGAGCGCATTCGCCAGATCCTCCAGCGCCTCCAGCAGCAGTTCCGCACCGCGCACCGCCACCCCGGGCCGGTCCCCGGCCCGCCGCTGCCAGCGCTCCAGCACCTCACCCAGCGGCTCCCAGTCCAGCGGACGCCGCTCCCGGACCGCGGCGGCGGCCTCCGGCAGCGCCGTGCGCAGCGCCGCGGCGAACTCCCCGGCCTCGGCGGACGGGGGCGCGGCATGGTCCGGAAGGTGTGCCTCCAGCAGCATGGTGACCCGGCCCGTGGTGGACAGCGCCGTCTGCGCCTCCCGCGCCGCGCGCCGGGACAGCCCGCGGTGGCGCACCGGCTCCCGCTGGGCCCGCGCCTCCAGCTGCTCCCAGGCAGCCCGTGCCGCCCGCGCGTCCAGCAGCGCCTCGCGCACCTGGCGGGGGCGGCGGTCGGCAGGGCGGGCGTGGGCGTCGAACACGGCGGTGGCGTAATGGCCGTTGGCGGCCAGCCAGTCCGCCAGCCGGTCCCGCAGCAGCGGTGTCTCCCAGGCCGGGAAGACCACGTACGCGGCCATCGCCAGCACCCCGCCCAGCAGGGTCAGCGCCACCCGCGCCTGCACCGTCTCCCCCGGGGCCGCGCCCGCGATGCCGAGCAGGAAGACCACATAGGCGCCGATGCACGCGGAGGCCACGATGAAGCCGGTGCGCATCAGCAGGTACAGCGAGCCCACACACGCCACCGCCAGCAGCGCGCTCACCCAGGGGGCGGGGTCGGCGAGCGCCACCACCACTCCGGCGACCAGCACCCCCGCCAGCGTGCCGGTGAACCGGGCCACCCCGCGCGAGAAGGTCTGGCCGAAGTCGGGGCGCAGCACCATCACCGAGGTCAGCGGCGCCCAGTAGCCGTGGCCCCAGGGCAGTGCGCTGCCCAGCAGATAGCCGCCCGAGGCGACCACCGAGACCCGTACCGCGTGCCGGAAGACGGGTGAGGACCAGCGGGACTCCCGGCGCAGCGCGCGCCAGACCACCCGCACCCGCCCGGCGGGGGTGGGGGACGGCAGATAGCGGCGGTCCCGGCCGCCCTCGGCGGTCACCGTCTCCACCGGTTCGTCCGACGACTCCACCACGTCGTTCACCAGCGCCATCAGCCGCAGCGCGGCCCGGCGGGCGGCGCCGTCCAGTTTGGGGCCGGTCGGCGGCACCTCCAGGACCGCCATCGCCTCCGGGGGCAGCCGCACGGTCACGCCCCGGCGGATGGCATGGGCCACGGCGTCCAGCACGGTGGCGGTGGCGCCCAGCAGTTCGCGCGCCCGGTCGCGTTCGGGACCCTTGGCCGCGGCGCCGACCACCGGGTCGGCGAGCGAGGCCAGCACCGGCCGGATCCGTTCGGCCAGCAGCCGGTAGCCGCGGAGCTGGCGCGGGCGCCGCCGGGCCTGGCGGGGCGTCAGGGCGGCGGCGCTGCGCGCGTCCATCAGCGGGGTGGGGTCGAACGGCGCCACCGGGTCCTGGCGCAGCCGCCGGGCGTAGTCGGCAACGGCGGCGAGCGCATCGGCCAGCGCGTCCCGCTGGACGCCCCACGGCCGCACCGGGAACAGCACGATCAGCGCGGCCTGGACGACCCCGCCCAGACCGATCAGCGCGGCGTGCTCCACGGCGCCCAGCAGGGAGGTGGGGAGGGTGACGGTCACCAGCATCACGGCGACCATCTGGGTGGCGACCAGCCCGGAGACCGGGCCGACCGCCCACGCCATCCCCGTCAGCAGCGTCCAGACGGCGAGCATGACGACGAAGGTGGCGGTGTGGGCGGCGGCCAGATAGCCCAGGAAGGTGCTGACCGCGAGACCGGCCGCGGCGGCCAGCGCCAGCGCGGGACGCGGCCGCCAGCTTCGCTGGAAGGTGGCCAGCCCGGCGGAGAACGCGCCGAAGGCGGAGGAGACCGCGAGCGTGGGCGACCCCAGCCACAGGGTCAGCCCGACGACGATCGCCACCCCGCACGCCCCGCGCAGCGCGACCAGCGGCTCCAGCCGGGTGCGTTCGATGGACAGCCCGTCCCGCGCGGTCTCCTTGAGCGCGCGCGACCAGGTCATACGGTGAGCCTACGGCCCCGGTCCCGCGGAACCGAAGCCGTGGGCGCGCGAGTGCGCGGTCAGCCCCGGGACGTACCGCAGTCCACGTCGAGCAGCTTCATCGGACGGCTGCCGTCGAGGTCCACATAGGCGGTGAAGGACGCCTTCGGGCCGCCCCGCCAGTGGGTGGTGACGGTGGCCCAGCCGACCCGCGCGGACTGCGCCGTGGTCACCTCGCCGACATCGATCCGCTTCGGGGTGTTCTGCGCGCACAGCAGGACGTCGAAGCCCGGGTTCTGGTCGGCCTTCTCCTTGAGCTGGTCCGCGACCAGGTGCTTCCGCTCCCAGGGGCGCGGGCCGTGGTTGCCGTAGAAGCCCTCCAGGAAGTGGTGGATCTCCTCAGCGGTGTAACGGCGGTCGGGGTCGGTCCGGGGTGTGTGCGCGGAGACCGGGGCGCTCGCGGCGAGCGCGAGTCCGAGACCGAGCGCGGCCGTGCAGCCTGCGGTCACCGCCGTGGAACGGAACAGACGAAGCATACGGAATCCCCCTGAGCAGGTCGTTGCACCCATTATTCGGGCGAACACTCAAGAAGACCCGCCAACCCACCGGATGGTTGTGCGCCGTTCGGCCCCCTGTCCGGAGGCTGCCGGTGAAACGGCGTACCCCCCGCCGGCCGGGGGCCTGGCGGGGGGTACGTCCTGGACGCGGGACGCGCTCAGTGGTTGCTGGGGAAGCCCAGGTTGATCCCGCCGTCGCTGGGGTCGGGCCAGCGGGTGGTGACGACCTTGCCGCGGGTGTAGAAGTGCACCCCGTCGTTGCCGTAGATGTGGTGGTCGCCGAAGAGCGAGTCCTTCCAGCCGCCGAAGGAGTGGTAGCCCACCGGGACCGGGATCGGCACATTGACGCCGACCATGCCCGCCTCCACCTCGAGCTGGAAGCGGCGGGCGGCGCCGCCGTCCCGGGTGAAGATCGCGGTGCCGTTGCCCCACCGGGAGCTGTTGATCAGCTCGATGGCCTCGTCGTAGGTCTCGGCGCGGACCACGCACAGCACCGGGCCGAAGATCTCGTCACGGTAGGCGTCGGCGGTGGTGGGCACCTTGTCCAGCAGCGAGACACCGATGAAGAAGCCGTCCTCATGGCCATCGACCGTGTAGCCCGTGCCGTCCACGACCACCTCGGCGCCCTGGGCCGCGGCCCCGCGCACATAGGAGGCGACCTTGTCGCGGTGCTCCTTGGTGATGAGCGGGCCCATCTCCGAGGCCGGGTCGTTGCCGGGGCCGATCCGGAGCTTGGCGGCGCGGTCGGCGATCTTCTTCACCAGCTCGTCGCCGGTGTCCCCGACCGCCACGACCACCGAGACCGCCATGCAGCGCTCACCGGCCGAGCCGTAGGCGGCGTTGATGGCGTTGTCCGCGGCGAAGTCCAGGTCGGCGTCGGGCAGCACCAGCATGTGGTTCTTGGCGCCGCCGAGCGCCTGGACCCGCTTGCCGTGCTCGACGGCCTTGGACTGGATGTACTGGGCGATCGGGGTGGAGCCCACGAAGCTGACCGCGGCGACGTCCGGGTGCTCCAGCAGCCGGTCCACGGCCACCTTGTCACCGTGGACGACGTTGAGCACCCCGTCCGGCAGCCCGGCCTCGGCGGCCAGCTCGGCCAGCCGGAGGGCGGCCGAGGGGTCCTTCTCACTGGGCTTGAGGACGAAGGTGTTACCGCAGGCGATGGCCACCGGGAACATCCACATCGGCACCATGGCCGGGAAGTTGAACGGGGTGATGCCCGCCACCACACCGAGCGGCTGGCGGATCGAGGAGACGTCGACCCCGGAGGAGACCTGGGTGGACAGCTCGCCCTTGAGCTTCTCGGCGATCGAACAGGCCAGCTCGACGATCTCCAGACCGCGGGCCACCTCGCCCAGCGCGTCGGAGTGCACCTTGCCGTGCTGCGCGGTGATCAGCTCGGCCAGCTCGTCCCGGTGGGCGACGACCAGCTCACGGAGCTTGAACAGGATCGCGGTGCGCTTGGCCAGGGAGGTGGTGCCCCAGGAGCGGAACGCGTCCTTGGCGGTGGCTACCGCCGCGTCGACCTCGTCCACGGAGGCCAGGGCGACCTGGGTGTCCTGGGCGCCGGTGGCGGGGTTGTAGACCGGACCGAAGCGACCGGTCGCGCCCTCGACGGCCTTGCCGCCGATCCAGTGGTTGACGGTCTTCATGGGGTGGGCCTTTCTGTCGAAAAACGTCAGAGGTGGCGGCGGCGGGCGGCGGCCTGCCGGTCGTAGTCCTCACGGGCCTTCACGGCGGCCGGGCGGGTCGCGGTCTCGGCGACGGGCACATCCCACCACGCCTGGGCCCCCGGCGGGCCGGACACTGTGTCGGCTGTTTCGGTCTCCACATAGACACATGTGGGACGGTCCGAGGCGCGGGCCGCGGCCAGCGCCTCCCGCAGCTCCCGCACGCTCCCGGCGCGCAGCACGTCCATACCGAGCGAGGCGGCGTTGGCGGCCAGGTCCACCGGCAGCGGATCGCCGGTGTAGCTGCCGTCGGCCGCCCGGAAGCGGTAGGCGGTGCCGAACCGCTCGGCGCCGATGCCCTCCGAGAGGGCGCCGATGGAGGCGTAGCCGTGGTTCTGGAGCAGCACGACGTTGATGTTGATGCCCTCCTGGACGGCGGTGACGATCTCGGTCGGCATCATCAGGTACGTCCCGTCGCCCACCAGCGCCCACACCGGGCGGTCCGGGGCGGCCAGCCGCACCCCGATGGCCCCGGGGATCTCATAGCCCATGCAGGAGTAGCCGTACTCCAGGTGGTACTGGCGCGGCGAGCGGGCGCGCCACAGTTTGTGGAGGTCGCCGGGGAGCGATCCGGCCGCGTTGACCACCACGTCCTCGTCGCCGACGACCGCGTCCAGCGCGCCCAGCACCTGGCTCTGCGAGGGCCGCGCGGTCTCGTCGTCGGCGGCGAACGCGGCGTCCACCCGGCGCTCCCAGGCGGCCTTGCCGACGCGGTATCCGGCCTCGTACGTCTCGTCGACCCGGTGGCCGGACAGCTCGCGGACGAGCGCCTCCAGACCGGCGCGGGCGTCCGCCACCAGGGTGGTGGCGGACAGCTTGTGGGCGTCGAAGGGCGTGATGTTGAGGTTGACGAAGCGGACCCCGGGGTCGGCGAAGAGGGTCGCGGAGGCGGTGGTGAAGTCGCTGTACCGGGTGCCGACGCCGATGACCAGGTCGGCGTCGCGGGCCAGATCGTCCGCGACGGCGGTGCCGGTGTGCCCGATGCCGCCGATGTCGGCCGGGTGGTCATGGCGCAGCGAGCCCTTGCCCGCCTGGGTGGAGGCGACCGGGATGCCGGTGGCGTCGGCCAGGGCACGCAGCGCGTCCTCGGCCTCGCTGTGGTGGACCCCGCCGCCCGCGATGATCAGCGGCCTGCGGGCGGAGCGGATCGCCTGGGCGGCGACGGCGAGTTCGGTCGGGTCGGCGGCCGGGCGGCGTACCTGCCAGACCCGGTCGGCGAAGAACTCCTCGGGCCAGTCGAAGGCTTCGGCCTGGACGTCCTGCGGCAGGGCCAGGGTGACGGCGCCGGTCTCGGCCGGGTCGGTGAGCACCCGCATGGCGGCCAGCGCGGCCGGGATCAGCGCCTCGGGGCGCATCACCCGGTCGAAGTAGCGGGAGACCGGGCGCAGACAGTCGTTGACCGACACATCGCCCGCGGAGGGGACTTCGAGCTGCTGGAGCACCGGGTCCGCGGGGCGGGTGGCGAAGATGTCACCGGGCAGCAGCAGCACCGGCAGCCGGTTGACGGTGGCCAGCGCCGCACCGGTGACCAGATTGGTCGCACCGGGGCCGATGGAGGTGGTGACCGCCTGGGCGGAGAGCCGGTTGGACTGCCGGGCGAAGCCCACGGCCGCGTGCACCATGGCCTGTTCATTGCGGCCCTGGAGGTAGGGCATGGCGTCCGGACCGGATTCCAGGAGGGCCTGCCCGATCCCGGCCACGTTGCCGTGGCCGAAGATGCCCCAGGTGGCGTTGATCAGGCGGTGCCGCTGCCCGTCGCGCTCGGTGTACTGGTGGGCCAGGAACTCCACCAGGGCCTGGGCGACGGTGAGGCGGCGCACTGCCGAGGCGTTCATCGGGGGCCTCCATCGGGGGCTTCGTAGAGCGGGAGTCGGGGGTCGACGGGCTGGTCCGGCCAGGTGGAGCGGATCCAGGCGTGGTCGGGGTGGTCGCAGATGAGCCAGGAGCGCTCCTCCTCCGGGCCCGCCATGACGTTGAGGTAGTACATGGTGTGGCCGGGGGCGGCGATGGACGGGCCGTGCCAGCCGTCCGGGATCAGCACGGTGTCACCGGTGCGGACCTCGGCCAGCACATCGGTGCCACGGCCGCGGCCGGAGGGGGAGACCCGCTGGTAGCCGACGCCCTCGCTGCCGTGGGACGCGGCGATCTCGAAGTAGTAGATCTCCTCGAGTTCGCTCTCCTCACCGGGGCGGCACTCGTCGTGCTTGTGCGGCGGGTAGGAGGACCAGTTGCCGCCCGGGGTCAGCACCTCGACGGCGATCAGCTTGTCGCAGTCGAAGACCCCGGCGGCGCCGAAGTTGTTCACCTGGCGTGAGCAGTTGCCGGTGCCGCGCAGCTCGACCGGCACGTCCGAGGCGGGGCCGTAGCGCGCGGGCAGTCTGCGCTCGCAGCGGGCGCCGGCGAGTGCGAAGCGGCCGCCCGCGCCGGTGGCGATCCGGGCGTGCGCGTCGCGCGGCAGATAGACGAAGTCGCTCACCCCGCTGAACACGCTCTCCCGGCCGTGGAGTTCGAAGACCTCCCCCTCGGTGTCCACCGTGCAGCCGCCGCTGAGCGGCAGCAGGATCCACTCGCTGTCGCCGGTGGCCAGGGAGTGTGAACCGCCGGGCGGCAGCTCGAGCACCCGCAGCGCGGAGTACCCCCAGCCGGCCCGCTCGGGGCCGATGTCCACGACATGGGGACCGCCGGCCGCCTCACCGGCCCGCACATGGAAACCGGTCGAAGGATCGCTGCTGGTCATGACGTCAGTTTCTGCCTTTCCTCCAGGGACGGGGCCCGTGGTGCGGGGCGTGTCAGAGCAGTCCGACGGCGGTATCCACAGCGGTCTCGACGCTGCCCTCCGCCGGATAGAGCAGTGAGCGGCCGACGACCAGGCCCTGGACGGTGGGCAGCCGCAGCGCCTTGCGCCATCTCTCGTACGCCCCCTCCTGGTCCCTTCCCACCTCACCGCCGAGCAGTACCGCCGGAAGGGTGCTGGTCTCCATGACCGCGGCCATCTCCTCGGGATCGTCCGTCACCGGCACCTTCAGCCAGGTGTAGGCGGAGGTCCCGGCGAGTCCGGAGGCGATGGCGATGGACCGGGTGACGGCCTCGGCGCTCAGGTCGTTGCGGACCCGGCCGTCTATTCGGCGGGAGATGAACGGTTCGACGAAGACCGGCAGCCGGTGTGCGGCCATCGCGTCGATGGCACGGGCGGTGCTGGTCATGGTGGTCAGCGAACCGGCGTCCGCGTAGTCGATGCGCAGCAGCAGTTTGCCCGCGTCGAACCGGAGCCGGGCGAGGTCCTCGGGCCGGTGTCCGGTGAACCGGTCGTCGAGTTCGAAGGTGGCGCCGGCCAGCCCGCCGCGGTTCATCGAGCCCATCACGACCTTGCCCTCGAGGGCGCCGAGCAGCAGCAGGTCCTCCAGGATGTCGGCGGTCGCGAGCACCCCGTCCACACCGGGGCGGGACAGCGCCGTGCACAGCCGCTCCAGCAGCTCGAACCGGTTGGCCATGGCCAGTCTGCGGTCCCCGACGGCGAGGGCGCCGCGCGCCGGATGGTCGGCCGCCACGATCATCAGCCGGCCGCTGTCACCGATGAGGGGGCGACGGGCCCGTCGGGCGGCCGCCTCGGCGATGGCCTCGGGGTGGCGGGTGCGCACCGTGACGAGGTCGGAGATGCTGATGCTCAAGAGGTCTTACCCTTCCTTCTTTTCCGCACCGCGGTCGGCGTCAGCCTTCGGTGAGCAGGGCCTCGACCTCGCCCGCCGTCGGCATGGCCGAGGAGCAGGCGAGCCGGGACGCGACGATGGCGCCCGCCGCGTTGGCGTACCGCATGATCCGTTCCAGGTCCCAGCCGGCGAGCAGCCCGTGGCACAGGGCACCGCCGAACGCGTCGCCCGCGCCGAGCCCGTTGACCACCTCCACCGGGACCGGGGGGACCTCGGCGGTGGTGCCGTCGCGGTGCACGGCGAGGACGCCCTTGGGTCCCTGTTTGACGACGGCCAGTTCCACACCCGCCGCGAGCAGCGCCTCGGCACAGGCGGTGGGTTCGCGGACGCCCGTGGCGATCTCGCATTCGTCCACGTTGCCGACGGCGACCGTGGCGTGGCGCAGGGCCTCGGCGTAGAAGGGGCGGGCGGTGTCCGGGTCGCGCCAGAACATCGGCCGCCAGTCGAGGTCGAAGACGGTGGTGCCGCTCCCGCCGCGGGCGGCCAGCGCCTCCAGGGTGCTGGTGCGGCTGGGCTCCTCGCTCAGCCCGGTGCCGGTCATCCAGAAGATCCGGGCCGCGCGGATCGCGTCGAGGTCCAGTTCACCGGGGTGGATCTCCAGATCGGGCGCCTTGGGACGGCGGTAGAAGTACAGCGGGAAGTCGTCCGGCGGGAAGATCTCGCAGAAGGTGACCGGCGTCGGGTACTCCTCGACCGGGGTGACGAACCGGTCGTCCACCCCGAACGCCCGCAGCTCCTGGTGGAGGTAGTCGCCGAAGGGGTCCGCGCCGGTGCGGCTGATGACCGCGGAACGGCGGCCGAAGCGAGCGGCGGAGACGGCGACATTGGTCGCCGAACCGCCGAGGAACTTTCCGAACGACTCGACCTGCGGCAGAGGGACACCGGTCTGGAGCGGATAGAGATCCACTCCGATCCGGCCCATCGTGATCAGGTCGTACGGCTCACTCATGCGTGCCCCTTCGGGAAAAGACGCAGCTCAGGGTGGGAGTGCGAAAGCGCCGGACAACGCCCGGCCCCTTCAGGTCTAGACGTGCTCCGGGCCCGCTGTCAAGACTTTGTCCTTACATTCGGACGTGAGGACGAAGTGAGGCCCGGAGGCGTTATCGCGTCGTTACGTCCAGATGAAATGTTGTCATGACAAACCCTTGACAGTCGATGGCCCGGAGGAGTTGGCTCCCGTTCTGCAACGGCCGTGTGAACAACGGACCTGGCTTGAGAGGTGCTGGAACCGATGGACCTCAGAATCAACCGACGCCGCGGAGCGGGACTCGCCGCGCTCGCCACCGCAACCGTCCTCCTCGCCGCGGGATGCAGCAGTCAAGGCGGCAAAAAGGCACAGGAAGCCGAGGACGACCTCGCCGCCGGAAAGGCGAACACCCCCCGGCTGAAGATCGCGATGATCACTCATGCGGCACCGGGCGACACCTTCTGGGACACCGTCCGCAAGGGCGCCAAGTCCGCGGCGGCCAAGGACAACATCGAACTCGTCTACTCCAGCAATCCCAGCGGCGCGGACCAGGCCAACCTGGTCCAGAACGCCATCAACCAGAAGGTCGACGGGATCGCCATCACGCTGGCCAAGCCGGACGCGATGAAGGGCGCGATAGCCAAGGCGAGGAAGGCCGGGATCCCGGTCGTCGCCTTCAACGCGGGACTGGACCAGTGGAAGGACATGGGCCTGCTGGAGTACTTCGGGCAGGACGAGTCCATCGCCGGCGAGGCGCTCGGCAAGCGGCTGAACGAGGTGAAGGCCAAGCACAACATCTGTGTGATCCACGAACAGGGCCATGTCGCCCTGGAGGCCCGGTGCGAGGGTGTGAAGAAGACCTTCAACGGCAAGACGGACATCCTCTATGTCAACGGCACCGATATGCCGTCGGTGAAGTCCACCATCGCCGCCAAGCTCAAGCAGGACTCCAGCATCGACCATGTGGTCACCCTCGGCGCCCCGTTCGCGCTGACCGCGGTGCAGTCCGCCGAGGAGGCGGGCGGTGATGCCGAGGTCGCCACGTTCGACCTCAACAAGGACCTGGTCGCCGCCGTGAAGAGCGGGGACGTGGAATTCGCCGTCGACCAGCAGCCCTATCTCCAGGGCTATCTGGCGATCGACTCCATGTGGCTCTACCGGAACAACGGCAACTTCAGCGGCGGTGGCGAGGAGCCGGTGCTGACCGGCCCGGCCTTCGTCAGCAAGGACAACGTGGACACCATCGCGAAGTTCGCACAGAAGGGGACGCGGTGATCCGGCGATGACCCATACCGTCACACCGGCGGCGGCCACGCCGCCGGTCTCCCCCGCCCCGGAGCCGAAGCGCCGGGCAGCGGAACGCTCGCTGGCCCGGCGGCTGCTGGCCCGGCCGGAGATCGGGGCACTGGTCGCGGCCGTCGGCGTCTATGTCTTCTTCTTCGTGGTCGCCCCCACCTTCCGGCAGGCCGACTCCTTCGCCACCGTCCTCTACCAGGCGTCCACCATGGGGATCATGGCGCTCGCCGTCTCCCTGCTGATGATCGGCGGCGAGTTCGACCTGTCGGCCGGGGTCGCCGTCACCTCCTCGGCACTGGCCGCCTCCATGCTCAGCTTCCAGCTCACCACCAATGTCTGGGTGGGCGTGATCGTCGCCCTGCTGGTCTCGCTCGGAGTGGGCCTGATCAACGGACTGCTGCTGATCCGCACCGGACTGCCCAGCTTCCTGGTCACCCTCGCCAGCTTCCTGATGCTCCAGGGCGCCAACCTGGCCGTCACCAAACTGCTCACCGGCAATGTCGCCACCGACACCATCAATGACATGGACGGCTTCGAGCAGGCCAAATCGGTCTTCGCCTCCGAGGTCACCGTGTTGGGCGTCGATGTGAAGGTGACCGTGCTGTGGTGGCTGGCCTTCGCGGCCATCGCCACCTGGGTGCTGCTGCGCACCAAGTTCGGAAACTGGATCTTCGCGGCGGGCGGTTCGAAGGAGAGCGCGCGGGCGGTCGGCGTCCCGGTGAACCTCACCAAGATCGCCCTCTTTATGACCGTCGGCTTCGCCGCCTGGTTCGTCGGTATGCACCTGCTCTTCGAGTACAACACCGTGCAGGCGGGCGAGGGCGTCGGCAACGAGTTCTACTACATCATCGCGGCGGTGATCGGCGGCTGTCTGCTCACCGGCGGCTACGGCTCGGCGATCGGCGCGGTCCTGGGCGCCTTCATCTTCGGCATGGTCAACCAGGGCATCGTCTACGCCAACTGGAACCCCGACTGGTTCAAGTTCTTCGTGGGCGTGATGCTGCTGCTCGCGACGCTCGTCAATCTGTGGGTGCGCCGTCAGGCCGCCAGGAGGTGATCACCGTGGTATCGAAGGACACCGCCGCGACCGGCGGGACCGATGAACCGGTCGTCCGGCTGAAGGGCGTCGGCAAGCTCTACGGCACGGTCCGTGCCCTTCAGGGCATCGACCTCGACGTCCGGCCGGGCAAGGTCACCTGCGTCCTCGGCGACAATGGCGCCGGGAAGTCCACCCTGATCAAGATCGTGTCCGGACTGCACCAGCACGACGAGGGCGACTACCTCGTCGACGGTCGGCCGGTGCGGCTGAGCAACCCCCGCGAGGCCCTGGACCTCGGTATCGCCACCGTCTACCAGGACCTGGCCACCGTGCCGCTGATGCCGGTGTGGCGGAACTTCTTCCTCGGCTCGGAGCTGACCAAGGGCCCGTGGCCGTTCCGCCGCCTGGACATCGAGCGGATGAAGCGGACCACCGGCGAGGAGCTGTCCGCCATGGGCATCCACCTCGACAACCTGGAGCAGCCCATCGGCACCCTCTCCGGCGGTCAGCGGCAGTCCGTGGCCATCGCACGGGCCGTCCACTTCGGCGCCCGGGTGCTGATCCTGGACGAGCCCACCGCGGCGCTCGGCGTCAAGCAGTCGGGGGTGGTGCTGAAGTACATCGCGGCGGCGCGTGAGCGCGGCCTCGGCGTCATCTTCATCACCCACAACCCGCACCACGCCTATATGGTCGGTGACCACTTCTCGGTACTCCGGCTGGGCGCCCTGGAGCTCAACGCCGCCCGCGAGGACGTCACCCTCGAGGAGCTGACCAACCATATGGCCGGCGGCGCCGAACTGGCCGCCCTCAAGCACGAGCTCGCGCAGGTCCGCGGGGTGGATGTGGAGGAGCTGCCGGAGGCGGTGCAGTCGCCCGGCGCATGAGGCATACACCCTCCCCCCTTCCTGACATGACGTCCGAATGTCCTGACCAACCCTTGACGACCGCCCGCCCGGACCGTGAAGCTGCCCAAAACAGTACGACGCGGACGCGCGTCCGCCAGCGAGCACCGGAATCCGCACCGCCCCCTTCCCCGGTCGCCGATGACCGGCGAGAGGAGACCCCTCCCATGACTGCCGCCGCCTCTCCCGTACCCGCCCTGGACCGCATCCGGGTCGGCTCGGCCCCCGACTCATGGGGGGTGTGGTTCCCCGACGACGAGCAGCAGGTCCCCTGGCAGCGCTTCCTCGACGAGGTCGCGGAGGCCGGTTACTCCTGGATCGAGCTGGGCCCGTACGGCTATCTGCCGACCGACCCGGCCCGGCTCACCGAGGAGACCACCCGGCGGGGGCTCACCGTCTCGGCGGGCACCGTCTTCACCTCACTGCACCGCGGACCCGATGTCTGGGACGCCACCTGGGCCCATGTCTCCCAGGTCGCCGAACTGACCCGGGCGATGAACGCCGGGCATCTGGTGGTCATCCCCTCCTTCTGGCGGGACGACAAGACCGCCGAGATCATCGAGCCGCGGGAGCTGACCGCCGAGCAGTGGCGCCATCTGTCCACCGGGATGGAGCGGCTCGGCCGTGAGGTGCGGGAGGCCTACGGTCTGGAGATCGTCGTCCATCCGCACGCCGACACCCACATCGACACCGAGGAGAACGTCGCCCGCTTCCTGGACGCGACCGACTCCGACCTGGTCAACCTCTGCCTGGACACCGGGCACTACGCCTACTGCGGCGGCGACAGCGTCAAGCTGATCGAGACCTACGGCGAGCGCATCGGCTATCTCCACCTCAAGCAGGTGGACCCGGAGATCCTGGCCGATGTGGTGAAGAACGGGGTGCCGTTCGGCCCGGCCGTCCAGCGCGGGGTGATGTGCGAACCGCCGGACGGGGTGCCCGCGCTGGAGCCGGTCCTCGCCGCCGCCCAGAAGCTGGACGTGGACCTGTTCGCCATCGTCGAGCAGGACATGTACCCCTGCCCGCCCGACCAGCCGTTCCCGATCGCCGAGCGCACCCGTCGCTTCCTGCGCTCCTGCGGCGCCTGACCCCCGTCCCGACCACCACCGCACGGCAGACCGCACCGGCAGACCGCACCGGCAGAAAGAGAAGGAACTCGCATATGACCCAGCAGGGGACGCTCGGCATCGCCGTCATCGGGACCGGCAAGATGGGCGCCGACCACGTCCGCCGGATCGATGAGGTGATCAGCGGCGCCCGGGTGGCCGCCGTGGTCGATATCGACGAGGCGCGCGCGAAGTCCGTGGCCGACACCGCCGAGGGGTGCCGGGCGTTCACCGATCCGGCGGCCGCGATGGACGCGCCGGGGGTGGACGCGGTGCTGATCGCCTCCCCCGGGCCCGCGCATGAGGCCGCGCTGCTCAGTGCGTTCGAGCGGGATCTGCCGGTGCTGTGCGAGAAGCCGCTCACCCCGGACGCGGCCTCCGCGCTGCGGGTGCTGGAGGCCGAGCAGCGGCTGGGCCACCGCCGGGTCCAGGTCGGGTTCATGCGCCGCTACGACACCGAGTTCATGGAGCTCAAGGCGTTGCTGGCCACCGGTGAGCTGGGCCGTCCGCTGATGCTGCACTGCCGCCACCGCAATGCCTCGACCCATCCGTACTTCACCACGGAGATGCTGATCAGCGACTCGGTGGTGCATGAGATGGACCAGTCGCGCTGGCTGCTGGAGCAGGAGATCACCACGGTGACCGTGCTCAAGCCGACGCCCAACTCGCATGCGCCCGAGGGGCTGAGCGACCCCCAGCTGGTGATCTTCGAGACCAGCGGTGGCGCGCTCGTCAACGTCGAGATGTTCGCCACCTGCGGCTTCGGCTACCAGGTGCAGACCGAGGCGGTCTGCGAACGCGGCACCGCACGGGTCGGTGACGCCCACGGCATGCTGGTCAACCGCCCCGGCGGCTGGGGCGGTGGGATCGCCCCGGACTTCGTGGCCCGCTTCGCGGAGGCGTACGACCGGGAAGTACAGGCGTGGGTCGACGCCACCCGCCGCGGGGAGGTCGAGGGACCCAGCGCCTGGGACGGCTATGCGGCGGCGGCCGTCTGCGAGGCGGGGCTGCGCGCGCAGAAGACCGGTGAGCGCACCCCCGTGGAGATGATCGAGCGCCCCGCCTTCTACCGCTGACCCCGGCTTCCGCCACGGGCCCGGCCCCCTCCTCACCCCTTCAGGGCCCGCTCCTTCGGCCCCACCCCTTTCGGACGGGAAGACACCATGCGCATCGGATTCCTCGGCGCCGGGCGGATCGGCTCCTTCCATGCCGCCGCCCTCGCCGCCACGGACGGCGTCGACGCCTTGCTGATCGGGGACGCCGACCCTGCGCGGGCCGCCGAACTGGCCACGCGGATCGACGCGGACGCCGCCGTACCGGTGACCGCCGCGGCCTCGGTGGACGCGGTCTTCAGCGGCGGGATCGACGCGCTGGTGATCGCCACCGCGACCGCCTCGCACGCCGAACTGATCACCCGGGCGGCGCGGGCCGGACTGCCCGCCTACTGCGAGAAGCCCATCGCCCTGGACCTGGCGGGCACCGTCCGGGCGCTCAGCGAGGTCGCGTCGGCCGGGACCATGCTCCAGATGGGCTTCCAGCGGCGGTTCGACGCCGGGTACCGGGCCGCGCGCGAGGCGCTGCGCGAAGGGCGGCTGGGCCGGGTGCACACCATCCGGGCCATCACCTCGGACGCCGCTCCCCCGCCGCCGGAGTTCCTGCCGCACTCCGGCGGACTGATCCGGGACTGTCTGGTGCATGACTTCGACGCCGTGCGCTGGCTGACCGGGCGGGAGGTGGTGGAGGTGTTCGCGTCCGGTTCGGCGGACGGCGCCGCGTTCTTCCGGGAGGCGGGCGATGTGGACACCGCGGCGGCGCTGCTGACGCTGGACGACGGCACGCTGGTGACCGCGACCGCCACCCGCTACAACGGCGCCGGGTACGACGTGCGGATGGAACTGTCCGGTGAGCGCGACCAGTTGGTGGTGGGGCTGGACGGCCGTACGCCCTTCACCTCGGCCGAACCGGGCGGGCCCGCCAGTCCCGGCCGCCCCTGGGCGCACTTCCTTGAGCGGTTCGAGGACGCCTACCGGGCGGAGCTGGCCGCCTTCGTACGGGCGGCCCGGGGCGCGGCGCCCAACCCCTGCTCCGGTCAGCAGGCGCTCTACGCCCTGCTGGTGGCCGAGGCATGTGAACTGTCCCGGCTGGAGCACCGTCCGGTACGACTGGCGGAGATCACCGAACGGATGGCCGAGCTGGGGGCCTGAGCGCCACTGTCACTCCGGTGTCACAGCCGTCACATCTCCACACGGCTTCGTCACAGGTGTTCAACAGCCCCTGACCCACGATCACGCACTGTCGTTCACCGGACACAGGCTGAGAGATCGTCAGCAGGTCCGCCGTGGCTCCCCCGACGGCCCCACCGGGGCCGTGGTCGCGGTGGCTGCGGGAAGGGCTCGAAAGATGACCGACCGGAGGCTCTGGTCGTACAAGGACATCGCCGCTCATATCGGGGTCCAGACCGACACCGTACGGTCGTATCGCAAACACGCACTGCTGCCGCCCCCCGATCTGGTGGAGCGCGGCAAGCCGTACTGGTACGCGGACACCGTCCGCGCCTGGGTGGCCCGCAGACCGGGCAACCGGCGCGGACGGCGCGGCGCTCCTTAGCGTCCGCGCCACCAAGACCCGCGCGGACGGTGCCCGCTCGCACACCGGCACATGCTGTCCCCGGCGCCCCGCCGGAAGGGGGTGCACCCCGTGCACCCCCTTCCGGAAGGCGTCAGTGCCCCGCGCGGACCGGGTCCCGCAGCTCCTCCTCGCTGCGGGGCCCGGGCTCCTCCCCGTCGTCACCGCTCCGGACGGGGGCGGACTCCCCCTCGCTCAGCCCGATCCTGGCGTGCAGCCGCCGCAGCGGGCCCGGTGCCCACCAGGTGGCCCGGCCGGTCAGCCGCATCACCGCGGGCACCAGCAGACTGCGCACCACCATGGCGTCCATCAGCACCGCCAGGGCGATACCGAGCCCCAGCATCTTGGTGTTGGTGACCCGCGAGGTGCCGATGGCGACCATCACCACGGCCAGGATCAGCGCGGCCGCCGTGATCAGCCCGCCGGTGCGCCGCAGCCCGAACTCCACGGCCGCCGCATGGTCCCCGGTGCGGTCGTACTCCTCCTTGATCCGGGAGAGCAGGAAGACCCCGTAGTCCATGGAGAGTCCGAAGGCGACGCAGAACATCAGCACCGGCAGGGTGGTCTCGATATCGCCGGTGGAGGTGAAGGACAGCGGACCGGACAGATGGCCGTCCTGGAAGACCCACACCATGGCGCCGAACATCGCCGTGAGACTGAGGGCGTTGAGCAGCACCGCCTGGATCGGTATCAG
Organism: Streptomyces cucumeris; assembly: GCF_024295805.1. GTDB lineage: Bacteria > Actinomycetota > Actinomycetes > Streptomycetales > Streptomycetaceae > Streptomyces > Streptomyces cucumeris. The sequence goes on from NZ_JANCLX010000005.1 coordinate 296,696, forward strand.
CACACTGCCGGTGAGCAGGAAGACCAGCAGCAGGGTGACGATGGCGATGATCGCGGCCGCCCAGGGCAGCCGGTCGGCTATGGAGTCCTTGGTGTCCACCAGGACGGCGGCCGTGCCGGTCACCGAAGCCTGGAACGGGGGGTGCTGGGCGCGGATGTCACGCACCAGGTCCTGGCTCGCGGCGTCCACCGCCTCTCCCTTGGTCAGCACGGTGAGATACGCGCTCCCCTCGGCCGCGCGGGCCGCCTCGGCCGGACCGGGCCGGGCCACCTGACGGCCGCCCGCGAACTGGCCCGCCGGACCGTCCACCCGCCGCACATCGGGGAGCGCGGAGAGCTCGGTGCTGTAGTCGGCGAGGGCACGGGTGCCGGGGCGGCCCTCGGCGATGATCTCGACGGCGCCGCCGGGCCCTCCGGGGAAGCCGTCCCGGATGTGCTGCTGGACCACATGCGATTCGGCGCTCCGGGGAAGCTGGCGGTCGTCCGCGGTGCCGAACTCCACCTTCAGGAAGGGCAGTCCGAGCGCCACCAGACCGGCGACGGTGGCCAGCGCGAACAGCGGTGCGCGCCGCATCACCAGCCGGGCCAGCCACCCCCATCCCTTGCCGGGTTCACCGGTACGGGCGGGGCGTCCGCGGCGCAACAGCTTCATCAGATCGAGGGAGTTGACCCGGTCGCCGAGGAGCGCCAGCGCCGCGGGCAGCACGACCAGGGCGGCACCTGCGGCGATCAGCACCACGGCGATCCCCGCGTAGGCGAAGGAGCGCAGGAAGTACTGCGGGAAGACCAGCATGGCGGCGAGCGAGACCGCGACGGTCAGCGCCGAGAAGAGCACGGTGCGCCCGGCGGTGCGCAGGGTGGCCGCCACGGCGGGCAGGGGCTCGGCACCGGTGGCCAGCTCCTCGCGGAAGCGGCGCACGATGAACAGGGCGTAGTCGATGGCCAGTCCGAGGCCGAGTGCGGTGGTCAGGTTCTGCGCGAAGACCGAGACATCGGTGAACTCGGTGAGACCGCGCAGCACCGCGTTGGTGCCCAGGATGGCGATGATGCCCACGCCGAGCGGCAGCAGGGCGGCCACCGCGCTGCCGAAGACCATGACGAGCAGGACCAGGGTGATGGGCAGGGCGATCATCTCGGCCCGCAGCAGATCCTCCTGGATGGTGGTCTGGAGCTCATGGCGGACCGCGACCAGACCGCCGATCGACACCTCGACCGGGCCGTGGTCCCCCCGGTAGCGCGGGGCGATCCGCTCCAGCGCCTCGTTGGCGGCGGATTCGTCGCCGGTGACGCGGGCGGCGATGATCGCCTCGCCGCGGTCACGCTGCCGGAGGGTGGGCGCACCGGTGTCCCAGTAGGAGGTGACGCCGGTGACGGACTCCTCCTCGGCCAGCTTCTTCGCCAGCGCCCGCCCCTCGGCGGCCACCGCCGGATCGTCCACCGTGGCCTTGCCGCTGTCGACCAGCAGGATCAGATTGGGCTGGGAGGTCGGGAAGTGCTTCTCCAACGCCTTGGTGGCATAGGTGGACTGGGACGCCGGGTCCTCCCAGCCCCCGCTGCCCATCCGGTCGGCGACACCGCTGCCCGCGACCACGGTGAGCGCGGTGAAGAGCAGAGCGAGCAGCAAGGAGAGCCGGGGGCGCGCCGTGACCAGGCGGGTCCATCCTCCGATCCGGTCCCCCGACGGATGGTTGACAGTGGTCATGGCACGGTGTCCCCTTCACCTGTGCCCAGGCCACCGCACGACGTTTGGGCAGGCAGCATGGGTCATTGATTGCCATAGACTGGCAAACACGAGCGATCACTCGCGTTTCACAAGAATGCGAGTGAGCACTCGCGTTTGTCAATCGAACACGAAGATCCGGAGATTGCGCGTGACCGAGAGCAAGGCAGCCCAGGCCGAGGGAGCCGCCAAGCCGCGCCGTCGGCAGGCGCGCGGTGAGCGCCGGGTCCAGCAGTTGCTCGACGCGGCCGCGAGCGTCTTCTGCCAGAACGGCTACGCCGGCGCGAGCACCAACGCGATCGCCCGCGAGGCGGGCGTCTCCCCGGGCACGCTGTACCAGTTCTTCCCGAACAAGGAGGCCATCGCGGTCGAACTGGGTGAGCGGCTGACCCATCAGATGCGCCAGGCCCACGGCCTGGTCTTCACGGTGGAGAACGCCGCGCTGCCGCTGGGCGAGATGCTGGACGCGGTCCTCGATCCGATGATCGAGTTCAACTGCGCGAATCCCGCCTTCCTCGCGCTGATCAACTCCACGGACACCCCCGGCCCGGTCGTCGAGGAGCATGACGCACTGCACCTCACCCTTCAGTCCCGGGTGGAGGAGCTGCTCGGACTGCGCCATCCCGAACTGCCCGCCGACCGCCGCACCCGTACCGCCACCATGGCGTTCCACCTGTTCAAGGCCGGTCTCGATGTGATCCTGGCCCATGAGGGGGCGGAGCAGCGGGCGTACATCACCGAGACCAAGGACGCCCTGTACCGCTATCTCGCGCCGATCATCGGCACCGAGGGCAGCCCCGTCCGCTGACCCTGATCCGCCACCACCACCCCGGGCGCGCCCTGCACGGAAGGGGAGCGCGCGCGGGCGTGGCGCGCTGTTCACGATCCGGCGCACCTCCGGCTTCCGGGAATACCCCCTAGGGGTATAGAGTTATGAGAGTCAGGAGACCCTGGGGCATCCGGCGTCTCCTGCGTCCCGACCATCACGCCCACCCCACAGGAGAAAGTCCATGAGCTCCGAGGCGAACACCGGCTCCGGCGTCACCACCGTCCTCCAGGTGACCGGAATGACCTGCGGCCACTGCGAGGGCGCCGTCACCGAGGAGCTCGGCGCCCTCGACGGCGTCTCCTCCGTGAAGGCCGTGGCCTCCACCGGACAGGTCACCGTCGTCTCCGCCGCCCCGCTGGACGACGAGGCCGTCCGCGCCGCCGTCGACGAGGCGGGCTACGAGCTCGCCGGCCGGGCCTGAGCACCCCCGACTCCTCCCGCCGGGCCGTACCGCCCTGCTGATACAGACGCCGTACGGCACCGGCCCTCCTCCCAGGAGACCCAGACATGACCAGCACGGCTTCCGAAGCCGGGCACACGGCACAGGTCGAACTCGCCATCGGCGGTATGACCTGCGCCTCCTGCGCGGCGCGCATCGAGAAGAAGCTCAACCGCATCGACGGGGTGGCCGCCACGGTCAACTTCGCCACCGAGAAGGCCAAGGTGTCCTACGGGGCCGGGGTCGAGGTGACGGACCTGATCGCCACCGTGGTCAGAACCGGCTACACCGCCGAGGAACCCCGCCCGCCCGAGCCCGTGCCCCCGGCCGCGGCCACCGAGGCTCCCGGCGGGGCCGCGGACCGCCCCGGCCACGACGAGGACCGGCCGGACGCCCCGCGCCGCCGCCTGCTCATCTCGTTCGCCCTGTCCCTGCCCGTCGTCGTGCTGGCGATGGTGCCCTCGTTCCAGTTCGAGAACTGGCAGTGGCTCTCGCTCACCCTCGCCGCGCCCGTCGTCGTCTGGGGCGGCGCGCCCTTCCACAAGGCCGCCTGGAGCAACGCCCGGCACGGTGCGGCCACCATGGACACCCTCGTCTCGCTCGGCACCCTGGCGGCCCTCGGCTGGTCCCTGTGGGCCCTGTTCTTCGGACACGCGGGCATGCCCGGGATGCGGCACGGCTTCGACCTCACCGTCTCCCGCGCCGACGGCTCGTCCTCGATCTACCTCGAGGCCGCCGCCGGAGTGACCACCTTCATCCTCCTGGGCCGCTTCCTTGAGGCCAGGTCCAAGCGGGCGGCCGGAGCCGCGCTGCACGCCCTGCTGGAGCTCGGCGCCAAGGACGTCGCCGTCCTGCGCGACGGCCGGGAGGTCCGCGTCCCGGTCGGCGAGCTGGCGGCCGGCGACCGCTTCGTGGTCCGCCCCGGCGAGAAGATCGCCACCGACGGCACGGTCGTCGAGGGCGGCTCCGCCGTGGACGCCTCGATGCTCACCGGCGAATCGGTACCGGTGGACGTCGTCGTCGGCGACGCGGTCGCGGGCGCCACCGTCAACACCGCGGGCCGCATCGTCGTGGAGGCCACCCGCGTCGGCGCCGACACCCAGCTCGCCCGGATGGCCAAGCTGGTGGAGGACGCGCAGAACGGCAAGGCCGAGGTGCAGCGGCTCGCCGACCGGATCTCCGGGATCTTCGTGCCGATCGTGCTGCTCATCGCCCTCGGCACCCTGCTGGGCTGGCTGGTCGCCACCGGCGACGCGACCGCCGCGTTCACCGCGGCCGTGGCCGTCCTGATCATCGCCTGCCCCTGTGCGCTGGGCCTGGCCACCCCGACCGCCCTGATGGTCGGCACCGGCCGCGGCGCCCAGCTCGGCATCCTCATCAAGGGCCCCGAAGTACTGGAGTCCACCCGCCGGGTCGACACCGTCGTCCTGGACAAGACCGGCACCGTCACCACCGGCCGGATGCGGCTGCGCGGCGTCGTCACCGCACCCGGCACGGACGAGGAGGTGCTGCTGCGCCTCGCCGGTTCCGTGGAGCACGCCAGCGAGCACCCGGTCGCCCGCGCCATCGCGGACGGCGCGGTCGAACGCGTCGGCTCCCTCCCGGTGCCCGAGGGCTTCACCTCCGTCGCGGGCCTCGGCGTCCGGGGCGTGGTCGACGGGCACAAGGTGCTCGTGGGCCGGGAGAAGCTGCTCGGCCAGTGGGCCGTCGAACTGCCCGAGGAGCTCGCGTCCGCCAAGGCCGCCGCCGAGGCGGAGGGCCATACGGCCGTCGCCGTGGCCTGGGACGGCGAGGCGCGCGGCATCCTGCTGGTCGCCGACGCGATCAAGGAGACCAGCGCCGACGCCGTCACCCAGCTGCGCGCCCTCGGTCTCACCCCGGTCCTGCTGACCGGGGACAACCGGCTGGTCGCCGAGTCCGTGGCGCGCGAGATCGGCGTCGAGGAGGTCATCGCCGAGGTCCTGCCCGAAGAGAAGGTCGATGTCGTCAAGCGGCTCCAGGGCGAGGGCCGTACGGTCGCCATGGTGGGCGACGGCGTCAACGACGCGGCCGCGCTGGCCACCGCCGACCTCGGACTCGCCATGGGCACCGGCACCGACGCGGCCATCGAGGCGGGGGACCTGACCCTGGTCCGCGGCGACCTCCGGGTGGCGGCCGACGCGATCCGGCTGGCGCGCCGGACGCTCACCACCATCAAGGGCAACCTCTTCTGGGCGTTCGGCTACAACGTCGCCGCGCTGCCGCTCGCGGCGGCCGGGATGCTGAACCCGATGATCGCCGGAGCGGCCATGGCGTTCTCATCCGTTTTCGTCGTCACCAACAGCCTGCGACTGCGGGCCTTCACGGCATCCACATAGCTTCACCGGCTCCCCATAAGCCGCACAACACCCATACATGGGAGCCTCGATCTTCAAATCGAGGCTCTTGCCCTTGTACGCCCGTTATGGCAAGAGACGCAGATCACAGGCAACCGAACGTAACCATTTCGGGGGGTCGCGAGTCTAATGGGACGGTGGGGATTCGTCTTGGGGGATGAATCCCGCTACGCGTGGCCGGGGCGAGGTACTCGGGGAGCTTTGAGCGGCCCTCCCGTAGGTACTCGTCCCGGCAGATCGCGCCGCAATGCCGCCTGTGCGGCCCGTGGACGCCCGGCCGGATCCCGTGGGGGGAATCCGAACCGGGACATGGGAAGCGCCCCGCTCCGACCCGTGGGGGGATCGGAAGCGGGGCGCTTTCTGATTTTTTTGGGGGCTCGGTTCTGCTCCGGGGCGCTGAAGCCCCTGTCGACGGTCGACCGGGCTCGCCCCTTCGCCTCACTCGCCCGGAACCGGGCGAGTCCGGAGACGCAACGGTGCCCCACCCTTCCGGCATGCGCCGGGAGAGCGGGGCACTCAGAGACGGAAGAGACTGCGCTCAGCGCTGCTCGACCGGGATGAAGTCGCGCTCGACCACGCCCGTGTAGATCTGGCGCGGGCGGCCGATACGGGAGCCCGGCTCCTTGATCATCTCGTGCCACTGCGCGATCCAGCCCGGCAGCCGGCCGAGCGCGAACAGCACGGTGAACATCTCGGTGGGGAAGCCCATCGCCCGGTAGATCAGACCGGTGTAGAAGTCCACGTTCGGGTAGAGCTTGCGCTCGACGAAGTAGTCGTCGGCGAGGGCGTGCTCCTCCAGCTTGAGGGCGATCTCAAGGAGCTCGTCCGACTTGCCGAGGGCGGAGAGGACATCGTGCGCCGCCGACTTGATGATCTTCGCCCGCGGGTCGAAGTTCTTGTAGACGCGGTGCCCGAAGCCCATGAGCTTCACGCCGTCTTCCTTGTTCTTCACCTTGCGGATGAAGGTGTCGACATCGCTGCCCGCGGCCTGGATGCCCTCGAGCATCTCCAGCACCGACTGGTTGGCGCCGCCGTGCAGGGGGCCCCACAGGGCGCTGATGCCCGCCGAAATGGAGGCGAACATGTTGGCCTGCGAGGAGCCGACCAGCCGCACGGTGGAGGTCGAGCAGTTCTGCTCGTGGTCGGCATGCAGGATCAGCAGCTTGTCGAGGGCGCTGACGACGACCGGGTCGAGCTCGTACTCCTGGGCCGGAACCGAGAAGGTCATCCGCAGGAAGTTCTCGACGTAGCCGAGGTCGTTACGCGGGTAGACGAACGGGTGGCCGACCGACTTCTTGAAGGCGTACGCCGCGATGGTCGGCAGCTTGGCCAGCAGCCGGATCGTCGAGAGGTCGCGCTGCTTCTCGTCGAAGGGGTTGTGGCTGTCCTGGTAGAAGGTCGACAGCGCGCTGACCACCGAGGAGAGCATGGCCATCGGGTGGGCGTCGCGCGGGAAGCCGTCGTAGAAGCGCTTGACGTCCTCGTGGAGCAGCGTGTGCGTGGTGATCTGCTCGCGGAAGGTGGCCAGTTCGTCCACCGTGGGCAGTTCACCGTTGATCAGCAGGAAGGCCGTCTCCAGGAACGTGCTGCGCTCCGCCAGCTGCTCGATGGGGTAGCCGCGATAGCGCAGGATGCCCTGCTCACCGTCGAGGTAGGTGATCGCGGATTTGTACGCGGCGGTGTTGCCGTAACCGGAGTCCAGGGTCACCAGACCGGTCTGGGCACGCAGCTTGCCGATATCAAAGCCCTTGTCGCCGACGGTGCTGTCGACCACCGGGTAGGTGTACTCGCCGTCCCCGTACCGCAGTACTACAGAGTTGTCGCTCACGTCATCCCTCACCGACGTCCTGGTTCTCTTCTTCGAGGTGCCCTGACTCCCCCCACCTTCCCCCATCCGGACGATGGACGTGCACTCGGGGTCGGCCAAAGGGCCTTTTGGCGGCACTCAGTGCCGCTTTCACGCCCATCCTGCCCCGTTCGTCATCGTTCGGAAACCCTGTGGGCATCCTCGACCCGTCCTTGGCCGCCGAGCCGGTGGTCCAGTGCCGTGCAGCGCCTTCCCGCCGAAACCGTACGCACCGCCTGCCCGAGCGCGCGACGCGAGCCGACCAGCACCACAAGGCGCTTGGCGCGCGTCACCGCGGTGTAGAGCAGGTTGCGCTGGAGCATCATCCAGGCTCCGGTGGTCACCGGAATCACGACGGCCGGGTACTCACTGCCCTGCGAGCGGTGGATGGTCACCGCATAGGCGTGAGCCAGCTCATCCAGCTCGTCGAAGTCGTACGGCACCTCCTCGTCCTCGTCCGTCAGCACGGTCAGCCGCTGCTCGTCGGTGTCGAGGGAGGTGACGACTCCAACCGTGCCGTTGAAGACTCCATTGGCCCCTTTCTCATAATTGTTACGGATCTGGGTCACCTTGTCGCCGACACGGAAGATCCGGCCGCCGAAACGGCGCTCCGGGAGGTCCGGGCGGGCCGGGGTGATGGCCTGCTGAAGCAGTCCGTTCAGCGCGCCCGCGCCCGCCGGACCGCGGTGCATCGGGGCGAGAACCTGCACGTCACGCCGGGGGTCCAGACCGAATTTGGCGGGCAGGCGACGGGCCGCGACATCGACCGTGAGCCGCCCGGCCTCCTCGGTGTCGTCCTCCACGAAGAGGAAGAAATCGGAGAGCCCCTGGGTGAGCGGCGGCACCCCCTCGTTGATCCGGTGGGCGTTGGTGACCACACCGGACTGCTGGGCCTGGCGGAAGATCCGGGTCAGCCGCACCGCGGGGACCGGGCCGCCGGGGGCCAGCAGATCGCGCAGCACCTCCCCGGCACCGACGCTGGGGAGCTGGTCCACATCGCCGACGAAGAGCAGGTGCGCACCCGGCGGAACCGCCTTGACCAGCTTGTTGGCCAGCAGCAGATCGAGCATGGAGGCCTCGTCGACCACCACCAGATCGGCGTCCAGCGGGCGGTCCCGGTCATACGCGGCGTCCCCGCCGGGCTTGAGCTCCAGCAGCCGGTGGACGGTGGACGCCTCGGCGCCGGTCAGCTCGGCGAGCCGCTTGGCGGCCCGGCCGGTGGGGGCCGCCAGCACCACCTTGGCCTTCTTGGCGCGGGCCAGCTCCACCACGGACCGGACGGTGAAGGACTTGCCGCACCCCGGGCCGCCGGTGAGCACCGCGACCTTCTCGGTGAGCGCCAGCCGCACCGCCTCCCGCTGCTCGGGGGCCAGCTCGGCGCCGGTGCGGCCGGCCAGCCAGGTCAGCGCCTTCTCCCAGTCCACCCCCTGGAAGGCGGGCATCCGGTCCTCCTCGGTGCGCAGCAGCCGCCGCACCTGACCGGCCAGCGAGAGCTCCGCGCGGTGGAACGGGACCAGATAGACCGCCGCGACCGGATCGCCGCCGTCCGGGGCGGGGACCCGCTCCCGCACCACGCCCTCCTCGGCGGCGAGCTCGCCCAGGCAGTCGATCACCAGGCCGGTGTCGACCTGGAGCAACTTCACCGCGTCCGCGATCAGTTGCTCCTCGGGGAGATAGCAGTGGCCGTTGTCCGTGGACTGGGACAGGGCGTACTGGAGACCGGCCTTGACCCGGTCCGGGCTGTCATGCGGAATGCCGACGGACTGGGCGATCTTGTCGGCGGTGAGGAAGCCGATGCCCCAGACGTCGGCCGCCAGCCGGTACGGCTCGTTCTTCACCACGGAGATCGAGGCGTCTCCGTACTTCTTGTAGATCCGCACCGCGATGGAGGTGGAGACGCCGACGCCCTGGAGGAAGATCATGACCTCCTTGATGGCCTTCTGCTCCTCCCAGGCCGCGCCGATCATCTTGGTGCGCTTGGGGCCGAGCCCGGGGACCTCGATCAGCCGCTCCGGCCGCTGCTCGATGACGTCCAGGGTCTCGACGCCGAAGTGCTCGGTGATCCGGTCGGCGATCCGCGGACCGATCCCCTTGATCAGACCGGAGCCCAGATAGCGGCGGATGCCCTGGACGGTGGCGGGGAGGACGGTGGTGTAGTTCTCCACGGTGAACTGCTTGCCGTACTGCGGATGGGAGCCCCAGCGGCCCTCCATCCGCAGTGACTCGCCCGGCTGGGCGCCCAGCAGCGAGCCCACGACGGTCAGCAGATCGCCCGCGCCACGGCCGGTGTCGACCCGCGCGACCGTGTAGCCGTTCTCCTCATTGGCGTAGGTGATCCGCTCCAGAACCCCTTCGACCACCGCGAGTTTGAGCATGGACCGACCGTACCGCCGGGGCCCGACAGCCGGTCCGCCGACGGTCGGCGGCTGTGGACAACCGGCCGGGACGGACCGCCGGGGCCGATCATCGCGGAGTATCACGATCCGGTTTCGGGGCGGACCGAGCTCTTGTCGATGTCCCGTGTAATCGATTCCAATCCTCCGTGTAATCGATTCCACGAGGAGGTGGACGATGCCGGCCATCAAGGACGTGGCGCAACGGGCCGGGGTGTCCGTCGCGACGGTTTCGCGGGTGCTCAACCAACACCCCTCCGTCCGCGCCGACACCCGGGAGCGCGTACTCGCCGCGGTCGCCGACCTCGGCTACCGCCCCAACGCCGTCGCCCGCTCGCTGCGCACCGACCAGACCCGGGCCCTGGGACTGGTCATCAGTGACGTGCTGAATCCTTTCTTCACCGAGCTGGCCCGCTCCGTCGAGGACGCCGCCCGCGACCTGGGCTACAGCGTGGTGATCGGCAACGCCGATGAGCGGCCCGAACTCCAGGATCACCACGTCCGCACCCTGATGGACCGCCGTATCGACGGGCTGCTGATCTCCCCCACCGACGGCGGCTCGCCGATGATGCTGGACGCCGCCCGTACCGGTACGCCCATGGTCTTCGTCGACCGCTGGATCGAGGACGAGAGCCTGGCGTCGGTGCCCGTGGTGCGCACCGACGGCCGGGACGCCATCCGCGATCTGGTGGCCCATCTGCATGCGCTCGGCCACCGCAGGCTCGCCATCATCGCGGGCCCGGCGGCCACCACCACCGGACGTGAGCGGGTGGACGCCTTCCGGGCGGCACTGCGGGAGTTCGGCCTCACGCTGGACGACGGCCATATCGGCCAGGGCGACTTCCAGGCGGACAGCGGACGCCGGGTCACCGCCCGGTTCCTCGATCTGCCGCGCCCCCCGGACGCCATCTTCGCCGCGGACAACCTGATGGCGCTGGGGGCGATGGACGAGATCCGCGCACGGGGCCTGCGGGTGCCCGGCGACATCGCGCTCGCCGCGTTCGACGACATCCCCTGGTTCGTCCACACCGATCCGCCCATCACCGCCATCGCCCAGCCCACCGGGGAACTCGGCCACGCCGCCGTCCGCGCGCTGGTCGACCTCGTCGAGGGCCGTCCCGCGGAGTCGGTGACCCTCTCCGCCCGCCTGGTCACCCGCCGCTCGTGCGGCGAGCCCGAAGGGAGCAAGCCATGAGCACGACGTCCCGTGTCACCGAGGAGCCGTCGCGCCCGGAGTCCGAACTGCTGCGGATGGAGGGCGTCCGCAAGACCTTCCCCGGTGTGGTCGCGCTGGACGGCGTCGACTTCGACCTGCGCCGCGGTGAGGTGCACGTCCTGCTGGGCGAGAACGGCGCGGGCAAGAGCACGCTCATCAAGATGCTCTCCGGCGCCCACCGCCCGGACGGCGGCCGTGTGCTGGTCGACGGCGCCCCGGTGCGCATCGACGGCGCCCAGGACGCCGAACGGCTCGGTATCGCCACCATCTACCAGGAGTTCAACCTCGTCCCCGACCTCAGCGTCGCCGAAAACATCTTCCTGGGCCGCCAGCCGCGCCGCTTCGGCATGATCGACCGCCACACGATGTACGAGCGGGCCGCCGAACTCCTCGCCCGCGTCGGGGTGGACGTCTCCCCCCGCACCCGGGTGCGGGACCTGGGCATCGCCCGGCTCCAGATGGTCGAGATCGCCAAGGCGCTCAGCCTGGAGGCACGCGTACTGATCATGGACGAGCCGACCGCGGTGCTCACCACCGAGGAGGTCGACAAGCTCTTCCGGATCGTGCGCCGGCTGCGCGAGGACGGGGTGGGCATCGTCTTCATCACCCACCACCTGGAGGAGATCGCCGCCCTGGGCGACCGGGTGACCGTCCTGCGCGACGGCCGCAGCGTCACCCAGGTCCCGGCCGCCACCGATCAGGACGAGCTGGTGCGGCTGATGGTCGGCCGCTCCATCGAGCAGCAGTACCCGCGCGAACGCGCCGACGCCGGTGAGCCGCTGCTGAAGGTCGAGGGGCTCACCCGCGACGGCAGCTTCCACGACATCGGCTTCGAGGTGCGCGCCGGTGAAGTGGTGGGCCTGGCCGGTCTGGTGGGCGCGGGCCGTACCGAGGTGGTGCGGGCGCTGTTCGGCGCCGACCCCTACGACTCGGGCACCGTCGAGGTGGCGGGCGCCCCGCTGCCCCGCCATGACGTGGTGGCCGCGATGGCCGCCGGTGTCGGTCTGGTACCGGAGGACCGCAAGGGCCAGGGGCTGCTGCTGGACGCCTCCGTACAGGAGAACCTCGGCCTGGTCAGCCTGCGTTCCGCGACCCGCGCGGGCCTGGTCGACCGGGCCGCGCAGCGGCGCGCCGCCGAGCGCGTCGCGGAGCAGCTCGCCGTCCGGATGGCCGGGCTCGACCAGCGGGTGCGCACCCTCTCCGGCGGCAACCAGCAGAAGGTCGTCATCGGCAAGTGGCTGCTCGCCGACAGCAGGGTGCTGATCCTCGACGAGCCGACCCGCGGTATCGACGTGGGCGCCAAGGTCGAGATCTACCAGCTCATCAATGAACTCACCGCATCGGGCCACGCGGTCCTGATGATCTCCAGCGATCTGCCCGAGGTGCTGGGGATGAGCGACCGGGTCCTGGTCATGGCCCAGGGCCGGATCGCCGGTGAGCTGACCGCGCACGAAGCGACCCAGGACGCCGTGATGGCCCTGGCAGTGAAGGACGTCAAGGGCGCCGACGAAGGAGTCGGCGTCACGGAAAAGGAGGGACCCCGTGGCAACTGACACGCCTCACGTCACAAAGGACCCCGGGGGCCCGGCGGTGCTGCGCCGTGTGCTGCTCGACAACGGCGCGCTGAGCGCCCTGGTACTGCTGGTGGCGGCGATGTCGCTGCTCTCCGGCGACTTCCTGACCACCGACAATCTCCTGAACGTCGGTGTCCAGGCGGCGGTCACCGCGATCCTCGCCTTCGGTGTCACCTTCGTCATCGTCTCCGCCGGCATCGACCTGTCCGTCGGCTCGGTCGCCGCGCTCTCGGCCACCGTGCTGGCCTGGTCCGCCAGTTCCCAGGGGCTGCCGGTCTGGCTGGCGGCGCTGCTCGCCGTCGGTACGGGCATCGCCTGCGGTCTGGTCAGCGGCGCGCTGGTCTCCTACGGCAAACTGCCGCCGTTCATCGCCACGCTGGCGATGCTCTCGATCGGCCGTGGTCTGGCGCTGGTCATCTCCCAGGGCAGCCCGATCGCCGTCCCCGACGCGGTCTCCGGACTCGGTGACACCCTCGGCGGCTGGCTGCCGGTCCCGGTCATCGTGATGATCGTGATGGGTCTGCTCACCGCCGGAGTCCTCGGCCGCACCTACGCGGGCCGCGCGATGTACGCGATCGGCGGCAACGAGGAGGCGGCCCGGCTCTCCGGGATCCGCGTGGCGCGCCAGAAGCTCGTCATCTACGCGCTCTCCGGCGGATTCGCCGCCGTCGCGGGCATCGTGCTCGCCTCCCGGCTGTCCTCGGCCCAGCCGCAGGCCGCGGTCGGCTACGAACTGGACGCCATCGCCGCAGTGGTCATCGGCGGCGCGAGCCTGTCCGGCGGCGTCGGCAAGGCGTCCGGCACGCTGATCGGCGCGCTGATCCTGGCGGTGCTGCGCAACGGGCTCAACCTGCTGGAGGTGTCCGCCTTCTGGCAGCAGGTCGTCATCGGTGTGGTCATCGCGCTCGCGGTGCTGCTCGACACCCTGCGCCGCCGTGCGGGCTCCCGTCCCGCCGCCCCCGGCGCGTCCGCCGGAGGACCGCAGGGGCCGGGCCGCAGAGCGGCAGCGACGGCCGGGCGGTTCGCGGTGGCGGCGGTGGCCGTCAGCGCCGTGGTGCTCGCCTCCTCCTTCCTGCACTCGGGCGACTCCGGGGGCAAGGGCACCAAGATGGGGCTGTCGGTCTCCACGCTCAACAACCCCTTCTTCGTACAGCTCAAGGCGGGTGCGCAGGAGGAGGCCAAGGCCGCCGGGGTGAGCCTGACCGTCACCGACGCCCAGAACGACGCCTCCCAGCAGGCCAATCAGATCCAGAACTTCACCAGCCAGAACATGAAGTCGATCATCATCAACCCGGTCGACTCCGATGCCGCGGGCCCGTCCGTCAAGGCGGCCAACAAGGCCGGTATCCCGGTGCTCGCCGCCGACCGCGGCGTCAACAAGGCCAGCATCGAGACACTGGTGGCCTCGGACAACATCGCGGGCGGCAAGCTGGCCGCGAAGACGCTGGCCGAACGGCTCGGCGGCAAGGGGAAGATCCTGGTGCTCCAGGGCGTCGCCGGTACCTCGGCCTCGCGTGAGCGCGGCCAGGGCTTCTCGGAGGGCCTGAAGGCGTACCCGGGCATCGAGGTGGTCGGTAAGCAGCCCGCCGACTTCGACCGGGCCAAGGCACTGGACGTGACCACCAACCTGCTCCAGTCCCACCCCGGTGTGGACGGGATCTTCGCCGAGAACGACGAGATGGCGCTCGGCGCGGTCAAGGCGCTCGGCCCCAAGGCGGGCAAGTCCGTCGACGTGGTCGGCTTCGACGGCACCCCGGACGGTCTGAAGGCGGTGAAGGACGGCACGCTCGCCGCGACCGTCGCCCAGCAGCCGCGCGAGCTGGGGAAGATGGCCGTGCGGAACGCGATCCGGGCCGCCAAGGGCAAGGACGTCGACAAGACGGTCAAGGTGCCGGTGAAGGTCGTCGCGGCCAAGTGAGCCCGGGACGCGCCGCCCGGCACCCGTCATGCGAAGGGACGTAACGATGCACGACTACGACCTGTTGGTCGTGGGATCCGCCAACGCCGATCTGGTGATCGGGGTCGAGCGCCGCCCGGGACCGGGCGAAACCGTCCTCGGTTCCGACCTGGCCGTCCACCCGGGCGGCAAGGGCGCCAACCAGGCCGTCGCCGCCGCCCGGCTCGGGGCCCGCACGGCCCTGCTGGCCCGGGTCGGCGACGACGACCACGGCCGGCTGCTGCTGGACTCACTGCGGACGGCCGGGGCGGACACCTCCGGGATGCTCACCGGAGGGGCACCCACCGGGGTCGCGCTGATCACGGTGGATCCGTCCGGTGACAACAGCATCGTGGTCTCCCCCGGTGCCAACGCCCGGCTCACCCCCGAGGACGTACGGGCCGCCGCCCCGCTGCTGGCCGCCGCCCGGGTGGTCTCGCTCCAACTGGAGATCCCGCTGGAGACCGTGGCCGAGGTGGTGCGCGCCGCCGCAGCGGGCGCGGAGGGGCGGCCGGGGCCGCGGGTGGTGCTGAACCCCTCGCCCGCCGCGCCGCTGCCCGACGGGGTGCTGGCCGTCTGCGATCCGCTGGTGGTCAACGAGCACGAGGCGCGCTTCCTGCTCGACGGCGATCCGGCGGGCGGCTCCGCCGAGCCCGCGGAGTGGGCGGCCGCCCTGCTGGCGCGCGGCCCGCGGTCGGTCGTGGTGACCCTGGGCGAACAGGGCGCGCTCGTGGCCGAGGGCGGCCGTACGGTCCTGGTGGACAGCCTCCCGGTGAAGGCCGTGGACACCACGGGCGCCGGGGACGCCTTCACCGGGGCGCTCGCCTGGCGCCTGGGCGTCGGCGACGGTCTGGAGGCGGCGGTGCGGTTCGCGGTGCGGGTGGGCGCCGCCGCGGTGACCCGGGCCGGTGCCCAGCAGTCCTTCCCCACCGCCGAGGACGTGGCGCGGCTGTGAAACGGGCTGGAATCATCAACCGCCACCTCGGCGCCGGACTGGCCCGGTTGGGCCACACCGACACCGTGATGGTGTGCGACGCGGGGCTGCCGATCCCTTCCGGCCCGGACGCCCCGGTCGTCGTCGACCTCGCCCTCGTCCTGGGTGTGCCGTCCTTCGAGCAGGTGCTGACCGGGCTGCTGGACGAGCTGGTGGTCGAGGGGGCCTCGGCCGCGCGGGAGGTGCGAAACCACAACAAGGAGGCGACCGCGCTGCTGGAGGGGCTGTTCCCCGACGCGTCGCTGACGCTGGTGCCGCACGAGGAGCTGAAGGCGCTGACCGGCCGGGCGCGGCTGGTGGTGCGCACCGGGGAGGCACGGCCGTACGCCAATGTGCTGCTGCGGTGCGGGGTGCCGTTCTGAGGCTGCCGAAAGGCACTTCGAGGGGCCCGGTCCATGGACCGGGCCCCTCGTTTCCCCTCCCCCAGGGCTTCCTCTCGATCCCCCCGGATCCCTCCCAGGAAGCCCGACGCACCGTACGACCCGCCGGGGCCGGGAAGGGTTGCACGATTTCCGCGAGTTATCGATCTGTTACGCAATGTCAGCCGCCGCGGCCCGCTCCGGGCCGGGAGCGGCGGCCCGGAGAACAATTTCCCGGCGGTGCGACAACCCCGGTCGGGGCCGCACGTCTGGTGGGGTGAAGGCGGGTTTCCACGGCGCGGTCACGGCCCGGGTCCGCCTCTCACCGACCCGTTCCCCTCACTCCGGGAGTCGTTCCGTATGCAGCTCCACCGTTCCCGTCTCTCGCGTCGCCCGCTGCGCACCTGGGTCCTGGGATCCAGTGCCGGACTCGTCCTGATCCTGGGCGGCGGGATCGCCGCCCACGCCACCGGCGGTGACGACGGCGCCAAGCCGCGTCCGAGTCGCACGGAGGCGCCCGCCAAGCCCGAGCCCGCCACCTCCACGGCCAAGCCCAAGCCGTCGGCGACCCCGACCAGGACCGCCGAGCCCAGGCCCTCCGCCTCGCCCACCAGGCCCGCACCGTCGGCGACGCCCACCCCGAAGCCCGCCGAACCCAAGCCGTCGGCGAGCCCCACCAGGTCCAACGGCCGGTGACGCGACGGGGCGGGGCCGGATACCGTTCGGCCCTGCCCCTCAGAGGTGGACGAGGACGATGCAACTCACGTACTTCCTGCCGGGGCTCCACCGCGCGGGCTGGTGGACCCGGCTGCTGCGCCGGGCGCGTACCGCCCCGGACCGGCGCGCGGGACCACCGGCCGCCGAGGCGGACGGAGTCGCCGACAAGCGGCGGCTGCGGCTGCTGGGACCGGTCCGGCCGGGCCGCGACACCGGACCGCGGCCCACCCTGGACGATCTGTACCGGGCCCGGCGGCTGGACATGGTCCGGCTGGCGGTCTCCCTGGTGGACGACCGGCACACCGCCGAGGACGTCGTCCAGGACGCCTTCGCCGCTGTCTGCCGCAGACACGGCGCACGCCTGGACAGCCTCCAGGACGCACACGCCTATCTGCACACGGCGGTGATCAACGCCGCCCGCTCGGTGCTGCGCCGGCGGCGCACGGCACGGGCGTACACCCCGCCGCACCACGCCCAAGGGGCGCCGGTCGACGAACGGATGCTGCTCGCCGAGGAGCACGGGGAGGTCCTGGACGCGCTGGTGCGGCTCACCGAGCGGCAGCGCGAGGTCCTCGTCCTGCGCTACTGGTCCGATCTGACCGAGGCACAGATAGCGGAGGCGCTGGGCGTGTCCCGGGGCACCGTGAAGTCCACCGCGAGCCGCGCGCTGGACACCCTGGAGAAACTGCTGGAGGCGGACGGATGAGTACTCCCCCGCGCGGTGCGGCGGACCGGCCCCGTGCCGTCGAGACCCGGCTGCGCGCCGCGCTCGACGCCCGCGCCCGGCTCATCACTCCGCACTCCCTCGGCCCGGCCGCCCCGCCCACGGGCCCGGCCTGGGGTACGCGGCGGATCCGGCGGGTCGCGGCCGGTGTGCTGGTGGCCGCGGCGGCCGTGGTGGTGGTCTGCGTCCTGTTGCTGCCCACCGGCTCCGGACCGGACCGGGACCGTCCGGCACCGCCCGCCCGCGACCCCCGTACCTCCGAAGCCCCGGCCACCCCCCGGCCCACACCGACGCCCTCCACCGACCCGTCCGCCTCACCGTCCCGGACGGGGGGCCCGCCGCCCACCTCCGCGGTCCCGACGTACCGGTAGCCGGGCCGCGGCCCGGGCCGCCGACGCACCAATTCGCCGCGCTGGACCGCCTGTTATGTTCGTGGCCTTTGCGTTCCGACGGAAGGGTGGACATGAACGGGGCGGTCGAGAGCACGGCGTGGGTGGCACGGGCACAGCGGATGCGGGCCACCGGGCTGGGAATGCTGTTCCTCGCCGGACTGAGCTGGGCGTTCCTGGCCGTGCTGATGTTCACCCCGTTCGAGACCGGGGAGTACTCCAACCACTGTGACGCGCCCGCCTTCCGCGACCGCGTCTACGAGGACTGCGAGCGGGAACGCCCCTGGACGACCATGACCGGGATCCTCGCGGCCTCGGTGCCGGTCGGCATGCTGGGGATGGGGCTCTACACCAGCGGCACCGCGACCCTCCGGGTGCGGGAGTACGTGTCCGAGGTCATGGTCGCCGCCCGGGCGTCCTCCGGTCAGCCCACCGGATCGGGCGGCAGCGGTGACCGGGACGGCGAGGGCAGCACCGAGGACGCGTAGCGTTCGGCGACCTCCGCCAGCACCTCGGCGCCGTCCCGCTCCCACAGCGCCGGGTTGAAGATCTCGACCTCGATGGGCCCGTCGTACCCGGCGGCGTCGACCCGCTCGCGGAACCAGCGCAGATCGATCGAGCCGTCCCCGAGCTGGCCGCGGCCCAGCAGCACCCCCGCCGGGAGCGGGGTGATCCAGTCGGCGACCTGGAAGGCGGCGATCCGGTCCCCGGCGCCCGCCCGGGCGATCTGCGCGGCCACCGTGTCGTCCCACCACAGGTGGTAGGTGTCCACGACCACGCCCACCCGCCCGGCCGGGAACCGCTCGGCCAGGTCCAGCGCCTGGGCGAGGGTGGAGACCACACAGCGGTCGGCGGCGAACATGGGGTGCAGCGGTTCGACCGCCAGCCGCACCCCGCGCTCGGCGGCGTACGGGCTCAACTCGCCCAGCGCGTCCGCGATCCGCTCCCGGGCGCCGGACAGATCGCGGCTGCCGGGCGGCAGGCCGCCGGAGACCAGGACGAGGGTGCCGGTGCCGAGGGCGGCGGCCTCGTCGATCGCGGCGCGGTTGTCGTCCAGGGCGGCCGTCCGCCCGGCCGGGTCGAGGGCGGTGAGGAAACCGCCCCGGCACAGCGAGGTGACGGTCAGTCCGGCGGAGCGCATCAGCCGCGCGGCCGCCTCGGTCCCGTAGGCCCGGACCGGTGCCCGCCACAGGCCGACACCGGGCACACCGGCCGCCACGCACCCCTCGGCCAGTTCGGGCAGCGACCACTGGCGGATGGTCTCCTGGTTCAGGCTCAGCCGCTCCAGCCCGTTCCGGCCGTTCACTGGGCCACCCCCTGGACGTTCAGCAGATGCCGCATCCGCGCCGCGGCCGCCTCCGGATCCGGGAACAGACCGAGGCCGTCGGCCAGTTCGTAGGCGCGCGCCAGATGCGGCAGGGAACGGGCCGACTGGAGGCCGCCGACCATGGTGAAGTGGGACTGGTGTCCGGCCAGCCACGCCAGCAGCACCACCCCGGTCTTGTAGAAGCGGGTGGGCTCCTGGAAGAGGTGGCGGGCCAGCTCCACCGTCGGATCGAGCAGCGCGCGGAACCCCGGCGCGTCCCCCGCGTCCAGTGCGCGGACCGCCTCGGCCGCCACCGGCCCCAGCGGGTCGAGGACCCCGAGCAGGGCGTCGCTTGCGCCGTGGCCGTCGCCCTCGATCAGCTCGGGGTAGTGGAAGTCGTCGCCCGTGTAGCAGCGCACCCCGTCGGGGAGCAGCCGCCGCAGCCCGATCTCGCGGCGGGCGTCGAGCAGCGAGATCTTGATGCCGTCGACCTTCTCCGGATGGGCGGCGATCAGCTCCCGTACGGTGCGGGCCGCGGCGTCCGGGTCGGCGTCGCCCCAGTAGCCCTCCAGCGCCGGGTCGAACATCGGGCCCAGCCAGTGCAGTACGACCGGTTCTGCGACCTGCTTCAGCAGACGGCCATAGACCTCGAGGTAGTCCTCCGGACCCCTGGCCGCGGCGGCCAGCGCGCGGGAGGCCATCAGCACCGCGCGGGCCCCCGACTCCTCGCAGACGGCGAGCTGTTCCTCATAGGCGGCGCGCACCTCGTCCAGCCCGTAGGACCGCTCGGTGGGGGCGAGCTGATCGGAACCCGCGCCGCATACGAGCCGTCCGCCCGCCGCCCGTGCCTCGGCGGCCGAGCGGCGGATCAGCTCGGCGGCCACCGGCCAGTCCAGCCCCATGCCGCGCTGGGCGGTGTCCATCGCCTCGGCCACGCCCAGTCCGTGGGACCACAGATGGCGGCGGAAGGCGAGGGTCGCGTCCCAGTCCACGGCGGCCGGACCGCCGGGTGCGGTGTCGGCGTACGGATCGGCGACCACATGGGCGGCCGCGAAGACCACCCGGGAGGTGAGCGGGGCGCCGCCCGGGGCGAACCGGGCGGGTTCGGCGCACGGCCGGTGGGGGCGGGTCCCGCCGCCCGGCGCGGGGAGGCGGAGGATCACAGGGTCAGCTCCGGTACGTCCAGCCGGCGGCCCTCGGCCGATGACCTCAGCCCCAGTTCGGCGAGCTGGACACCGCGGGCGCCCGCCAGCAGGTCCCAGCGCCATGGTTCACCGAGCGCCACATGGCGCAGGAACAGCTCCCACTGTGTCTTGAAGCCGTTGTCGAACTCCTCGTTGTCCGGGACCTCCTGCCACTGGCCGCGGAAGGACTCGGTGGCCGGGAGGTCGGGGTTCCAGACCGGTTTGGGGGTGGCCGAGCGGTGCTGGACGCGGCAGCCGCGCAGCCCCGCGACGGCCGAGCCCTCGGTGCCGTCCACCTGGAACTCCACCAGTTCGTCGCGGTGGACGCGGACCGCCCAGGAGGAGTTGATCTGCGCGATGGCGCCGCCCTCCAGGCGGAAGATGCCGTAGGCGGCGTCCTCGGCGGTCGCGTCGTACGGCTTGCCCCGCTCGTCCCAGCGGGTGGGGATGTGGGTGGTGGACTGCGCCTGGACGCTGCGCACCGGGCCGAACAGCTCGTGCAGTACGTACTCCCAGTGCGGGAACATGTCGGTGACGATGCCACCGCCGTCCTCCGCGCGGTAGTTCCAGGACGGCCGCTGGGCGTCCTGCCAGTCGCCCTCGAAGACCCAGTAGCCGAACTCGCCGCGCACCGAAAGGATCCGGCCGAAGAATCCGCCGTCGACCAGGCGCTTCAGCTTCAGCAGTCCGGGCAGGAAGAGCTTGTCCTGAACGACCCCGTGCCGGACCCCCGCCGCGTTCGCCTGGCGGGCCAGTGCCAGCGCCGCGTCCAGACCGGTGGCCGTGGGTTTCTCGGTGTAGATGTGCTTGCCCGCCGCGATGGCCTTCTTCAGCGCGTCCTCGCGGGCCGCGGTGACCTGTGCGTCGAAGTAGATGTCCACACTCTCGTCGGCCAGTACGGCGTCCACATCGG
This sequence comes from Streptomyces cucumeris, assembly GCF_024295805.1. GTDB lineage: Bacteria > Actinomycetota > Actinomycetes > Streptomycetales > Streptomycetaceae > Streptomyces > Streptomyces cucumeris. The sequence continues at coordinate 317,609 of NZ_JANCLX010000005.1, forward strand.
TGGACACGTCGGCGACGGGATCGAGGCCGTGGCGCTGGGCGATCGCCCTCAGGGCGTCCTCCCGGCGGCCGACGAGCAGGGGCCGTGGCCAGAGCACCCGGCCGTCGCCCAGGTCGAGTCCGCCCTGTTCCCGCAGGGCGAGCAGGGACCGGACGAGATGCTGGCGGTAGCCCATCCGGCCGGTCACACCGTTCATGGCGATCCGCACGGTCTTGCGTGTCACGTGGCTTCTTCTCCTCACGGGACGGCACGGTAAGCGCTTTCGGGGTCGTTCACGCTAGTCTCCCCCCATCACCCTGTACAGATGGGACACCCCGGTCGTCATCGGACAGTTCGCGCCATGTGACGGGGTCCGGTGCCGGGTGGCGCCGACCGGACGTCGGACCGCAACGGTTGGGCCAACGCCCCCGATCCCGGCCACGGTGACGGTGGGCAGTGAGACCATGGAGCCCGCCCCACCGGCGCGTCCGGCGTACCACCCGGTGACCAACCGACGGAGGAAACATGGCAGTGACCCTGGCCGATGTGGCGGCTCGGGCTCGGGTCTCGGCGGCCACCGTGTCGCGTGTCCTGAGCGGCAACTACCCGGTCGCCGAGTCCACCAGGACCCGGGTGCTGCGTGCCGTCGATGAGCTGGAGTACGTGGTCAACGGCCCGGCAAGCGCTCTCGCCGCTGCCACGTCCGATCTGGTCGGGGTCCTGGTCAATGACATCGCCGACCCTTTCTTCGGCATCATCGCGGGCGCGGTGCAGTCCGAGATGGGCGCGCCCGGCGGCGGACCGGGGCGCGGGGGCGAGAAGCTGGCCGTCATCTGCAGTACGGGCGGGTCGCCCGAGCGTGAGCTGATGTACCTCACCCTGCTCCAGCGGCAGCGCGCGGCGGCCGTCGTGCTGACCGGCGGCGCGGCCGAACAGCCCGATCACGCCGCCGCGGTGGCCACCAAGGTCTCCCGGCTGGCCGCCTCCGGCACCCGGGTGGTGCTGTGCGGACGTCCGCCGCTGGAGGACTCGGTGACCCTCGCCTTCGACAACCGGGGCGGGGCGCGCCGGCTGACCGAGCATCTGGTGACCCTCGGCCACCGGCGGATCGGCTATGTGGCGGGACCGTCCGAGCGCACCACCACCCGCCACCGGCTGGAGGGCCACCTCGCGGCGCTGGCCGCGGCCGGGCTGGACGAGGACGCCGAGCGGCTCACGGTGCACGGTCTGTACGACCGCCCCTCCGGTTATGACGCCACCCTCGAACTGCTGCGCAGGGACGGTGACCTGACCGCGATCGTCGCCGCCAACGACACCATCGCACTCGGCGTCTGCGCGGCGCTGCGCGACCGGGGGCGGCGGATACCCGAGGACGTGTCGGTCGCGGGCTTCGACGATCTGCCGTTCAGCGCGGACGCGGTGCCCTCGCTCACCACGGTCCGGCTGCCGCTGCACGAGGCGGGCATACGGGCGGGACGGCTGGCGCTGGGGCGCGAACCGCAGCCGCCGGGCGGGGTGGCGATGGTGCGCGGCGAGCTGATGGCGCGGGCGTCCACGGCGCCGCCGCCGCGGGGCTGACGCCGCGCGGCTGACGCCCTCTCACGTAACGCTCCCCTCTGGCGGGTTGGCTCAGGCCGTGTCTTGTGGATCACCCCGTCACCCGTCCGGCGCACCCGTCCGGAAAACCGCTCGCGCGGCTGTGCCGGGGCGGCGAGGATCGGCCCACACGGACGCGCGTGAGCGCGCGCATGAGCAAAGGGTGTCCCCTGACCACGCAGCACGTCATCCACTGGATCCACTGGACCGAGGACGGCCGGTCCCACTCCGCCCACTGGCGCTCCGAGAGCGGCACCCCACCGCCCGCGCGGGTCGAGATCGCCGACGACCGGACGGCCGCCGACACCGCCTACCGGATGGTCTGCGAGGGCACGGCGCTGCTGTGGCGTGGCGACTACCGGGGCGCGCGGCAGCTACTGACGGCGGTCGCCCGCCGGGTCGACCGGGGCCCGCGCCGGGCGCGGGGGCGGCGGGTCCCGGCGGGCTCCCCCGCCTCTCCCGCCGAGGCGTTCCACCGGCACCGCCAGGCGCAGTCCCGGCGGGCCCGCCTGCTGGGCATGCTGCTCGTGCCGCTGGACGCCGACTTCGGCGTACCGCTGCGCCGTGCGCCCGACGTACGGGAGGCGTGCGCCGCGGCGTACGGCTCCTCGGACGCGCCGTCGGTCACCTCGCTGCGCGAGTTACTGGGGTTGATCGGCGCATACGAATGGCGTCGCAAGGGCGTCGAGGTACCGGCGCTGGGCGGCGACCGCGTCCATCCGCACTACGGGGTCTTCTCCCCGGTGCGCGGCGAGTACGTCGGCCTGGTGGCCGACGCGCCGCTGCCCCCGGGCGGGACGGCGTTCGACATCGGCACCGGCACGGGTGTCCTCGCGGCCGTACTGGCGCGCCGCGGGATCGCCCGGGTGGTGGCCACCGACCAGGACCCCCGGGCGCTGGTGTGCGCCCGGGAGAACGTCACCCGGCTGGGCCTGTCCGACCGGGTGGAGGTGGTCCGGGCCGATCTCTTCCCACCGGGCCGCGCCCCGCTGGTCGTCTGCAACCCGCCCTGGGTCCCGGCACGCCCCTCCTCCGCGGTGGAGTACGCGGTGTACGACCCCGGGAGCCGGATGCTGCACGGCTTCCTGGACGGCCTCGCCGCGCATCTCACCCCGGGCGGGGAGGGCTGGCTGATCCTGTCCGACCTGGCCGAGCACCTCGGACTGCGGTCGCGCGCGGAGCTGTTGGCCGCGATCGAGGGGGCGGGCCTGACGGTACGGGCCCGCCACGACACCCGCCCCGTCCACCCCCGCGCGACCGCCCCGGACGACCCCCTCCACGCGGCCCGCGCGGCAGAAGTCACCTCCCTCTGGCGCCTGACCACGTCCTGAGCGGAACCGCGGGTGCGAGCGCGTCGCCCCGGGCGAGGCGGGAGCCCACACGCCCGGCGGCGACCAGGGCCGCACCCGCGGCGCGGGGCCGCCGCGCTGGCCGACAGGCTTCCCGCCGTACGGTCACACGGCGGAACGCCGGAAGGCCCGGCAGGACACGCGACTCCCGCCCTGGCCAGGCCCGCGTCCCGCGCCGCCCACGCCGCCGGGCACAGGGACCGCGGCGGAGGCCCGGGCCCTTCCCCGGCACCGGGACGCGGACACATGACCGCTCGCTCCCCGGCCGACCCGGCCCGCAGCCGAAGCCAGGGTTACGCCCGTGCCCTCCGCATGACCAGCGGGCCCCGCCCTACGGTCACGCCGCGAAGGCCCGGCAGGGCGCACGGCCCGCACCGAGGGCCGGAACGACGCCCGCGCCACCCCGCCGCCGGACGGTCGCGGGAAAGCGGAGGGGCTTCCGGCAGCACCGGGACGCGGACACATGACCGCTCCCCGGCCGACCCAGCCCGCGCACGCCCCGCAGCCGGAGCCAGGGTTACGCCCGCACCCTCCGCATGACCCGCAGGCCCCCGCCATACGGTCACGCCGCGAAGGCCCGGCAGGGCGCACGGCCCGCGGGGGAGGGCCGGGCCCTTCGTTTCCCCGGCGCCGGAGCGCGGACACAACACCGCTCGCTCCCCGGCCGACCCGGCCCGCAGGGCGCACACGCACGCCAGAGCCAGGGTTTCGCCCGCACCTTCCGCAGTGCGGGGCCGCCGCATGACCCGCAGGCCCCCGCCATACGGTCACGCCCGGCAGGACGCGCGACTCCCGCCGGGCCCGGACGGCGTCCCACGCCACTCCGCCGCCGGACGCCGGGCGCGCGGGGAGGGCGGGCCATCCGCTCCCCCGGCGCCGGGGGCGCGGCGCACGACCGCCCGCTCCCGCTCCCGCGGCCGGGATGCCGCCCGCAGGGCCCCGCCGCGGACATCGCGTCCGGCCGGCGTTGCCGGGCCGGGCCCGGCGGGCCGCGCCGCCTGCGGCGGAGACGCATAGACGCTCTGGGGCCGGGCACCCGATCAGCCACCGCCCCGGCGGGTCCGGTCCGCCGGCCGGGGGCGGGCAGTCGCCCGGCCGACCGGCACGGCGGGATTGACCCCGCCCGTGCCCCTGCTTAGCGTCCCGTTGAAGATCCCCGACGAGCAACGGAGCCCTCATGAAGCTCGCCTTCTCCACCCTCGGCGTCCCCGGTATGGCCGTGCACGACGTGGTCCGGCTCGCCGCCGACAGTGGGTATCACGGAGTGGAGCTGCGGGCCCATCCCGAGGAGCCGGTGCATCCGGGGATCGGGGGCGCGGAGCGGGCGCAGGTGGTGGAGGAGTTCGCCGGGGGCGGGATCGACGTACTGGCCGTGGCCGGGTACGCGCGGGTCGCCGCGGCGGGGCCCGACGAGCCGGTGCTGGCCGAGCTGAGCGGTCTGGTCCGGCTCGCGCACGATCTGGGCGCGCCCCACGTCCGGGTGTTCCCCGGCGGCGGGGACCAGGACATCGCGGAGGCCGACGCCACCGCCGCCCGGCGGCTGGCCGCCGCCGCGCCGGAGGCGGCCGGGCTGGGGGTGCGGCTGCTGCTGGAGACCCATGACTCGCATCCGGCCGGTGCGGACGCGGCACGGATCCTCGGGCCCGTCGGACACGGCAGTGTCGGGGCGCTGTGGGACGTGATGCACACCTGGCTGGCCGGGGAGGACCCCGCGACCAGCTATCCGGCGCTCGCCCCGCAGCTTGGCTATGTGCAGGTCAAGGACATCGCCTCGGCCGACGACACCACCCCGCTGCCGCTGGGCGCCGGGGTGCTGCCGCTCACCGAGTGCGTGGAGCTGCTCAGCCGTGAGGGCTGGGACGGCTGGCTGTGCTGGGAGTACGAGAAGCGCTGGTACCCGCAGGCTCCGGAGCTGCCGGGACTGCTCGCTCCGGGCCGCGAGCATCTGCTGCGGCTGCTGGCCGACGCGGCCTGAGCAAACGGCCGAGCGGCAGGCCCGGCCCGGACGCATCACGCTGCCCGAGCGCCGCGCGCGGCCCGCGCGCCCCGCGCCACCGGGCCGCCGGGAGCGACGTCAGCGCCACCCCGCCGACCAGCAGCGCGGCCGCCAGCCAGCGCGCCGGGCTGATCCCCTCCCCCAGCACCAGCGCCGCCGAGGACATCCCGAAGACCGGCACGAGCAGCGAGAAGGGCGCGACCGCCGAGGCGTCGTAAGTACGCAGCAGGAAACCCCACACCCCGAAGCCGAACACGGTGGTGACCCAGGCGACATAGACGATCGTGCCCGCCCCGGCCCAGTCGATCCGGGCCAGCGCCTGGAGATCGGGGTCGGCGCCCTCGAACATCAGCGAGAGGCCGAGCAGCGGCAGCACCGGCACCAGGCTCACCCACACCATGAAGGCGAGGGCGTCCGGCGGTGCGGCCTTGCGGGTGAGGACGTTGGAGACGCCCCAGAAGGCCGCCGCCGCGATCACCAGCACAAAGCCGAGCAGCGGTCCCGAGGTGCCCTCGTCGGCGGCGGCCACCGCGATCCCGGCGAGGGCGACGCCCATGCCCAGCAGCCGTACCCGGGTGGGGCGTTCGGCCAGGAAGACGGCGGCGAAGAGCGCGGTGAAGACCGCCTGGATCTGGAGCACCAGTGAGGAGAGACCGGCGGGCATCCCCTCGTGCATCCCGATGAACAGCAGCCCGAACTTGGCCACGCCCAGCGCGAGTCCGACCCCGAGGACCCAGCGCCAGGCGACCTTGGGCGGTCCGACGAAGAACACCGCGGGCAGCGCGGCCACCAGGAACCGCAGGGCGCAGAAGAGCAGCGGGGGGAAGTGGTCGAGCCCCACTTCGATCACCGTGAAGTTGACGCCCCACGCGGCCGCGACGAGGACGGCGAGGGCGATGTGTGCAGGTCGCATGGGTCGAGGATCACGTCCCTCGACCTTGTAGCACCAGCGCGGATATCTGCATGGTTGGATACAGCGAATGTGAAAGGTGCCATCAGCGCACCCGGTGAGAGGGAGGGCGGCCCATGCTGGATCTGGCCCGGCTGCGGGCTCTGCACGCGGTCGCCGTGCACGGGTCGGTGAGCGCGGCGGCGACGGCGCTCGGCTACACCCCGTCCGCGGTGTCGCAGCAGATCGCCAAGTTGGAGCGGGAGACCCGCACCACCCTGCTGGAACGCCAGGGCCGGGGCATCGCGCTGACCGACGCGGCCCGGCACCTGGCCGCCACCGCCCAGCAGTTGCTGGCCATCGTCGAGCAGGCGGAGACGACCCTGGAGGAGCGGCGCGGCCGGCCCACCGGGCGGCTGGTGATCGGCGCGTTCGCCACCGCGGCACGCGGTCTGATGCCCCCGGTGCTGGCGCGGATGCGCGAGGAGCACCCCTCGCTGGACGCCCGGCTGCTGGAGGTGGACCCGCATCTGTCGGTGGACCTCGTGGCGCAGGGCGTGATCGACATGGCGGTCGCCCACGACTGGGACATCGCGCCGCTGCCCGCCCCGGAGGGCCTGGAGCGGGCGGTCATCGGGGACGACGCCTGCGACATCCTGGCCCCGGCCGGACATCCGCTGGCCGTACGCGGCCGGGAGCGCCCGCTGAGCCGCGACGATCTGCCGGGCCGGCGCTGGATCTGCCAGCCGCCGGGGTCGGTGTGCCACGACTGGCTGGTCCGTACGCTGCGGGCGACGGGCCATGAACCGGACCTCGCCTACCAGGCGGCGGAGAACCACACCCAGGTCGCGCTGGTCGCGGCCGGTCTCGGTATCGCCCTGATGCCCCGTCTGGGGCGCGGCACGCTGCCGGAGGGGGTGACGGCGGTGCCCCTCGAACCGGTCCCGGTGCGACGGCTGTACGCGCTGTGGCGCACCGGCGCCTCCCGCCGTCCCGCCATCACCGAGACCGTCCGTCTGCTGCGCGAGCTCTGGCCCCAGCGCACCACGTGAACCCCTGCCCCGGCCGGGCTCCATGGCCCGGCCGCCCCGGCTCGGCTCGCCGGCCCGGCCGGGCCCACTGGCCTGCCTGACGCGGCAGAAGGTCCGGTTCCCGGCGCGGGCCGGGAGACGCTGTCACCATGGGCGGGTGAGTCCCGCTCCTCACCACGGCGAGAGCGCCGCGTCGCACCCGGAACCGGCCCACCGCGTCCGCCACGCCCGCCGCGCGGTGGCGGCGTCGCTGCTGGCCGTGTCGCTGATCGCCGTCTCCGCCGCCTGCGACCGGCAGGACCCCGCCCCCGGCACGCACCCCTCCGCCAGCTTCCCCAGCGCCTCCGGCACCTCCCCGTCCCGTCACGACGGGCGGATCGACACCGGGTCCGCCCATGTCACCAGCGGCTCTGGCGGGGTCCCGGAGGTCCACGCCGTGCTCCGGAACGAGGCCGAGCTCAGCGCCTTCGCCCACCGCTTCGGCAACCGGGCAGACGCCATCACCGACGCGGCCCGGACCACCGACTTCTCACGGACCGCACTGGTGGGCTGGTCCCTCACCACCGGATGCGCGAAGTGGCCGTCGGCGACGCTGCGGCGGTCCGGTCAGCGGCTGACCCTCATCGCCGGACGGCATCCCCCACCACCGCCGGAATGCTTCGTACCGTTCCATCTGATCGCCGTCTTCACCGTACCGAAGGAACGACTTCCATCAGAACCGGTCTTCTCCCGACCGAAGTTGAACCGAAAAGGCGATTCCCATTGACCCGGGTCCGCTGTGCACTGAACCGTGTCATAGCAACCGCCAGCCGCCCCCTCCACCCCGACGGAAGGAGTGCGGGTGCCCGAGCCCACGTCACGCCGCGCCCTGCTCGCCGCCACCGCCGCCACCGTGGCCGCCGCCGCGACCGCCTGCGCACCGGGGGCGTCCGGTAACGCCCCGGCGCGCCACCCGTCCTCCGCCACCACCTCCCCGGCCCGCTCCGGCGGCGGGGCGGGCGCGGCCGGGGAGCGGACCGCGGCGCGCCGCGAGGGCACCGCCCGTAGCCGGCACCGCGACCGCGTCGACGCGCTGATCGGGCGGATGACGCTCGACCAGAAGATCGGCCAGCTCTTCGTGATGCGGGTGTACGGGCACTCGGCCACCGCACCCGACCCCGCCGATGTCGCCGCGAACCAGAAGGAGCTGGGCGTCGCCAACGCCGCCGAGCTGATCGCCAAGTACCACGTCGGCGGGATCATCTACTTCGGCTGGACGCACAACATCCGCGATCCCCACCAGGTCGCCGCACTCTCCAACGGCATCCAGAAGGCCGCACTGCGGGACCGCCGGGCCCCCGTGCCCCTGCTGCTCTCCACGGACCAGGAGCACGGCATCGTGGCCCGTGTCGGGGCCCCCGCCACGCTCCTGCCCGGCGCGATGGCGCTCGGCGCGGGCGGCAGCGCGAAGGACGCCCGCACCGCGGGCCGGATCGCCGGGGCCGAACTGGCCGCCCTCGGCATCCGCCAGGACTACGCCCCGGTCGCGGACGTCAACGTCAATCCGGCCAACCCGGTGATCGGGGTGCGGTCCTTCGGGGCCGATCCGCGGGCTGCCGCCCGGCTGGTCGCCGCCCAGGTCGCCGGGTACCAGAGCGCGGGGGTGGCGGCCACGGCCAAGCACTTCCCCGGGCACGGCGACACCACCGTGGACAGCCATGTGGGACTGCCGGTGATCACCCACTCCCGCTCGGAGTGGGAGCGGCTGGACGCGCCGCCGTTCCGCGCCGCCATCGAGGCGGGCATCGACTCGATCATGACCGCGCATCTGCTGTTCCCGGCCCTGGACCCGGCCGACGACCCCGCCACCCTCTCCCGGCCCATCCTCACCGGTGTGCTGCGCGAGGAACTCGGCTACGACGGTGTGGTGGTCACCGACTCGCTCGGCATGCAGGGCGTACGGGAGAAGTACGGGGACGACCGGGTGCCGGTGCTCGCGCTCAAGGCGGGTGTGGACCAGTTGCTGAATCCGCCGGACCTGGCCGCCGCCTGGCGCGGGATGCACCGGGCCGTCCGGGAGGGTGAGATCACCGAGGCCCGGATCGACACCTCGCTGCGGCGGATCCTGGAACTCAAGGCGCGCCGCGGCCTGTTCGACGACCCGTACACCAGCGCGCGGGAGGTGGACCGCACGGTGGGCACCGCCAAGCACCGCGCCGCCGCCGACCGGATCGCCGACCGCACCACCACGCTGCTCACCAACCGCGAGGGGCTGCTGCCGCTGTCCCGCAAACGCCACCGCCGCGTCCTGGTGGTGGGGGTGGACCCTGCCGCGCCGTCCGGCACCGGCGGGCCGCCCACGGCCGTGCTCGCGCGCGCCCTGAGCGGGCTCGGCTTCACGGCGGAGGCGCTGTCCACCGGTACGGGCACCGCGCCGGACCCCTCGCCCGCCCGGATCGACGAGGCGGTCGCGGAGGCCCGGGACCGGGACGCGGTGGTGGTGGCGACGTACAACGTGGGCGCCGGATCGTCGCAGCGGACCCTGGTCGCCGCGCTGGTGGCCACCGGGACGCCGGTGGTGCACCTGGCCGTCCGCAACCCGTACGACATCGCGCGGCTGCACGGCGCGGACACCGAGCCCGGGGCATCGCTCGCCGCATACTCGTGGACGGACGTGGAACTGCGCGCGGCGGCCGGGGTGATCGCGGGGAAGACCGATCCGCGCGGACGGCTGCCGGTGGCGGTCCGGGACGCGGCCGAGCCGTCCCGGGTGCTCTACCCGATCGGGCACGGTCTGTCCTACGACTGACCCGGCTGACCGCGGAGAGCCTGAGAAACGGAAGGGGCCGGGGGCTGCCGCCCCCGGCCCCGTGGACCCCCGTCCCGCCGGAACGGGGACGAGGGATCCGGACCGCTTACGGCCGCAGCACCGGATGGCGCTCGACGTCCCGCTTGTCCAGCCGCTTGTCGGACGGCGCCAGCGGCTTCCCGGCCGGGGAGACCCCCGCCCACCGCTGGACCGCCGCGGTGGCCTTGGCCTTCTCACCGGCGGTCAGTCCGGCGATGTTCGAGCCGTGGTTGCCGCCCGCGACGGTGTAGACGTAACTGTCCTCGGAGCCCTTGCCGAGCCGGAACGGCTCCGCGCCCCACGGGTCGTTCTGCCCGTACACGAACATCATCCGCTGCGAGTCATGGCGCACCCAGTTGTCCACGTCGCGCATCGCCCGGTTCTTGAAGTGCATGGGGATGTCCCGGGGGACGTAGTTGCGCGGGGCGTAGATGCCGGGGTAGCGCAGCAGCCCGTCCAGGTGGGGGGTGCGGAAGGTGGGCGAGCCCAGTTCGGTGCCCGCCTGGTAGTAGTACGGCGTGTAGGTCTCCAGGCCCTGGTCGGTGTAGGCCGAGAAGCCGGAGATCGTGTCGATGAAGTCATAGAGCTCATCGGTCGTGGCGGTGGCCGCGGGGACATCCGCGCAGTCCTTCTCCAGGCTGTACTGCCAGAAGGCCCACACCAGGTCCAGGACCACGTTCTCGTACGCCTTGTCGGCGCTGCCGATGACGGAGAAGGTCTGCTTCTCGTCGTCGGCCCACTTCTGGTAGCGCGCCACGATCTCGTCACGGCGCACCAGCGCCTCGCGCTGGACCGCGTTGAGCTTGGAGCGGCACTCGGCGGTGCCGACGCCGCGGAAGAACCGGTCGTAGGCCGAGTCCTCCTTGTTCACCACGTCGTTGGGGGCGACGTAGGCGACCGTTCCGGCCATGTCGCGCGGGAAGAAGCGGCGGTAGTAGGTCGCCGTCATCCCGCCCTTGCTGCCGCCGGTGGCCAGCCACCTCTCACCGTAGACGGGCTTCAGCGCCCGGTAGAGGCGGTGCTGGTCACTGGCTGCCTGCCAGATGTCCAGCTTCGACCAGTCGGCGGGCTGCGGCCGGGACGGCGTGAAGAATCGATACTCCATCGACACCTGGTTGCCGTCCACGAGCTGCGTCGGCTCACTGCGGCGCGGCGTGGTGGTGACGTTGTAGCCTGAGGTGTAGAACACCGTCGGCCGGTCGGTCGCCTTGTGCAGCAGGGTGAACCGCTGCTTGAAGGTCCCCTTCGACGGATGCCGGTGATCCACCGGCTGGGTGTAGTTGAAGACGAGGAAGCGGTAGCCCTCGTAGGGCTTCTCCTCGACAAAGCTCATCCCCGGAATGGCGAGGACGCGTTCCTTGATGTCCGACTGCTGGGGCGCGGCCGGGCGCGCGGAGGCGTTCCCCGCCCCCATTCCGGCCGCCCCCACGAGTATCACCAGCGACAACAGCCATCTGAGCGCCTTGCCCATGCGGCCTCCTCTTCTTCTTCCCCTGGTTTCCCATGAATTCGCACAGGTCGCCGAGAACCTACTCGGGCCACACCCGGACCCGCTAGTGGTCTCTCCCCCATACCAACCCACGTCCGGATACGGAGAGTTGTTACCCCCGCCCTCTTTCGTAGCGGGCTGTGATGGCCCATGCTGCGTACATGGACCGAGACGAACGGCACGACCGGAGTGAACGGGCCGAGCGGCTGACGCGGTATCTGACGGAACTGCAGGAACGGATCGATCCGCGCTCGCTCGAGCTGCTGATGCGGCTGCTGCGCGAGCTGAGCACATCACCGGCCGTCCGTGGGGGCACCTATGAGCTCGGTATGGGACCGGAGGAGAAAGAGCTGTTCACCCCTGCTCTGCAGGCCGAACTGCTGGTGCTGTTCGGTCTGCTCACCTCTCAGGACGAGCGGGTGGTGGTCGACCTCGGCGACAGTCCGCACGCCAAGGGGATGAAGGTGCTGGTGCCCGAGGAGCGCGCGGGTGACCCCGATTATCTGCACCGCCACAAGCAGCGGGTGGCCGCCGAGGCCGAGCAGCGGGAGCGGGACCGCCTGGAGGTGGAGGGCATCGCGCGGGTCAGCGGGATGGAGCCCTGACCCTCACCCAGCGTCACTCCTGACGAACGCCGAGAGTGACGGCGGGCGGGGGCGATCGGCCCGTACGAGCGGACCGGCCGCGCCCCGCGTCGGCTCATCCGGCGCGGGACGTATGACGGCCTGCGAGACCGCCTACGCGCCGACCGGGGCCGCCTCACCCGTGAAGGTGCGCCACAGCGCGGCGTAGCGGCCGTCCCGCGCCACCAGCTCCTCATGGGTGCCGTCCTCGACGACCCGGCCGTGGTCCAGGACCACCACCCGGTCCGCCCGGGCCGCGGTGGTCAGCCGGTGGGCGACCACCAGGGTGGTGCGGCGTCCCGCCAGCCGGTCGGTCGCCTGGTTGACCAGGGCCTCGGTGGCCAGGTCCAGTGCGGCGGTGGCCTCGTCCAGCAGCAGGATGTCCGGGTCCACCAGCTCCGCCCGGGCCAGCGCGATCAACTGCCGCTGTCCGGCGGAGAGATTGCGTCCGCGCTCGGTGACCGGGTGGAGATAGCCCCCGTCCAGCGAGGCCACCATGGCGTGCGCGCCGACCGCCCGCGCGGCCGCCTCCACCTCGGCGTCGCTCGCGTCGGGCCGCCCGTAGGCGATGGCGTCGCGCACCGTACCGGGGAAGAGATACGGCTCCTGGGGGACGACGCCCAGGCGGTTGCGGTAGCCGGTGAGGTCCAGTTCGCGCAGGTCCGTACCGTCGACGCGGACCGCGCCCCCGGTCGGGTCGTAGAACCGGGCCACCAACTTGACCAGGGTGGACTTACCCGCCCCGGTCTCCCCGACGAAGGCCACGGTCTGGCCCGCGGGGATCGTGAGCGAGACGCCCGACAGCGCCTCCGCGCCCTCGTCGCCGTAGCGGAAGCGCACCTCGTCGAAGGTGACGTCACCGCGGACGGCGGAGACCGTGCGCGGTGTCCCGGCCGCCGGGGTGCTGGTCGGCTCCCGCAGCAGCTCCTGGATCCGGCCGAGCGAGACGCTGGCCTGCTGATAGCCGTCGAAGACCTGGGAGAGCTGCTGCACCGGGGCGAAGAACAGGTCGATGTAGAGCAGGTAGGCGACCAGCGCGCCCGCGGTCAGCGTGCCGTCCCCGACCCGTCCGGCGCCCACGATCAGCACCAGCGCGGCGGCGGTGGACGACAGGAGCTGGACGAACGGGAAGTACACCGAGATCAGCCACTGGCCGCGCACCCGCGCCTGGCGGTAGTCGTCGCTGCGCCCGGCGAACCGCTCCCGGCCCGAGCCCTCGCGGCGGAACGCCTGGACGATCCGCAGACCCGCCACGCTCTCCTGGAGGTCGGCGTTGACCACGCTGACCCGTTCACGCGCCAGCTCATACGCCTTGACGCTCTGTCGCCGGAAGAAGACGGTGCCGATGACCAGCGGCGGCAGGGTCGCGAAGACCACCAGCGCCAGCTCGACGTCGATCACCAGCAGCGCGACCAGGATGCCGAAGAAGGTGAACAGGCTGACCACGGCGGTGACCAGACCGGTCTGGAGGAACGTCGACAGGGCGTCCACGTCCGTGGTCATCCGGGTCATGATCTTGCCGGTCAGCTCACGCTCGTAGTAGTCGAGTCCGAGCCGCTGCAACTGCGCGAAGATCTTGACGCGCAGCGCGTAGAGCACCCGTTCACCGGTGCGTCCGGTCATCCGGGTCTCACCGATCTGCGCCGCCCACTGGGCGAGGACGACGACGAGCGCAAGCCCGGAGGCGGCCCAGACCGCCCCCAGGGCCAGCCGCTGGACACCGTCGTCGATGCCGTGCCGGATGAGGACCGGCAGCAGCAGCCCGGCGAGCGCGTCGATGGTCACCAGCAGCAGGGAGATCAGCAGCGGCGCGCCGAAGCCGCGCAGCAACTGCCGCAGCCCGTACGCCGTCTCGGGGCGCACGGCGCGCTCCTCGTCGACGTCCGGGGTGTCGGTGGCGGGCGGCAGGGCCTCGACCTTGGCGAGCAGATCGGGGGTGGCGGGCATCCCGGCGAGCGCCCCGGCGATCCCGGGGGCGGGCGCGGCGGCAGGGGCGGGGGCGCCGTCCCGCCCGGCCGGTGCGTCCTCCTCGTCCGTGCGCCGCACCCACAGTGCGGGGGTCACGGCGGGGACGGCGCCGTCGGCCGCGGCGGCCCGCTCGGGGTCGTCACCGCCGTGCGGACGCCGCCGTGCGGCCGCGGTCAGCCCGGCCAGATCGGGGGCGCACCGCTCGTCGGCGGACGGTCCGTCGGAGGCGGCCGGGAACGGGCATGCGGAGGCGTCCCGGTGGCCGTCGAGCTCCGGTTCGGCCAGACCGGTGGCCGATGCCTCACCGTCCAACGCCCCGGCCGCGGTCAGCCGCCAGGGCTCGTCGGTCCGGTCCGCCGCCGGGGCGCTGTGGTCCGGGTCGTCACCACCGCGCGGGACCGGCCGGCCGGCGGGGTCGCGGCTGACGCCGCCGAGCTCGTCCGGGTCGGTGAGCAGCCGCCGGTACAGCGCGCACCGTCCGCGCAGCTCCTCGTCGGTGCCGATGTCCACCAGCCGGCCGCGGTCGAGGACCGCGACCCGGTCGGCGAGGGCGAGGGTGGAGAGGCGGTGGGCGATCAGCAGGGTGGTGCGCCCGGCCATCACCCCGCGCAGCGCCTCGTGGATCTCGTGCTCGACACGGGCGTCGACGGCCGAGGTGGCGTCGTCCAGGACCAGCAGCCGGGGGTCGGTGAGGATCGCGCGGGCCAGCGCCAGGCGCTGGCGCTGGCCGCCGGAGAGGGTGAGCCCCTGCTCGCCGACCTGGGTGTCGTAGCCGTCGGGCAGTCCGGCGATGAAGCCGTCGGCCTGGGCGGCGCGGGCGGCGGCCCGGATCCGCTCCTCGGTGGCGTCCGGCAGTCCGTAGGCGAGGTTGGCGCGGACCGTGTCGGAGAAGAGGAAGCTGTCCTCCGGCACCAGCCCGATGGCCGCGCGCAGCGAGGCGTAGCTCAGCTCGCGCACATCGTGGCCGCCGACCCGGACCGCGCCGGAGGTCACGTCGTAGAAGCGGGGCAGCAGCATCGACAGGGTGGACTTGCCGCTTCCGGAGGCGCCGACGACGGCCAGGGTCTCCCCCGGTTCGATGCGCAGCGAGACGTCCGAGAGCACCGGGCGGTCGGCGTCGTAGCCGAAGGTGACCCGGTCGAACTCGACGGTGGCGGGCGCGTCCTCGGGCAGCTCGCGGGCGTCGGGGCGCTCGGCGATGGCGGGTTCGGTGTCGATGAGCTCGAAGACGCGCTCCACTCCGGCCCGTGCCTGCTGGCCGACGGTCAGCATCATGGTGAGCATCCGGACCGGGCCCACGAGCTGGGCGAGATAGGTGGAGAAGGCGACGAAGGTGCCGAGGGTGATCTGCCCTCGGGTGGCCATCCAGCCGCCGAGCGCCAGCATGGCGACCTGGCCGAAGGCGGGGACGGCCTGGAGGGCCGGGGTGTAGCGGGAGTTGAGCCGGACGGTGCGCAGCCGGGCGGCGAACAGCTCCCTGCTGACCCCGCGCAGCTTGCCGGTCTCCTGGCCCTCCTGGCCGAAGCCCTTCACCACGCGGACGCCGGTGACGGCCCCGTCGACGACTCCGGCGACGGCCGCCGCCTGCCCCTGGGCGTACCAGGTGGCCGGGAACAGCCGGACCCGGCTGCGCGAGGCGATGATCCACAGGGCCGGGGCGACGGCCAGCGCGACCACCGTGAGCAGGGGTGAGAGCACCGCCATCACCACGAGGGAGACCAGGAAGAGCAGCACGTTGCCGATCATCATCGGCACCATGAACAGCAGGCCCTGGATGAGCTGGAGGTCGCTGGTGGCCCGGCCGACGATCTGGCCGGTGGACAGCTCGTCCTGGCGTCTGCCGTCGAGGCGGGAGATCGAGGCGTACATCTCGGTGCGCAGATCGTGCTGGACGTCGAGCGCGAGCCGTCCGCCGTAGTAGCGGCGGACGTAGGTGAGGCCGTAGACCGCGAGGGCGGCGACGATCAGGAGGGTGGCCCAGGGCGTCATCGACCGGTCATGGCCGACGATCACATCGTCGATGATCAGTTTGGTGACCAGCGGGACCAGTGCCATGACGGCCATACCGCCCAGCGAGGAGCCGAGGGCCAGCAGCACATTGCGCCGGTACCGCCAGCTCCAGCGGGTCAGCCGCCGCACCCAGCCCTGTTGTGTCCCCGGCTCATCCGCCGCCACGTCCGTCACCCCGTGTCCCTCCGACTCTCCAGTCCTGCCGGAAGGCACCAACACACGGCCGGGCGGATTTCATCCTGCCGCAACAAAAGCCGTCCCGGGCGGACACCAGGAGTGGCCGGATCATGCCGCCGCGCTGTCCTCCGGTGGCGCGGTGACCGCGGCGCAGCGCGTGGCGATCTCGTCCATGCCGAGGCCGAGGGTGGCGGCCAGGGTCGCGATGGTGAAGAAGGCGGGAGTGGGGGCCCGGCCGGTCTCGATCTTGCGGAGGGTCTCCGCGGAGATCCCGGCCGCGGCGGCGATCTCGGCCATGCTGCGTTCGCCCCGGGCCTGCCGCAGCAGGGCACCGAGGAAGCGGCCGCGTTCACGTTCCAGCGGGGTGAGAGGGGTGCGCACCATGACCGTGATACTAATACCGGTATAAGAATTGGGTCGCCGGGGGCTCGCCCCGGCGGTGACGGAAGGCAGCACCCCCATGGTGGAGATCAAGACCGATGCGTCCCTGGACGCCATGCGCGAGGCGGGCCGGGTCGTGGCCACCGCCCTCGCCGCCGTCCAGGAGGCCGCCGCGGTGGGCGTCTCGCTGCGGCAACTGGACGAGACGGCGCGGACCGTGCTGCACGAGGCCGGAGCGGGCTCCCCCTTCCTCGGCTACCGCCCGCAGTTCGCCCCGACCCCCTTCCCGGCCGTCATCTGCGCCTCGGTCAACGACGCGATCGTCCATGGCATCCCGAACGACTACCGGCTGTGCGACGGCGACCTGGTGAGCATCGACTGCGGCGCGACGGTGGACGGCTGGGCCGGTGACGCCGCCGTGAGCTTCATCGTCGGCACCCCGCGCCCGGAGGACCAGCAGCTCATCGAGACCACCCGGCGGGCCCTGACGGCGGGGATCGAGGCGGCCGTCGTCGGGGCGCGCCTCGGGGACATCTCGCACGCGGTCGGCGCGGTCGGCCGTGCCGCGGGCTACGGCATCCCCGCGGACTTCGGCGGTCACGGCATCGGCCGCCGGATGCACGAGGACCCGCCGGTGCCCAACGAGGGCCGTCCCGGCCGCGGCCTGCCGCTGCGGCACGGTCTTGTGCTGGCCATCGAGCCGATGTTCATGGCCGGCGGGCGGGACGACTACACCGCCGACCCCGACGGCTGGACGCTGCGCACCGTCGACCGCACCCGGGCCGCCCACTGCGAGCACACGGTGGCCATCACCGAGGACGGCCCCCGTGTGCTGACCGCGCTGTGACCCCGAGAGCCCGGCGCGGCGGCGGGGCCGCACCGCGCACGATTGCGGACAAGGGCGCACGGGGGATCGGACGGATGCACGCGGAATCGGTCCGATGCGGACTGTTCACCACCGAACCGTTCATCAAACATTGATGGCCGCTCGGGATGATCGCACCGAGCGATGACCCGATACGGGAGGGTGATGACCGGGATGGTGCTTGCCTACGACAACATCCCGCCCGCCGAGCGGTTCGCGGCGTGGCGCGCCCTGTCCGAGGAGGTGTCCATCCCGGTGGAGCTGCGCTCGGACCACGAGGACGACTTCGACGCCACTATGCGGGGGGTCGGTCTGGGCGAGGTCTCGCTCTCCTACACCTCCGTACCGTCCCTGCGGAACAGCCGGTCGGCGGCGCATATACGGCGCTCGGACCCCGAGCTCTACCACCTGCTGCTGGTGGTGCGCGGGGAGACCGATCTGTCGCACGCGGGGTGCAACACCACGCTGGGCAGACGGCAGTTCATGCTCACCTCCACCTCCCGGCCGTACCACGGGGCCAGTGTGCGGGGCCGGGTGGAGGAGATGTCGGTGGCGATCCGCCCCGCACTGCTGCCGTTCCCGCCCGGTGAGCTCGACCGGCTGCTCGGACGGTCCCTGTCCGGGCGCGAGGGGATCGGGGCGATGCTCGCCGACTTCCTCACCCGGCTGGCGACCGAGGGCGACCGGCTGCGTCCTTCCGACGCGCCGCGGCTGGGCACCGTCCTGCTCGATCTGCTCACCGCGCTGCTCGCGCATGAACTCGACGCCGGGGAGGGCCGCGACACCACCGCCGTCACCCCGGAGAGCCGGCGGCGCGCCCTGTTCCTGCGGATCGAGGACTTCGTCCAGCGCAATCTGCACCGGCCGGAGCTGAGCCCGGCCTCGGTCGCCGCCGCCCACCACATCTCGCTGCGGTACCTCTACCGCCTCTTCGAACAGCGGGGCCACACCGTCTCGGCGTGGATCCGCGCCCAGCGGCTGGAGCGCTGCTGCCGCGATCTCGCCGATCCCGCGCAGAGCGCCACCCCCATCCACGCCATCGCCGCCCGCTGGGGGTTCAGCCACGCCGCGGACTTCAGCCGCGCCTTCCGCGGCGCCTACGGCGTCGCGCCCCGGGACTTCCGCCAGGAGGCGCTGGTCGCAGGCAGGCAGGGCTCCCCCCGTCGAAACCCTGCCTACCTGACCTGATCAGCATGGCCCGCCGGGGGCGGGGGTGTCGTTGGCATACCTTGCACAGTTCTTGACACCCTGTGCACGCCATCGCTGCGCATGCCGCCGCCGGGCGGTCAGTGCTCGCGCGTGACCCTCAACTCCGCGACGCCCGCCCGCTTCTTGTCGTCCGACGAGCGCACCGTCACCCGGACGTAGCGGGCCGGTCCCGCACCCGCCGGACGCCAGTGGCGCCCGTCGAGCGAGGTCCGCACCCGGTACGAGGCGGGCCGCACCGAGGTCCACTCGGGGCTGATCTTCGCCCCGCGCACCACCCGGCCGAGGTCGGCGGTGAGCGTGCCCTCGGCGGCGTTCGGCACCCAGGCGGTGGCCTTGCCGCCGTCCACGGCGGCGCCCGCGTACATCCCCGGCTCCTCCGAACTCGCCGTCGCCTTCCCGCAGCGGGCGAGATCGTCCGTCGGCTTCAGGTCCGGACGGCGGGTCGGGAGCACCGCGGGGGCGTCCCGGCGCACGGTCCGCTTCCCGCCCCGCGGCGTCTCGATGGTGAACGGCGCACCGCCGGTCAGCCGGACGGTCGTCTCCCGCGGGCCGATCGCCACCTCGTAGGTGCGCCCCTGCCAGCGCAGTCCGCGCAGGGTGACACCGTCGTGGAGCTGCGGCGGCAGCATCGGGTCCAGCCGCACCCGGTCCTCCTCCGCCCGCAGCCCGGTCAGCCCGTGGGTGAAGACCTGGAGGAAACCGCCCTTGCCGGTCAGGAAGTCCTGCGCCGGGGAACCGGACAACGGGTCCTGCGCACCGGCCTTCCGCCCCCGCGCCTCGGAGAACTGGTGGAACGGACCGCGGACGAACGGCTTGATGGAGCGCATCAGATAGGTGTACGACGAGCAGCCGGGCTCACCGATGGCGGCGGCGTCGATGGCGTGCACCGAGTCCGTCATGGCCGGGCCGTCGGGGTCGGTGTGCCCGGCGTAGTAGTCCAGGGTCCGGGCGGCGGTCCGGCCCTTCATGGGCCACTGGAGCGGGTACATCAGCAGCACGGTGTCCGCCTGCTTGATCATCGATCCTTTGTAGCCGCGGTACTGCTGGAAGACCCCCTTCTTCTTGTCGTAGGGGATCCGCAGCCGGCCGGCGATCCGGGTCCAGGCGGCGGGGGCGTCCTCGCCCAGCAGCCGGGCGGCGCGAGCGGCGTGGCGCAGTGCGGTGGCGGCGCCCGCGTCGGTGAAGACCGCGTCGTCCACACCGTTGCTGTACTCGTCCGGTCCGGCCACGTTCTTGACGGAGTAGCTGCCGTCGTCGTTCCGGGTGGCACGGCCCGCCCAGAACTCGGCGATCCCCTTGAGCACCGGCCAGCCGCGGTCGCGCAGCCAGCCACGGTCCCCGGTCGCCTGGTAGTACTGCCAGGCGGCGAGGGCGATATCGCTCTGGAGGTGGTTCTGGGTGCGGCAGTGCGGCGGGTCCCAGCTATGACACTCGGTCCACAGCCCGCCCTTGCTCGCACTGGTCCAGGGGTAGAACAGCCCCGAGTAGCCCAGCTTGCGGGCGTTCGCCCGGGCGCCCACGCGGGTCTTGTAGCGGTACTCCACCACGGACCTGGCCAGTTGGGGATGGGTGGCCAGCAGCCCGGGGTACATCCAGGTCTCGGCGTCCCAGAAGACCAGACCACCGTAGTTGTCGCTGGTCAGCCCGGTGGGCGCGATGCTGTTACGGGATCCGGCACGGGTGGCGGACAGCAGTCCGTACTGGGCCGAGCGCACCCAGGAGCGCAGTTCGGCCTGGTCGCGCCCGGCCACCTCGATGTCCGAGCGCCACAGCTTCCGCCAGGCGGCGGTGTGCGACGCGAACAGCGCGTCCCAGCCCCGGTCCGCGGCGCGCCGGGAGGCGGCGAGGGCATCGGCGCGCGGGGCGCGGGAGGTCAGGGCGGTGTCGACGCCGACGTACTTGGTGAAGGCGTAGGAACGGCCGCGCCGGACCGGGAAGCGCAAACCCTGATGCGCGCTCAGCTTCCCGGAGGCGCCGGGCGTTCCCTGGGCCCGCGCCCGCACCCCGTGGCCGGGGCGCAGGGTGGAGGCCACGGCCCCGTCGGTACGGGTGCCGTCGGTGCGGAATCCGACGTCCACCGAACCGCCCCGGTGGGCACCGCCGCCGGTCCCGGTCAGCCGCCGGGCGCCGCGTCCGTCGAGCCGGTCGGTGACCGTGGCCCGGCCGCTCCAGTGCGGGGTCATCCGCAGCCGTACGGCGCCGACATGGGCATCGCGGCGGTCGGCGAGGACGTCGTAGGTGAGATCGGTGGCCCGGCCGTCGGACGCGGTCCAGGTGAGCGAGGTGCGCACCAGACCGCAGCGCATCAGGACGGTCTGCCGGTAGTCGGAGATCCGGCCCGGGGACGTCCCGGGGCCGAAGGTCTCGCCCGCGGCGCCCCCGGTGGCCACCTCGAGGGTGGTCCAGCTCGGGATGGCCGCGGCGACCTGCCGGTCGTCGGTGGTCTTCTTGTTGTGCGCGTAGAGCCCGGAGACGAAGGAGCCGTCGTAGCGCGGGGTGAACAGCGGCCAGCCGGTCTTGTCACCGCCTCCCGAGTAGCCGGTGCCCTGGGGCGGCACCCGCTGTCCGAGATAGCCGTTGCCGACGTAGGCGTGGTAGCTGTCCTTCGGATCGATCCGGTGGGACGACAGCGACCAGCCGTCGGACGGGCGCCCGCCGGAGTCATCCGTACAGGACCCGGCGGCACCCCCTTCCGCCGCGGACGGTGCGGACACGGGTCCTGCCGAAGCCGTGGGCACCGCCGCGATCAGCCCGCAGACGACGAGCGGTGCGATCAGCCGGGCGGCGCGGGGCGGCCGGGGGGTGGAGTACGTCATTGTTCTCCGTCGTGGTTCGCCGATGACGGTCGCAGCGACCATAAAGAGGTGAACACAACGGGTCAATGGATCAGCGAATGTCTTCAATGCATGAACACAACTTCACAACTGGATGTCCTGCATGGGGCATTCGCCCGGCTCCGACCCTTCCGCTGACGACAGGGGAGCGGCAGTCACCCGAAGGCATGCGGAGCCCCCTGCGCCGCCGGGGCGGGGGGGCCCCGGGGGGGGGGGGGGGCGCGGCGGGGGGGGGGGGGGGGGGGGGGGGGGGGGGGCACCCC
>NZ_JANCLX010000005.1:339104-408703 GCF_024295805.1 Streptomyces cucumeris
TGCGCCGCGCCCCCCCCGCCCCCCGCGGGCCGGGGCCCCGCCGTGCCGGGCCCCCCCCCGGCCCGGGCGTCAGTCGAGGGGTGCGGAGGAGGTCACTCGCTCCGGGAGGCGGCGATCTGACGAGCCATGATCGTCGTCAGCTCGTAGGCGGTGTGCGAGGCGGCCACCGAGGTGATCTCGGCGTGGTCGTACGCCGGGGCCACCTCGACGAGGTCGGCCGAGACCAGGTGGCAGCCGGCCAGACCGCGCAGGATCTCCAGCAGCTCGCGGGAGGTCAGACCGCCCGCCTCGGGGGTACCGGTGCCCGGCGCATGGGCCGGGTCCAGGACGTCGATGTCGATGGAGATGTACAGCGGACGGTCACCGATGCGCTGGCGGAGCTGGTCGGTGATCTCGTCCACACCGCGCCGCATGACATCGGCGGAGGTGACGATGCCGAAGCCCATCTTGGCGTCGTCGTCCAGGTCCTTCTTCCCGTAGAGCGGACCCCGGGTACCGACGTGCGAGAGGGCGGAGGTGTCGAGGATGCCCTCCTCGACCGCGCGCCGGAACGGCGTGCCGTGGGTGTACTCGGCGCCGAAGTAGGTGTCCCAGGTGTCCAGGTGGGCGTCGAAGTGGAGCAGGGCCACCGGGCCGTACTTACGGGCCACCGCGCGCAGCAGCGGGAGGGCGATGGTGTGGTCGCCGCCCAGGGTCATCAGCCGGGCGCCGGTGCCCAGGAGGTCGTCGGCCGCGGCCTGGACGGTCTCGACGGCCTCGTTGATGTTGAACGGGTTGGCGGCGATGTCTCCGGCGTCGGCCACCTGTGCCAGGGCGAAGGGCGAGGCGTCCTGCGCCGGGTTGTAGGGGCGCAGCAGCCGGGACGCCTCCCGGATGGCGTTGCCGCCGAAGCGCGCGCCCGGCCGGTAGGAGACACCGCTGTCGAAGGGCACACCGACCACGGCGACGTCCGCGGTGCCGCCGACCTCGTCCACACGCGGCAGCCGGGCGAAGGTCGCGGGGCCGGCGAAGCGCGGGACACGGGAGGAGTCGACGGGGCCGACGGGGGCGGCGGACTGCCGGGGTGCTGAGGTCATACGGAGGAGCGTAGGCAGATCCGCCCGCGCGTCACATGTACGTTCCCGAGGGTCCGGCGCCGGCCATTTGGACACCGCGTCCACTTGCTCAGCCCTCCTGCGTCGGTCCTCCCAGCAGCCCGGAAGCGTTCTTGACCGGGTCCGGGTCGGCCGGGGTCGCGTCCGGCGCCGGGAAGCAGGTGAAGCCCAGACGCTTCATGGCGCGGGTGACCTCACCCGCGGTGAAGTCGCGCCGGTCCTGGCGGGTGACCACCGCCCCGACCTGCTTCACCGGGTAGGTGCGGCGCCCGATGCGGACCGAGGGGCCGGTGATGGGCTCGGGGCTGACGCCGGTCATCGCCTCCGTCACCTCCCGAGCGGTCAGGTCGAAGGCGAAATTGGCGATAATGCAGCGCATAGTGCCTCAACGGGGAGAGAGGGGGATCGGGAAATCCAGCGTCCCACACCGGCCGCCCCAGGGGAAGCGCCCGAGATTTCGCGGGTTCCTCCCACCCGGCCGGGGCACGTGCTATAGTTGCCTGCAGTTGCAGTTTTGGTACCCATGAACTTTGTGTGCGCCTGACGGGATGTAGCCATCAGGCGCATTTTGTTTTTACCGGTCATTTCCGGATGGGGTCATTGCGGCGACACGGGATCCGGAGAATTCGGGTTCCGACTCAGCCCCCATTGAAGGAGATTGACATGGCAACTGGCACCGTGAAGTGGTTCAACTCGGAAAAGGGCTTCGGCTTCATCGAGCAGGACGGCGGCGGCGCCGACGTCTTCGCCCACTACTCGAACATCGCCGCCCAGGGCTTCCGTGAGCTGCACGAGGGCCAGAAGGTGTCGTTCGACGTCACGCAGGGCCAGAAGGGCCCGCAGGCCGAGAACATCGTTCCCGCCTGACGCGTCACGGCTGACAGCCGGGGCCCGCACCTGATGAGGGTGCGGGCCCCGGCTCGTTCATGCCGCGTGCCCGGCCCCGTGGCGGCGCCGCCGCGGGGCTGTGCCAGGCCGGTCACGTGACCCTCGTCACGCCATGACAGGCCCGGTCCGCCGCGCGATGGAGGCCCCCATTCCGCCTCGGCAGGGGCGACAATGGGCCACATGCCGATACCCAGTACCGTGCCCAGTCGTGCCGAGCTGATCGACCACCTTGTCCGTACCCGCATCGCGGGCGATGTCGCCACTCCCCGGGAGAACAACCTCTCCCACTACCGCAAACTGGCCAACGGCGACCGCCACTACTGGCTCGGCCTGGAGCTGGGCGACCGCTGGACCGACGAACAGGACGTGCTGGCCGTCATGGCGGAGCGGTGCGGGGTGATCGACGATCCGCAGCACCGCTCGGGACAGGACACCATCGACCCCGAGCTCACGGTCGGCGCACTGGACCGGATGGCGTCGGTACTGCGGAAGGCGGCCGAGACCCAGGAGCGGGTGCTCTTCGCCACCGGCCACCCCGGCGGGCTGCTGGAGGCCCACCGGGCCACCGCTTCGGCCCTGCGGGCCGCGGGCTGCGACATCGTGGAGATCCCCGGCGGGCTCCAGGCGGACGAGGGGTACGTCTTCCAGTTCTGCGACGTGGCGATGCTGGAGCGCGGCGCCACCCTCTGGCACACCCACTCCCCCGCCCCGATGGCGGCGATCCTGGACGGGCTGGCCCGTGAGGGGCGTCCGCTGCCCGATCTGGTGGTCGCCGACCACGGCTGGGCCGGCTGCGCCGGACAGCGGGGCATCGACGCCGTCGGGTACGCGGACTGCAATGACCCCGCGCTCTTCCTCGGTGAGTCCGAGGGCAGCCTCTCGGTGGTCGTCCCGCTGGACGACCACGTCACCAATCCGCGGTTCTACGACCCGATGACCGCCTATCTCCTGGACGCGGCCGGGCTCGAACCCCGCTTCTGACGCGCCGGCCCCCGGTACCTCGCCCGGCGCACCGAGGCGTTCACCCGCTCACGCGCCGAGGCGCCGAGCCACCGGGCACTCCGGCACCACGGGCGCGCGTCCCCGCCGCGCGCCGGACCCCGGACCCCCGCCGCAGGTCCGGGAGACCGCCGTCACGCCTTGTGCGGCACCCGCATGACGCCCTCCTGGATCACCGAGACGGCCAGCCGCCCGTCGGCGGTGAAGATCCGGCCCTTGGCGAGGCCGCGTCCGCCGGACGCCGAGGGGCTCTCCTGGTCGTACAGCAGCCAGTCGTCCACCCGGAACGGCCGGTGGAACCACATGGCGTGGTCGAGGCTGGCGCCGACGATGTCCCCCACCACCCAGCCGCCCCGGCCGTGCGCGAGCAGCACCGAGTCCAGCAGGGTCATATCGGAGACATAGGTGGCCAGGCAGACGTGCAGCAGCGGATCGTCGGCCACGCCGTCCAGTTTGCCGTTGGTCCGGAACCACACCCGCGACTTCGCCTCACGCGGCCGTCCGACGCTGCCGTAGGGCGGCTCGTCCACGTACCGCAGGTCCACCGCCGCCCGGGAATTCAGCATCCGCCTGCTGACCTCCGGCCGGATGAGGTCCTTGTAGCGGGGCAGCAGTTCCTCGGCGGTCGGCAGGGACAGCGGATCGGGGACGTCCGGCATCGGCTCCTGGTGCTCGAGCCCCTCCTCGTACGTCTGGAACGACGCCGACAGGTGGAAGATCGGCTGGCCGTGCTGGACGGCCACCACCCGGCGGGTGGTGAAGGACCGGCCGTCACGGATCCGGTCCACCGTGTAGACGATGGGCGCCCCGGGGTCGCCGGGCCGCAGGAAGTAGGCGTGCAGCGAGTGCGCCGACCGGTCCTCCGGGACGGTGCGCCCTGCGGCCACCAGCGCCTGTGCGGCCACCTGGCCGCCGAAGACGCGGGGCACCATGGGCGCGGCGTCACTGGTGCCGCGGAAGATGTCCCGCTCGATCCGCTCGAGGTCGAGCAGTTCGAGCAGGCCCTGGAGTGCGTCATTCATGGTTCGCGCAGTCTTGCAGAGCGGTGCCGCGGCACGGGCGCCGACGGGCGGGACGGGCGGCGCGGGCTGCCATCACAGCCCCATCGACTTGGCGACGATCGAGCGCATGACCTCGCTGGTGCCGCCGTAGATGCGGTTGACGCGGGTGTCCGCGTACAGCCGGGCGATGGGGTACTCCATCATGTAGCCGTAACCGCCGTGCAGCTGGAGGCACTTGTCGATGACGACATTGGCGCGCTCGGTGGTGAACAGCTTGGCGGAGGCGGCGTCGGCGGCGGTCAGCTCACCGGCGTCGTGCGCGTCCAGCGCCCGGTCCACGACCGCCTGCATCGCGTCCACCTCGGACTTGCAGTCGGCGAGCGTGAACTTGGTGTTCTGGAAGGACGCCACCGACTTCCCGAAGACCGAGCGGTCCTGGACGTATCCCTTGGCGAACTCCACGGCGGCGGCCGCCTGGGCGTAGGCGCCGATGGCGATGCCCAGCCGCTCCTGGGGCAGATTGTGGGCGAGGTAGCCGAACGCCTTGCCCTCCTCGCCGAGCAGGTCCTCCACCGGCACCTTGACGTCCGTGAAGGAGAGTTCGGCGGTGTCGGAGGTCTTCAGGCCGAGCTTCTCCAGCCGCCGGCCGACCGCGTACCCCTCGCTCCTGGTGTCGACCACGAGGATGGATATGCCCGCGCGGCGGTCCTCGGCGGTGGCGGGGGCGGTGCGGGCGCAGACCAGCACCCGGTCGGCGAGCACCCCGCCGGTGATGAAGGTCTTGGCGCCGTTGAGGACGTAGTGGGTGCCGTCCTCGGAGAGCTTGGCGGTGGTCTTCATACCCGCCAGGTCCGAACCGGTGCCCGGCTCGGTCATGGCGATGGCGGTCATCATCTCGCCGCTGACGAAGGGCGGCAGCCAGCGCCGCTTCTGCTCCTCGGTGGCGTACGCCAGCAGATAGGGCAGACACAGCGCGGTGTGCACCCCGCTGCCGCCGAAGCTGACCCCGGCGCGGGCGCACTCCTCGGTGATCACCGCGTTGAACTTGAAGCTGGTCTCGCCCGCGCCGCCGTACTCCTCGGGGACCTCGATCCCGAAGACACCCAGCTCACCGAGTTTCTTGTAGAACTCACGGGGGGCCTGACCGGCCTCGCGCCACGCGTCGTAGTACGGCACGACCTCGGCCGCGATGAAGTCACGGATGGTCTGCCGGAACGCCTCGTGGTCCTCGTTGAACACCGTGCGGCGCATCAGCCACTCCCTACTCGTTCTCGCGGCCCGGCCACCTCCGCCCGCGCGGCCGTGACCGCGCGCCGCCGTGGTCGCACCATGCCGGGTTGACAGCAGACGCCTAAGCGCTTGCTCAGCGAAAGCTACCGGCCGGTCAGCGACCCTGTCCAGAGGAACCGTCGGCGGCATGGGCGGCCGCGAAGGCGCCCAGCGCCAGCCGGTGCAGCAGGGCGGCGGTGGCCTCACGCCCGGGGAGCGCACCGGGGCGGCCGAGGTGCGGGGTGGAGTTGAGCAGCCCGAAAACGGCGTGCACACAGGCGCGGGCCTCGGCCTCGGCGAGCCCGGGGTAGACCGTGCGCACCACCTCGACCCACAGCTCCACGTACTGCCGCTGGAGCGAACGGACCAGCTTGCGGTCGGTGTCCCGGAGCCGGTCCAGCTCACGGTCGTGGAGGATGATCAGCGGCCGGTCGTCCAGGGCGAAGTCGATATGGCCCTCGATGAGGGAGTCCAGCACCTCGGCCGGGCTCAGACCGCCGCCCTCGGCCTCGGCGGCGCGCTTCTTCCCGCCGGTCAGCAGCCGGCCGCTGATGCCCACCAGGAGCTCGGCGAGCATCGCGTCCTTGCCCGCGAAGTGGCGGTAGAGGCCGGGGCCGCTGATACCGACCGCCGCGCCTATCTCGTCGACGCCGACACCGTGGAACCCGCGCTCGGCGAAGAGCCGCGCGGCCTCCTTGAGGATCTGCTCACGGCGGGTCGGGGCGGGGGCATGCGTGCTCATGAAATCAATTCTAGACAGCGGGGTTAGTGGTCGTTAACCTGATGGGTGGGTTAACGCTTATTAACCCGTCCGGCGAAGCGAGCGAGGGGGCTCGAACCGATGGAGCAGGCACCGGTGCTGCGGAGCGGCGCCGACCCGGCGTCCGACGCCTGGAAGGCCAATGAGGCCGCGCACCGCGAGCTGGCCGCGCGCCTGCGCGAGAAGCTGGCCGCGGCGCGGCTGGGAGGCGGAGAGAAGGCGCGGGCGCGCCACACCTCGCGCGGCAAGCTGCTGCCGCGCGACCGGGTGGACACCCTGCTGGACCCCGGCTCCCCCTTCCTGGAGCTGGCCCCGCTCGCGGCCGACGGAATGTACGGCGGGCAGGCCCCGGCGGCGGGTGTGATCGCCGGGATCGGCCGGGTCGCGGGCCGCGAGGTGGTCGTGGTCGCCAATGACGCCACCGTCAAGGGCGGCACCTACTACCCGATGACGGTGAAGAAGCATCTGCGCGCCCAGGAGGTCGCGCTGGAGAACCGGCTGCCGTGTGTCTATCTGGTCGACTCCGGCGGCGCCTTCCTCCCGATGCAGGACGAGGTCTTCCCCGACCGTGACCACTTCGGCCGGATCTTCTTCAACCAGGCGCGGATGTCCGGCGCCGGGATCCCCCAGGTCGCGGCGGTGCTGGGATCCTGCACCGCGGGCGGCGCCTATGTCCCGGCGATGAGCGACGAGGCGGTCATCGTGCGTGGCCAGGGCACCATCTTCCTGGGCGGGCCGCCGCTGGTGAAGGCCGCCACCGGTGAGGTGGTCACCGCCGAGGAGCTGGGCGGCGGGGAGGTCCACTCCCGGGTCTCCGGCGTCACCGACCACCTCGCCGAGGACGACGCCCACGCGCTGCGGATCGTCCGCGACATCGTCGCCACCCTGCCGTCCTCCCCCGCCCAGCGGGGCGCGCTGCCCTGGCGGGTGGAGCCGTCCCAGGAGCCCGCGGTGGACCCCGCAGGGCTGTACGGGGCGGTGCCGGTCGACTCGCGCACCCCGTACGACGTGCGCGAGGTGATCGCGCGGGTGGTGGACGGCTCGCGGTTCGCCGAGTTCAAGGCCGAGTTCGGCACCACGCTGGTCACCGGCTTCGCCCGGATCATGGGCCACCCGGTGGGCATCGTCGCCAACAACGGCATCCTGTTCTCCGAATCCGCCCAGAAGGGCGCCCACTTCATCGAGCTGTGCGACCAGCGCGGTATCCCGCTGGTCTTCCTGCAGAACATCTCGGGCTTCATGGTCGGCCGCAGCTATGAGGCGGGCGGTATCGCCAAGCACGGCGCCAAGATGGTCACCGCCGTCGCCTGCACCCGGGTCCCCAAGCTCACCGTGGTGGTGGGCGGTTCCTACGGCGCGGGG
This sequence comes from Streptomyces cucumeris, assembly GCF_024295805.1. GTDB lineage: Bacteria > Actinomycetota > Actinomycetes > Streptomycetales > Streptomycetaceae > Streptomyces > Streptomyces cucumeris. Next base: position 346,478 of record NZ_JANCLX010000005.1, read on the forward strand.
AACTACTCGATGTGCGGCCGGGCCTATTCACCGCGCTTCCTGTGGATGTGGCCCAATGCCAAGATCTCGGTGATGGGCGGTGAGCAGGCCGCCTCGGTGCTCGCCACCGTCAAACGCGACCAGCTCGAAGCACGCGGCGAGGAGTGGAGCGCCGAGGACGAGGAGGCGTTCCGCGCCCCGGTCCGCGAGCAGTACGAGACCCAGGGCAGCGCCTATTACGCCACCGCCCGGCTGTGGGACGACGGAGTGATCGACCCCCTGGAGACCCGTACGGTGCTCGGTCTCGCGCTCACCGCGTGTGCGAGCGCCCCGCTGCCCGAGAAGGACCCCGCGGCGCCCGGCTACGGCGTCTTCCGGATGTGAGGGGAATGCACCCGATGTTCGAGACAGTCCTGGTGGCCAACCGCGGTGAGATCGCGGTGCGCGTCATCCGCACCCTGCGGCGGCTCGGGGTGCGCTCGGTCGCCGTCTACAGCGACGCCGACGCGGACGCCCGCCATGTGCGGGAGGCGGACACCGCCGTGCGGATCGGCCCCGCCCAGGCCGCGGAGAGCTATCTGTCGATCGAGCGGCTGCTGGAGGCGGCGGCCCGCACCGGCGCCCAGGCCGTCCACCCCGGCTATGGCTTCCTCGCGGAGAACGCGGCGTTCGCCCGCGCCTGTGCCGATGCCGGGCTGGCCTTCATCGGCCCCCCGGCCGGGGCCATCGAGCTGATGGGCGACAAGATCCGCGCCAAGGAGACGGTGCGCGCGGCCGGGGTGCCGGTGGTGCCCGGCTCCTCCGGCAGCGGTCTGACGGACGCCCAGCTCACCGAGGCGGCCCGGGAGATCGGGATGCCGGTGCTGCTCAAGCCCTCGGCGGGCGGCGGCGGCAAGGGCATGCGGCTGGTGCGGGACGAGGCGCTGCTCGCGGATGAGATCGCGGCCGCCCGGCGCGAGGCGCGCGGCGCCTTCGGCGATGACACCCTGCTCGTGGAGCGCTGGATCGACCGGCCGCGCCATATCGAGATCCAGGTGCTCGCCGACGGCCATGGCGGAGTGATCCACCTCGGCGAGCGCGAGTGCTCGCTCCAGCGCCGTCACCAGAAGATCATCGAGGAGGCGCCCAGTCCGCTGCTGGACGAGGCCACCCGGGCGCTGATGGGCGAGGCGGCGGCCTCCGCGGCGCGGTCGTGCGGCTATGTCGGCGCGGGCACCGTGGAGTTCATCGTCCCGGGCGACGATCCCTCCGCGTACTGCTTCATGGAGATGAACACCCGCCTCCAGGTCGAGCATCCGGTGACCGAGCTGATCACCGGTCTTGACCTGGTGGAGTGGCAGCTCCGGGTGGCGGCCGGCGAGCCGCTGCCCCACGCCCAGGAGGACATCACCTTCACCGGCCATGCCGTGGAGGCCCGGATCTGCGCCGAGACCGCCCGGGCCACCGGCGACCGGGTGGACTTCCTGCCCTCCGCGGGCACCGTGCTGGCGCTGGACGAGCCCGTCGGCGAAGGCGTCCGGGTCGACTCCGGGCTGAGCACCGGCACCGAGGTCGGCACCACCTACGACCCGATGCTCGCCAAGGTCATCGCCTACGGACCGGACCGCCCCACCGCGCTCCGCCGGCTGCGGGCCGCCCTCGCCGAGCTGAGCGTGCTGGGCGTGGACACCAATGCGGGCTTCCTGCGCCGGCTGGCCGCCCATCCCCAGGTGGTCTCCGGCGAGCTGGACACCGGACTGGTCGACCGCGCGGCGGCCTCCCTGGTCCCCGACCGGGTCCCGGACGAGGTCTATGCCGCCGCCGCACTGCTGCGCCAGGCGGCCCTGGAGCCGGGCGGGGCCGGTGCGCGGCCGGAGTCCGGCGGCTGGGTGGACCCGTTCTCGGTGCCGACCGGCTGGCGGCTGGGCGGTACGCCCACCTGGACCGTCCACCGGCTGCGGATCTCCGGCCACCCCCCGGTCACCGTGCGGGTGCGCGGCCGGGCACAGGGCGCCGATGTGGTGATCGAGCGCCAGGACGACACCCCGGCCGCCCAGGACGCGCCCGCGGCCGAGCCCCTGCGGGCCCGGCTGACCGGGCTCGGCGCGGGCGACGACCGGGTGGTGCTCGATCTGGCCGGGGTCACCTTCCCCTTCCGCCACGTCGCGGACGGCGCGAGCCAGTGGCTGGGGCGCGAGGCCGACACCTGGCGCGTGGTGGGCCATGACCCGGTCGAGGAGGCGCTGCGCGGCGGCGGGTCCGACGCCCACGCCGGGGAGCTCACCGCCCCGATGCCCGGCACCGTCACGGTCGTCAAGGCGGCCGTCGGTGACGAGGTCACCGCGGGCCAGGGGCTGCTGGTGGTCGAGGCGATGAAGATGGAGCACCTCATCTCCGCCCCGCACGACGGCACCGTCACCGAGCTCGATGTCACCCCCGGCAGCACGGTCGCCATGGACCAGCTCCTGGCGGTCGTCACCCCGTCCGGGACCGGCGAGGCCGGCGAGACCGAGGAGCGTGTGTGATGTCCGTGCCGGACACCCCCGCCGGACCGGCCGGGCTCCCCATGACCGTTCCGGCCCCCGGGCTGCCCGCCCGGGTCCGGATCCATGAGGTGGGCCCGCGGGACGGCCTGCAGAACGAGAAGACGCTGGTGCCGGTGGCCGTGAAGGCCGAGTTCATCCGGCGGCTGGCCGAGGCGGGCCTGGACACGGTCGAGGCCACCAGCTTCGTCCACCCCAAGTGGGTGCCCCAACTGGCCGACGCCGAGCAGCTGATGCCGCTGATCGACGATGTCCCCGCCCGGCTCCCGGTGCTGGTGCCCAATGAGCGCGGGCTGGAGCGCGCGCTCGCCCTGGGCGCCCGGGAGATCGCCGTCTTCGCCAGCGCCACCGAGTCCTTCGCCAAGGCCAATCTCAACCGCACGGTGGACGAGGCGCTGGAGATGTTCGCACCGGTGGTCACCCGGGCCCTGGAGGCCGGGGCGACGGTGCGCGGCTATCTGTCGATGTGCTTCGGCGACCCCTGGGAGGGTCCGGTCCCGGTCTCCCAGACCGTCTCGGTCAGCCGCCGTCTGATCGAGATGGGCTGTGCCGAGCTGAGCCTCGGCGACACCATCGGTGTGGCCACCCCCGGACATGTCACCGAGCTGCTGACCGCGCTCAACGAGGCGGGCGTGGCCGATGACCGGCTGGCGGTGCACTTCCACGACACCTACGGCCAGGCGCTCGCCAACACCCTGGCCGCCCTCCAGCACGGTGTCACCACCGTGGACGCCTCCGCCGGTGGCCTCGGCGGCTGTCCCTACGCCAAGAGCGCCACCGGCAATCTCGCGACCGAAGACCTGGTGTGGATGCTCGACGGCCTCGGCATCGAGACCGGGGTCGACCTCGGCCGTCTCACCGCCACCAGCGTGTGGATGGCCCGGCACCTGGGCCGGCCCAGCCCGTCCCGTACCGTCCGCGCCCTCTCCCAGAAGGAGATCTGAGTCATGACGATCGACCACCGTCTCTCCACCGAGCACGAGGAACTGCGCCGCACCGTCGAGGAGTTCGCGCAGGACGTGGTCGCCCCGAAGATCGGGAAGTACTGGGAGGAGCATGAGTTCCCGTACGAGATCATCCGGGAGATGGGCCGGATGGGCCTGTTCGGACTGCCCTTCCCCGAGGAGTACGGCGGGATGGGCGGCGACTACCTGGCGCTCGGCCTGGCCCTCGAGGAGCTGGCCCGGGTCGACTCCTCGGTGGCGATCACCCTGGAGGCCGGGGTCTCCCTCGGCGCGATGCCGATCTTCCTCTACGGCACCGAGGAGCAGAAGCGGCAGTGGCTGCCGGGGCTGTGCTCCGGCGAGTCGCTGGGCGCGTTCGGGCTGACCGAGCCCGGCGGCGGTTCGGACGCGGGCGCCACCCGCACCACCGCGCGGCTGGACGAGGCCACCGGCGAGTGGGTGATCAACGGCTCCAAGTGCTTCATCACCAACTCCGGTACGGATATCACCGCGCTGGTCACGGTCACCGCCGTCACCGACCGCAAGCCGGACGGCCACCCCGAGATCTCCTCCATCATCGTGCCCGCGGGCACCCCCGGGTTCAGCGTGGCCGCCCCCTACTCCAAGGTGGGGTGGAATGCGTCGGACACCCGCGAGCTGTCCTTCACCGACTGCCGGGTCCCCGCGGCCAATCTGCTGGGTGAGAAGGGCCGGGGCTACGCCCAGTTCCTGCGGATACTGGACGAGGGCCGGATCGCGATCTCGGCGCTGGCCACTGGGCTGGCCCAGGGCTGTGTGGACGAGTCGGTGAAGTACGCCAAGACCCGGGAGTCCTTCGGCCGTCCCATCGGTGCCAACCAGGCGATCCAGTTCAAGCTGGCGGACATGGAGATGCGTGCCCATATGGCACGGGTGGCCTGGCGTGACGCGGCGTCCCGGCTGGTGCGCGGGGAGCCGTTCAAGAAGGAGGCGTCGATCGCCAAGCTCTACTCCTCCGGTGTCGCGGTGGACAACGCCCGGGAGGCCACCCAGATCCACGGTGGCTACGGCTTCATGAACGAGTACCCGGTGGCCCGGATGTGGCGTGACTCCAAGATCCTGGAGATCGGTGAGGGCACCAGTGAGGTCCAGCGGATGCTGATCGCCCGGGAGCTGGGCTTCGCGGGCTGATGGCGGCGGGCCCCACCGGGGCCCACCACCTCCCGCCGCTCACCGCCGCTCAGTCGATCCCCGTCCGTCAGGACGCGGGCCAGGGCACCTGCGGTGAGCGGTAGTAGCTGATGCCCAGGGCGTCCCAGCGGGGCCCCTGGGCGGCCAGCCGCACCTTGTAGGCGTCCCAGTCATGGGTGGCCCGGGGTGACCAGCCGAGTTCGGCGATCCCGGGCAGCCGGGGGAAGGCCATGTACTCGATATGCGCGCCGGTGGACAGGGTCTCCGTCCACAGCGGCGCCTCCACGCCCAGGACCGATGAGGCCGGGGCGTCCTTGATGTAGGCGCCCGGGTCCCAGTCGTAGGACTGCCGGACCTCGACATATCCGGCCCAGGAGAGCCCCAGCGGGGTGTCCTTGGTGTACTTCATGTCCAGATAGGCGCGGTTGGCGGGCGAGAGGACCAGCCGGGTGCCCGCCCTGGCCGCGTCCACGACCTCCTTCTCGCTGCCGTCCAGCCCCCAGTACTGCGCGATGGCTCCCTCGGCGGGACGGGCGCCGGTGAGCTGGTGCCAGCCCACCACCGTCTTGCCGTAGCGGGCCACGACGGGCTGCACCCGGTCCATGAAGGCCGTGTAGTCGGCGTGGCTGGTGGAGTGCGCCTCGTCGCCGCCGATGTGGAGCAGCCGGCCCGGGGTGAGCGCGGCGAGTTCGCGGATGACGTCGTCCACGAAGTCGTAGGTCACCTCCTTGGGCACGCACAGCGAACTGAAACCGACCTCGGTGCCGGTGTAGAGCGGCCGGGCGACCCCGTCGCAGTTGAGCTCGGCGTAGGAGGCGAGCGCCGCGTTGGTATGGCCCGGCAGGTCGATCTCCGGGACCACGGTCAGCTCGCGGTCGGCGGCGTAGCGCACGATCTCCCGGTAGTCGGCCTTGGTGTAGTAGCCGCCGGGGCCGCCGCCGACCTGGGTGGAGCCGCCGTACGTGGCCAGCCGCGGCCAGGAGTCGATGGCGATCCGCCACCCCTGGTCGTCCGACAGATGCAGATGCAGCTTGTTGATCTTGTACAGGGCGAGCTGGTCCACATAGCGCTTGACCTGGTCGACGGTGAAGAAGTGCCGGGAGACATCGAGCATCGCGCCCCGGTAGCCGAACCGCGGCTCATCGGTGATGGTGCCGCCGGAGATCCGCCAGGGTCCGGGCTGCCGGGTCGTCCGCTCCACCGACGCGGGGAGGAGCTGACGCAGCGTCTGGACGCCGTGGAAGAGCCCCGCGGAGGCGCGGGCGCTGATGGTGACGGCGCGGCCGGTCACCTGGAGCCGGTAGCCCTCGGCGCCGAGGCCGCGTACGGCACGCGCACCGGGGGTGAGCCGCAGCCGGATGCCGTCACCGCCGTCCCGCGCGGTCACCGGCAGCCGGTAGCCGGTGGAGGGGCGCAGCACGCCCGCGAGGTAGTCGCCGACCCGCCGCGCCGCGGGGTTCTTCCCCACGATGCGGATCCGGGCGTCCGGACCGAGGGCGTACGGGGTGGTGGCGGGGCGTACCGAGGCGGGCGCGGGCACCACCCGGTCCAGCGGGACGGGCGCGGCGGCGGAGTGCTCGGTGGCGGCGGACGGTTCCGCCGTGGCGGCGGTCCCCGCCCCGGCCGCCACGGTCAGCAGGAGGGAACACAGAAGTCGGGCACGGCGTCGTCTCACAGGGAATCCCTTCAACGAGGCGTCGCGTCCCTGGGTACCGCGCGCCCCCGCCGTGGTCAAGGTGTAGACCAATACGCAGCCGACCGCCTGTCAGAATTCACGTCATGGCGGAAATCACCCAGCGCGATGGTGCCTGGTCCTTCGACGGCGGCGCGATACGGATCGTCCCGGGGCGGGACAAGAGTGTGAACCCGGTGCGGCAGTCGCTCGGCGAACTGACCGTCCCGCTGGGGGCGGTGGCGGGCATCGCCCATGAACCGGGCCGCAAGGCGGGGCGGTTGCGGCTGAAGCTGCGCGAGGGAGCGGATCCGCTGCTCCAGGCGACCCGCGGCAAACTGCCGGACGCGGCCGACCCGTATCAGCTCTCGGTCGAGGCGGACCGTTCCGGCGTCGCCGAGTACCTGGTCGAGGAGGTCCGGCGGGCACTGCTGCTGGACCAGGTGCCGTCCGGACCGTGTGACCGCTATCTGCTGCCCGGCCCGTATGTCCCGCTGTCGGTGTCGGCCGGGGACGCCACGGTCTCCTTCGACGGGGAGCGGATCCGGCTGGAGTGGAACTGGAAGACCGAGGAGTCGAAGAAGTCGGGCGGCACCCGGACCATCCGGCTGGCCGATCTGGAGGCGGTGGAGTGGCACCCCGCCGTCGGACTGGACAACGGCCATCTGCGGTTCCGCACGGCGCGGGCGGGGGCTCCGGCGGCGCCCAAGTACGACCCGCACACCGTGGTGCTCTACGGCTTCAAGAAGGACCCGCTGATGACCCTGGTCGCGGCGGCCGTCACCGCCCGGCTGCCGCATCCGTGCACGGCCCCGGCCACGGCCCCGGCCGCCGGGCCCGCCGACGCGGCCCCGGCCCTGCCCACCGGAGACCAGCAGTCGGGGCATACCGCATATAACGGTCAGGCGGCGCCAGGCGGGGCGGGTGAGGGTGACGCGGATCACGACACCCTGCTGCGACGGCTGCGCGAACTCGGCGATCTCCACAAGGGCGGAGTGCTCACCGAGGAGGAGTTCACCGCCGCCAAGCAGGCCGTACTCCGCCGTTTCTAGCCATTCACGCCATCCCTTGCCCGATGTCGGGCAGGATTCTTGCGAAAGAACCCTCTTCCCCGCAGTATCGATGGGTGCTCGATCGCCGTATGTCCCACGATGACCTTGTCGACCACCTGGTCCGCTCCACGCCGCTCAGCCGCGGCGAGGCGGCCCGGGTGGTGCTGGACGTCCTGGCGTACTTCGACGAGACGACCGAGGAGTTCGTCCGCCGCCGCCACCGCGAGCTGCAGTCCGGCGGACTGACCAACGCGGACATCTTCGAGCGGATCACGGCCGAGCTGCCGTACCGCGCGGTGGCGCCGCCCGGACTCTCGCTGCGGCAGCTGCGCCGCATCGTCTACGGCTGACACCGCGGACGGCGGCCGCCACCGCCGGTCCCGGACCACGAGCACCCTGCGACCGATCCACTAGGGAGGGCCTGAACACCATGTGCGGAATCGTCGGATACATCGGCAAACGCGATGTGGCGCCGCTGCTGCTGGAAGGTCTCCAGCGACTGGAGTACCGCGGCTACGACTCCGCGGGCATCGCGATCCAGGCCAAGCCCGCCAAGGGCGCCCAGGGCGCCGGACTGAAGACCGCCAAGGCCAAGGGCCGGGTCCGTGAGCTCGAGTCCCGGCTGCCCAAGCGCTTCGCGGGCACCGTCGGCATCGCCCACACCCGCTGGGCCACCCACGGCGCGCCGGGCGACATCAACGCGCACCCCCACACGGACGCCGACGGCAAGGTCGCCATCGTCCACAACGGGATCATCGACAACGCCTCCGATCTGCGCGCCAAGCTGGTCGCCGACGGGGTGGAGCTGGTCTCCGAGACCGACTCCGAGGTAGTGGCGCATCTGATCGGCCGCTCCCAGGCGAGCACCCTGGAGGAGAAGGTCCGCCACGCGCTCACCCTGATCGAGGGCACCTACGGCATCGCCGTGCTGCACGCGGACTTCCCCGACCGCATCGTCGTCGCCCGCAACGGCTCGCCCGTGGTGCTGGGCATCGGCGAGAAGGAGATGTTCGTCGCCTCCGACGTCGCCGCGCTGGTCAGCCACACCCGCCAGGTGGTCACTCTGGACGACGGTGAGATGGCCACCCTCAAGGCCGACGACTACCGCACCTACACCACCGAGGGCAGCCGCACCGCCCCCGCGCCGACGACGGTGGAGTGGGAGGCCGAGTCGTACGACATGGGCGGCCACGACACCTATATGCACAAGGAGATCCACGAGCAGGTCGACGCCGTGGACCGGGTGCTGCGCGGCCGGATCGACGACCGCTTCTCCACCGTCCGGCTGGGCGGGCTCAACCTGGACGCCCGGGAGGCGCGCGGGGTGCGCCGGGTGAAGATCCTCGGCTGCGGCTCGGCGTACCACACGGGTCTGATCGGCGCCCAGCTCATCGAGGAGCTGGCCCGGATCCCGGCCGACGCCGAGCCCGCGAGCGAGTTCCGCTACCGCAACCCGGTGGTGGACCCCGACACCCTCTACATCGCGGTCAGCCAGTCCGGCGAGACCTACGACACTCTGGCCGCCGTACAGGAGCTCAAGCGCAAGGGCGCGCGGGTGCTGGGCGTGGTCAACGTCGTCGGCAGCGCCATCGCGCGCGAGACGGACGGCGGGGTGTACGTGCACGCGGGCCCGGAGGTGTGCGTCGTCTCCACCAAGTGCTTCACCAACACCGCCGTCGCCTTCGCCCTGCTCGCCCTGCACCTGGGCCGGATCCGCGATCTGTCGGTGGCCGACGGCAAGCGGATCATCGCCGGACTGCGCAGGCTGCCGGAGCAGATCGCCGAGGTGCTGCGCGGCGAGGAGGAGATCAAGAAGCTCGCCGCGGAGTACGCGAACGCAAAGAGCATGATGTTCATCGGCCGGGTCCGCGGCTACCCGGTCGCGCGCGAGGCGTCCTTGAAGCTCAAGGAGGTCTCCTACGTCCACGCCGAGGCGTACCCGGCCTCCGAGCTCAAGCACGGGCCGCTGGCGCTCATCGAGCCGGAGGTGCCGACGGTGGCGGTGCTCCCCGATGACGACCTACTGGAGAAGAACCGCGCGACCCTGGAGGAGATCAAGGCCCGCAGCGGCCGGATCCTCGCCGTCGCCCACCAGGAGCAGGAGAAGGCGGACCACACCATCGTGGTGCCCCGCAACGAGGTGGAGCTCGACCCGATCCTCATGGGCATCCCGCTCCAGCTGCTCGCCTACCACACCGCGCTGGCGCTGGGCCGGGACATCGACAAGCCCCGCAACCTCGCCAAGTCGGTGACGGTGGAGTAGCCCCTCCGGGAGTCCGTCCGGCGGTCCCCGCGTGTGCCACCAACACACGCGGGGGCCGCCTCCCTTGGCCGGCGTCGCCCTCCGCCGGCGGCGGCCGCCCCACGGGAACCGTCACTTCCCGCGCGACAGCGCGAATGATGCGTACGTACCCCTCACAAGCGCACAATCCACCTCTACGCGTCGGTAGATTTATCGACTGTCAAGATGGACTTGACGCCATCTCACCTGCGGTCGAGGGCAGTTGGCGGTGTCCGATTCCCGGTGCATCACCAACCGTCGGCGCGGTACGGCGGTTTGGGGCGGCAGGACGAGAAGAGGTACGCCGACTCGTGGAACGCCGGTACGGCGCCAGTGGTCCAGCACAGTCCGGGCGGAGGCCGACCGGAGGCCCGTTGACGGCTCACTGGAGCGCCGCCGGAGTTTCGCTGGAGCGCCAGGGGTGGCGGTGGGGGCGGATACGACCGCGGAGCGACGCCGGTCCGATACGGCCTCGAGGTGGCCTCAAGAGCGGTTCAAGCGGAGTCCGGCGGGACGCGGGCGAACGTCAAGTGGCGCTCAGCCGCCGGTCAGGCGGTGCTCAGGGACAGACAGCGCTCAAGGGTCGGGAGTGCCCGGCGACAGGCGCGGTGCCCGGGAGCGGGACCGGGAGCGCTCAGGGGATGACCACGACGGGCCGCTGCGCACGCCGTGCGAGCCGCCCCGCCACCGAGCCGAAGATCCGCCCCACCAGACCGTGGGTGGAGCCGACCACGATGGCGTCGGCCGCGTACTCCCGGCCGACCTCCTCCAGCTCATGGCAGATGTCCCCGCCCCGCTCGACGAGGACCCAGGGCACCTCGGAGAGATGGTCGGCGCAGGCCAGCTCCAGCCCCAGCACCTCGGTGCGGTGATCGGGGACATCGACGAAGACGGGCGGCTCACAGCCCGCCCATACGGTCGTCGGCAGCCGGTTGGCCACATGCACGATGATCAGGCCGGAGCCCGAGCGACGGGCCATCCCGATCGCGTAGGCGAGGGCGCGTTCGCTGGAGGTGGAGCCGTCGAATCCGACCACCACTCCGTGCTGGAACGCCGGATCGCAGGAATGACGTGTTTCTTCCGCCGCTTCGGGGTGCGCCATGTGATCGGCGACCCGCTTGCGGTCCGCGGGTTCGGGGATTTCGTGACCGGCCATCGGTGTCTCGGCGAGAGATGTCCTCGTGCGGAGGGAATCGGCGGGGGCTCGGGTTGAGGTTGTCGGGGACGGAACTCCGCTGGAGCTCGGGGACGGGATCGAACGAACCAAATCCGTCCGGGATTCATCTTTCCAAGCCCTTACCCCTAAGGGTACGGCGCCATTCCTCGCCTGCCCAGAGGCCGCTTCGGCAGCGGAGCGCCCGAAGCGTTCCCCGGAGCATGCCGGAGGGCGGCCCGATACGCAATGCCCCAAGTGGTCCCCCATGGGGCCCTACGGTCCCTGTGCGTACGCCGTGCGGCGGCCACGCAGTGACCTCGGGGCGGGCCCGGCGTTGTAGTAGCCGCGACCGGGACGCCACCGGGCCCCGGCGGCCCGGCCGGACGTCCGGGACCGGCCCCGCCGGTGCCCGTCAGCGGCGCGAGAGGAGCCCTGCGTCCGTGCCCGTCCCCCGAGCCCGCGCCGTCCGCCGCACCCGGGGCGCGGCCCGCCGCGGCACCCCGGCGACCACCTCCCGCGCAGCTTCCCGTGCGGCCTCCCGCGGCCGGGCCCGCAGCCGCCCCCGCGGCCGCGCCGGGGCCGCCGCGCGGACCCCCGCCGCGCTCCCCGCCCCGGCCGCCCGGACGGCGCTCCCGCCGGCCCTCCCCGAGGCGGCCCCGGCGGACGGGACGGTGAACGAGCTGATCCGCTGGGCGGCCTTCGGCTGCGCGGTCGTTCCGTTCGTCCTCCTGCTGTGCGGGCTGCCGTGCGGGGTGGCACTGGCCGCCGCCGCGGGCCTGGCCGCGGTGACCGCCGCCAGCCGCGCCCTGCTGCGCCACTCCGAGCGGGTGGCGGCCCGGCCGGACCCGGACGCGGGCCTCCCCCACCGGGGACGGCACGGACGTACCGGGATCGGCGCGCACCGCGGCGGACGGCACGGCTGAGGCGTATCCGGGCACGCACGGACCGCGATGGGAGCGCTCCCGGAAGAGCGCTGTGTAGTGCCGCGTACACCCTGCGGTGATGGAGTACGAGAGGGACGTACGCCTGTCGCATGACGCTTTTCTACATCTGCACCCGGCTGTTTTCGGCCAACTTCACGTCACAGTTCTTCCCTTGGCAAACAGCGTGCTCAACCGCGTTCAGGCCAGCGTAGAAAGGGGCGTGCGGTGTTCTGACCCCCTACGCGAAGTGGATGTCCGCACTAGGCGCACTTCACAGCGAGGGCTACGAGTGCAACGCTTCGTGATCGAATGCTTCGCGCCAAGTTGTCATGTCGACATAGTGGCGGGTGGTGAACTGGTCACGGCGACCACACGCGACACAGTAGATTCGATCTTGGCCATGACCGGCGGGGGAACCGTTCAGGACCGAGGGGAAACGTGCAGGACCGAGAGGACGCGACCACCGAGGGGGGCTTAGAGCCATGAGCCAGGACTCCACGACCGTACCGGAGACCTCGCGCAAGCTCTCCGGACGCCGGCGACGAGAAATCGTCGCGGTGCTGCTGTTCAGCGGCGGCCCCATTTTCGAAAGCTCCATCCCGCTCTCCGTCTTCGGTATCGACCGGCAGGACGCCGGAGTCCCGCGCTACCGACTGCTGGTGTGCGCGGGCGAAGATGTGCCACTGCGAACGACTGGCGGACTGGAACTGACCGCACCGTACGGCCTGGAGGCGCTGTCCCGGGCCGGAACCGTCGTCGTACCGGCCTGGCGGTCGATCACCCAGCCGCCACCGGCCGCGGCGCTCGACGCCCTGCGGCGCGCGCACGAGGAGGGTGCGCGGATCGTGGGCCTGTGCACCGGGGCCTTCGTCCTGGCGGCCGCCGGGCTGCTCGACGGACGCCCGGCGACCACGCACTGGATGTACGCGCCGACGCTGGCCAAACGCTATCCGTCCGTCCACGTGGATCCACGCGAACTGTTCGTGGACGACGGCGATGTACTGACCTCGGCGGGCACCGCCGCGGGGATCGACCTGTGCCTGCACATCGTGCGCACCGACCACGGCGCCGACGCCGCGGGGGCCCTGGCCCGCCGCCTCGTCGTACCGCCGCGCCGCGGTGGAGGCCAGGAGCGCTACCTGGACAGGTCCTTACCAGAGGAGATCGGCGCGGATCCGCTCGCCGAGGTGGTGGCGTGGGCGCTTGAGCATTTGCATGAGCAGTTCGACGTCGAAGCCCTGGCCGCCCGTGCCTATATGAGCCGTCGCACCTTCGACCGGCGTTTCCGGTCCCTCACTGGGAGCGCTCCACTCCAGTGGCTGATCACCCAGCGGGTGCTCCAGGCGCAGCGGCTCCTGGAGACCTCCGACTACTCGGTCGACGAGGTCGCCGGGCGCTGCGGCTTCCGTTCGCCGGTGGCCCTGCGCGGGCACTTCCGGCGGCAGCTGGGGTCCTCCCCGGCCGCGTACCGGGCGGCCTACCGGGCCCGCAGGCCGCAGGGCGGCTCCGCGGACCGGCCGGACCGGCTGGAGCGGCTGGAGCGGGGCGAGCGGATGGACCGGCCGGAGCGGGCCGAGGTGATCGAGCAGCGTCCGGGCGAGCACGCCCTGCCGCTGCGGCGCCCCGGAGCGCCGCTCGGTCACTCCGCGGCGCACCACCATCACGCCGCGCATCCGCACGGGGGCGCGGACCCGGGCAAACCGGAATCGGACGCCTACGCCCCACGTCTGCCCGAGCAGGCGGCGGGACGGGCTCCGGGCCGCCCGACCCTGCCCGGCCAGCGGGAACGCCCCGTAGGGTGAGACGTATGAACGATCGCATGGTGTGGATCGACTGCGAGATGACCGGGCTCTCGCTGTCGGACGACGCGCTCATCGAGGTGGCCGCGCTGGTCACGGACTCCGAGCTGAACATCCTGGGCGACGGAGTGGACATCGTTGTCCGGCCGCCCGCCGAGTCGCTGGCCACCATGCCCGAGGTGGTGCGGGAGATGCACACGGCCTCCGGCCTGCTCGCCGAACTCGACGGCGGCACCACGCTGGAGGACGCCCAGGAGAAGGTCCTGGCGTACATCCGTGAGCATGTCCCCGACGCGGGCAAGGCTCCGCTGTGCGGGAACTCGGTCGGTACCGACCGCGGCTTCCTGCTCCGCGACATGCCCGTCCTCGAGGGCTATCTGCACTACCGGATCGTCGATGTCTCCTCGATCAAGGAGCTGGCCCGCCGCTGGTACCCGCGGGCCTACTTCAACAGCCCCAAGAAGAACGGCAACCACCGCGCGCTCGCCGATATCCATGAGTCGATCGCCGAGCTGCGCTACTACCGGGAGGCGGTCTTCGTACCGCAGCCCGGGCCGGACTCGGACACGGCGAAGTCGATCGCGGCCAAGCACGTTCTGCCCGCCCGGCACGCATGATCCACCGCTCGCACCCGGCGCCCCGGAAGCCGGGTGCGAGCACCCCCGCCGACCCTGTACACTTTTTCTCGGCCGGTGCGGAAAGCACCGGTCATGGTGGGTATAGCTCAGCTGGTAGAGCACCTGGTTGTGGTCCAGGATGTCGCGGGTTCAAGTCCCGTTACTCACCCTGAACGAGGAAGGCCCCCGGCCGCGGAAGCGGACGGGGGCCTTCGTCATTCCCGGCACCGGATACCTTGCTGATCGACAAGCGTGCCGTGTCCATGTCGATGACCGGCGGCGCGGCGGTACCGGGAGAACGCGGAAAGTTGGGGGACGTGGAGCTCAGGCGCACGATGGCGGCCGTTGGCGTGGTGTTGTCCTTGGGGATGGCCGTGGGGTGCGGTTCGGGGGGAGATGACGGCGACGGCCCCTCGGCGGGCGGAGCCCACCGGGACGGCGGGGGCAAAGCCGCCGCGGCCGGGCCCGTGTACCGGGGGCCCGCGATTCCCGGGCTGGCGAAGAAGCAGGCGTGGAGTCTGCCCGCGTCGGGCAACAGTGTGGCCCAGCCCTATGACCTGGGTGAGACGCTCGTCTTCCGCAAGAACCTCGCGGACAAGCCCGCGTCCTACGACCTCATCGACTCCACAGCGGGCCAGGCCGGCATGGAGGAGAGCGAGAAGGAGCCGGGGCCGGAGGTCCTGGAGTTCCGGGACCGCGCGACGGGCGCGGAGCGCACGTCCGTGAAGGTCTCCGCCTCCGCGGTGGCGGGGGCGACCTGGCACGGTGGGACCCCGGCCGTCCAGGTCCGTACGGTGACCACCACCCCGTCCGACGGGCTCAGCAAGGAGAAGGACTCCGTCTCGATCACCGTGTACGACCCGTCCGGGAAGGTTCTGGGCACGGTCCGGCACGCGGGCGACGGCACCGGTCTGTACATCGTGGACGGCCATCTCGTGGAGAGCCGTAAGCGCGGTGCGTACGACCCCTCGCCCACCGGCGGGGGCACGGTGACCGCCACCCCGATCGGCACCGGCGGAAAGAGCGAGAAGAAGCGGACGATCTCCGGCGTCTACGACGGCAAGGAGATCGCGGACCTCGAGGTCGGCGCCCCGCTGTTCGCCGGGAAGTACTGCTTCGGCGTCCTCTCCGGCAAGGGTGACGGCGACAAGTCCCAGCTCGCGATGTACGAGCTGGCCTCCGGCAAGAAGGTGTGGAGCACCGAGGACATCGAGCCGCCCCGCGGAGTGCACTTCCAGGACGGTGAGCGGACCTCCTCCGACCTGCGGGTGCTGAAGGTCGACGGCGACACCGTGTACACCCGGTGGGGCAAGGGTGCCCTGAGCCCGGGTGAGCGGATCTTCGCCTCGTACAAGATCTCTTCCCGCGAGCCGCTGGCCACCGGCCCCGGCATCCGGCTGCCCAAGACCTCGCTGACCGAGGACGCGGCACCCCCCGTCCTCGACACCCGGCAGCGGCTGGCCGCCGTCGCGACCGAGAACGGGACCGCGGTGTGGAACCTGAAGACCGGTAAGGAGTACTGGGCACAGGAGGCGGGCGAGACCTCCATGACGGCCACGGAGTTCTCCCCGACCGGGGTGCTCTACGGGACCCAGGCCACGCTGGAGGACGGGAGCTCGCACACCACCGGGATCGCCGTGACGGCCCGTACCAAGAAGGTCCTGGCGAAGGAGCTCGACCAGGGGCTCGTCCCGCACTTCAACGGGACCGACCTCGGCTGGGTCAGCACCGAGGACGGGTTCTACGTCTTCCCGTCCGCCCGGGCCTGACCGGAGTCGGCGGCCGCGCGGCGGACCTCATCCGCCGCGCGGCCCCGCACGGCACACCGAGGCGGTGCCTGGCGCTCGGGGCGGCGCGGAAGAGCCCGGCACCGCCCCGGAGGTCCCAGAACCTCAGACCTCAGAAGCGGCCCTTGGAGCTGTCCCTCCCGAAGATCCAGCCCTTCTTGCCATTGGGCAGCTTGGAGTAGTACCACCAGTTGCCGTGGGAGCTGTATCCACCGCAGTACGCCTTGAAGTCGTCCCCGTAGCCCAGACCCTTGACGACCTTGTAGGTCTCGCCGGGACCGCTGTGCATGTACGAGTCGTAGGCGCCCTGGGAGGCGAGGACATCGATGTGCCGCCAGTGGTTCGTGACGTTCTTGGCGCAGGCACTGCTGCCCACCGCGCTCGCCGTCGGCGCCACAGTGAGGGCTCCCGCGAACAGGGCGGCCCCCAAAGCCGCCACCGTGCCCACCCTGCGCAACCTGGTCTTGCTCACGTGCTCTCCACTCCTTGTTCGCGCCGGACGCCTCGTGGCGACCGGCGCGGAGAACGTTAACAAGATCAACTGACACACTGCCAGCCGTGGCCGCGATGTGGTGACCAGGGACTTTCCCATTCGGGGGTGACCGTCGGGCGCGGCTGCCCCATGGGCTCGTGGGCCGCTCACCAGGCCCCCGGCCCGCGCCTCAGGGGTGTCCTGTGCGAGGCTGACGGTGTATTCGGTGCACATGTCATGAAGAACGGGGATGGGCATGGCAGATGGGGAAAGCGGGCGCGCCGCAGGGCTGATCGCCGCGCAGGAGAAGGCGATCGCGCTGTTCGCCGAGATCGAGGCGCGGGGGCTGGTGGCTCCCGGCCGGGGTGAACGGGAGGTGAGCGATCTCATCCGCGACCTGGCCAACGACATGTTCGGCACCACCAAGCACTGGCACAAGCGGATCATCCGCTCCGGCCCCAACACTCTTCTGCCCTACCGGGACAACCCGCCGGACCGGACGATCGGCGAGGACGACGTGGCCTTCGCCGACTTCGGCCCGATCTTCGAGGAGTACGAGGCCGACTTCGGCCGCACCTACGTCTTCGGCGACGACCCCGACAAACACCGTCTCCTGGAGGATCTTCCGCGCATCTTCGCCGCCGGCCGCGCCGCCTTCCAGGCGGACGAGGACATCACCGGTAGGCAGCTCTACGCGGAAGTCGAACGCCTGGCCGCCGACGCGGGGTGGGACATCGGCATCTGGCACGCCGGCCACCTGGTCGGCGAGTTCCCGCACGAGACCAACGACGGGGCGAAGGCCGAGTCCTACATCACCCCCGAGAACAGCACCCCGCTGCGCCGCACCGATCGGTCCGGCCGCACCTGCCACTGGATCCTGGAGCTCCATTTCGTCAATCGGGAGAAGGGCTTCGGCGGCTTCTACGAGCAGCTCCTGGACCTGGCGTAACCGGCGGCGTCGCCGCCGCGAGCCTCAGTCGTGCGTCTCGTCCGGTCCGCCCCCCTCGGACCCCTCGGACCCCTCGGACGGCTCCCTCCGCCCGCGCCGCCGCTGCCGCTTCCCGTGCCGTTCGCCCTCCTCGTGCGGCGGCGGGTGGTAGGGCCACCACGAGGTCCAGGTGAACTTGTCGCCGCCCACCCAGCGGACGATGTCGGGGTCGTCGAGGTCGACGTCGTCGAGCCCGACCGACCGGGCGATCTCGATCACGTCCAGGACCGAGTGCGCCTTGCCCGCCAGCTCACCGGCCACCTCCACCAGCCGGTAGGGGGGCTCCCCCGGCTGGACGCCGAGCACCACGATCGACGGTCGGGTGATACGTGGGATCTCACTCTCGGTCATGGGTCCAACGTGCGGCTGACGGCCCGCCCCCGCACCCCGGGCGCCCCAGACGGGCGATCCGCGCACCCCGTGGGGCCGAGCGGGTGACACGTTCGGCGGCGGCTCCGCCACACCTGGACATACTGTGCGGATGCCCCAGCAGAGCGGATCACCTCCCCTTGATCGACGGACCCGTACGGACCAGGACACACCGCCCCGCCAGTGGCGGACCGTCCGGTACTGGACCAGCCTGCGGGGGCGGCCGGACGCGCGCGGTGAGCTCGACCTCGACGCCGGGCGCGCCCGGTGGGCGTCCGGCGGCCCGGCACCGCTGGTGTCCTGCCTGATGGTGACCAGGGACCGGCCGGGGTTCGCGGCCCGCGCGGTCCGGTGCTTCCTCGCCCAGACCCATGCCCCCGCCGAACTCGTCGTCGTGGACGACGGCACGGACGACACCCTGGCCCGTCACCTCCGGGCCCTCGCCGACCCGCGGATCCGGCACCACCGCACCCCGCGCCCCGGGCTGACCCTGGGCGAGCTGCGCAACCTCGCGGTGGACCTGGCCGCCGGACCGTATGTGTGCCAGTGGGACGACGACGATGTGTACGACCCGGAGCGGCTGGAGGTGCAGCTCGCCGCGGTCGCCGGCACGGGGGCGGACGCCTGCTTCCTCGCCCGCGAGCGGCTGTGGTGGCCCGCCCGGCGCGCCCTGGCCCTCTCCGGGGCGCGGGTGTGGGAGAACTCCATGCTCTGCGCCACGGCGATGATGCCGCGCTATCCCGCGCTGCGGCGCGGTGAGGACTCGGCGGTCACGCTGGAGGTGGTGCACGCGGGCCTCGTGGTCGCCGTGGACGCGCCGGAGCTGTACACCTACGTCTGCCACGGCGCCAACACCTGCGACGCGGCGCATCTCGCCCGCCTCTTCGAGGTGGCGACCCGACGGTGGACGGACGACGCGTACGACGAGCGGACACGGGCGATGGCGGCCCGGCTGCCCCTGGCCACGGCGGACCTGCCGCAGCCGCGGTCCGCGCCCTGACGACACCGCGGTGCGGGCCGCGCCGCCCCGCACGGCGACACCTTCACCGCTCGCTGCGCCGGACAGGTGAAGCCCCCCGCGGCTTCGATGCCCGCCCCGCGGACCGTCGTTGGACACAGGCCCGCGGGTACCCCCGCGGAGCGTCCACGAGGAGGCTTTCATGAACATCGGCAAAACGGCCGCCCTGGTGACGGCGACGGCGGGCGCGGTGGTCTTCATCGGCGGCCAGGCCCTGGCCGACCCGCTCGACTCCGGCGTCGCCTGCGTCGGCACGACCGGGTCCGCCGCCGCCGGAACCACCGTCGACTGCCTGGACTTCGCCCATGTCTTCGGCGACGACAAGGCCGTGACCCAGCGGAACCACTGCGACTCCGCCGTCTCCAACGCGGGCAACGTCGTGGTGGCGCCCATCAGGTTCGACCCCGGGTGCATCAACATCTCCGCGCCGTCCACGACCGCGACCGGAGCCCGGTGAGGACGGCGTCCGCGACGGCTGAGCGCGGCCCCCTGGAGACTCGCCTCCCGGGGGCCGCGTCCGGCTCGTATGCCGACCGCGCCCCGCGCCCCGCCGTCTCCGTGGTGATCCCCTGCTACGGCTACGGCCGATATCTGCCGCAGGCGGTGGCGAGCGTCCTGGCCCAGACCTACGACGACTGGGAGCTGCTCGTCGTGGACGACGGCAGCCCCGATGACACCGCGGCGGTGGCCGAGTCCCTGATCGCCCGCCACCCGGGCCGCCGGATCCGGCTGCTGCGCCAGGCCAACGCGGGGGTGTCCGCGGCCCGTAACGCCGGGATCGCCGCCTCCACCGGCCGTTATGTGCTGCCGCTGGACGCCGATGATGTGATCGCCCCGACCATGCTGGAGAAGACCGTCGCGGTGCTGGAGGGCGACCCGGACATCGCCATCGCCTCCACCGATGTCTCCGCCTTCACCGACGACAAGGACCTCCCCCCGCAGGTGCTGGCCCTCCCCGCGTACGACCCGCGGCTGCTGCTGCGCCGTCTGATCATGTTCTACTGCTCGCTCTACCGCCGTGAGGTGTGGGAGGCGGTGGGCGGCTACGACGAGGAGATGCGCGCCGGGGAGGACTGGGACTTCTGGATCGCCTGCGCCGAACGCGGTTTCACCGCCCACCACCTCCACGAACCGCTCTTCGGGGCGCGCAACAAGGACGACGGACTCCATGTGGAGGCCGCGGAGAACGACCTCGCGGTGCGGGCCCGGATCGTGGCCAACCACCCGCGGATGTTCAAGCCGGTGACCCGGGCGTGGGCGCAGGCGGTGCTCGGCCGGGAGGCGCCGGACTGCCACGACGACGCACGGGTACCGGACGACATCCTCACCCGGGCCGCCGATATGGACCAGTTCCTGCGGGCGGTCCTCTCGCTCCAGCGCACCGCCCGGCTCCAGCACCGCCACATCCAGCGGCTGGAGGCGGCGTTGGCCCAGCGGGACGGGCGACCGGCGGACGCCACGGTGGCAGTGGACGCGGTGGCGGGTCCGGGGCCGGTCAGCTGAACCGGCGTACCGGGCCGGGGCGAATCTCAGGACGAGGCGCGCGCCACCAGCTCCGTCGGCAGGACCAGCCGGGGCGGCACCGCCGTACGCCCCGCCCCGCCCTCGATCTCCTCCAGCAGCACCCGCGCCATCGCCCGCCCCATCTCCTCGGTGGCCTGCCGGACGCTGGTGAGCGGCGGATCCATATGGCGGGCGACCGCGGAGTCCTCGAAGCCGACCAGCGCGACGTCCTCCGGCACCCGGCGGCCCTGCTCGCGCAGCACCTGCCGGGCGCCCGCGGCCATCACGTCCGAGGCCGCGAAGACCGCGTCCAGATCCGGTCGGCGCGCCAGCAGTTCGCGCATCGCGCGGCGGCCGCCCTCCTCGGTGAAGTCCGCGGCCACCGCGAGCGCCGGATCCACTTCCCGGCCCGCCGCCCGCAGCGCGTCGCGATAGCCGTCCACACGGCACTGGGCGACATACATGTCCAGCGGTCCGGTGATGGTGGCGACCGTAGTACGGCCGCGCTCGACGAGGTGGGCCACCGCGGCCCGCGCACCGCCGGTGTTGTCCGAGTCGACGTACGCGACCGACTCATGTGCCGAGCGGCGTCCGCTGAGCACCGCGGGGATCTCTATCCGTTCCAGCAGGTCCGGGAGCGGATCGTCCGCGTGCACCGAGACCAGCAGCACCCCGTCCACCCGGTGGGCGGCGAGGTAGTCCGCGAAGCGCTGGCGCTCCTTGGGGGTGCGGATGAGGGTCAGCAGCAACTGGAGGTCGGTGTCGGCGAGTCCGGCGCCGACCCCGCGGATGATGTCGGAGAAGTAGGGCTCGGCGAACAGCCGGGTCTCGGGCTCGGGGATCACCAGGGCCACCGCGTCGGCCCGGTCGGCGGCCAGCGCACGGGCCACCCGGTTGGGGACGTAGCCGAGTTCGGCGACGGCCCGCTGTACGGCGACGCGGGTGCGGTCGCTGACCCGCGGCGAGCCGTTGATCACCCGCGAGACGGTGCCCCGGCCGACTCCGGCGCGGGCCGCGACCTCCTCCAGCGTGGGCCGACCGCGCCCCGCGCCGCGCCGCCGCGTTCCTGCCATGTCGCGCCTCCAGCCGTACGTACCCGGCAGCTCTCCCTCCCTGGGCGGCTGCGAAGGGACATTCAACAGCAGTGCGGTTCGGCGACGTTGTTGCGCACGCTCCCTTGACACCCCATCAGGGAGCCGCGAACCTTCAACAGATCAATCTGGGAGCGCTCCCACACTGTCTTCGCCATACACAAGCCGCACGTTCCCCGCCCGAGCCGATGCAGCCCGAAGTCCCACGTATGCCCACCCCTTGGCCGGGAGCGGTACGTCAGGGTGCGAGGAGGACGCAATGCGCACGAGTTCAGGAAGAGCGGCCGGATCCCGGCGCCGGACGGTGGCCCTCATGGCCGCCGCCGCCCTCGGCGCGGGACTGCTGACCGGCTGTGCCGACGACGGCGACGACCGCGCGGGGACCTCCTCCGGGGCCGGTGGCGGAAGCGGCAGAACCACCGTGACCATCGGGGTCTTCGGAGTCTTCGGCTACAAGCAGGCCGGTCTCTACGACCGGTACATGAGGCTCCATCCGGACGTCCGGATCGAGGAGACCTCGATCGAGCGCAACGAGAACTACTACCCCCAGTTGCTCACCCACCTCGGGTCGGGCAGCGGGCTCGCCGACATCCAGGCGGTCGAGGTGGCCAACATCAATGAGGTCACCACCACCCAGGCGGACAAGTTCATTGATCTTTCGAAGGCAAAGGGGGTGGAGAAGAACAGCTTCATCCCCTGGAAATGGGCGCAATCCACCACCAAGGACGGCCGGACGATCGGTCTCGGAACCGATATCGGCCCCATGGCGATCTGCTACCGCAAGGACCTCTTCCGCCGGGCCGGACTGCCCACCGACCGGAAGGAGGTCGCCCGGCTGTGGGCGGGCGACTGGCAGAAGTACCTGGACACCGGGAAGCGGTACATGAAGCGGGCCCCCGGCGGCACCGCCTTCGTCGACTCGGCGGCCGGGGTCTACAACGCGGCGGTCTCCAGCAGCGCTCAGCGCTACTACGACACCGACGGCACGCCCGTCTACCAGGACAGCCCCGCGGTCAGGGAAGCCTGGCGGATCGCCACCGCCGCCGCGAAGGGCAAGCTGACCGCCCGGCTCCAGCAGTTCCAGAAGACCTGGGACCAGGCGTACGCCAACGGCCGGTTCGCCACCGTCTCCTGCCCGCCGTGGATGCTGGGCTACATCAAGGAGAAGGCCGGGGCCGAGGCCGAGGACCAGTGGGACGTGGCCGCCGCGCCCCGGCCCGGCAACTGGGGCGGCTCCTTCCTCACCGTGCCCAGGGCGGGGCGGCACACCGACGAGGCGGTGAAGCTGGCCGCCTGGCTGACCGCGCCGGAACAGCAGGCCACCCTCTTCGAGAAGCAGGGCAGCTTCCCCAGCTCCCGGGCCGCCTACGAGCTGCCGCAGGTGGCGGACGCCCGGCATCCGTACTTCGGTGACGCCCCGATCGGCGCCCTCTTCAGCAAGGCGGCCGAGGGCGTCCCCACACAGGTGCTGGGGCCCAAGGACTCGCTCATCCACCAGAACATCACCGATGTCGGACTGCTCCAGGTCGACCAGCAGGGCAAGTCCCCGGACGAGGGTTGGAAGGCCGCGGTCCGGTCCATCGACAACGCCCTGGACCGGTGACGGCGCTCACCGCGGCACGCGCTCCCGCCGAGGAGCGCCGCCGCGCCCGCCGTGCGCGCCGCCACCGCCGGGCCACCCGCTGGAGCCCGTACGCCTTCATCGCCCCCTTCTTCCTCTTCTTCGCCGCCTTCGGGCTGTTCCCGCTCCTCTACACGGGCTGGGCCTCACTGCACCGGGTGGAGCTGACCGACCCCACCCATATGGAGTGGGCGGGGCTGCACAACTACTCCCGGCTGTGGGACGACGAGTTCTTCTGGAACGCGCTGCGGAACACCTTCACCATCGGGGTGATCTCCACGGTGCCGCAGTTGCTGATGGCCCTCGGCCTCGCCCATCTGCTCAACTACCGGCTGCGCGGCTCGATGTTCTTCCGGGTCGCGATCCTCACCCCGTACGCCACCTCGGTCGCGGCGGCGACCCTGGTCTTCGTCCTGCTCTTCGGCCGGGACTACGGGATGGTCAACTGGGCCTTGGGGCTCCTCGGATTCGACGGTATCGACTGGCAGAACGGCACCTGGACCTCGCAGTTGGCGGTCTCCACGATCGTGATCTGGCGCTGGACGGGCTACAACGCGCTGATCTACCTGGCGGCGATGCAGGCCGTGCCGGGCGATCTGTACGAGTCGGCGGCGCTGGACGGGGCCTCGCGCCGGCAGCAGTTCCGCCATGTCACGATCCCCTCGCTGCGGCCGACGATCCTGTTCACCGTGGTCGTCTCCACGATCGGGGCCACCCAGCTCTTCGGTGAGCCGCTGCTGTTCAACGGATCGGCGGGCGCCACCGGGGGCGCCGACCACCAGTACCAGACGCTCGGTCTGTATCTGTACGAGCAGGGCTGGGTCAATCTCCACCTCGGCCGGGCCTCCGCCATCGCCTGGACGATGTTCCTCATCCTGCTGCTGATCGGCGCCGTGAACTGGCTGATCGGGCGCCGGCTGCGGAAGAGCCGGTGAGGCCCGTGACGACGAAGCAGACGACGAAGGAGGTGAGGGAGGGCCATGACCGCCACCGTGCCGTCCCGTCCGGCGGCTGACCCCACGGCGGAGTCCGCACCGCGTCCCGCGACCCCGGCCGGGCGTGGCCGCAGCCGGGCCGGGCGTCAGCTCCACGGCGGACCGGTGACCTACGCCGTGCTGATCCTCTTCACCGCGGGCTCGCTGTTCCCGCTGGTGTGGACGGCGATCGCCGCGTCCCGCACCAACACCCGGCTGGCCGGGACCCCACCGCCGTTCTGGTTCGGCGGCAACCTCGCGAGGAACCTCGACATCGCCTGGCACGACGCCAACATGGGCGCGGCGCTGCTCAACACGGCGGTGGTGGCGGGGACGATCGCGGCCGGGACCGTGCTGTTCTCGACCGTCGCCGGGTTCGCCTTCGCCAAGCTGCGGTTCCGGTTCAAGAACGCGCTGCTGCTGCTCACCATCGGGACCATGATGGTGCCGCCGCAGCTCAGCGTGGTGCCGCTGTACATGACCATCGCCGAGCTGCGCTGGACCGACCAGCTCCAGGCGGTCATCCTGCCCACCCTGGTCAGCGCCTTCGGGGTGTTCTTCATGCGGCAGTACCTGCTCCAGGCGCTGCCGTCCGAACTGGTCGAGGCCGCCCGGATGGACGGGGCGGGCAGTCTGCGGATCATCTGGCATGTGGTGTTCCCGGCGGCCCGTCCGGCCATGGCCGTCCTGGGCATGCTCACCTTCGTCCAGGCGTGGAACGACTTCTTCTGGCCGGTCATCGCCCTCACCCAGAACGGCAGCCCGACCGTGCAGGTGGCCCTGACCGGTCTGGGCCGCGGATATATCCCGGACCAGTCGGTGATCATGGCGGGTGCGCTGCTGGGCACCCTCCCGCTGCTGATCGCCTTCGTCCTCTTCGGCAAGCAGATCGTGGGCGGCATCATGCAGGGCGCCGTCAAGGGCTGAGCACCACCGCCCCTCCCTCCCTGTCCCCCCTCGTACGCATGGGAGCGCTTCCATGACACTCGCCTTTCCGCCCGGATTCCTGTGGGGCGCGGCCACGGCCGCCTACCAGGTCGAGGGCGCCGCACAGCAGGACGGCCGCACCCCGTCCATCTGGGACACCTTCAGCCGCACCCCCGGGAAGGTGCTCGGCGGTGACACCGGCGACATCGCCGCCGACCACTACCACCGCTACCGCGAGGACGTCCGGCTGATGAGCGAGCTGCGGCTGGGCGCGTACCGCTTCTCGGTGTCCTGGTCCCGGGTCCAGCCCACCGGGCGCGGTCCGGCCGTCCAGCGCGGGCTGGACTTCTACCGCTCACTGGTGGACGAGCTGCTGACGGCGGGCATCCAGCCGGTCCTGACGCTCTACCACTGGGATCTGCCACAGGATCTTGAGTCCCGGTTCCGCGGCGGCTCCGCTGCGGGCGGCGGCTGGCCGGAGCGGGAGACGGCCGAGCGGTTCGCCGAGTACGCCGGGATCGTGGCCGGGGCGCTCGGTGACCGGGTGGACCTCTGGACCACCCTCAACGAGCCCTGGTGCAGCGCCTTCCTGGGCTATGGCTCGGGGGTGCACGCGCCGGGGCGCACCGAGCGGCTGGCCCCGCTGCGCGCCGCCCACCATCTCAACCTCGCCCACGGTCTGGCCGCCCAGGCGCTGCGGGCCGAGCTGCCCGCCCGCGCCCGCATCGCCATCAGCCTCAATCCGGCGGTGGTCCGGCCGCTGACCGCGAGCCCGGCGGACGAGGACGCGCGGCGGCGGATCGACGCACTGGCCAACCGGGTCTTCACCGGGCCGCTGCTGCGCGGCGCGTACCCGAAGGATCTGATCGAGGACACCCGGTCCATCACCGACTGGGACTTCGTCCAGGACGGCGACCTGGCGGCCATCCGGCAGCCGCTGGACGCGCTGGGCATCAACTACTACACCCCGTCCTTGGTCTCCGCCCCGGCCGCGGAGGAGCCCGCGCCGCGCCATGACGGCCACGGGGCCGGTACTCACTCCCCCTGGCCCGGCTCCGAGCACATCGCCTTCCACCAGCCGCCCGGCGGGCGCACCGAGATGGGCTGGTCGGTGGATCCCAGCGGGCTGTACGACCTGCTGATGCGCTACACCCACGAGGCGCCGGGGGTGCCGCTGTACATCACGGAGAACGGCGCGGCCTACGACGACAAGCCGGACGCGGACGGCAGGGTGCACGACCCGGAGCGGATCGACTACCTCCGGAGCCATCTGGCGGCGGCGCACCGGGCGCTGGCGGACGGCGCCGATCTGCGCGGCTATTTCCTGTGGTCCCTGATGGACAATTTCGAATGGGCGTACGGCTACAGCAAGCGCTTCGGCGCGGTGTACATCGACTATCCGTCCCAGGCCCGCATTCCGAAATCCAGCGCCCGCTGGTACGCGGCGGTGGCCGGGACGGGTGAGCTGCCGGAGGTATGACCCCCGTTCCGGACGGCCCGCCGGGGCGCCCCGGCGACCGAGCGGTTGTTCGATCCATGCCCGGTTTTCCCGGACCATGCGAATGCCGCGTTTCTTCCCACGTTTCCTCCAACATTTCCGCCAAAGGGGCTAGCCGCGCCCGGCCGACGCGGGCGGGGCGCTGGAGGGACTGGTAAATCCGAAACATGAGTGATTCCCCGGGGCGCCGGCAGAGGGTCCGCGACGACGACTCCGCCCGGACCAAACGGGTCGGCAGGGGCGAGGCCCTCGCCGACTGGGCGGACGGGCGGGTGGGCCTCTTCTCGATGGCCAAGGCCAATCTGCGGAAGGTCTTCCCGGACCACTGGTCCTTCCTGATCGGTGAGATCGCCCTCTACACCTTCATCATCATCATTCTCACCGGTGTGTATCTGACCATGTTCTTCGAACCCTCGATGAACGAGGTCGTCTACCACGGCCGCTACACCCCGCTCCAGGGCATCCGGATGTCCGCGGCCTATGAATCGACGCTGGACATCAGCTTCGACGTCCGCGGCGGTCTGCTGCTGCGGCAGCTTCACCACTGGGCGGCGATCCTGTTCATCGCGAGCATGCTCGTCCATATGATGCGCACGTTCTTCAACGGTGTGTTCCGCAAACCGCGTGAGATCAACTGGCTCTCCGGCGCCGGACTGCTGATCCTCGGCATGTTCGACGGTTTCATGGGCTATTCACTGCCCGACGATCTGCTCTCCGGGACCGGTCTGCGCTTCATGGAGGGCGCGATCCTCTCGGTGCCCATCGTGGGCACCTACATCTCGTTCTTCCTCTTCGGCGGACAATTCCCGGGCCATATCATCGTGCCCCGGCTGTTCACCGTGCACGTCCTGCTGATCCCGGGCATCATGCTGGGGCTGCTGGCGCTGCACATGATGCTGCTCGTCTACCACAAGCACTCCCACCACCCGGGTCCCGGCCGCAGGGACATGAACATCGTGGGTCCGCCGCTGTGGCCGGTCTATGTGGCCAAGTCCGGCGGGTTCTTCTTCCTGGTGTTCGCCATCACCGCCGTGATGTCGGCCATCGCCACGGTCAATCCGATCTGGTCCTACGGCCCGTACCGCCCCGACCAGGTGTCCACCGACGCCCAGCCCGACTGGTACATGGGCTTCTCCGAGGGGCTGATCCGGCTGATGCCCGGCTGGGAGATCAATCTCTGGGGCCACACCCTCGTCCTCGGGGTGTTCATCCCGCTGATGATCTTCCCGATGGTACTGCTGGTGATCTGGCTCTATCCGTTCCTGGAGGCGTGGGTCACCGGGGACAGACGCGAGCACCACCTCAATGAACGCCCGCGCAACGCCCCGACCCGCACCGCCTTCGGCGCCGCCTGGATCGCCCTGTACATCGTGCTGCTGATCGGCGGCGGCAACGACCTGGTCGCCACCCATTTCCATCTGTCGATCAACACCATCACCTGGGCCTGCCGGATCTCCTTCTTCGTGGCGCCGGTCGTGGTGTTCGTCATCACCAAACGGATCTGTCTGGGACTCCAGCGGCGCGATCACGAGAAGGTGCTGCACGGCCGGGAGACCGGGGTCATCCAGCGGCTGCCGCACGGCGAGTTCACCGAGCTGCACGAGCCGCTGACACCGGCCGAGCGGTACACCCTGGTCTCGTTCGACCAGTACCGGCCGCTGGAACTGCCACCCGCGGTGGACGAGTCCGGGGTCGAGCGGAAGCTGTCGTTCAAGGAGCGGCTGCGGGTGCGGCTCTCCCGTGCCTACTTCGGTGAGTACGGCCAGATCGCCAAGCCCACGCGCGAGGAGTTCGAGCGGCAGCGGGAGCACCATCCGTAGGCGACGACCGCATGGCGACGGCCCCCGGGACGCGTTCCCGGGGGCCGTCGCGCTGCCGTGGGTCGGCCGGTCAGCCGGTCAGCCCCGGTACGCGCCGAGCGCCTTGGAGAACGCGAACTCCTTCTGCTCGACGGAGCTGCAGGTGGGCGACGCGGAGTTCTGCGGACCGCCCGGGCAGGCCTTGTCACGGGTCGCGGACCACATGGACAGCCCGCCCAGCTTCTTGGACCGCGCGAAGTCGACGAGCTGCCGGGCGTCGTCCACCGTGAAAACCTCGGTGACCACGTCATTGACGCCGATCATCGGGGTCACCACGACGGTCCGCCAGGCGGCCCGGTCGCACAGCCCGAGGGCGTCCTTGAGCTGGGCCTGGGTCGCGGTGGCCGCCTCGATCGCGTACCGGCCCATGTCGCCGTCGAAGGAGGCGCCGTAGTCCATCGCCATGATGTTGACGGCGGACACCTTCACCCCGTTCTTCTTCGCGTCGGCGACCAGCTTGACGCCGTCCTGGGTGAGCCCGGTCGGCATCACCGGCAGGGTGAAGGAGACGTCCAGGCCCGGATGGCTCTTCTGGAGGGCGGCGATGGCCTTCGCGCGGCGGGTGTTGGCGGTGGTGTCCGGCAGTGCGGCGCCCTCGATGTCGAAGTCCACCTTGGTGAGCTTGAAGGTGTCCACGGCCTTGGCGTACGCCGCGGTGAGCTGTTCGGCCGAGGTGCAGGCCACGCCCAGTTCGGAGCCGGAGGCACCGCCGAAGGAGACCCGGACGTCGCCACCGGCCTTGCGCAGCGCGCCTATCTGGCGGGCCACGCCGTCGCCGCCGAGGTCGGTGGCCCCGCCCCACGTGGGCGTACAGCCGCCGCCCGAGGTGATGAAGGCGAGGCTGAACTCCTTGACGCCGGTCTTCTTCGCCGCGCCCACCAGGTCGAAGGCGGGCGAGAGCGAGGTGTCGACGTACGGCGCGAAGCCCGCGCCCGCCCGCGGGGTCTTCTTCTCCTTCTTGCCCTTCTTGCTCTTCGCGGCGCCTTGGTGCGCGCTCTTGGTCGCGGAGTGCTTCTTCTCGGCGACCGTTCCGGCGTTCGCCGCACCGCTGAGCGCGAACGCCGCGCAGCCCGCCACCGCGGCGGCGGCCACCGCGCCGATCACCTTGCTGGTCCGGCTCACCCTGCGACGGTGCGTAGTGCTCATCAGCTGCCTGCCTTCGACGTACGGGGGTGGGGGGTTGGTGCGGGGCAGCACGCTAGTGGGACGGAAAGCGACGAGTCACCCTTCCCGGACACCGGGCACGCTTCTTATGACGCCCTTAAGGAGGCCATCGGGGGTGATTAAGCCCGTGAGGTCAGCCGACCGGTGAGGGAGCGCGCCTTCAGCCGGGCTCTGCGGCGGCTGCCGCGCCGTGCGCCCCGCCCCGTCCCGTCATCGCGCAGCGAGAGCCACACCCGCACCTCGGTACCGCCCAGCACCGAACGCCCGATGCGCAGATCACCACCGGTGGACTCGGCGACCCGGCGCACGATGTCGAGCCCGAGCCCGGTCGAACCGGGCCCGCCGTCACCGTGGCCGCGGCGGAGTGCCTCCTCCGGGTCCGCGATCCCCGGGCCCGCGTCGGAGACCAGGACGATCACGCTGTCCTCGCCGTTGTGGACGTCCACGGCGAACGCGGTGCCCTCGGGGGTGTGCCGGAAGACATTGCCGAGCAGCGCGTCGAGGGCGGCGGCGAGTTCGGGGCGGGCGACCGGGACCCGTACGGTGCGGTCCACCCCGGCCAGCCGTACGGTGCGGTCCTGGTCCTCGGCGAGCGCGGACCAGAAGTCCATCCGCTCCCGGATCACCTCGGAGACATCGCAGCCGGAGGGGACCTGGGCCTTCTGCTGCCGCGCGGTGCGGATGATCTGGTCTACCTCGCGCTCCAACTGGGCGACGGCGGCCCGGGTCTGGTCGGCGGCCGGTCCGTCGCCGAGCGAGGCCGCGTTGAGCCGCAGCACGGTGAGCGGGGTGCGCAGCCGGTGGGAGAGGTCGGCGGCCAGCTCACGCTCCCCGGCCAGGAGCTGGACCACCCGGTCGGCCATGGAGTTGAACGCCACGGCCGCGGAGCGCAGTTCGGCCGGACCCTCCTCGGGGACCCGCACCCCCAGCTCCCCCTGGCCCAGGTCGTGCGCGGCCCCGGCGAGCCGTTTCGCCGGGCGCACCAGCCGGGTGCCCAGCCGGTCGGCGGTGGCCACGGCGCCGACGATGAGGGCGACACCGACCCCGGCCAGCACCAGCCAGGAGGTGGTGACCCCGCTGGTGACCGTGGCACGCGGCACGAACACCTCCACCACCGCGACCTGGGCGGTGCTCAGCGCGGTGGGCTGGAGCAGGGTGTAGCCGCCGGGCGCTTCGGCGACCGAGGACCGGCCCAGCTTGCGCG
Source organism: Streptomyces cucumeris (assembly GCF_024295805.1). Classification (GTDB taxonomy): domain Bacteria; phylum Actinomycetota; class Actinomycetes; order Streptomycetales; family Streptomycetaceae; genus Streptomyces; species Streptomyces cucumeris. The sequence continues at coordinate 377,068 of NZ_JANCLX010000005.1, forward strand.
CGGTGGCCACCGCGCTCCGGTCGGCCCGGGTCCTGCCGAGGTCATAGCCGCTGCCCCGGCTGCCCGGCACATCGGGGACGTGCACCGCCATCCGGCCGTCCCCGCCCGCCTGGGTGCTGGCCACGGCACGCTGAAGCCGGGCCCGTTCGGTGGTGATGGCCAGGGCCGGACCGATCTGGGCGGCCTGCCGTTCGGCGTCGGCGAACGCCCGGTCGCGGGCCAACTCCTTGACGACGAGGCCGAGCGGTACGGCGAAGGCGACCACGACCATGGCGGTGACGGCCAGGCAGACCTTGACCAGGGCCCATCTCACCGGTACTCCCGGCGCTCCCGGTACTCCCCGCTCTGCACCGGGGGTTCCAGTTTCACCCCGACGCCGCGCAGGGTGTGCAGATAGCGGGGGCGGGCCGCGGTCTCCCCCAGCTTCCGGCGCAGCCAGGACAGATGGACGTCGATGGTCTGGTCGTCGCCGTAGGACTGCTGCCAGACCTCGGCCAGCAGTTCCTTGCGCGGCACCACGACCCCGGGGCGTCCGGCGAGGAAGGCCAGCAGGTCGAACTCGCGCCGGGTGAGGTCGAGTCCGGCCCCGTCCAGGGCGGCCTGACGGCGCAGCGGATCGACGGTGAGGCCGCCGACCCGCAGCACCCCCGAGGGCGGGGTCTCCCCGGCGGTGGCGGAGCGGGAGCGGCGCAGCACTGCGGACATCCGGGCCGAGAGGTGGGCCACCGAGAAGGGTTTGACGAGGTAGTCGTCGGCACCGTCGTTGAGCAGCCGGACGATCTCCGCCTCGTCGTCCCGCGCGGTCGCCACGATGACCGGGACGTCGGTGATCCCGCGCAGCATCTTGAGCGCCTCGGCCCCGTCCAGGTCGGGCAGGCCGAGGTCCAGGATGACGACGTCGAATCCGATCTGCGCCACCTCACGCAGCGCCTCCAGGGCGGTCCCCACGCTGCGGACGGTATGGGACGCCTCGGTCAGCTGGCGGATGAGGGCCGACCGCACGAACTGGTCGTCCTCGACGACGAGCACACTTGCCATGAGCGGCACCGTACGCCATCCGGGTGAGGCAGGATGGGGGGAATGCAACGAGGTCTGGTCCAATGCCTGGCGTGGGTGCTGGCCACGGGAGCCGCGGTCGCGCTGTCCTGGTTCGGCGTGCGCACGGTGCTGACCGGCACGGCGTACGATCCGCCGCGCGCACTGACGATCGCGGACGACGGCCGGCCGGCGACACAGGAGCGTTCCTCCTCGACCCACCAGCCCGCTCCGCCCCCGGAGTCGCCGGACGCGCAGCCCTCGTCACCGTCGCCCGACCGCTCCCCGAAGCCGCCGTCGCGCGGTGGCGAACCGGATCCCACGGTGGGGCCGACGAAGGAGTCGAAGCCGGAGGCGGGCGGGAACGTCCGCAGCTATCCGGTGCGGGGCGGCCGGGTCGTCTTCGACATCCGTGACTCCTGGGCGGATCTGGTGTCGGCCACCCCGGACAGCGGCTGGCAGATGCAGGTGTGGAAGCAGACGCAGTGGATCCGGGTGGACTTCGTCTCGGGCACGGACACCACCTCGGTCTACTGCACCTGGCACGACGGTCCGCCCAAGGTACGGGTGGACGAGCCCTGACCCGTGCCACGGCTCCGGTTCGCGGTCCCGCGTCAGTCGAAGACCTCGGGCGGCGGGGCCGGGGAGGGTGCCGCGGTGGCGTCGGTGACGGGGACCGCGCCACCGGTGAAGTCCTGCAGCGGGCGGCCGTGTTCGACCCGGGCGGGGTGCGGATCGCTCGCGGCCCGGCGGGTGAGCTCGGCCACCGGCAGTGCGCGGTCGGCGGCGAGCAGCACCGCGTTCCCGAAGCGGCGGCCGCGCAGCACGGCGGGGTCCGCGGTCAGACACACCTCGGGGAACACCGCGCGGGTGGTGGCGATCTGGGCCCGCAGATGGGCCAGTGGGGGCCCGTCGGCGACATTGGCGGCATAGCTCCCGTCGGGCCGCAGCACCCGCCGCACCTCGCCGAGGAACTCCACACTGGTCAGATGGGCGGGGGTACGGCCACCGCCGAAGACGTCCGCGATGATCAGGTCGGCCCAGCCGTCGGGGATCCTGGCCAGCCCCGCGCGGGCGTCGGTGGAGCGCACCCGTATCCGGTCGCCGGGGTCAAGCGGCAGCTCCCGCCGGACGAACTGGACGAGCGGGGCGTCGATCTCGATGACCTGCTGGGTGGAGCGGGGACGGGTGGCCGCGATGTAACGGGCGAGGGTGAAGGCGCCGCCGCCGAGGTGGACCGCGTGCAGCGGACGGCCGGGCGGCGCGGCGAGATCGGCGATATGGCCGAACCGGCGCTGGTACTCGAAGCCGAGGCGGGCCGGGTCGTCGAGGTCCACATGCGACTGCGGCTTGCCGTCCAGCAGCAGGGTGAAGGCGCGCGGGTGGTCGCGGTCCGGCACCAGCTCGGCGAGCCCCCCGTCCACGGGTGCCGCGGCCGGCTCCGGGGTGCGTCCCCGGCCCGCTCCGCGCCCGTGCGCCGCTCGCTTGTGTGTGCCTTTCGCCATGGACCCCAGTATGCGTCCGGCCACCGACAGCGGCCGCGGACGGTCACCGGCACCCAGGAATCGGGCCCAGGAATCGGGCCCGGGGATCAGACCCGGGAATCACGCCCGGGATCACCGGGCGTCGCCGTGCTCACTGGCAGCGGTCGACGGCCTCGATGGTGCGGGCCGCCTCACCGAGCGCCGCGCGCAGTTCCACCGGATCGGTGGCCACGGTGTACGCGGCGTCCGGCGGCACCAGCCAGCCGGTGCCGATGCCCGGGGGCTCGTCCGGCGCACGGGGCGGCGCCCCGCTCACCGGATCACCTCCCGGACCTGAGCCGGGCACGGCGCTTATCCGGATGCCGCGCCCGGAGGTCTGGGTGCAGGCGCTGCCCGGCAGGTCCCAGCCGTCCGCGGTACCCGGCGGCACCAGGAAGCCGAGGGTGTCGCAGGCGGTGTCGTGCAGGACGGGACCGAGTCCGTCGCAGGCGCGGCGCAGGATGTCCACCGCCTCCAGCCCCTGCCGGGCGGGCACGGTGACCAGATCGCAGTCCTGGCGCGGCGGATGGTGATGGTGAGCGGTGCGCGGGGGATGCTGGGCAGTCGTCCGTGAGCGGCTGATGTCCACTCCGGCCTCCCTCTTCATCGGGTTGCAAGGGGTTCAACGCCCGGACGGTGTCAACGGCTACGGCCGAATGCCGCCGTAAAGGATGGCAGTTCATGGCAGATCACGGGTGACATATCCCTTTTGCTGGAATTCTCCCAATGGCGGGATTCTCCCAGCCGCTACGGTTCTCCCCCGCCCACCTGGCAGTACCCAAGGGAGAGGCTGCACATGACGCCGCTTCCAGACCTTCCGCCGCCCCGGCCGAACGACGCGTTCCGGCGGCTGCGGGGCCCGCTCTCCGCCGCCGAGTTCGCGGCCTCCGTGCGCCGCGCCGCGCGGGAGATCGGCGAACAGGTCTCCTGCGACGCCCGCTACATCGGCCGGGTCGAGTCCGGGGCGATCCGCTGCCCCAACTACGCCTACGAGCGCGTCTTCCGCCATATGTTCCCCGGCCGCTCACTGACCGATCTGGGCTTCGCCTCCCGGGAGTCGGTCCGCGGCCACGGCGCCCGCCACGGCGCGGGCACCCTCCCCGCGCCCGCACCCGGGGCGGGGGCGACCGTCGACGTCTTCGAGGAGAGCGAACTGCTACGCCGTGCCTTCATGACCAGTGGGGCGGCGGCCGCCGCCGTGGCCGCGACCCCGCTCGTCCCCCCGCCCCGGCGGTCCGGGCGCCGGGTGGGCGAGGCGGAGGCCGCCGCCGTGGAGGAGGCCGTGCGCCGGATCCGGGTCCTGGACGACCGGCACGGCGCGGACACCCTCTACAGCCACACCTCCAAACCGCTGAGCGCCGCCTACGCCCTGCTGGACGCGGGCGGCTACAGCCGCTCGGTCGCCGCCCGGCTCTACGCGGGCGCCGGTGAACTGGCCATCTCGGTGGGCTGGCTAGCCCATGACTCCGGCCGTCTCTCGGACGCCCGCTCGCACTACGCCGAGGCGCTGGCCACCGCGCGGGTCAGCGGGGACGCCGCCCTGGAGGCCCACGCCTTCTGCAACACCGCCTTCCTGGCGCGCGACGCGGGCCGCCCCCGCGAGGCGGTCCGGGCGGCCCAGGCCGCCCAGCGCGTCGCCGAACGGCTCTCCTCGCCGCGGCTGCTGTCCCTGCTGGCGCTGCGCGAGGCGGGCGGCTGGGCCTGGCTCGGCGACCGCGGCGGCTGCGAGACGGCCCTGCTGCGCGCCCAGACCTTGTTCGGCCGCGGCCCCTCGGACGCCGACCCCGAGTGGATGAGCTTCTACGGCGAGGCCGAGCTGGAGGGGCTGGAGGCCCAGTGCTGGTCCGCGCTGGGCGACTGGAGGCGCGCCGTGGACCACGCGCGCCGCGCGGTCGCTCTCCAGGACCCCCATTTCACCCGCAACATCGCGCTGTTCACCACCGAGCTGGCGGGCGACCTCGCGCAGCAGGGCGCGCCGGACGAGGCCGCCGCCGCGGCGGGCCGCGCCCTGCGGCTGATGGATCAGGTCACCTCGTCCCGGATCCGCCGCATGCTCGACGAGACCGCCCGGCGGCTCCGCCTCCACCGCGGCGAGGCCCCGGTCGCGGACTTCCTGGACCGTTACGAGACGGCCGCCCACCGGGTGTGACATGCGGCGCGGGACCCCGGAAATCGCCGACGCCGACCCGGGACCGGCCTGCCCGCCTCGTCCCGGGCAGGGCACCGCGCACCCGGACGGCACCGGATCCGTCCGCTCCTACCGGGCGCGGCGATGCCGGGCGCTCCCGTCGCCGCCCACCGTCGTACGAGGCCCCTGGAGGCGCCGGACCGCGCGGGTCGCCGCGGGCACAGCGGCATGACGTATCCGCTCCGGGGCCGCGCCGCCGGACCTTCCCGCCCCAGCGGAGGCGGTACCGCAGCACCGCGCACGACGCGGGCTCGGGCCCTGCACGCTCACGTCCGCGCCCACCGGACGCGCCGCCCGGGGACCAGCGGCCGCCATACGAGGCCGCGGCCGGAGTCACCCGAGGGGCCGGGGTGGCCGCGGCCGCCCCGAACGGCGCGGTCACCGCGACACCACGCCCCCACCCGCCGGAGGCGGCACCCGGCCGAGCCGGGGTCAGGCCAGATGGCCCGTGTCGTTCCAGCGCTCCAGGGCCGGTTCGCCGTACGCCCAGCCCAGGATCGACAGCGAGGTCGGATCCAGCCGGATCCGGGACGCGAAGGAGATGTCGTAGCCGAGCCAGCGCGCGGCCAGGGTGCGCAGGATGTGACCGTGCGCGAAGACCAGCACATCGCGGTCGGCCGCGAGCGCCCACGCCACCACCTGGTCCGCGCGGGCCGCGATCGCCTCCCTCGCCTCGCCCTCCGGGACGCCGTCGCGCCAGATCAGCCAGTCCGGCCGGGACGCCTTGATCTCGGCCGGGGTCAGCCCCTCGTAGGCGCCGTAGTCCCACTCCAGCAGCGCGTCCCACTCCTGGGCCCGGTCCCCGAAGCCCGCCAGCTCACAGGTCTCCCTGGCGCGCGAGAGCGGGCTGGTGCGGACCTCGGCCTCCGGCAGTCCGGCCCACGGCGTGCGGTGCAGCCGCTCACCGAGCAGCTTGGCGCCGCGCCGCCCCTCGTCGAGCAGCGGGATGTCGGTGCGGCCGGTGTGCTTCCCGAGCAGCGACCACTCCGTCTGTCCGTGCCGGGCCAGGAGAATGCGGGGTGGCTGTGTCGCCATGGGGGTGCCTTTCAGCGGATGGACCACCGCGGCGCGCCGCCGTGCCCCGTCGCACACCGCCGCCCGCGGACCGATGCGAACGCGGGTGCGGACCGCGCAGGGTCCGCCGCCCTCCATCATCGCTCACGCGTTCTGGAGGCAACCCGCGGGGCGATCCCGGCGTCTTCCCCTTCGCGCATCTGTCGGCCGGGGGGACCGGCGACGGGCGTCCCCGCCGTCACCGGGGCATTCCGGGGGCGGTGCACGGGTCGCTCCGCCTACACCGTACGGTTGGCCGAGCGCCTTGTTGTGGTCGCCTGATATTTGGGAGAGCGCCCGGATGCCCCTTACCGCTACCGCGCCCCGTGCCGGGGCATCACAGGGCGGTCGGCCCCGCTGGTGGACCGAACTGCCGCTGATAGCCGTGGTGTACGCCGCGTATTCGGCAGGTCGTCTGCTGGCCCGCGGTGATGTGTCCACGGCAGTGGACCACGGTCTGGGCCTCCTCCGCTTCGAACAGCGCTTCCACCTGGACTTCGAGTCGCCGCTGAACGACATCTTCACCGCGCACGCCTGGATCGGCATACCGGCGGACTTCGTGTACGCCTCGCTGCACTACGTGGCGACCCCGGCGGTCCTGGTGTGGATGTGGAAGCGCCGCAAGGCGTCCGACTACCGCTTCCTGCGCACCTGGCTGCTGGTCTCCACCCTCATCGGGCTGATCGGCTTCACCCTGCTGCCCACCTGCCCTCCCCGGCTGCTGGACGGCGGATACGGCTTCGTGGACACCATGGCCCAGTACAGCTCGTACGGCTGGTGGGGCGGTGAGGCGAGCGCGCCGCGCGGGCTCGGCGGGCTGACCAACCAGTTCGCGGCGATGCCCAGTCTCCACGTGGGCTGGGCGCTGTGGTGCGGGGTGGCGCTGTGGCGGCACGGCCGCGCCGCCTGGACCAAGGTGCTCGCGGTCCTCTATCCGCTGACCATCACGATCGTGGTGATGGGCACCGCCAATCACTACTTCCTGGACGCGGCCGCCGGTGCGGCCGTCATGGGGGTCGGCGCGCTGCTCGCCAAGCCCGCGCTGCGCCTGGCCGACCGGCTGTTCGCCCGGTTCCGCCCCGCCGGGGAGGCCGTTCCGCAGACCGCCCGGCCGGTGGCCGCGGCCACCGGAAACCCCGGTGCGGCCACGAATGTCAGTGACAAGTGCGAGACTGCGGCGCGTGAACGGGAACGGATCCCCCGACAGCAGAGCAGGGGCGCGGACAGGGAACGCAACCACGGCACGGCAGGAGCCGGTGCCGCGGCCGAGACCGACGACAGCACTGCGGCAGCGGCTCGCTGAGCTGCGCGGTCCGCGGACCGTTCCGCATCCGATGGACGCCCGCGCCCTGGCGGCGCTGGCCGCCAACCCCGGCTGCCGTCGCCGTGCCCTGCTGGACGGCGCCGGGATCGACAAGGGCGCGCTCGCGCGGGCGCTGGGCTCCCCGGCCTCCTTCGGACAGTCCCAGTTCGCGATCCAGCGCGGCCATTCCTTCGAGGCGCGGGTCACCGCCGACCGCGGTGAGGCGCTGGTCCGGCTGCTGCACGAGCGGCTGCGGGACGGCTCGCCCGCACCCGCTCCGGGCGGCGTGGACGCCCCCGATCTGACCGCCGCGGGCCCCCAGGGCCGCACCGCGCGGACGGCCCTGGCGCTGCGCGAGGCCACCGCGGCGGGGCGGTGGGCGGTGCTGGACCACCCGATGGTCAGCCTGGACGTGGCGGGCTCCCCGGCCTTCCTGGAGCCGGACGCGATCGTGGTGCACCCCGACGGCTCCTGGTCGGTCGTCGAGATCAAGTCCTTCCCGATGGTCGACGGCTCGGCGGACCCGGCCAAGGTGGGCGCCGCCGCCCGGCAGTCCGCGGTGTACGCGCTGGCCCTGGAGCAGGTGGCGGCGCGGGTCGGCGAGCTCAAGCCGGACGGCGAGCCCGGACCGGACGGCGGGGGCGCGGCGCGGACCGCCCGGGTGCGCCACCAGGTGCTGCTGGTGTGCCCCAAGGACTTCTCCAACCTGCCGACGGCCGAACTGGTCGATGTGCGCAAGCAGCTCTCCGTCACCCGTCGGCAGCTCACCCGGCTGACCCGGATCGAGGACATCGCCGCCGCCCTCCCCGAGGGCACCACGTTCGACCTGCGGCTGGCGGACGACGGCCGCACCGCGACCCGCCCGGTCGACGAGCTGACCGACGCCGTGGACGCCGTGGACGCGGCCTACGCCCCGGAGTGCCTGGCCGCGTGCGAGCTGGCGGTCCACTGCCGGGCGCGGTCCCGGGGCGCGGGCGCCGTGGAGTCGCTGGGCCGCGGGGTGCGGGGCGAGCTGGGCGGGCTGACCACGGTGGAGGCCGTGCTGGCCGCCGCCCTCGAGACCGACGCCGGGCCCACCGGCGATCCGGCGGTGGACGCCCTGCGCCGGGCGGCGGCCCTGCGCGCCGAGGCGCTCGCGGCGCCCGGGGCGGCGGTATGTCGCTGATCACCACCCTGGCCCGGATGGAAGCCGTCCGGGACGGGCGGGCGCGGCCGGTCGCCACCGTGCGCCACCGCCATCTGTCCGACCGTCCGCTGGTGTTCGTCCCGCTGACCACCGCCGGTGAGGCGGGCGCGCCCCTGGGGGCGCTGGTGGGCACCGACCGGGACGCGCCGCGGCTGCTGGTCGTCCCCCAGCCGCGCAACCGTGATCTGCGGTTCGCCTTCCTCGCCGAGCTGGCCGAGGAGACGCTGCCGTACCTGGACTCCTACGCCGATGCCGTGGACCTGGAGGAGCGCAAGGAGACCGATCCGGAGACCGGCAAGAAGGTGCCGGTCCAGGTGGAGCTGTGCGCGGACGCCCCGCAGCTCCTGGTGCCCAGCGCGGCGGGCGTGGCCTTCGTCCGGCTGCTGGGCCGCTCGATGCGGTTCCGGCGGACGGCCGACCAGGACCCGGACACGCCCTACCCCGCGCCCGCGCGGGTACCGCTGCTCGGCCGCTGGCTGACGCATTACGGCGAGCGGTCCCGGGTGCCGGGGTCGAGTCTGCTGCTGTCGCTGACCGAGCTGCTGGGCCGTCATTGGGCGACCGGCCAGAGCAATCTGGAGGACCAGCACCTGGGCTCGCTGCTGGCCTGGATCGACCCCCCGGCGGGGGTCACCGGACCGGAGGCCGCGCTGCGGGCGGAATCCGCGCGGGACGCCGGCGGCCAGTTGCTGTGCCCGCCCGCGGGCCCGGCCACCGACCCGGCCTTCGACAACAAGCTGCTGGCCCCGGCCATCGCCCGCTACGACGCGGCGCGCGCGGAGGTCGGCGGCGGCGTGGCCGGGGGCGAGGCCCGGCTGCGGCTCGCCGAGAACGGACTGCGCGAGCTGATCGCCTCCCAGTTGCGGCCCACCTGGGACGCGCTCTGGCACGGTGTGGACCTGCTGCGCGAGCTGCCGCCGGGCGAGCGGGTGGCGGAGCGCTGGAAGCGGGACCGCTGGTCGTTCACCGGCCACCGGGACCGGGTCCGCGCGGGCGAACCGCCGCAGCCCAAACGGGACGACGCGGTGACCGCGGCGCAGAAGCTGGCCGCGCGGGAGACCGCGCAGGCGCAGTTGGAGGCCCAGGAGGCGCTGGACGACCCGCTGGTGATGGCGGGGCGCCGGCTGGCCGGGGAGGCGTTCGCGGGCGAGGTCACCGAGGTGGAGATGGCCTGGTCGGAGGCGAAGGTGCCCCGGCCGCGGCCCCTGGTCACGGTGGTCACCGAGGACCGTCCGCAGCTGGCCGAGCAGGTCAAGCTGTACCGGGTGATGGCCGACGGCCGGACGCAGACCGGGGAGTTCGCGGGCGCGCACGCGCCGGGTGCCCTGGTGGTGCGGCTGACCGGCGGGATGGGGCGCGGCAAGACCCCGGAGCCGGGTTCGGTGCCCGAGCCGGGTGACCGGACGTGCTGGACGCTGTTCGAGCACGCGCCGCGCGGCGGCCCGGAGCTGCCGGACGCGGAGAGCACCCCGTGGACCCACGGCGGTCCGCCGGAGGCCGTGATGCCCGGCCCCGCCCCCGACCCGGTGACCGAGGAGGACTATCTGTGACCGGCACGGACTGTGTCGACGGTGGCCCGGGGACGGCCGGGGCGGTGCACGGGGACGGACCGTTCGACCCGTCGGCCGCCGCGGCCCGCGCGACCGACGCGATCCTGCGCGACACCCTGCGCGGCGCCCACCGCGGGGTGGTGGTCGACTCCCCGCCCGGCGCGGGCAAGTCGACGCTGGTGGTGCGGGCGGCACGGGAGCTGGCCGCCGCCGGGCGGCCGCTGATGGTGGTCGCGCAGACCAACGCCCAGGTGGACGATCTGGTGGACCGGCTGGCCACCGCCGATCCGGACCTTCCGGTGGGGCGGCTGCACAGCAGCGATCCGCACCCCTACGACCCGGTGCTCGACGCGCATCCGTCGGTGCGCGCCTCGGCGAAGGTCGCGGATCTCGCCGGGCTGGACATTGTGGTGTCCACCGCCGCCAAGTGGGCGCACATCAAGAACGTGGAGCCGTGGCGGCACGCGATCGTCGACGAGGCGTACCAGATGCGCTCCGACGCACTGCTGGCCGTCGCCGGGCTCTTCGAACGGGCGCTGTTCGTCGGTGACCCCGGGCAGCTCGACCCGTTCAGCGTGGTCGGCGCGGACCAGTGGGCGGGGCTGTCGTACGACCCGTCGGCGAGCGCGGTGACCACGCTGCTCGCGCACAACCCGACGCTTCCGCAGCACCGGCTGCCGGTGTCCTGGCGGCTGCCCGCCTCGGCGGCGCCGCTGGTCTCGGACGCCTTCTACCCGTACACCCCGTTCCGCAGCGGCACCGGCCACGGTGAGCGGCGGCTGAGCTTCGGGGTCGCCTCGGACGGCTCGGGGCCGGACCGGGTGCTGGACGAGGCGGCCGTCTCGGGCTGGGGGCTGCTGGAGCTGCCCGCGCGCCGCACCCCGCGCACCGACCCGGAGGCGGTGACGGCCGTCGCCCAGGTGGTGCGGCGGCTGCTGGACCGGGGCGGCGCCTCGGTCAGCGAGCGTTCGGAGGAGCCGGTGCCGCTCACCGCGGACCGGATCGCGGTCGGCACCGCGCACCGGGACCAGGCGGCGGCGGTACGGGCGGCGCTCAGCGGGCTCGGGGTCCGTGGCGTCACTGTCGACACCGCCAACCGCCTCCAAGGGCGTGAGTTCGATGTGACGGTGGTCCTGCACCCGCTGTCCGGGCGGCCGGACGCCACCGCCTTCCATCTGGAGACCGGGCGGCTGTGCGTCCTCGCCTCCCGGCACCGGCACGCCTGTGTGGTGGTCTGCCGTGCGGGGGTGGCCGAGCTGCTGGACGAGCACCCGTCCACCGAGCCGGTCCAGCTCGGCGTCACGGTGAAGTTCCCGGACGGCTGGGAGGCCAACCACGCGGTCCTGTCCCATCTCTCCGAGCACCGGGTGCCCTGGCGGCCATAGGCCATGTCCAAGGTGCTGTCCGGATCCTGACGCCGGACCGCCCGGCCCCTTGACCCGCCCTCCCGAGCCGGCCGGGGGGCGTGCCGGAGCGGTCCGGGGAGGTGCCGATCCACGGCTTCTGCCCGCCGTATGGTTCACGGGGCGGCGGGGTGGGGAGAGAAACCCTGGTCGGCGGCGTACGGCGGGGGCGCTCTTGCCCCGCGCGCGACAATGGAGAGCGGGAAGCACCGCGAACCGACCGTGTCTCACGACCCAGGAGGAGCGATCACATGCCCGAGCCGGATCCGGCTCAAGGCCCGCACGGCGCCGCGCCCCGGCGGCTGAAACCCGCACCGTTGCTCTTCGAGCCGGCGGCCGCCGTCAAGGACGAGGCGCACTTCTTCGACCTGGAGTCCATCGAGGACCCGCGGGAGCTGCTGGCCCGCTCCACCGAGCTGGTACTGGCGTTCCGCGCGGCGACCGACCGTGCCATGGAGTTCCAGGCGATGGCCGCCGCCCAGCTCGCCGACCCGCGGCGGTTCGACCGGTTGACCCCGGCCGTGATCGCCGAGCGGGCGGAGTGGACCGAGGACTACGCGAAGAAGATGGTCGAGTTCGGCCGGGAGCTGATGCGGGGCGGCGACCCGTCGGACTGACGGTCGTGGGATCCGTGGTGAAGGAGGGGTGGCTGATGTGCGGGTCGTGCCCCGCGGTGCGGAGGGGACGTCGGTCCCGGTGCCGCGATCACGAGCCGGGGGCATATGCGGGCGGAAGGTACTCCATTCCCCGCCGCCGTGTCCCGGTTTTGACTCATCCCCCTACGCCGTCCGTACCGACGGTAAAGGTAGAAACATGAGCAGATGGCCTCGGGAAATCCAGCACACCGCCGCGTTCGTCACCCCGGCGGGCGCGGACTGGCTCGCTTCGGCCAGCCACTCCCCCCGCGATGTGCACGCCCTGTGGGCCCGGCATCCGGCCGCGTCCGTGGCCCTGCCCTGCGGTACGGCCTTCGATGTGGTGAGCATGGACGCGCTCTTCGGCCGCCGGGTGGTGAGCCGGTTATGGACGGACGGCCCGGGGACCGGCCCGGTGGCCGCCCAGGGGGGCCGCGTCATGCTCTTCGCCACCCCGGGCGCGGCCCAGCGGCTGCCCGCGCTGCTCGGCTGGGAGGAGTGGGGCGCCGCCGCTCCCCCGCTGCTCTGCTACGGCTGGGGCGACGCGGTGACCGTTCCGCCGCTGTTCCCCCCGGATCCACCCGCGGCCGAGTCCCCCGGGGACACCGCGGCGGCGCCGTCCCCGCGCTGGCTGGTGGCCCCGGATGTGCGCAACCCCTGGCTGCCCGGTCCCGAGGTGCTGCTGTGGGCATGTGTCCGGGCCGCCCGCGCGGGTGGTGCCGATCTCGCCACCACCCCTGTGACCAGCGCTCCCGCCGTTTTTCCGGGCTGAGGGATATCGATTTTCACCCAGCCCGACCAGGGTGCTAAGGTCTTCTACGTCAGCAGGCGCCGCTAGCTCAGTTGGTTAGAGCAGCTGACTCTTAATCAGCGGGTCCGGGGTTCGAGTCCCTGGCGGCGCACAGACATGTGTGAGGCCCCTCACTTCGGTGGGGGGCCTTTCGCATGCCCCTTGCGCACGCCCAGGAGCAGCGGCGCGGTCATGACTCATCGGCACGGCGACGGCCGTCCCGGTCGGTGACGGAACGGTCGGTGGCGCCCCGGTCGGTGACGGAACGGTCCGCCCGGCCCCGGTCCGGGTCCGTCAGCCGGGTCACCACACCCACCGCCTCGTCCGGCCCCGGCATCCCCAGCGCCTCCCGCCGCAGGGTGCGCGCCGCGGCGGCGTACGAGGGCTGCTCCAGCAGCGCGAACAGATGGCGGGCCAGCCGCGCCCCGGCCGCCGCGGACGTCCTCGGCGAACCGTCGAGGTGATCGGCGGGCACCAGTGTCCCGGCACCCACCCGCGCCAACCGCGCCCCGTTGAGCTGCTGTTCGAGCCGGGGCGCCACCACGAGCTGCGGCACCCCGGCGAGCGTCGCGGCCATCAGGGTCGTACCGCCACCGGGGTGGAGCACCGCGCCACAGCCGGGCAGCACCCGGTGCAGCGGTCCGGCGGGCGGCCGCCCCTCGGCGGCACTGCCCACCCGCACCACCTCCACGCCCCGTGACTCGGCCACCCGCAGCGCGGCCCGCACCGCCTCGGGCGGACCCGCGGCGTCGTCCCAGACCGCGCAGACCCGCACCGGCCCGGACCGCACCGGGCGGTACGGAGGACGGCCGGGGGGCACGGGCGCGGCCCGGGGCCGGGGTGGGGCGGGCGACGTCCGGGGCGCCGCGTACGGCGGGTCGGCCGGGAGGTCGACGGGGACGAAGCGCACCGGCAGCCGCCGGGACCGCGAGGGCAGCGCCAGGCTCGGCGGACACGGGTCCAGCCACAGATCGGGCTCCCGCTCCGGGTCCGCCCCGTAACGGCGCATCAGGCGGGAGTACCCGGGCAGCGGTGGCCCCTCCAGCCGGTGCCGCTCCAGCCGCACCACGGCGGTGCTGCCCCAGAGTTGGCCCACCGCGGGCACCCCCAGCGCCGCCGCGGCCACCGTGCCCGCGTAGGCGCTGGCGTCATGCACCACAAGATCGGGCTGCCAGCAGCGGGCGAAGGCCACCAGCCCCTGGGCCATCCCCTCGGCGATCCGCACCTGCCGGTCGCCGAACGCCCGCAGCACACCGTGCTGTTCGGGGCTGAGCACGGCGGGCCGCATCGGCCAGTCCGCGGGCCAGTGCCCGGCCGGACGGCGCGCGGCCGCCGCCACCCTGACGGCGGCCGGGGGCAGCGAACCGACCGGGACCGGGACCAGACCGGTCCGGGCGACGGCCGCCGCACAGCCGGACGGCACCGCGAACCGCACCTGGTGACCGGCGGCCAGCAGCGAACGGGCCAGCGGCACCAGGGGAACGAGATGGGCGCCGGAGGCCCAGGTGGTGAAGAGGACGCGCACAGTCTCCTCCGGGATGTCGAGCGAGGCCGGACCGGTCGGTCCGGCGCCGGGTGGCCGCCCGCCGGGTGGGTCTCGGGCCGGATCCGTCAGCGGGCCCCCGCGACCGTGAGCGTCTGGCCGCCGACGGCGGCGTTGGCGGCCGAGCAGAGGAACAGCAGCACCCGGGCGACGTCCTCGGGGGCGCTCGCCTCCCCGGCCGCCGGAGGGCCCGCGCAGACGGCGTTGACCAGGACCCCGTCGGCGCCCGCGCCGCCCTCGGCCAGGGAGCGCGCCAGACCGTGCAGCCCGGCCTTCGCCACCCCGTGGAACTCCCCGCCGTGCCCGGCGACGAGCGCGGGGTGCGGGGAGACCAGCGCGATCCGGCCCCAGCCGCGCTTGCGCATCCCGGCGACCGCGCACTGGACGGTACGGATGGCGGGGGCCAGGTTGTCCGCCACGACCGGCAGCCAGTCCTGCTCGCTCACCTCCTCGAAACGGGCGCCCGCGCCCTGCCGCTCGCCCCACCGCCAGGCGTTGGCCACCAGGACGTCCAGCCCGCCCCAGCGCTCCTCCACGGCCGCCACCACCCAGCGCGGTGAGGCGGAGTCCTCCAGCGCGTACGGCACGGCGAAGGCCCGCCCGCCGTTCGGCCCGGCCAGCTCGGCGGCCAACTCCTCGGCTGCGTCCCGCCGGTGGCGGTAGGCGAGCGCCACCCGGGCGCCCTGATCCGCGAAGGCACGGGCGGCGGCACGGCCGACGGCGCCCGTGGCACCGGTGACCAGGACGGTGCGCCCCTCCAGACCGAGGTCCATCACGGGCGCTCCACCGCCAGCGGCCCATGGCTCCCGGCGCTCCCCGGGGCTCCCGGACGTCCGGGAGCGGTCGCGCGCTCCAGGGCGGCGGCCCAGGGCGGGCTGACCGCGCGGGCGAACGCCCCGCCCCGCTCGGGCACCCCCGCCGCCGCGAGCTGGTCGCGCAGCGAGCGGGCGGTGCGCTGCCGGGGCCGCCAGCCCAGCAGCAGCCGGGCCCGGGAGATGTCCACCCGCTGCCAGTCGGGACCGGGCCCGAACCCGCCGTCCGCGCCGGGGTCCTCCACCAGCGGCACCGGGTAGCCGCTGAGCACGATCATCCGCTCGACCAGCCGCCGTACGCCCAGCGCCTGTCCTCCGCCGATGTTGACGACCTGTCCGACCGCGCGCGGCGAGGCGGCCGCCGCCACCGCGGCGGTGGCCACGTCCCGGATGTCCACGAAGTCCCACCGGCCGTCCAGCGGGCCCAGCCGCAGCGCCGCCGGGCGCCGCACCGCCAGATGGTGGGCGACGGTGCCCAGCAGACTGCCGCGCGGCGCCCCGGGACCGAAGACATGGGCGATCCGCAGCACGGTGCCGTCGACCGCCCCGGCCCGGGTGGCGTCCAGCACCGCACGGGCGCCCAGCAGTTTGCTCCGGCCATAGCCGCTGACCGGTGAGGGCGGCAGGTCCTCGGTGACGCTCACGCCCGGGCAGACCGGACCGTACTCCTCGACGGTGCCCAGGTGGACCAGCCGCGGGCGGCGCTCCAGCGCGGCGGTGGCCTCCACCAGGACATCCACCAGCCGGGAGTTGACCGCGGCGAGCGGCTCCCCGGCGCCGCCATCGGTCCGGCCCGCCGCGTTGACCACCACATCGGCGCCGGCCGCGGCGAGCACTTCCGCCAGGGCGTCGGCCCGGGCGCAGGTCAGATCCAGCCGGAGGTGGTCCGGGGGCCCGGCGGGGCCGCCGGGCGGGCCGCCGCGGGAGACGGTCAGCACCCGGGCGCCCGCGTCCTGGAAGGCCCGGCACACCTGGCGGCCCAGGGCGCCGGTGCCGCCGAGCACCACGACCGACAGTCCGGCTGCGTGTGACACCATCGGCGCTCCTCGCATGTGTTCTCGCTGGGGACGCCCATGGTCGCCGCCGTGACTCGAGCCCGCCTCGACCCGTACCCGGTGACGGCCCGCCACCGTCCGGGCGGGAGCGGTGCGGTCAGCCGGAGGCGTGCTGGAAGGCGGCCCGGTAGCTGTGCGGGCTGGTGCCGACCACCCGCTTGAAGCGGTCGCGGAACGCGGTCGGCGATCCGAAGCCGACCTGCCCGGCGATCCGCTCCACCGGCTGGCTGGTGGACTCCAGCAGGTACTGCGCCTGCCGGATCCGGGCCCGGTGCAGCCACTGGAGCGGACTGGTGCCGGTGTGCTGCCGGAAGCGGCGGTTGAGGGTGCGGGTGCTCATCCCGACCTGCGCGGCGATCTCGGCGAGGGTGAGCTCACGTCCGGCGTTGTCCTCCATCCACCGCAGTACCGGTTCCAGTTGGGAGCCCTGCGGCACCGGCGGATGGTCGTGGACGATGAACTGGGCCTGGCCGCCCTCGCGTTCCAGCGGCATCACGGCCTGGCGGGCGGTGTCGGCGGCCACGGCCGAACCGTGGTCCCGCCGGATGATGTGCAGACACAGGTCGAGTCCGGCCGCCGCGCCCGCGGAGGTGAGGAACTGGCCGTTGTCGACGTAGAGCACCCCGGGGTCCACCTCCACCCGGGGATGGAGCTCGGCCAGCAGCGCCCCGGCCTGCCAGTGGGTGGTGGCCCGGTGGCCGTCGAGCAGTCCGGTGGCGGCCAGGACGAACGCCCCGGAGCAGATCGAGGCGAGGCGGGCGCCGCGGGCGGCCGCGCGCCGCAGCGCGTCGGTCACCTCGTCCGGGACGGGGACCCGGGGGTCGCTCACCCCGGGCAGCACGATGGTGTCCGCGTCGGCCAGCGCCTCCAGTCCGTACGGCGCCCGGAGGGTGAACAGCCCGGCGTCCACCGATGGCGCGGGGGCACAGACCAGGACCCGGTAGGGCGCCCGGCCGTCGGGCAGCCGGGTGCGGGAGAACGCCTCGATCGGCGTGGCCAGATCGAAGGGGATGAGCTGATCCAGCGCCAGGACGGCAACGGTGTGCATACGGCCACCCTAGGGCGGCCCTGGCCGGAATCGGAGGGGCGACCTGATTCCGGCCATCGGCCCGTGGCCATCGCGCGGCCCTCCCACTACGCCCAGCCGCAGGCGCGGTCATCGGCGATCCGGATCGATGGATTGCCGTAGGCGACGCGCTGGAGCGCCCGGCGGTAGAGCGGCGTATGGCGCAGTGCGCGCGCAAGCCGGGGGCGTACGCGGGTGGCGTACGTGCCTTGGGCGTGCATCACCCGGTTGTGGAGGCTCTGGCGGCGCATGACGGCCGCGATATCGGGTCCGCGACGGCGCTCGAAGGCGGCGAGCCGGGCCGCTCCGGTGTCCCCGGCGGCCAGCGCACCGGTGAGCACCGGATGCAGCACCACGGCGTCCTGGACGGCCAGATGAACGCCCTGCGCGCCGAGGAGGCCGTGGGTGTGGGCGGCGTCGCCGATGAGCACGAGACCGTCGTCGACCCATCGCTCGGCACGTGCGGAGAAGACGTCCACCACGGTGACGTCCTCCGGTGCGAGGAGCTGGTCGAGGATCAGCCCGCGGTACTCCGGGACGGCCCTTGCCAGCCGCGCGGCGACCGGTTCCAGGCCGGAGGCGGTCAGCGCGCCGCCGTGGCCTTGCGGCAGGGTCCAGCCGAGCTGGATCCGGTCGGGCCAGCCGCCGTGGACGAGCACCGGGCCGCCCGGGGTGCGCACCACGCGGACCTCGTCCGGCGGCGGCGCCCCGCCGGGGGACGTCCGCAGCGAACACCACAGCACGTCCTGGCCGAGGGGTCCGGTACGGCCCGCCCCGATGCCCGCGAGCCGCCGGATCCGCGAGAGACGGCCGTCCGCGCCGACGACGACCCGGGCGCGCACCGCGCAGCGCCCCGACGGTCCGTCCGCGACGACCCCGGCGATCCGCCCCTCGCACCGCAGCAGCCCCCCGGCCCGCCGTCCGGGCAGATAGCGGAAATGTGGTGACCGGCGGCAGTGGGCGAGCAGTTCATCGAGCAGATGGGGGCGCGGAACGGTCAACAGGTGGTCGTACGGGGGCGGGAGCAGTCGGTAGTCCGCCTCCATCAGCACCCGGTCACCGTCCAGGAGGCGGAACCGGTCCAGTTCGCGGGCGCCGCGCTCCCGCGCGCCGCTGAGCACTCCGAGCGCGTCCAGCAGTGCCAGCGCGCCCGGTTGGAGGATGTCGCCCCGGAACTCCCGCTGATGGGCCCGGAGTCGCTCCAGGACGACCACACCCAGTCCGGAGCGCAGCATCAGCAGGGCCAGCACCAGCCCGGCCGGACCGCCGCCGACCACACACACATCGGTGTCGATCTCGCGCACTCCCCCACCTCCTCGTGGTCGGCGGAACGGGACCGGCACCGGGGTCGTGGGCGGCGCCCTTGAACCAGCTCCTGGGCCTAGTCGTCGAGCAGCGCCACCGCCCGGGTCGGCTGCGCCCCCGGCCCCGCGCCCCGCGCGGGCAGACAGACGACCCGGAACCCGGTGGGCGGCAGGATGTCCAGCCGGGCCAGCCGCTCGATCCTGCGGCAGGCGTGACGGCGGCCCGCGAACAGCGCGGGCCACAGCACCGAGCGGTCGCCGGTGGCGTGGTAGCGGCGGATCATCGCGCGGAACGGCGCGTCCAGGCTGAACGCGTCGGTGCCGATGACCCGCACCCCGAGGGCGAGCAGCCGGTCGGTGGCCGGTCCGTCCAGCCCGGTGAAGTCGGTGAAGTAGCGCGGGGTGCCGGCCAGACCGGAGGCGCCGGTGCGCAGCAGGACCACGTCCCGGGGGCGGGGGCGGCAGCCGAGCCGGGCCAGCGCCCGATCGATGTCCGCGACCCCGGCGGTGCGGGTCGGCGGGGCCACCGCGCTGAGGTCCAGCACATGGGCCGGGCGGGGAGCCCACCGCGTGGCCGCCCCGGGGTCCGGCTCCGGCGCGCGGCCGTCCTCGGGTGTGGTCAGGTCGATGACGCGCAAGGCGCCCCCTCGGCAGGTGCGTTGGACGGCGGGAGAAGCACTACGGCTCCGCTTGCCCGCGCGGGGGGATCGGGCAGCGGAGCCGTAGCGGGCCCGGCTGAAGGGCGGCGCCGGGCGTTTCGGGGGGAGAGCTCTCCGGACGGGGGACGGATGGCGCGCGGGGAGACTGCTGACGGTGTACGCGGACGGAGCGCTCGGCGGGTCGGGGTGTGGGCTCCCCCGGGGGTCAGGCGGCGAACAGATCGAGCACCGGGCGCCGCCACTGGGCGTCCGCGTCCAGATCGAGGGCCGGGTCGGAGGCGAGCACCGCCTGCTGGAGCTTCTGCAGCCGCGGTGACGGCTCCAGCCCGAGGTCCTCCACCAACCGGGCGCGCAGCCCCTGGTAGACCTCCAGCGCCTGCCAGGGACGGCCGGCCCGGTAGAGGGCGGCCATGCTCTGGGCGTGCAGCCCCTCGTGCAGCGGGTGGCGGGCGGTCAGCTCGGTGAGCTCGGTGAGCAGTTCGGCATGGCGGCCGAGCCGCAGATCCGCCTCGATCCGGCGCTCCAGGACACCGAGGCGGCTCTCCTCCAGCCGGGCCAGCTCGATCTCCAGGACCGGTCCGACCCGCACATCCACCAGCGCCGGACCGCGCCAGACCGCGAGGGCCTCGCGCAGCAGCAGGGACGCCTCCACGTCGTCCCCGGCGTCCAGCGCGTCACGGCCCGCGGCCACCAGCCGGTCGTACTCATGGATGTCCACCGCGCCCGGCTGGGCCTCCAGCACATAGCCCCCGTACCGGGTGGCCAGTACGTTCTTCGAGGCGTTCGGGGCCTGCGGCCCGTAGGCGGCGGCCAGTCTCCGGCGGAGCTGGAGGATATAGGTCTGCAGGGTGGTCAGTGCGCTGCGCGGCATCTGTGTGCCCCAGATTTCCTCCATAAGAGTGGGGACCGGCAGCATGTGGTTGGCGTAGACGGAAAGCAGTGCGAGGATCTGCCGCGGTTTGCCCGCTGTGGGCACGATCGACTGACCGCACGCTTCGACGCTCAGTGGCCCCAACACCTTGATGTCCATGGTTCCGTACCTCCGTCAACGGTCCGTCAAGTGCCTCTTGTGCCGCGCGGCCCAGCCACCGAGGCACCTAAGAGACTCGCGTGCGGAGGTCGTCCCCGGCCAGTGCCGGAATACCGAACCCCATATGAGTTCTGGGGTGCAAAACCATGATAAATTCATACCTTGGCGACAAGATAGGTAGTGACCTGCATGTGGCCGCGACGCGGCCCCTCCGCGGGGACCTGCCCCTCTCATCCGAGGAGAGCGCGATGATCGACGCGCCCGCTTTCACATCCCCCTCCAGCACCGCCGAGTTGGCGTCCGTCGCGGCGGTGACCGCGCGGGCCGGATCGCTCCCGGTCTTCCACGACGACCTGGTCATCGAGGAACTGACCGACATCTCGCGGGGAGTTGTCGCACCACGCGCCTGCATCTGCATCTGCACCGCCGGAGACTGACCGGCGGATGTCAGGGGAATTGGGCTTCACCCCGCACCTGCGGGTCGAGCCGGTCCCGGGCGAGGCCGTCTACCTCGTCTCCGAGCACGGCGTCACGGCACTCCACGGACGGACCGTCGCCACCCTCGCCCCGCTGCTGGACGGATCCCGGGACCTCGCGCGCATCCTGGCCGAGGCGGCCGCCGCGGCGGACCGGGCGAGCGCCGTCCCCGAGGAGCAGGCCGAGCTGGTGATCGCCCGGCTGCGGGAGGCGGGGCTGGTCTGCGAGCGCGGGAGCGCCGGTCTCCCGGGCCCGGAGGAGGCGTACTGGGAGCTGGCCGGGCCGGGCCCGGAGGGCTGCCGGGCGGGGTCCCCGCGGGCCCCCGCGACGGCGGCCGTGGCGGTGCGGGCCCTCGGCTCCACCGATCCGGAGGAGGCGCTCCGGGCGCTGCGGGCCGCCGGTCTGCGGGCCGCGGAGGGCACACCGGTGGGCAGGGCGCGGACCGTTGTGGACGCCGAACTCCCCCGTGACATATGCCCCGTGGGACCGCGTCAACCTCACGACGCCGATCTCACCCTGGTCGTCTGCGACGACTATCTCGACCCCCGACTGGCGGCGGTCGACCGTGAGCACCGTGCCGCCGGGCGCCGCTGGCTGCCCGTCAAACCCGTTGGCACCCAGGCGTGGCTGGGCCCGTTCCTCGGCGCCCCCGACGCCCCCTGCTGGTCCTGCCTGGCCGACCGGCTGTGGCGCGGGCGCCAGGCCGAGGCGTACCTCCAGCGCAGGCTGGGCCGGTCCGGACCGGTGCCCAGGCCACCCGCGTCACTGCCCGCGAGCCGGGCCGCCGCGCTGCAGCTCGCCGCCCTGGAGGCGGCCACGTGGCTGGCCGGGCACCGGCACCCGGGCCAGCGCGCCCTGTCCGTACTGGACAGCCTGAGCACCACGGTGGACCGCCATCCGCTGTTCCGCCGTCCGCAGTGCCCCGGCTGCGGCGATCCGGAGCTGGTGGCGGCGCGGGTGCGGGCACCGCTTGACCTGGCGGAGCGGCGCGCGCCCGCCGACACCTCGCCCCGCCGCGTGCTGGAGGCCTTCGGCCATCTCATGGACCCCGTCACCGGGCTGATCACCGAGATCCGCCGCGATCCGCGCGGCCCCGACGGGCTCAACTGCTTCCATGCGCGCCACCCCTCGTTCACCGGGGCGGACCTCCTGGGCGGCCTGGACGCGCTGCGCGCCGGTCTGGGCGCCGCGGCCCACGGCAAGGGCCGTACCGCCGAGCAGGCCCGCGCAGGCGCCCTGTGCGAGGCCCTGGAGCACTACAGCGGCCACTTCCAGGGGGACGAGCCCCGGCAGCGCGCCCGCTACCGCGATCTGGCCCCCGGGGATGCCGTCCACCCCGACACCGTGCAGCTCTTCGCGGCCCGCCAGTTCCGGGACCGGACGGCCGCCGCGCGCCACCGGATCCACGACCCGTTCGACGAGGACGCGGAGCTGGACTGGACGCCGGTGTGGTCGGTGACGGCCGGGCGCCATCGGCTGCTGCCCACCGCGCTGCTGTACTACGGAGCGCCGCAGGCCCCCGGCCGCCGCTTCTGCCGGGCCGACTCCAACGGGGCGGCGGCCGGGGCCACTTTGGAGGACGCGGTGGTCCGCGGCTTCCTGGAGCTCGTGGAGCGGGACGCGGTCGCCCTGTGGTGGTACAACCGCACCCGGCAGCCCGGGATCGCCCTGGACGGCCTCGGCGACCCCTGGCCGGACGAGGTGCGCGAGCTGCACGCCGGACTGCGCCGGGAGGTCTGGGCCCTGGACCTCACCACGGACTTCGGTGTCCCCGTGGTCGCCGCGCTCTCCCGCCGGACCGACAAGCCCGCCGAGGACATCACCCTGGGCTTCGGCGCCCACCCCGACCGGCTCACCGCGCTGTGCCACGCCCTGGCCGAGCTCAACCAGATGCTCCCGGCGGTGGTCGAGGCCCGTGCCGACGGCGGGGGTTACGGCGCGGCCGACCCCGAGGCACTGCGCTGGTTCCGTACCGCGACCACCGCAGGCCGGCCCTATCTGGCGCCGGATCCGGACGCCGCGCCCCCCGCGATATCCACCCCGCCGGACGGCTTGTCGGTGGCGTCCATAGGTGAGATGGTCCACCGGCGCGGGATGGAGCTGCTGGTGCTGGACCAGACCCGGCCCGATGTCGGACTGCCCGTGGCCAAGGTCCTCGTCCCCGGACTGCGCCCGCACTGGCCCCGGTTCGCGCCCGGCCGGCTCTTCGACGTTCCGGTGGCCCTCGGCCGGCTGCCCGGCCCCACGCCCTACCGCTGTCTCAACCCCATTCCCCTCTTCCTGTGAACCCCCGGTGCTCCCTCGACACACCCAGCGTCATATCAACGCGCTACGCGACCTCTCCACCTGCAGCTTAGATCGGATACTCTCGGGCAAGCCGCCCAATCCGGCCCGACCATCCGGAGGACGAGTGCAGCGGAGCCTCTTTCCCGGCGATCCCGGGGACAACCGGCCGCGCCCTCATGAGAACCTGGCGCCGCGCCTGGCCGTCGTGATCACCGTGGTGGTCCTCGTGGGCTACTTCTGCGTCGCGGTGACCTATGTGCTCGACTCCCGCCCCTCGGGCCGGGCGATGGGCACGGCCAAGCTGGTGCTGGCCCTCCTGCCGATGGTCGCGCTGCTGGGCCTCCAGCTCGTCCACTCCTTCCCCGGTCTTGTGCCCCGGTTCGCCGACGCCCGGCACTGGACGCTGACCCTCCAGGCGCTGCTGACCTTCCTGCCGTTCGCCGTCTTCGAGCAGGCGTGGCTGGGCATGCCGGGGTTCCTGGCGGGCTCCGCGCTGCTGGTGCTCTCACCGGCGCTGGGCTGGACGGCGTTCGCCACGGTGATGCTCTGTACCGATGTGCTGCTGTTCCAAGTGGGCTTCGGCTGGGGCAAGGTCGGCTACACCACGGTCTCCACGGCACTGACCGGACTGGTGGTCTTCGGGCTCTCCCGGCTGTCCGGACTGGTCGCCGAGGTCTCCCGGTCACGCGCCGAACTGGCCCGGCTGGCGGTCGCGCAGGAGCGGCTGCGGTTCTCCCGGGACGTCCATGACCTGCTCGGCTACAGCCTCTCCACCATCACCCTCAAGTGTGAACTGGTGCACCGGCTGGTGCCGCGGCAGAACTCCCGTGCCCAGCGCGAGCTTTCGGAGATCCTCCAGACCTCCCGCCAGGCGCTGGCCGATGTCCGCGCGGTGGCCAGCGGCTACCGCACCATGTCGCTTGCGGCGGAGGCGGAGTCGGCGCGGTCCATGCTGGCCGCGGCCGGGATCAGCGCCACCTCGGACATCGGCTGCGGCGATCTGCCCGAGCTGGTGGACACGGTGCTGGCGAGCGTGCTCCGCGAGGGGCTGACCAACGTACTGCGCCACAGCAAGGCCGAAACCTGTGCGATCGAGGCCCGGCGCACCGGGGGCCGGGTGCGGCTGACGCTGGTCAACGACGGGGTGGGCAAACCCTCCACGATCCTGCGCGCCGACAGTACGGACGGCGGCAGCGGGATCGGCAATCTCAAGGTGCGGCTGGAGGGCCTGGGCGGGCGGCTGTGCGCGGGCGTCCGCCCGGACGGCTGGTTCGAACTGCGGGCGGAGCTGGAGCTGTCCATGGAGCCGGAGCCCCGGCGGCGGGCGCGCCGCGGGGCCGAGGAGGAGTACGGTCCGGGGCCGGCCGTGACGGCCTGAACCCCTCCCGTGCCACCTCCTGGGCCGCCGGGGAGCGGTGACATCAGATCCAGGTGATGTCAGATCCAGGTGATGTCAGATCCAGCCGGCCTCACGGGCGATCCGGATGGCGTCCACCCGGTTGCGGCCGTTCAGCTTGGTCACCGCGGACGTCAGGTAGTTGCGCACGGTCCCCACCGACAGGAAGAGCGTGGCCGCGATCTGGGCCGACTCCGCCCCCTCCGAGGCCAGTCGCAGCACTTCCAGCTCACGCGGGGTCAGCGGCTGCGGACCGTCGTCCAGCGCGGCCAGCGCCAGTTGGGGGTCGATCACCCGCTCGCCCCTGGCCACCGCCCGGATCGCGTCCGACAGCTTGTCCGGACTGCTGTCCTTCAACAGGAAGCCCGAGACATGGGCGGCCAGGGCACGGCGCAGGTTCCCGGGCCGGCCGAGGCTGGTGAGCATCATGGTCCGGCACTCGGGAACGGCGGTGTGCAGCTCCGCGGCGGCGGTGAGCCCGTCCATGCCGGGCAGGTCGATGTCCAGGACGGCGACGTCCGGACGGAGTTCCCGGGCGCGCGGCAGGATGTCGGTACCGCTGGAGAATTCCGCCACGACTTCGATATCGGGTTCGAATTCCAGCAAGGCGACCAGGGCCTTGCGCAGCATATGCATGTCTTCGGCTATGAGCACGCGAACCATGTGGCCCCCGGTTGTATTCCGCCCCTTTATCGCCCCCTCTCCGAGTATTCCCGCATCAGGACGACTGTTTCACCATTCCCGGACCGAATCCGCCCGTCGAACACCCGTCCCGTGCGGTGCGTGAGCCGTGCGCGGGCGGTCAGGCCGCGCCGCCGCGCGCCGGTTCGCGCAGACCGGGCGCGAACTCGGTGTGCAGGGAGCGCAGTTCCCCGCGGAGATAGTGTTCGCGCAGCAGGGAGCGGCGCACCTTGACCGCACCGACCCCGCGCACGGTGCCGGGGCGGACGAGCAGCAGTGCGCCGGTGGTGACCCCGAACTCCGCCGCCACCGCGGCCCGGATCCGCGCGGCCAGCAGCGGCAGCCGGGCACGGGCGCCGCCCGCCGCGCGGACCTCCTGGACGATCACCAGCCGGCCGGTGCCGGGGCCGTCGCAGAAGACCCGCGCGGACCCCAGCGGACGTCCGCAGCCCAGCAGTTCGCGTTCGACGTCCTGGGGGTGCAGGGTGCGCCCGTCTACCAGCAGGGTGTCACGCAGCCGTCCGGTCATCCGGAGCCCGCCGTCCACCGTGAGGCCGAGGTCGCCGGTGCGCAGGAAGCCGCCCGTTCCCCCGGCGACGCGGGCGGCGAAGAGCGGGGCGGTGTCCGGCGGTCCGCCCCAGTGGCCGGTGGCCACGGCCGGTCCGCGCAGCCAGATCTCCCCCGTCGCCCCGTCCGGCAGCCGGCGGGAGGTCTGCGGATCGACGACCGCGGCGTCGGCGCCGGACACCGGGTCCCGGCCCGCGGCGAACAGCACCGGGGCGCCCTCGGCCGGGGCGTAGCCGCCGACCAGGGTGCCGGTCCGCAGCCCGGCGGCGGCACAGCGGCGGGTGAAGGCGGCCATGGTGGCGGCCGAGACCGGTTCCCCGGCGTTCAGCGCGGTGCGCCAGCGGGACAGGTCGAGTCCGGCCAGCAGCTCCGGGGTGGCCGCGGCAGCACCGCGGGCGTAGAGGCTGTCGGGTGCCACGGTCTCGGTGATGCCGTGGCGGCTGACCGCCCGCAGCCAGGCGGCGGGGTCGGCGCGCAGCGGGCGGGGCGGGAGGGTGACGGCGGTGGCGCCCAGCCAGAGCGGATGCAGTACCTGTCCGACCAGGCCGGGGGTGTGGTGGCGGGGCAGCCAGCCGCCGATCCGGGAGTGGCGGCCGGTGCCGAGCGTCCGGCGCAGCGCGACCATGGCGGCCAGCAGCTGGCCATGGGTGAACCGGGCACCGCGCGGGGCGGTGGCGGGCCCGGAGTCGTACGCGAGCAGCGCAAGGCTCTCGGGTCCGGTACGGGCGGGGGCGTGGGGCGCCGGATCGCA
Organism: Streptomyces cucumeris; assembly: GCF_024295805.1. Classification (GTDB taxonomy): domain Bacteria; phylum Actinomycetota; class Actinomycetes; order Streptomycetales; family Streptomycetaceae; genus Streptomyces; species Streptomyces cucumeris. The sequence continues at coordinate 403,361 of NZ_JANCLX010000005.1, forward strand.
CCGGGCGTCCCGCGCGCCGTGGGGGTGGCCGTCCGGACGCAGTCCGTCCACGGCGAGGCAGGTGAGGCCGGCGCGGCCGACGAGCGAGAGGCGCCGCGAGGTCTCGGTGGCGTGCGCGGTCTCGGTGAGGACGAGGTCCACGGCGGCGTCCCGGGCGATGGCGGCGGTGCGCTCGGCGTCGGTCCGGGAGTCGTACGGCGCGGGCACCGGTACCGCGACGGCCCCCGCCAGGAGGCAGCCGAGCAGGGCCACCGCCGCGTATGGGCCGGGGTCCATGGCGATCAGCACCCGGCGGCCACCGGCGTCCCGGGCGCGCAGCCAGGCGGACACGGCGGTGGCGCGGGCGTCGAGCTCGGCGTAGGAGAGCCGGTGGCCGGGGGAGCCGGCCCCGGCCGGGTGCACCAGCGCGTCGTGACCGGAGCGCTGGAGGGCGCGTTCCTTCAGGGCCTCCGCCAGATTCGCGTATCGCGTCATGCACAACTCCCGGGCGCCCGAGGTCGGAAAGGGCCCACAGTCTCGGAGCGCCACCTCGAAGGCGGCTCGATCACCGGTGGGCGCAACGCTCCAACGCAACCGGAAACGCCACCTCACGCCCCTGTGTCCGCCCTCGGCACGGTCAGGAGCCCAGTTCCCGGCGGGTGACCCTGATGCTCCAGCCGCCCCCGGTGGCACGGCCGGTCACCGTGACCCGGACGCCGTCGTCCTTGGCGGCGAGGCTGTCGCCGATCCCCAGCGGGGCGTCGGCGAGCGCGGGGTAGACCGATTCGCTCCAGCAGGCGGAGCTGGTGGGGTGGCCGTCGAGCACCTGGATGGGGCCGTCACCGGAGGCGGTGTCATTGCGCACCCGGTAGACCAGCACCCCTTCGGTGCACAGCCGGGAGTCGTTGCCGTAGCGGCCGCGGACCTCGATGGCCAGGGCCGTGGTGGGGCCGGTGCGGACCACGACCAGCCGGGTGCGGGTGTCGAGTCCGGACCGGCTCCCGTTCATGGGGGCGCCGAGCGGTTCGAGGGTGTACATCCGTGAGCCGAGGGCGCGGTCGCAGGTCACCTGGCGGTCATCGAGCCAGCCCAGCTTCCACTTGTGCCAGCCGAAGGGGTCCGGAGCCAGTCCGAACTGGCTGCCCATCAGATCCCAGTCGCCGACGTAGGTGTCCCACTCACCGCTGTTGTCGGTGTCCTCGGGGCGGTGGTAGAGGTCGGGCAGGTCGAAGACATGGCCAGTCTCATGGGCGAGCACATTGCGGTCCGGCGGGTGGTGTTCGAATACGGTCACCAGGCGGCGCAGATCGGTACCGTCCGCACGGATCGGACGTTCGAAGTTGACCACCTTGGTCGCGTCGGCGTCCACGCCCGGGGCATCGGGATCGGCGACCAGATAGACGATGTCGTAGCGGCTGAAGTCCACCCGGGGATCGGAGACGGCGATGGCGTCCCGCAGATAGGCCGCCCGGCGCCCGGAGTTCCAGTCACGCTGTATCGCGTATGCGGTGGACGCCTGGGGCATGGTGATCCAGTTCTGCCGTGGATGCACCCGCAACCGGAACCTGCCGTAGGAGGACTTCTCGAAGAAGTCGGCCGTGGCCGGGGTGTGGTCGGCGGCGAGTCGGCGCGGGGTCACCTTGGGCTTGGCGTCCGGGAAGCGGAGGAAGACCATCACCGCGTCCAGCGAGCGGACCGGCCGCGGATAACGCGAGTTCCAGGTGTCCAGGCCCTCGGAGTGATGGGCTCCGGTGCGCTCCAGGTCACAGGGGCCGCCCGCGCCCGCCGCGGCCGCGGGGCCCGCCAGCACGGAGGTGGCGATCAGTGCGCTCAGCGAGGTCAGAACGGCTCCGGCCCGCCGCAGCCGGGGCGATCGGTGCACCCCCTCGGGTACCTGAGGACGCACCATGTCGACCTCCCGGGCGTAGTGGGAACACCCACTCCACCCTGCGGTCGAAAGGGGCGGTACGCCCTGTTCGGCTGGACCGGTCGAGTGAACCGGCCGCGATGCGGGTACGTAACAGACGGTCACAATCGGTCAGGCGGGCCGTTGGCCCGCGCAGAGTCGAACAGTTACGACCAAACACACGGTCAAGGCTGCGGAGAGCGCGATGACGTCGATGGAACGCCCGGAGTACGAGCCTCTATGATCGGCACATTTCCCACGGGGATTCCCTACGTGGACGGGCGATCTCGGCCCGCCCGGCACCCGGTGTGAGACATGTGCGAGACGTGTACGACAGACCTGGCCACGACGGACTCCACGCGGGAGCGAGCGGTGAGCGGAATCCCCGACGGGCAGGGCCGCGCGCCCGGCGCGACGCTGCCGAAAGTCACAGAGCGTGATGCGGAGCCCAGCGCTCCCCCCCTTCGGACGGGCGCCGGCGCACCCGGCCCCGGCTCCGGCGCTCCCCCGGGCGCCGCACCCGCCGACTACCGCGCCGCGTTCCATACGGCGCGGCTGGCGATGGCCGTCGTCGACCGCGAGGGCAGGGTGCTGGACGCCAACCCGGCGCTGGGCGCGTTATTGGGCACCGATCCGGCCGTACTGGCCACCCGCAGCGCCGCCGATCTGGCCGGTCTGCGGGAGGACCCGCGGACCTGGACCGAGTACCGCGAGGTGCTGTGCGGGCGCCGGGCGCGGCTGTGCTGCACCCGGCGGCTCCAGCACACCGACGGCCATGCGCTGTGGGCGGAGATCACGGTCGAGCCCGCCGCGGACAGCCGCGGCATGCTGCTGTCGATGGCGGACATCAGCGACCGCCGGGACCTCCAGGGGCGGTTGCGCCATCTCCAGATGCACGATCCGGTGACCCGGCTGCCCAACCGCCATCTGTTCTTCGAGCGGCTGGCCTCGGCGCTGGAGTCGGCCGCCTACGACCAGGAGGGCACCGGCCGGATCGGGCTGTGCTACCTGGACCTGGACGGCTTCAAGGCGGTCAACGACACCCTGGGCCACCGGGTCGGCGACCGGTTGCTGGGCGCGGTGGCCCAGCGGCTGGCCGAATGCGCGGCGCCCGGCGGCCATCTGGTGGCCCGGCTCGGCGGCGATGAGTTCGCGCTGCTGGTGCGCAACTCCAGCGGCACCGAGGAACTCTGCGATCTGGCCCGGACGGTACTGGCCGCGCTCCAGCGGCCGTTCGACGTGGTGGGCCAGCGGCTTTCGGTGTCGGCCAGCATCGGTGTGGTGGAACGGCCCGCCGCGGGCACCCACACCACCTGGCTGATGCAGGCCGCGGACACCACGCTGTACTGGGCCAAGGAGGACGGCAAGGCGCGCTGGACCCTCTTCGACCCCGAGCGCAACGCCCACCGGATGACCCGTCAGGCGCTCTCCAGCACCCTGCGCCCGGCGGTCGAGCGGGAGGAGTTCGTCCTGGACTACCAGCCGCTGGTGGGGCTGGTGGACGGGGTGCTGCGCGGGGTGGAGGCGCTGGTGCGCTGGGACCATCCGCAGTTCGGGCGGCTGTCGCCGAACCGCTTCATCCCGCTGGCGGAGGAGAACGGCGCGATCGTGCCGCTGGGCCGGTGGGTGCTGCGCAGCGCCTGCCACCAGGCCCGCGCCTGGCAGCGGGCGCATCCGCTGCGGCCGCTGGTGGTCAGCGTGAACGTGGCGGTCCGCCAGGTCTGGGACTCGGACCTGGTCGCCGATGTGGGCGCGATCCTCCAGGAGACCGGGCTGCCGCCGCATCTGCTGCAACTGGAGCTGACCGAGTCCGCGGTGATGGGCTCGGCGGGACGTCCCCTCCAGGCCCTCCAGCGGCTCAGCGACATGGGGGTGGCGATCGCCATCGACGACTTCGGGACCGGCTACTCCAATCTGGCCTATCTCAGCCGGCTGCCGGTCTCCACGCTGAAGCTGGACGGGTCGTTCGTCCAGGGCTTCCGGACGGCGGAGCATCCGAACCCGGCGGACGAGACGATCGTCGAGGCGCTGGTGCAGCTCGCCCACCGGCTGGGGCTGACGGTCACGGCCGAGTGTGTGGAGAACGCGGAGCAGGCGGAGCGGCTGGGGCGGATCGGCTGCGACACCGGACAGGGGTGGTTCTACTCCCGCCCGGTGCCACCGGACCGCATCACCGCCATGATCGCCACATCACGGGCCTCGTCGGCGGCGTCCTAGTGCCGCGTCAGAGGGGATGTCCACCGGGCAGACCGTAGGCGTCGGCGATCAGCTCGTAGGAGCGCAGCCGCGCCTCCCGGCCGTGCGCGGTGGACGTGATCATGAGTTCATCGGCGCCGGTCCGCTTGACCAGTCCGTCGAGCCCCTCGCGGACCTCGTCCGGCGTTCCGTACTCCACGTTCGCCAGCCAGCTGTCCACGAACTCGCGCTCCAGCTCGCTGAACGGATACGCCTCGGCCTCCTCCGGGGTGGGGACCAGACCGGGGCGGCCGGTGCGCAGCCGGATCATGGACAGCGCACCGGTGAGCACCTGGCGGTGGGCCTGTGCGCGGTCCTCGGCCGCGAGCGCGGAGACGCCGATCGAGGCGTACGGCCGGTCCAGTACGGCGGAGGGACGGAACGTCTCGCGGTAGAGGTCGAGCGCCGGGATGGTGTTCGCGGCGGAGAAATGGTGGGCGAAGGAGAACGGCAGACCGAGGGTGCCCGCGAGCCGGGCGCTGAACCCGCTGGATCCCAGCAGCCACACCGAGGGCCGGTCGGCGGACTGCACCCCGCCGGGAACGGTCCCCTGCACCGGGCCGGGCACGGCATGCACACGGGCGTAGGCGTGGCCGTCCGGGAAGTCGTCGTCGAGGAACCGGATCAGCTCGGACAGCGCCTGCGGAAACTCATCGGCTCCCTCCCTCAGTCGGTCGGTACGGCGCAGGGCGGCGGCGGTGCCCCCGTCGGTGCCGGGCGCCCGGCCGAGTCCGAGGTCCACCCGGCCGGGGGCGAGCGCCTCCAGGGTGCCGAACTGCTCGGCGATGACCAGCGGGGCGTGATTGGGCAGCATCACCCCGCCGGAGCCCAGCCGGATGCGCTCGGTGTGGGCGGCGAGATGGCCCAGGATCACGGCCGGGGAGGAGCTGGCCACCCCGGGCATGGAGTGGTGCTCGGCCACCCAGAAGCGGTGGAAGCCGCGGCGCTCGGCGAGCCGGGCCAGGGAGACGGAGGTCTTCAGCGCCTGGGTGGCGGTGACCCCGCTGCCGACGGTCGCGAGGTCCAGCACCGACAGGGGTACGGGCGCGCTGCCGAGGGCTTCGCCCCGGACGGTGTCGCGCTGGTCGTCTCGCCGGTCCCGCTCTTCGGCCACGGTGGCCCGCCTCCCTGGTCATGTTCGTTCCGGTCGCGGGGGGGGGGGGGGCCCCCCCGCCGCCCCCCCCCCAAACCCCCCGAGGGGGCGGAAGATTTCAAGGGGGGCC
>NZ_JANCLX010000005.1:408713-421977 GCF_024295805.1 Streptomyces cucumeris
GGGCCCCGGAGCGGCGCCCCGGGGGCCCCCCCCCGGGGGGGTTGTGGGGGCGGGGGGGGGGGGGGGGCCCCCCCCCCCCCCCGCGACCCGAACAACCGGAGAAGGACTCCGATTTATTCCCGGTGCGCCACGCCCGGTCGATGCCCGGTCAGTGCCGGGTCAGCGCTCCGTCAGCGCACGGTCATCGGCCCGCCTTGGCGAACAGGGTGCCCAGCCGGTCATGGACCGGTTCCCGGCCCAGCAGCCGCAGCCCCTCCCAGACCGTGACCTGGTTGGCCGTGAGCACCGGCTTGCCCAACTCCTCCTCCAGATCGGGCAACCAGGCCGCGGTGTGCAGCGCGGTGTCCGGCAGCAGCACCGCCTGCGCCTCCGGATGGTCCCCGGTGCGGGCCAGGTGCAGCACCTCCTCCCGGCCCCAGGTGCCGACCTCCGCGGCGGTGATGATGCCGCTGCCCCGGGTGGAGACCACTTCCGCGCCCGCGGCCTTCAGGAAGGCGCGGAAATGCTCGGCCACGTCCTCCGGATAGGTGGCGGCGATGGCCACCCGCTCGGCCCCGAGCGCCTGCACCGCGTGGGCGAAGGCGAACGAGGTGCTGGAGGCGGGCAGCCCGGCCGTCTCCCCCAGCTCACGCACCTGGTCATGCGCGCCCTCCCAGCCGAAGACGAAGCTGGCGCTGGTGCAGGCCCAGACCACGGCCTGGGCGCCGCGCTCCTTCAGCTCGCCGACCCCGTCCGCGAGCCGCCGGGCCGATCCCATCTCCAGCAGCGCGTCCACCCGATGGGCGTCCTCCCCGATGTCCGTGTGGACCAGCGGGAGCCGGATGCCGTCGCCGAGGATGCCCTCCAGCCGCGGATAGTCGTCCTCGGCGGAATAGCCGGGGTAGAGAAAGCCCACCGAGTCCGGGGTCGGGCGCGTCGTGTCCACTGCCACTGGCACTGCCTCCTCATCCGGCGGCCCCCATGAGTGCCGCCCCGTGCTCTGACACTTCTTGTACACCGCGGACGCCCGCCGGGTTCCCTCACCCGGCGGTGCCGTCCGGCTCGTGGATCGTCGGATCGGTCATCGGAACGGTCCGGACACCGACCGAGGGGCCATCGGAGTGACCACCCCGCCCCGCGCCCGGTCCCTGCGGCACGCGTCGGTTCCTCACACCGACGGGCCGCCCGTGTCGTCGAGGTAGGGACCCTCGCCGAGCCCGGAAGCGAATCCGGGGTCCAGCCCGTCCCCGGGGTCCAGGTCCGGCCCCGGTGAGGCCGCGCCCGCCAGCGCCGCCTCGGGCCCCGGTTCGACCTCGGCCACCTGCTCGGCGACCGGCGCGCTCTGCGAGAACGCGGACATCCCCGCCGGACCGGACCGGGCGACCGGGTCCAGCAGCGCCTGGTACGGCCCGACGGCCTGGGCGCCGATCCTGCGCAGTGCCGCCCACATCGTGACCTGGTTGGCGGACAGCACCGGCATCCGCAGCTCCGCCTCGAGCTGCGGGATCACGTCATAGGTGGGCAGATTGGTGCAGCTGATGAACAGCGCGTCGGGGGACCCGACCACCGCCTCCCGCGCCATGTCGACCACATCGCGGTAGGGCACCTTCCAGATGTGCCGGGTGAGTCCCAGGTAGGCGCGTCCGGTGACGGTGATACCGCCCTCGCCGAGGTAGTCCCCCAGCGAGTCGGTCACCGACCGGGTGTACGGCGTCACCACCGCCACCCGCCGGGCGCCGATCTCGTGGAGCGCCTCCAGCAAGGCGCCCGAGGTGGTCAGCGAGGGCAGCTCCCCCGCATGGGTCATGGCCGCGCACATCGCGCGCTCGCCGGCGACGCCGCCGACGAAGCTGCCGGAGGTGCAGGCGTAGGCCACCACCTCCGGTGCGACCGCGCTCAGCGCCCGCACCGCTTCGTGCAAGGTCTCGTGTTCACTGACGAGACGTGCCAGGTCGAGGCTGACCTCGACCGGCACGAAGGGGGTCCGGGTGAGGTGCAGGGAGACCTCATCGGGCACCCAGCGCCACAGCTCCCGGTCGAGAGCGAAGTCGAACGGTGCTACGACGCCCACGCCGAGCTGCGGCTGTGGGCCACCGAGGAAAGAGACGTCCATATCGAGCCCCAAATCAGAACGGAGGGCTGGACCATTGGCCAGAGATACAGAAGAAGCCGGCCTGATGCCGGGACGCCGGAACAGATGCCGTTGTTGACGACGGTAGTTTCCGCTGCCTAGCGTGGTCAATCCTGCAAACTGAGGCGTCTGCCCAGTGCTGGTAAAGCCAAACCCATCCACGTTTCGAAACGGTTTCCCGCCTATGTCCGAATGCACTGTTGTCGTCTTCGGCGACCAGCCGCCGGTCCGGCTGGACCGGCTGGCCGGCCGGGCCCGGGTCGTGGTCTGCGACGAGGAGTCCCTGCCCGGAGCCCTCCCCTCGGCGGATGTGCTCCTCGTGTGGAACTTCACCTCCGACGCGGTCCGCGACGCCTGGCCCGGCGAGGGGCCCCGGCCGCGCTGGGTGCACACCGCGAGCGCGGGCGTCGACCGCCTGCTCTCCCCCGAGCTGACCGCCTCCGACACCGTCCTGACCAACGCCCGGGGCGTCTTCGAGCAGCCCATCGCCGAGTACGTCGCGGGCCTGGTCATCGCCATGGCCAAGGATTTCCAGGGGAGTTGGGAGCTCCAGCGGCAGCGCCGCTGGCGGCACCGCGAGACCATGCGGCTGGCGGGCAGCCGCGCGGTGGTCGTGGGCGCGGGCCCCATCGGCCGGGCCATCGGCTCCACCCTGGAAGCGCTCGGGGTCGTCGTGGACCTGGTCGGCCGCACCGCCCGGGACGGGGTGCGCGGCGGTGACGAGCTGCCGGGGCTGCTCCCCGGGGCCGACTGGGTGGTGTGCGCGGCGCCGCTCACCGAGTCCACCCGCGGGATGTTCGACCGGACCGCCTTCGCCCGGATGAAGTCCACCGCCCGGTTCATCAATGTCGGCCGCGGCCCCCTGGTGATCGAGAAGGATCTCTCGGCGGCCCTGGTCTCCCGGCAGATCGCGGGCGCCGCGCTGGACGTCTTCGAGAACGAGCCGCTGGCCGCCGACGACCCGCTGTGGGACGTGCCGGGGCTGTTCGTCTCACCGCATATGAGCGGCGACACGGTCGGCTGGCGCGATCACCTGGCCGAGCAGTTCCAGGACAACTTCGACCGCTGGGCCGCGGCTGAGCCGCTGCTCAACGTCGTCGACAAGCGGCTCGGATACGTACCGGTGGACTGAACGCACGACCTGGAACGGAGAGTTGGATGACCGATATCCACGATCTGACAGCGATTCAACTCCTGGAGCGGTACGCCTCCGGCGAGCTGTCCCCCGTCGAGGCCACCCGGGCCGCCCTCCAGCGGATCGAGCAGATCCAGCCCGAGGTCAACGCGTTCTGCCGGCTCGACGCCGAGGAGGCGCTGCGGCAGGCGGAGGAGTCCGCCGAGCGGTGGCGGCGCGGCACCCCCGTGGGGCTGCTGGACGGGGTGCCGGTGTCGGTGAAGGACATCCTGCTCCAGCGCGGCGCGCCCACGCTGCGCGGTTCGCGGACCGTGCGCGCGGAGGGCCGGGAGTGGGACGAGGACGCGCCGTCGGTGGCCCGGCTGCGGGAACACGGCGCGGTGTTCGTGGGCAAGACGACCACCCCGGAATTCGGCTGGAAGGGCGTCACGGACAGTCCGGTGCACGGGGTGACCGGCAATCCGTACGACCCGGGGCTCACCGCGGGCGGCTCCAGCGGCGGCAGCGCCGCGGCGGTGGCGCTGGGCGCGGGTCCGCTCAGCCTGGGGACGGACGGCGGCGGCTCGGTCCGCATCCCGGCGTCCTTCTGCGGTGTCTTCGCGCTCAAACCCACCTACGGAAGGGTTCCGCTCTATCCGGCGAGCGCCTTCGGCACGCTGGCCCATGTGGGTCCGATGACCCGGGACGCGGCCGACGCCGCGCTCCTGATGGATGTCATCTCCGGTGCGGACTGGCGCGACTGGTCCCAGCTCGCGCCCGTTCCGGAGGGCGGTGCGGGCTTCCGTGACGCCCTCACCGCGGGCGGCGGCGGGGTGGACGGTCTCCGGGTGGCCTACAGCCCCGCGCTCGGCGGTACGGCGGCGGTGGACCCGGAGGTGGCCGCGGCGGTCCGGCGGGCGGTGGACCTGCTGGAGCGGCTGGGCGCGGTGGTCGAGGAGATCGACCCGGGGTTCGAGGATCCGGTGGAGGCGTTCCACACGCTGTGGTTCAGCGGGGCGGCCCGGGTGGTGCAGCCGCTGTCGCAGGACCAGCGGGAGCTGCTGGACCCGGGGCTCCGCGAGGTCTGCGACCAGGGCGCGGCGTACAGCGCGCTGGACTACCTGGCGGCGGTGGACGTGCGGATGGCCCTCGGCCACGCCATGGGCCGCTTCCACTCCGCGTACGACCTGCTGGTCACCCCGACCATGCCGATCACCGCCTTCGAGGCCGGGGTGGAGGTACCGCCGGGCTCGGAGCACACCCGCTGGACCGGGTGGACACCGTTCACCTACCCGTTCAACCTCACCCAGCAGCCCGCGGCGTCGATGCCGTGCGGACTCTCCTCGGCGGGGCTGCCGATCGGGGTGCAGCTGGTGGGCGCGCGCCATGCGGACGCGCTGGTGCTGCGGGCCGCGCACACGCTGTACGGGGCGGGGCTGGCGGACGGCGTACGGCCGCCCGCCGCCTGAGACGCCCACCGCCCGGGACCGGGCCGTCCGCCGCGGCCGCCACCGCGGCGGGCGGCCGGTGGCCAGGGGCGCGACGCCGGACGGACCGAGTGGTCCGTCCGGCGCTTCGTCATGCCCGGCGGAAGCTGAGGGTCTCCCCCAGCGCACCGGCCCGCCACAGGTCCTGACAGGCGTCGGCCATCCGGTCCAGACCGTCCACGATGGTGCCCCACACGATGCCGGGCACCCACCCCGCGTCACCGTTGATCAGCAGGTTGTTCCGCTCGTAGAACAGCGCCAGGTCGATGACCTGGTTGCGGCCCTGGTGCTTGGCGTCCGACTCATAGCCGTAGGACTTCGTTCCGAGCTGGGTGTCCGTGAAGGTGAAGTAACACAGATCGCCCGGGATGGGGGTGATCGTCGGATTCTCGAGCGGGGGCTCTTCCGGCGCGAACGGCGGCAGCAACGTGTAGATCTCGTTCCGCGCGTACTTGGCGTGGTACACATCACCTCCGAGGGGCAGGGCGTTCCAGACCGCCTCACAGGTGATCGGCGCACGATCGTCAAGGAGTTTCGCCGTGCAGGCCACCCCGCGCTTGTCGAGCGAGACCTCGATGAACCGGTCAGCTCGGTCAACCATGGACATTCCTCCAGGCCAGTTCGGAGCCAATGCTGTCGTAGGGACATACCCAGCATCGGCTACATCAAGGGCTGGAAACAGCCCGCATACATTTCGCCGAGTCGGGTAGTCGCGCGCCCATGGCTCCACCACGTGGGAAAGACATCGAAAGCAGAGAAAAAGGGCTCGCCCGCCGGTCACTCCTGACCGGCGCCGCGGCCCTGGGTCTGCTGGGCGCGGCCGGCTGTAGCCGGGTGTCCAGCTCTGGTGGCAAGGACGGGGGCAATCTGCTGGAGCGGCTGCGGTCGCAAGGCACGGTGCGGCTGGGAATCGCGGGGGAGATCCCATTCGGCTATATCGACAAAAACGGCGATTTCACCGGTGAGGCGCCGGAGCTCGCGAAGGTCATCTTCAAACGGCTGGGCGTGGACAGGGTCCAGCCGGTGCCGACCGAGTTCGGATCGCTGATCCCGGGTCTGCGATCGCAGCAGTTCGACGTGGTCTCGGCGGGGATGTACATCAATCCGGAGCGCTGCGCTCAGGTGATCTTCTCCGATCCCGACTACCGCATGCGGGACGCGTTCATCGTACGCAAGGGGAATCCGAAGAATCTCCATAATTACGACGACATCGCGAAATCCAAGGCCACGATGGCGACCGGTACCGCTTATGCCCAGATCGGCTACGCGGAAGCCGCCGGAGTGAAGAAGGACGACATCATGACCCTTCCCGACCAGCTTGCCGGTCTGCTGGCCGTCGAGCAGGGCCGGGCCGATGTCTTCGCGGGCACGACCGTGACCGTCCACAACGTGGTGAAGCAGCGGAACAGCCAGCGAGCGGAGGCGACCGAGCCGTTCCAGGCGTACGTGGACGGCAAACCGGACATCGGGGCGGGCGGCTTCGCCTTCCGGCCCGAGGAGACTGCGCTGCGCGACGCCTTCAACAAAGAGTTGCACAAGATAAAGAAGAGCGGCGAGCTGCTCAGGATCGTGCGGCCGTTCGGCTTCACCAAGGAAGAGATGACCGACCTGACCGCAGAGGAGCTGTGCAAATGACAGCCGGACTGTGGGAAAACTGGCTCCTCCCGGGCGTCTGGATCACGATCCAGCTGACCCTGTACAGCGCCGCCTTCGCCACCGTGGTGGCCTTCGGCATAGGCCTGGTGCGGAACTCGCCGCTGTGGATCGTCCGCTTCCTGTCGGGCTTCTACGTGGAGATCTTCCGCGGCACCTCGGCGCTGGTGCTGATGTTCTGGCTGGCGTTCGTGATGCCGCTGGCCTTCCAGTGGCAGCTCTTCCCGATGTGGGCGGCCGTTCTGGCCCTGGGCCTCACCTACGGCGCCTACGGCTCGGAGATCGTCCGCGGTGCCGTCGCGTCCGTCGCCCCGGCCCAGCAGGAGGCGGCCATCGCGCTCAGCTTCAGCCCGGCGCAGCGGATGCGCCGGGTGATCCTGCCGCAGGCGATCCCCGAGATGATCCCGCCCTTCAACAACCTGCTCATCGAGCTGCTGAAGGGCACGGCCCTGGTCTCGGCGGTGATGGTCCCGGACATCACCTTCTCCGCCCAGCTCTCGCGTCTTGCGACGGGTGAGAGTGCCGAGATCTACTCGCTCATCCTGGTCATGTACTTCGTCCTGGCCTTCGTCCTCACCCGGCTGATGCGGCTGCTGGAGCGGCGCGCGAAGGCGGGCATCGGACAGTTCCCGGAGAAGCGCGGCCCGCTGGTGACGCGGAAGCTCTCGCCCAGCAAGGAGAGCGCACAGTCGTCGAACCTGATCACTGGAGGTGGAGTCCAGTGAACTGGAACTGGGACGTAGCCAAGGACTTCCTTCCGGACCTGCTCGACGGTCTGGTGATCACGCTGGAGGCCACCGCCCTCGGCTCGGTGCTGGCGTTCGCGCTGGGCCTGGTCTGGGCGATGGCCTTCCGCTCCCCCAGCCGCTTTGTGCGCTGGCCGGTCTCGGCGGTCGTGGAGTTCATCCGCAACACCCCGCTGCTGGTGCAGCTCTTCTTCTTCTTCTATGTACTGCCCACCTGGGACATCAAGTTCTCGGCGCTGACCACGGGTGTGATCGCGCTGGGGCTGCACTACTCGACGTACACCGCCGAGGTCTACCGGGCCGGTATCGACGGCGTACCCGTGGGCCAGTGGGAGGCGGCCACCGCGCTCAGCCTCTCCCGCGGCCGCACCTGGCTGGCGGTGATCCTGCCGCAGGCGATCCGCCGCGTGGTGCCCGCCCTGGGCAACTACGTGATCGCGATGCTGAAGGACTCCCCGATGCTCGCACTGATCGGCGTCGTCGACATGTTGCAGACGGCGCGGGCCGAGGGCTCCTCGTCCTTCAACTACATCGAGCCGTTCACCATGGTCGGCATCGCCTTCATCGTCATCGCCTACCCGGCATCCCTTCTCATGCGAGCCCTGGAGCGTCGTCTTGGCCACTGAAACCGACCACACGAATCCTGCCGTGGACGGCAGTGAACTGATCCGCTTCGACCAGGTGACCAAGCGCTTCGGCGACAACGTCGTCCTGGACAACCTGGACTTCTCGGTCTCCTCGGGCAAGCACGTCACCCTGATCGGCCCGTCCGGCTCCGGCAAGACCACGATCCTGCGGCTGCTGATGACGCTGCTCAAGCCCGACGAGGGCACGATCAAGGTCGACGGGGACTACCTCACCCACGAGGACAAGGGCGGCAAGCTGGTCCCCGCGGGCGAGAAGCACACCCGTGAGGTCCGCAAGAAGATCGGCATGGTCTTCCAGCAGTTCAACCTCTTCCCCAACATGCGGGTGCTGCGCAACATCACCGAGGCCCCGGTGCACGTCCTGGGGCTGGACAAGGACGAGGCCGAGGTCCGCGCGCGGGAGCTGCTCGACCTGGTCGGCCTCGGCGACAAGTGCGACGCGTACCCGACGCAGCTCTCCGGCGGACAGCAGCAGCGGGTGGCGATCGCACGGGCGCTGGCCATGCGTCCGCAGGTGATGCTGCTGGACGAGGTGACCTCGGCGCTGGACCCGGAGCTGGTGGCCGGGGTGCTCGACGTGCTGCGCGACATCGCGCACACCACCGACATCACCATGCTGTGCGTGACCCACGAGATGAACTTCGCCCGGGACATCTCGGACGACGTCCTGATGTTCGACTCGGGCCGGGTCATAGAATCCGGTCCGCCGGAGAAGATCTTCACGGAACCGGAGCACGAGCGGACCCGTGAGTTCCTGAGCGCGGTCCTCTGACACCGCACCGGGGGCCGGTCCCACCCGGCCCCCGGCCCTGAGCGCCACCATGCCCCCGCCGCGATCGGCGGGGGCATGCTCATGGCATATGCCGCGGAGATGACCTCGCGCCGGCCCCGCACCGGCCCCGCACCGGCCCCGCACCGATCGTGGCGGACCCACCGCCGAAAATGCCCAACGCACCCCCCGCGTCCCGCCCTTGGCGGCTATCGTGGTACGCAAGCGGTCACAACCTGCGAGGCCTGCGAGGGGGGACACCGTGGCGCTCAAGCCCGAGCCGACCGCGCCATTCCACTCGGTGCAGCACGCCCTGCGCATCCTGGAGGTCATCGCCAGGCACTCCGGCGGCGTGGACGACACCGTCATCGCGCGCGAGACCCGGCTGCCCGGCCACCAGCTCGGCGAACTGCTGCGGATGCTGCGCCGCGAGGGCTATGTGGAGCAGATCGGCGACGGGGCGTACATCGGCGGCGAATCCCTGACCCTGCTCGGCTCCGCCGCGACCGACCGCGTCCAGGCCGTGGAGGACAAGCTCCAGCGCTCACTGGCCGCGCTGCGCGACTCGGTGGGCGCCGCCGTCTACCTCAGCCGCTATGTCGACGGGGAAGTCAAGATCACGCAGTACGCCGACGGCCCGCGGATGCCGAGGGTCAACGAGTGGGTGGACTTCCGGTCCGCGGCCCACGCCATGGCGGTCGGCAAGTGTCTGCTCACCCAGCTCGACCACGATGGCCGCCGGGACCACCTCGCCCGCCACAAGACGGTCCGGCTCACCTCCCGGACGACGACCAACGAGAAGGTGCTGTTCCGCAAGCTGGACAGCCAGCCCGCCACCGTGCCCGTGCTCGACCTCCAGGAGTACGCGGTGGGCACCGTCTGCGCGGCCGTGCCGATCACCGCGGGCCGCTCCGTCGGCTGTCTGGCCCTCTCGCTCCCGCTGGAGCACGCCCACCGGCTGCGCCAGGCCGCCTACGCCCTGAACAGGGAGGCGGCCCCGATGCTGCTCTCCCTGACCATCTGAGCCCGGCCACGCCCCACCCGTCGGCGGTGGTCCGGAGCACCCCCCGCGACCGGGTAGTATTTACGTCGTCAGCAGGCGCCGCTAGCTCAGTTGGTTAGAGCAGCTGACTCTTAATCAGCGGGTCCGGGGTTCGAGTCCCTGGCGGCGCACCGATGATCAGGTAGCTGACCTGGGGCGTTCTCGGTTTTCCGAGAACGCCCTGACTTTTTTCCGATGCATTGCAGTGCATTCCGGTGCATTCCGGTGAAGCCCTCATCCACCCCGCACCTCCAGCGAGCCCAGCAGCTCCCCGGTGGCGGTGGTGACCGCCTCGACCGCGCGGTCGAACGCCTCCGCGTTGTGCGCGGCGGGCTGCCGGAAGCCGGAGATCTTGCGCACGTACTGGAGCGCCGCCGCGCGCATGTCCTCCTCGGTGACGGTCTCGGCATAGGGCGGGCGGAGTGTCTTGATGGATCTGCACATACTCCCGACGGTACGCCGCCGCACCGACAACGCTCCCCCGTCCGTCCTCAGCCCAGCGGCAGCGCGCCCACGGTGACCACCGGGGCCTCATGGCCGCGCACCGCGACCGCCGCGTGATAGCCGGGGGGCGCGTCCACATCGGCCAGCGTCCAGCCGTCCGGCCCTGCCGGTGCGTCCGCGGGGGCCAGCCCCTCGGCGAGACCAACATGATGGGTGCGCAGGCCCCCGGGCAGTCCGGTGCCGATGCCCTTGAGGTACGCCTCCTTCCGCACCCAGCAGCCGAGGAACGCCTCCTCCCGCAGCTCCTCGGGCAGTGCCTCGATCGCCGCCCGCTCCCCGGGGTGAAGCTGCCCGACCAGCCCGGTCAGCCGGGTGCCCGCCCGCCGGGGTTCACGCTCCTCGATATCGGCGCCGACGGTCACCCCGGCCACCGCGCAGAGCGCGGCGTCCCCGGCGTGGGACAGGGAGAAGCACAGGGTGGGGTCCCCGGCCAGGGCGGGACGTCCGTGGGGCTTGTCGCAGTCCGGCATCCCGCAGAGGTCCCGGGTGAACTCCACCGCCGCCGGATCGGCCCCCAGATAGCCTCCGAGCAGAGTCCGCAGCCCCACATGCGAGGCGACATAACGCTCCCGCAGGGTGGTGTGGCGGAAGCGCGCGGCGCGGTCGCGCTCGCGCTCGTCCAGCATTCCCGCGGCCGCCTCGGCCGCCGCCACGGCGGGCGGTATGCGCAGCAGCCAGACGGCCACCTCACCCGGGCCCGGCCGGTCCTCGGGGCGGGGCAGGGCGCGGGCCGGACCCCAGGACCCGGGTTTCCCGGTGGGCTCGGCCGGGCTGGTGAACGGCACTGTTCGGTCTCCTCCGCACAACTCGTCGCCTTCCGGCGTCCCGTCGGGACGACGGTACCGGTGCGGACCCGGCTCACCCGTACGGCGGCACGGCAGGAAGCTGCCGTCGCCACCCGTCCCGGCCGGTCCAACGCCCCTGCCGGGGGCGGGCGTTACGGCACCGGGACAGCCGGTGAGTTAGGACACGTTCACCTCTCGGACCCCCGGTCACGGGGGCCGCGCCACTACGATCGCGCACGTCCGTGCACAACCGGTGATGGGGGTTTTGCGATATGGCGACGGGATTCCTGACGAAGGTGGTGTCCACGGCCACCCTCCCGGTGGCGCCGCTGTACGGCGCCTTCCTCTCGTACTTCATCTACCACCCGCCCCGTAAACGCCATCACAAGACCCCGGCCGACCTGGGCATCGACAGTACGGACATCACGGTGCCGCTGGACGGCTTCAAGGGGCGCGGACTGCATGTCTGGCTCTGCCCGGCCGATCCGCAGCGGGTGGTGGTGCTCGGCCACGGACTGGGGCTGAGCAAGTCCGCGAGCCTGGCCCAGGCGAAGCTGCTGCATCAGGCGGGGTACACGGTCGCCCTCTTCGACCACCGCAACCACGGCAGGAGCGTGGCCGACCGGGCCTGCTGGGGTATGAGCGACCGTCATACGGATGACGTGGTGGCCGTGGTCCGGCACCTGCGCTCCCTGGACGAGTACGCCGCCGCGCGGATCGCCGTCTACGGCTTCTCGATCTCCGCCTTCCCCTCCTTCTACATGCTGCGCCGAGGGGAGGACTGTCCGGTGGACGCGCTGGTCTGCGACAGCGGTCCGGCACTCGAACTGGCCCCGCTGTTCCGCAACTTCGTCGCCTCCGGCGGACTGCCGGTCCCGGGACCGCTGCGGTCCGGACCCTCCCGCACGGTGCTGGAGGCGGTCGCCTCCTCGGCGGCGGTGGCGATGCTGCGGGTGCAGTGGCCCCCGGCGGCGGAGGGCGCCTACGAGCGGACGCCGATGCTCTTCCTGGCCGGTGAGCGCGATGCGATGATCCCCGCCGCCGGGGTGCACGCGCTGGGCGAGCGCTATCCGCTGGCCGAGGTGCACACCCTGCCGGACACCCCGCACATCCAGGGCATCAAGACCCAGCCGGACCTGTACGCCGACACCGTCCTGGGCTTCCTGGACCGCACCCTCAAGGACTGAGGCCGGACAGCGGTCCTCCCCGCACCATCGGCGAGGGGAGGACCGGCCGGGCGGGTGTCAGTCCTTGATCTCGCAGATGACCGCGCCCGAGCTGACCGAGGCGCCGGCGTCCGCGTTCAGGTTCTTGATGATCCCGGCCCGGTGGGCGTTGAGGGGCTGTTCCATCTTCATGGCCTCCAGGACGACCACGAGGTCGCCCTCGGCCACCGTGTCGCCCTCGGCGACGGCGATCTTGACGATGGTGCCCTGCATCGGGGAGGCCAGCGCGTCGCCCGAGGCGGCGGAGCCGGACTTCTTCGACGCCTTGCGCTTGGGCTTCTTCGCCCCGCCCTCCGCAGGGGCGACCGCCAGTCCGAGAACGGCCGGGAGGGAGATCTCCAGCCGCTTGCTCCCGACCTCGACGACGACGGTTTCGCGGGCGCCGGTGTCCTCGGCCTCGTCCGCGCCGGTCGGGGTGAAGGGGGCGATGGTGTTCTGGAACTCGGTCTCGATCCAGCGGGTGTGGACCGTGAACGGATCGCTGGTGAACGCCGGGTCGGTCACCGCGGCCTGGTGGAAGGGGATGGCGGTGGCCATGCCCTCGACCTGGAACTCCGCCAGCGCACGGGCCGCCCGCTGGAGCGCCTGGGTACGGGTGGCACCGGTGACGATCAGCTTGGCCAGCAGCGAGTCCCACGCCGGACCGATCACACTGCCCGACTCCACGCCCGCATCCAGCCGGACACCGGGTCCGGTCGGCGGGTTGAAGAGGGTGACGGTGCCGGGGGCGGGCAGGAAGTTGCGGCCCGGGTCCTCGCCGTTGATGCGGAACTCGAAGGAGTGGCCGCGGACCGCGGGGTCGTCGTAGCCGATGGCCTCGCCGTCGGCGATCCGGAACATCTCGCGGACCAGGTCGATCCCGGTGACCTCTTCGGTGACCGGGTGTTCGACCTGGAGGCGGGTGTTGACCTCCAGGAAGGAGATGGTGCCGTCGTTGCCGACGAGGAACTCCACCGTGCCGGCGCCGACGTATCCGGCTTCCTTGAGGATGGCCTTGGAGGCGGCGTAGAGCTCGGCGTTCTGCTCCTCGCTCAGGAAGGGGGCGGGGGCTTCTTCGACGAGTTTCTGGTGGCGGCGCTGGAGGGAGCAGTCGCGGGTGGAGACGACCACGACATTGCCGTGGGTGTCGGCCAGGCACTGGGTCTCCACATGGCGGGGCTTGTCGAGGTAGCGCTCGACGA
>NZ_JANCLX010000050.1:0-42435 GCF_024295805.1 Streptomyces cucumeris
ACCCTGCGGCCGCACCTTCGACGGAGGGATCAACGGCTCCGCGATCTCCCACAACCCGTCCGGAACAATCCAACTCCACGTACCCCGCCCCATGACCAGACCAACGAGCAATCACCACGTAGGACACGGTCTTAGTCGAGCCTCATCCACGCGGATGATCTACACCACCCCGATCCAGGCCACGAGCCACGCCCTACGGGCGGCGGGCCAGCAGATGGGTGTCGAGGAAGCCCCGCTCGGACGCTGGGTCGTGGAGCAGTCGGGCGAACGTGACGAGTCCGGCCTCGGCGAGAAGCCCGGCGAACCGGTCCGCCGGCCAGCTATAGGCGGGCGTCACCTTATGGTCGAAGCGGACCGGCTCCGGTCCCTCGGTCCCGAAGAGGGACACCAGGAGCAGACCCCCTGGTGCCAGGACACGCACCTGCTCGGCGAGCAGCGCGGGCAATTCTCCAGGTGGGGTATGGATCATCGAGTAGTGGGCCAGCACTCCGCCGAGCGCACCGTCCTCGACCGGCAGGGCCTCCATCCGCGCCTCATCGAACCGCAGCGCCGGATGGGCCCGCCGGGCGTGGGCGACCATCGCCGGGGAGAGGTCGAGCCCGAAGGCGTCCAGCCCCAAGTCATGCAGCATCGCCGTCACATGACCGGGGCCGCACCCGACGTCGGCTACCCGCAGGTTCCCAGTGCCACGCACGAGCTCGGCGAAAGTGCCGATCATGTTCCGCGCGAACGGGTGCGTCTCCAGCCCATTGGCGAACATCGACGCGTACAGATCGACGACCCCGTCATAGGCCGCCCTAGTCTCGTCCTGGTGTCCTAACACGGGAAGGAAACTAACACCCGCGCCGTTCGCCACCGTTCTCCGGCCCCACACCGGTTCCCTCAGGACTGATCGTCCCGTCACCTGATCACGGGACGCTCTCGTTAGTTCAGAGAAGAACTCGGTGGGGACGCGGTCGTTGAAGCAGACGCCCCACGCGGGCGGTCCGAAGGAGTCCTTGTAGGCGTTGATGCGCCAGAGTCCGTCGTCCTCGCCTTCGGGCAGGTAGCCCAGGCGTACGCGCCGGTCGGGCGCGCTCACGTAGACGTTGGAGTCCTCGTCGTACCGCAGTTCCCAGCCGAGGTCGAGCAGCGGGGCGAGGGCGGGGTCGCCGGTTCCGGTGGTGGAGGCGAGGTGGCGGGGCCAGACGTAGACGTCGCCGTCTATCTCGTGGTGCGGACCGGGCCGTTGCGTCATAGGTCCGCCCTCGTGGTGACCGTGATCTCGTCGGCGGCGGTGTCGAGGCGTTCGGTGACCTCGGCGGAGGTTCGGCCGGTGACGATGTAGAACCCGGCCCGGGCGGTGAACAGGTCGCCGTCGGGCGGCAGGACGAGCTGGTCGCCGATCTCTCGTATCCACTGCACCTGCCGCAGCCAGGAGGTGTGGGCGGCGAAGGGCTGGTTGATATGCCGGGCGGTGAGGGTGCCGGAGGACTCCGGGTAGAGCATGCGGATGCCGGCGGCTGCGCTGCGGGTCGGGGTGAGGTCCGGTGCTCGGCCGCAGGCGAGGTCGGCGGCAGCCCTGGGCAGGTCAATGCCGGTGGCGAGACGGACGAGGTGGCCGATCATGTCGCCGCCGATACGCGCGTTGACCTCGATCAGCCGGGGCCTGCCGTCCACCAGGCGCAGCTCGACGTGCTGCACCCCGTCGGTGATCCCCAGGGCCTTGACCGCAGCGGCTGCGGCCGGGGCGACCTGGTACAGGAGCGGGTCGGCGGCATCGACGGTGTGCCCGGTCTTGTCGAAGTACGGCGCGGAGCACAGGTGTTTGCGGGTCACGGCGACCGCCGTGGTCACGCCGCGGTGGGTGACGCATTCGACGGAGACTTCCGGGCCGTCGAGGTACTCCTCGACCAGGATCCCGGTGTCCTCGCGGCTGCGGCTCGCGCCGGCCGAGGCGAACGCGAACGCGGCGGGAAGTTCTTCGGGCTGGTCGACGCGGATCACGCCGATACTGCCCGCGAACGCGGCGGGCTTGATGACCGCCGGCAAGCCGATGGTCATCGTCGCCAGGCTGGCCTCCAGCAGGGTCCGCGCCCTCATCGAGGCGGCCGAGGGCACGCCGTGGCGGGCGAACAGGGTGCGGGCGGTGGCCTTGTTGCGGCAGGCGCGCATCACCTCGACGGACGTCGAGGACAGGCCGAGCGCGCGGGCGAGTCGGGCGGTGGGGATCAGATGCCACTCGTCCCAGGTGACCACACCCGCGAGGTCGTGGCGCTCGGCCAACGCCCGGCCGCCGGCAAGCAGCGCTGCGGGGTCGCTCAGATCGACCACGGTGTGGTCGACGATGAACGGCTTCTCCCACGACGGCTCGGTGCCGGTGAGCAGGACGACGTCGTACGCGGCGGCCACCTGCTCCAGGCAGTAGCCGCGATACGTCTCGTCGCCGGGAGAAACGACGAGCACGAGGGGACGAGCGGACAAGAAGAGGTTCTCCGTATCGGTGGACGGCGGGACGAGAGACGAAGGGGTGTCTCAGGCGGCACGGCGGCGACGCAGCTCGAACGCCGCAGTCCACTGCGGGTGTTCGCCGATCAAGCGGCGGGCGTAGAGGGCGGTGTAGTTGTTGTTCAGCCCCGCGACTCCGTACGGGAGCTGACGGCGCAGATCCTCAAACGGGTCCTTCAAGTTGACCCGAGTTGCGCCGGCGGCCAGGCGGCGGGCGACCAGGCGTTCCAGGGCCCGGTAGACGTGCGGGTTATGGGCGTCGAAAGCGTGAAACTGCTCGGTGATGGTGCGACCGGTCGCGCGGTGCGATCCGAGGACGGCGATGGGCATGCAGTTCTCCACAGGCTGGGGGCGCAGCGGGGTCAGGCGCGCAGGGCGGGATCGGTGCGCAGGCGGGCGAAGGCACAGAACAGGCCGAGGGCCTGCAGCGCGGCGCAGACGGTGATGGCGTGTCCCATCGCGTCGGGCGGGGTGAGGGCGGTGAGCACGCCGGCGACGGGGAAGGGCACCAAGAGGATGAGGATGGTCGCCGACAGAGTGCTGCCGAACTTCTCCGGAGGGATCAGGCGGGAGCGCAGGGTGCGCAGGACGACCGTCATGCCGCCTTCGCCCGCCATGAGGACCGCGACCAGGACCAGGTAGGACCAGTAGTCGGGGGCCCGGGCAGCGGCGAGACAGCCGAGCGAGGCGAGGACGGCGCAGGCGGCGCCGACCGGCCACAGGCCGAGGCGGTCGAGCGCGAACCGGCACAGCGTGACACTGATGAGCGTCGCTGCAGCAGCGGCGGACCAGACCAAGCCGACGGCGGTGGTGGACTGCCCGAAGTGCTGGACCACGATCACCGGACCAGCCGCTTGGAGCAGGCCGATGGCCAGGCTGGACAGGGTCAGCCCGGTCACGAGCCAGCCGAGCGCGGGCAGCGAGCGGATAGTGCGCCACCCGGTGACCAGTCCGGCGCCGGACTGCCCCTTCGGCGCACGGGCCGGTGCCACGGGCGACGGCGGCGTGCGCAGAGCGAGCAGCGCGGCAAGCAACGAGAGCACGGTGATCACCGCGAGCATCGGCGCTGGCCCGGCCAGCAGAAGGACTCCCGCGAGCGCCGGGCCTGCCAGGGTCGCGGTCTGGTCGATGCCGAGCAGGACGGCCTGGACCCGGTGGGCCCGTGCCCCTGCCCGGCGGCCGGCGGCAGCGCCCGCGGTCTCGGCCGCGATGTAACTGAACTCGGTGAGCACGCCGGTCGTCGCCGCCAGCACCATCACAGTCGCGCTCGCCACGGTGCCGGACGGGTGCAGATGGAGGAGGACCGCGCCGATGGCAAGGGCCAGTGCCCGTCCCACAGCGGCGAGGTGGAAGACGACGGCCGCCCCGCGTCGGTCGACCATCGTTCCGGCCCACCCGAACGCTGTCAGACGCGGGATCCATTCCAGGGCGAACGCCGCGCCGGTCAGCGCGGCGGAGCCTGTGGTCGCCAGCACCAGGAGCGGGATGCCGTAGGTCGACATCGCGAACGCCAGCGCGTCCGCCGTGCGCGGCAGGTAGATGCTGCGCATCAGCCCGGCGGTGTGGCGTGCGTGCCGGGGTGTGACCGCTACGCTCACGCGACCGGCTCAGGTTCGCACGCCTTGGCCACGTCGGGGTTGTCGGCCAGCCACTGGTTCAGAAGCGTGTGGAGACGGGCCAGGCCCATCTCCGCACCGTCGGCGCCCTCGGTGGCGAGCAATGGTGCCAGCAGGTCGAAGACGCGTCGGATACGGCTGCTGAACTCGCAGACGGGGGCCGGGACATTGTGGCGCCGGGCCCAGCGAGCCATCGCGTCATACAGAGCTGCCAACTCCAACCCTGTCTCGGTCAGTTCCAGACCGGCGCCCGGCGCGACCCGGACGAGGCCGTGGGCGCGGGCCGTGTCGGATGAGCTGCGCAGCTGGTGCGTGGCGAGGTCGGGCAGAGTGCTGGCCAGCCGTCGGGACGGTATGGCGCCGTTGTCGTCGATCTCGGTGATGAGACGGACCAGGGGCCGCGAGGCGAGCAGTTCGACCATGCGCTGCGCGTCGGCCGAGGTGAGAGGGGTGCTCATCGGCGCGGGCCTCCCGCCGGGATGACTGCCTTCGGGCGGGCGGTCGTGACGTGCGAGAAGAGGTCCCTGTTGTGCCAGGCGGGAGAGGATTGAGGTGTCCGAGCAGGTGGAACTGTCGTGGGGGCCGGCCTCGACTGGCTGCTGATCCACGGCCTTGGGGCGGGCTTCGCCTGCGGGCGCCCCCAGACCGGGTGCTGAGCGGCCTGGTCGAGGGGCTGCCCGGCGGACCACGCGGACAGAGTGCCGAGCACGGGGCCCAAGCCGTCGCCGGCCGCGGACAGCCGGTAGGGCCGGCCCATGCCGTCAGTGTCGACCAGGCCGTCGGCGACGAGCTGCCGCAACGGCGGATAGACGTTAGTCCAGTCGCTGCTGGGCATCACGATCCGGGCCAAGGCACGGCCGCTGACCTCACCGCGGGACTTCAGTACCCACAGGATGGCGGCGGCGTGGCGGCGGGTGAGCAGGGTGAGGCTGTCCTCGATCTGCTCGATCGAGGACAGCGGGCGGTCCGCCTTCTCCAGATGTTCCTCGGCCCAGGTGGCGAGCATCGGCAGGACCGGCAGCAGGGCCGTACCGCGGTTGGTGTGGCTATAGGTCACCTGCCGTGCGGTGATTTCAGTGCGTTCGACAAGCCCGGCGTCGCACAGAGACATGAGCTTGGGGTGGAGCTGGCCGTTCTGTAGCCAGGACACCTTGGCCGCCAGCTCGCCGTAGCGCAGCGGCGGGCCGGAGAGGGCCAGCATGATCCGGACGTTCCAGCGCGGGGTGATCATGGCGAGGGCCTCGGTGACCCGGGCGACGTCGGCGTCGGTGTCAGGGGGCAGACCGGTGATGGCCAAGGGAGGAACTCCTGGGTGAATAAAAGGGGGGGATCGCCTGCGGGTCACCGGCTGTGCGCAGGACTCGGCGCCGCAACAGGCGGAGCCGGAGCGGGCGCCGAGGGAGCTGGCGGGACCGACGTCGGGGCCGGGACGCGGGCCAGGCTCTGCAGGACGGCGGCGACCGACTTGGCCTGGACGTCGCGGACGGCGACGGCTTCGGCGAGCCGGCGTGCACCGTCGAGGAGGTGGGAGACCTCGTGCGGGCCGATCTGCCGCTCGGGGTGGATAAGCCGGGCGAGGTGGCCGCGGTGGAAGTCGATGCTGCGCTCGGCGAGGGCGAGGTCGTCGTGCATGCCGAGCAGGGCGGAGAGCATGCCGGGCGGCTGGCCCTGGGCGTGGGCTTCGAGGTCGGCGAGCGGCGCGCCGTACAGGTCCTCAATCCGTCCGGCTATGTCGGTGGCCGTGAGGTGGGGCAATCGGGGGCTTTCACGGTCGGCGGACTCGGGCCGCCCCGGCACGCTGGGGTGCCGGGGCGGAAGACGGGGGCAGGGTTACGGTGGCCCTGAGCTGTGCCGTGCGCACGGGCCGGGCCTGCTGAGCGGGCGGGGGCATGGTGCGCAGCAGTTCGCCGAGGGCGGCGCGATAGCCGTCGCGGGCCTCCAGTGCCGCGTCCAGCCACTGCGCGTCGAAGCGGAGCTTGTCCGCCGACAGTTCGCCCACGTCGCGCTCCGGATCCATGTCGGCGTGGACGCGGTCGCGGACGCGGACGACCTGCTCCTCGACCAGAGCAAGGAACGAGCGCAGCTCCAGAGCCCGGGCGAGCGCGGGCGAAACACCGTGGCCGGCAGCCGCCTCGTACAGCTCGGAGACCGGGTTCCCGAAGACCTTCTGCAGGTAGGCGTCCATGGTGCTGGCCTTGTCCCGGCTCATCGGACAGCCCTCATCGACCGCCACGCCGTCGCCGGCGCGGCTGTACCCGCAGGATGGTTAGGCGCGCTGGTCTGCACCGCTGGCCCGGTTCGAGGCCGAAGGCGGGCGAGGCGCTCTGCGGCGAGGTCCATCTTCCCCGGGGCGTCAGGGTCGAGGAGCCATCGCACGACCAGGGCACGGCCGTCGCGGGCGGTGACGGCTGCGTTCACCCGGTGGGCGAGGCCCATCGTCGGGTCGTCGACCTCGCTGGGCTGGGTCTGCAGCGCGGCGAGGAGGTCGTCCTCCGCGCGCTCCAGCACCAACTGGGCCTCGACGAGAAGGCCGTGCCACTTGACGACGTCGGTGGCGTCAGGATTCGCGGTCAGCGCGGCGGTGACCGCAGCCTTCAACTGGTCCATGCTCATGGCGAAGTGCACTTCGACCTGTTCGGTGAGCACGCCCACGACATCCTCAGACTCATCGGGTATGCCGTCGGACAAAAGAGAATCTCCTGTTCTGGATAGGCCGGTGCGCAGGGAATGGAAGGGGTCACGTGCTCGGCGACTAGCGCCGTTCCGGGACGTGCTGAAGTCCGTTTAGTCCAGGCACATGCGGACGTCGCGGTAGACGTACGTTCCGGAGACCCAGCCCTTGACGCCGGTCGTCTTGTCCGTGATGTAGACCCAGTTGCCGCTCTTCTTCGAGACGGTGAACTTGTGGCTCTTGTAGAGCACGCCGAGCGCCGTGGACTTCGAGCTGGCCTTGGACCGGGTGGTCACGGCCTTGGCGTGCACTGCGTACGGCAGGTACGGCGACTGGTCGTAGCAGTCGTTCGCGGGGAGAGCGGAGGCGGCGGTCGGTGCCGCGCTGGCGGTGGTGGCGGACAGTACCGGCAGGGCGAGTGCGCCGAGCATCGACGCGGATATGGCAATTCGGGTGGAGCGCATGCGGAAGAAGCCTCCGTGAAGGCGTGGGGGAAGGTGTGGAAGGGCGCCGCAGGGGTTGTCCTGGCGGCTGTATAAGAGTCCGGAGAATCGTCGGTTTGGCTAACCGGCGATCGTCGGCTATGTTTCGCCGCCCGCGTCGGACTCGGCGCTCAGCGCGAAAGGCCAGGCGGGCGCGCGGCAGGGGCTTTCGCCACACCGGCCGGGCGGCTGGCGGCGGCTGCCGGGCGGACCGGCGGGAGAGGGCCGGCCTCACCGGCAAGCCGGTCATCGCACCACTGCAGGGCCTCGCTCACCGTGTCGAAGCCGCCCTCGCGCAGGGTGTGCGTCCACGTCTCGGTGTCGACCTCTTCGACGATGACGCGGAATGGCGAAGGGGCTCGCTCGTCCCGGGCGCGCAGTGCCACGACGGTGACCATGTCGTCCGGGTCGTCGCTGGTGTAGGAGTAGCCCATGGCGTAGTGGTCGCCATCTCCGGCGAGGCGTCGCTCCAGAGCACGCGTGGACTCATCCGCTGGCGGTGGACCCCAGATGGAGTCGAGGCCGATTTCATCGTGCGGGCAGCCGCGGTGGATGAGCCAGGACTGCGCCATCGCGGCCAGCGGCAGCGGAGCCCGCTCGAAGCTGAACGTCTGCTACTCGTAATCCCGCTGCAGATACACGGCGAGCATCTGTGGCTCGCCGGGGATCCCATAGGTGGCGGAGCGGTCGAACAGGACGTAGTAGCTGTGCGGCCCGTCGTGGTGTTCAGCGAGAGGGACGAGCTCGTTCTCGCTGACGGCGACCTTGCGGCGGAAGGCGAGGTACATCTCCTCATCGGCGTCGAAATTGTCCAGGGCGAAGTCGACTTGGGGGATGGGCTTCCGAGCCGGAGCCCGTTCAGTGGGAGACAACAAGAGCCTTTCGGCGGAGTTCAGCGCCGCTGCGCCGGGGTGGATGGCAATGCGCCGGGTCCAGCCGGGACCTTCGGCACCTGCGTCGTAGGGCTCCGTCGGGCGGCGACCAGTGCGGCTCGTCCGGCGTCGGTGAGCGCGACGGGCTGACCGGCATGTACGGGGTGGCCGGTGTCACGGACGACCAGACCGGCGTCCTCCAGCCGCTGCAGCTTGGCGTGAGAGATGCGGGTGCCAGAGGCAGCGGTCACGGACACCCGGCCGGTCAGCAGGTGTTCGAATACAGCTTGGCGCCTCCGACGATGGCGAGCAGCGCCGCCTTGTCGTCCGTCGAGAGCTGCTGCGCGTCGGGCGCGGTGGACGCCGCTGCGGCTTCGATGGGCTCCAGGGCGGCGAGCATGTTCCGGGCAGCGGCGTCCCGAGCGTTGGCTGCCTCCGCCAGCTGGTCCACGGTGCGGCCGATGCGTGTGAACAGGGCACTGTCGACGTCGAACTCTCCGCTGGAAAGGCGGTTGAGGAGACGAAGGTAGAAGATGACACCGGTCTGGGTCTCGACCAGCTCGCGGTGCCGGTCGACCAGGTGGGCATGGGGCTCGTCGAGCACGCCGCGGTCGCGGTAGCCCCACAGGGTGTCGATGTCGTGGCCGGTGACGGCTTCGAGGCGGTGGTCGAGCGGGAAGACCGCACGCCGGGCGGGTGGCGGCGTGGGTTCAGGGGGCATAGGCGACCCTCTCCATGTGTTCAGCGGGTGTGATGGTGTGAGGTGTTCTGTGCGGGAGGGGGCAGACCCGGCAGTGCGGTGGGCGGCGGACCGGGCCGGGGCGTGGGAGTGAGGGTGGTCAGCTGCGGGGAACGGGAGCGTGCCGCGTGGGTGCGGGCGCTCAGCGGCCGACGGGTCATCCCCAGCCGGGCACCCACCGTGTCGTAGACGTCGTTGCCCGCCCGCGGCCGGATCGCGACGACGTGGATCTCCTTGTTATGGGTGGATTCCGCGGGCGCCGGGCGGACGGCGTAGACGACGCGCCAGTCCTTGCGGGAGTCCACGAACAGCTTCCGGAAGCCCTCCAGGTCACCGTCGAGACGCAGCCCGAAACGCTGTGCGTTCACGACTTCCTGCAGGTAGATGAGGGTGAGGTCGCGGATGTCGCTGGGGGCCTGGAGGAGATCGGTCAGCGCGCGGGGGTCGAAGCTCAGTCCGAAGGCGGGCTGTCCCGCTCCCGCGGTCATGACGTCGGCTCGTCCGGTTCGGCGGCTTCCGCCGTGGCCGTCGTCTCCGTGCGCACGGACGGCGGCGGGCCGGGCAGGAGACGGTGCGCGGGCCGGTCGGGAGAGGTCATGCAGGCCGACAACGGTCCGCCCGGGGCACGAATCGCCGCGACGGTGTGGGTGAGGAAGTCCCGGTGCCACACAAACATCCCGGACAGCCCGGCTTCAGGGTCCTTGTGCTGCTGGTAGGCCAGCCACAGGGAATGGAGCCAGGCCACGACGTCGTCGTGCTCCTGCCACTGCAGGCACCAGGGCGCCGCGGTGGTGACCTCCGCCCCGTAGACCGGGAGGAAGAAGTCGTCGACCCAGTCGGACAGGGCGTCGAGTTCGTCTTCGCGTTCCTCGCCGTCCAGTTCCAGGATCGGGCGGGGCTCCGGTGGAGCGGCTGCCGGCGTCCCGCCGGGTCCCGGCATGCCGAACGCGGCGAACGGTGATGCACCCGGTGCCGGGGCGGAGGCGAGATGGTCGATCTGCTGGGCCTGTTGCGCCGACTGCTCCATGAGGCGTCGCACGCTCGCCTCGATTCCCTCCAGGTGCTGATCCGGAAGGCGAATGGGCTCCAACTCTCCGTCCAAGGCTGGCTTTTCAGATTCGGGCATTGCGAAGTTCGGCCTCCAACGAGACATGGAAATACGGCGCCCTCGCGCGGCGCCGCCGACGGATCACTCGGAGTTCCGGCGGAATCCCGCCGACGGCTGCGCGTGGGGCTGGCCGCCTTGGCGACGGACAGGAGGGAGCAGGGATCAGGCGGTGAGAACCACGTCGTCCTGCGTGAGAGTTGCGCGGATCGTTTCGGTGAGCCGGTCGGCGGCGATCGACGCGTAGTGCTCAGTCTTCTCAACACCGATGAAGTCCCGGCCCTCCAGTAGGGTGGCCACGCCCGTCGAGCCGGAACCCGCGCAGAAGTCGAGCACCGTACCGCCCTCGGGGCTGATCTTGACCAGCTCGCGCATCACCTCGACCGGCTTCTGCGTGATGTGCTGGCGCTTCGCCCCCGAGGGCTGCGACGCCGAGTACATGCCGGGCAGATAGATCGGGTTACGGGAGCCGTCGATCGGCCCCTTGCTGGCCCAGACGATGAATTCACAGTTCTGGGTGAAGCGACCCTTCTGGGGCCTGGCCTGGGGCTTATGCCAGGCCAGGACACCGCGCCACAGCCATCCGGCGGCCTGGATCGCGTCCGTCGTGGTCGGAAGCTGGCGCCAGTCGGTGAAAAGCAGCGCCGTCCCGCCGGTCTTGGTCAGACGGTGGGCTTCGGTCATGATCTGCGTTAGCCAGAACGCGTAGGACCTCTGGTCCATGTTCTCGCCGGTGAAGTCGGCAAGGTCGTTCTTGGAGTCGGCAGAGGTGTACTTCTGCTTCGCGGAGCGGGTGGTGCGCTCCTTCGCGGTCCGACCGCCGGAGTTGTACGGCGGGTCAGTGATGACGGAGTCGACGCAGCCGTCCGGAAGGCCGGACAGAACGGCCAGGGCGTCGCCCTGGTGCAGGGAAAAAGGCAAAGAGGAACCCCGATTCGGGTGCGGAAACGCGGAGGGAAACAGCCGCCTCGCGCAGGAGTCCTCGCGGACCGGAAGTGGGCATGCAGAAGCCCAGGGCCGCAGACCGAGGAGGGCGAGGGGAGTCCAAAAACTGTAGAGGCGAAAGCGCCGACGACCAAGAAGTGCCTGCCGAGGTATCGGTGTCCGGCACCTCACGCCGCCTTTTTGGTCAACCGCCGATCCGCGCCTACTGTTTTTGAACCGCCCGGCGCACACCGCCGCTGGCTACCCCTGCCACACCGCACGGGGGTAACCCCCTGCCCCGGCACACCTCGCTCACGGCCCGGCCACGCGGAGCGAGCGGCAACTCGCCCCGCACCGGCCCACCTCTGATCGTCCACCTCGGCTGCCGCGCCCTTCCGAGACGCCTCGCGCACGCGGCACACCGGACACCGAACCCTCCAAGGACACGCTCATGACGTCTCGCTACCCACCCATGCCCGAAACCGCTGATCGGCGAGCGGCCCACTCGGGTTGAAGGGGCTCGCCGCCGGTATCGGCACCGTCTTCCTCTCCCCCATCCTGCTAGCCGGCACCGGCATGATGCTGGCCGCCTCCGCCAGCGCCGTGCAGAGCAGCAGCACCGTCAGCAAATGCCGGACCGACATCGACACCGACAAGGTTGCCGACCAGGTCACCAAGATCCTCGACGGCGCCTCCGGCAAGGACGTGCACGTCGAGGGCTTGGACCTGCCCGCCGAACAGGTCCCTAACGCACAGACGATCGTGGCCGCTGGCCTCTCCCTCGACGTCCCCGAAAAGGGGCAGATCGTCGCGCTCGCGACGGCGATGCAGGAGAGTCGGCTGCGCAACCTCTCCTCCGGAGACCGTGACTCGCTCGGCTTGTTCCAGCAGCGTCCCTCCGAGGGATGGGGCAGCGCCCAGCAGATCCGCGATCCGGTCTATGCCTCCGAGCAGTTTTACAAGCACCTGCTCAAGGTGGACGGCTGGCAGCAGATGACCGTCCCCCAGGCCGCCCAGGCCGTGCAGAAGTCCGGACTGCCGGATGCGTACGCACAGTGGGAGAAGCTGGCCACCGCGCTGCAAACCGCCATCGCCAAGACCTTCCCCGGCGGCGGTGACGCGGACGGCAAGGACACGGACCAGGACAAGCAGTCGGCCACGACCGGCACCACCGGCTGTGCTCCGGGTAGGGACGGCTCCGGCTTCGGCCACATCCCCGAGGGGAGCGTTCCGAAGGGCTACTCGATCCCCAAGGACGCGGATCCGAGGGCGCGCAAGGCCATCGCCTGGGCAATGCAGCAGCTCGGCACGCTCTACCAGTGGGGCGGATCCTGCACGAACTCGCACGGTCCCGACCCCATGGGCCGCTGCGACTGCTCCAGCCTGATGCAACAAGCGTACGCCCACGCCGGCGTCACGCTCACGCGCACCACGTACACACAGGTGGGCGAGGGCAAGGCCGTCTCCGCCAAGAGCCTCCAGCCCGGTGACCTGATCTTCAGCCGCGGCAGCGCCGCACGGCCCGAGCACATCGGCATGTACATGGGCGAGGGTCTCGTGATCGAGGCGCCACGCACCACCAAGCCGGTCCGGATCACCCCGATCAAGGACTGGACGATCCTCGCCGCCCGCCGCGTCCTCTGACGCCGCCCCGCCCGGCCTCGCCCCGGGCGGCCCGCGGCAAGTTGCACGCCCTTCGCGCACCTCCCCCTCCGCCTTCACCTCCCCCGCCAGCTATCGCCTGGCCCGTGTATACAAGGAGCCCCGCCACGCCCATGTCCCTCCCTCTCCCAGACCGCGTCTTCCAACTCGCTTACGATCCCGGAATCTCGCCCAAGGGCGGTGGTTTGCCCGGCCTGAGCGTGCTGAAGAACGTCGTCAACAGCATCAACATGTTCGGGATCACCGCCGTCGTCGGCGCGCTCGCCGTCTCACTCGGTGTCTGGGCCTGGGGCCACCACACCGGTGGCCACCAGGCTGAAGCGAACGGGAAGAAGGGCGCCGTGGTCGCCGCCGGGGCCGCTCTCGGTCTGGGCGCCGCGAACGGCATCGTGGCCTTCTTCTCCGGCCTGGGGTCGCAGGTCCACTAATGCGAAAACGACTCCCCGTCCTCTCGCTGTCCTCTTACGGCGTCGGCTGGTCGGCCAACCGGCGCATCGTGATCGTCGCTGTCGCCGTCGCCGTCCTGCTCGCCATCGCCGCCACCGTCGCCGTGCTGACCGGAGGCGGGAACAGCCACCACGCTCGGGACACCGCAGCACCTGCCCCGACCGGCAGCCCGTCCTCCTCCGAGGTCGCACCCGAGCCTTCCTCTGGATCCGGTTCGATGGCCAAGCCTCCGCAGATCGCCGAGCCGGTCGCCTTCGCCAAGGCAGCGGCCGAGATGCTGTGGTCCTACGACACCCGTGACACCAGCCGCGATCAGCAGCTCGCGGGCATGCGCACGTGGGTGACCAAGGAGACCAAGTACGCCGACTGGGCCTCGGTCTCCGGCCAGGTCCCCGACCCGGTGCTGTGGTCGCGGATGGCCGACCAGGACCAGCACGCCACCGCCCACGTCACCGAGGGCCACTACCCCTCCGCTTTCCAGCAGGCGCTGGCCGAGGACCCGTCCGCGATCACCGAGGCGTACGTCTATGTCGTCACCGTCAACGGCAAGCAGCACATCGGCTGGAAGACGGGCGGCGGCGGAGCCGAGGACCGCGCCGTGACCCTGGCGGTGCAGTGCCGGCCCCACGACGACTGCTCCCTGGCCGCCATCGCTCCCCAGGTCACGCAGTGACCTGCCCCGACTGAGAAAGGAGGACATACCCCATGGGCTTCTGCAACCTGCCCGTCGCGGACAAGGTATGCGCGATCGGTCGCGGGGCCAAAGGCGCGGCCGACTTCGTCTCCAATCCCGGCAAGGTGATCGGTGACTGGATGGCCACAAGCGCCGGAGAACTCGCTGCCGCGGCAGCTGACCTGGCGGCAAAGGCTGTGAACACCACTACCAACGTCGATTTGAACGCGGCCTGGTTCCGGGACAACTACCAGATGCTGCTGCCGATCGGCCTGACCATCCTCGTCGGCACCTTCTGTGCGCAGCTCATCCGGGCCGCCGTGCGACGCGACGGACAAGCCCTCACTCAGGCCGTCACCGGCACCGTCTCCGGCGTGATGTTCGTCTTCTGCGCCATCTCCCTGACCACCGTCGCCATCGAAGTCACCGATGCCCTGTCCGACGGGCTCTTCCAGGCGTCCCACCTGTCGATCGCATCCGCGGTCCGCCGTATCGTCAAGGTCTCCCAGATCGCGGGCCTCGCCGGGATGGGCTGGCTCGTGGCGGTAGTCGTCGGCATCGGGGCCGCGATCGGAGCCTTCCTCTACTGGTGCGTGATGATGGTCCGCAAAGTGGGCATCCTCGTCCTCGTCACGCTCGCTGTCTTCGCTGGTGCGGGTGGCGGCTGGGAGGCCACCCGCCGCTGGCGGCGCGGCTGGATCGAAGCCACCGCCACCCTGGTGTTCAGCAAACTGCTGATGACCGTGATCTTCGTCCTCGGTATCGCCGCGATGGGCAAGAGCGAAGCCAAGGACGGTATCGCCGCTCTGGCCGACGTCATGGCGGGCATCGTCATCATGGTCCTGGTGCTGCTCTGCCCGTACGCCACCTTCAAGTTCGTCCACTGGGCGTCCGAAGGCACGGACGGAGAGTCGATTCACCGCGCCGGTGGCGCCGGAGCCCAGCTCGCAAGACAGCATGCCGAGAAGGCCACGCGCAAGGCCGCCGCCGCGGTCACCACCGCCGGAACGGGCGGCGCGGCAGCCGCAGCGGGCGGCGCACCGCAGGGTCCCGACCCCGCGGGCGGCGGATTCCCCGGCGACATCGCCGCCAACCCCACCGGAGGCGGTGGCCAGGAAGGCCAAGGCTCCCCGGATTCCGGAGGCGACGGGCTCAAGAACGGCCTGGAGAAGGCCGTGCAGCCACCTCCGACCAGCCCCAGTGACGACACCAGCAGCCAGGCGGACGGCAGCCCGGCGCCAGGCGGATCCGGCGCAAGCGCAGCGTCGGGCCAGGGCGGCGGATGGCAGTCCACTCCGCCGACCACGACCCCGCCGCCGCAGGGCGCACCGCCCTCCTCCGGCTCACAGAACGCCACATCCGGCGGGACGGCCTCCCCGCCGCCACCTCCGGCCGGCCTCTGATCTCCTGCCCGACACCCGGGGGCGGGGAGGTGACCGCCACCTCCCCGCCCCCGGGTTCCACCCGCGCCTCCAGGACCCGCCCCTTGACTGCCCCCTCCGTCGCCCCGGTCACAGTGCGATTCCCGCACCGGTCCCGCCGCGGCATCCTCCTCGGCCTCTCCCTGCCCCAACTCGTCCTCGTCTCCTGCACACTGGCGCTGCTGCTGATGACGGTGATCTCCACCGGGCTGCTCGGTGCCGTCGCCCTGGCACCGCTGTGGGTGGCATCCGGTGCACTCATCGCGATTCGCCGGCACGGCCGTTCCCTCATCGACTGGGCACCGATCGTCACCCGGTACGCGCACCGCCGCCGTACGGGCCAGACTCACTGGCTGGCCCGGCCCTTGACCCGGCCCCGGCAGGACGGGGTCCTTCATCTGCCCGGCACCGTCGCTTCCCTGAAGGTGGTCACTCCCGGTGACTCCGCCAACGACGCCTCCGCGGTCCACGATCCGCATCAGCAGACCCTGACGGCCATCGCCCGGGTTTCCAGCAGAGCGTTCGCGCTGCTGGAAACCACGACCCAGAACCACAACGTCGCCGGGTGGGGGCGGGCCCTGGCCGGCATCGCCCGTACCGGACACGTTGCCACCGTGCAGGTCCTGGAGCGCACCGTCCCCGACACCCGCGACACCCTCGCCCGGCACTGGAGCCAGCAGGGGCACCCCGAGACGCCGGTGGCCGGACAGGTCTACAGCGAGCTGGTCGCCTCCGCCGGACCGGCCGCCGCCCCGCACGAGGCGTACCTGGCGATATCCCTTGATCTCAGGGCGGCCAAGCGCCTCATCAGCCAGGCCGGGGGCGGTCTGCCCGGTGCCTTCACCGTGCTGGAGCAGACCACCAGCTCAATCGCGCAGGCCGCGCGCAGCGCGGGATTGATGGTGACCGGCTGGCTCTCGGCGCGCGAGATCGCGGCCGTCATCCGCACAGCCTACGACCCCAAGGCGCTGTCCGGCCTGCAGCAGTGGTCGCAGTCCGGGCAGGCCGAGGCCGACCCGGCCGCTGCCGGGCCGGTGGTCCAGGTCGAGGAGTACGACCGGCTCGCCACCGACTCCGCACGGCACGCCACCTACTGGGTCGAGGACTGGCCGCGCACCGAAACGAGCGCGGGTTTCCTGCACGGTTTGATGTTCACCGCCGGGGTCCGCCGCACCCTGTCCCTCATATACGCCCCCCAGGGGCTTGAGTCCGCGATGCGCGACGTGCAGCGCAAGAAGGCGGCGATCATCGCCGACGCGAACGAGCGGTCGCGGCGCGGGCAGGTGGACTCCGAGGCCGACAGCGTCGAGTACGCGGACGTGAAGACCCGCGAGCGCCAGCTGCTCGCAGGGCATGCCGACGTCGCCCTGACTGGACTGCTCACCGTGTCCGCCGAGACCGACGCGCTCCTCGACGCCGCCTGCGCGCAGATCGAGACCGCCGCCGTCACCGCCCAGGTCGACCTGCGGCGCCTGAACTTCCAGCAGCCCGACGCTTTCGCGCTCGGCGCCCTCCCGTTGGCCCGTACTGCCCTGTAACCCCCGCACCGGCCACCCGCCGACGTCCTGCCGCCGTGGCAGGAAGGAACCTCTCCCCGTTGACCTCTGACATCCCCGTCGGCGACGCGCACCCGTACCTGCGGGCCGCCAGCGCCGGCATCCGCCACCACTCCCGCACCCTCGCCCCGCGCGATGAGCACCCGGCCTCGGCCACCGACCGCGTGCATCTCGACGTGCTGCACGCCCACCTCACCGCACTGCACCAGCTGCTCGACCAGGTAGCGGAGACCACCCGGCCCCCGCATCCCGCCGCCGGCCGACAGCTCGCCACCGCTCACACCCGGCTGTGGCAGGCCGCCGCGGCCATCCACAACGCCTTCCACCTTCTGCCCGCGAGGGACGTGACCGCGTCGGGCACTGAATGCCGCCCCGAGCGCCTCCCTGAAGGCCCGCCCGTCCTGACCATCTGCCAGCGCCACCTCGCCGCCGGCCACGTGGTACGCCGCAAGACCACCCCGGCTGACCTCAACACCCCGGCGCCCGGCCACACCACCACCTGCGCCCAGTAGCTCCACCACAGAGAGGCTTCATGCGCAAGCTCAAGCGCTCCACCTCCACCGCCGCCCTCACCGGCACCGCCGCCCTGGCCACCGCCACGCCCCTGCGTGTCTGACCTGCAATGGCGCGCCTTGAATTCCGTCACGTGAAAGCCACCCCGTCATGAGCCACCGGCCCGCGCGCCGCGCCCAC
Source organism: Streptomyces cucumeris (assembly GCF_024295805.1). Taxonomy (GTDB): domain Bacteria; phylum Actinomycetota; class Actinomycetes; order Streptomycetales; family Streptomycetaceae; genus Streptomyces; species Streptomyces cucumeris. Next base: position 17,349 of record NZ_JANCLX010000050.1, read on the forward strand.
CGAGCCAGCGCCAGCCCCCTGTTCACCCCGCACGGCACCGACCGCGCCTCCCGCAAAGTTGCCCGCCGCCAACTCGCCGGCGCCGCCGCGAAGGCCCGTACCGAAGCAGCCGCCCACACCAGCGGCGCCGGCGTCGAGGAATACGAGATGCCGGCGCCGCTCTACCCGTCCACAGGACGGCCTGGCCCCGCCTCCTCACGCAACAACAAGATCAAGCTGCCCGCGCACCGCATGACCACCGCCACCGCTTCCGGGGCGTACCCGTTCCTTGCCGAGGGCGGACTCGGCGCCGAGGGCATCTACATAGGCCGTGACGTCCACGCCGAAGCATCGTTCGTCTTCGACCCGTTCGCGTTGTACGGCCGCGTCGAGGGATTCACGAACCCCAACCTCCTGCTCGCCGGCGTGATCGGCCAGGGCAAGAGCGCCCTCGCCAAGTCCTTCGCCCTGCGTTCGGTCGCCTTCGGATACCGGGTGTACGTCCCGTGTGATCCCAAGGGCGAGTGGACGCCGGTCGCGGAAGCCCTCGGCGGCCGGTCCGTCGCCCTCGGTCCCGGACTGCCGGGACGCCTGAACCCCCTGGACGCGGCCCCACGCCCGCAGAGCGTGTCCGAGGCCGACTGGGTCGGTGAGATCCGCAAGAGACGCCTTCTCCTGCTCGGCTCCCTGGCCCGCACCGTCCTGGGCCGGGACCTGATGCCCATGGAGCACACCGCCCTGGACGTCGCCCTCGACGCGGTCGTCACCCGCGCCGCCGCCACCGGCCGCACCCCGCTCCTGGGCGACGTCGCCACCAACCTCAACAACCCACTGGCACTCGACGAGGCCGCCGGGATGATGTCGGGCCAACTCGGCGAAGCAGCCCGCGACCTGGCTCACGCCATGCGGCGCCTGGTCCATGGCGACTTGGCGGGCATGTTCGATGCCCCCTCCACCGTGAGCTTCGACCCGACCGCGCCGATGCTCACCATCGATCTGTCCCGCCTCGGCGGCAGCGGGGACGACACCGCGCTCGTCCTCGCGATGACCTGCGCCTCTGCCTGGATGGAATCCGCCCTCTCTGACCCCAGTGGCGGCCGGCGCTGGATCGTGTACGACGAGGCGTGGAGGCTGATGCGACACGTCGGCCTGCTCCAACGAATGCAGGCCCAGTGGAAGCTCTCCCGCGGCCTCGGCATCGCCAACCTCATGGTGATCCACCGGCTCAGCGATCTGCTCACCGCCGGCGACGCCGGATCACAAGGCCGGGCACTGGCGGAGGGACTCCTCGCCGACTGCAGCACCCGGATCATCTACCGCCAGGAGACCGACCAACTCCACGCCGCAGCCTCCCTGCTCGGCCTGTCCTCTGTCGAGATGGACGCCATCGCCCACCTCAACCGGGGGCGCGGATTGTGGAAAGTCGCAGGTCGGAGCTTCATCGTCCAACACGTGCTGCACAGCCATGAACTGGCACTCTTCGACACCGACGCCCGAATGCATTGAGGAACAGCAACTCCGTGCCGCTCCTTCATCGCCCGCCCCACCACCGGTACGGGATACACGGGCATCATCCACGTCCAACTCGACGGCGTGCCCAGCCACCACCTCCCCCTGCTCCTGGCCGCCTACCAGTACAAGTTCGGCCGCGACATTGAGGCCATGTCCCGGCGCCGCATCGACGACGTGGCCGTCGGCTGGGATGAGCTCGGCACCCACCTCCTGGACGACGCTCCGCCCGCCCTGGTGAACACGCTGACCGGCGGCGAGCGCTGGCCCAGCCCGACCCTCGACCACCTGGTCACCCCGGACGGGTCACGACCGCCAGCGAGCAGGACATGCAGTGGGGGTACGTCCTGCACACGGAGGGTGCGAGGTGATCAGCCTCCTGCACGAGGACATCGGCCCGGTCGTGAGCTGGTCCACCGACCCGCGCACCGCCTTCAACGACCACCCGGCGGCCTGGTCCTCCCTTGACGCCCCGCCCGCCACCTGCGCACCGCGCGGAAGTCGGCCTCAGAGCGCTCCCGCCGCAGCCCCGGCAAAGGCGGGCTCCTCGCGCCCCGCCGTCGGCCGCTAGTTCCCCCTCGCCTTCCCGGAGCCTTCCCTGCCCTCGCACACCACGCCCCTGATCACCGTCGTCATCGCGAGCCGCCTGCGCGAAGACCGGCTGGACTACCTGACCGCCATGCACGCCAGCCTCACCCGGCAGTCCGTGCCGTGGGAGGCCGTGATCGCGCTCGACGGCGCGTCGCCCGACCGCCTCCCGGCCCCGCTCGCACAGGACCCCCGCGTTCGCACGCTGACTTTGCCCCGGCCGGTGGGCGCTGCCTGCGCCAGGAACCTGGCCCTCGGCCATGTACGCACCGAATACACCAACTGGGCAGACGACGATGACCTGTTCCCCGACGACGCGATGGCCGTACGGCTGGAGATCCTGGAGTCGACCGGGGTCGGCTGGTGCGCGGGATGGAGCGAGGACCAGCACACCGACGGTTCGACCACCCTGTGGCGCTGCCCCACGCCGCCCGGCCGGCACGAGGCCGGTGACGTGTGGACGTACTGGAGGTCGCCGACGGACACCATCCCCATCGGGCCGACCACGATCCTCGCCCGCACCGACCTGGTGCGCGCCGCGCCGATGGGCGGCCTTGTCCAGGGCGAGGACTACTGCGCGGCCCTCGGCGTCACCGCTCTCGCCCCCGGGATTCTACTGCCGGTCCCCGTGTACAGGTACCGCAAGTGGAACGGGCAGATGACAGCCCAGGCCGGGTACGACCAGCTGGAGACAGCGGCCCGAGAGCACGCCTGGACGTACGGCCGCAGCCTGCGCGCCATCCTGCGCCGCGAGGACCTGGTCCATGGCTGAGGCGCAGATCATCCTGTCGCACAGCCGGGAGTCCGGCATCGTCGCCATCGCCTCGGGCGAACGGTACCCGTGGGCGAACACCGCCCTCGCGGAGAGCGGCTTCCGGCGGGACGACGACGGCGTCTGGCACCTACCTGCGGACGGTACGCAGAGCACCGTGGTCGACCTGGTCACGTGCGCGAAGCAGCACCGCACCAGCGTGCACACGAGTAAACGCCGTTTCATCGGCGACACGGCCGGCGACCTCGCCCGCCTCCTGCCCGGCCGGTGGAACGCCTCGGTCGAGATCTACTCGCACCCCGCCTGGCAGGAAGACCTGGTCCCCTGGATTTGGGACAGCGGCGAACTCGGCCGTGGCCTCCAGAGCGAGCGCATCCCCTTCGCCGCCACCCTCACCGACGCTGTCCACGGCACCACAGGGCGGGCGGCCCAGGCACTCACCGACCGGTACCTCCCGGTCTACGAACAGGCCGTCCACGCCCGCCAGACAGCGGAAATCGCCGCTGCACTCGGGGACATCCGCTCCGAGCACGACACCTGGCAGGCGATGAAAGCCTCCGGCCGCTACAGCGACGCCACACCGCTGAGCGCCGCCGCTCTCGGCGCCGCCACCGAGATGTTCCTCGACCACTCCTGGCGTCGCTTCCTCACCGTCCTCGACCACGCCCCGACGCTGCTGGACCGATGCCGACCGGCAACCAGCTCGTGGCCCGACGACGCCGCAGCCCTCTCCCGCCTGGCCGACGCCGTGATCGATGCCGAGGCCCTGGTCGATGACATGGTCCACGGCGGCTCCGTGCCGGAGCAGGAGCGCCGGGCACGCGCGGGGTCGGCCATCGAGACCTGGCTCGCCGAAGGTGAAACGTTCTTGCGTCAGGCCCGCATCAGCGCACCCCACCGCCGCCCAGCCCTGCCCGTCACCGCGCCAGCCCTGCCCCTCGCCGCAGTCCGGCCCGCGCTCCACGGCCCGTGACCCTTCCGCTCCACGCCCCGAGGAGAACCCCGCTCCCTTGCCGCCCGGCACCCACTTCGCCTTCGGCGACCACGAGGAACACGGCTTCGTGGCCTCCTTCACCGCCTCCCTGCCCGCCCATCTCGCCCATTGGTACCTGGAGCGCGAGCAGTTCGAGCCCGTTCCCGCAGAGCCCGGCCTGTACCGGCTCAGCGAGCCCGAGCGCGACGGAGTCCGCCGCACCCGCCAGGCGGTCCACGACCTGCGCCGCCACGGCTACACCGTGCAGGCCGACATCCGCCTCGACCCGTCTCTCTCGGCAGGCCCGCCACGCCCCGCCCGGCCCAACGGACTCCAGGAGCGCCGCAGTCGTCTCGCCCAGGCCGCCACCGGCCGTACGACGCTGCGCTCTGCACCGCCCAGCACCTCCCCGCCAGCCGCCCGGCCGATCCCTCCGAAGCCCACCTACGCTCCGACCGTCCACCTGACGGCCACAGCCGGCGGGCGATCCCGATGACAGTCCTGAACGGTCCGGCTCCCGACAGCCCCGCGCAGGCGATCCCCGAACTGGCCAACACAGCAGAGAACTTCCGCTTGAGAATGGCGGTCATTGATTGCGAGGCGGAAGCCGCGTTCGACGCGACCCGCGACCGCCATGGCCGTACCGTCCACGCGGGCGCCGCGACAGCCGCACGAGCCCACCGCGACACGGCGGCGGTCGAGGCGTACTCCACCCACCTCGCCCCGCACGCCGAGGCTCTCCTCGATACCGCCCGCCTCGCACTCGACGAACTGCCCCCAGCCCGGCACCTACCTGGGTGGCGGGCCGTCCTGGACGGCCTTGCTGCCTCCGCTGCCGAGATCGGCCGGGCCCTCGACCGACCTGCGGCCCCCGGCTCCCGGGACGAACGCACCCAGCACGCCGCCCTGTGGCCGCACCTCACCGCGTGGGCGGACCACGGCTCCATCGCCAACAACCTCGCCGACCAGCGCGACGGCCAGCACCACAAGGCTCCGCTGACCGACGAGGAACAGCAGATATGGACCGAGAGGGCCCAGGCCGCGCAGCGGCGCGGCGAGCTGGAGCTGACCGAGTCGTGGTACGCAGCCGACGGGCAGCCGATCACCCTCGCTCACCTGGTCGAAGGCGACGACTCCACGGTGGTCGCGCTGCGCGGCGATCCGGGGGTACCGGGCTGGCAGGCGATCGGGCACTACGCCCACGAGCTGGAGGCGGGGAAGGTCCTGCCCGCTCCGGTCCCGCCCGGCGTGCTGCACGCGGACGTCTCCCGGTTCAACCACCCAGCACCAGCACCGGAATTGTCCTTGCAGGACCTCATCCGCGACGTCGTCGAAGGCCACAGTGCCGGTGACGCATCGACTGCTCTCCTCGCCGCCGTCCAACGAGGCTACAACGCCGGCCCCATGGTCCGCCTGCAGGAACTCCTGCAGACAAGCGGCCAGTTCGCCAGTGCCCTGGAGACCGTGCAGAGCCGTCAGATCGCCGCCCGCCTCTCAGCGCTGAGCCGGCAGATCGAGTTCCTCACCCGCGAGGTCGAAGAAGCGGCCGAGGATCTGGGCGCGACCGTCGCCGTCCTGCCCCCGCACCGCACCCCCGTGCTGCACGCCCGCCCGCGCCCGGCCGTGGACACCACACCACCCGCGCCACCACCCCGCGCCACACGACCGCCCGCCACCGATAGACCGCCGAGAAAGCTCCCGTTGCCCCCGACCGCACTCCCGGTCCCAGCACCGCGCATCACCTACGACGCGGTGCTGGGCAGCCCGTACGTCGCCCGCCTTCTCGGCGACACCCTCACCCGGCCGCGTTCCCAACAGCATGGTGACCGGGGCACGCGCCCCCGCGCGGTGGGGCGGAAATGCGTCAGCTCTGCACTCGGATGGCGCCACGGGTCAGCCAGTACGGCGCAAGTACGGTGAGCCCTGCGAGAAGCACGGAGAGCGCCGCCGAAGGCATCCGGGGGGCTGCGATGGCGAGCACGATCACGACCACGAGGACTCCGAACACGTGCCCGCTCATACCCCGTGCGCGCGGGCGAGGTAACGCAGCGATTTGCAGATCTACCGTCAGACATGACTGGGCCCCATTCGGTTACAAACAGGACTTTCGGGCGGAACCCGGATATTGGGCGCCCTTCGTTTGAAAGCCATTCCATCGGCGCCATCGGTAAACACAAACCCGCGACCAGGCAGCAGCCCCCCTGCCTGCGCGCCAACGCCGTTTCACCTACGAAAGCGCGGCACCAAAGTGGTTCCGCCGAGTAGGGCCGCAGGGCATCGGCGGCAAATTCCGTCGGAGTGAAACGGTCTCGATCTCATAACGAGACGATCTTGTGGGCGAAATCCGGGGCGCGCAGAGGCTGATCCTCTCGATCGGCGTCGGGCAGTCCGCCGGTACCGCCCTGGCCGGATGCCTCGCCGAGCAGCCTCTCGCCACCGCGGCATTCCCGGCCGGCGGTGCGGCCTTCGCCCTGACCGTGCTTCTCGCCGCGCGCCGACAGCTACGCCCTGCCGAACAGTGGCGGCGCAGCCGTCACCGCCGCACGCTCCGAGGCTGGCACAAGACGTCCTGATCAGGGCGCACCCCCACCTTCCACACTCTTTTTAGGAGATCGAATTATGGCCGTGCGTACGCACTGGACCGTGGAGCACGCCTGCTCCCACAGCGTGGATCATGACCTGTCCAATCGTCCTGCCGACAAGCGGGCGGGATTCGCCCGCTGGCTCGCGTCGAAGGACTGCACCGACTGCTGGAAGGCGACGCGCAACGCCGACTCCGCGTCCAAGAAGAAGTGGCTCGCAACCAAGCGGGCCGAGGAACAGGAGGCAGCCGTCGCGTGGGCGAAGCAGTTCGACATGCCAGATCTGGAAGGCCCGGCCAAGGCCCTGGACTGGGGCGAGCGCTCCCGCCATCAGCTGATGACGGCCGGGCACACCGCGCTCGTCGTCGAAGGCACGTGGGACGAGGCGGATTGGGCGGAGCTGGAAGAGAAGGCCCGGGGCATCAGCAGTGCCGCATGGTGGATCGACCAGCGCGATGCCGACGGCACTGACCTGCTCGAACTCCTCGACGCGGCCAGTGAGGCGGACCGTGGGACGGAGAATCCGTTCCGCTGACGGCGGGGCAACATAGCCGGAGAACGCCGGTTGGCCAAACCGGCGTTCCTCCGGACTATTGATGCTCCCACCTCGCCAGCCCCTGCGTGGAAGGAACTCATGTCCCAGCCCCCGCCCACCTCGGCGTTCGCACCGACGCCTGACCCGCTCACTCCCACCCGGGATATCACCCACGCCCACTTCCAGGCCGGTGACACCGTCGTGGTCCTGAAGGGGGTGGCCGACGGGGAACTGTGGGGAGACGCGATGCGGGTCGTCGTCCCGTCCTGGCACACCCCGACCGACGAGGACGGGTGGCGGCTGCGGGATGCGACCGGCGGCGCCCAGTCCTACGTCACTGCCCACCCCCGCTATCTCGTGCACCTCTCGCGCCGGTGCCCGGACTGCCTGATCTATCTGCGGGCCATGGAGGACACCCTCCTCGCGCGGTTCGCCGGCCGCGACGAGCTGATCGACTGCGGCTGGTACACCACCACCGCCCTGGGCCAGCTCGTCCACGTCGCGGACATCCGGGGCGGCCGGTGATCCCCCGCGTGCACGTGCGGACCCACACGCCGCAGGACCCGCTCGAAGAGGCGCTGGGGCGGCCGGTCTCACCGAACGAGGGGCTGACGGAGCACACGATCGTCGCTCACTGGCCCGGCCTGGACTACTTCACCCTGGACGATGAGCAGAAGACCTGGACGTCGGTCCAGTGGGCCGAGCACCTCGAAGAGGCCCTCTTGGGGCACCCGTTCGCCGCCAGCCCCGACGACGACCGGCGGGCGATCCTCCACGTCGATGTCCGTCTGCACCCGGACGACCGGGACCTGACCGGGCCGGAGTGGGCCGAGGTCGCACACCGGCTCGCGCGGGCCGCCGGCATCGAGATTCCCGGCAAGGAAAGCGGCTGCCGGTGGATCGCCGTCCAGGCCCAGCCCGGGCGCCTCGACCTGATCGCCAACCTGATCCATCTCGACGGTGCCTGGCACGCTCCTCCCGTCAACACGGGACGGCGCTTGGCACATGAGACGCGTCGCATCGAACAGGACCTCCACCTGATCCCCGTCCGGTCCGAACCCCTTTCGCGGCCTGCTGTCCGCACGGTGCTTACGGCGTCGGCTCAGCTCGCGACCATCCTCGCGCAGCTGGCCGACGAACAGGCTGGCCCGCTGGCTGCGGTGCGCGGACTCGTCGAGCACGCCTCGCACCGGATCGCCCGCCAGCCGGAGGCCGCCAGCACCGATGCGGCACACCGCCTGGAGCTGATCGCCCGCCGCCTCCACGCCATCCAGCAGGACCTGGACACCACGGCAACCCGCCTGGTCCAGCCCCGTGCCGTCCCGGCCCCGGCCGCCCTCCGGCACAACGCCCACCGATCGCCGTAGGAAAAACGTCTCCTCGCCCCGCACCGACCGCTTCCTGGACATCCGCCGCGACCCGCACTCCGACGAACCCCTCGCCCGCGGCGGCGACCCCGAGGCGCACAGCGTTCTCCAGCGGGCGGGCTTCGTCGCCGTCGTCCGCGTCCACGAGACGTACCACCGTGTCCCCACCGGCCTGGTCGAGGACGACGAGTCCCGTCTCGCCACCGACGCCGTCGGCCGCCTGCGAGCAGCCGGGTACCACGTGGACTGCGACGCGGCCTTCGACGCCGACTCGCGTCCGGCCAGCTACCTGCCGCTGGGCACCTCCGTCGCCCACGTCGCCGAGCGCCTTCGTGAGGCCACCACCACGGATGAGGCGGCCCAGGCGCTGACCGAGCTGACCGCTTCCTACGACGGCGTCATCGCCGCGCTGGAGAACATCCTGGCCGCCGCCGACTTCCACGACGGGCTCGGCCAGGCGGCCGACCCCTACATCGCCCGGCGGCTGCGCTACCTCGCTGACTGACACCTTCGCGTCATCCGTACCGACCTCTCCGAGACCCGCAGCCAACTCGCCGACCGGCACGCCCAGCACCCCGGCCGCAGCACCTGCACGGAGGAAGTCCCGCCCACCGAGCACGAGCGCTCCGCCCCATGCGCCTGCGCGCCATCGCCGCGCACCCTCCCGGCCCCGCCGCCCCCGCTGGCCGCCGGACTGCGCCGCTGACTCCCACCTCGCCCAAGGACACCATGCCCGACCACTTCGACACCTCCGAGCGCCTCACCTCATACGCCGACGTCCTCGCCGGCGAACTCCCCGATGCCTGGACCAGCTCCCACCTTCCGCCGGAGGCCAAGGACGACCTCGCCGAACTCGCCGACCGGATCTGGGACCTTGACCTGATCGCCGCCTCCCTCACCGAGCACCCGCTCCAGCAGGCCGCCGTCCTGAGCCGCCCGGACGGCGCCCAGCTCGTCGTACTGGAACGCCACGACGAACGCGATGGCTTCCTCATCGCCGCCGTCGCCCCCCGCGCCCTGCCCGACGAGGCATACCACGGCGTCTCCGAGCCCAACGGCATCACCCTGGTCGACGACCCGTTCCTGAGTGCCGAGCAGATCGCTGGCGACCTCCTTGCCCGCTACGACAGCGCCCTCGCCCAGGTCCGGCACAACGCCCTGGGCGGCATTCAGCCCTCCCAGCCGGACCGGGTCGTCCTGACCTGGCAGCAGGACGGCAGCGTCGCCACCGCCCCCGCCGACGACCGCGCCGACGCGGTCCTCACCTCCCACGGCTTCGTCCAGGACCCGCAGAGCGGCATCTACCGCCTGAGTGGTGACGACACCCAAGCCCAGGCCCGTGCCCTGCGCGAGATCGGCCCGCGCCTCGACGCACTCGGCATCGGCACCGCTCTGCAGCACCCCGCAGGCCGGACCGCCCCCACCGCCGCCCCCGCGTCCGTGCCGCCCGTCCCGGCCGACCCCCGTACGCCGGCCACCCGGTCTCGGTGAAGCAGACACCGCCACCTCCATGAGCGAGGCCGCGCGCGCCATCCTCCACGCACGTAATCACGCCGCGCGCCCCGCGCAGCGGGCGATCGCTGCCCCGCCACCGCCGGGTCGCGCCCAGCCGCGGTATCCCGTCGCCGCTGACACCGGAGAACTACATGGCCAATCTGGCCGACGAATACGGTACGGACGTCGAGATCTACATCAAGGCCCTGACGACCACCATCCATGCCGACACCCCGACCGGCGCCCCCGCCCAGCTCCACGACCTGCTGGAACGCCTCGGCCTGGAGCGTCACGCCTACCCCCAGGAGGCGCCGCTCTACATCTGGCACACCGTGCCCGAGCACCTCGACGCCGACGAGCAGAAGCGGCTGGCAACCCGCGCCATCCCCGCGCTGCTGGTGGCCGGGTACGAGGTCAACTGCACACCCGACGTCTTCGACGAACTCGCCTACCAGCAGGCCGTGCTGGACCTGCGTAACCGAGCGCGCCGCCCTGCCGCTCGGCAACCGGCACCGTCCAGCACCTCCTCGCCTCCAACCCCGGCCCGCCGAACGCCATAAGCGCCTGGGTGGCCCCGGCACCGCGCCGGGGCCACCCGCCTCCCACCCGAAACTCGGAGAAACCCGTAGCAACCCGCACACCCCCACCGATCAGCAACCGGCTCAAGCCCCGACTGGCCACGGCCCTCTTCCGCCGTTACCTGCGCGCCTGCATTCCGACCGGCCCTGACCGCACCTCGCCGCTGGCCGGCGCCCGCCCACAGGCCGTACTCACCGAGACGCAGCGCGTCGGACAGCGCCACCACCACTGAACCGTCCCCCGACCCGGAGGAGCATGTCCCACCCCACCACCTACGCAGTGAGGCTGACCGACGAGATCACCCGCCAGCTCGGTCAACTAGCCGACCGCCTCTCTCAACTCCCCCCGCCCCAGGCCGCACAGGTCATCGCCCGCGTGCTCGACCCGGACTCCGGAGTCCTCGGTGGCGTCACCCACCTCGTCGCCACCGGGAGCGTGTTCGCCAAGGACCAGGCAGAGCGAGGAGCCCTCCCGCCGGAAGTGTGGCTCGCCCTGGGCCGCGCCTCGAACGAACTGCACAACATCGTCCTCGACCTGGACGAACACCAAGACAGCCTCCAGCTCGCCGGCACCACTCCGGCCACCACAGGTGCGAAGCCGCCGGCACCCGCACCGCTCGTCGCCCGGCGGCACCGGTGAAGAAGAAGCAGTGGCCAGGCTGGGGACCCGGTGAACAGGCCGAGCAGCACTACCTCGTCCAGCCCCGTGTCCTCGCCGGCGGCGGCGACGTCCGGCACGTCTCCGAGTTCCCGCGTGCCTCGGGATGGCGGGACAAATCCATATCCGGTGGCCCCCTGTTCATGGAGAGCCCGGACCGCACGGTCCGCATCGCCTACGACCCTTGCGTCCTGCCTGGCGGGTGGACCATCCACGGCAGAGCAGACGGCGGCAACGGCGAGTGGTCGGCGCACCTGGGCCGGCAGACGCCGGTGGAGATCGTCGCCGGCCTGACCGACGCCCTCACCCGTCCCCGATCCGCACACGCCCCCAACGTCTGGGCACCTCTGCAGGAGCAGAACTGGCACACGCGTTCCAAGGGCGAGCACTACGTGGCGACCAGCCCCGACGGCACCGCGTGGATGCAGTACCACCAGGACGCCGACGGGTCGACGATGTGGTGGACCGGAGCGAAGGACGAGCAAGGCAACGGCTGGACAGCCCACTTCACGCCGAACACCCCCATGCACCTGGTGCAAGCCTTCTCCACCGAACTCGCCAGCCCGGACCACGTGATGCGCCCGCGCGGACACGTTCCGCACAGCGCGCAGATCCGCACCTGGTCGGTGTCCGTCAAACCCTCCCAGCTCAGTGCGTGGCAGCAGGCCCGGATCACGGCCGCCCGAGCCGCCACCTGGGCCCGGGACAGCCCCCGCAGCACCCGGCCGCGTACCAGCGCCCGTCCCTACACCCCGGCCGGCGGCGCACGCACCCGCCGCTGACCACAACTGCCCCGCCCCGAGGAGCCCGATGCCCGCACTCACCCCGGACACCATCCGCACCCTGACCGAAACGCTCGCGGACCTTACCGACTACCTGCGGGAGAACCCCGACCCCGCTGAGGCGCTCGCTCTCGTCGAGCCTCTCCTCGACGAGTACACGGGCCTGCCCGTCCAGTTCGCCGACACGCTGCGCGCCCTCGCCCGCGGCGTACAAGAGAACCCGGACACACCGCGCACGACGCAAGCCGACCTGCTGATCACCGAACTACGCACCGCCGCGTGGGAACTGGCCGACCAGCACACCCTCCACTACGTGCTGGACGATCTCCGTGATCTGTACGGCAGTTCGCCCACGAGCGAGGCGGGGTGCTGCTGGTGCCGCTGAGCGAACGGCAGCTCGCAGCCTTCGCCGACAAGCAGGCCACGCAGATCCCTTACGACACCAGCCCTCGCCACCTCGCCGGCCCTGGAGACGCCCGCCACGTCACCCACGGTCTGGCCGCCGCTGGATGGAACGCGGTCTCCGACCCCCTGAGCGCCGAGTTCGTCCTGGTGAGTCCCGATCTTCGCCACCGGCTCCAGTTTGACCCCCAGTCGCGCACCTCGGCATGGTGGCGGCTACGGGCTGAGCCCGTCGGCACCGAGCCCGGCTGGTATGCCGAGTTCGGCGAGCACGTGCCTTCCGAAGTCCTCGCCGGCCTCACCGACGCGCTCGTCGCCCAAACGCCTACCGAGCCAAAGGGCCCACTGGCCGTGCTGGACGCGGCAGGCTGGCTCATTGACGGCCGCGGAGTCGCCTACAGCGATCATCCGAGTTGCAAGGTGGAGCGCCTCCCCGGGCAGGGCGCGGGCACGGTGCCGTGGCGCGAACAGGTGCGAGTCGCCTGGAACATCGTGGTGAGCGATCTCCCCACCGACGTCGGCAGCCGTGGCACTCACCTCTGGCACGCCGCCTTCCACCGTTACACGCCCGAGCGCCTCGTGACGGCCTTTCTCAAAGCGCTCACCGACCCCGCGCCGTTGCAACGCGGATTGTTCGACTGCACGGCCACCTACGGGGTGACGCAGAAGCCCAGCCCGCTCACTCCGCAGCAGACGGTTGATGCGCACACCACGCGAGTCAAAGCACTCCGTGCGAGGCCCGCTCCGCACGCCGCCAGCAGAAGACCCCCGTGACCGCCCCGGCCCCCGCCAGCACCCGCGGCCGGCCGCTCGCCGCTGAACCGACAGGACCTCTCCCATCTCCCGAAACCACCGAGCACACCGCGACTCCCTGCGCCACCTCGACCACTACGTGCGCGACAGCAAGAAGATCCTCGACGCCTGGGATACCTACTCCGACGAGCACACCGACCTCGACGGCTGGCCCCACGACGACGACGCCTACGGCCTGCGCGCGAGTCAGCGCGACGCCGACACCGCCGAGGCGTTCGAGACGCTCCGCTACGGCGCCCGGCACCTGCTGGCCACGGCCGAGACACAGCTGACCCGGCTGCCGGAGAACACGGTCCAGAGTCGCTGGGTCTATCAGCTGGGCGTCCTACGCAACGCCCTCGACCGGCTCGACGAACTGCACGAGCAGTGGCTGCTCACCCGCGACGCCCTCCCCGCCACGGCCAAGCCCGGCACGCCGGACTTCGATGGCGCCCTCGCCGAGCATCACGCCGAATCGTGGAGCTACCTCGACGACTGGGCCACCCACGGCAAAGCACTCCGGGAGATCAACACCGCAGCCCGCAAGGCCCGTTCACCCCTGGCCCCCACACCGGCCCTCGCACCCGCCCAGCGAACCGCGGCACGGAAGTGACCATGTCCCCGGCACCCGAGACCGTCGAGGTCGACTTCATCGCCCCGCGCCACCTCGCCGGCGGGGGCGACCCCGCCTGCTCCACGTTGCCGAGCCGAACCGGCCCGCCTGGTACGCGAGCTTCGGCGCCCGGACCCCCGTTGAACTGATCGCCGCGGTTACCGACGCCCTCACCGATCCGGCCCCCAACGCCGATGCGCCGTGCGATCCATACGGTGCACTCCGGCAGAACGGCTGGACACCGTCCGGCGACAGCAGCCTCGCTTCCCCCGACAGGACGGCATTCGTCGAGCGGCTGGGAACACCGGCTGACCCTGGAGCCTGGTTCGCCACCATCACCCTCGGCACGCACCAGGTCTGGCAAGCCCGCTTCGGAGCTCACACCCCGCCGCCCCTCGTCGCCGCGTTCACCGACGCGCTCTCCGACCCGAAACCGGTGCACCGCACCGACAGCGGGCGCAATATGCCGACACTCGACCCGGACGTCGTCACCCGTCAGTTCATCAACGTACCTGCCGCGTACGTCACCGGCGCGCTAGAAGACCGCGTCCGCTCCCTCGCTGCCCGGCGCACCGCCACGCCGCCGGTCGCGATCCCCTCGCCCCAGGCGCCGCCCAGGCACGGCCGCACCCGCTGACCCTCCTCCCCGCCCGGAAGCACGTAGCCCTTGCCCCCTTCCTCCTCCAGCAGCAACACCGACGGATACGACCTCGTCCTGCGTCTCCTGCTCGGCGTGCTCGCCGTCGTCGCCCCCCTCGCCCACCTTGCCTGGCTGTCCGGCAACATCACCGCCTACCTCACCGGCACCAGCTGGGCCCCCTACCAGCCGACCAAGGCCCTGCTCCACCCCGGACAGGTCTGGCCCGCCGCAGGAGAAACGTCCCTGCTGATCGGCGCCCGCATCGTCCCCGTCATCGTCTTCCTCGCCCTCGGGGCGGGGGCGGGCATCCTGTGGGCCCGGCACAAGAACCGAAACGGCGGCCGGAAGAAGATCACCGGCATGGCCAAGGCCCGGGACATCGAGCCGCTGATGGCCAAGGCGATCACCGACAAAGCCCGCTCCCTGCGCCCCAGCCTCAAGGACACCAAGCACATCGACGCGAAGGACACCGGCATCCTTCTCGGCAACCTGCAGGGCAGCCGCCACGAAGTACGCATGGGCTTCGAGGACGTCGCCGTCGCCATCATGGCACCCCGCTCCGGCAAAACCACCTCGCTCGCCATCCCCTCCATACTCGGCGCACCCGGCCCGGTCCTGCTGACGTCGAACAAGGCCGCCGGTGACGCCTTCACCACCGCCCACGAGGCAAGGGCCCGGGCGGGGGCGGTGTGGACCATGGACCCGCAGCAGATCGCGCACGCCGCACGCGAGATGTGGTGGAATCCCCTTGCCAGCGCAAGAACCCTGGACGGGGCGAACCGGCTCGCCGGACACTTCCTCGCCGCCTCGGTGGACGCCTCCCAGCAGGGCGACTTCTGGTCGAAGGCCGGCAGCAACATCCTGGCCCAACTGCTGCTGGCCGCAGCACTCGACGAGCGCCCGATCACCGACATCATGCAGTGGCTCGCCTTCCCCGCCGACCGCACCCCGCTGGACATCCTGCGCGACCACGGCTTCACCGCCGTCGCCGCCCAGCTCAAGGGCACCGTCGAGGGCCCCCCGGAGACGCGCGACGGCATCTACGAGACCGCCCGACAGTACGCCTCCGCTCTCCTGAACACGGAGATCGCCGCGTGGGTCACCCCGCAGAAGGACGTGGCGGAATTCCGGCCCGCCGAGTTCGTCACTTCCAGGGACACGCTGTTCCTGCTCAGCAAGGACGGCGGAGGTGGAGCCTCGGCGCTGATCGCCGCGTGCGCCGACTCGGTGATGCGGGCCGCGACCGCGCAGGCCGAACGCGCCGGCGGGCGCCTGGATCCGCCCATGCTGGCGATCCTCGACGAGGCCGCCAACGTGTGCAAAATTGCGGACCTCCCGGATCTGTTCTCCCACTTGGGTAGCCGCGGCATCATCCCGATCACCATCCTCCAGTCCTACCGCCAGGGGCAGAAGGTGTGGGGGGACGCGGGGATGGACGCCATGTGGTCCGCCTCGACCATCAAGGTCATCGGCTCTGGAATCGATGATCCGGACCTCGCCGACAAGCTCAGTCGCCTGATCGGCGACCACGACGTGGAGACCACGTCCACCTCGCACTCGGAGTCCGGCAAGAGCACGTCGGTGTCGATGCGGCAGGAGCGGATCCTGCCCGCCGACGCGATCCGCGCCCTCCCTAAGGGCACGGCCTTGTGCTTCGCCACCGGCATGCGCGCCGCCATACTCGATCTTCGGCCGTGGTACCGGGAGCCCGGCGCGGAGGAATTGTCCGCGGCGTCCGCCCGCGCCTCCCAGGCGATCACCGCCCGCGCCGTCGCAAAGCACACGCCGACTCAGTCGGACTTCGGGAAGGCCGCGTGAGGAACACCCCCTACACCTGGCGCTGGCCCGCGCACGCCGGGCGAAGGCTTTCATGCGCACCTGGCACCGCCACCACCCGGCACCCGCGGGTCAGATCTCCGCTGTCGGAGCTGCGGACAAGACCGGCATCCTGCGCGCCGTCGTCCTCGTCAGCCAGCCCGTCGCCCGCCACCTCGACGACCGGACCTGCATCTCGACCGCCACCTTCCGGGCCCTGACCGAGCGTGGGCTCGTTCAGCAGGCAGAAGATCACCGTCACCGAAGGACATTAAACCCTGGCCAGGCCACGCCTCGAAGCCCCGGCAACACCTCCCTCGCAAGTCTCCCCCAAGCCGCTTGCAGTACAAGGAGCCCTTTGGTGAAGCCCTTCGAGCCTCAAGACCGCGTCCTGGTCTCCCCGCGCCATCTGGCGGGAGCAGGCGTCGACCGACTCGCCGACGCGATCGGCCCGCTGATCCACCTCTTCGGCTGGCCAAGCGAGCACGAACACGCGAACGGACGCATCTGCGTCAACAGCCCCGACGGCAGCCTGTTCGTGAACTTCAACTCCCTCCATACCCTTGGCCACTGGTGGACCATCGCGCACCACGAGCCGTACTGGGAAGCCCGGTTCACCCGGCAGACCCCCATCGAGGCCATCGCCGCCGTTACCCAGGCACTGCCCCAGCTGATCGGCGACCACCGTCACATCGAACGGATTCCGCTCACCGCCACCCCTCTCGCACAGATCGCCGACCTGAACCACTGGCACCGCGAGGGCGACACCTTCACCTCGCCCGACGGCCACTGCCACCTGCAGCACACTCCAGGGGAAGAGACCCCGTGGCGATTCCGGCACCACGTGTACGAGGGCTTCGACACCCACTGGGACGCATCCTTCACCCAGGACACCCCCGAGCAGCTCGTCGCCCAGTTCTTCACCCACCTCGCGACCACCACACCAGTCGAGCGCGCCTTCCGCGACATCCCCTACCTCGTCCAGGACCTGGACGACGCGCTCATCACCCCCGTACGCGGAGCCGCCGTGAACCCACATGTCCACCACGCCGGCGCCCAGCTCGACCGTGCCATGCGCCGCCGCTGACCGCTCTACAGATCCGTCCCCCCGAGGAGCTTCCACGTCCTCCGACACCCCCACCGTCCATGATCTCGCCCGCGCCCTCGCTGACCAGCTCCACCCCGGTGCCGCCCCCCGAGACGTGACCGTCAGTTTCGGCGCCCGCCGTCAAGCCCCCGTCGAGTACCGCAGCCGCGGCCGGGGCGGGCCCGTGACGGTATACGCCCAAGCACTGCACGCCGCCCTCTTCGGCCTTCCGACGCACGACGAGTCGCTGCCCGCCGCTCTGGACGCGCTCCTGCAGGCCACGCACACCGCGACCACCCCGGAACAGAAGACCGCAGTCCTGCGCCAGGTCGCCAAACAGCTGCGCAACGCCGCCGAGATCATCCAGCGCTACCAGTACCAAGCCCGGCGGGACCGCTTCCCTGCCAATGTCGCCGAGCAGCTCGCTGACGCCCACGGTCAGGCCCAGCAGATCGCCCAGGCCCTCGGCTGTGTGGCCCCCGCCTTCAGCCACCGGCCCGCCCCGGACACCACACCCAGCGCTCAGGTCGCTCACGACCGGAGCGCCACCGCTCCCGTGGTCTCCCCGCCTTCACCGGCCACACGCCACCTCTGACCTGCGGCGACAGCCCGCACGCCGAGAAAGGCGCACCCTGACGCCGCCTCAGGGCGGGCCGTCCTGATCGGGTCGAGTCGGTCGCCGGCCTTCCCACCCGCATCCCCGCGCTCTGCCACGCCATATCCCGCGACCGGCCGTTATCTCTCAGTCGCTTGCGCGCCCGCCGCAGTGAGGACGCGCCATCCCGTTTCCCTACTCCCAGGACAGACCATTTCAGATCAGCCCCGATTCCGCGCCCTTTCTCTGGGTGCGGGAGTTCAATCCAGCACCCTCCTCGCCCTGTCAGCCGAAGGGATTCTCCCGAAGGTCGACTACGCGATTTTCGCTGACACCGGATGGGAATCCGAAGCAGTTTATGCCCACCTCGACCGGCTGGAAGAAGAGATAGCCGCACCCGTCGGAATCCCGGTACTGCGCGTGTCGGCCGGGAACATTCGCAGTGACGCCCTGAACCCGGAACACCGATTCGCATCCATGCCCCTCCACATCCTCAACAAGGATGGGCGGCCTGGGATGACCCGGAGGCAGTGCACCGGTGAATATAAGATAAAGCCGATCAAGCAGAAGGTTCGCGAACTGCTCGGGTTCCCCTACCCCGCCCGCATACCTAAGGGGGTGTTCGTCGAACAGTGGGTGGGAATATCGACCGACGAATTCCACCGAGCCAAGGATGCCGACGTCAAGTACATGCGCAACCGGCATCCCCTTCTGGACATGTCCTGGAGCAGGGTCGACTGCGTGCGATACCTGACTTCGCTCGGGCTTGCCGATACGCCGAAGTCGAGCTGCCTCGGATGTCCGTTCCATGGAAACGCGCAGTGGAGGCATATCAGGGATAACTCTCCGTCCGAGTGGGCGGACGTTGTCGAATTCGACGCGGCCATACGGCAGGGCAACGCGCGCGCTAACGCGTCGGGCAGCCGTCTGCTCGGCGAGGCGTTCCTGCACCGCTCCCGCGTCCCGCTGAGCCAGGCCCCGATCGACCACGTCACCGCCGCCGAGCGAGCCGCCCTGCGGATCAGCGCGGGCGAGGCCGACGTCCTGGAGAACGGTGTCGAGGACGGCTGCTCGCCCTGGGCGTGCCGCGGCGACGCCAACGCGCTGACGCAGGGCGACTTCGGGCTGGCCACGTGATACTCGACCTCTTCGCGGGGCCGGGCGGCTGGAGCAGAGCGCTGCACGTCCTGGGCGTGCGCGACGTCGGGCTGGAATGGGATCAGTGGGCGTGCAAGACCCGTGCTGCGGCTGAGCAGTTGACCATCCGGACCGACGTGGCGATGTATCCGACCCGGCCCTTCGTCGGCCGCACCCGCGGGGTGATCGCCTCGCCGCCGTGCCAGGCGTGGAGCAGGGCCGGCAAACGCCTGGGCCTGCTCGACCAGCCCTTGGTACACGAGGCCGTCGAGGACCTGGCCACCGGACGCGACACGCGCGAACATCTCCTGACCGCGTGCCTCGACAAGCGCTCCCTGCTCGCAGCGGAACCGATGCGCTACCTGCATGCCCTGAACACGGTCGGCGAACCCGACTGGGTCGCCATGGAGGAAGTACCGGACGTCCTGACCTTGTGGAAACAGTACGCGGTCATCCTGCGCGGCTGGGGGTTCTCCGTCTGGTCCGGGATCCTCAACTCCGCCGACTTCGGCGTTCCGCAGACCAGGAAGCGGGCGATCCTCCTGGCCTCCCGCGTCCGTACGGCGCAACCCCCCGCGCCCACGCACGCCCGACTCGCGGAGCCGGAGTCGCTGTTCGGTCCCGGCCGCGCCCGTTGGGTCAGCATGGCTGAAGCCCTGGGATGGGGTGCCACCGACCGCCCTGTCCCTACCGTCTGCGCGGGCGGTGGGCCCGGTGGCGGGCCGGAGCCGTTCCCGTCGGGCTCTCGCAAGACGTTGTCCGACGCCCGGGAGCGCGGCACCTGGGTGCCCCGGCCGGATGGGGTGGTCCTGCAATCCCGTCGTGAAGGCGCCGGGTGGGCGGCCCGGCGCACACGCGAAAACCGCGCCGCCGACGCTCCGGCACCCACGTGCACCGCCCAGGCCCACCGCTGGTCCTGGTCCCTGCGCAGCAACAACCAGACCAACGCCACCGTCCGGTCCATCCAGGAGCCGGCCGGCACGCTGTTCTTCGGACACCGTGCGAACGAATGCACCTGGATCGCCGAACCCGCCTCGCCGTCGGCTGAGGATGCCGACGCCGCGGCCGTTCCCGAGCCAATCCGGATCACTACCCGCGAGGCCGGCCTTCTGCAGACCTTCCCGGCCGACTACCCCTGGGCCGGCAACAAGGGCCAGAAGTTCTCGCAGATCGGCAACGCGGTGCCCCCGTTGCTCGCCGGCCACCTCCTCGCCCCACACCTCGGCGTCACCCTCGACCCCGACGATTTCACCCTCGCCGCCTGATGCCCCGCGCCCCCGAACCCGACGAAGACGACCTCGACGCTCTTCCACCGCCCCGGCCCGTGTTCCATGTCGAGCAGGCCCTCCTCGGAGCCCTCCTCCTCGACCCGCACCGTGTGGACGACGTGAGCGACATCGCCGCCGTCTCCTTCTCCACCGCCGCGCACACCGCGCTGTACGCCGCGATCACCACCCTGCCGCGCCCCGACCCCGCCGAGCACGCAAAGAACACCAAGTGGCTCGACCACGTACTCGCCACAGCCCGGGGGCAGACGCGCGGGCTGACCGCCTCCTACCTGCACACCCTCATCCAGGTCTGCCCCTGGCCCAGCCACGCCCCCGCCTATGCCCGGATGGTCGAGGCCGAACACGCCCGCCGCCGACTGCAGACGGCCGCGGAACACCTCGTCCACACCGCCCACGACGTCTCCCTCCCTCACCCTGTCCAGACGGTGCTCGCCGAGGCCGACGCGCTCGCCGAGGTCGTGGACGACATCGCAGCCCGATTCCCACCACGCGCAGGCGTGCTACCCCGCACCACGGCACCATCGCCGCCCACCGCGCCCGACCCCACAGAGGCAGCCGAGGAGGAGCAGATACTGCTCGCAACGGCCACGGCCTACCCCTGCGACATCAACTCCGTCCCGTGGCTGCTCCCCGACGACCTCACCCTGCCCCTGCACGCCGGCCTGTGGCAGTGCCTGACCGCCCTGGCCCGGCGCCGCGAGCCCATCGACCCCGTCACGGTCCTGTGGGAAGCACAGCAGCGCGGTCTGCTCGACGACGGAAATGAACCAGGCAAGGTGCTCCGCATGCTGGCCGAACCGGCTGGTTCCGTGGAGCACTGGGGCGAGCGCGCCCTGCAGCGTTCCCTGCTGGCCACCGCCGATCACACCGGCCGGCGCATCGAGGCGTACGCCGATGACCCGGCGAACACTCCCTTCCAGCTCGTCGTCGGCGCCCGCCGCGCCCTCACCGACATCGCCGCAGTCCGCACCCGCTGGCAGCACGCCACCGGAACCGCCCCGCCACAGCGGCGGCGGCCCGCACCCACCACCCGCGCCGGCCCACCGACCACCACGGCCGCACACACCGCTCGGTCGACACGAGCAGCCCGGTGACCCCCGAGTACGCCGGTGGCCGGACCCGAAGGCCCGGCCACCGGCAGAACAGATGAGACCCCCACGTGACTCCCGCCATCGACGCCCATGTCCGCCTCGACACCCACCCCACTCACCCCAGCGCCGTGACCGCCGTCCTGACCGGCACGCAGGCCCGCGTCGCTGCCATGGCTCTGGAAGCTGCCGACTGGAGCGTCGCCGCCACCAACGTCCTGGTCCTGGCCCGCATCGATCACGAGGAGCCCTACTGGGCCAACGACGCGGCCACGCAGCTGCGGGCCGACGGCATCACCGTCGAGATCACCCCGCGACTTCAAAAGACCATCGACGAAGACTGGGCCTGGGCGGAACATCCGATGCCCTGGTTGACCCGCAGCGAAATCCGTGAGGTCTCCAATCAGGCACAGAAGATCCACGACGACATCCGCCGCGGGCATCTCTTGATCCACGCCCACGCCGACGATGGCGAGACCACCTTCGCGGTCGGCACCTACCTCCACACCGGCAAGAGCGTGTACCTCCGCGGCGAGGACCACACGCGCCAGGTCGCCGACACATTCGACTCACCCGCGCAGGCCCTGCTCGCCTTCGAGAAGGCCCACGGCACCGACATGCACCCCGGCCCGGCCCCTCTGACTCCCACCGAACTCGCAGCCTGCAAACTCCGCACCACCTCAGACCTCGGCGCAACGAAACCCCTTCCCCGCCCCGAGATGGAGACCGTCCCCGTCTACCTCGCCGATACCGGCGACCACGACGCGCTCCTCGACACCTTCCTCACCACGCACGGCGAGTTCGAGCGGTGGCGGACCTGGTCGGATGACACGACCCATGCCATCCACGAATCGCAGACCCTGCGCATCGAGCGCATCCATGAAACCCCCGCCCACGAGACCGCCTGGACCGTAGCCGCCTACGAGACACCCGTCTCCGACCGCATGTGGCACCTCACCGCGACCGGCGCCACCCCCGCCCCAGTGCTGCAGGATCTGCTCATCCACCTCGCCGACGCCGACGGCTGGGACACAGCCATCGACACCCCGGTGGACGACAGGACTGTCGCTGCGGCCACCCAGCCCCTCTCCGACGCCGGATGGAAGCACACCGTGGACGGGCGATGGATCCGCTGGACATCCCCCGACGGGGCTGCGGGCGTCCAGTTCGAAGCCTTCACCGCACAGCACCCGAGCCAGAACCTGGTCACCTGGACCATCTGGGCCGGCCCCGGTCCGGACCGGGCCACCTGGACCATCACCGCGTCCCTGCACACCCCGAGTTCGCTGCTGACGGGTCTCTCCGAGACTCTCGCCCATCAGACCTGCATGCACGAGGTCCAGCCGGGCCGCGAGCACAGGACCCGCCTCGCCAACAGTGCGCCAGCAGCTCCGGCGGCCACCGCCAGCCGCCCCAGCAGCCGTTCACGCTGATCATCGGCCCTCACGACCGGGCAACATAGCCCGGGATCGCCGGTTGGCCAAACCGGCGAACCTGCGGACCATAGATAGTCCACCGCCACCCCCTGCCCGGACGTCGAAAGGCACCACCCACGACCACAGACACGACACGAAGCACAGCCCGCCAGGTGACAGGCAGCGCCATCTGATCACGCCGCCGCATAGCTCGCCCGGAACAGATCCTGCGCCCGCTCCACGTCCCTCGGCGTACGGAGCTGAACCTCCAGGTCGCCCGTCCCGTGGTGTCTGAGACCGGGCACGTCCCGGGTGAAGCCCGGAACGAGGTCGACGTCCTTCGGGTTGACCTTCAGGTAGACCAGCAGCTTGCTGCGCTGCGGCGGGCACAGGCAGGCGAAGTTCCGCAGCCGCTGATACGCCCGGTAGGTCTTGCGCTCCACGCGGTTCACACCGTCCCCGAGCCCGAGCAGGACCTCGTCAACTGCGCCCGCCAACTCCATCATCGCCGCACCCTGAACGTCGGCCGCTGCCCGGGCAGCCGGATGGCGCTGTGCCCGGCGGGCCACCTGCATGTCGCCGCTGACGGCGGCCACGGTCTCAAGGCCGAGCAGGTCGCTGCCGAAGAGTCGGTAGCGGACCAGGTCGATCGAGCGCCGGTGCTCGCGCACGGCGTGCACGTCGTAGCGGGTGAAGTCGCCGGCGATACAGATCAGGCGCGGGCCGCTCCACAGGACCTGGGACGCGGCCGTCACCCCGAGCCGGTCTCGGACCAGGCGCTCGAACTCGGCGCGGTGGTCCAGCAGCCAGGCCAGGTAGAACAGGCCCTGGTTGATCACGCCGGCATCCGTGCCGCGCTTGTACTCGATTTTACCGACCGCAGGAGCTTGGATACCGGCTCTGAACTGCGACGATACATAGACTACATGTGCGTGACGCCGAGTCTGGGTCGTTACCGTAGCCCGTCCGGGCCTCTCCGGGGAGGGTCCGTCCATCAGGGCGGCTACTCAGTGGCACTGAGCCGCAAGCGTGTGCCGTCGAAGCGTGATCGACCGGAGTCACGGCGGCCTGTTGAATGGCGGCTCCGCCCGCCTGGCCGTAAAGCGGTGCGCACATGATGCGATATCGGACACGATAGACAACCCTGACGGTCGTAGCTGCAGCGGACCCGAAGAGTAAACGAACAGCGGTCCGTGAACTGTTAACAGTTGGTCACCTGCTTCCCCTATGCTGCTCTCGGTTGGCTGCCGCAAGGCACCCGTACGAGATCAAGGAGCCGATTCGGATGATCAAGGTGAGCATTCACGCGAGCCCCGAGGAACTGCCGGCGCTGATTGATGCGTTGGCCGCTCACGGGGCCGATTTCAGTCTGCACAGCACTTCGCAGGCGGCAGAGGTGCGGACCGAACCTGTACTGGATCGCGACGTGCTCACCCTGCTGCGCACGCGTGCCCCCTCCCAGCACGCCGACCTCTTCATCTCGTTCGTGGAAACGGAAGTTCGCGATCACGGTGCCGTCGCCGAACTCGGTACTGAGAAGACCAGTTATGTGAAGCTGTACGTTCCGGGGCCGCGCAGAGTGGGCGCTTACTGCTACGTACGTCCGGACCGTACATACCTGGACTTCCGTCTTCCCAGCCACGCCGCGGACGGCTGTCGCTTTGCTGCCGCGCGCAACGTCCAAGCCGACAATGCCCATGCGGTGCGTCTTCCTCTGACGACGCCCGAAGCCCTCCCCGAAGCGCACCGACTGGCCCGACGGGCCGCCGCGGAGGCGGAATCCGCGTGACAAGGGTGAGGAAGGTGCCTTCCGTTGTTCTCTGATAGGCACCCCCCATCCGTCACGAAGGTAATCTGCTCCGTCGAACTGCATTTACTTTTAGGGTAGTTCCAGCCGTACTTGGGGGATCGCCGGACGGCTGGGACTGGTGGGCGTGCCGCCCACCACGATTTCCCCGACGACCATGCGGTGGACCACATCACCGAACTGACGGCACGTGACCACCTCGCACCGGGTGACGGTTCCTGCGATGGCGTACTCGACCATCGTCAGCACGCCCAGGCCCTCTTCGCACATGTATCGGTCAAGGTTCAGCTCCCGGGGGCCGAGCCAGACTTCGTCGTCGGTGTCGAACCTTCCTTTGAATGCCTGAGTGGACAACACAATGCCCTCGCCCAGTGCATCTTCCTTGACCTCTTCCATGGCCTCTTCCCACACCGTGAGGGCATCGGTGGACATGGCTTTGAGGATCCTTCGGGCCTTGATCCGGATCTCGGTCTCGATGACGCGCCCGGGATCCGGGAACTGCATGGTCAATGCGTAGTCCTTCGTCGGGGTGGGGGGGGAAAAGAGGGGCCCGCCCGCCGGGCGGCGGGGCGCCGTTTGCTCCCGCCCCC
>NZ_JANCLX010000050.1:42445-45436 GCF_024295805.1 Streptomyces cucumeris
CGCCGGGGAGCGGGGACCTGCATGGTCAATGCGTAGTCCTTCGTCGGCTTCGGGGAACAATGGAGCAGCCGTCCGTCCGGACGGCTGCTCCATTGTTCCCCGAAGCCGTGTTCACCGGGGCAGGATCATGTTCCTGCCCCTGCCCCTGCCCCTGGTTCGGCGAGCCGGGCTTCGAGGTCCGCGATGCGGCGGTCCTGGAAGCGGAGGTTGGAACGGACGGCCTGGAGGCGTTCGTCGAGGTGGCGGTTGTCGGCGGTGAGCTGCCGGACCCGTTGCTTGAGGCTGGTGTTCTCGGTGGTGATCCGCTGGATGGCCGCCTCGGTCCACTCTGTTTCCAAGTCGCGGATCTGGCCGAGGAGTTCGCCGATGCTGGTGCGCTGGGTGCGGATTTCGGCGTGGGCGGCCTTGAGAGCATCCTCTGCGTTCAGCGCGCGTTCGCGCCAGGTTGCCCCGCGTTCGTCGTCCTCTTCGACGAGCATCCCCGATCGTCGTTCGCCGGCCTCCGTCATCGCCGAAGCGATGGCGGCCCGGGCATCGGGGTTGTCATAGAGGAAGGTGCGCGAGACGTCCGCGCGGCGGGCGACGGCGGCGACGCTGACCTGGGCCTTCTCACGCCGCAATCGAGCGATGGCGTCGTGAACGCGCTGAAGGGCGGCACCGGTCTTCTGGCGACGGGCCGCCAGGGCCGCGGTCGTGCGTGGTGCGGGGGCGGTGGTCATGCGACGTCCCGTTCGGGGTCGGCGTCCTCGGCTGAGCACGTATCGCTGTACTCGCTCTTCTCCTCGACGCCAGCGTCGGCGACGTCGGCGGCCCGGAAGGCGGTGGACCACACGCGGTGGAAGTAGTCCTGGGGTTTGCGCAGGTCCAGAGCGAGGGCGTCGTCGAGGAGGCCGAGGCCGGCCAGGGCCTTCTCCAGGCCGTCGATGGCACGGGCAGTGGGCTCGAAGTAGCGGTGGAGGTAGTCGGCGGTGGCGTCGTCGGGGGCGCGCTCGGCCAGGAGCCGCCACTGCTCGCGCTTGCGCCGCCAGTAGAGGAGGTCGGCGCCCGAGAGGACGAACTTGTCGCAGTTGTGGCAGTCGAGGTTCCAGGGGCAGGTGCCGCCGTTGACGACGGGTTGGAAGGTGCAGAAGCCGCCCTCGGCGGGGGTGCTGCGGCGAGAGAGGTCGACTGCCAGGGCCTGGGCCTGCTCGTGGGTGAGCGGGGTGGTGTCGCTGGTGAGGAGTTCGCCAGGATGCGTGGTGCCGGGGCCGGCGACCCACACGTGCTGGAGGACGTTCTCCAGGTCCGACTGGGTCAGGTGGACGTAGTGCTCGGCCATGCGGTCGGAGACGTGGCCGAGGTAGCGGCGGATGTGGGTCAGGGTCGCGCCGTGCCGTAGCAGCCGGGTGGCCAGCGTGTGCCGGGCCTGGTGGGCGACGTAGTGACCGCCGAGGTCGAGGTCGGCGATCCAGGTGCGGAAGCCGGTGTGGAACCAGGTGTAGGACAGGGCGCGGCGGCCGTCGGGGTTGAGGATGTCAGTGGGGAACAGCGCCAGGTGGGCGCGCTCGGCAGCAGTGGGCGGGCGGCCGGCGCCCACGGCTGTCCCGTATCGGCGCCGTGCAGCTGGACCAGGAGCATGCCGTGCCCGGCGCCGCGCGGGTACTCGGTGGTGACGTACTCGAAGTAGGTGTGCACCATCGCGGGGCTGACCCGTTTGATCAGCCCGCCGGTCACGATGCCGTGCTCGACCCGCCAGGGGTGCTTGCTCTTGGCCTCGGCCCGGTTCGGATTACCGGGCCGGTGGCAGACATGCAGGTGAGGGGCGCGGCACTCGCCGCAGGCCGCGTCCTCCCGCAGGTGCAGGTCGACCAGGTGAAGTCCGCAGAGCTCGCCGATACGAAGCCCACCGTCGGCGAGCCAGGTGACAACCAGCCGGTCCCGGGCGGCGTTCACCGTCTCCAGCAGCCTCTCCCGAGCGCCCTCCGGAAGCATCTTCGGATGCCGGCGGTGCGGCCCCTTCGGCGCCAGCGGGTTGGTGGGCAGCGACGACTTCACATGCCCGAGGAACGAACGGCGCCGTTCCACCCGCGATGGCAGCCGCGACTTATCGAGCTTCCTGCCGAGTTCGCCGTTGATCCCAAGGGAGGACTGATGCAGGTAGAAGCCCTTCAGACAAGCTGCCGCGATCGACAATGCGGAGCGGCCATAGGGGCGCTTGCCGACCCGCCACGGCTCGCCGAGCGGCATGCGGACCTCGGCACCGAGGATGCCCATGTACCGTTCCAGATACCGCAGTTGGACCTCGGTGAAGGCCAGGCACTCCCGCTCCAGCCACCGCAGATGGTCCACCAGCAGATACGCGTACGTCCTCTGCGTTCCCGAACCATCATGCAGACGCAGGAACCGGTTCGCCTCCGTATGCACCGTCCCCTCGGGCCACACGATCGTCCACGAACGCCGCCCGTCCTTCCGCTCGATCTGCTGGACCCTCAGGTCCCCGACCACCTCATGCCGTGCCACTCGTCCTCCGTACCGACTCCAGAACATGACAGACGCCCCGGACAAGGTCGGTAAACAAGCCCAGAACGTGCTGGTCACAGTCCCAGGCGGACATCACGGGCAGGACTACCTGCGGTCGGTAAACTCGACGATGACCGGCGACCCGTTCTCGTCCAGCCCAAGCGAGTCGATCCTGCCCCCGTGGACCGGTCCCGTGCTGTACTCACTCGCCAGGAAACGAACGCCGAGCAAAGTCTCCTTGTGCGCCTCGACGAGACCCTGCACATCCGCCTCGACCTCAGCGAGACGCGGCGTGAGCTCGGCCACGCCGCCATTCGTCGTGTTCATGCCGTACAGCCTCAGGCCCGACACCTTCCTCTCCTCGGCTAGTGCTGTGACCGGGAAGGTTGGCCGGGTTGGCGGCTGGGGCGGTTGGATTGGCGGTCACGTCCGTTTCGATCGCTGGAGGTGCGAGTGGCTGAGCCTGTCCGTGTACGCCGACTCACCGATCAG
>NZ_JANCLX010000051.1 GCF_024295805.1 Streptomyces cucumeris
AACCGCCTCAAGCAGTGGCGCGGCCTCGCCACGCGCTACGACAAGACCGCAACCGTCTACCAGGCCGCACTCCACCTCGCGGCCATCCACATCTGGGCCGCGAGGTGATCCGTAAGAAACGGCCTAGGACCCACCGGGGTCCGGATGCTCCGAAATGACGATGCGGGGTCCATGGCCGGACTGACAGCATCAGGGGCATGGGCGCTCACACTCCTTACCCGGCATCGTCGGACGCCGAAACCGCGACAACCAACCCTCCTGTCACGACCTCCGCCACGTCCGCCTCCGGCGCCCGGTCCGCGCCGCCGGTCTGGGCGGTGCTGCTCGCCGCCTGCGCCGGGCAGTTCCTCGTGGTGCTCGACGTCTCCGTGGTCAACATGGCGCTGCCGTCGATGAGTTCGTCCCTGGCGCTCACCGAGACCGGTCTGCAGTGGGTCGTCAACGCCTATGTGCTCACCTTCGCGGGCTTCCTGCTGCTCGGCGGGCGCGCGGCGGATCTCTTCGGCCGTAAGCGGGTGTTCCTGCTGGGTCTTGGGCTGTTCACCGTCGCCAGCCTGGCGGGCGGTCTGGCGCAGGAGCCGTGGCAGCTGATCGCGGCCCGTGCCGTCCAGGGCGTGGGCGCCGCGGTGGTCTCCCCGGCCACGCTCACCATCCTCACCACCACCTTCCCGCACGGCTCGGCCCGCACCCGGGCCATCGGCACCTGGACGGCGGTCGGCGCGGGCGGGGGAGCGGCGGGCGCGCTGGTCGGCGGACTGCTCACCGAGTACCTGTCCTGGCGCTGGGTGCTGCTGGTCAATGTGCCGGTCGGCGCGCTGGTCCTGGTGGCCGCCACGGTGTGGCTCACCGAGAGCCGGTCCGGTGCCGCGCGCCGGCTCGACATCCCCGGGGCGGTGCTGGTCACATCGGGGCTCGCGGCCCTCGCGTACGGCATCGTCCAGACCGAGTCGCACGGCTGGGGTGCCGCCGCCTCGCTGGTCCCGATGCTGGCCGGTCTCGTGCTGCTCGGTGTCTTCCTGGCCGTGGAGGCCCGCACGCGGGAGCCGTTGATGCCGCTGCGGCTGTTCCGGGTCCGGGCGGTGACGGCGGCGAACGCGGTGATGACGGTGTTCGGCGCCGGGATGTTCGCCATGTGGTACTTCATGTCGCTCTATCTGCAGAACGTGCTGCACTACAGCCCGGTCAAGGCCGGTCTGGCCTTCCTCCCGCACACCCTCTCCATCGTCCTCGGTTCGAAGCTGGCGCCCCGGCTGATGGCGCGGTTCGACGGGAAGACGCTGGCGCTGGTCGGCGGCGTCCTCGCGGTGACCGGATTCGGCTGGCAGAGCCGGATGGACGCCGACGGTACCTTCCTCGGCACGGTCCTGGGCCCGGCCGTGGTGATGTCGCTCGGCTCGGGGCTGCTGATGACCCCGCTGGCCGCCGCGGCCACCTCCGGGGCGACCGCGTCTGACGCCGGACTGGTGTCGGGCCTGGTCAACACCTCCCGGCAGATGGGCGGCGCCCTCGGCCTGAGCGTGCTGGCGACGGTGGCGGCCGAGCGGATCTCCTCCGTACGCGGCGACGGAGGCACCGCGGAGCGGGCGCTCGCGGCGGGCTACGCCCAGGCGTTCACCGTGGCCACCGGGATCATCGGGGCGGCCGTGGTGCTGATGGCGGTGGCCCTGCCCCGCACCCCGGCGGTCCCGGTGGGCCCAGTGGGCCCGGGCGGCGGGGGCGCGGACCGCGCGGCCTAGGGGCCATCTGCGAAGGGGGTGTCCGGCCGCGACCGGCGTCTGGTGCACGGGACACCTCCCGGCGGTAGCCGGGGGCAGCGTGCCAGGCGCGCCGGGAGCAGGGCGGCCCCCTTGAGGGCGAGCCCCGACCGGCGGTCCTCCGCCGTCGGCCGCGCTACAGCCAGCCGTTCTGGCGGGCCGCCCGGACCGCCTCCATCCGGTTGCGGGTCCGGGTCTTGCCGATTGCCGAGGAGAGGTAATTGCGCACGGTGGCCGGGGACAGATGCACCCGGTCCGCGATATCGGCCACCGTGGCACCGTCCACCGCCGCCGCCAGCACATCGCGTTCGCGCTGGGTGAGCGGATTGGGCCCGGCGCTCAGCGCCGCGGCGGCCAGGCCCGGGTCGATGACGCGTTCACCCGCCAGCACCCGGCGCACGGCCACCGCCAGTTCCTCCACCGGACCGTCCTTGACCAGGAATCCGGCCGCCCCCGCCTCCATCGCCCGGCGCAGATAGCCGGGACGGCCGAAGGTGGTGAGGATCAGCACCTGGCACGCGGGCAGCGCCTCGCGCAGCGCGGCGGCGGCGTCCAGGCCGCTGCGGCCGGGGAGTTCGATGTCCAGCAGCGCCACATCGGGCCGGGTCTCCAGGGCCCGGGGCACGATCTCGTCACCGTCGCCGACCTGCGCGACGATCTCGAAGTCCGCCTCGAGTCCGAGCAGCAGGGCCAGTGCGCCGCGCATCATCCCCTGGTCCTCGGCGAGCAGTAGCTTGATCATGTCGTTCGGGCCCCCTCGGCCGTGCGGTCCATTTGCTCATGCGCAGTCCCCGCGGGTCCGTCGCCCGCGCCGTCCACCGTCTCGTCCACCGGCAGTTCGGCGGCGAGCCGGAAGCCGCGGCGGCCGTCGGGCCCGGCGGCCAGCGCCCCGCCCGCCGCCGACAGCCGCTCGGCCAGCCCCTTCAGACCGGTGCCACCGCCCACCCCGGCGGCCGGGGCCGCCGGGGTGCGCGCACCGGACGTACCGGAGCCCGCACCGCGTCCATCGTCGGTGATCTCCAGCCGTACCCGGTCGGTACCGCCCCGGATGTCGATCGCGCACCGCCGTGCCCCGCTGTGCCGGACCACATTGGTGACGCCCTCGCGGACCACCCACCCCAGGAGTGCCTCGGTCTGCGGCGGCAGCGGCGGTCCGGACCGGCGCAGATCCGCCTCGATCCCGGAGGCGTCCAGCAGCGAGGCGGCCCGCTCCAGTTCGGTGGCCAGGCCGCCCTCGCGATAGCCGGTGACGGCCTCGCGGATCTCGGTGAGCGCCTGCCGTCCCACCGCCTCGATGTCCGCGGCCTGGCCGAGCGCGGCTGTCAGGTCGTGCGGGGCGAGCCGCCGCACCGCCTCCGCCTTGACCACCACCACCGACATGGTGTGGCCGAGCAGATCGTGCAGATCGCGGGAGAAGCGCAGCCGCTCCTCCTCCACCGCCGCGCGGGCCAGTTCCAGACGGGTGGCGCGGAGCTGGGCCACCGCCTCGAACAGCGACAGGATGGCGGCCGTCACCAGCCCGGAGAGCACGGTTCCGTACGCCACCGTCAGCGGGTCCGAGGAACCGCCGCGCAAGGCCGCAATCACCGCGGCCGATCCGGCGAAGACCAGGATGAACGGCCCCAGCCGCCGCCCCCGGAGCACGATGCCGGTGGCCAGCGACAGCAGCGGGAAACACAGCAGCCAGTCCTTGGCGTAGCCCACGGCCAGCGCGTAGGTGACCACCGCCAGTCCGGCGAGCGCGGCCCGCGGAACCCAGGTGTGGCGGTGCCGTTCGTCCAGACCGGTGAGCACGGCGGTGATGTAGAGCGCCGTGAAGGCCACCGTCCCGAGCCCGCCCAGCCAGGGCGCCGGTGTCCGGCCCCGGACGAGCTCGTGCACATTCCCGCTGAGCATGAACAGCCAGGGCAGGAAGGCATAGCGGCGGGGAGGTTTGAGCCGCTCGATCTCCGCGGTGGTGGCGTCCATGGACCGCACCCTATGCACACCGCCATGACCTGGGCAGATGCAGATGTGGGCGGACGGCCATGACATATGTCCCGAGCAAAGCTGACGAAGTGTCAGCACTCTTCCCAGTGCCGGGGGATTGGGCTATACATGGGTGCCATCGGCTAGAACGCGTTCTCGTTCTCGTCCGCGCGGACCGCCTCCGGCGGCCGGACGTGCGGCCGGACGTACGCGGCGCGGACCTGCCGACCAGAAGCGACCCCGGCACGGCCGACGGTGCGGACGGGCGGGCCGGGGTCTTCACACGGTGGGGACGACTCCCGCCGTGTTGCCGTGGCCGAGGAACCGAGGAGTGCTGTCGCCCTATGCCCATCGATGCCGCCAAGGCCGTCTCGGCCGAGCCCCGGACCACGGCGCTCAGCTGGGGTCACAAGGACATCCAGCTCTACCACCTCGGGATCGGGGCCGGAACCCCGGCCACCGACCCCGATGAGCTCCGCTACACCCTGGAGAGCAGACTCCATGTCCTCCCCAGCTTCGCCACCGTGGCGGGCGGCGGGATGGCCCTCGCGGGCGGGATGGGCGCGCCCGGGATCGATGTGGACCTCGCCGCCGTCCTGCACGGCGGACAGTCCGTCACACTGCACCGGCCCATCCCGGTGGACGGCCGGGCCACCCAGACGTCGAAGGTGGCCGCGGTGTACGACAAGGGGAAGGCCGCGGTGATCGTGCTGCGGACCGAGGCCACCGACGACGACGGCCCGCTGTGGACCTGTGACACCCGGATCTACGTCCGCGGCGAGGGCGGGTTCGGCGGTGAACGCGGGCCGTCCGACCGGGTGGAGCCGCCGGCCCGCGAACCCGACCACACCGTGGAGCGGGCCATCCGCGACGACCAGGCGCTGCTGTACCGGCTGTCCGGCGACTGGAACCCGCTGCACGCCGACCCCGACTTCGCCAAGGGCGCCGGGTTCGACCGGCCCATCCTGCACGGGCTGTGCTCGTACGGGATGGTGCTGAAGGCGGTCGTGGACACCGCGCTGGACGGCGAGGTGGCCCGCGTCCGCTCGTATGCCACCCGGTTCGCCGGAGTGGTCTTCCCCGGCGAGACCCTGTGCGTCCGGATGTGGCGCGAGACCGCCGACGGCGGCGGTCCCGGCCGTATCCATGTGACGGCCACGGCCGTCGAACGGGACGGCGCACCCGTCCTCACCGACACCACCGTCGAGCACGTCTGACCCATGTGACCCACGAGGAGGCACCGTGCGCGCGGCCGTACTGCACGAGACGGGGCAGGAGAAGCTGGAAGTCCTCGATGACATCGAGGCGGTGGGGTTCGGTCCCGGTACGGTCCGGCTGCGCGTCAGGGCCACCGGACTGTGCCACTCCGACCTCTCCGCGATGAGCGGCGTCCTGCCGCAGCCCGCGCCCTTCGTCCCCGGACACGAGGGCGCGGGGGAGATCCTGGAGGTCGGCGAGGGTGTGACCGGGCTGAGCGCGGGCGACCGGGTGCTGGTGTGCTGGCTGCCCGCCTGCGGCGGCTGTCCGTCCTGCCGCCGCGGCCAGCCGCATCTGTGCCTGGCCGGGTTCATGAACGCCGGAACGCCCAACTACCGCCGCCCCGGCGGCAGTCCGCCGGAGGTGTTCGGCTTCGCGGGCACCGGCACCTTCGCCGAGGAGGTCGTCCTGCCCGCGCCCTGCGCGGTGCCGATCCCCGACGACGTTCCCTATGACATCGCGGCCCTCATCGGCTGCGGCGTCACCACCGGGCTCGGCGCGGTGTTCACCACCGCGCGGGTCGAGGCCGGGGCGTCGGTCGCCGTCATCGGCTGCGGCGGTGTCGGCATCAGCGTCATCCAGGGGGCCAGGGCGGCGGGCGCGGCCCGGATCGTGGCCGTCGACCCGGTCGAGGCGCGGCGCGAGGCGGCCCTGCGGTTCGGCGCCACCGAGGCGGTTCCGCCGGACGGTCTGGCCGACGCCAAGAACCGCGTCACCGCGGGCGAGGGCTTCGACTACGTCTTCGAGGTGGTCGGCCGCTCCGCCACCGCCCGTACCGCCTACGACACCACCCGGCGCGGCGGCACCCTGTGCGTCGTCGGCGCGGGCGCCGGCGACGATCTGCTGAACCTCAACATGTTCGAGCTGTTCTTCGACGAGAAGCGGATCCTGCCCTCGCTCTACGGCGGCGGTGATGTGCTGCGCTCCTACGAACGCACCATCGCGCTGTGGCGGGCGGGCCGGATCGACCTCGAAGGGCTGATCACCCACCGGGTGCGGCTGACCGAGATCAATGACGCGCTCGACCAGATGCGGACCGGGGAGGCGCTGCGCACATGCATCGAGATCTGAGACCGTCCGGGGACCGCCCGCTGACGGGCAAGACCGCGATCGTCACCGGCGCGGGCCGTGGTCTCGGCCGCGTCGAGGCCCTCGAACTGGCGCGCCTCGGCGCCCAAGTCGTCGTCAACGACTTCGGACAGGGCGGCCGCGACGGCTCGGGGGAGGCGTCCGCCGGACCGGCGGAGCAGGTCGCCGCGGAGATCCGCGCCTCCGGTTGCCGGGCCACCGCCCACGCCGGTGACGTGGCCGACTTCGAACAGGCCCGGGAACTGGTCCAGCTCGCCGTGGACACCTATGGCGCCCTGGACATCCTGGTCAACAACGCGGGCATCCTCCGCGACCGGATGATCTTCTCCATGTCCGAGACGGAATGGGACTCGGTCATCCGCGTCCACCTCAAGGGCCACTTCAACACCACCCGCTTCGCCGCCGCCCACTGGCGCGAACGCTCCAAGGCCACTCGCGGCGGTCCGG
This sequence comes from Streptomyces cucumeris, assembly GCF_024295805.1. Taxonomy (GTDB): domain Bacteria; phylum Actinomycetota; class Actinomycetes; order Streptomycetales; family Streptomycetaceae; genus Streptomyces; species Streptomyces cucumeris. The sequence goes on from NZ_JANCLX010000051.1 coordinate 6,516, forward strand.
TGCACGGCCGGATCGTCAACACCTCCTCCGAGGCGTTCCTCGCCGGGTCCCCGGGGCAGCCCAACTACGCCGCCGCCAAGGGCGGCATCGTCGGACTGACCACCTCCACGGCGGGCGCCCTGGCCAAGTACGGCGTCACGGCCAACGTCATCTGCCCGCGCGCCCGCACCCGGATGACCGAGGACGTCTTCGCCGGCTTCGAACTCCCCGAGGACGGCCATCTCGACCCCCTCGCCCCCGAACATGTCGCCCCCCTCGTCGGCTATCTCGCCTCCCCCCGCGCCGCCAAGATCAGCGGGCAGGTGTTCGTGGTCCACGGCGGCATGGTGGCCATCCTCGAACGCCCCAAGGTGGCGGCCCGGCTCGACGCCTCGAAGGACACCTTCGGCTTCGATGAACTGGACGATGTCCTCACCCCGTACTTCGCGGGGCGCGGCGGGGAGAACTTCGCGGCGGTGGAGGTGCTGGGGCTCCGGCGCGGCCAGCCGCGCGTGCCGTAGGACACCTCCGCGGGACGCCAGTTGCACATGGTGCAACGCTCATTGCGCGGTGCGGTGGGGGTGGGCAGGATGGCGCCGTGACCAGCGCCGTGCCCACCCCCCCCGCCGTATCCCCGCTCGATCTCGCCCCGGTGCTCCCCGTCGTGGTGCTGTCGGAGGCGGCCGACGCCGTACCGCTGGCCCGCGCCCTGGTCGCGGGCGGACTGCCCGCGATCGAGGTGACCCTGCGCACTTCGGCCGCCGTGACCGCGATCCGGGCCATCGCCGAGGAGGTTCCGGAAGCGGTCGTCGGCGCCGGGACCGTGCTCACCCCGGAGCAGGTGGAGAGCTCCGTCGCGGCCGGTGCCCGCTTCCTCGTCAGCCCCGGCTGGACCGACCGGCTGCTGGACGCGATGCGCGGGTCGGGAGTGCCGTGTCTGCCCGGGGTGTCCACCGCCTCGGAGGCCGTGGCCCTGCTGGAACGCGGGGTCACGGAGATGAAGTTCTTCCCGGCGGAGGCCGCCGGGGGCCCGTCCTATCTGCGCTCACTCGCCGGACCGCTGCCCCGGGCCCGCTTCTGTCCCACCGGCGGCATCGACGCGCTGCGCGCCCCGGACTATCTGGCCCTGCCCAACGTGGCCTGTGTGGGCGGAACCTGGATGCTCCCCGCCGACGCCCTCGCGGCCCGGGACTGGCCGCGGGTGGAGGCCCTGGCCCGCGAGGCGGCGCGGCTGACGGGCTGACCGGGCTCTCGCGGCCGCGGCTCTACCGCAGATGGGCCGTGTCGTTGAGCAGCCGCAGGGAGGCGTTGCCGTCGGCGTAGTACGCCACCGCCGACAGCGAGGCCGCGGAGAGCTCCATCCGGAACAGCGAGTCCGGCGGGGCGCCCAGGGCCAGCCGGACCAGGGTCTTGATCGGCGTGACATGGGTGACCAGCAGGACGGTGCGCCCGCCGTACCGGGCGATCAACTGGTCGCGGGAAGCGGCGACCCGGCGGGCGACCGTGGCGAAGGACTCACCGCCACCGGTGGGCGCCGCCTTGGTGGAGGAGAGCCAGGCGTCGAGGTCGTCCGGGTAGCGCTCCTTGGCCTCCGCGAAGGTCAGCCCCTCCCAGGCGCCGAAGTCCGTCTCGCGCAGCCCCTCCTCGATCCGGACCTCCAGGCCCAGCCGTGCGGCGACCGCCCCGGCGGTCTCCCGGCAGCGCCGCAGCGGGGAGCTGACGATCGCCTGGACGGTGCCGCGCGCGGCGAGGGCCGAGGCGACCAGCTCGGCCTGGCGGCGGCCGACCGGCGAGAGTTCGGGGTCGGTGCCGCCGCTGCCGGAGAACCGCTTCTCGGGGGTGAGCGCGGTCTCCCCGTGCCGCAGCAGGACGAAGGTGGCGGGAGTGCCGAGGTCCGCGGCGCCCCAGCCCCGCGCCGGGGACTTCGCCTCGGTGGCGGGCTCGGCGATCGCGTCGTCGGCAGAGGCAGAGGCAGAGGCAGAGGCAGAGGCGGGGGCGCGGGCCTCCGCCGGAGCCCCGGGGCTCCACCGCTCGCCCCGCTGCCCCGCGTCCATCGCCTCGTTGGCCAGCCGGTCCGCGTGCTTGTTCCGCTCGCGCGGGATCCACTCGTACGTCACCTGGCCGGACGGGAAGACCGAGGCGGCCTCGGCGGCGAGCGGACGCATATCGGGGTGCTTGATCTTCCAGCGCCCCGACATCTGCTCGACGACCAGCTTGGAGTCCATCCGGACCTGGACCCGGGCCTCCGGGTCCAGGGCGTGCGCCGCCCGCAGCCCGGCGATCAGCCCCTTGTACTCGGCCACGTTGTTGGTGGCGGTGCCGATGTACTCGGCCGCCTCGGCCAGGGGTTCACCCGTCCCGGGGTCCAGCACGACCGCGCCGTAACCGGCCGGACCCGGGTTGCCCCGGGACCCGCCGTCCGCCTCGACGATGACGCGACGCGTCATCCTCCTACAGCCCCGACTCGGGCGTACGCACCAGGATCCGGCGGCAGTTCTCGCAGCGCACGACCGTGTCGGCCGCCGCCGCGCGCACCTCGTTCAGCTCGGTGATGGCCAGCTCCTGGCGGCAGCCGTCGCAGCGCCGCTGGTAGAGCCGGGCCGCGCCGACCCCGCCCTGCTGTCCGCGCAGCTTGTCGTAGAGGGCCAGGAGATCGGCCGGGATGGTGCCGGCGATGACCTCACGCTCCTTGGTGACCGAGGCGGTCTCGGCGTCGAGCTCCCCGTCCGCGGCGTCCCGGCGCGAGGTGGCGTCGGCGATCTTGGACTGGAGGGACTCCACCCGGCCGGTCAGCTCGGTGATCCGCTCCTGCGCCGACTCCCGGCGCTCCATGACCTCGAGCACCACGTCCTCCAGGTCGCCCTGGCGCTTGGCCAGCGAGGCGATCTCGTGCTGGAGGTTCTCCAGGTCCTTGGGGGAGGTGACGGCCCCGGAGTCCAGCCGCTGCTGGTCGCGGGCGGCGCGCTGACGCACCTGGTCCACGTCCTGCTCCGCCTTGGTCTGCTCGCGGGCGGTGTCGCTCTCCTCGGTCTGGGCGGCGACGAGGAGATCGCGGAGCTGGGTGTGGTCGGCGTTCAGGGCGTCCAGCTCGGCGTGCTCGGGCAGCGTCCTGCGCTTGTGCGCGAGCTGCGAGAGCCGGACGTCGAGGGCCTGGACGTCCAGCAGGCGGATCTGGTCGGCGGGCGCGGCGTTCAGCGTGGGGCTCCAGGGGTGTTGAGGGGCGGGAAGGCTCGGGCGTACTCAGAGGGAGGCGGCGTGGGCCGGGGCATGCGCCTGGGCGTGGGCCGTCCAGGGATCGGTGACCGTACGGGAGACATGGGTGCGCAGACCCCAGCCGTTCCGGTCGGAGATCTCGTCGAGCTGGGCGGCGGCCTGCTCGGTCCACGGCCACTCGGTGGCCCAGTGCGCGGCGTCCACCAGGGCGAGATCGCTGTGCTCACGCGCCTCCGAGGACGGATGGTGGCGCAGGTCCGCGGTGAGGTACGCGTCCACGCCCGCCGCCCGCACCTCCGCGAAGAGGCTGTCGCCGGAACCGCCGCAGACCGCGACCGTACGGAGGACGCGGTCCGGGTCGCCCGCGGCGCGGATCCCCTGGGCGGTGGCGGGCAGTGCCTCGGCGGCGCGCTCGGCGAACTCGCGCAGCGTCTGGGGACGGTCCAGTTCGCAGACGCGGCCGAGACCGCGGCGGCCCGCCGGGTCGGCAGGATCGGGCACCAGCGGACCGGTGATCCGCAGCCCGAGCGCACTGGCGAGGGCGTCGGAGACTCCGGGGTCGGCCCGGTCGGCGTTGGTGTGCGCGACGTGCAGCGCGATGTCGTTCTTGATCAGCGTGTGCACCACCCGGCCCTTGAAGGTGGAGGCGGCGACCGTGGTCGTGCCCCGCAGATAGAGCGGATGGTGGGTGATCAGCAGATCGGCGCCGAGCCGGACCGCCTCGTCGGCGACCTCCTGGACGGGGTCCACGGCGAACAGCACACGGCTGACCTCGGCGTCCGGGTCTCCGCACACCGTGCCGACGGCGTCCCACTGCTCCGCCCGCTCGGGCGGCCAGAGTGCGTCGAGGGCGGCGAGGACGTCGTTGAGTGCGGGCACGGGGCAAGGCTACCTCCCGGATCACGGGTAAGCCCTGCCCCCGCCTTCACTCACCGCGACCACCGGACGGGCGCGGGGAGCGGGGCTCACGGCAGTGGCCGCGGCGGCGTCGCGACGGCCCCGGGCGCAACATGGCGCGCCGGTGCTTACAGCACATTCACCCGCGACGTCTCAGGCGAATCGGGCAATCGCCACACGTACGGGTGGAGCAGGACCCTTTCAGCGGGTTTCGGGGGGAGCGAAAACTACGTTCAGTGGCCGGAGGTGACTGATCTATGACTGCCTGTGCTTTCGACGCCGCCGTCGCCGTCGGTGTCAGCACCCGGCGGCGCGAGGGGTCCGCCCGGGGGTCCGCCCCGGACGGTGCGGCCCGCGAGAGGTTCACCGTCGCCGCCGACGGCTCGTACGGCGCACGGCTCGCGTTCCAGCCGGAGACGCGGTGCTGGTACCCGGAGCGCTGGACGCTGGACGGACCCGAGCCGTACGCCGTGCCGCTGCCCGGCGCCCAGCCCGAGGAGCCGGACAGCGAGCTGCTGCCGCTCGCCGACGGTCAGGTGCTGATCCACCGTCGGGTGGCCGGGCACCACGCCTTCTCCCTGCTCTACCCGGCGGGTCCGGGCACCGGCGAACGGCTGCTGGGCGCCCTCGACCGCGCCGATGTCTCCCTGCTGCCCCCGGCTCCCGGCGGTCTGTCGGTCTTCGCCCTGGCGCGCGGAGAGCACTCCACCTCCGTGTGGCTGGTGCACGGCGGTCTCGTCCCCCAGCACCTCGCCGAGGTCCCCGGCCGCTGTACGGGCGGCAGTTGGCTGGACCGTACGGGGCGGCTGCTCGCCCTCGACCGCGAACTCGACGGCCGGACGAAGACCGTCGTGGTCGATCTGGGCCGCGGCGGCGAGACCAGCCCGCTGCTCCAGATCACCGAGCGCAGCAACGACCGGCTGCTGCTCGCCGACCCGGACAGCGGTCTGCTGCTGGTGCGGTCCGACGCCCCCGGGGACGAGCGGCTGGGCTGGGGCGTGCTGGGCAGCGCCCGTCCGGTCCGTTTCCCCGACTGTCTGCGCCCCGCGGCGCGGTCGGAGGCCACCCCCTTCGCGGTCCAGCCGGGTCAGGTCCTCACCCCCGAGAGCTGCGCGGTCGCCTTCCGTATCGACGGTCCGGCCGGTCGCCCCTGGGTCGGCGTATGGCGCCCGGCCGAGCGCCGGTTGCGCCAGTTCTCCGCCCCGGAGGGCTGGCTCCCGGGCGCGGGCCTGATGGCCCGGGACGGCGCCCTGCTGCTGCCGTACACCACACGGCAGGTCGCGTGCGGGGTCGCGCGGGTGTGGCTCCCCGACCTGGAGGGCGGCGCGGGGCTCCCGGGCGCGGACACGCTGGGCGGGCTCGATCTGACGGGCGCGGCGGGCGAACCGCCCCGCGCCGCCGGACCGCCGCGCCCGCTGCCGCGGCGTACGGCCGAGCTCCCCCGCACCGGCGAGATCCACCGCGTCTCCGACCCCCGCCGCCGGCTCCAACTGCCGCCCCCGCCACCCGCTCCCGCCGCCGAGCGCCCGATGGAGGCCCCCGACACCGGTGAGTCTCCCCGCGCGACGGAGACGCCCCGCGTGGCGGCGATGCCACGTGAGGGGGAGGGCCGCTCGGTGGGGCAGGCGCCCGGGGTCGGTGAAAACCTCCGCCGGGGCGAGGCGCCCGGTGGGGCGGAGGCGCCCCGTACTGGTGAGCCCTTCCGTGGGGACGCGACCTCCGTTCCCGGGAAGCCGGGACGCACCGCGGAGTTGATGCCTCCGGGGGCGATGCCGGCTCCGGCGCCGGTGGCGCGCGCCGGTGAGCTGCCTCGCGCGATCGAGGCGCCCCGTACGGGGCAGACATCCCGCCCGGCCGAGGCGACGCCCCGCGTGGCGGAGTCGCCGCGCGCGGGGGAGGCCCGCCATGCCGGGCAGGTGCCCGGTGCCGGTGGATTCGCGCGTCCCGGGGAGCCGGGGCGCACCGCGGAGTTGACGCATCCCGGGGCGATGCCGGACGCGGTGGGGATGCCGCAGACGGGCGGGACACCCCGTGCGGCGGAGCTGCCCCGCACGGCAGGGGCCCACCGCGCGGGCGAGCCGTCCCCCACCGGGGTGGCGCCGGGCGCGGCGGAGTTGCCGCGCACCGGAGGGGTACCGGGTGTGGTGGCGGCGGAGCCGCCTCGCCCGGGGGAAGCGCCGCGCGCCGCCGAGACCCACCGCGCGGGCCGAGCGCCCGGTGCCGGAGAGGTTCCGCGTCCCGCGGAGGAGGGCCGTGCGGGGCACGCCTCCGCGGTGTCGCCCCGGACCGGGGAGATCCGCCGTATCGCGGAGTTGCGGCGTACGGCGGGGGTGGCCCGCGCCGGGGAGCCGTCGCCCGCCGCCGTGCTGCCGGGCGTCGGGGCGGCGTCGCCCGCGGCCGTGATCCCCCGTGTCGGGGAGGTCCGCACCGCCGTGCTTCCCCGCGTCGCGGAGGCGCGCCCCGCGGGTGGGCTCGCGGTGGCGGCGGCCACCGCCGCGCCCGGTGCCGCGCGGGTGGTGCGACGGGTGGTGGGGCGTGGGGTGGAGCCCGCGGTCACCGGGCTCGCGGCGATCCCGGAGCCCGCGCGGATCACCCCGTGGACCAGGGTCAAGGGTGAGGACCGGGCGGTGGTGTCCGGGGTCGAGCCCTGGGGCGGGACCGGGTCCTGGGCCGGGGTGGAGCAGACCGGTCCGGAGCCCGATCCGGGGTCCGACACGCTCGACATGCAGCGCCCCGTACCGTTGCAGCAGGCCCCGCTCGCGCGCCCGCTCCAGCCCCGTCCACCCCGGTGGGTCAGAGATCAGCACCCTGGTTAGAATCTGGCGGGGGCTGCGCAGCCATGCGTTCCGTGCACCCGCGGGGCGTTTCGGGTGGCGTACACGGTGATGTCGTGACCAGCGTCGCTTCCCGCCTCCCCCGCACAGTACGGAGCGATTTGACGGGGTGACTACCCACATGTCCGAAACCCAGATCGACACGGCCCAGGCGCGTCCGCGCGAGGCGGCCGCGAACCAGGCCGATGCCGGAAGTCAGGGCAGGCACCGGGGACAGCAGGCCACGTCGGAGGAGGCGCAGGCGCCGGTTCACGGCCGTCACCGCCGGCCGGAGGAGAGCGCCTCGTAACACCCGGGCAGAGCTGAGACCGCCGGACGGGCCGGGGACATCCCAGCCCGTCCGGCGTCCCGCTTCCGGGGCCGGGCGGGGTCAGCCCGTCACGGTCACCTGATCGACCGTCCAGAAGGCACTGTTGGTGCCGGTGTAGCGGAAGTACAGCCGGGCGGAGGTGGCACCGGCCGGTACCGCCACCGAGAGCTTCTCGACGGTGTTGAGGTGGGAGCGGTAGGACTTCAGCAGCGTCCGCGCCCCGCCGTCGAACGCGATGTACACATCGCCGGTCTGCGGACCGTCCACCCGGTAGTCCGTGGCGTAGGAGACCATCGCCGCCCGGCCGCCCGTCACCGGGAACGCGGGGCTGTTGAGGGTGGAGTCGAACGGCCCGGCGCCGTGCGCCTTGTCGTCCCACTCGTCGGAGTCGGCGACCGCGAACACATCACGGGCCCGTACGTTGGTCTCGCGGCCCTGGCCGAGTTGGCTGTTGCTCCAGAACTCGTCGTTCGCGAAGGACCAGCCGCGCCACTCGCTCACCCCGCCGCCGGGCATGGCCGCGTTGTCGACGCTCCAGCCGGACGGGGCGGTATGCGTCCAGCCCTTGAGGTTGGCGGGCAGTCCGGTCTCGTCCACCCGGGTGCGCAGCGACGGACGCAGCGTGTCGAAGGCGTCGGGGGCGAGCGCACCGATCGCCTTGCCGTCCAGTTTCCAGGCGGGATCGGCGGGGACGCCGAGGTGGGCCAGCACGGTGGGGGCCACATCGGAGATCTTGACGTCATGGCGGACCGAACCCGGTGCGAAACCGGTGCCCTTGGCGATGACGAAGGTCTGCCGTTCGGCCGGGCTGTTGCCACCGTGGCCACCGCCCGCGGTGTGGCCGTGGTCGGCGGTGACGATGATCTGCCAGTCCTCGTCCGCGTAGGTGGCGCGTGAGGTGACGGCCCGGAGTATCCGCCCGATCCGGCCGTCGGCGGCCTCCAGGGCGTCCCGGTACTCCTGGCTCGCGGTGCCGTGGCCGTGGCCCGCGCCGTCGACCTCGTCGAGGTGGACGAAGGTGGCGTCCGCGTCGGTGGTGGCCAGCTTGTCCACCGCCTTCGCGGTGGTGTCCGCGTCGTCCGACCCGGCGATCCGGGTGTCCACGGCCGGGCCGAAGACCGTGCCGGTGATGGGTCCCCAGGTGCCGACGACGAGGGTGTTCCGCTCGGGCTTCGCGGTCTCCAGACGGGTGGCGTAGTCCGGGTAGCGGGCGAAGTCGGCGCCCAGGAAGGAGTTGTCCACCACCCTGTGCTTGTCCGGCCACACTCCGGTGGCGATGGTCGACCAGCCGGGGCCGGAGAGGGTGGGGGCCATCGGGGAGGCGTAGAGGTTGCTGGTGGCGGTCGTACCACCGGTTCTGAGGGCCGTGAGGTTCGGCATCCGCGCCGAGCCGAACGCGGCGAACGTCGCGCCGTCGACGCCGATCACCAGCGACTTGGGCCGCTTGGCGGCGGCGCCCGCGGAGTCGGATCGCGCGGAGTCGGCCCGCGCGACGGAGGTGAGCGGAAGGGCGGTGGCGGCCACCGCGGCGACCGCGACGGCTGAACGCAGAGAAGGGGACAGACGCACGAGATCTCCCAGGGGAAGTCCGGGCGGATAAAGGGAAGTTGGAGCCTGAGTCCGGTCGGCCGGTGCCCTGAGCATCCACCCGGACCGCGATCGTCCTGTGCACGAGAGCCCCCCGGGAGATGAACGGCGCACGACTTCCGGCCCAGACCCGTTACCGTACCGAGATCACGGGGTGCCGTACACCACGCGGGCCCCGCGTAACCGCGGAACCTTCCACCGGTTGAGACTTCATGGCACTGCCGGGCGGCCATCTCGCCAGAAGTCTCAACGAAGATCTTCAACGATACGATTGAGGCTCATGACCCAGGAGATCCGAGACCTCATCACCCCGTCCTGCGCCCTGCTGGCACTCGGTGAGCCGACGCACCGCGAACCGGCCTTCGGGCGGGTCCGCAATCAACTGTTCGTCCAGCTCATGGACATGGGCTTCCGGTCCATCGCCCTGGAGACCGACCGGGTGGCCGCACTCGCCGTGAACGACTTCGTCCAGGAGGGGAGCGGAAGCCTGGACGCGGTGATGCGCGAGGGCTTCTCCCACGACTTCGGTGAACTGGACGCCAACCGGGAGCTGGTCGTCCGGATGCGCGCGTACAACGAACACCGGCCGCCGGAGGAGCGCGTGTCCTTCCACGGCTTCGACGCCCCGCTGGAGAACGCCAGTGCGCCCAGCCCGCGCCGCTACCTCGAACACGCCCGCGACTACCTGGGACTCGACACCGACGTCACACAACTGGCGGGCGAGGACACACGGTGGAGCCGCACCGAGGCGGTCATGGACCCGGCCGCGTCGCCCGGCGCCACGCCCGAGGCCGAGCGGCTGCGGGCGATCGGGGAAGAGATGCTCAGCTCGCTCTCGGCGCGCGCGCCGGAGCCGGCCGCGGCGAGTCCGGCCGAGGAGTGGTCCCGCGCCAGGATCCATCTCACCGCCGCACTCGGTCTGTTGCGCTACCACCGGCAGTGCGCGCGGCCGGGCCTCGATCCGGCCACCCGGCTGTCCCGGCTGCTCGCCACCCGGGACGCGCTCATGGCCCAGAACCTCCTCGGCATCCGGGAGGCCGAGGCGTCGCGCGGCCCCACCCTGGTCTTCGCCCACAACCACCATCTCCAGCCGGGTACGGCCGCGTTGCGCGTGGCGGACATGGACCTGAGCTGGTTCGGCGCCGGTGCCATCGTGGGGGCCCTGCTGGGGGAGCGGTACGCCTTCGTCGCGGGCGGTCTGGGCCGCAGCGCGGCCCTCGGGGTCGGTGAGCCCGGACCGGACACCTACGAAGGCACCCTCCAGAGCCGCGACACGGCCTGGGCGCTGGCGGCGGCCGCCACGGTTCCGCCGTCCGCCCGCACCCGCGACGACGCCACCGATGTCATGGGGTACTACCCCCTCGACGCGCGGACCCTCGACGAGGCCGCCGGGGTCCTGCACATCAGCGACGCAGAAGCGGTGTGAGAAGAAGCGGTGCGAGAAAGCGGGGCGGGGGCTACAGCTCGGTGACGATCACATCGAGCGCCCACGGCCGCCCCGCCTTCTCCGGCTCCGCGACCTCGACCGCGTAGCCCAGCTCGCGCAGCGCCCCGACCAGCTCAGCCGGGCTCTTGGGCGCGGCACCGGCGATCAGCAGTTCGCGGACCAGCCGGCCCTTGGTCGCCTTGTTGAAGTGGCTGACCACGGACCGCTTCTCGACACCGTCCACGACGGTGGAGTGCAGCACCCGGACCGTGGCCGTACGGTCCGCCAGCTCACCCTTGGGCTTCCAGGCCGCCGCGTACGCCGACGACCGCAGGTCCAGCACCAGACCGCGCCCGGCCGCCCGCGGGATCACCTCGGCCATCGGAGTGCGGTTGCGCCAGTACGTGCCCAGCGCGCCCAGGCCCGGCAGCTTCACCCCCATCGAGCAGCGGTAGGAGGGGATACGGTCACCGATCCGCACGGCGCCCCACAGCCCGGAGAACACCAGCAGCGACCGGCCCGCCCGGCGCCGGGCATCGGTGGGCAGGGTGGCCAGGCCGAGCGCGTCGTAGAGCACCCCGGTGTAGATCTCCCCGGCGGGCCGGGTCCCGGCCTCCCGCAGCGCCGCGTTCTTGGCGACCTCGCCGCGCAGCCCTTCGCTCAGCCCCAGCGCCTCGGCCGCCTTCGCCGTATCGCCCGAGCACAGCGACACCAGCTCCTCCAGCACCTCCGCCCGTGCCCCGCCCAGCTCGGGCAGCGACAGCCCTTCCAGGTCCAGCGGCGACCGGGAGCCTCCCGTGGCCTTTCCCTCGGACGGCGGCAGCAGGACGAGCACGGTGGATCTCCTCGGAGGGTCGGTGGCGGCGCGCGGGGCGGGCCGGGCCACGACCCGCCCCCCCCCCCGCCGCCGCCGGCCCTCCGCGCCCCCAGCCAGACCGTCGTATGCGCGGGCACCTCATGGCCGTCGACCGGACCGCTGGCGAGCACCACCTCGCGGCCCGGTGGCAGCGGCACCGGGACCGCCGAGAGATTGCTGAGGCTTTCCCAGCCGGTGGAACGGCGGAAGTGCAGCACCCCCGCGCTCAGCTCCTCCACCGAGCCGATCCACGCCACCCCCTCGTCGCCGCCCAGCGAACGCCGCAGCCGCAGCGCCTCGCGGTACAGCTCCAGCGTGGAGCCCGCCACCCCGTCCTGCGCCTGGACCGACAGCTCGCCGAAGACCGGTGGCTGCGGCAGCCAGGAGCCGCCCTCGCCGAAGCCGTACGACGGGCCGGACCGGGTCCACGGCAGTGGCACCCGGCAGCCGTCACGGCCCTTGACCCGGCCGCCGCTGCGCTCCCAGGTCGGGTCCTGGAGGGCCTCGCGCGGCAGATCGGCCACCTCCGGCAGGCCCAGCTCCTCGCCCTGGTACAGATACGACGAACCCGGCAGCGCCAGCATCAGCAGCGTCGCGGCGCGGGCCCGGCGCAGCCCCAGCTCGTGGTCGGCCTCCGGCTCCCGGCCGTCGGCCAGCAGCCATGCCTCCCGGCCCGGCAGGCCCAGCTCCTCGGGCAGGGCCAGCCGGGAGGCGTGCCGGATCACATCGTGGTTGGACAGCACCCAGGTGGCCGAGGCCCCGGCCTTGCGGGCGTCGCCGAGCGCGCTGTCGATGGCGGCGTGCAGCGCGGGCGCGGACGGCGGGGTGTAGAGGAAGTCGAAGTTGAACGCCTGGCCCAGCTCGTCGGGGCCGGCGTAGGGCGCGCGGCGGGAGCTGCGCACCCATGCCTCGGCCACGGCGATCCGCGGCGGGTCGTACTCGTTCATCACCTTCCGCCACTCGCGGAAGATGCCGTGCACCTCGTCGCGGTCCCAGAGCGGATGGCTGCCGTCCTCGGGGAGTTGGTGCGGGTCGTAGCCCGGGACGTCGCCGATGTCGCGCAGCGGTTCGGCCAGGTCCTTGGCCAGGCCGTGGGCGACGTCGACACGGAACCCGGCCACCCCGCGGTCGGACCAGAAGCGCAGCGTGGTGAGGAAGTCGGCGCGCACCTCCGGATGGTCCCAGTTGAGGTCGGGCTGCTCGGGCGCGAACAGATGCAGGTACCACTGTCCGTCGGGCAGCCGGGTCCACGCCGGGCCGCCGAAGCAGGAGATCCAGTCGGTCGGCGGGAGCGCGCCGTCCGGTCCGCGTCCGTCGCGGAAGACATAGCGGTCGCGGGCGGCGGAGCCGGGGGCCGAGCGCAGCGCCTCCTGGAACCACACATGCTGGTCGGAGGTGTGGTTGGGGACGATGTCGACCATGACCTTCAGACCGAGCCGGTCCGCCTCGGCGATCATCCGGTCGAAGTCGTCCAGGGTGCCCAGACGCGGATCGACATCGCGGTAGTCGGCCACGTCGTAGCCGCCGTCGGCGAGCGCGGAGGGATAGAACGGGCTCAGCCAGACACAGTCCACACCGAGCTCGGCGAGGTACGGCAGCCGGGAGGTGACACCGGGCAGGTCACCCACGCCGTCCGCGTTCGAGTCGGCGAAGCTGCGGGGGTAGATCTGGTAGAAGACGGCCTGCCGCCACCAGTTGGGGTCCGAGGGCTGAAGGGTCACGTGGTCCTCGCGGGGAAGAATGCGGGCGGGGATGCGTACGGTTCACGGATGCGGCCGGTGTGCCGCGGGCGTCAGTTCACGGCGGCGTCACCCCTTCACCGCCCCGGAGGTCATCCCGGAGATCACCGACCGCCGGAACACCAGGACGAGGATGGCGATGGGCACCGTGGCCACCATCGCACCGGCGAAGATGGTGCCGTAGGGGACGGTGTACTGGCTGCTGAACAGGGCCATGCCGACCGGCACCGTACGGAAGGAGTCCTCGCTGTTGAGGGTGAGCGCCATCAGGAACTCGGCCCAGGTGGCGGTGAAGGTGAACACCCCGGCGGTGAACAGGCCCGGCCGCGCCAGCGGCAGGATCACCGAGAGGACCGTGCGCAGCGGACCGGCGCCGTCCACGGTGGCCGCCTCCTCCAGCGCCCGGGGCACCCCCAGCAGGTAGTTGCGCAGGATCCAGATGGAGAACGGCAGGTTGAAGGCGATATAGGGGATGATCAGTCCCTGGTAGCTGTTGAGCATCCCCGCCGAACGTTCCAGCAGGTACAGCGGGGTGACCACGGCGATGGCGGGGAAGACCGAGATCATCAGCAGTGCGATCATGATCGGTCCGCGGCCGCGCATCGGGAGCCGGGCCAGCGCGTAGCCCGCGAAGAAGGCCAGGGCCAGCACCACGACCGTGGACACCACGGACACCAGCGCGCTGTTGAACAGATAGCGGCCCAGGCTGTTGCCGCCGAACGCGTCCGCGTAGTTGCCGGTGGTCGGGTGCCCGGGGAGGAGAGTGGGCGGGCTGGCGCTGATCTCGCCGGTGCCCTTGAAGGAGGCCGTGGCCATCCAGTACAGGGGCGCGGTGGTCAGCACCACGATGATCAGGGCGCCGATGTTGACCACGTTGATGTACCGCCGCCAGCCGCGGGTGGTCTGGTTCCTCATCACCGGCCTCCTTCGTCCACCTGGGCCCGGAAGGCACGCAGGAAGAGCAGACAGCACCCCATGACCAGGGCCGCCGTACTGGTGGCGACGGCCGCGCCGGGTCCGATGCTGAGGTTCTGGAAGAGCGTCTTGTAGCCGAGGATGGCCAGCGACTGGGTCGCCGTCCCCGGTCCGCCCTGGGTGAGCACGAACGGCAGGTCGAAGACGCCGAACGCCTGGAGGGTGCGGAACAGCACCGCGATGGCCAGGATCGGCCGTAGCTGGGGCAGGGTGACCCGCCAGAAGGTGGTCCAGGGGCCGGAGCCGTCGATCTCCGCCGCCTCGTACACGTCCCTGGGGATCTGCATCAGCCCGGCGAGCACGATGATGGCCACGAACGGGGTGGTCTTCCAGATGTCGGCCACCGCCATCGCCGCCATCGCGGGCACCGGACGGCCGAGGATGGCGGGTTCACCGCCGCCGAGCGCCTCGATCGCCCAGGTGACCACACCGTAGGTGCCGTTGTAGAGATAGCCCCAGAGCTGGGCGGCCACCACGTTGATCATCGCCCAGGGCAGCAGCAGGACGGCCAGGATCCAGCCGCGCGCCGCGCCCAGCCGCTCCAGGACCAGCGCCGCGGCGGTGCCGAGCGCCAGTTCCAGGACGACGGTGACCAGGGTGAAGCCGAGGGTGAAGACGAGCGATTCGAACCACGCCGAACTGTGCGCCAGCGCCGCGTAGTTGTCGGTGGTGAAGCCCTCGATCCGGAAACCGCCGTAGCTGAGGCGCACCTCGGAGAAGCTGAGCACCACCGAGAACAGGATCGGGAAGAGCGTGACGGCCGCGATCAGGGTGAGGGCGGGGGAGGCGTAGAGCCAACCGGCGCGGGCCAGCCGGCGTTCGGTGGTGCCGCGGCCGGTGCCACGGGCTGTGCCGCGGCGCGCTGTCCGGCCGGTGGTCTTCCCGGTGGTCTTCCCGGTGGTCTTCCCGGCGGTCCGGGCGGCGGCTCCGCTCGGTTCGCCGGTCGTGGTGCCGGTCGTGCCGGTGGTACTCACAGCGCCTTGCCCTCCAGTGCCGCGGTGATGTCGGAGCGGGCGGCCCGCAGGGCGCCGCCGACCGGTTCCGAGCCGCCGATCGCCGAATTGACCTGGGTGTAGACGGCCTTGCTGACCTGGGGGTAGTACGGCGTCTGCACCGGACGGGCGACCAGCTTCAGCCGCCGGGTGGTGGTGATGGTCGGATCGCCGGTCCTCGCCGCGGCCGGACCGTCGAGCACGGTGTCCATCGCGGGCAGCACCCCGGCCTCGCGCAACAGCATCATCTGCGCTTCCTCCCCGGCGCAGAAGCGGGCGAAGGCGACGGCGGCGCCGAGGTTCTCCGAGTTGGGGTTGATGAAGTTGCTCCAGCCGCCGAGGCAGGCGTAGCCGGAGTCCGGACGGCCCTCGAAACCGGGCCGCGGGACCACGCCCACCTTGCCCGCCACCTTGGAGGCGCCGTCGGCCTCGGACATCCCCCAGGCGTAGGCCCAGTTGCGCAGGAACACCGCCCGGCCGCCCGCGAAGGCGTCCATGGCGTCCTGTTCGGCGAAGGTGGTGACCGCCGACGGTGTCACTCCGGCGTCGACCAGCCCGCGCAGATAGCTCACGGCACGCTGTGCGGGTTCGTCGGCGACGGCGACACGTCCGGAACGGTCGAGCACACTGCCGCCCGCGTCGGCCAGGAACTCGGTCACGACGCAGGTGAGGGATTCGCTGACGGAGCCCTGCCAGACGAAGCCGTAGTCGGCGTCCCCGGCGCGCTGGATCCGCCGTGCGCCGCGCTCCAGCTCCTCCCAGGTCCTGGGCACCGGGATGCCGTGCTTGGCCAGCAGGTCCTTGCGGTAGAAGAGATAGGCCGCGTCCGTGTAGCAAGGGAACGCGTACACCTTGCCCTTGAGGCTGGACGCCTGCATCAGCGCCTGCGGATAGGGGTCCCAGAAGCTCTCGGGCACCAGCGAATCCACCGGCAGCGCCAGGTAGTTGGCCCCGAACTGGGCGGGCCAGGTGGTGTCGCCGAGATATACGTCCGGGGTCGTGGAGCCCCCGCCGATCTGGGTGGTCAGCGCCACGCGGTTGCCGTCGGTGGTGCTGAGTCCCTTCACGATCTCGACCCGGATGGTGGGGTTTTTGCGGCGGAACGCCCGGATGATGGCGGGGCGCATATCGCCCCCGTCGCGGGCGGGTATCTTCCCCGCCCACCAGCGCACGGTCACCGGTCCTTCCGGTGGCCGTTCCGCCTCGACCAGCAGGTCGTCCAGGTCGTTGGTCCCGCACGCGGTGGTGAGACCGGCGGTCATGGCGATGCTGCCAGCGCTTGCAAGCAGCGTCCTGCGGCTCAGGGCCATGCGCTCTCCTCCCGTTCCCGTCAGGGCTGCCTCTCTGACAGCGTTTGCAAGCTAGGCGGGCGGCGGGAGAGGTGTCAACGGGCGTACTGGCGAAAGTTCGAGGAGAATGCCGGTGATCTTCGAATGACAGCGTTGCCAAACTGTAGTGGCCGGGTCCTTGTCGGTGGCGTCCGGACGCGTGCTACGGTCCCGCCATGTCCGCAGCTTCCGACGGCCCTGACGGCCTCGCCGGTCCTCCACCCCCGGACCGCGCTGCCAGCGCTGCCACCGATGGTCCGGACGCCCCGGCCGGGGTGATCGGCTCCGGGGTTTCCACGGGTTCCGAGGGCTCAGGTGCCTCAGGGGATCCAGGCGGCCACGGTGACGACGCCACCATGGCCGATGTCGCCGAGCGCGCGGGCGTCTCCGTCTCCACGGTCTCCCGGACCCTGCGCGGACTGTCGAGCGTGTCCCCGCAGACCCGCGACCGGGTCGAAAAGGCCGCCCGTGAGCTGTCGTTCGCGGTCTCGCGCAGCGCCTCCAGCCTGGTCACCGGCAAGACACGGCGGATCGCCGTCCTCACCCCGCACCTGGACTCCTGGTTCCTCGGCAACACCATCGCCGGGGTGAGTGCGGTGCTGCGCGAGGCCGAGCTCGACCTGCTCGTCTACAGCGTCACGGACGTGGCCGAACGCCGCGCGTTCTTCGACCGGTTGCCCGCCCGGCGCAACGCCGACGCGATGCTGGTGACCTGCTTCGACCTCACCCCGGAGGAGCGGGCCCGGCTGGACGCGCTGGGCATGCCGGTGGTCTTCGTCAGTCAGCACGCCCCCGGGCGGCCCAGTGTGTACATCGACGACGCCGACAGCGCCCTGCGCGGGATGCGCCACCTGCTCAACCTGGGCCACCGGCGGATCGCCTTTCTCCAGTCCAGCGACAACACCGGCTTCTACTGGAGCTCCCAGGAGCGGCTGACCGGATACCGCAACGCGCTGGCGGAGGCCGGGCTGCCGTACGACGAGGAGCTGGTCCTCTACCCGGTGGCCCGCCACCGCCGCGGTATCCGTGAAGCCGTGGGCCAGCTCCTGAGCCTGCGCAACCCGCCGACCGCCGTGTTCGCCGAGTCCGACGAGGTGGCGATCGAGGTCATGGGGCTGCTGCGTTCCGCGGGTGTCGACATACCCGGCCGGATATCCATCCTCGGCTTCGACGACCACCACTTCTCCGAATGGCTGGACCTCACCACCGTGGCCCAGCCGGTGGAGGAGATCGGCCGCGCCGCCGCGGAGCTGGCCCGGTCGATCATCGACGACCCGGAGGCCGATCCGGCCCGCCACATCGTCTTCCCCACCCGGGTCATCCCGCGGGGGAGCACCGCCCCGCCCGCACCGACGGAGGCAGCGCGGCGAGAAGCCGGTCCGGCTCGTCCGCATGACATCTGACCGTATGGACCGCGGCGCTCCCGCCCCGGGGGAGCGCGGCCGTGACCGGTTCGGACAACTCGATGACCAGGCTGGTCCGTGAGCCGACGGCCAGGGTGAGCACCCCGTCCCGGGCCTCGGCCCCGTCCGAGCCGAACCGGGAGGCCCGCCGCGCCGAGGCGATCAGCTCCACCGGGATCCGCAGATCGTGGCGGTGGCCGTGGCGCAGCCGCAGCACGCCGGGGGAGCCGGGGGTGTCCGGCGACACCACATGGGGGTGGACGACACAGGCCGCGTGCAGCTCCAGCACCCACAGCACGGTGTACACATCGAGCACCAGGACCACGGTGTGCACCACCGGCCACGACCACAGCAGGACCGCCATCCCCACGGTCTCCACCACACACACGGAGGCCAGCGCGTACACCGTGGACCCGTTTCCCTGGGCGTAGCCGAACGCCGTGTCCCGCGCCCCGATCCCGTCCCGCCGCCGGGTCACCCACAGCGCCAGGGTCCGCATCAGCCGGATCACCGGAGACGCTCCTCGATCATCCGGATGGCCCGGCGCACGGCCTCGGCCTGGGCGGGCGCGAAATCCGCGAAGAACGCCTCCATGAAGGCCGTGCCCCCTGCCCCCGCCGCGGTCTCCCCGTGCTGCTGCATCCCGGCGACGATCTCGTCCGGCAGCGCGTCCGTCAGCGCCCGCGCGGCCTCCTCCACCCGCGGATCGGCCACCTCCGCGTCGGCCAGCGCGTCCAGCAGGGCGTACACCTCGTACGCCCGCTCCATCGCGCCCGGTGTCCCCGTGATCGCGGTACGGAACAGCGTGAGCATCCGCTCGGCCTCCTCCGGCACCGCCACCGCCTCCATCAGCGCCAGGAACTCCCGCTCCCGCGCCGCCATCCGCGGTTCAGGGCCGGGCAGCGCCGCCGAGGCCCGCGCCATCTCCCCGAACAGCGCGGCCAGCCCCTCCGACACCGGTCCCTCCGCGGGCAGCCCGCCGTCCTCCGCCTGCCGCAGCAGCCCGGCCAGCCGCGCCCGCCGCTCCCGGAGCACCTCCTCCTGCCGGGCGAGATCGGCGTCCAGCTCGGCCAGCACCTCGTGCAGCTCGCGCCCGGCGTCATCGGCGATCACATCGCGCACCTCGTCGAGGCCGAGCCCCAACTCCGCCAGCCGCCGCACCCGCGCCAGCGCGATGGCGTCCCGCAGCCCGTACACCCGGTAGCCGTTCGCCCGCCGCCGTGGCTCGGGCAGCAGTCCCAGATGGTGGTAGTGCCGCACGGTCCGGGTGGTGACCCCGGCCACCGCGGCCAGCTCTCCGATCCTCATGGGCCCAGTGAACACATTGACGCCACGGCAAGGTCAACGCCGCCGGCGGCGGCCGCCCACCCCCGCCGCTGCGGGTAGCATGGTCGACACGGCGGACGAGCCGGCCGGGCGGTCGCGTCGGGTCCCTTCGGGGGCCCGCCGAGGAACGTCCGGGCTCCACAGGGCAGGGTGGTGGCTAACGGCCACCCGGGGTGACCCGCGGGACAGTGCCACAGAAAACAGACCGCCGGGGACCTCGGTCCTCGGTAAGGGTGAAACGGTGGTGTAAGAGACCACCAGTGCCCAGGGTGACCTGGGCAGCTAGGTAAACCCCACCCGGAGCAAGGTCAAGAGGAGCCGCCTCGGCGGCTCTGCGCGGACGATCGAGGGCTGCCCGCCCGAGTCCGCGGGTAGACCGCACGAGACCGGTGGCAACGCCGGTCCTAGATGGATGGCCGCCTCCCCACGGGCCGCGAGGCCCGCGGGAGACAGAACCCGGCGTACAGGCCGACTCGTCCGCCTCACCTCTCTGGCCTTGGTCGGAGCGGTGTGCCAGCGGGGTCGTATCGGGGTCGAATCTGGCGGGTCGGCGACGGCCTGCGCTCGTGACCAGGCAGCTTCCAGGTCGCGCGCCGACCGGCAACGCGCTTACGGCGTCTTGCGCGCCGTGGCCACCAGGTAGCCGAACTCCGGCAGCGTGGACAGCGGATGCACCAGGACCTCGATCAACTGTCGGGCCGCGTCACCGAACTGCTCCTCCAGTGCGCTGCGGTGCTCGCTCGCGCCATCGGCCATGATCCGCAGCGTTCGCCTGGTGTGCTCACTGACGTCCAGCAGCTCCTCCAGCTCCAGGCCCGCGCCGGTGATCAGGGCCCGGTAGTCGTCGATGCCGGGAAGTTCGACGATGGCGAACTTCGCCTTCGCGTCGTCGAGTATGTCCTGGTACTCCGGCCTGATCGGTTCACGTTGGCACGTGTCCGCGATCACCAGGCGGCCGCCGGGGCGCAGTACACGCCTCATCTCCGCCAGCGCGCGGGAACGCTCCATGTGCATGAGCGATTCAAACGCCCAGGCCACGTCGAACGAGGCGTCCGGATAGGGCAGCGCCATCGCGTCGGCATGATCGAACCGGACGCGATGGGACAGGCCCGCCACCGCGGCGCGGGCATTGGCCTCCTGCGCCTGCCCCGAGTTGATCGTGACGCCGGTGATGTCCGCCTCGACCGTACCGGCCAGGCGGAGCGCGGGCGTGCCGATACCGCAGCCGACATCCAGCATCCGCTGGCCGGGCCGCAGCCCCAGATGCTCGATGAGC
This sequence comes from Streptomyces cucumeris, assembly GCF_024295805.1. Taxonomy (GTDB): domain Bacteria; phylum Actinomycetota; class Actinomycetes; order Streptomycetales; family Streptomycetaceae; genus Streptomyces; species Streptomyces cucumeris. The sequence goes on from NZ_JANCLX010000051.1 coordinate 26,657, forward strand.
AGGTCGGTGAGCCGATCTGTGGCGACGTCCACGGAACTGTCGTCCTCGTCGGAAAGCCAGTATCCGTAGTGGAAGTTCTCACCCCAGAAACGCAGGAACATATGGGTGAACACATCGTAGAAGTCCGATACTAACTCTGACTGGGTGTTCATTTTGTCAGTCATGTCCTTCTTCTCTGATCGGGTCTGATCGGGTCGGTGTGTCAGGGATGGGCGGGCCGTCGAGCCAGCCAGCCGCTGATGGCTGAGGCGGTGCTCGCGGCGTGTTCGTCGATCATGCTCAGGTGGGTGCCGGGCACGTCGATCGCGTCGTGGTCGGGACCCCAGTGGACCTGCCAGTGCTCGCCTGTGCGGGGCTGGCCGCCCATCCGTTCGGTGGCGCGCAGCAGCAGTGTCGATACGCCGCCGATGCCGGTGGGTGCCCAGTCGTCGAAAAGCTGTAGGTGGTGTGCCATCGCGGTCAGTTCGGCGCCGCGCAGCGGCTGCGTCGCGGTCCATTCGGCGTACGCGTCGCCGAGCAGGTCGACCTGGATCTCGGCCAGGCCCGTACTGCCGGGCAGATGGCTGTCCAGCAGCACGACTGACTCCGGTGCGGTGTGGAGATCCTTGAGCCGGGCGGCTGCCGTGTGTGCGATCCAGCCGCCGGAGGAGTACCCGACGAGGACGTAGGGGCCGGTCACGTTGGAGAGCACCGTCTCGGCGACCGCGGCCACCAGGTCGGTTCGGGTCGGGGGAAGGGACTCGTGGTCGGCGTAGCCCGTCAACGGCAGCACAGCCATGTTGTGCGTCGTGCGCAGCGTGTCGGCCATCCGAGCGTATTGGTAGACATTGGAGGGAGCCATCACGGACGGGATGCAGACCAGGGTCGGGCCCGCGAACCCCTGGGAGAAACTGACGGGTTCCCGCATCTTCGGCGAGCCGGTACCCATGCGCATCCGGGCGGCGACGGCCAACAGCTCCAACCCGTCCTTCACCTGGTTCTGCGCGCAGGCCTGGGCGAAGAGGACCGGCAGCGGATCGGTCGTCGGCGGCGTCGCAGGGCCCGCGCCCGCCGGCGTCGGAGGCGCCGGTGCGGCGGCGGGGGCGGGGGCGGCCGGTGGTGTTCCGAGGTCCTCGAGCGCGGCGAAGCAGTCGGCCAGATGTGTGGCGACGGCGTGCGGCGTCGGCCAGTCGATGACCAGTGTGCGCGACAGCTCCAGACCGGTGACGGCCCTCAGACGCTCGCTGAGCCAGGTTGCGGTCAGCGAGTCGAAGCCCAGCTCGGCAAAGCCCCGCTGGGGGTTCACGTCGTCGAGCGCGTCGTAGCCCATCAGCCGCGCCACTTGTTCACACACTTCGGCGAGCAGGATCTCCGCCCACTCCTGGCGCGGGCGATCGGCCATCCTGCCGCGTACGGAGGGAATCCCGGTGACCGTCCCGTCCGTCACCGCGTCCGGCAGCGGAGCGCCCGTCCCGCCGACGATGCCCTGGTCGGCCAGCAGGCTCGCCCCCGCCGGCAGGTGATCGACCAGCCAGTGGCGGCGGCGCTGGAAGGCATACGTGGGCAGGTCGAGCTGGGCGGCGCCGGTGCCCGCATAGACCGCGCGCCAGTCGACCGGCACACCGCGGACGAAAAGGGCAGCCACCGCATCCAGCAGCGCGGCCGGTTCGGCCCGGCCCTGACGCAGTGTCGGCACGAAGGCCCGTTCCGGTGCGCCCGGACCGGCCGGCGGCAGGCAGTCCTGGCCGAGGGCGGCGAGGACCCCGCCCGGCCCGAGCTCCAGGTAGGTGGTGACACCGGCCTCGCTCAGGCGCACGACACCGTCGTGGAACCGCACCGCCGCACGGGCCTGGGTGACCCAGTAGTCCGCGGAACGCATCCGCTCGCCCCGGTCCGCTTCGCCCGGAGCGAGCGGCACGATCGGGATGCGCGGCGCGGCGTACGAGATGCGCTCGATCGCCGATCGGAAGTCGGCCAGGATCGGGTCGATCCGCGGTGAGTGGAAAGCGTGGCTCACCCGCAGTTCGCGCGGGTGGAGGCCCTTGTCGGTGAGTCTCGCCATCAGCGTGGTGAGGGTCTTCTCGTCGCCGGAGAGCACCACCGAGGCGGGACCGTTCACCGCGGCGACGGACACGAGGCCGGTGAGCTGATCCAGCATCGGCAGGATGTCTTCCTCGGCCGCACGGACGGCGACCATCGCGCCGCCGGGTGCCATGCCCTGCATGAGGCGCGCCCGGGCGGCGACCAACGCGCAAGCGTCCTCGAGCGACAGGATCCCGGCCACATGCGCGGCAGTGACCTCGCCGATGGAATGCCCTGCGACGAAGTCCGGGCGTACACCCCACGACTCGACGAGCCGGAACAGAGCGGTCTCGACGGCGAAGAGGGCCGGCTGGGCGAATCCGGTGCGGTCGAGCAGGCCCAGCGGGTCGTCCTCGGCGAAGGTCAGGTCACGCAGCGAACGGCCGAGTGGACCGTCCAGGTGCGCGCAGACAGCATCGAACGCCTCGGCGAAGACGGGGTGCTCCGCGTACAACGCGCGGCCCATGCCCAGCTTCTGCGCCCCCTGGCCGGTGAACAGGAAGGCCAGCCGTCCGCGCGCTGTGGTGCCTGCCGTGACCGCGGCATGCGGTGTGCCCCCGGCGAGTGCGCCGAGCCCGGCGAGCAGGTCGTCTCGATCGGCGGCCACGACGACGCCGCGGCTGTTCAGGGCGGCGCGCGTGGTGGCCAGTGAGTATCCGACGTCGGTGAGGTCGGCCGGCTCAGCCCGATGCGTCAGGAAGGTGGCCAGCCGCGCGGCCTGGGCGCGCATCGCGGCCACGGTGCGGCCGGAGACCAACCAGGGAACGGCCGCGAGCGTGCGGTGCGCGACGCCGTCGCCCTCCCGTCCGGGGTCCTCTTCGGGCACCGCCTCGAGAATGACATGCGCGTTGGTGCCGCCGATGCCGAAGGCGGAAACCGCCGCACGCCGTGGCCGGTCCTCCGTCTCCGGCCACGACCGCGACTCCTGCAGGAGTTCGACGTCCCCGGCCGTCCAGTCGACCTCGGTGGACGGTGGGTCGGCGTGCAGCGTCGGTGCCAGCATGCCGTGCCGAAGCGACATCACCGTCTTGATCAGACCGCCCACTCCAGCGGCGGACTGGCTGTGGCCCAGGTTGGACTTGAGCGACCCCAGGAACAGCGGACGACCGGGCTGCCTGTCGCGCCCGTACGTGGCCAGCAGCGCCTGGGCCTCGATCGGGTCGCCCAGTGTCGTGCCGGTGCCGTGTGCCTCGACGGCGTCGACATCGGAGGACTTGAGCCCGGCCGCAGCCAGCGCACGCCGGATCACCCGCTGCTGGGACGGGCCACTTGGTGCGGTCAGCCCGTTCGACGCCCCGTCCTGGTTGATGGCCGAGCCGCGCAGCACCGCCAGGACCGGGTGCCGGTGGCGGCGGGCGTCGGAAAGCCGCTCGATCACGACCATGCCGACGCCCTCGGCCCAGGACGTACCGTCCGCGGTATCGCCGAAGGACTTGCACCGGCCGTCAGGAGCGAGCCCGCGTTGGGTGCTGAACTCGACGAACGAGCCCGGCGTGGCCAACACGGAAACGCCACCGGCCAGAGCGAGTGAGCAGTCTCCGGCGCGCAGCGCTCCCGCCGCGAGGTGCAAGGCGGTGAGTGATGAGGAACAACCGGTGTCGAGGGTCACTGCCGGACCCTCCAGCCCCAGCAGGTAGGAGATTCTGCCGGAGATGATGGCTCCTGCCAGGCCGCCGAGCAGGAGCCCTTCGAACCCGGCCGGGTAGCGCGCCAGCAGGGCCGCGTAGTCGGTCACACTCGGGCCCACGAACACCCCGGTCTCGCTGCCGTGCAGCGAGTGCGGATCGATCCGAGCCCTTTCGAGGGCCTGCCACGATGTCTCCAGCAGCAGTCGCTGCTGTGGATCCAATGCGGTGGCCTCACGGGGCGAGATGCCCCAGAACTGCGCGTCGAAGTCCGCGACGTCGGTCAGGAAGCCGCCCTGCTGGGTGTAGCTGGTGCCCGGGCGATTCGCGTCGGGGTCGTAGAGCGCGTCGAGGTCCCAGCCCCGGTCGTGGGGAAACGGGGTGATCGCGTCCCGCCCGGTGATCGCCAGCTCCCACAGATCCTCCGGTGAGCGCACGCCGCCCGGATAGCGGCAGGCCATGCCGATGATCGCGATCGGCTCGCCGACCCGCCGCTCAAGCTCCTCCGACCGCTTGCGGGCCCGCACGAGGTCTGCCGTGACCAGATTCAGGTAGCTCCGCAGTTTGTGCTCGTTGTCGTCCATCTGCTCCTCAACCCCTCATCCGACGCCACGGCAAGTCCCATGTGTGTGCACGGATCACTCGTCCTCGCGGCCGAGCTGTGTGTTGATGAAGCTGAACAGTTCGTCGTCGGAGGCCGCCGTCAGCGACGCCATGTCGCCCTCGGCGCTCGCGGCCTGCGCCGGGCCCGAGAGCCGGCTGAGCAGTTCTCGCGCCCGGCTGACGAGGACGTCGCGCACGTCCGTCTCCTCGGTCGGCAGCGCGGAGAGCGACGCCTCCAGCCGGTCGAACTCGGCCAGTACCGCGTCCGTCGGCGACGGCACACTGGCGGCCACCTCCGAGCGCAGGAACGAGGCCAGGCTCGTCGGATTCGGGTAGTCGAAGACCAGCGTCACCGGCAGCCGCAACCCGGTTGCCGCATTGAGCCGGTTGCGTAGCTGGACGGCGATCATCGAGTCGAAGCCGACGTCCTTGAAAGCCCGCTTGCGATCGACCTCCTCCGGGGAGTCGTGGCCGAGCACGGCCGCGACATGCGAGCAGACCAGATCGAGCACGGCCGGCTCCCGGTCCTCCTCGGGCAGCGCGGTGAGCTTCTCGATCAGGGCCGCGCCGCGTTCGACCGAGGTCTCGGACTCCGCCGTCGGCAGTCGGCGAACATCCGGCAGGTCGGCCAGCAGCGGGCTGGGCCGCAGCGAGGTGAAGCGGGCATGGAACCGGGCCCATTCGACTCGTGCGACGACCGGGCAGGGTTCGTCCTCGGTGACGATCCGGTCCAGGGTCGCCAGTCCGGAGTCCACCGGCAGCAGGGGCAGACCTCCGCGGCGCAGCGAGTCGGCCATCTCCTCGTCCTCGGTCAGCATTCCGGCCTCCCACGGACCCCACGCCACCGAGATGGTGTGGCCGCCGCGGTCGTGCCGCTCCCGGGCCAGGGCATCGAGGTACGCGTTGGCAGCCGAATACGCGGACTGGTTGCTGACGCCCCAGGTCGCCGAGATGGAGCCGAACAGCAGCACCGTCTGGATGCTGTCGTGGTCGAGCAGCTCGTCGAGGTGCGCCGCACCGAGCACCTTGGCAGCCAGGATGTCGCCGAACCCGGTCAGCGTCGTGTCGGCGATCGGCCCGCCATCGAGGCTGCCCGCGGCATGCACGACCGCGGTCAGCGGGCGCTCGGCGGGAACGGAGGCCAGCAATTCGATCACGGCGGCCCGGTCTGCGACATCGCAGGCCATCACCGAGACCGAGACGCCCTTGGCGGCCAGTTCCTCGACCAGGCGCTGGGCCCCGGCCGCGTCGGCGCCGCTGCGGCTGGCCAGCACCAGATGTTCGGCACCGCGGTCGGCCAGCCAGCGGGCCACTTCGGAACCAAGGCCACCCGTGCCACCCGTCACGAGCACGGTACCGCGCGGCCGCCACTCGGGCGGCTCCTGCTCGGGCACTGTCGCCCGGACCAGACGGCGGGCCAGGACGGCCTGGGATCGTACGGCGACCTCGTTCTCGCCGTTGTCCGCAAGCACACCGGCCAGTTCGGCGACCGCGTGGTCGTCCACCGTCTCCGGCAGATCGATCAGGCCGCCCCAGAGCCGCGGGTGTTCGAGGCCTGCGACACGTCCGAAACCCCAGACCAGCGCCTGGGTGGGCGAGCCGATGCGGTCCTGGGGACCGGCCGCCACCGCGCCCTTTGTCACCGCCCAGACCGGGATGTCGAGTTCGGCGTCGAGCAGGGCCTGGGTGAGCACCACCGTGCCCGCGAGCCCTTGCGGCAGCGCTGACGAGTCCTCACACGGGGTCTCGTCCTCGGCCAGCAGCGACAGCACCCCGACCGGGCTCGTGCCGTTCGCCGCGAGCTCGCGGAGCCGCTGGGCCAGCGCTGCCCGGTCGAGGCTCCCGCACGGTACGGCCCAGGTCACCAGGGAGGGCGCGTGGGCAGCGAGGCGGCGCACGGTTTCCGCGGCCCAGCCCTCGGCCGGCTGCCCCTCGGGGACCACCGCCAGCCAGGTACCGCCGATCGGCGTGGGCGTGCCGCTGGGCAGTGCGCGCCACGTGACGCGGTAGCTCTCGTCGTTGACATCCGTGTCGGCCGCGGTGTCCACGGCGCTCCGGAGCTGTGCACGGCTGACCGGCCTCGCGACGATGGAGTCGAACGAGGCGACGGGCTCGCCCGCGCCGTCGGTGAGCAGCATCGTGGAGGAGTCGGGGCCCTTGCGCCGGAAAGCGACCCGCAGCGAGCTCGTTCCTCGGGTGTGCACGGTGATGCCGTTCCAGGAGAACGGCATCACTGCCTCGCTCTCGCTGTCGATCAGTCCGGCGACCGGCACCTGCAGGGCGGCGTCCAGCAGTGCCGGGTGCAGGCCGAACCGCCCCGCCTCGGCACGGACCGTGCTCGGCAGTGCGACCTCGCCGTACATGTCGTCGCCGTCCCGCCACAGCGCACGGATCCCGGCGAAGGCAGGCCCGTAGGCGTATCCGCGCTCGGCGAGCCGGGCATAGAGGTCGGTCACATCGACCGCCTCCGCGCCGGTTGGCGGCCAGACCGTCAGGTTGCCCGGCACCGGGCCGGTACCGACCGGGGCGAGGGTGCCTTCCGCGTGCAGGATCCACCTGCTGTCGGCGCCGGACCCGGTGCGCCGGGAGTGCACCGTGACCGAACGCCGACCGGTGGAGTCGGCGGCGCCGACCGCGACTTGCACCGCCACACCCGACTTCTCCGAGAGCACCAGCGGCGCCTGAAAGGCCAGCTCTTCCAGACGGGCGCAGTCGACGTGACGCCCGGCGTGGGTGACCAGCTCGACGAAGGCGGCTCCCGGCAGCAGGAGGGTGCCGAGCACGACGTGATCGGCCAGCCACGGCTGGGTCGCCAGCGACCACCTGCCGGTGAAGAGGACCTGGTCCTCGCCGGCGCGTTCCACGGCGGCGCCCAACAGGGGGTGATCGGCGGACGCCAGCCCCAGGTCGGCGGCGCTCGCGGTCACCGCACCTGCGGACTCGACCCACAACCGGCGGTGCTGGAACGCGTAAGTGGGCAGGTCGATGCGTTCTCCGGCGGGAAACGCCGTCCCCCAGCGCACCGTTGCCCCGTGCACGAAGGCCGTGGCCAGCGAGCGGGTGAACGCGACGTCACCGCCGTTCCGCCGCAACGACCACGACGCGGCGACCTCGGTGTTCCGGGCCTCGGCAACCGCCTCGACCGCGTCGACGAGGGCCGGGTGCGCGCTGAGCTCCACGAAGCAGCCGTGCCCGTCGTCCAGCAGAGCCTCGACAGCCGCGCTGAACCGCACCGTCTCCCGAAGATTGCGATACCAGTAGTCGGCGTTCAGTTCGGTGCCGTCGACCCGCCCGCCGGTGACCGTGGAGTAGAACGGCACTTCTGCCTCAGCAGGCGCGATGTCGGCCAGCACGTCGATGAGTTCGGCGTGCAGCTCCTCCACCCCGTGCGAGTGCGACGCGTAGTCGACCAGGAGCGTACGCACCGGGATCTCCTCGGCCGCGAGCGCCGCGCACAGGCTCTGCAGTTCGTCGGCGGCGCCGGAGACGACCACCGACCGCGGCCCGTTGACCGCGGCGACGCCGAGCCCCGGGTGGTCGACGAGCCGCTCCTGGACCCGGGCGACCGGCAGGCCGATCCAGCCCATCCCGCCGCGCTCGGTCAGGCCGGCGATCAAGCGCGAGCGCAACCCGGCGATGCGGGCGCCGTCGGCCGGCGTGAGGACACCGGCCACCACGGCCGCCGCGATCTCGCCCTGGGAGTGACCGACCACTGCGGCCGGCTCGACCCCGAGCGACCGCCACAGCCGGGCCAGGGACACCATCACCGCGAACAGCGCGGGCTGGACCACGTCCACCCGGTCCAGGCTCGGCGCGCCCGGAGTGCCGGTGAGGACGTCCGACAGGGTGGCGCCGTTCCAGTCGACGTGCGGGGCCAGCGCCGCGTCGCACTCGGTCATGGCGGCGGCGAACAGCGGGCTGGTGTTCCACAGGTCGAGGGCCATACCACTCCACTGGCCACCCTGACCTGCGAAGACGAAGACCGGCTGGGTCGTGTCACCGCCGTTGCCCAGCACGACGTCCTCGTGGGAGTCCGTCGTGCCGGTGGCGATCGCCGTGAGCCCCGCGGTCAGCGTGCCCAGGTTTTCGGCGAGCACCACGGCCCGGTGCTCCAGGGTGGCCCGGCCGCTGAGCGAGCGGCCGAGCGCGTCGAGGTCCACCTCCGGGTGCCCGGTGAGGTGGGCGCCGAGCCTGGCTGCCTGATCGCGCAGTGCCGCCGCACCGCGTGCCGAGAGGACGAACGGCTTGACGGATGGTGCGAGCACCCGGTCGGGCGCGGGCGGAGCGGGCGGCTCGCCGAGCTCCGGTGCCTGCTCCAGCACCATATGCACATTGGTGCCGCTGATTCCGAACGCGGAGACGGCGCCGAGCCGGGGCTGGTCGCGCTCCGGCCACTGCTGTGCTGTGGTCAGCAGCTTCACGGCACCGTCCGACCAGTCCACGTGCGGGGTGGGCTCCTCGGCGTTCAAGGTCCGGGGCAGCAGGCCGTGTCGCAGCGCCTGGACCATCTTGATCACCCCGGCCACGCCGGCAGCCGCTTGCGCATGGCCCAGGTTCGATTTCAGGGAGCCGAGCCAGAGCGGGCTTTCCTCGGTGTGCTCCCGCCCGTACGTCGCCAGTAGTGCCTGCGCCTCGATCGGGTCGCCGAGCGTGGTGCCGGTGCCGTGTCCCTCCACGACGTCCACATCGGCAGCGGAGACACCGGCATTGGCCAGCGCCTCTCGGATCACACGCTGCTGCGAGCGGCCGTTGGGCGCGGTCAGCCCGTTGGAGGCGCCGTCCTGGTTCACCGCGGAGCCCTTCACCACCGCGAGGACCTGGTGGCCGTTGCGGCGGGCGTCCGACAAGCGCTCCAGCACGAGCAGTCCGACGCCCTCGGCCCAGCCGGTGCCGTCCGCGTCCGCGCCGAACGCCCGGCAGCGGCCGTCCGCGGAGAGGCCGCCCTGCAGCGTGAACTCCTGGAACACCACCGGTGTGGACATCACGGCCACACCGCCGGCCAGCGCGAGGTCGGACTCACCGGTCCGCAGCGCCTGGGCCGCCATATGCAGCGTGGTCAGCGAGGACGAACAGGCGGTGTCGACCGTCAGCGCGGGGCCCTCCAGGCCGAACTCGTAGGCGATGCGGCCCGAGGCCACGCTGGGCGCCGTTCCGGTCAGCAGGTGGCCATCGAGACCGCGCGATTCGAGCGCGAGCAAGTTGCCGTAGTCATGGGCGCTGAGGCCGACGAATACGCCGGTCTTCGTGCCGCGCAGCGCCGACGGGTCGATACCGGCACGCTCGAACGCCTCCCACGCCGACTCCAGCAACAGACGCTGCTGCGGGTCCATCGCGGTGGCCTCACGAGGTGAGATGCCGAAGAACTCGGGATCGAATTCGGTTGCGCCGGGCAGGAAGCCGGCCGCCCGGGCGTTGGTCGTGCCCGAGCGGCCGGGCTCGGGATCGAACAGCTCGGCCAGGTTCCAGCCACGGTCGGACGGGAACTCCGTGGCGGCGTCCCGGCCCTCCTCGACCATCGCCCACAACGCCTCCGGCGAGTCGATCCCGCCGCCGTAGCGGCAGGCCATGCCGACGATGGCGATCGCGTCGCCGCCGGTGTCCGCCGTGACGATCGCGGGTGCCGCCGACGCGGAGGAGCCGGCGCTGACCACCTCGCCGAGCACGTATGCGGTCAGCGAGGTGAGGTCCGGGTAGTCGAAGACCACCGTTGCCGGCAGCCGCAAGCCGGTGAGCGCGGTGATCCGGTTGCGCAGCTCCACCGAGGCCAGCGAATCGAAGCCGATGTCCTTGAAGCTCCGGTCCGGCGAGAGTCTCGACGCCGACGTGTGCCCGAGCACGGCCGCGGTCTCGGCGGCGAGGGCGTCCAGCACGATCCGCTGCCGGGTGGCCGGCGGCCGGGCGAGCAGACGGCGGGTCCACGAGCCGGCACCGCCGCCGCGCGCGACGGCGGTACGTCGCACCCGTCCGGAGACCTGGTTGCGCAGCAGGGGCGGCACCTCCCCGCGGAACGCGGCCAGGTTGAGCCGGACCGGTAGCACCACCGGGGCGCCGACGGTGAGGGCCGCGTCGAAGAGGGCCAGGCCCTCCTCGTCGGACAGCGCCTTGATACCGGCGCGGGCCATCCGTTCCCAGTCGGCCTCCTGCAGGGCGGTGGTCATATGGCTCGTGGCGGCCCACAGGCCCCAGTCGAGCGAGACGGCGGGCAGCCCCGACGCGCGGCGGTGCCGGGCAAGAGCGTCCAGGAACGCATTGGCGGCGGCGTAATTGGCCTGGCCCGGCGCGCCGAATGCCCCGACGGCGGAGGAGAACAGCACGAAGGCGGAGAGGTCGAGGTCTTTGGTCAGCTCGTGGAGGAGCCAACCGGCGTCCACCTTGGGACGCAACACGGTGTCGACCTGCTCGGTCGTCAGCGAGCCGATGACGCCGTCGTCGCTGGTGCCCGCGATATGCACCACCGCGGTCAGCGGATGTTCGGCGGGGATCGCGGCCAGCACCCCGAGCAGCGATGCGCGGTGGGAGACGTCACAGGCGACAGTCGTCACCGAGGCGCCGAGTTCGGTCAACTCGGTGGCGAACTCGGCCGCGCCGGGGGCATCCGGGCCGCGCCGGCTCGCCAGCACGAGGTGACGTACGCCGTGCTCGGCGACCAAGTGCCGGGCGACCAGGCCGCCCAGTGCGCCGGAGGCGCCGGTCAGAAGCACGGTCCCGGCCGGATCGACGGGCACCGGGATGGTCAGGGCGATCTTGCCGATGTGCCGGGCCTGGCTGAGGAACCTCAACGCGTCCGGGGCCCGGCGGACGTCCCAGGTGGTGATCGGAGGCAGGGTGAGAGCGCCACGGCCGAACAGGTCCAGCAGTTCGGCCAACATCTCCTGGACCCGTTCGGGCGCCACCCCGAGCAGGTCGAACGCCTGATAGCGCACACCGGGGAACGCCTCGGCCGCCCAGTCGGCGTCGCGGATGTCGGTCTTGCCCATCTCGACGAACCGGCCGCCGCGCGGCAGCAGTCGTAGCGAGGCGTCCACGAGCTCGTTGGTGAGCGAGTTGAGGACCACGTCGACGCCACGGCCGTCGGTGGCGCCGAGCAGATCGGATTCGAACTGCGCGGTGCGGGAGTTCGAGATGCGTTCGCGGGGGATGCCGAGCTCACGAACGGCCGCCCACTTGGCGGGGCTGGCGGTGGCGAAGATCTCGGCGCCCAGATGGGCGGCAAGCTGCACGGCCGCTATGCCGACGCCACCGGCGGCGGCGTGGATGAGCACGGACTCGCCGGGTTGCAGGTCGGCCACGTCGACGAGCCCGAAGTACGCGGTCAGGTAGGTGATCGGGACCGTCGCGGCCTGCAGGTACGACCACCCGTCCGGGATCGGTACCACCATCCGGTGGTCGCCCACGGCCACCGGCCCGAACGGCCCGAAGAACAGGCCCATCACCCGGTCCCCGGGCTGGAGACCGATGACTCCCGGGCCGACCTCGGTCACCACGCCGGCCGCCTCGCCGCCGAGCACTTCCTGACCGCGGACCAGGCCCAGGGTGGACATGACGTCCCGGAAGTTCATGCCGGCGGCTCGGACGGCCACCCGCACCTCACCCTCGGCCAGAGGTGCGACCGCCTCCGGTGACTCGATCAAGGCGAGCCCGTCGAACGTTCCGGGATGGGGGGCGGACAGGCGCCAGGCGGCCGACTCCGCCGGCACGGCGAGCGTCGTCGAGGAGGAGACCTTGGCCAGGCGCGGCACCAGGATCGTGCCCGCACGTACGGCGACCTCGTCCTCCCCGGCGTCGAGCGCCGCCACCACGGCCGAGTCGGGCTCGCCGGGCGCGAGGTCGACCTGGACGAGCCGGCCCGGGTTCTCGGCACGCGCCGAGCGGAACAGGCCGTGCAGGGCCGCGCCGATCAGGTCACGGACGTGTTCACCCTCGTACGTGGCCAACGCGCCACGGGTGACCAGCACCAGCCGTGAGGTGGCCAGCCGTTCGTCGGCCAGCCAGTGGCGGACCAGTTCGAGCATCCGGTTGACACCTGAGTGCACGCTTGCGGCCACGTCGTGGCCGTGGTCGTGACCGGGAGCGGCCAGCACCACGGTGGGCACCTCGCCCCCGGCGTCCAGGGCGGCCTGCAGTGCGGGGAAGCCCTCGTACGCCGTGCCTGTCGCGGGCGCGCCGCCGCCCAGGTTCGCCCAGCCGGTGGGCGACGAGGCCCCGGCCTCACCCGCGGAGATCCACTCGATCTCGTAGAGGGAGTCATGGGCCTGGGAAGCACTCCCGGCGATCTGTTCCGCGGTGGCGGACCGCAAGGTCAGCGAGTCGACGGACAGCACCGTGCGGCCGGTCCCGTCGGCGACCAGCAGTGCCACCGTGTCGGTCCCCACCGGAGTCAGCCGTACGCGCAGCGCGGAAGCACCGACGGCGTACAGCCGGACGCCCGACCACACGAAGGGGATGACACCCTGGGTGGTGCCGGTGACCGCGATCGCGTGCAGCGCGGCGTCCAGCAGGGCAGGGTGCGTGCCGTACGCGCCGGCGTCGCCCACCTGCTCGGGCAGAGCCACCTCGGCGAAGATCTCCCCGTCACGCAACCAGGCGGCCTTCAGCCCGCGGAACACCGGCCCGTAGGCGTATCCGGCCGCGGCGAAGGTCTCGTAAAGATCGCTGAGCTCGACTTCCTCGACACCGGCGGGCGGCCACTCGGCCATCTCGGAGTCGTCGCGGCTCACACCAGCGGTCGCTGAGACGAAGCCACTGGCGTGCCGTGTCCAGGCCGCGTCGATGTCGGGGGAGTCCGGGTCCTGCTGTTGCGACCAGATGGTGATCGACCGTCGGCCGGTGGACTCCTCCGGCTCGCCGACCACGATCTGCAGCGCCACGCCGCCTCGCTCCAGCAACAGCGGGGCCTCGATGGTCAGTTCCTCGACCAGCTCACAGCCGACCTGGTCCGCCGCGCGCAGCGCGAACTCGACGAATGCGGTGCCGGGCAGCAGCGTGCGGCCGAACAGGGTGTGGTCGGCAAGCCAGGGCTGGGTGGAGAGCGACAGCCGGCCGGTGCACAGGAAGCCGCCGTCGTCGGCGAGCGAGACGCCGGCACCCAGGAGCGGGGCGTCCACCGAGCGCAGGCCGATCGAACTGAGGTCCTGCCCTCCGACGTGGCTGGTCTCGAGCCAGAAGCGTTCGTGCTGGAACGCGTAGGTGGGCAAGTCGACACGTTGCGCGCCGGTGCCGGCGAAGAAGGCTGCCCAGTCCACCTCGACGCCGGCGGCGTGCAGGGTGGCCATCGCCACGGCGATGCATTCCACCTCGTCGCGCCGGCTGCGGAGGGACGGCGTGACCACGACCGACTCGTCGCCGTAGCACTTGCGTACGTCGCTGCTCATCGACGCGGCGGGGGACAGTTCGATGAACCGGGTGACGCCGCGCTCGCGCAGCGAAGCCACGCCGCCGACGAGGTCCACCGGGTCGCGCATCTGCCGGACCCAGAACTCAGGGGTGCACAGCACCTCGGCGGGCACCACCATCGGGATGGTCGGGGCCGAATAGGTCAAGGTCTCCACCACGGCCCGGAACCGGTCCTGGATCGGCTCCATCGTGACCGAGTGGCCCGCGACGCCGACCCGCAGTGTGCGGGACGCGTGGCCGAGCTCGGACAGGCGCGCCACAGCCGCCTCGACCGGGCCCTCCAGCCCCGAGAGGGTGACTGAGCCCGGGCTGTTGATACCGGCGAGCGAGACGCCCTCGATGCCGGCGATGACCGGCTCCACCACGTCTGCGCCGGCCGAGACCGAGACCATCACGCCGGCGGCCGAGGTCTGGATCAGCCGTGCTCGGGCGGTGACCATGGTGGCCGCGTCCTTGAGCGACAGCACACCCGCGACGTGCGCCGCCGCGATGTCCCCACAGGACTGACCGAGCAGGTGGTCGGGGTGCAGACCCCATGACTCGACCAGGCGGTAGAGCGCCACCTCGATCGCGAACAGCGCGGGATGCGCGTACTCGGGCCGATCCAGCGTCGGGCCGCCCTCGGCGATGATCTGCGGCAGCTCGGGGTCGAGCCACCCCAGCACCTCCGAGTACGCCGTGTCGAAGGCGGGGAACGCGGCCGCGAGCTGGGCGCCCATGCCGATGCGCTGTGAGCCTTGTCCGGGGAACATCACCGCGGTGAGACCGCGGCACTCGGTGCCGACGACCGCCGTGGCACCGCTGCCGCCGCCGGCCAGCAGGTCGAGCTGTGCGAGCAGGTCCTCCTTGGTGCCCGCGACCACGGCGGCGCGGTGCTCGAACGTCACACGGTGCAGCGCGAGCGACTTCGCGACGTCGAGCAGGGCGACATCCTCGTCGGCGAGCCAGTCACGCAGCCGCCTCGCCTGACCGGCCAGGGCCTGCGGAGTACGGGCGGAGAGCAGGAAGGGCACGGCGGTCGGCTGTGCGCTCACCGGCTCGGCCTCGACCGCCTCCGGCGCGGGCGCCTGCTCGAGGATGACATGCGCGTTGGTACCGCTCATGCCGAACGACGACACACCTGCCCGGCGCGGCCACTCGTTCTCCGGCCACGGGCGGTTCTCCGTCAACACCTTGACCCCGCCGGCCGACCAGTCCACTTCGCGCGTCGGCTCATCCACGTGCAGCGTCTTGGGGAGGACGCCGTGGCGCATGGCCATCACTGTCTTGATCACGCCGACGACGCCCGCGGCCGCCTGGGTGTGACCCACGTTCGACTTCAGCGAGCCCAGCCACAGTGGCTCGCCGTCCTTCTTCTTGCGGCCGTAGGTGGCCAGCAGCCCCTGTGCCTCGATCGGGTCGCCCAGCCGGGTGCCGGTGCCGTGCCCTTCGACCAGGTCGACCTGCTCCATCGGCACCTGGCCGTCGGCCAGCGCCGCCTGGATGACCCGTTGCTGGGCGGGGCCGTTGGGAGCGGTCAGGCCGTTGGAGGCACCGTCCTGGTTGATCGCCGAACCACGGATGACGGCAAGGACCGGGTGGCCGTTGGCCTGCGCGTCGGAGAGCCGCTCGAGCAGGACCAGGCCGACCCCCTCCGACCAGCCGGTGCCGTCCGCGGTGTCCGCGTATGCCTTGCACCGGCCGTTGGGCGCGATCCCGCGCTGTCGGCTGAAGTCGACCATGACCAGTGGCGAGCACATCGACGCGACGCCGCCGGCCAGAGCCATCGTGGACTCGCCGCGGCGCAAGGCCCGGATGGCGTAGTCCATCGCGACCAACGAGGAGGAACAGGCGGTGTCGACGGTGACAGCGGGGCCCTCGAAGCCGAAGGTGTACGCGACGCGGCCGGAGAGCACGCTGGGCGCGTTGCCCAGCAGCAGATAGCCGTCGACCTCGCGGGGTGCCGTGACGGTCAACGGCACGTAGTCATGGGTGTTCGAGCCGATGAACACACCTGTCTCGGTGCCACGGAGGGTCTCCGGGTCGATGCCGGCACGTTCGAACGACTCCCAGGCGGCCTCGAGGACGATCCGCTGCTGCGGGTCCATGGCAAGAGCTTCGCGTGGGGAGATGCCGAAGAAATCCGCGTCGAAGTCGGCCAGGCCGGACATGAAGCCGCCCTCGCGGGTGTACGTCTTGCCGGGCTTGCCGGGCTCCGGGTCGTAGATGCTGTCCATGTCCCAGCCCCGGTCGGTCGGCGAGTCGCCGATCGCGTCGGTGCCACTGGCGACCAGCTCCCAGAGGTCCTCCGGCGACCAGACGTCGCCGGGCAGGCGACAGGCCATCGAGACGATGGCGATCGGCTCGGTGTCCTGGGCCTCCATCTCAGTGATCTTCTTACGAGCTTGGTAGAGGTCGCTCGTGACCAACTTGAGATACTGGCGAAGCTTGTCCTCGTTCTCCATACGAACAACCCCATCTGTCTCTGTCTGTTCCAGTGGCCCGGGGACCCCGGAGTGGTCCGGCGTACCCCGGACTTGTCGTGCCTGGACACGTGGCAGGCATCTGCTGAGGCCGGCAGTCCGGCGGAGAGCTTGCGCAGAAATGGCTTGGGTGGGACCACGATCAAAACCGCGTCTGGGCGGTCGCGTGAACAACCATGCTCTTGCGACGTCGGCGCGGGGCACCCCCTAACCCCCCTAGTCGCTGCCCCGATAGTCGCGCGGTTCTTTCGGGGTGTCGGTGTCGCAGTCGCGCTGCGAGCATGAAGCGCGAAAGCCAGACCGGTGCGTTTCGCTGGTCGCCCACAGCGGACGAGCGAAGGGACAGCGACATGACTGCCGAGGTGTTGAAAAACAAGGAGAAGCGGAAGGGGACGCCGGCATTCATCTTCAACCAGACCGCACCGGGGCCAACACAACCGTGGAGCTGGGCGGAGAATCTGCTCGAGTCCGCGTCCACATACTGGCTGGTCACCGCGAGCCCGGACGGACACCCGCACAGCAGGCCCTTGTGGGGTGTCTGGCAGCGGAACACCTTCTGGTTCTCGAGCCAGAACCGCTGCGGTGAATTTCTGAAGGTCAACCCGCGGGCCTCTGTGAACCTGCAGGTCGGCGAGGACGTGGTAATGATCGAGGGCAGTTGCTCCCGAGTGATCGGGGACGACGACATCAACGTGCTCGCCGAAGGAGTCGGGGCGAAGTACGACTGGGAACTCTCGGTCAGCGAGGATCGTGTCCACACGCGTTTCGGCCAGAGCGCTCCGGTGTTCCGACTGAATCCCGAACGGGTCTACGGCTGGGCGGGAATTGCCGGATGGGAGTCCGCGACCAGGTGGGACTTTCCGCAGTCCTGACCGACTGAAATCTGCTGCGCAGTAATCCGGCCGAGAGAATTCGACGCGCCACGGCCGAGAAGATTTCATTCCATTTCGTGGACCGGTGGTGGCGCAGCCTGCGGGAAATCACGCCGCGCTGCAACGCACTGTGTCCGGCGCTCGCTGCCGTGACCTCGCACGACGCAATGTGAACGTGGAAGGGGACGATCCGGGTGGATGTCCAGGCCCAAGGTGGCAACATCGCGGTGGTTGGTGCGTCCTGCCGTTTCCCCGGCGCTGATGGGCCTCGGCAACTGTGGCGCCTCCTGGCCGCGGGACGTCATGCGATCACCGAGCGCCCGCCCGGACGTCGTGGCTCGGACAGGACGGTCGCGCCCCCCTGGGGTGGGTTCCTCGACGCCGTCGACGAGTTCGATGCCGAGTTCTTCGGTATTTCCGCCCGCGAGGCGGCGTCCGTCGACCCGCAGCAGCGACTCGTGCTGGAGCTGGGGTGGGAGGCGCTGGAGGACGCGGCGATCGTGCCGGACAGCGTGCGCGGCGGCCGACTCGGTGTCTTCGTGGGTGCCTTCGCCGACGACTACGCCCATCTCGTGCACCGCAACGGTTCCGCTACGGCGACTCAGCACACCTACCCCGGCATGGAACGTTCGGTGATCGCCAACCGGCTCTCCCACTTCCTGGATGTGCACGGGCCCAGTGTGGGTATCGACAGCGGTCAGTCCTCATCGCTGGTCGCCGTTCACCTGGCCTGCCAGAGTCTGCTCACCGGTGAGTCGGACCTCGCCGTCGCGGGCGGCGTGCAGCTCAACCTGCTGCCGGAGTCCGTGGACATCGCGGACCGTTGGGGGCCACTGTCACCGGACGGCCGTTGCTACACCTTCGATGCTCGCGCGAACGGTTATGTGCCAGGTGAAGGCGGCGGTCTGGTCGTACTCAAGAGGCTCGAGGACGCCCTGGCCGATGGTGACACCCCGCACTGCGTGATCCTCGGGAGCGCGGTGAATCACGGCGGCAACGGTCATGCCCTGACCCAGCCTGATGAGCTCGCACAACGAGACGTCCTGCGCCGCGCTCACGAGCGCGCTCGCATCAGTGCCGCACAACTCCAATACGTCGAGCTGCACGGCACGGGAACACCTGCCGGCGACCCTGTGGAGGCCGCGGCGCTCGGTGCCGTTGCCGGCTCCGCCCGGCCGCGAACGCAACCGCTGCCTGTCGGATCGGTCAAGACGAATCTGGGGCATCTGGGGGCAGCCGCGGGGATCGCGGGCCTCATCAAAGTGGCGATGTCGATCCGCCACCGCCAACTCCCCGCCAGCCTCCATTTCGAGCGGGCGAACCCGGAGATCGCGCTGGACGAGCTCAATCTTCGGGTGCAGCAGGACCTCGGTTCGTGGGAAGCGCCCGATAGCCCCTTGATCGCCGGCGTCAGTTCGTTCGGAATGGGCGGCACCAACTGTCACCTGGTCATCAGTGATGTCCCGCCCGGCTCGACCGCCTCGCGCAGGAAACCTGAGACCGGTGAAGCGGAAGCGGACTCCGGGCGGTCACCCGGAGTGTTGCCGTTTGTGTTGTCGGGTCGTGGGTCGGGGGCGTTGTGTGGTCAGGCTGCTCGGTTGCGGTCGTTTGTGGTGGAGCGGCCGGATGTGGGGTTGGTGGATGTTGCGTATTCGTTGATGGCTG
>NZ_JANCLX010000052.1:0-3800 GCF_024295805.1 Streptomyces cucumeris
GTGAAGCCTCGGCCGGTTCCCGTGTCGGGTCCCGCTGCGGGGCCTTCAGTGAAGCCTGGGCAGCGCAGCAGCGTCCAGATGGGTGAGAGCTGTTCCGCTTTGGACGCTGGGGGGAAAGAGAGCTGCACTCGTGCGATCTCGGATTCTGAGATGCCACTTCAGGTCCGCAGAGGACGTGGACTGAGGGCAGGTGTGAATCCGCCGAGTTGGTGTGCAGCCGAGCTCAGGGGTAAACGCGAGGCAGTGTGCCTGGTCTCCGGAATCCGCTACACGACCTATCGCACCGTCAACGGCCAGAGACGGTTGACGGGATCAGCCGACATCGTCGCCATCAACTACAGCTACGGCGAAACGGGCCTGCCTTCATGGGGCAATCAGGCGGACGTCTCTGCCTACCGCCTCTGGGGTGACGGCAAGAAGGCATTCATCGGCGGCAAGGCCAGCAAGGGCGGCTCCTGCAAGCAGCACGAATCGAAGTTTCCCACGAAAAAGCTCGCCCCAGTCAACTATTGGAAGCTCGGCGAGTCCTTCTTCGAGACCACGATCACCAGGCACGGAGCAAAGGGCCGGTGTACCAATAAGTGGGCGCTGCGCTTCACCAATCCTTCATATCCGCCAGCGAAGAGTAGCATCAAGATGAACGAGTTCCGCTGTGACAGGGCCACTCTGGGCCGTAATGACATTGGTTGCGTCATACCCTGGTACGCCTCCCCGCTCATCTACAGCAAGAGCAGGGCGCCTCAGCTGGCATCCCACGTCACTCGTGCCCAGAACTCGGGGCTGCCCGGCGCAAGTTTCAAGCACCCGCTTCACCGGACGACCGATGAGGCAAGGCGCAAGCGGAACCGGGACCTGGCCTGCCCCGATGGCGAGACCCGGCCCCCCGGTAAAACGTGTGATGAATACCCTGTAGCCACCTCCCAGGAAGGTCTGGCGTCCGGCGGAAAGCGACGGACCTTCCCTGGATGCTCCATCCCGAACGTGCCCTCGCGCACCGGCCTCAAAGGTGCGAGTGCGTGCATGATCCATAAGGCTGACCAGGACTACCAGGGCGGGAAGAACAACGCCTTCTACAGGAGCGAGCGGATGCTGGAGGGAGACCCCTTCCGGGTCCTCATAGAGAACTGACCGCTCAAGGATGTGGGTGCTGCAGGGTCTATTCGCAGCGCCCACATCCTGATGCGTCGCCTGATATTGTCAGGCTATGGTCACATCGTGTGTCATATTCGTCAGCGATGGCATGTTCGGCATTGCAGACGACGCTGAAGAACCCGCGGACACAGCCTGTTGGGCTGTCGGTCTGGCCGCGCCCATGGAATACGGAGCCTGGGTGAGCACTGGCATCCACACCGGGCGTGTAGAGGTTGGGGCCAAGGTCGTCGCTACAGCACCACCCGCGCAGACAACCACGTGGGAAGAGGTTGTCGAGATCAGCGTGCGGTCGATCGAAGGAGACCTCCGCATCATCTCTGCCCACGATGCCGTGCCAACCGACCTACCCGCGCTCAACCCTCAAGGGCCCGGTTGGTATCGCATCAGAGTCCACGCCAAGGGACGAGCGACATGCGCCGACGGAACCAACGAAGCGCCCACCGAGCACTACCTCATCACCGCCTGGCCGCAAGCACCGACGGCCCCCGTGGTACTCCGCACCAGTGACATGATCGAGGAAGCTCGGCTCGCACACGCCGACGACCCATCGTGGGAAGCTCTCACACGGCCGGAACAACAACCGGCACAGAAGCCGATGACCGCCGAACGGGAAAACCTGCTGCGCCACCTGAAACGAAGGTGACGATCCCTCCTGATCCGGGCTGTCGAGGACTCACATGCGACGACCAGCGTCCAGGCGGTCTCGATCGATGCCAGCTGCGAGAGTGTGGAGAGGCCTGCCTGCTGACGCACAGAACCTGTCTGGTGTCAGCTGACGAGGATCGGCACACCCGATGTCAGCAGCTGCTGGCAGCATCACCGCTATGAACGCCATATTTACCACCCCGCCGCGGCCGTTCGACGTCACCGCGCTCTTCCCTCAACTGGCCCCGTTGGCGCGCACGGCGACCCGGCTGCACCCGCGGCCCGGGGCGCCGACCGTGCACGACAACTCCGTCGGCGGGCCGCTCCTGTGGCCCGCCGACGAGTCGTGGCCGTACTGCCGAGAACCGCACGACAGGCATGCGGCGCTCAGGGTCAACTCCCCGGACGACATCCGGCTTCAGCGCCGCGTCCTCGCCGCAGCGGCCGAGCGCCTTCACCTCGACCCCGAGGCACCCCAGTGGACCCCCGAGGAACAGGAGACCTTGAATCTGATCAACGCGGGCCGCCGATGGTTCGACGGCCCGATCCCTCTCGTGCCCGTAGCCCAGTTGTACGCCCGCGACATTGCCTTCCCCTGCCCGCCCGACGCGGACCTACTCCAGGTCCTGTGGTGCCCCTTCGACCACGAGATGGCGCACCCGAAGACCGCCCTCTTCTGGCGGTCCTCCGCCACCGTCACCGACGTCCTCAAAGCACCGCCCGAGCCGCCGATCGTCCAGGACGGCTGGTACCTTCCGGAACCGTGCCTGTTCTCACTGGAACAGGTCACCGAGTTTCCCAACCCCATGGAGCTGGACAAGGAGCTTCGGGACCAGTTGGACGACATGAGCCGCTGGGAGACGGTCGACCCTGCGCAATACAGCCCGTACGCGGATGATCCGGGCGAGCTCTACCTGAACAACCTCTGCAGCGCTCCCGGCTGGAAGACCGGCGGCTGGACCCGCTGGAGCCCTACCGACCCCGTCGACCGCGCCTGCCCGGAGTGCGACACCGAGGCGGTCCCGCTCCTCACCATCGCCTCATCGGAATGGGACGGCGGCAGCACGACCTGGATCGCCGAGCAAGACCGGCCGACCCCGGGCCCGCCGCCCTTGGGCTCCCGGGACGGCAACTTCACCTTGATCGACATCACTGGCGGCAACAACCTGCAGCTCCATGTCTGCCCGTCTTCTCCGTACCACCCCCACTTCGAACTGCTTCAGTGAGCTCGTGCGGAAGTCCTCCGCACCGACGCCCACGCCACAATCGACACCGCAATCGACTCTCCGGTCAGACGCCTTAGCCAGCTACTGAAGATCCAAACGACGGGCCCAAGGCCAACCAACGCGTCACGCTGCGGGTTGACAGAACAGCCAAGGCTCAACGGTGAGATAGATCACTCGACCCGTCATCAACTTTCGCCCCCCTGTCGAAGTTGGCGCATCCCGCAGTTTGCCCGCAAACCACCGCCTGGAGCACTGTTGTGCGACTTCCTGGCGACACCCCTCAAGAAGACTTGGAACGAGAGCGCGAACGAGCGACGCGAGGCTGCGGAATCGTCCGCTCCGATTTTCGGTTGCGATTTGCTGAAATTCCCATATGCACGTGCACTTGAGGCACCAGCCACCCCCCTGTGCGCCCCTACACGCAGGGCTACCGCGGCGAACTGGTGGGATCACTTTTTTGATCAAGAATTGATCGAGGGTGGCGCGCGCCGCAATCAAACGCTCGATCCGATTGGCTTGATTGGTGACCATAATGGGCCGCCATGCACCCGATTCGATCAAATTAGATCATCGTTGCATGCGAGACCTATTCCCATTTCGGGAAATGCGATCAGCGCCCAGAAAGCGTCTGCGAAGGGGATCCGAGCAGGTTATGGTGGGATTACCGCACGGAGTCGAGCGATAGCCGACTGTGTGGCGGCGGGGGGGGGGGGGGGCGCCCCCCCCCCCCCCCCCCCCCCCACCCCACCCCCCCCCCCCCCCCCCCCACCCCAACCA
>NZ_JANCLX010000052.1:3810-41557 GCF_024295805.1 Streptomyces cucumeris
CCGGTGTGGCGCCTTGGGGTCGGGGGGGGGGGGGGGGCCGGGGGCCCCCCCCCCCGGGCCCACGCCAGAAGACAAGTCAGAGCCAACCACAGAGGACAAGCAGTGACCTCGCCAAACGACCGGGAGCCGTCAAGTGGTGCCCCGGTGTCTCCAAACGTCATTATCCCTTCTACTGAGCCGGGCGAAACCCGGTTTCTGTCCGTGATCGACCTTCATCTGCGTGCCAGTCTCGTTCTGGCGCTCGCCATTCTCCTGATCCTCATCGCAGTGCCTCTCGTGGTGTGGCCGGACGCCGTTCCGGCTTCCCACTGGTGGCCAGCGGCTCCCCCCGTCATCGTGATCGTGATCTTGTTGCGGGTGTCGCACAGCAGCAGCATCCGATTCCTGCGGGCCCAGATCAGCTGATTGTCGAGCCCATGGCGGGCGCCTCGTCACGGGGCGCCCGTCTCGAACCACTGCCCAAGTACGGCAGCTGAGGACGTCTGCCGTCTGGTGAAGGGACATCCCGATGGCCGCACCACCAGTTCCGCGATTGTGTGCATTCCGCAAGGAGCCAATCTCTGAGTTGAGCCGGCGAGGGCGGCGGCGCGACTACTGCACGAAGTTGTGCCAGGGCAGGGCTCAGCGGCAGCGGGACCGTGAACGGCGAGCAGGCCAAAGCGCCGGTCATGCCCACCACGCCGTGGCCACGGAACTCGGCATTCAGGCTGAGGAACTGCTCGCCCTCGTGCACAGCGAGGCCCCGCTGGCATCTGTGCTTGAGCTCACTGCGCAAGTTCAGGGCAACGCCGTGCGGCTGACTGTTGCCCTCGCCGCCGTTGCCCGCGCCGGTGGTGCAACCTGGGATGAAGTCGCCGCGGCGGCCGGGATCAGCAGCGCATCTGCCCGGGCTCGTTGGGGCGGGCCCAAGGCGGCCCGTCTGGTCGCCGGCGCTTCACCCACCGCCGTGCACCGACCACGGTCAGCCATACATTGGACCGCGCCGATCGCGAACAACGGATTCCTGCCGACCGCGCCTGCGGTACGGGAGCGCGCACGGATGCTGGGCAGCGCTCTGAAAGTGCTGCAACAACGTTCACCGCTGAGCATCGAGCAGTTGGCGCGGATGGCCGACGTACCGCTTGCCGCCGTGTACATGGCACTCGACGGTCAGGCGGTGGCTCCTTGGCCTACAACGTACACGCTGGCTGACCTGCTGGGCGGCGAGCCTGGTGAACTCCGCTGGCTGTGGGAGCGAGCCTGGCACGGGAGCGTCCGCCTCTCCCCGGCTGACGAGTTCGGGGCCTTGTCGACTGTCCTGCGGGGAGCGCGTCTCGGGGCGGGAGCTCCTGCGCTGCCGGCCATCAGTGAGCAAGCCGGCCTTGCCTTCGAGGAGACAGCAGCCATCTTCGACGGTGGCGTCGAGCCGGACTGGCCGACCCTCTGCCGACTCGTCAACTGTTTCGGAGTGAGCCCCGAGGAGCTTCGAACGCTGCGGGTCTCGGAGCAGCGGCGTATTCCCTTTGGCGCGGAAGGGTGAGGGGGACCATGACCCGGATCGGACAGTGCTCTGAACCATGTTGTGGTTCAAGGGCAAGTCTGCCAACCAGCTTCCGGCTCGAATATGTTGCATTTCGCCAGTTACACCATGACGCCTATCTTAACTACGCTCATATCAGGATAGGGAGCTGGACCCGCGCGGTACGATGCGTGGAATCTGTATTCGACAGCTTGTGCTACAGCTGGCAGGCAGCCTTGCGTGGTTGTCCAGCGTCACGTGCCTGGAACTTGCTGAGTGAACAGGCCGACCAGCTCTCGGACTGCGGCACCGGGCACAGGTGGACGGTCCACTGCCTCCTGGAGGGCAAGCAGGCCGACGTCGTGCTGCTCCATCGACGGTTGCGGCTGTCGGTAGAAGAGGCAGCTGACCTGATGGGCCTTCCTGACTACGCCGTTCGCGGCCTCTTACTAACAGCCGACCGCGCACTGTGTGCCCTGCCGCGCTGCGTGGCCGGGGTGTTCACGGACGCTCTCTACGCCCCCCGCGCACACGTCGCACGCACTGCCCATCAGCCGCGCTAATTCCCCTCGCGGTGCTCCCTCTAACTCAACTGGCTGGAAGCCTGATTGAGCGATTGGCCAGGCCGTCGGTGCCCCCTAGGATGAGCCGCTCCACCCGATACACCTGGCCCTCGATCAGGGCCATAGGAGTGTGCATGGCCCACGGGGAGAAAAGGCGACCTCGCTTCGTCGACATGGATACGCCCAGCGTCGCCCGCATGTACGACTGGCTCCTGGGAGGTTCGGCCAACTACGCGTCGGATCGCGATGCCTGCCATCGGCTCTTACGCATCGCTCCCAGTAGCCAGCAGCTGGCACGGACGAACCGGGCGTTCCTCCGACGCGTCGTACGCGTTCTGGTCGAGGAATTCGGCATCACCCAGTTCATCGACCACGGGTCGGGGCTTCCCACCCAGGACAACGTGCACGAGGTCGCGCAGCAGCTCAATCCGGAGTCGCGAGTTGTCTACGTTGACAATGACCCGATGGTCTTGGCTCACGGACGGACGATGCTGGATGAGGATGACAAGACACTCATCCTCGACAGCGACATGCGGGACACCTACCGGATCATAGAGGCAGCCAAGACCGTGCTGGACTGGGGCAAACCGGTGGCGGGACTGTTCGTGTCCGTCCTGCACTGTCTGGCCGACACCGAGGACGAGCGGGATCCTGCCGCAGTGGTCCAACGCGTCGCAGCACAGCTGCCGCCCGATAGCTGCATGGTCATCTGTCAGCTGGTCAGTGACAATCCGGAGGTACGAGACGGTGTCACTGCCCTGATGGAGACGGAGACCCACGGGCGGTGGGGCAGGGTGCGCCGCACCAGTGAAGTGGAGCGCTTCTTCGACGGCATGCAGATCCAGCCTCCAGGACTCGTCGACGTGATCGACTGGCGTCCGGAGGGAGAGCCGTCTCCAAAACATCTGCGTCCGACTGACTGGGTGGAGTGGGGCGGCGTAGCCCGCACCTGACCGTTCAGGGCCATGGAGTCTGTCGTGGTGTGGCATCGGGCGCAGACCTTTTGACTGGGCGATCAGTGTCCGCAGTAGCGCTCTATGGCCTCGTTCAGCTTTTTCACGCTTGGCTCCTTTCCCAGTGCCACCTCGTGCAGGTCGTCCACGAGCTTCCGGTATTCGTCCAGAGCCCGCTTCCTGGTGACATAGACGGCGCTGCGGACCTGTTCGATATAAGCCAGTTCGGAGTGTTGCCCGTCTGGGAAGGTGAGGTGGGTGATCGGGAACGGCGGTGACACACTGTCCTTCTCGATCAAGCGCACATGAACCCGGCCTGTCTCGGCAACTTGCAGCAGATATTTCAGCTGCGCCTGCATCACCTCGTCGCTGCCGCGGCGACGATCGAGAACCGTCTCGTCCAGAAACACGATGAAGCGGATCCGACTGGAATCCACGACGTGGCGCCGTCGAGCCTCTCGCAGGCGAACGACCCCTGCAACTTCGTCGTCGGAAGCATGGCGCATCACCTGCCGGACGAGCGCCTCAGCGTAGTCGCGGATCTGGAGCAGCCCGGGAATTACCTGATTCTCGAAGACTGTGATCTTGTCCGCTTGCCCCTCAAGTTGGATCAGGCGCTTTAGATAGTCGGGTGTGACATCCGCGAACTGGTCGTACCACTGGTTGTTGTTCGTCTGGGCGAGCAACTCTTCGAGAAACTGGATCTGTCGGTCATCGAGCCCATAGAAACGTGCGAGATCGTGGACGTCCCTCGGCTTCGGTGGGCTCTCACCACGCTCAAGGCGGCTCATCTTCGACGTCGACCCCCGGATGGCATGAGCCGCCTCTTTAAGGCTCAGCCCACGGGCTTCGCGGTGACGTCGGAGTTCCTCTCCCAGCAGCCGCCCTGCAGGCGGCTGCGAATCGGAAGACTGCATGGGAAGCACAGGTGAGCTTCCACCTTGCTGGACATGACGGGCGGCGGGCATGCGAACTCCGGTCAGCAATAGACGAAACGCCTACAGCATGCCGGGCGCATACCCGTCGCCACAACACGAAGCCTACGATTCAAGACGCAGGCTCCGATATTATCCGATCAGGTGATCGAATTCTGTCGCCTTGGCTCCGACGATGAACGCCTTCAGCTCAGACGATGTGAACACCAGTGCGGGTCCGTCCGGGAATCGTGAGTTCCGCATCGCAATGTCGCCTCCGGGGAGCCCTGCCACTTCGACGCAGTTTCCATCACCGAGGCTGGCGCTTCCCTTCTGCCAGGTCACTCCCGTGATCCGATCCGCAGGCATTCCGTTCGCGATCTTCATGATCTTCCTCTCCTCCATCCACCCGCTCTTCTCGTAGCGCGAGGGGACCGATTCCCACGTGGGACGTGACACCTCACTTCATGCAAATGGTAGTGACGGATTCTGGTCGCAACAGCTCCCCGATAGAGTGCACTTATACTGCTGCTGGGGTTGAACTCGTGGTGTCGCAGGAGGCTGACGGCTTGTCGTCCCCTGCAGCGTCACCAGGCGTACGCGGTATCCACGAGGAGGCGGGCAGACCGTTAAACGGCGACAGCTCCACGAAGGTCGCCGCGACGGCGAATGCCGGGTACCCGGACAATGAGGACCTGGTCATCGTCCCCGAAGACCGGCATCGCCACCCGCAAGACCCTCCCCTCCGAGAGCCAGCGAGCCTCAGCCAAAGCCCTGGGGCAGGAAACACAAGCGCGGATGCCGAAGCACTTCTCACTCGAGGTCATCTCCCGCACGGCGTACTGGGTGGAGTGGTGGGGCGGCTTCGGCCCACCCTCCGGCAACGAGCCGAGACTGACGAATCCCTCGACCGGTACGTCATCACCACCTTCACCAACAGGACACCGACATGAGCCCCTACGACACATCGATGAGCCAGGCCCCCGAGCCAACCTCGCCCAGACTCTGAGCAGAGCCACCGTGCTCCTCACCCATCCTGATCCGTCAGCCACCGTGTTCCGGACCCGGGCGGGCTGGACCCGACCAGGTCGTTCACGAACCTGCTGCCCAAAACCATCGCGTGAAGTGGCCTGTCTCGACGCATACGCCGAGTGGAGGCCGAGTTCGGCACCACCGCCACCCCGACTACCTCATCACCGAAGGCGAGCACACGCTCGTCGCGGAGGTAGCCGGTGAGCTTCCCGGCCGGGCGGGCCTGAGTAGCATCGAGGACATGGCCGACCTGCTGCACGGACTCATCCCCCAGGCGGGAGCGGTCACACACCGGGCCGCCCTCGTTCTCCATGCTGACCAGCACGGCCCGGCCAGTGCCGGTGCCGGTCGGTCACCGACGCCCCGCGGCCGGCACAGGCGCGGGCGAACCCGCTGGCCGGGGCAATGTCGTGTTTCCAGACGATGAGCTGTTCACAGGCGCTTCCGGGTAGTTCGGAGGGGCCGGTGGCCGAGGTCAGCGCGGTCACACGGTGGGTTCCCCATGTCCGCCCAGGGTGAGGCATCGGGTGAGGCTGTCCCCTGCGATGCGCGTGGCTTCTTCAATGACGGGCAGTGCGCCGTCGGGGAGGTGGCCCGCTGCGAGGCCGGCGCGTCGAACGATGTCTTCCAGGTGGGTGCGGTGGGGGTCGCTGGTCGGGGTGGTGCTGCGGCGCAGGATCTCGTGTGCGGCATAGAAGTCCCTGGCCTTGATGGCGTCGTGGGCAACGGTGCGGTGCAAGTCGGCTTGTGCTGTGTTGCCAGGCGGCGCCAGCTCAATGACGGTCAGGGCCAGCCGGGTCCGGAACATCCTTGTGTGGGCAGGCGTTTTGTCGAAGATGTTCTTCGCCGTGGTGGTCAGGGTGGCGTAGTGGCCGGGGCTGGTGCTGTCCGTGGTGTCGCGGACGAGGTAGCGCAGGATGTCGGCGACGACGGTTTCCCAGGGGTCGGTGATGGTGGCGGAGTCGATCAGGTGGGCGGCACGGTCGGGGTGGTCGTCGGCCAGGGCGGCGATGGCCCGTGTCTGGCGGACCTCGGTCAGTTGGCTGGGGGTGTCGTCGTAGGTGGCGGCGTGTGCGACGGCCTTGGCCCACTGGGCGGTCGATGTCAGCAGGCGGGTGCCGTCGTCCAGCATCAGGAACCGCAGCCACGGGCGGATGTGCTCGCGGGTGGCGTCGTCGGTGAAGCCGGTCAGGTCGATGGTGTGTCCGCGGGCGGTAGCGGTGCCGCCGTGGTGGACGGCGTAGTGCAGGGCGGTCAGCTGGTCGTAGGCGGCATTCTTCTTCCCGCTGCGGGCAGTCAGGCGGACCAGGTTGACCATTGGCTGGAGTGCGGCGATGGCGGTGTCGCCGGTGACAGGCCACGCCTGCTGGAACAGTCGCAGCTGGCTTAGGCACAGGTCTTCTGCGTAGCCGGGCAGGCCGCAGTCGGATGCGATCAGCGCGGACAAATTCCAGGTGGCGCATGCGGCGTTGATCCGGTCCGGGGCTGGGAGGTCGCGGGTCGACTTGGCGGCGCATGCAGAGACTTCTTCGATCCGGGCGTCCAGGCTGGGGTAGTACAGGTGGGAGCGGCAGACCAGGGGGAGCCGGGTGGCGGCGGGGTGCAGGCGGATCGGCGGGCTGGTGGTCACGATCCGGCTCCTTCGGTCGGGTGGAGGATCGCTGTGCAGGCAGCGTGGGCCAGGACACTTTGGGTGTGGGCGGCAAGTCCGAGCCGGTTCCAGTGGAAGATCACGTGGTAGGCGATGACATGACGTAGGCCGCGGTCAAGGGCTCCCTCTCGGGAGGCATTACCGAGTGCAGTGCCCGCATCCCGGAACGCCGCGACCCATGTGGCGGCAAGCAGGAGTGTCTGGTCGGACTGAAGCAGTGGCGCAGTAGGGCTGGTGTCCGCGGACAGGAGGGGCGTGAGCTGACGGGCCAGGGCACGGACCTTGTCGGGGTCGGTGCCGTCGGGGAGGGGACGGTCGCGGGTGACGCGGCGCCAGACGTCGCCTTGCTCGTACCACTCCAGCGCTGCGGCGCGCATCAGGGTGGAACACAGCAGGACGGACAGTTCACGGCGGCCGAGGGTGCCGTGGGGCGAGGTCAGGACGGCGTGGCTGTCGGCGCAGAACAGGGTGTGCGCGATGGCCACGCTGGCGCTACCGCCGAACGCTGCTGTCTCGGGCTCGTAAGTGCCGAGCCACCAGGTGAGAAGCCCGGCTGCCGCGAGCTCGTCCAGGGCGCCGGTGACGGTGGACGGCGTCTGTCCCGTGGAAGCTGAGGGCAGGATGCGCATCCGCCAACACGGATGCTTGCGGATGAACCACCAGCCGGTGATCCGGTCATCAGCTTTGGCCAGGTCCAGGACGGGGACAAGATGGTCGGCGACTGTCTGCTCGGCCTTGTCCCAGTCGATGAACTGGATGTACAGCTGCTGCCACGCGGGCGGTCCCGCCTGCCGGGCCAGAGCCTGTTGTCCGGCGTCCTGGTAGACGGCGGTGGCGGCGGCCAGGTCGGCTGGCTCCAGGCCGGCGCGGGCGGCGGCCGTCTCCAGCGAGGTTCCCGCGAGGACCTCCAGGACGGCCCGGACGGTGGTGGTCAGTCGATCAGCAGGCATGCATCCCATCCGGAAGCCGGGGCAGCATCACCTGCTGCGGTGATCAGAGCCAGGGCTGTGCCCGCGTCGCCGAGCAGGAGTCCGGGATCACGTCCGGCGGTGGCCGGGGTGTGCCGGTTCAGTGCGTCGGCGATGGGCGGTAGAGCGGCGTGCAGGGCCGGGGTGGCGGCGTCGCGGGCCGCGCGCCAGGCAGTCTGGTAGACGCCTGCCCACCCGTGGCAAAGGCTGGTGTCGGCTATCCGGGCCAGCTGCCGCGGGTCGGTCAGGCAGCGGGCCATGGCCTCCTCGTACGCGTGCTGCCGTGTGGCGTCGCGGACGGCGATGGCGGCGGTCTGACCGGCGCGGGCGATGCCGGGGGTTCCGTAGCACCAGCTGGGCCGAGCGGGGCCGGACTGGGTGGGGCGGCCAGTACGCAGGTCGTCGAGTGTGAGGTGCTGGGGCCACCGGGGTCCGGCGGCTCCTTCCTGCCGCCACTGGTCCAGCCAGGCGAGGACGGTGTAGATAGCGTCTGCCTGGCCGTCCACCGTGACGTCGTGGCGCAGGGCACGGGCCATCAGCAGCAGGGGGCCGGTGATGCCGTGTGCCACGCCCAGGTTGGCGTGGCCGCTGGGGAATCCTGGGGAGTGGGTGAAGCTGGGGTCGTGGCCGACCCACCAGCCCGGCACACTGCCGAGCCGGTCGTCGTGGACGGGGCGCGTCAGGGTGACGAGGTAGGCGAGTACCCGTTCCAGCGCGGAGCTGCCCGGGTGGCGGCGCAGCAGGTAGGCGCCGATCCCAGTCAGCCCGTAGAACACGTCGTATTCATGGAAGGTGGGTCGCTCGCCGCTGCCTGATCGGTGGATTGCGGTGTCGACGCGGCGGTGTGCGAGGGCGGTGACGTGCTGGTCGACGGCGGTCAGGGCCTGCCGGTAGCGAGCCGAATCCGGGGCAGTGGCGCAGCTGAGGGTGAAGGCGACGGCCGGCGCTCCCAGGAACAGGCCGCTGGTGTCGGAGGCGCTGACCGGTGTCATGGTGGCGGCCTTGATCCAGTTGTGGGCCTGGGGCCAGGTGCCGTGTCCGGTGTGGGCACGTTCGATGTGAAGCAGGGCTGTGCCGGTCGGGCCGTCGGACAGGGACTGTCTGAGCCAGGGCTGATCCGCTGGCGGCGGGGCTGGGACCTCCAGGGCGTGGGCGATGGTGTCGGCAGCGCTCATGGCTGACCGCCGTGGTGGCGCAGGGCGCAGGATCGGGCGAGCCGGCCGGTGATGCGCTGCTGGTCGGGGTCGGCGGGCACAGCGCGAATCTGGTGCTGGTGCAGGAGGGACCGGAGCACTGCGTCTGTGTCCTGGCCGTGGGCAAGGTGCTGGCGGTAGGCGGTCAGGGTGGCAGCACGGGTGCGCCAAGCGGCGGCGATGTCGTCGCCTGCGGGCAGTGCGGCCAGAGTGGCGGGGTCAGTCAGGGTGATGGCCCGCCGGGTCAGGGTGCGATCCAAAGGGCCGGGCTCACGGAGCAGCGTCCGGGTCAGCCCCTCGGCTGCCTGTTTCCAGCTCCCGGTGAACCGCGCCGCTATGTCGACCATGCTGGCGGCAGTCAGGGCCTGCGCCGTGGGGCTGTCGTCGGCGGAGGTGCGGATCTGCGCCACGGCGGCGGCCGAGTCAGCCGCGAACACCGCGTGGGCGGCGTCAAGTGTGGAGCCGTGACCGTAGTGGCCGGTGTGCGGCTGATAGGAGGAAAGCTCCAGGCCGCTGGCCAGGTGGTGCCGGGTGAGGTCTGCCGCCCAGTCGTGGGCGTGGGCGGCGGCCTGCCCGTAGTCGTCGGGGTCGGCCAGGTGCAGGTACAGCGCCAGATGCTGGCCGGTGTCGGGGCGGTGGGTGTCGCGGTACCGGTGGAACCACCAGCGCGGCGGTCGGGGGAACCGGGCGATCAGGTCCGGCAGGTGCGCGGTGAGGATCTGGTTGAAGCGGAGCGGGTGGGCGTGCAGCCGAGCGTGCAGGACGGCGGAACGTTCCGGGGAGTGCGGCACCGTGAGCATGGCGGGTGTGCGGGTTGGGGTCGGTGTGGCGGCCTCCGTGTGGGCGAGGGGGATGAGGAGTTCGTGAGGGCGGCCGATCCAGGCCCGGTCCTGGAGGGTGGGGGTTTCGCGCAGCTCGACCAGGCGGAGGCGGTCCAGGCAGGATCGGAGCAGCGCGCGGTCCAGGCGCCGAGCCAGGTCGATGGGCAGTTGCTGATCGTTCTCGACCAGGGCGAACCGGTCGGGGACGTGGAGCCGTTGACGCCACCGGTCGAGGGCCTTGTTCCACTCGGTGATCGGCGCGGAGCGGGCGGGCAGTTCGTCGGCGGACAGCAGCCAGCGGGCAGGACGCAGGATGGTCCGCTTGTACCGGACGCGGGGCAAGTACGGCAGGGACGTTGCGGCGCCGAACGCGAACGATTTGTAGGCGGCGGTGCGGGCAGTGGTGATCTCTGCCAGGAATCGGGCCAGCGGCGGCGTGTGGACGGATGCTTCCAGGGCATGGGGCACACGAGGTTCTACGTGCTGCCCGGTCGACCTGCGCACCAAGTAGAACCGGTCCGCATCGGCGGTGACCGCAAGATCGTCCAAGGAAATGGCTCCAGGGCCGGGCGTCGGGTGTTCTGCCAAGGGAATGGTGTGCGGCAGCAGCTGGGGGACGCGGGCAACATTCTCGTTGCGGCGCCGTCGCGGACTGAACGACAGCTGGGCCGGTATCGCACCGGGGCTGACCATCGTGTAGCTGGCGCTGAGCGCGGCCTGCTCGTCGGGCAGCAGCAGGTGGGCGAACCGTCCGAGCATGCTGCTGCCGGGCCGGGGGGCTCCGGTGACGAGCAGTCGGTAGTCGCCACGCCGGACGGCGTCCAGCGTGGGGGCGTGGATCTCTACGGCGATCTCAGCCCGGGGCGCGGTACGGACGGGGTCGGAGCGGTCGGCGGTCAGGTCGGCGATGTGCGCCCGGGTGAGGACGAGTTCGGTGTGGTCGGCAAGGGAGGCTTCCTGCAAGAGGCGGAGAATCGTCTCGTCTCGGCGAGTCCACTGGTAGGGGGCGCGGCTGCGTTCCGATCCGAGATATCCGGCGGGGTAGCCCAGTCCACTGTCGGCGGTCAGGTCCAGGACGGGTACGGCAGTGCCAGGCCCGTACCGGTCGAGGAACCGCTGGTGGTAGTCGCGCCACTGCGGATAGCCGTCAGGGTACGGCGATAGCCGAGCCATGACATGGGCTGCTTCGGCGGCCTCGGTCAGCACGGCCTCGGGAATGCGGGCGGTGCAGTCCAGAGCAGCGTCGACCAGCACCGGGGTGGGGGCACAGTCGCTGACGGCATGCATCGCCTGAACGAGGCGGGAATCCGCGGCCCAGGGAGCGGCAGTGCCGGGCGCGTTGATCAGGCCGCAGATCTCGGTGAGCTGTGCGGCCAGGGTGGCGACGCCTGACAGGTTTGCTGCGTCGGCCTGGTCGAGCTGGCTGCACAGGTGGCTGAGAGCATCGGCATCGTTCATGGGAGGCCACAAGCTGGTGATCAAGACATGCCGGGCGACCAGATCGGCGACAAGTCCCTCGAGTTGGCCGGCACGGGCGGCGGGGAAGAGGACTGCGAGCGCAGCCAGGAGATCGCTGTAGCCGACCGGAGTGCGGGCTGCGTCCAAAGCGGCGGCCACGGGCCGTGTCCGGCGGATGGACACCTCCACGGGGGCGTAGCCGCCGGTTCGTCCGGTGGCCGGCTTGCCGGTGACGACGTGGCGGTCCCCACGCGGATGGCCGGTGTTGTTGGCGACGACTGTCAGCCGGGCGAGCAGCGCGGGGTCGGCTTCAAGCTGGGTGATGGCGTCGGCCAGCCACTCGGCATCGGGACGCAGCCGCGTGCGGTAGCCCCTCCCCCATGCGATGTGAGGTTCTTGAGCCGGCCGGGCAGGAGTGACTCCTGCGAACACCCCGAACGGTGTGGGCCGGTGGTTCCAGCGCAGCAGGTACGCGCCGACGGACCGGACGGCGCGGCGGATGCGACGGCCGTCGGTCAGGGTGCCATCCAGGATCGCGGTGACCCGCTGGCACAGGACCGGGCTGGCGACGGCCACAGCGGCAGGCAGGGGGCCGCACCAGACGCGGGTCAGCCACCGGCAGCCTTGGGTGGCGATGTCGTCGGCGTATGGGTCGAGGTCGGGGACGGGTATCGGCTGGGGAGCGGTCGACGCCCGCAGCAGAATCGCGGGCTGCCACTGATAGTTGCTGGGTAATCCATGTGCCACTGGTTTCCCCCACGGGTGAGCGCGTCTACAGGCACCGCCGGGGCGACAGCCATGCGTGGCTGTCGCCCCGGCGCGGTGCGCTCTGGGCGGCGGCGGCCGCGATGGCGGGCCACCCGGAGCTGGCACCGTTGGCGCAGGTATCGCCGCAGCCGTCGCTGGTCGGGCAGTTGAACGCGGCGGCGCCGGTCTCGCTGATGACGACCTGGACGTCGAGGTCGAACTCGTCGTCCGTCAGACCGGTGTCGGCGGCCCCGGTCATGATGTCGAGTACGGCAGCAGTCATGTGATCACTCTCCCTGTCGGATGGGATGGTGCAGGACAACCTGGCCCGCTGTTCCGTTACGGGACGACCGGCCAGGTGATCGAGATCCGGCGGTGGTGCTTGTCGATGATCCGGTCGCCG
Source organism: Streptomyces cucumeris (assembly GCF_024295805.1). Classification (GTDB taxonomy): domain Bacteria; phylum Actinomycetota; class Actinomycetes; order Streptomycetales; family Streptomycetaceae; genus Streptomyces; species Streptomyces cucumeris. The sequence continues at coordinate 16,012 of NZ_JANCLX010000052.1, forward strand.
GAGATCCGGTCATCAGCAGTGCCCGCCGGGTAGACGGCGATACGGGGGTCGGGTCCGCCACGATGGTCCTTGCCCCAGGTACGGATGGCGTCGGCCAGCCGGTGGGCTGCGCCCTCCCCGTCAGGGCCGAACGCGTGCACACCGAACTCGGCGCTCTTACGGTCGTCGCTGCGGCGCACCACGACGTAGGCGAAGTTCGGGCCGTCGACCGCGACCAGTGAAAAGTTCAGGTTGGTGGGCCCGATCTTGCCCGTGGCCAGGTCCGGGTCGATGAACATGTTGCAGTACCCAGGGACCATGGTCGCCACGTACATCTGAAGGGTGCCGATCTTCTCGTTGCTGGCGACGGTGACGCCGGTCCAGGTTTCGACGCGGCGGGTGTCCAGTGCGCCGGTCAGCAGCTGCGGGACGACGGGCACCCCGTCATCGAAGCGAAGCGTCACGCCATCATCGCCGGGGAGGGTGAACTGCTGGGCGTTGTGGGCGCCGTCGCCCCGCATCGCGACGAACCCACACACGTGGGCGCTGGTCGCCGTCAGCTCACCGTCCTGCTTGACGAACGCATAGGTGCGGGTCAAGCCGTTGATGCGCAGTGGCACCACGAGCCGACCGCCTTCCTTCAGCTGGTCGGTCCAGGCGGGGGGAATGTCCCAGGCGCCCACGGTCACCACGATCGCGTCGTAGGGGGCATGGTCGGGGACACCGTACTCGCCGTCGGCGACGACCACGTTGACGTCCGTGTAGCCGGTCGAGGCCAAGAACCGGCGGGCCCGCTCAGCGGGGGCCGGATCGATGTCGACGGTGCTGACCTGCCCGGCCGCTCCGCTCAGCTCAGCGATGTAGGCGGCGTTCGGGCCGTTGGTGCCGATCTCCAGGACGTGGTCGCCCGGCTTGATGTCGGCCTGTTCCAGCTGCATGGCCTGGATCTGCGGTGCGGACACCGAGCTGGTGTGAACCCCGTCAGCGTCTTCCTGTGTGACCACGGCGTTGTAGGTGCTGTAGGCGTCATCGAGAGACACCTCGGGGACGGCCAGGTGGCGGGGCACCCTGCGCATGGCGGCCTCGACGCCGGGCGAGGTGATCCAGCCGCCTTCCTTCAGCTGGTCTACGACTGTGTTGCGCAGCTCGGTCACGTGGTTCTCGTCGGGCAGCTCGGCCATGTGGCTGGTCTCCTCGTGGTGCGTGTACGTGAAGCCGTGATGATGTCGATGTCCCATGGGCAGCGCCATGCGGTTCTCTGGCCAGGGTTGAGAATCAGTCTTCTGTCATCGGCCCATTCGTCGTGCGTTCGCTGTTGTCCGCTGGGGCGGGCGAGGCCAGCAAGGGAAACGGAAAACTGTTGCTGATCTCGCCCGCGCGGGTGACGCGAGTCCCAGCCGCTCGACCTGTCCGGGGTAATCAGGCCGGGGACACTGGCCCTGGCCTGGCGGTGGTCCCTACGGGGTGACGCCGGGTCGCGAATCAAGCGTGCGCCGCCAGAGGCCCCTGCGTTCCCGGCGGTCTGGAACGGCCTTCCAAGATCGCTGTACCGCCGTCAGGGTTCGGTTTACTGGCCCGCTTCGGCTGCCAATCCCGGGGCTGCTCTGCGTCCCAGTCCTGCTCGCGAACTTCGCCGTCCGGCCAGACATAGGCGAGTCAACGTCCACCTGATGTCAGTGACACCTCGCGCAGGTCGTAGCGGCTGGCGCTCCGCATCCACTCGTTGCATCTCTCCCCTTGCTGAATCACGCGACGACTGCGCGGATCTCGTGAAGCACGTCTCCCATCCCGCTAGCCGAAGTGGGCTCCTCCCCCACGCTTCGTGCGACACCGAGCTGTGTCCCAGGTTCGGTTGCCGGGTTTTGCCTCCGCACCCGCCCGCCCTCCGGTCCGTCATACACCGGCCGGCAGACGGGCGATTTTGAGCGGGCCGACCGCTGACTACTCGAGGGCGCGGCCGGGGCAATCCTCTTCCAAGCGGAGGGAGCCCACTGTGAGGGGCCGTGGGCCCTCCTCCGACGGCATCGGTGACCGCCGTCAGTCTCTTCTCGTCTGAGTCGGGGCCCACCGAGACTTTCCGTTCGCGCATGATCGCGCTAGGTGCACCGAGAGAGCATTCCACGATGCGGCTGCCATGAACGGACAAGCTGTCCACAGGTTTCGCCTCTAACTCCCTTGACGATTCGCACAAATACGGTGTACCCCGAAATCTCATACCCGCGGCAACAGCGTTTCTTCGGAGCCGTAGGAGGGGACGTCGGTCATGTCGCTGGCTAGTTCTGGCATGCCAGAGGTCGCGATCAAGGTGCCTGCCACGATGCTGTGAGACCGCTCTCGAGGCCCCTGATTTCGTTAACAGTTGACGACCGCGCCCGTGAGCGATGGACATCGTCCGTACTCTGATCAGGAGTGGCTCCACCGTGAAGGGAATGAACCGCCGATGAGTGAAAGCCTGACGCTGGGGGATCGCCTGCGCATCGCCCGCAGGACACGGGGGCTGTCAGCCGCCCAGCTCGCCAACAAAGTTGCCATCTCGCCCAGCTATGTCCAGAAACTGGAGTCTGGAGCCCGGAAGGCCACGCCAGCGCTGGTGGCTGCCCTCGCAAACGCCTTGCGCTTCGGTCAAGAAGTCCTGACGGGTCAGCCGTACTACGGTGAGCCCGAGGCTGAAGACACAGTGCATGCCGTCATTCCCGAGCTGCGCCGTCTACTACTGTGCTACGACACTCCTGACGAGCTTGGGAGCGCGCCACGCCCCCTGCCGGTCCTCGCTTCAGAAGTGGACCAGATAGCTGCGCTGCGCCGTGATGCCCGTTACGCGCCGATGGGGCCGCTGCTGCCGCTGATCATCTCCGAGCTGACGCACGTGGCGCTCAGCGCTCGCGACAGGGAGCAGAGGCAGGCGTACTGGCAGCTGGCCCGTGTCTATCGAGCGGTAAACTCATTGGCACACAAGATGGGCCATCACGACCTATCCAACACGGCATTGGAGCGGGTCCGCTGGGCTGCTGACCAGGCGGGTGACCCGCTGCTGCAGATCACTGCCGGCTACCTGGTGGCCGGGGCGATGCTGCGGCAGGGAGCCTACACGCCTGCCCGGCGAAAACTGTTGTCCCTACGCACCGAGCTGGAGCGCATGCAGCCGGAACATTCGTTTACGGATGATGCTCTAGCGGTCGACGGGGCACTGCTGCTCAAGTTGGCCGTGATCGAGTCCCGGAGGAACAACCCCGAAGGCGCGAACACGTACTTGCGCGAAGCTGAAGAAGTCGCACGGATGGCGGGGAACCGCGATTCTCTTGCGTACGAGATGTCCTTCGGGCCCACGAACATCCATATCCATGACGTACATGCACTGATCGACATGGGTGACACCGAGCAGGCCCTCGCCCGGCTGGTTGAGTGGGCACCGAACAGCAGCATGGAATGGACTCCGCCAGCAACGACCGTCGGCGAACGCTCCAGTCACCATCACATCGACGTGGCCTCAGCCAAGCTCACCCTGGGCAATCGAGCGGGAGCGTTCGAGGAACTGCGGCGGGCTCGGAAGATAGCGCCGAACCACACACGGTTCCACCCGTCCGTACGCGAAACCACATCCGCGCTGCTCCGCCTGGAGACCCACCCGACCAACGAGCTGTCGACCTTCGGAATCTGGGCAGGCGTTAGCACATCCTGACACTACGTCAAGTCCTTCGACATTGACTCCTGCGGACAGACTGTCCGCTCACGCCACTCGCGCAATGGAATGGTCTCCTCACAGCCAGTTGTGAGGAGACCATTGTCATGACGTCCGACGCCAAACGGGGTTCCGCAGCCCAGCCGCCCCGATGGATGCCCACCGGTGCCGAGTCTGATCTGCGCCCCGTCGGCGAGTGGTGGGACGTCATACGCACGTTCGAAGAGGTCGGTCATCGCGCCATCGACATACTTGAGGAAGCAGGCTGTCCCGTCGGGCCGGTATTCCTCCACCCGACAAGCCTGGAACCGCGGCTCTACTTCCTCGTAGCCGTGGGCGCAAGCAGTAACTGGAACGAGCCGGACACGGTTGCCCTCGGCCGCACATGCCATGTGCTCGTACCTCCCCTGGCCAAGACCTCCCCACCTGGTTTGCACTGGCACAAACTCCCCAACGCGCCCCACGTCCTTACGGTGCGTGAGCCGCTACGTCAGGCACTGACCAAGGCCCGCAGGGAACGGTGAAGGTTTCCGCCAACGCTTCCCAGTAATGAAGTCTGCAGGAGCCTGCCTCGGCTCAAGTTTCGTCTGGGTCGGACCACCATCAACCGCCATGCCGTCCCTCTCTTGCGACGGCGGCGAGACTGCGCATCCCAATGTTGGCCGTCCGCAGTCAACACAGTTCCGAACGGCGATGAAACATGCGCAGCCTTCCCAACCCAACATCGCCATCATCAATGTCCGCATCCCTTGACCGGAGGCACTGTGAACAGCACCGATTCCCTCAATGGCGCTCACAGCCCGGCTGACGTGCGCACGGATGTGCCCCACCCTGCGCGGATGTATAACTATTACCTTGGGGGGAAGGACCATTACGAAATCGATCAGAAGGCAGCCGAGGAAGTCGTCCGGAGGGTGCCGGAGGCCATCGATAGCGCTCGGGCGAACCGCGCATGGATGAGACGGGCGGTGCACCATCTGGCGAAGTTGGGTGTTCGTCAGTTCCTAGATGTTGGTACAGGGCTTCCCACAGAACCCAACCTGCATCAGGTCGCGCAATCCGTAATCGCTGATGCCCACATACTCTACTTCGACAACGATCCGATCGTGCTCACACATGCTCAGACTCTTCTAACGAGCAGCAAGCCCGGGCAGGTGGAATATGCCCACGGTGATTTGCGAGAGCCTCAGGGAATCATCGAAAAGGCACGGGCATTGGACATCTTTGACTGGGAGCAGCCGACCGCACTCGTGCTGTCTGCAATTACGCATTTCATCCCGGACAAGGATGACGTTGCTGGCATTTTCGGTACGCTCCGTGACGCGCTGCCACCCGGAAGTTTCCTGGTTCTGTCGCACGCCACCGGTGACTTCCAGCCAGAGAGGTCCGCACTCGGTGCAGCGGTCTATGACGAGTTCGAATCCAGCGTCGGGGTGACGATGCGGTCGCGCGAGCAGGTCGAGGCGCTGTTCGCAGGCTTCACTCTGCTTGAACCGGGGGTGGTGCAGGTACCGCTTTGGCATCCCGACGAGAAGATCAACTCACCAGAGCTCGGGCGGATCTGGGTGTACGGCGGCATCGGCCAGAAGGCCGCCGACTGTGGGCTGCAGATTCTTGCCCAGCCAATCCTCGCCGGGATGTCCTCCAGGCGAGTTGAAACCCCAGTGCCCCTTCCCTCCGGTGTCCTGAAACCGGACTTTCCAGCCCAGCCCGAGAAGCGCTTGTGGTCCCTTGGGATCCAGGTGCCACGCGGCGTGAGACCGCTGCACCTGAACCGGCCGTCGGGGTGCTCTGCGAGTTGAGGCTTTCGGTGCCCCCGCCCCGAGGCCCTGAGGCGCCCCGGCGGCCTTCCCAGTCATGTTGTCTTCCCTTGCGTTCGAGGTTGTTATGTCCCCACTCACCGTGTCCTGGCTTCTCGCATTGGTTGTGGTCGCCGAGGTGGCCGTGGCTCTGCGCTATCGCGCCTTGGCCGCCGCTCACGCCAAGAGGGTCAAGTCCCTCGAAAAGGATCACGCGGAACGGACTGCTGCACTCAAGCGGAAGATCAACGTCCTTGAGCAGCAGATCAAGGTCCAGGACGAGGGGGTCGTCAGCCTGGTGGCCAATGTGGAGAGACAGGCAGCCGAGCGGGCGGAGAAGGCGGCACGGGCCGCCGTCAAGACGGTCACGCGCTCGGTGCAGGCGCTCGTCAACGAGCAGCAGGGCGCGGTTTCGGCTCTGCTAAGGCGGCATGACATCGCCGGGGTGCTGGCTGATGCGAATGCGATTGACCATGCCAGCAGTCAGCTGGGGCGCCGGGCTCAGGTGCTGGCGATGCTGACCGGGTCCTGGCCTGGACGGCAGCGAGTCGCGTCTCCGCTCTTGGACGTTGTGCGGGCCGGCACCGGTCGCATTCGTGATTTTGTCCGGATCGAGGTCAATGGCGAGTTGCCGGTGTCAGTGGTCAGCCAAGCGGTCGAGCCCGTGGCTCTGGCTGTCGCCGAGCTCTTGGACAACGCCGCCCGCCATTCCGAGCCCAGCTCGAAGGTGCAGGTCGGCTTCCTGAAGGGCAACGGAGTGAGCATCGTCATCGACGATGCCGGTGTCGGGCTCAAGCTCGAGGATCAGCTGTCGGCGGCGAAATTCTTGTCCGGTAGCGAGCCGGTCCTGCTCACGCAGCTCCGCAGCCCGTTCAGGCTCGGCTTTGCCGCGGTGGGGGTTCTCGCCGCCCGGTACGGGTTCAAAGCCAGCGTCGCGGCCGGATCGCCCTTCGGCGGCACACGCGCAGTGCTTCATCTGCCTGAGAGCTTGCTCACCACGGCCACGGAGCCGGCACCGCGCGTGGAATCCGCCCCGCGTGCTGCTGCGAGGGCAACGCCCAAGACCATGCTCGCCGATGTGCCGGAGCAGGAACGCCAGCATCCGGAACAGCCGCCCCAGGCAGCTGGGCCCGATGGCCTGCCGCGGCGCCGCAGGCGTCAGCCACAGCAGAATGCCGTTGCCTCAGGGCCGAGCGCACAGACCCCCACGGACTCCGGAAGGCGTCTAAGCGCGATTGTTCGTGGGCGCCGGGCCGCGCAGGACCAGATGAATCCCGATGAAAGGAACGCGTGATCATGGCCGTCCTCGGTGGCAAACATCAGCCCACTTTGGGCTGGATCTTGGACGAGCACATTCTGCTGCTCGCTGATACAAAGCGCGCCCTGCTGCTGTCCTCCGACGGCCTGATGGTCGCCTGCTCTCAAGGAGTCGGTGCCGACTTGGCTGACCGGATGTCCGCGGCCGTGTCCGGATTGCAGTCCCTGAGTTGCGAGGCAGCGGAGTTCGCCGACTGCGAGCGCGACCCATGGGAGCTGACGGTGATCGAGTACGGCGGCGGCTACGTATTTCTGATGGCCGCGGCTGAGGGCACGTTTCTGGCGGTCTCAGCGGCCAAGAACGCCGATGTCGAGGCGGTCTCTTATGCCATGGAGAAGACCGTCGGTCGGCTAGGTCAGGCGATGGGGATCGCGTCGCGTGACAGCGCAGATGCGGTGTCATGACCGCGTCCCGGCGAGGCCGGGACAGTGGGCTGGTGCGGCCGTTTGTCATCGCGGGCGGCAGGCCCATCCCGAGCCGCAACCATTTCGATCACCACACGCTGGTGATCTCCCGGCCTGGGACGCCGCGCTCCCATCTGACGGCGGAGCATCGCCGTGTGGTGGAGCTGTGTCTGCCGGGCGCGTTGTCGGTCGCCGAGATCGGTTCCCACCTAGATCTGCCGGTCAGCGTCCTGTGCTTCCCGCTGGCCGACTTGATGGACACCGGTCACATCATCACCCGCGCCCCAATCCCGACCGCACAGCTACCTGACGAAGACTTGTTGAGGGCAGTACTTGATGGACTCCGCCGCCGCTTCTAACCCCACGGCCGGTATCAGCTACCTGGGCGGTCACGAGACGACCGTAAAGATCGTGATCACGGGGACGTTCGGTGCTGGCAAGACCACCTTCATCGGCTCGCTGTCGGAGATTCAGCCGCTGCGGACCGAGGAACAGATGACTGCGGCCAGTGCCGGTACCGATGATCTGAAGGGCCTGCCGGACAAGACGACCACGACGGTGGCGATGGACTTCGGCCGCCTGTCCCTGAGTAATGAGCTCGTCTTGTACCTGTTCGGTGCTCCCGGCCAGGAGCGCTTCCAGACGTTCCTGGCCAACCTGGCCCGAGGTGCTCTGGGGGCGCTGGTCCTGGTCGACACACGCCGCCTCGGTGAGAGCTTCCAGGCCATTGACCGGCTGGAGGAGCTCGGCCTGGCCTACGCCGCGGCCGTCAACACCTTTCCCGACACTCCCTCTTACAGCGTGGAGCGGCTACGCGAGGCGATGGACCTGTCACCACAGACCCCGCTGGTCTTCTGCGACGCCCGTGACCGCTACAGCTCCCGGGACGCGCTGACCTGCCTTGTTGAGTACCTGCTCACCCTCAGCCCGGAGCTTGCCCGATGACCGTTCCCTCCTCTCGCTGCCCCTACAGCTACCCGTCAACCGCGGTGTCCTCTGTGAAGCCCGTAGCGCTCTACGGGCCGGAGTTTTATGCGAACCCCCCAGCTGTCTACGCCCAGTTGCGTGCCATGGGTCCGATCGCGCCGGTGGAGATCGCCCCCGGGGTATCCGGGCAGATCACCACCACCTACCCGGCCGCCATGTACATGCTGCGCAACACACCGGAGAAGTTTGCCAAGGATCCTGTGCACTGGGCCGCGTTGAGGTCGGGGCAGGTGCCCGCCGACAGCCCAGCTCTGCCGTTGCTGCAGCGTCGCCCCAACGCTCTGTGGATGGACGGACCCGCACACGCTCGTTTGCGGCAGTCCATCACCGACAGCCTCAGCAGGGTCGACACCCACGCTCTGGCCACCAGTGTCACTCGCGTCGCCGACACTCTCATCGACGCCGTCGCTCCCCTCGGGCACGCCGACTTGGTGACCGATTTCGGGGACTTGCTGCCCACACTGGTCCTGATAGACCTGTTCGGCGGGACTCCCGAGCTCAGTCGGCACATCGTGGTCGCCTTGCGGACCCTGTTTGAAGCGGGGCCGGACGCGGTGCAGGCCAATCACGATCTGGAAGCCGCCTGCCGACACTTGGTCCACCTAAAACGCCATGACCCCGACCAAGACGTCACCTCCTGGCTGTTGGCCCACTCCGCGCGCCTGACGAATGACGAGATGGTCCAGCAGCTGGTCCTCATCTTCGGCGCAGCCAGCCAGCCCAGCACGATGCTGATCACGACGGCCCTGGTGCTGATGCTTGATGACGACCGGTTCGCCGGGACCGTCTACGACGGTGTCCTGCCCGTCGGCGACGCTCTGGACGACGTGCTGTGGGAGGACTCTCCGGTGGCGAACTATTGCCCCTTGTACCCACGCCACCCCACCACCTACGAGAACGTGCCCCTGCACCCCGGGATACCGGTTCTGGTGAGCTTCGCAGCAGCCAACACCGATCCGCATCTGGCGGCCTATGCCGACCGGCGCGCGGGCAATGCGGCGCACCTTGCCTTCAGCGCAGGCGTCCACGGCTGCCCGGCCCCGGACCTGGCCCGGATCATCTGCGAGACCGCGGTCGAGCGCGTCCTGGACCGCCTCCCCGACCTCACCTTGACCCACTCCCGCCACGAGCTTCCCCGTAGGCCCGGCTGGTTCCTGTCCGGCTGGGCCAGCGTCCCCGTCACTTTCCCGCCCTCCCCCACCTTGGCCGCAACCAGCCCCGGAGCCCGCTGATGGACACCCGCCCCACCGCCGCCGGCTGCCCCTTCCGCCTCGATCCGAAAGCCCTCGACATCCACGCCGAGTCCGCCCAGCTCCGCGACCAAGGCCCGGCGACGTTGGTCGAACTGCCTGGTGGAGTGGCAGCCTGGTCGGTCACCGACGCGGCACTGATCAAGCGCCTGCTGACCGATAGCCGCGTGTCCAAAGACGCTCACCGGCACTGGCCGGACTACATCAACGGACGGATCCCCTCGAAGTGGCCATTGCGCCTGTGGGTCGACGTCAAGAACGCTCTGACCGCCTACGGGCGTGAGCACGGCCGTCTCCGCCGCCTGATCGGCAAGGCGTTCACCGTTCGGCGTGTCCGCGCCCTTGCCCCGAGGATCAAAGACATCACTCACGATCTCCTCGACCAGCTCAAGGAGGCTGCCGAGCACGGTGAAACGGTAGACCTGCGCGACCGATTCGCGTGGATTCTGCCGCTGTCCGTCGTCAACCTCCTCCTCGGTGTCCCCGAGCATCTGCACGCCCCGTTCCGCAGTGCGGTCGAGGGGATCTTCGCCACCGACAAAACCGAGGAACAGGCGGAGGAGAACGGCCGCGAGCTGTACCGGCTGCTGAACGATCTGATCACCGCCAAACGGCAAAACCCCTCCGACGACGTCACCAGCGCCCTCATCACCGCGCACGACGAGCAGACGGACTCCCACCTGACTCATCAGGAGCTCCAGGACAGCATCCTCCTAGTGGTAGGAGCCGCACACGAGACCACGGTAAACGCCGTCGTCCACGCCATCGTCAACCTCCTGACCCACCGCGACCAGCTCGCCCTGCTCCGTGCCGGCCACGCCCCTTGGGCGGACGCTGTGGAAGAGACCCTTCGCCACCAAGCCCCAGTCGCCAACCTAATCATGCGTTTCGCCACCGAGGATCTCCACGACTCGGCCAGCGGCGTCACCTTCCTCCAGGGCGAGCCGATCGTGATCAACTACGCCGCCGCGGGCCGCGATCCGAAGGTCCATGGCCCCCAGGCCGACCGCTTCGACATCACCCGGACCACCCACCGCCAACATCTGTCTTTCGGATACGGCACACACCTTTGCCTCGGCGCGGAACTGGCGCGCCTCGAAGCGCAGATCGCACTCCATGCCCTGTTCGACCGTTTCCCCAATCTCACCCTCGCCTGCCCACCCAGCGACCTACGCCCGCTGGAATCCTTCATCTCCAACGGCTATCGAGCCCTTCCCGTCCACCTGCGCCCGGACGCCGCCCAGGCAGCCCGACGCTGATTCCGAACCACGACGGGAGCAGAGCTGGCCATGCCCGGTAGGACCACCTAGTCACAGCCGCACTGCATCACGGCACCCGACACGTGGCCGGAGCGCAGCCCGCATGCCCGCGAAACCGATCCTCCGGCCAGGTCCGGCCATCGGTCCCTGAGAGAGAGCGATCCATGCACCGGTCACAACCCACAGCAGGAAGCGACATTGACGGCTCGCCAGGGCGCCCCCTTCCGAGTGTGCGACGCATCAAGGAGAACATCCTCCAGGACATCGAAGCCGGTCGATACGGGCCGGGTGATGCGGTGCCTACTGGGGTAGAACTCGCCTCTCGCTTCGGCGTCTCCTCCAGCACGGCAAACGCCGCACTGCGCCATCTCAAGGATCAAGGAGTACTCCACGGCGGCCGGGGGAGAACGAGATCGCGAGTCGCGATCCCTGGACAGAACCCTCCGCCGACCACCGCGGAGCGAGTCGAGCAGCTCACCGCAACCCTCCGTATGCAAATCAAGGACGGCGCCTATCCGTCCGGTGAAATGCTGCCGTCCGACAAGTCGCTCGCCGCCACATACGCAGTGCCGCACCACGTGGTGGTACAGGCCATCAAGACTCTTGCTGCCGAGAACCTGGTGGAAACGCTGGCCTCAATCGGCAAAATCGTACGAGATCCCAGCGCCGAGCCTGACGAACGGCAGCTGCTGAGCACAAGTGACGAGCTCACCCTCGCCCTCCGCCGCGACATCCTCAACGACAACCTGCACTCCGGTGACCCACTCCCGAGCAGCCTGAACCTCGCACAGCGCTACGGAGTGAGCCAGACCACCGTCAGCAAGACTCTGGTGAAGCTCCAGTCCCAAGGGTTCATTAGAGAACTCCCCACCGCGGCCCGCATGCCATCGCGAGGTCGGGCGTTGTGGATCGTGCCAGACGCCTGGCACCAAGCGCCTCCAACCACGGCCACCGACCAGGAATGCCGTGCCTAAGCAGGCTGCTGCGGAGCGAACCCCCAGCGTCGCCGCACCTCTCCGCGCGTCTCACTTCCCATCCGTCCCCAGGAAGCATTGCCATGATCGATCAGCATCCCACTCTGCGGCGCAGCATCCTATTCGTCCGCGCCTCCTGGCGTCTCGACGCGGTAACTGGTACAGACCGAGCGCTCACCACGCTCGCCGCCGCGCTCGCCACCGCCGGACACCGGGTAGTCATCGCCACAGCCACCGATCAGTGCGAGGGCACTGGGCTGCCCGGCGTCATCGTCGAGCAACTCGACCTGCCCATCACGCCACCCTGCACCCCGCAAGAGCTACGCGAGAGTCTCATCATCGGTGAGGCCAAAATCCAACGGGCCCTGGATACCTTGGTCAGGCACCACCAGTGCGACACCGTCGCATTTGTGGATGCTTTGTGGGGCCTGGGGCGGGTACGGGCAGATCTACCTGATGGCGTCCAGCGGGTGCTCCTGATATCTCGTCTCCCCCATGAGCAGGACATGCCGCCTGCACTTGCCTACGCCGACAGCATCATCGCCTCCTCCCATTTCGTCCTGCGGCACGCCGCCAACGCGGCTTGGCCCACTCGCCGCTGGCGCGTCGCACCCGAAGCCTTCCTGCAGAGTCACGACCGCCACAACTCAACCGCGCAGCATCCCAGCACCCGTCATCCCGACGGGCCAGTACGGGTCCTCGTTCCGGCGGACCAGAACGTGGGCGCACTCGAGTTGATAGCCGCCGCCCGAGCCTGGCATCGCACGGTGGAAGTCGCTCTCGCACCTGCCGGGCCCTACGGACCGCAGACACTGCATCAGAAGTGTCACCAGATCGCCCGGCTTGCACCCAACATCACTCTCGTCCCACCGCCCGGCTGGGCAGAAGTCTCCGACTGGCTGGCACAGGCCACCGCGGTCATCATGCCCTGCCGCTGGCCCACCAGCGCCCTGACCGCCATAGAGGCCCTCAACCGCGGCACCCCGGTCATCGCATACCGCACCAGCGTCCTGGCCGACCTGCTCCAACCCATTCAGAATGGACCTCGGCCACTGCTCGCCGAGGTGATGCATGGACCAAGCGCCCTCCTCTTCCTCACCGACGGGCTCCTCGCCGACCCGGGTGTCTACCAGGCAACCTGCCAGGCCGCCTCCAACCGGGCACAAGACTTCCACCCCCACCGCGCGGTCGAGCTGTTCTGCTCCATCCTGTCGTGAGCCGTACCAATGCCCAAGTGCGCCTCGATGCCCCTGTATCAAAGGCCCAGATCATCAGCCTGGTGCACCCGGCCCAGGAGATGCACTGGGCGACCCGAGCGTTAGCCCGACCGTAAGCGTGGCGGCACTAGACGCGTGGCGATCCGATCGTGGACTCGCCACTGCCTTTTGTCCCGGCCAGCGTGGTCCGTACCGCAGGCCGTCATCCAAAAGCCTCTCAGCCGTGCCAGCCCGCCTCTTCTCCCCTGTCTCGCCCTTCTGGAGCAGCCCCCAGATGCCCGAATCCGACCACGCAGCCCCCCAGATACTGGATCGACGCCAGCTTCGTGACGATCTCCTCGTCCTGTGGAGTGTCAACGGCACGAGGATGCAGGCCACCCCTGCATCTGAGGCCCGCAACCTCGACATGCTCCGGCGCATCGCCCGCCACTGGGCTCCCTTCGGCCACATCCGTCGCGCCGCTGCCGACGGCTTCGCTTCCGAGGAGCAGCGGTGGGACATCCTGCTGGCGTGTGCCGAGCCTGAGCGGTCCGTGGAGGAGTCCTACGCCGCAGTGGTGGTGTACGCCTGTGCCGTCCGGGAGCTGGTCCAAGCGTTGGACGACGCAACCCGGGCAAGCGTGCCCGACGTTGCCCGGGCGATCACGACCATCCTCGCAGGAGGGGCGTATCCCGTCGGATGGTGCTTGCGGCTGCGCGATGTCGCCGCAGATGTCACTGCCCCTGTGGCCACCGTCAAGTTGGCCGTCAACGCCTTGGTGGATCGTGGAGTGCTGGAGCGCCGAGGGCAGCGGATCTTCCCCGCAGGAAGCCGGGAGGTCCACGACGCGCTTGCTCCACGCATCGCCGACCGGATCCGCGCCCAGATCGCCGCCGGCATCTACGCCCCTGGGAGCCGGCTGCCCAGGGCTGGGTTCCTGGCCAGGGCGTTCTGCAGTGACTTCGCGCTGATCAGACGCGCTGTGCGGATCCTGGCCACCGAAGGGCTGGTACGGGTCAGCCCGCGCTGCACCGAGGTACTGGAATCTGCCCGTGTCCTCGCTGGTCGCGGTGAGATACGGCAGGATCACGGCGAGCGGGCCCCTCACCTTCACCGGGACATCATCGTGGCGACCTGCCGTACCGCCTATGAGCAGTGGCGCCACCGCAGCCCGGTTCCCGAAGAGGTGCTCCACGGCCGGTGGCAGGACCTGCGCTCCATAGCCGGACAACTGCTGGCGGCGGTCCCACCCCCGGCCCCCGACGCCACACAGGATCTGGCCGCCCTCGGCCGGGCCGCGGATCTTGCGTCCGCCCCGCTACCGGACAAGCCCTGGCTCCAGCAATGGCACACAGCCTGCCTGGCGACCGCAATCAGCAGCATCCTCCCCCTAGTCCCTAAGGAAACCCAATGACAGAGACCAACCAGCCCGAGGTCGACCGGCGCCACACCGACGCCACGCCGTGTTCAGAGGCGACCGAGGCACTGCTCGGTCCCGACCTCCGCTGCGTCGAGGTACCGAACACTGCCGATGTTGCGTCGCACTTCTTCGCCCACCTCCTGCACTGAGCCGCGCGAGCTGCGAACTTCCGGGCGGGGAGCCGGCCGGGATGACCTGCCGCGTCACCTCACCACACGGTGGCGTCGGCGTTTCGGCCACTTCGGGCTCGGAGCCGCTCCCCACTAGACCAGGGATCCCGGACCGCAGGGTCTCCTCGCACCGGAAATAGCGGGCTACCAAGCACGACCGAATGATGTGTGTTCGAAATCGCGGTCGAGTCGTTGACCCTCACGACTGCCGCAGCGACCCGTCTCAGGGGGAACGATGACCTCGGCCACTACGCAGGATCAGCCGGCACAACCACCGAAGGGCACTTCGCAGGGCGACATACCGCAGGAGGCCGGTGTTCGAGAGGAGGAATACCTCTATCGCGACACGTCACGGCTCCAGGCCGGATCCCTGCTGACCTCCCGCACCATGGCACGGCGCCTGCCCTCGCTCGTGCGGCGCTCGGTACAGATGGCCTGGCGCGTGGACCGCGGCGCGACCGTCGGACTGCTGGTGTGCCAGATCGGGACGGGCGTCCTCGCCGCTCTTGGCCTCCTGGCCGTCACGGGCACGATCACCGCACTGATCTCCTCGGGCGACATCACCGAGCGGCTGTGGGACGCCGCCCCGCAGCTGGCCGTCATCGCCGCCGCCGCCGGCCTGCGCGCCCTGCTGGGCATCACCGTCGTCTGGCTGACCGGCCGACTGCGCCCGGTGCTCGGCCGGGCAGCGGAGCTGACGATGATCGAGGCAGCGCTCGGAGCGGAGCTGGCTGCCAACAACAAGCCCGGCTACAACGACGCCTACGACATCGCCGACCGCGGCGCCCAGGTCACCCCGGACCTCGTCGAGGAGGCACAGGACGTCCTCGCGGCCACCGCGACGCTCGCGGCCGGCGCGACCGTGCTGACCGTCCTGCACCCGCTCCTCCTCCCTCTCCTCTTCCTCGCTTGCCTGCCGCAGGCAGCCGCCTACGTCCGCTCCGCGCGGGTGATCTACCTCGCCGGGCTGGAGACCTCCGGGCGGCGCCGGATGCTGGGCAAGCTGCGCTGGCACATGGCTTATATGGAGTCCAGCGAGGAGATGCGTGCCTGCCTCGCCGGCCCCTTCCTCATCGGCCGGTACCGACGGCTGGCCGCTTCGGTCAATGCGGCCGAGCGCAAGGCGGCGAACACAGGTGCGTGGATGGGACTGGCCGGAGCCGTCGTCGGCGGGGTCGCCTCGACCGCGGTGTGGGCGGCGCTGCTGTGGCTCCTCGCTTCGGGCCGTATGAGCCTGGCGGCCGGGGGCGGCGCCGTCTTCGCCCTGCAGACAGCCACCGGCTCTGTGCGCGGCATCATCAACGGTGGGGCCCGCCTGGTGCGCACCGGCTGGTACGTGCAGGACTGGCAGAACTTCCTCGACAACGCCCACGGCCAGGCCATGACCGACTCCCGCGGCACCGCGCCCCTGACCGCGGCCCCGGAACGCTTCGAAGTCCGCGATGTCACCTACCGCTACGACGGCGCCCCCAAGGACAGCCTGAGTGGCGTCTCGCTCCACGTGAAGCGCGGCGAAATCGTGGCGCTGGTCGGGGAGAACGGCTCCGGCAAGACGACCCTCTCCCGCTTGCTGTGCGGGCTGCTGCTGCCCACCGAAGGTGATGTGGCTTGGGACCACTCTTCCACGGCGGACCTGGACCCGTGGGGGTCGTGGAAGCATGTGGCGCTGGTCCCGCAGAAGTTCACGTACCTGCCGCTGACGATGCGCGACAACATCACGTTCGGGCAGGGCGACACCAGTGACGCGGCCCTGCTCTCCGCGTGCGAGGCGTCTGGCGCCGCGGAGATGCTGCCTAATCTCCGTTCCGGTCTGAACACCCTCCTGACCAGCGAGTGGTTCGGTGGGCAGCAGCTCTCCGGCGGGCAGTGGCAGCGTCTTGTCCTCACTCGGGCCTTCCACCGGCAAGCGGCGCTGTTGGTGATGGATGAACCCACTGCCGCCCTCGACGCCCGTGCGGAGCACCGGATTTTCACCGGTCTGCGTGAACTGGCCAAGGACCGCGCCATTCTGCTGATCACGCACCGGCTCACCAATGTGGCCGTCGCCGACCGGATCGTGGTCCTGGACGCAGGACGGATCGTCCAGGAAGGCACGTACAACCAACTCACCCAGGAGCCAGGCCTCTTCCAGTCCCTGTGGGAGCTGCAGCGGCGGATGAGCGGCGGTGCCTCCTGATCACCGCTCGCCGGTCCGCGCTGCACACTCGCCCGTCCACCGTTGCGAAAGGCAGAGCTACGTGACCTCTCCCGTCTCCCCTTCGGATCGCATCGCACCGCGTGCCGCTCTGCCCGGAGCGCAGGCCGCCACATCCCGGCATGCGGCGTGGCTCGGCGCCGCCGCGATCATCACCGACGAGGTCGGCCGAGTCCTGCTGGTGCACCCCACCTACCGGGACGACTGGTGGCTGCTGCCCGGAGGAGTCGTCGAAGCTGGCGAACACCCGCACGGCACCTGCCGACGCGAGATCACCGAGGAGCTGGGCTTGGATTTACCCCTGGCGGCCGTGCTCGTCGTCCACTCCCTCTCCCCCCGCCACCTCGACCTCCAGGCCGACACGACCTGCCCCGGAGAGATCCGGTACGTCTTCGACGCAGGGACCCTCACCCCCGCCCAGGTGGAGGCGATCCGCCTCCCGCGCGAGGAGCTGTCCGAGTACGCCTTCCTGGAGACCCGGGACGCGGTGCAGCGGCTGCACCCCGTGGACGGGCAGATCATGCTCGCCGCCTACCGCGCCCGGCTCGGTAACACCGCCACCGCCCACCTCGCCGACGGCCAGCACATCCTCGACGTCCCGGCCCTGGACCGGCACGACGTCCACGTCCGCTACCGGCCCTTGTGGGACAACCCCTTCCACCGCGCCCACGTCCCCGAGCGGCTGCCCGTGCAGCAAGCCTGGGCGTGGTGCTTCGTCCCCGACGGCCGAGTCGTCATCGTGGCCGACCCCGGCCCGCGGGGCGCGCTGCCGATGCTGCCCGGCGGCACCGTGGAGGCAGCCGACGCTACACCAGAGGACACCCTGCACCGCGAAGCTACCGAGGAAGCCCAGCTCACCCTGGCCGATCCGGTGCGTCTGGGTTGGGTGCTGGACGAGACCGGTGAGGTCTACGGCGGCGTGGGGCCCAACGCGAGGCTCCGCCTGGCCGCCCGGGTCACCGCAATCGGACCGGCGGCAACCGACCCTGCCACCGGCCGCCCCTTCGCCCGCTTGCTCGCCACCCCCGCCCAGGCAGCCGCCCTGCTGGGCTGGGGCCCACCCGGAGCCCGGCAAGCCCAACTCGCGGTGGACACGGCACGCGAGCGGTGGGGCCTGCCCACCGCTCACTCCGCCGCCATCGAGGAGATTCCTGCGGAGGGGATGCGGCTGGGCTGACCCGAAATCCGGCCCGACTCCCCCCGCTCCACACCCCGCTGAGGTAGCCCCATGCCGTTGTCGCACGACCACATCCGCACCACCGTTGACGCCTATCTCGCGCGCCACCCTCACGAACGCGAGCAGCTCGGCGCCCTCCTGGACGCCCTGGACCGGACCGGCGACGAGATCACCAGCCGCTCCACATTCACCAGGCACGTCACCTGCGGCGCGATCGTCGTCGACCTGCTCGGGCGCGTCCTGCACGTGCTGCACCTGGCGAGCGGGAAGGTCCTCGCAGCTGGCGGGCACACCGAGCCCGCTGATGAGTCCCTGGCAGCAGCGGCGCTGCGGAAGCTGCTCGAGGAGACCGGGATCCCGCCCCAGGCCATCACGCCGTGGCCCGGCTACGAGACCGTTCCGCTGGACATCGACATCCACGACATCGACGCCCACCCGGGGAAAGGCGAACCCGGACACCTCCACTTCGACCTCCGGTTCCTCTTCCACCTGCACCCTGCGGCCGAGGTGCCGGTGGTTCTGCAGGAGGAAGAGGTCGGTGGAATCGAGTGGCGTCCCGTGGACCGGGTGACCTCCCCGACCCTGCGCGAGAAGCTGCTCAAGCTCCCGCCGGCAGCCGAACCGGAGACGGCCAACGCCTCGGCCCTGATCTACAACGACCGCGGCGAGTTCCTGCTCCACCTGCGCGACTACCTCCCCGGCAGGATCTGGGAGCCGGGCATGTGGTCCCTGTTGGGCGGAGGCCGAGAGCCCCAGGACGCCACCCTGGAACACACCTTGCGGCGCGCAACTGGCAGAGGAAGCCGGCCTCGACCTCGCCGACCTGGCCCCGTTCGGCACCGAGTACGCCTCCACCGACGACGGCGCGACCGTGCCCATCGCCATCTACGCAGGCCGCTGGAATGGCGATCCCCGCGACCTCCACCTGACGGAAGGAGTGATGCTCACCTGGTTCACCCCGTCAGACCTCCACCGCCTGCGCATCGCCGACACCACCAGCGACCTCGTACGGCGCCACGCCACCACCCTCCCTGCCGGCACCGCGGCGCAGAGCGGGCTCGCATCGCAGAAGGGGTGCCGCCCAGCTTCGCCGCGCGGCACGGTCCTCAACGTCATCGGCGTCCACCTCTACCTCGAGCGGCCCGACGGGACGGTCTTGCTCGGGCTGCGCCACCCCGACTCCGCGTTCGCGCCGTCCACCTGGCACGTTCTGGCCGGCCACTGCGAGCAGGAGAACGCCATCGCCTGCCTGATCAGGGAGGCCCGGGAGGAAGCTGGCCTGCACATCGAGCGCCAGGACGTCGAACTCGTGCACGTCGTCCACCACATCGATACGGCCGGTGACCGGCCCCGCATAGGCCTGTTCTTCCGCGCCCGCGTCTGGGGCGGCGAGCCGGAGCTGCGCGAGCCGGACAAGTGCACCCAGTGGAGATTCTGGGAACCCGCCGCCCTTCCCGACAACCTTGTCCCGTACACCCGGGTGGCCATCGAAAAGATCCAGAATGGGGAGCTGTACAGCGAGACGGGTTGGTCCGCATGACCGGCACACCGAGCGGCTCACCGTGTCGCGTGTCCGCTGCAACTGCGGTCGGCCGTGAGGACACTCGCCTTGTGGTGATCCGTGGCAACTCGGCGTCGGGCAAGTCAAGCGTGGCCCAGGGACTGCGAGATCACCACGGCCGCGGTATCGCCATCGTGAGCCAGGACGTGATCCGCCGGAACGTGCTCAGGGAACGCGACACCGCGCGCGGCGCCAACATCGCCCTGCTGGGCAGGATCGCACGCAAAGCCCTGGACGCCGGCTTTCACGTCGTGCTCGAAGGGATCCTGTACGCCGACCGCTACAGCCACATGATCGCGTCTCTGGTACGGGACCACCGCGGGCTCTCCCGCTGTTACTACCTGGACGTACCGCTGGAGGCGACGTTGGTCCGGCATGCGTCGAAGGCGGATGCCGCGTACCTGGCGCAGGTCACCGACAACCACCTCGCCTCCTGGTATCGCGAGCTGGATCTGCTACCCGGCGGGTTGGAGACCGTGATCCCGGCCGACAGCACGCTGCAGAACACTGTCGCGCGGATCCTGCGCGAAACCGATCTGGCCGCTGCCTCCCCCGTCCCGCCACCGCAGTGCAAGCCGTCACAAGCAGACTCGATGAACCCTCTGGTGTTGATGTCCGATCCGCGGGTCGCCGCGATTCCGGTGCGCGAGTGCGGGGAGCCTCTCGTCGACCTACGTGACCACGACTTCCGTGTCGATCCCCGCAAGCAGGATTCACGGGGCGCCTTCGCCCACGTCCGCGAGGGCGTCCTGGCCCGGCTCGAGCATGCCCGCTCACTCCTGCCCGCTGGCACCGACCTGCTGTTCATCGAGGGCTACCGGCCGCTTTCCCTCCAGCAGCGCTACTTCACGGGGTACCGGGACGAGCTGGCCGCCGCCCACGCCGACTGGACAGCTGAGCAGCTGCACCAGGCCGCCAGCCGGTACGTGTCCCCGCCGGAGATCGCACCCCACTCCGCGGGCGCGGCGGTGGACGTCACCCTCGTCGATCAGGACGGCCACGAACTCGACCTGGACACCCGCGTCAATGCCTCCCCCGAGGAGAGCCACGGAGCCTGCTTCACTCACGCCCCGAACCTCAGCGACCACGCGCGTCACCACCGCACGCTGCTGCTCAACGCCATGGAGAAGGCTGGTTTTACCAACTGTGGGACCGAGTTCTGGCACTTCTCGGTAGCAGACCGGTACGACGCGCTGATGCGGCAAGAACTGCACGCGCGCTACGGACCGATCGAACTGCCCTAACGCACCGGCAACCTCGGCCCCGCGCCGAGCCGGAAGCACAGGAGCGCGGCCACCACCGCCTGGCCCAGTCGCGACGACCGTGGCGGACGGAACACGTCGAATGGAGGCACACATGCCTGATGACACCCAGCAGGCGATCCCAGCCGTCCCGAGTCCGGCGGCCGGAGACAAACCGCCCGAGCACCACATGCACCTGCTCGGGCGGTACTACCGCCAAGTAGAAGCAGGCCGCAAGACGATCGAAGTGAGGGTGGCCACCCCGGACAAACGCGCCGTCGCAGTCGGCGACACGCTCGTCTTCCACGATCGGGACACCGGACGGGAACTCGACGTCATCGTGCAGCGAATCGCCCCGTACTGCTCATTCGAGGATCTGCTCAGCTCGGAGGACGCTGCACGCATTGACCCGGGCGGGCCTCCCGGCGAGCTGCTGGCCAACCTCCGCAGCATCTATTCACCGGCCAAGGAAGCCCTCGGCGTCCTCGCCCTCGCGTTCGACCACCGCCCGGCCCTTCCGGGCCGCCCCATGCCGATGACGCCCTCGCAGTATGCGCAGACCGTCCCCCACCACACGGTGTACGGGTGCCTCTACATCCGCGACGAGCACGACCGGCCGGTCCAGCTCCGCTCGATCTACGGCTCGAGACTCTGGCAGTTCCCGGGCGGCAACCTCGACGCCCCGGGCGAGGACCCGCTGCAGACTGCCCAGCGCGAAGCGGTCGAGGAGACCGGCCTCGAACTAGGGCTGGAAACACCGAAGCTGCTGCTTACGCACTTCCTGCATGCCGGACCACCCCAGCCGCTGAACAAGGTGGGGCTCATCTTCGACGGAGGCCAGCTGACCACCGACCAGCTTCGCCGCCTCCGCCTCGATCCCGCCGAGCACGACATGTGGGCCATCCACGACCTCGCGACCTGGCAGGGGCTGATGGCGCCGCGCGCCTTCGCCCGCCTCGACGCCATCGAACGAGCCCGGCGCGGCAAAGGCCCCGCCTACCTGATCACGCACACCTGACCTTCAACACCCCCACCCAGGAGACAACCATGCCCGTCGAAGATGCTCTCACTCCTGCACACCGACCCACACGGCCGCAGTCCGTCCGCAGGAGCGTTGGCCTTCCCCCGGTTCCCTCGAGGGAAGACCAACGCCCTTCCGCACTGATCAGAGCTCTCCGCTCACCATGGCCTCACGGAACATCCTCCACTCAGTGGCCGTGTACCGCAGCGGCTCCAGGTGCAGGTTCTTCGAGTCGCGGACGGCGACGCCGCCGCCGGGGAGGTCGGTGATCTCGACGCAATTGTGCTCCGGACCACTGTCCTTGGCCTTGCGCCAGCGGGCGGCGGAGAGATCGTACTCGTACAACTCCGCCTTTTGTTCGTTCACTGCCGGTGCCTTTCTTCGAGCTTGGTGATTCGTGCGCGAGTGTCCTCCACCGACAGAGCCGCAGCGCGGATGCGCTCGACCGCACTGGTGAAGGGTTGCGTACCGTCGCCCTCAACGTAGGTCGCCCCGCTGAGGTTCTCCAACAGCACGACATCTGGGGTGGGGCCGGGAAAGCTGACCAGGCCAAAACCGCCGAACATCCCCGGGTGCGCGGTCGAATCCATCGGCATAAGCTGCACTGTCACGTTCGGCAGCTCGGATATGTCCAGCAGCTTGCGCAGCTGCTCACGCATGGTGGCTGGCCGCATCTCGAACCGGGTGTGCAGTGCTGCCTCGTGGGTGATAGCCCACAGCTGCAGCGGGTTGCCGGGCCGGGTCAGGATCGCCTGACGGGCCTGGCGCACCTCGGCGAGTGCCGTGATCTCCTCGGCCGTGCGGGTCCCACTGGTCGCGGTCATGGTCTCGCGGGCGTAGGCAGTGGTCTGGAGCAGTCCGGGGATCGCCAACGGGGCCCATTCGCGGATGTGGTCGGCGTCGTCCTCCAGCGAGATGTAGTCCGCGTATGCCGGGGAGACGACGCCGCTGTAGGTCTGCCACCAGCCTTTCTTCCCGGCGTCCTTGGCAAGGTTCTCCAGCGCAGTGAACACCTCCGGGTCGGCGACGCCGTACGCCTTGAGCAGGGCGGTGACCTCGGTGGGACGGATGTTCTGCCGGGCATTCTCGATCTTGGAGAGTTTGGGGACCTTCCAGCCCATGGCGACTGCGGCATCCTCGAGCGTCATGCTGGCGTCGGTGCGGAGCTTCTTCAGCGTCTGGCCGAGGCGTCGCCGGCGGACGGTCGGCACCACAAGGGTGTGCGGCATATGCGCAGTGTCGCACTGCCCCGGGCCGCAACACGACCCAGTTCGCAGGATCGGTTGACGAGGTTTGGCAGAAAGGTTGCGGCCCCTTCACGAAAGGGTGCATCCTCAAGGTCTTGGCGCGACGCTCGGTCAACTGGCCGTATCTATGCGCTACTTGTTCCGCGCCATGCGGCCAGTGTGCCGCGGGTTGGAGGCAGCCATGTTCGTGGAGACGCAGCAGGCCGCGACCACCCCCGGGTTCTACTTACGGCCCCGGCCTACCGGCTTCGCCGTCCACATGACCGCCTGCGCAGCGCACCTGCACGACGTGAGGGAGCTGGCGGACAAGGCACTGACCGAGACCGACGTGAGCGCCGGGACTAGCTACACCGTGCAGTGGGTCGTGTCGGAGCTGGTCGGCAACGCGGTGCGGGCCTGTGGGGACCATGTGCCCCTGGTCGTCGAGATCGAGGCCGAGGAGAGCGGGGTGGCGGTTCGGGTCCACGACCCCGAACGCGACCTGATGCCCAGCCGCCGCCCGATCGCACTCGACGATGACAGCGCACAGACCGGCCGGGGGCTGGGCCTGCTGGACATCCTCGTTCCCGGGTGGCATGTCCACCCCACCCCGGTCGGCAAGCAGATCGTGTGCCACGTGCCGCACGCGGAAGGAGACGACCGTGCCTGAAGTCCTAGCTGAGCAGCGGTCGTTCTCGGCGGACTACGACGAGCGGGCCAGTGAGGTCATGGTGTGGAGGACCTACGGCAGCGGGCCGCATCAGACCGCCGGGCGCGAGGCGATCACCTGCTAGGAGGCTCGGGCCATCACGACCGCGATCGAGCGCCAGGAGCGGGCCCTGCACAGCCACCGCGAGCCGGAAGCGCAGTTCGTCGACGGCCAGGCCCTGCGTCGGTCAAGCACACGATGGCGGCGCCGAGTCCGGCCGCGCCCGCGCCCGAACTCGTCCCCCGGCAAACATCCCGCATCCCCTGAGGTCACACCGCGTGTGGTGCCGTGATGGCCCAGCGCCCCGCCGCCCTCCGTTACAGGTTGAGCACCAATCCCGCGCAGCTCCCTTCACGCTTCAACCAGGTCGCTACGGTCATCTCGTCACGTAGCACCCAAGGGGGGATCATGCGCGCACCCACCATCGCGGCCGTCATCCTGGCCGCCGCTGTGCCACTCACCGCATGCAGCGGAGACTCGCGAGCCACACCGCAGGCGTCTCTCGACTGCACGGACCCGAAGATCACACACGTCGAGTGGGTCAAGCGCTGCCAGCAACCAGCAAGGAACCGGGCTGACGACAAAAAGCCCGCAAAGAAGCCCAGCGAGCAGCCCCTCAGCGTGGGCGACAGCGACACCTTCGACTTCACCGACTCCTACACGGAGAAGAAGACGACGTTCAAGGTGACCGTAAACGAGATCAAGTACATCGGCCAGTCAGCCGCAGATGACACGACGACCCCAGCGGAGGGCCAGTACGTACGGCTCGGCATCACGCTCAAGAACGTCGGCCAGAACAAGGCCCACCTGCTCACCTACGGCCAGCTCGAGTGGGAGGACAGGGATAGCGCGGCCCAGGACGCGACCACCCTCAACACCCCCGAAGGCCCTGAGCTGGACACGAAGTACAAGCCAGGACAGACAGTAACCGGACGCCCCATCCTCGACGTGCCTGAACGAGGCGGGGTACTCAACTACACCGACGGAGACGGCTTCACCATCAAGCTGCCCAAGTAGGCACACAAGCGAAGGCGCCCCGCCCTCCACAGAGGGCAGGGCGCTGTCACTCTGGCTCTACCGGCAGGCGTGGACCGGGGGCGTGGGCAGCGCCGGCACCGGAGAACAGGCCGAGGGTGCGGGACTGGCCCGGCCATCGCGCACTGGACGACCTGCGGCACGCTCCACGATAGGAACGGGGCGGAGGTAGAACTGATGGCGACCATGGGGGCTGACCGTCCCGGTGCAATGGCTGGACCCACCGCCCCGGCCGGAGTGAGCGGCAGGCCCAGCTATCCGACTTCTGAATCTGCCGCATCGGGTAGCGCGCAGCCGTTTTCACCGCCCGTTCCGCCTCGAAGCGCTCCAGCCCGCGGCACGGGCGTGTTCTGTCACCGCCGACCGCACCGTCTCGGCAGCCTTCCGCCGCTCCTACCACTGGGCCCGGTGATCGTCACCCTCCAAGCCGGAGAGCGCTCCGCGAACGCGGTGTCTGCGGATCTGCGGATACATGTTGATCTTGTGCCTGATGACCTGTGGGAACGCACTGCTCCGTTGCTTCCTCCTCGCCCGCCACGGCGTCGCCGCTACCCGGGACGACACCCGTTGGGTCGTCGAGCACACCTTTGCCTGGCTCCACCAGTTCAAACGTCTGCGAATCCGCTACGAGATACGCGCCGACCTCCACCTGGGTCTCCTCCAACTCGCCTGCAGCATCATCTGCTTACGACGACTCCGAACCTCATTCTGAAATAGTCAGAGCCAACCACCCCGTCATGCCACACAACAACGACAAGGTCCGCGGTATGGGTGGCGGATCGACGCCGTCCGCCGCGCCACCCACGGCGAGGACACCCGCCTAGTGCTGTGACCGCATAGGTTCGCCGGGTTCAGGCTGCGGCTGCGAGGGGGCGTCCGCCCCAGCGGATGCCCTTCTCGCTGCGAATGCGGGCCCGTTCCTTGCGTTGGGCGGCGAGTACATCGGG
>NZ_JANCLX010000053.1 GCF_024295805.1 Streptomyces cucumeris
GCGGGCCTGCGACGGGCCGGGTAGTGGGCAACGCGCCGCGGTAGGTAGGCGGCGGTGGGCCGGTGTCCCGTGTTCCGGGGCACCGGCCCACTGCCCGTCCGCGCGCCACCATCACTTCGGTCCGTCGTCGAGCAAGGGCGCCAACGCGCGTCTGCCAGTGATGCCGAGTTTCCGGAATCCACTGGTCAAGTGGTTCTCCACGGTCCGTTGCGTGATGAACAGGGTGTCGGCGATCTCCCGGTTGGTCAGTCCGCGGGCCGCGAGCTCCGCGACGCGGCGTTCGCGGTCGGTCAACGCCGAAGCCCCGGCCGTGTGCGCCCGCCGGGGCCGCGCGCCGAACGCCCGCAACCGCTCGCGGGCCAGATCGGCGAGGCGGACGGCCCCGCACTGCCGGGCGAGGTCCAGCCCACGACGGGCCGTCTCCCGGCCCAGCCGGGCGTGTCCGGCCTCGAAGCGCAAGGTGCCGTACTCGACCAGTGAACGGGCCAGTTCGAGCGTGGCTCCCGCTTCCTCCAGCAAGCCGACGGATGTTTCCAGCTGCTTCAGGCCCTGTCGGCCGCGCACGGTCACGGCGGCCGTGCGCAGGCTGATGCCGAGGGTACGGGGGGTGCCCCAGTCCCGGGCCTGCTCCAGCTCCTGGTGGGCCAGGTGCGCGGCCTGACCGGAACGGCCCAGGGCGAGCTGGGCGAGGGCAGCGAGGGATCTCCACGGAAGGATGGCGGGGTTGTCCCGCTGCCAGGCGATCTGGCGGCGTCCGCACTCCAGCAGATCCTCCAGGGCATCGGCGAACCGGCCGTCGGCCAGGCGCATGCGCGCGCGTGCCTCCAGCAGATGCGTCCACTGCCAGACGTCTCCGTACCGCTCGGGTTCGGCGAGGCCGAGCAGCGGCTCGGCCTCCTCATGCCGTCCCGTCTCCGCCAGCACGCGCAGAACACCGGCGAGAGCGAGGGGGACCATGGGGTTTCCGCGGGAGACCGAGGCCAGATCGAGCCAGCGGTGTCCCGCGTCGAGGGCGGCGGGAAGGCGGCCGGTCCGGTAGGCCACTTCGCACCGGCCCAGCGAGACCAGTGTCCGCGCGGTGGTGGCGTCGCACCACCGCGTCTGCTCCGACAGGCGGTCGAGGATCCGCGCTGTCTCCTCCAACCGGTCGCACCACACCAGGGCCAGGGCACCCAGCGCGATCGCGCGGGTGATGACATCGTCCTGTGGCAGCGGTCCGTCCAGCGCGTCACGGGCGTACGCGGCCACGGTGGCGGCATCGGCGGGGCGGCCCACCGCAAGCGCCGACCGGACGGCCGCGGTGGCCCGTTCGCGGATCCGGTCCTCGTCGGTCGACAGCCTGGTCAGCCTCCCGTCCGTCCTCGACCGCCGGTCCGGATCCTCCAGTCCGATCAGAACACGCTGCAGACGCAGCCCGAACACGGCATCGCCACATGGCCGGTCGCTCGCGGTCAGCAGTCCGGCCTCACGGTCGAGGAGTTCGGCCGCCTGGCAGCCGCGCTGGCCTCGCTCCAGGGCGTCGGCCAGGACGGGGACCACCTCCAGCCGTGCCGAGTCCGTGGTGAGCGTGTTCAGCGACGCGGACAAGTGGCGGACCGCGGCGGCCGGGTGAGCCGGTGCCTCGGCACGGCCGAGTTCGGCCAGCAGGACCTCCTGTCCGGACGAAGGAGGTTCGCGCAGCGCGCGCCGCAAATAGGCCACGGCCCGCTCGGAGTCGCCGCGTGCCGTGGCCAGTCGCGCTGCGGCGCGCAGCGCGCCGACCACCCAGTGCCGCCCGCCGGGCTCGGCGTCGAGCAGATGACCGGCGACCTCCTCCAGCGGGCCGTCCCGGTCGTGCAGCAGCCGGGCCGTCCGGTACTGCGGGTCTGATCCATCGTGCCGGCCGGACGTGTCGATGACTTCCCCCTCGTATGGGCGGGCGGCCATGCCGGGCGCACACCACGAGATGTTCCTGTCGCCACCGGCGGGGGCCACATCATCATCGATGTGACCCCCGCCGGCGGTGCGTCTCAGGCGCTGTGCCGGCCGAGGAAGTCGGTGATGAGCTTCTGCCATTCCTCGGGGCGTTCCACCATGGGCAGGTGGCCGGTGGGGATCTCCACCAGCTCGGCGCCCGGGATGGTGTCGGCGAGCTGGTGGTGCTGGCGGGTGGAGGTGAACCAGTCCTGGGTGGTGGAGATGACCAGTGTGGGCACCGTGATGTGCGGGAGGTCGTCGCGGACATCGATGCGGGGTACCAGACCCGCGTGTTCGGGGGTGCCCTCGGCGATGCTGGCGGCGGTGAATCCGATGGCCTGCTGGACCTGTTCGTCCGGCATCGCCTCCAGCGCGTCGGCACCCAGGGCCATCATCGTCAGGTACTCGGCCAGCATCTGGCGGTCGCCGGACTGGGCCAGCTTGCGCCAGATGGGCAGGGAGAGGGATTGGCGGTTGTCGCGGCGGGGGAAGGTGGCGGTCAGCACGAGGGCGGTGACGCGCTCGGGGTGGCGGGCGGCGGCGCGGATGGCGACGGGGCCGCCGAGGGAGTAGCCGGACAGGGCGAAGGTGTCCAGGCCCTCGGCCACGGCGGCGGCGATCAGCTGGTCGGCGAGGTCGTCCAGCTCCAGGGGGGTGGTGGCGCGGGGGGTGTCGCCGCTGCCGGGGTAGTCGATGCCGACGACGGTGTGGCGGGCCGCCAGGCCCTGGAGGATCGGACCGTAGGTTCCGGTCACGCTGCTCCCGGCGCCATGGGCCAGCGCGAGCCCCGGGCCGGAGCCCAGGACGGTGCGGGCGAAGGTCGCCTCGGGCAGGGGACGTGCGGACATGATGAGTTCCCTTCTTCGAGCGTGGTCATGTGGTTCTTCTGCGCCGCGACCAGGAGCGGATCCACTCCAGTGCGGGCAGCAGGGCCCGGCCGTCGGGGGTGAGTGTGTAGGTGGCGGGTCCGGGCGGGAGCCGGTCGTGGGTGACGAGCCCGGCGTCGAGGAGTTCGCGGAGCCGGTCGGCGAGCATCTTGGTGCTGATGTGCCCGATGGCGGTGTGCAGTTCGCCGAAGCGGGCGGGCCGGGTGGCGAGGGTGTGGAGGATGATGCCGTTCCACTTCAGGCCGAGGACCTCGAACGCGGCGGTGATGTCCGCGTCGGCCGTGAGCGGCGCGAGGGTGGTGCGGGCTGCCATCGGCTCATGGGTCCTTCGCTCGTGGCGGTTCGGCTCGTGGAGGCCGGGCCGCAGCCGGCTCGGGGGGCGCCGGCCGCGGCCCGGGTGGCCGCCTCGTCGGTGTCTGTGACGCGAGGCGGCGGTATCGGGGGTCAGGGCAGCAGGACGACCTTGCCCCTGTTGCGACGCGCTTCCAGATCCCTGTGGGCGCGCGCCGCTTCCGCCAAGGGGTAGGTGCGCCAGATCGGCAGCGTGAGCCTGCCGTCGGCGGCCATCCGCACCAGCTCCGACAGGGATTCCCCGGCCTGGTCGGCGCCGCCGGAGCTGAAGCGGACACCGTGCTGTGCGGCGGACATGTCGGCGATGGTGATGACATGTGCGCTGTCGCCGGTCAGGGCGACGGAGTCGGCAAGGACACCGGCGCCGGAGGCGTCGAGGACGAAGTCGACTCCCTGGGGCGCCACGGCCTTCACCCGCTGTGCCCAGCCGTCGCCGTAGCGGACGGCGGTGGCTCCGAGCGCCGTGACGCGCTCGACGTCGTGCTCACCGACCGTGCCGATGACGGTGATGCCGCGGGCGACCGCCAGTTGCACGGCGAGGAAGCCCACGCTGCCGGCGGCGCCGTGGACGAGCAGGGTCCGCCCCTCGCGCACACCCAGCTGGGCGAGGACGCGGGACGCGGTCCGGCCGACCGTCACCAGCGATGCGGCGACCTCCCATGACAGTGCCGCGGGCTTGGCGACAGGCCGTTCCAGCAGGGCGTGTTCGCCGTAGCTGCCGCCGGCCGTGGCACCGAGGACCTCATCGCCCACGGCGGCCTCGGCTCCCGCACCGACGGCGTCGACGACACCGGCCGCGTCCAGGCCGGGGACCACGGGAAAGCGGGCCGGGATGGCGGCGGCCATCAGGCCGGAGCGGATCTTTATGTCGAGTGGATTCACCGAGGCGGCTCGCACTCGGATCCGGACCTGACCCGGTCCGGGCTCCGGCGGGGTGACCTCCGACAGCCGGAGCACCTCGGGCGCGCCGTACTCGGAGAAGGCGATTGCGGTGGACATCAGAACCTCCCAGGTAGGGGCCGCGTTGACGGGCTCGCCGGTCAGGCGGTGAGGGTCGGGTAGTCGGTGTATCCGCGGTGGTCGCCGCCGTAGAAGGTGGCCTTGTCCGCGGTGTTGAACGGACCGCCGGCAGCCAGGCGCCGGGGCAGGTCGGGGTTGGCGAGGAACAGCGCCCCGTAGGCCACCATGTCCGCGCTGCCGTCCTCCACCAGCTTCAGCGCGTCGACGCCGGTGGCGTCCGGGTAGGTGAACGGGTTGAGGACGAACGTGCCCGGCCAGGCCT
Source organism: Streptomyces cucumeris (assembly GCF_024295805.1). Classification (GTDB taxonomy): domain Bacteria; phylum Actinomycetota; class Actinomycetes; order Streptomycetales; family Streptomycetaceae; genus Streptomyces; species Streptomyces cucumeris. Next base: position 4,477 of record NZ_JANCLX010000053.1, read on the forward strand.
TGCGCAGCCGTGCGGTCAGGGAGGTGTCCGGGCCCTCCATCAGGTGCAGATAGGCAAGGTCCAGAGCGGCGAGCCGGTCCAGCAACGCCCCGTAGACCTCAGCCGGGTTGTCCTCGGTGATGTCGTTGAAGATGTTCCCGGGCGAGATCCGCAGGCCCACCCGGTGGCCGCCGATGGCTTCGGCCACGGCCGTGACGACCTCGGCGGCGAAGCGGATCCGGCCCTCGGTGGAGCCGCCCCAGCCGTCGGTGCGCTGGTTGGTGTTGTCCGCGAGGAACTGGTGGACCAGGTAGCCGTTGGCGCCGTGGATCTCCACACCGTCGAAGCCGGCCTCGATGGCGTTGCGCGCCGCGCTCGCGAAGTCGCCGACGGTCTGCCGGATCTCCTCCTCGGTCAGCTCCTGCGGCGTGATGAAGTCCTGCGGACCCTGGTGGGTGTACACCTTGCCCTGGGCGGCCACCGCCGACGGCGCGACCGGTGTCAGGCCGTCGGGCAGCAGGCTGGGGTGACCGATCCGGCCGGTGTGCATGAGCTGAGCGAAGATCACCCCTCCCTCGCGGTGCACGGCGTCGGTCACCGTCCGCCATGCCCGGACCTGGCCGGGCGTGTGCAGGCCGGGGGTGTCGGGGTAGCCCTGGCCGACGGTCGAGGGCTGGATGCCCTCGGTGACGATCAGCCCGGCGTCGGCACGCTGCGCGTAGTACGTGGCCATCAGCTCCGTCGGCTCGGCGCCGGGGCCGTACGCACGGCTGCGGGTCATCGGAGCCATCGCGATACGGCTGGTCAGGTGCTTGTCGCCCAGGACGATCGGATCAAAAGCAGTGGTCATGGCCTTCTTCCTCGGGATGAGTGACGTTTCGCGGCTCAGGGCGATCCGCCGCCGCGGCGGCTGATGCCTGTCCGAACAAGTAAATCACTTGTCTGAACAGGTAAATCCCCTGCGATCATTCCCGAGGTCTGCTGTGAAGCACGCCACATCCGCCATCTGGCCTTGCCGTGGCTGGGCTCCGGCAGGCTCCATGAGGGCGCATGGTTGCGAAGGAGGGTTATGTTGTCCGGGCAGGAAAGCGAGGAGGAGATGGCGCAGTCCACGCCGGGGGCCGGGCGGTGTTTCATGGAACCGGGGCAGGAGGCCACCGTCCCGGTGCCGACCGCGGCCGACGGTGGTCCGATCGGCCACGCGATCTTCCGGCTGGCCCGTCTGCACCGTATGTTCGCGGGCCGGTTGCTGCGCCGTATCGGTCTCCATCCGGGCCAGGAGCTCGTCATGATGCAGCTGTGGGAGCTCGGTGTGCAGCGGCAGGCGGACCTGGTGCGGCTGATGGACTCCGATGCCGCCACCATGACCCGCACCGTCCGGCGTCTGGAGCGGGCCGGCTTCGTCAGCCGCCGTCCCTCAGCCACCGACGGGCGCGTGTCACTCATCGAATCCACCGCCGCCGGTCATGCCCTGCGCCGCGAGGTCGAGCGGAGCTGGGGCCGGCTCGAGGAGCTGGTGGCCGCGGACCTCTCCGACGATGAGCGCGTCGCGGTCCTGCGCACCCTGGAACGCCTGGAGTGCAACCTCGTGCGGGCTGCCGATCCCATGGGCGCCACCAAGACCCCAGCATCACAAGAACGATTCCCCGCAGATCGATAGGCGCTTACGTGGTCTGCCACGTCACCCCGGTCCTCCGTGCGACCGGCAGGCCCCATCACTCTCCCGGTGCTCCGCGAGGGGGAGCAGCGTGGAAATACGCGGAGCACTACCTGCTCCGTGCGTACCCGCACCGCATACGTAGTCCGACAGCCCGCGATGAATCACGTACGTATCGTATGAGACATCTCTGTCTCACATGCGTTACTCTTGTCTCATGTCCGTTGATCGTGAACACGTTCTGCGCGCCGCCGCCGAGCTGCTCGCCCGTAAGGCCACGGCGTCCATGGATGAGATCGCCAAGTCCGCCGGGATCAGCCGCGCCACCCTGCACCGGCACTTCGCCGGGCGGGACGCGCTCGTCCAGGCGCTCGGTGTGCTCGGTATCCAGCTCGTCGAGGAGCGGCTCGCGGCCGCTCGGATCGACGAGGGGGATCCGGTCGACGCGGTGCGGCGCCTGGTCACCGAGGCGCTGCCGGTGTCGGGCTTCCTCGCGTTCCTCTACGGCGAGAACCAGCTCTACGAGTCCGAGGCGATGGACGAGGGCTGGGAGCGCATCGACGAACACGTGGGCGCGTTGTTCCGGCGGGGCCAGGAGCAGGGACTGTTCCGGCTCGACCTGACACCGGCCTGGCTGACCGAGGCGTTGTACGCCCTGATCGCGGCCTCGGCCTGGAGTGCCCAGGAAGGCAGGATCGCGTCCAAGGACGCGGGTCACATGGTCTCCGAGCTACTGCTCGGAGGAATGATTCGGAGTGTGGAGAAGTGACTGGCAAGACCCCAGAGCGCCTGACCGGCCCGCACCGGGCCCCGCGGCCCGGCGCGGCCGCGGGGGCTCCGGGACGCTGGCTCGCCCTGTCGGTGCTCATCCTCGCCGTGCTGCTGGTGGCCGTCGACGCGACGGTCCTCGGTCTGGCGACGCCGTACCTCAGCGAGGACCTGGAGCCGACCGGCAACCAGTTGCTGTGGATAGGCGATGTCTACTCGTTCGTCATCGCGGGCCTGCTGGTGTCCATGGGCAGTCTCGGCGACCGCATCGGCCGTAAGAAGCTGCTGCTCACCGGCGCCACCGCATTCGGCGGGCTGTCGCTGCTCGCCGCGTACGCCACGTCACCCGAGATGCTGATCGCGGCCCGTGCGCTGCTCGGTGTCGCGGGTGCCACGCTGATGCCGTCCACCCTCGCCCTCATCCGCAACCTCTTCCCCGATCCGAGGGAACGCAGTGTCGCCATCGGCATCTGGGGTGCCGCGGCGTCCGCGGGTGCGGCGGTCGGGCCGATCGTCGGTGGATTCCTGCTGGAGCACTTCTGGTGGGGTTCGGTGTTCCTCATCAACCTGCCCGTGATGGCCGTGCTCGTCCTCGTCGGTGTGAAACTGCTGCCGGAGTCCAAGAACCCCGACCCCGGCCCTTGGGACCTGCTCAGCGTCGGTTTCTCCCTGGTCGGCATGATCGGTGTCGTCTACTGCGTCAAGGAGCTGGCCACACATGCCACCGGCGCGGCGGCGATCGTGGCGGGCCTGATCGGCGTCCTCGCGCTGCTGGCGTTCGTCCGGCGCCAACTGACGCTTCCGAAACCGCTGTTGGACATGCGGCTGTTCAAGCACCGTGGCTTCTCCGGCGCGGTCCTGGCCGACCTGCTCACCATCCTGGGCCTGTCCGGGCTGGTCTTCTTCCTGTCGCAGTTCCTGCAACTCGTCCAGGGACGGACACCGCTCGAGGCGGGACTCGCCGAACTGCCCGCGGCCATCGGTGCCGTGGCCGCGGGGCTGGTGGCCGGTGCGGCCGCCCGGCGCTACTCCGTCCGCGCGATCGTGTCCGGAGGTCTGGCGGCCATCGGGCTCTCGCTCGCCGTACTGGTCTTCCTGAACGCCCACACCGGCTTCCCCGTGCTCGGCGGGGTGCTGCTGGTCGTCGGCGTCGGAGCGGGCTTCTCGTTCACCGTCACCGCCGATGTGATCCTCTCCAGCGTCCCCAAGGAGCAGGCGGGCGCCGCGTCCGCCGTCTCCGAGACGGCCTACGAACTGGGTGCGGCACTCGGTATCGCTCTGCTCGGTTCGATGGTCACCGGTGTCTACCGCGGCTTCGAGACGCCCGCGGGCGTCCCGGCGGACACGGCGGCGGCCGCCCATGAGTCGCTGGGCGGCGCGGCCGAGTCGGCCGCCCACCTGCCGTCGGACCTCGCCGCCGGACTCCTCGCCTCGGCACAGGACTCGTTCGTGGCCGGGCTGCGGATCGCCTGCGGTGTGGGCGCGGTGGTCCTGCTCGCCACGGCGGTGGGGGCGTGGTTCCTGCTGCGCGGCCAGACCCTCCAGGACGGTGCCGACGGGGGCACGGACGGGCGACGCCCGTCGGACGGTGGCAGGGCTGACGCTGAGACGATCGGTGCCGCCGACAGCGACCACCGCGATGGCGGCCAGGCCGCCGGTGCCGACGGGAGCCGACGTGACCATGGCGGCGTGCGCACCGGTGTGACCGAACCCGCTGCCCGCATCTGACCCGCCCGCACCATCGGCGCCCGACCGCCGCCGGGGCTTCGGCCACCCGGCGGCGTCTCCGGGAACTCCAGCCGGGCTCGGCCCCGGTCGGTCCGGCGATCCCCAGGGGCGCCGTGTCACGGGGCCGTCGTGATCCGGATGCCGATGGTGCCCGCCTTGCCGCGCCGCAGTCGGCTGCCCAGGAGGGTGAGCCGCCCGAGGAGGCCGTACTTGCGGGCCACCAGCGCGCGGTACCGCTCGGTGGTGGCCGCGTCGCAGATCTCGGCGGTGGCCGGGCGCTGCTCGCCCGTGGGGTTGCCCCGCACATCGCATGGGCCGACCAGTACCTCGCCACGGTTGCGGATCCGCTTGACCTTCCACGAGTCCGTGGCCGTCCACACACCCAGCGCCGCCCCGTCGGACACCACCCAGACCGGAGTGGCGACGGTCGAGCCGTCCTTGCGGTAGCTGGTGACGAGCAGGTACTTACCGGTACCGAGCTTCTCCAGCCAGGTCTGTTCCATACCGGAAGTCTAGGCCCCGCACCGGTGCACGGCCCGGCGAGCTCGCCCGCGCGACCGAGGCGGTGCAACTACCCGGTGCCGCCGGTACGGTGACGCCGGGCCGCTTCCGGCGGCCGGATGCGAGCGTCGGCGGCACCATCGCCGCCTCAGTGGTGCTGTCCTCCTTGAGCGGTCGGATCGGGCAGTTGCCGGGCGGAGGCACGGGTGGGCCCCGCCGGGTCGCTCAGCCGACGGCCCAGCGCACCCGTGGTGTAGAGGACCGCGCCGAAGACGGAGACCGGCACCGAGGCCCCGATCACCGCCACAGCCGTGGGCCAGCGCCGCTCCGCCGCGCACGCGGTGACCAGCGCCGTGCCCTTCTTCGCCATCGCGGCCTCGTCGACCTCGGCGAACAGCGGTGCCTCGCACTTCCTGTCGCCGCCCCCGACGACGGACACCACCGTGACGTGGTACGGCGTCAGGAGCAGCACCGCGGCCCAGATCCACAGCACTCCCGCGACGGACAGCAGGGCGAGCCCCCAGGCGCGCAGACGACGGTCGCGGGAATGCGGGGGAGTGTTCACCGGATGGGCCGTCGTTCCCTCAGAAGACATGCGGGGCAGCATCGCATACCTCCGGTGGCCTTCTCCCAGGAGCCAGCCGCCTCCGCCGCCCCTCCAGTGGCCGTGCCGGGTGGCCGAGCACACGGCGCCTTTGGCGAACTGATCCGACATCAGGGCGAGTTGCGCGATCGCCCCGATATGGCGCGCCAGCCATCCCGGTAGGTGCGCCGCCCCGATGAGGCGGCTGTGGAACGCTTCGACCCCGTCCGCGTACCTCCGACTGAACGGGTACGGCGGACGGGGTCGTCCCTCCGTGGGGCGGTCCAGGATCAGGCGGGGCCGATACGGCCCCGCCAGGCCCCATCCTCCTGCCCCCGGCGTTCGATGAAGTCCTTGAAGCGGTGCAGATCGCCCTTGATCCTCCGGTCGAGCACACCGGTCATGTCCGCGGCCTTCTCGGCCACTCCGGTCGGCTCGAAGACCAGCGCCAGATTGACCTCCGTGTGGCTCTCGTCCAGCCGCTTGAAGGTCACCAGGCCCTGCTGCCGTACATCACCCGAGGTCGTGCGCCAGGCGATGCGCTCGTCGGGGAGTTGGTCGACGATCTCGGTGTCGAACTCGCGGCGCACACCGGCGATGGAGGTCGACCAGTGGTTGTGCCGGTCGTCGACCTGGGTCACCTGATCCACGCCTTCCATGAACCGCGGGAACTCGGTGAACTGGGTCCACTGGTTGTAGGCCGTGTGCAGCGGAACCTCAACCTCGACGGACTCCCGCACGGTGCTCATCAGTGACTCCTTTCTCCGTTGTCACGGCACCGGGTTTCCGGGTCTCCGCTCGTGAAACGTCCCGCACGGATCGCCTTGTGCCGACCCGGTCTTCCCGGCCCCCGACGGCGTGCCCGGCGCAGCGGCGTCGCCGGTAGTAGTGCACCGTCAGGATGCCGAGCAGCGGGCCCCAGGCGGCCAGGGGCGCGTACGCGAACCAGAAGGCGGCGACCTGCCAGCCGTGCACGGCCAGATCGTCCGGCTCGCCCGTGATCTTCAGACCGAAGGCGGACATCACCATCGCGTAGGGGAAGACCAGCAGCACCACCGAGCCGAGCCCGGCCGGAATGGCGGCCGCCAGGACCGGCACCCGACGCCCGCCCAGTCCGGGGATCCACCGCGGCCACATCTCACCCCATGGGGCGACCAGCCCGACCGCCAGGAACGCCAGTGCCTCGCTGACCACGCTCAGCCCGATGAGGTACCACCACTCCCCGTCGAACGTCTGCGGACCGGCCGGGGCGGTCGCGTCGTGTTCCAGCAGCGGCGCACCGAAGTTGACGGCCGCGATCCGCCACACGCACGAGGGCAGCGCGAGCAGGGTGATGGCGTAGGCGGTCCACACCGCCCAGCGGGGCACGCCCGGCACCGTCCGGCCGTGCAACCGGGTCAGGATCGTGCGCGCCGTCATGGCCGGTTCTCCTCGTCCACTCGTCCGGACCGGGAGCGATGGGGCGACCGTGTGCGGCCGCCGACCCGGTGGGGGTTCCGCGGGGTGCTCCGCCACGTTCGCACCCGCCCCCGGACTTGCGCATCCGTCGCATGGAGGGACCGGCTCACCCGCGCGGCGGAGGCGCCCCTGCGCCGCACGCAGGAGCGACGGGCGCGGCCCGGCACCGGGCACGCGCCGACCGCGCGTTTCAGCTCTACCCCGGCGGCCTCACCGTCTCCGGGTGGCCTGCCGGTGTTCTATTCGAACCGCGACGTGTCGCCCGCCCCTCGGCGTACGATCTCGGCTCCGTCGCCGGAGAAGTCGATGACCGTGGTCGGCTCGGTGCCGCAGTCACCGGAGTCGAGCACGACGTCCACCACGTGGTCCAGGCGCTCCTTGATCTCCCATCCCTGGGTCAGCGGCTCCTCCTCGTCGGGGAGGAGCAGGGTGCTGGAGAGCAGGGGTTCGCCGAGGGCGGTGAGCAGGGACTGGGTGACCACATGGTCGGGGATCCGGACCCCGACGGTCTTCTTCTTCGGGTGCAGCAGCTGCCGCGGCACCTCCTTGGTGGCCGGGAGGATGAAGGTGTAGCTGCCGGGCGTCGCCGCCTTGACCGCGCGGAACACGTCCTTGTCGATGTGGACGAACTGGCCGAGCTGGGCGAAGCTCTGGCATACCAGGGTGAAGTGGTGGCGATCGTCAAGATTGCGGATCGACCGGATCCGGTCGATGCCCTCACGACTGCCCAGTTGACATCCCAGCGCGAAGCAGGAGTCGGTGGGGTAGGCAATGAGCGCACCGGAGCGGAGCCGGTCGGCCACGTTGTCGATGGTGCGCTGTTGGGGGTTCTCGGGGTGCACGTCGAAGTACTTCGCCATCCGCCGACCTTACGGGATCGGGAGCGTTCCGTTCCGCTGTCGGATATCGCGGGGAGCGCGCACCGGCGCTTCCCGCGCCCCGGCATCGAGGGTGGCTAGCACTTCGGCAGGTTTCCGAGACCCCCTGGGCCACGGACGCACCAATGCTGGTTGGCGTAGCCACGGGACCAGTCGAAGATGACCCCTTCCCCGGCGGAGTCGCCCAGCGGTGTCACGGCCGAGTCCTCCACATCGATGAAGGGATGGATCGAACCGTCGCCGCCCGTCTGGAAGCGCAGCCTGTCGGACATCCGGTCATCGGCCTCGCTGCATGGCCAGACACCGACTCCGGTGTCGGTGTCATTGCGGGAGTCCATGCAGAACGCCGGGTCCGCGGAGCTGCGGATCAGGTGGTCCGCGCTCATGTACCACCCTTGAACGGCGGTATCGGTGCAGGTCTGCACGGTGATGTCGGCTCCTGCCGCCAGACGGCCGTCCCGCGCCCCGAGGCACAGCCCGTTCTTGCCGTTGACCACCTGGGTGAAGGCCGGTCCGTTCTTGGCCGGCGGTGAGGTGTCCCCGCCACCGTCCGACGACGGCTTCGGCTTCGGGGACGGCTTCGGCTTGGGAGACGTGCGCTTGCGATGCTTCTCGGCGCCGGGGGAGTGAGGGGCCGAGGAGGAGGCGGACGGGCTCGGCGAGGGGGACGCGGGCGCGAGCGGGGGCGAGGTGTCCAGCGAGGGCGGGATCGTGGGCGCGGCCTCCTCCTTGGTCTTGGCGGCGTGGCGCACCGGTGGCAGCGCGAGGACGGTCATCGTGGCCACGGCCACGACGGCGATCGCGGCGGCCAGTGTCGCCGTGGCCCTGGCCCGTCGGCCGGAGGTCCGCCAGGTGCTCCCCACCCGCCACCGTGCCGAGGCAGCGGCGGCGACGACGGTACTGACGAGCTGAGTGGCGCCGCCGGCCGATCCGCCGGGGCTGTGGAGCCCTCGGGTGCCGGGTTCCCCGGGGTCGGCGAGGGCGTGGCGGGGATGACGTGTGGCGAGATACGCGGCTCCGCCCCACGGCAGCAGTCCCTCCGCGAGGACGACGGCCGGATGCTCCTTCAGGCCCGCCAGTTCACGCAGGACGTGGCGGCACCGGGAGCAGCCGGTCAGATGGCTGACGAGGTCCCTGCTCCGATGGGCTCCGGAGCGGCGGGCCTCGGCCTCCAGCAGACCGCTGAAGCGCCAGCACTCGTCGCCCATCGCCGGTACGGGGCCGCCCGGCGCCAGGTGGGCATGGGCGACATGGGTGTGCAGATAGACCTCGCGGCACTGTCCCAGGGCCTTCTGCCGCAGCAGGAGGACGCTCTGCGGCTCCAGGCCCAGCAGCCGGGCGGTGCGCGTGTCCGCGTCGCCCTCCACCAGTGAGTGCCACAGGACGGCCTGGGTGCGCTCCGGCAGTGTGCGGAAACTGCTGAGCAGCAGCGATCCCTCTTCGAACGACGGTGTGTCACCGGGGCCGCCCGGCGTGTTCCCACCGGTGTCACCGCATGAGGCGGCGAACCCCAGGGCCACATCGGAGTACCGGTCGGTGGCGGTCCAGGCGGTGGCGGTCCGGTGCACCAGCAACAGCAGGTGGTGCCGCCATGCCTCCCTGCGGCGCGGCTGGGTGTCGATGTCCTGTCCGGCGCGGCTGAACACCGCGTCGGTGAGCCGCTCGGCGGCCTGCGCGTCGCGGCAGCAGATCCGGGCGTACGCCCGCACCGCGTCCAGGTGACGCCCCTGGAACTCGGCGGTGGCGTACTCCGAGGCGCGGCCCGCGGAGCGCATCAGCGGTGTGAGCTCGACATCCGGGAGGGAGGCGTACGAGATGTTTGCCGGATCCGCCTCCGTCTCGGATGTCCCTGGTTCGATCCCCTCCGCGGGAGGCAACTCCGCGGAAGGCAACCCGTCGGCCCCGTCGGGTTGAGACACGCTATCCACTCCTCGTTCTGCGATGCTTGCTGGCCATGCGGTACACCGAGGGCCGCCCTCGGGCGGGGCGCGCCTCGCCAGGGGCCGGCGCCCGGCCGGTCGACGGGGGGCGAGCGCATCGTTGACAAATTCGAGACACCAGAGAAACAGGGCGCGCATTCAGCGTGCGATGTCAAAAGTCTTTGTGAACAAGTAGGTTACCGATGATACGCAAAAAGGGCCTCTTCGCCCGGCCCTTGGGGCATGGGGTGAGAGACCATAATGGTCACTGAGCGGTGTGGGTCGCGCTCACCTTGCCACGGTGGGCTGTTGAGTGTCGACCCTCATGGCGCCTAGGGAATTACCCTGGTGTTGAGCTGATCCATGACACCGGCGGCCCTGCCCGGCAGGGCATCAGGAAATCGACTCACCAGGAACGCCGGGTCCGGTCCGGTATACGTGGAGAGAAAAGTGTGAGCCTAGTCAAACCACCACCCCGGGCGCAGCGTTTCATCGCACTCTGAGTGGCTGCGAACATGGTGCGGGCGCATCCTCGTATAACCGAGGCATCCCGCCATGCGGGTCGCGAAGGCGTGCGCCGCGCGGTCTTCGTCCGTTCTCATGAGTGAGGTCGGTCAGTTGAGCCAGATATGTGCGATCCAGGGAACACTTGGCGTCTCTGTCACGATCGATAGTGAATAATGCAATGATCATGGCGTATGAAACTGACCAGTCCAGACGGGCATGGCTGCAGAACCTCACGGCGAGTCGGGCCGTTCGAACTCCCAGCGGTTACGGGCACCATGAAACAGCCGCCGGCTGGCACCTTGATCAACCGCTCGGAATCGCTGAGCATTTAGTGTGCTTCGTGGTCAGTGGCCACTGCGTGGGGGCAGCCGGATACGAGCAGTTCACCCTGGGCGCGGGCAGCGTTTCATGGATCAGACCGGGCACCCCGTTCACGCTCTCGACACCGTTGAACCGGCGTACGGTGATGTATCGCTTTCACTTGACCGCGGACGCGGAAGCCGACGCCAGTCTGGGCCCCTTGATGCAGGTGCACGATGTCTGGGATCTCAGAGGGGTCTTCGACCTGCTCGCCACCGAACTCGGCTCCACCCTTCCGCATCAGGACGAGCGGATGACGGGTCTGCTCCTCGTGATCTTCACGTCGCTCTTCCGCGGGGCCGAACGTGACACCGTCGCCGGTCTGATGAGCGCCCAGGCGCGGCGGGCGGTCGAGCAGTACGTGGACGTCAACATCGCGAAACGCTTCCGTGTCGCCGACCTCGCCCGGGTGGCGGGGCTCTCGCCCGACTACTTCACCCGGGTCTTCCGGAAGACCTTCGGAATGCCGCCCCGGGAGTGGATAATCCGCCGACGTGTCCAGCACGCCGCCAGACTGCTCGATGAGACGGACATGTCCGTCACCAAGGTGGCCATGATCTACGGCTACCCCGACTCCTTCCTGTTCAGCAGACAGTTCAAGGCCGTGATGGACATCTCGCCCCAGGCGTACCGCGTACGGAGAGCCCCGGCCGTCACGAGCCGATGAACACACGGGATGCCGCCACCACGGACGCGGTGTGTTGCACCGCCGGGTCATTGCACGTCGTGGCCGGGTCACCGCTCCTGGCCGCGGCCTTGCCGCCGATGAACACGGTCGAACTCCCCCGGGAGACACTGCCCTTGTTCTGCGGAGGGGCCTTGAAGGTGCCGATCGGGGGGATATGCGGAGGGGTGTTGCAGGCGGTGGAGCCCACCGTCGCGGCGGGTCTGCCGCCGATCAGAACCGTCTGACAGCAGCCGTCCGCGAGCGTGCCGGAGAACGGGAACGGCATGGGTGTTTCCACCGGACCACCCGGGGACGGGACCAGCACGGTGTGGGTGTCCACCCCCACGATCCGGTCTCCCATGGCCGCGGCGGGTGCTTGCGCCATGACGGGCGCTCCTTTCCATGTGCGCGTCGTGTCGTGGGTCCGTTGTGCCGTGGATGAGTTGTGTGGTCACGGCTTCCGTATCGCGGCCCGCCCGGAGAAGAAGGCGGCGGGTGTGCACGAGGAGCCCGCATCTGTGCCCTGTCCACCGGGGACGTTGCAGCGCACGGCGAGTACCACGTTCTCACCGGCCTTGAACTCGAGCGGCTTGTTGAAGTGGCGGTCCAGATCGCGGTAGGAGTCCAGACCCAGCTGCATCAGTACGTCGTCATCGCGCTGGAGGCGCACGATACCGGTGTCTCCGGCGGTGTTCTCGAAGAAGATGTCACTGATGTACATCGTGGTGCCGTCCGGCACCGTGTACCGCGCCGCGGTGTTGAAATCCTCGGACGCCGTGGCGTCGGCCTCGATCCGGAAACCGGCGGCCCGGGACCCGCCGCCGTCCGCCCCGCCGGACCCGCCGGACTCGCCCTCCGGTGGATTCTCCCCGCCCCCGCCGCTCTTGCCGCCCGTGTCGCCCTGCTCCCCGCCCTTCCCGCCGTCCGGGGGCGGTGGTTCATCCGGGTGCGGTGAACCACCGCCCCCGGCACCCCCGCCACTCGGTGCCTCCGACGCTCCGCCCGTCGTGCCGCCTTTCGGCCCCTTGCCGCCGCCGGCGCCCGGCGAGCCGCCCCCGCCTCCGGGCTCCTGCCCGGAGGGATCGTTGGCCTGTTTGCGGGCCTCGCTCTCGACCGTCGGTTGTAGAACGAGGAACCACAGGGCCATGAACGCCATGATGGCGGCCGCCAGTGCCAGTACGAATGCCGAGGCCCCGGCCGAGACCACCGCGGCCTTGACGAGTGTGCCCTCCGCGGTCCGCTCCTGGTCGTCCTCGCCACCCACGACGAGGACCTGGAACGGCAGGCTGACGTCGGCCCCGCGCCACAGCAGCCGCCTCGGTCTGACCCGAAGGGGCACCACGACGCCCTTGCCGCGGGCCACCTCCACCTCATCGTGCTTGAACGCCTTCCGCAGGGCGGCGTCCGGGTCCGACGCGAACAGACGTGCCGCGAGCGGCGCGTTCCCGTGGTTGTCCACCACCACGTGGTACCGCCCGGAGAACCGGCCGCGTCCGGTGCCGGGGCGCAGTGTGACGGCGAAGTCCGTGAAAGCGCCCACCGCGACGGTGGCCTCTTCCACCACGGATCCCTCGATGTCCTCGCTGGACATGACGCGCAGGGCGAAACGGGCCTCACCGGCGGCCAGTGCCGTGGACTTGGCGGGCTTGAACACGATCTCGGCCGCGACGCACTGGTCCGGGAAGACATTGGCTTCGGTGGGCTCGACCGAGATCCAGTCCTTGGCGTCGCCGACGATGTCCAGCCGGAAGTGGTCGACGACCGAGCCGGTGTTGACGATCTGGACGGTCTGCCTGCTCTCCTCGCCCGGGATCGCGGTGACGTTGTCTTCCAGCAGCAAAACGATGGCTCCCACGTCCTCAGCCTGTTCCTCCGGCGATGTACGGCGCAGAGCCCACCGGCCGGTCATCCGGGCGCGAGGATCTGCACGATGGGGAAGCGGCGACGTGCGGTGTCATCCGCGGTCCTCCTCCGGCGGTCGGGGCGGGGTCAGGAAAGCAGCGAGAACCATTCGAGTTCCGCGATGGCCACGTCGTCGTTCTTCTTGGCAGGGAACGTGTCGCCCACGGACACCTTGATGCCCTTGATGCCGGTGGCGCCCTTCAGCGAGAACTTCTGCGGCTTGGCCGTGTCCTCCAGCGTGATCACGGATGTCTTCCCATTGGTGAAGGTCAGGAGCAGGATGCGGGGGCGCCCGTGCTCGGTGAGCGCGTCCGCCGCACCCGAGGTGACGATCAGCTGATCGAGGCTGACCAGCCGGTCGAACTCCAGCTTCGCCGTGGCCCGTTGGGCGTCCTGCCCCTCGGCCTCGAACGGCGCCAGCCAGTAGGAGTTGCTGTACTGGTCCAGGAGCTTGTCCGCCCCGTGGCCCTTCACCGAGGTCTTCGACGTCGCCTTCTCCGGCCGGACCGGCGAGTATCGCGACTCCAGGAACCCCTTCGCCTTGTCCCGTACCCCCTGCACCTCCGAGTTGACCGCGTTGCGGTACGGCGGATAGCTCGCGTACACGACGCAGGACAGGCAGAACAGCAGCCCCCCGACTATCTTGATCTTGTCGAAGGCCGTCCGCCAGCGGTCGTTGGGCGCGGTGTCGCCCGACGCCTGCCCCGATCCCGTGCCCAGTGGTACGACGCGGGGGCCACGCCGGAAACGCAATCTGCGCCACCAGGGGAGCCTGGCGACCTCCGCCTCGTCGAGATCCGTGCCACAGCGTGCGCAGAACCTGCGGGTGGGTCTGTTTCCCTGTCCGCAGTCGCCGCAGATCAGATCCCCGGGGCGCAGCGGGTTGGTGCGCGGTGTGCGGCGGTCCCGCTGACGCCGCCGGTGCGGGGGCGTCTGGGGGAGGACCTCGTCCACGTCCTCGTCGTCCGGCTCGTCGTCCGCCGGACGGCGTGGCGCCACGGGCGCGACAAGCGCGGCGTCACGCGCCCGCGCCGGGGCGGGCGCCGGAGGAGGGGGCACCGGAAGGGGAATGCTGATGGTCTGTTCGGGGTCGTCGTCGGACATCTGACCAGAGGGCACCGGTCCCCGGCCCGCCACGTCGCTGTCGTCTCCGCGTACCGAGGAGGACGGTGAGCCGGGGAGCGGCGGTCCCCCTGTGGAGGTGGGCGCGGTGGGCGCTGTGCCGAGGCCCGCTGATGGTGCCCCTCCCCATGGTGGCGTACCGGGGCCCGGTGGCCGTGTGCCGCCCAGTGGCGGTGGCGTGCCGAGCCCGAGGGGTCGCGATGTACCGTCCGGTGGGGTTGGTGCTGTGCCGGGACCCGGAGGGCGTGGGGTGCCCAGTGGGGGTGGTGGCGTACCGAGGCCACGAGGTTGTCCTCCTCCCGGTGGAGTTGCCGGTGCGCCGGGGCCCGGGGGGCGCGTTCCGCCGAGTGGTGGCGGCGTAGGGAGCCCCAGCGGCCGTGTGCCGCCGAGTGGTGGCGGTGTGCCGAGGCCCGGTGGGCGTGCTCCGCCGAGTGGTGGTGGCGAGCCCAGCCCTGGTGGGCGTGTGCCGCCCGGTGGTGTGCCGAGGCCGGGTGACCGTGTGCCGCCCAGTGGTGGCGGGGTACCCAGCCCCGGCGGGCGTGCTCCGCCCAAGGGCGGCGGGGTGCCGAGGCCGGGTGGGCGCGCTCCGCCCAGTGGCGGCGGAGTGCCCAGGCCCGGAGGTTGCAGCCCGCCCGGTCTGGCTCCGAGGCCGCCCAGACCCGTCGGCACCTGTACCGGGCCCCGCGTGGCCGTCGGCGTGAGCGCCTGGGCCGCGGCCTGCTGGACGCGGAGGAACCATGGCGTTCTGCGCTGCGGCGGGTCGGGCTCCGGCTCCGGCGGGTTCTCCTCGCGGCGTACCTCCGGCTCGACACGTTCACCGGACCACTCCAGGAACGCACCGCAGGAACCGCAGAAATCATCGGCGTCCTGGTTCCGGCCGCGACAGCGACGGCACATGATCACTTGGTCACCACCTCCGAGCGGTACGGGACATGGGCGGGCAGGAACTCACGGATGACTTCTTCCAACGCGGCCGGATCGACCTCGCGCCCCGCGGGCACCATGACGCGGATCAGGGTGACGGGCGGCAGCCCGGTGGGGATCGGTGTCTCCGGGGCCGCGGATGTGAACACACCTCCGCTGTCCACCAGTTCCACCGTTCCGCCCGTGGCCAGGGCGATCCGCTCGCGGACACCGTCGACCGTGCCCCGCGTTCGGTGGCCCGACACCGCGTGCGCGGTCGCCGCTCGCTGCCGCCACTCGGGCCAGTTCTCATCGAGCTGGGTCCCCATCCGGTCGGCGAGCCAGCGCAGGAAGTCCGGTGGCGTCAGCCAGGGATCGAGATAGGCGTCCAGACAGTCGAGCGTGCTGATGACGGGGGCGATGACCTCGTCCCAGCCCGCGGTGAGGCGGAGGGTGAAGTCGTCGTCCTGGTAGACGGCGGGCAAAAGCTGGGCCAGGGAGTAGGGGCTGCCCAGGCCGGGGACCGCGGTCCTCATCGCGCCTCCTCCACCTTGAGGTGGTGGTCGTAGGACACGACGAGGCTGTGGCGGGAGAGGTCGATACGCCGGCTTTCCTGTCCGCGCTCCCCGGTGACGGGGTTGGCGGCGAACAGGCGGACGTCGTCGACCAGATCGGCGCCGTCGACACGTTGCAGCAGGGCGAATATCTCACCCACCTGCACCGGTCGGCCGAAGGGCCACCCGTCGCCGTGGGGCCCGCCGGTCAGCGGGTCCAGAAAGCGGTACAGGGCCTTCTCGGCGTCCTCCCGCACCCGCTCGGCCGTGGCCCGGCGATGCGCGGTGATCCTGGCGACCACCGTGACGCCCCGGTACAGCGGTGGTTCGATCATGATGCGGGTGCCCACGAGGCGGACCTCGTCGAGCCGCGCCGCCACGCGGTCCAGGGTGTCCTGGGCGGGGACAAGGTGTTCCAGGCGTACCCGCTCGCCGGGCGGGGCCGCGGGGACGACCAGCACCTGGACACTGCCCGGTTCCTCCATCGGCAGACAGCGGGCGCGCGCCAGCTCGGGAGCCGCCTGCCGGGCGATGGTCTCGAAGTCCTCCGCGGTGACCGCGCGGTTGCTGCTGCGCAGCAGCAGCGGCCCCCGTGCGACGGCTTCGGCGAGCGTCTCGCCGTCCACACCGCCCTGTGCCGGCCTCCGGTTCTCGACCCCGCTGATGAAGGGGATGGACGACATCAGGGAACGCACCGCGCCCGCGGCCACGTTCCCGCGTGCCCCGCCTCCCACGGCGAGCCCCCGGACGCGCACCGCGGCTCCCGCCGCCGGAACCCCGCCGAACCGGCGTAGCGAACCGTCGGGTTGGCGCACCGCGGGCCCGAGCCGGACCTCTCCGGCCACCGCGTCCAGGATGAAGTGGCGGTCATCGGGGCCGCTGGCCGAGAAGTCGTCCACCCGCGTCCACACCTCCCACGCGGTGTCACCGCCCGGGGCCAGGGTTTCCAGCACAGGTGGTCCACCGGGTGCCAGGACCGGACCGTGCCGCAGGGCGAATCGCTGGCCGGGCACGCCCTCGGCCTCCTCGAGATCCTCCTCGTCCACCTCCTCGACATGGGCGGCACGGACCGTGGCGCCGACCGTCGCCACGGTCAGTCCGTGCACGATGGGGCTGGAGCTGTAGCCGGGCAGGTCGTCCCGCGGATCGAGCACACGCGCCCGGAGCCATCCGGCCATGTGCCCACCGAGGACTGAGGAGGTGTGCCCACCGGGAACGTGGACGACGACGTGGCCGGACCGGTTGAGGCCACCGGTCTCGTCCAGGGACACCTCACATGCGGACCACTCCGCCCCGGTCCACGCCTCCCAGACGAGCGGTGGGTCGTCGGGGTCCACGCCGACTCCGTCGATACGGCCGTCGAAGTCCAGCCGTACGGCGCAGTGCGGCACCGCGCCGTCCAGTCCGAGCACGAGGCCGTCACCGGCTCGCGGGTACTCCCCGAACGCCGGGAAGGGATCGCGCAGCCCGTGTTTTCCGTAGTCGTGTTCCAGGTGTCCGTCGTGGTCCGGGCGGAACGTCAGTACCCGTACGAGCTGGGTCGGTACCAGGGTCACCTCGTGGTCCGTGCGGAAGCCGATCGCCTCCTCGGCCTCGGTCCGTACCGTCGCGACCCGGGTGCCTTCGTGGACCACCAGCGGCGCCTCCGTGACCGGGGTGGTGGACCAGAAGGTGACGGGTACCCGCGCGGCGGCCGGTGGCAGCATCCGCAGTCCGATGAGATCGAGGAACTTGGCGTAGAGCCGGTCGGGCACCTGGTTGAGACGGTGCAGCATCTGGTCCGTCATCAGCGCGAAGGCTTCGATGAGGGTGATACCCGGATCGGAGAGGTTGTGGTCCGTCCACTCCGGGCAGCGACGCCTGATCAGCCGTTTCGCTTCGTCGACGAGATCCTGGAAGCGCCGGTCGTCGAGGTCGGGGGTGGGCAGCACGGTCACTGCGCTCCTTGCTGATCGGCCGCACCGGTGTCATCCGGCACGGTGTAGAAGGGGAAGACCATGTTCCGGGGGTCGTCGGACTCCCGGGCCGCGTAGGTGATCACGATGTTGACCAGCGTCGGAGTGTCCGGGTCCCGATGCACCTGGACCTCCGACACGGCGGCGCGCGGCTCCCAGGCGGTCAGCGAGGCGGAGACCTCCCGGCTGATCTCGTCGAGGGTGTCCGGGTCGGTGCCCGCGAAGACGAAGTCCCGCAAACGTGAACCGAAGTGCGGCCGCATGGGCCGTTCGCCGGGGTAGGTCGTGAGGATCAGCCGCATGGACTGCTCGATGAGGGCGTGTCCGGAGCGGGTCCGCACGGCGCCGTTACCGCCCACCCCCGGGGGGAAGGCCCACCCCGTGCCGATGAAGTCTTCCATGAACTACCCTCCTGGCCAGCTCAATTGAGCTCGATCTTCGCGCCCTTGATGGCGACGGTGCCGGAGCTCTCCAGAGTGATCGATGACTGCGCACGCAGACTGAGCGAGGATCCGCCGTCGATGGAGACCCGGCCCCCGGTACCCGCGGTGATGTCCACCGCGCCGCCGTCCCCGCAGTCGATGTGCAGGCGTCCCGCCCCCTTGCTGTCCGGTGGCTGGGGCCTGCACGTGAGGGTCACCGTGCCCGCCACCTGGTCGATGGCGAGCCCGAGACGCGCATCCTTCGTACCCAGCACGATGGCGGAGGCGGTCGGCGGCTGACCGGCCGCGGGTGGTATCCGGTCGTGGAAGGCGAGCATGTTCCCCGACGGGGAGACGATGCCCCGTCGCACCACCTCGGCGCTGCGGCCGGTGGCCTCGACGGCGGGACCGCCCAGGGCGTAGGCGCTGGAGTTGCTGAGCACACCGCCGACCACGTACGGACGGCGTGGATCGCCGAGTTCGAACCCGAGGAGCACCTGATCCCCGACCTCCGGGAGCATGAGCCCGCCCGCGCGCCGGCCCCCCGCCACCTGGACGACCGGTGCCCAGTCGGTTTCATGGTCCGGGGCCAGCCAGGGGAGGACGGCCTTGACCCGGCCTTTTCCGGTGGGGTCGTTGACATCCGTCACCACCCCGCACACCAGGCCGTTCATCCGTGGTGCGCCGGTGGGTGCCGTGGCACCGGCCAGCCCCAGAAGGGTGCGGTCCTCGCCGTTCCCGAGCTGGAGCCGGGTGCGGTAGCCGCCCTCCGAGGGGTCGAAGACATGCCGCGCGGCCACCACCGTCCACGTTCCGGCGAAGGGTTCGGGCGGCCCCTCCACCCGTACCGCCGCGCCCGCGCGCAGCCGAGGATCACCCCAGGCGGTCGCCTGGGCCTCGGCGAGACTTCCGGCCACGCGGCGGGTGGTGCCCGTCAGGGCCTCGTGGGCCGCGGGTTCGATGGCGGCCCCGGCCGCCGGGGCGCAGTGGGTGACGATCCGCCCGGTGGCGGTCGGCGCCGGTCCCAGCGTCGGATCGGCGCCGGTCCTGGGGGCCGACGGTGTTCCGGTGCCGCGGAACGGGGCGATGACCGATGCCACCGTCGCGCCCAGGGCGTTGGTCGGCCCATCGGCCGTTCCCCCGGTCGGTGTCCGCACGGACACGGCTCTGGCCTCCAGCGGATCCCACACCCGCAGCTCCACTTCGGGTGAGAGATTGCCCGCGGTCACACGGGGGCGGAAGGTCCGCAGGTTCTCCTGGAGGGTCAGGGGCACCGGGGTGCCCGTCTCCTGGGCGGCGGGCCGGAAGTAGAAACCGTCCTCGTCGACTCCGAACCGGTAGCCGATCTCCCGGCACCGCCAGCTGAGGAAGTCCCAGTCCGTCTGGTTCGGCTGGCCGAGATGGGTGTGGGTGATGCGGGACGGTTCGATTCGGCCGATGGTGAGCCCGGCCTCCCGCGCGATCCGGCGGGCGGCGTCCGCGTCCGTCGTGTTGAGGAAGGTGCGCACCCGTGAGCCGCGCTGCAGGCGGTGGCTGGGGTCATAGCCACGGACCACGGTGACGAGCGCGAGATCGTAGTAGTCGCCCTCGAGCGCGGTGACCTCGCCCGAGCCGACGAGGACGGGCGGTGCGCCGTCCGGGTCGTGGGTCCACACCTCGATGGTGGTGCCGAAGGTGATGCCCGCGCGGGTGAGCAGATCGCCGTCGTCGTCGCGGAACGTCACCTCGATCATGGTGGGCATATGGAGACGGCTGTCCACGACCATGCGCAGGACGCGCTGTTGCAGTTCATCGGCGAGCGGCCGGGGGGCGGAACCTCCCACCCGCAGCACCGCCCGGGTCCGGGGCATACTGACCGGGGTGGTCACCAGGAGCCTCCCACCGGTCTGTTGAGCCCCGCGGTCATCCTGCGAAGGGGGTCCTCCGCCGCCGCGCCCCGGCTCCCCTCGGGCGTGGCCACCGTCAGCGGTGGACGGCCTCCGGCGCGGTCGTCGGCGCGGCCGCCGGAAGCGGGACCGCGGGCGGTGCCGGGAGCCGGACCCGGTGTGTTCGCCACCGTACGTCCGGACGCGGGCCGGGGGCTTCCGGCGCCGCCCGGACGCGTGGTCGCGACCGGGAGCGGGACGCCGGGGGAGTGGGGACTCTTGCCGAGGATGTGCATGGTGAGGTTGCGGACCTCCGCCCGGATGGGGATCCCGTCGCCGGTGAAACGGGTGTACGTACAGTCGAAACGCATCAGCTGCACCGCGTAGTTGAACCCCGCGGTGGAGTTGCCCCACTCGAAGGTGAGGCGTTCGTGCTCACCCGCGCCGACGGTCCCGTCCGGAGCGCCGGAGGTGTCCTTCGACAGCGGCTCCACCCATGCGAGGAGCTTCTCCACCACCTCACCGCATTCCCGGCCGGCGAAGGTGAGGAGGGAGAGGATGAGGCGTGAGGAACCCAGCGAATAGACGCTCTGCAGGGCCCCGCTGAACCCCTGCTTCTTCTCGCCTCCGATGGGGTCGGAGATGCCCTCGGCGTTGTGCGAGATGCTGATCTCGGTGGGGTTGTACTGGAGTTCGATGAACTGGGACCGGTCCGCCGCGCTGGACAGTCTCGCCTTGCTGACCGCGCGCTGGAGCGAACCCCGCGGGGAAAGGGGACTCACCACTGCTCCAGGAATCCGGCGTGCTCGAAGGAGAGCCGCTCCGTCGCGACGGCGTTGCTCTGCGCGCTGAGTTCCGGCCCCGACCACTCCTTGGGGAACGCCTGGCGCAGTACCCACGTGTGAACGGGTGTCCCCCGATAGTCCCGCAGGGTGATCGTGATGTCCTGCCCGGGGTATTCGGCGGTGTCCCCGTATTCGTGTCCGGTCCACCGCGCCGCCACATCGGTGAGCCAGTGGTGGACCGCGTCCGACTGGTCCGGGGCCATGGCCCGTTCGAGGGTGACGGCGGAGAATGTGACGCGGTCCGGCAGCAGATGGCCGTGGAAGTACTGGCCCCCCTCGTTCACCTCCTTCGAGAGGAACTGCACCTGGAGACCGCGGCAGCTCGACCACGCCCCGAGGTCCAGCTCGTCCACCCGTACCTCGAAGCGCATGGCGAGCCCGAGACGGGGGTACTCCCCGGGGCGGCTGCGGGGCGTCCGCCCGGCCACCGCCGGTCCCACGAACTTGTGGGCGTTGGCCCATGCCTGGTCGGGATGGGTCCACAGGGCGGAGGGCAGCTTGGGTTGCATGGTGAGTTCCTTAGGGCTGGCTCAAGGAGAGGGATCTACCGGACATGCGTCCGGGAGGATCCGGCGTGGCCGTTCCCCACCGACGCCGTGGGGTTATGAGGGGCGAAGTCGTCGTTGAGGAACCCGGTGTGCACCAGTTCCAGACTCTCCAGCGCGACCCGGCCGTCCGCACCGCTGAACTCGTTGATGCCCCACGCGACCGGGAAGAACTCCTTGAGCTCCCAGGTCACGGTGGGTACCCCGGCCCAGTTGACCAGCGCGATGGCACCGGTCAACGGCTCGTTGCGGACCGATGTCTCCGTGAGCCACTCCTGGACGATCTGGGAGTCACCGCAGGCGGCACGCGACAGCTTGACCCGCTGGTACTGCGGCACACCCGGATAGACCAGGGGGTGGTTCCAGTTGTCACCGCTGCGGTACTCACACGTCGGCCAGGTCACATAGAGTCCGGAGGCACTGGCCCAGTCGCCGAGTTCGTACTCACAGCGGTCGATGGCCACGGTGAAGCTGTGCGTCATGCTCACGGAGCCGAAGAACGAGTCGCTGAAGTTGATGGAGTCGCGCATGGGATTTTCCTCCGTCTCCCCGGGCAGCGGGTAACGCGTCGATCGGACTAGAGAGGTGGCGTCAGCAGGCCGTGGCGCTCACGCTCGACCACGAGCTCACGGCGGACATGGGTGATGACGCGTTCGTACAGCCGGTCGGCCAGGGCGTCGAGGTGGGCCGGGTTGTCCAGGTCGACCAGACGCCGCCGGGACAGCACAGCCAGCGTCTCCCGCACTCTGTGCCATTCGCCGGACTCCTGGGAGGAGACGGGAGAAGGTGGCGCGCCACCGGTGCCGGGTGCACGGCCGCCTCTCCCGTCGGTGGGAAGAGGCCCCAGGGAGGGTGAACCGGAGGCAGTCCCGGGCGAGGTCCCCGTGTCCACGGTGGAGGACGGGACGGGGAGAACACCTGATGAAGCGCCCTGAGCCGGGGCCTCGAACGCGGAGACCGCGGCGGGCTGCTGGACGGACGTGCGGTGTGCCCGGCGTCTGAGGTGGGTGAGCGGCAGCCGTTCGCCGTCGGCCGCACGGTGTGTGTCCGGACCCGTGAGACCCGGGGCGTCGCCGAGGACCGAGGTGCCACCCACGGCTTCCTGCCACACCACGTGCGCCAGTGCGTACGCGGGCACCGCGGTGTGCTGCTCCGCCGTGGGCTCCCGCTCGCCGTCGGGCACGGTGTGCGGGGGTACGGCACGCAGATGCCGTGGAGCGTCGTGGCGACGCCTCTCCGTGGTTTCCATCTCCTCGGGGGCCGAATGCACCAGGCGCGGTGCGGTGGGCCAGGGGCCAGGGGAGGTACGGCTGTTGTCCGGGTCGGGCGATGGAACGGGCGCGACGGGTACGGCCGGATCCCATGGCGTTCGCGGAGTCGCGAGCGTCGCGGCACCACCCGGCGGCAGGGGCACCGGACCCCGCCGGTGGACGAGGGGCGGATACGTGGTGACGGCGGAGGCCCCGTCGTGGGCCGGGAGCGTGCTGGGGGCGAGGAGCGTGGCCGGGTCGCTGTCCATTCGCGTGAGCCTGAGTGGGGACACCGTTGCCGGGGACGGGAGGGATCGCGGAGCGGCAGGTGTCCCGGTGCCGTCCGTGGTGGCGTTGCGGGAGGGCGTGGCGGCCGGGTGTTCCGCCGGGCTCTCCGCGACGGCAGGCCGATCCGTGGCGCTGTCATCGGAGGTATTCGGCCGTGGGGCGGTTGGCTGGTCGACGCGTTCGGCGGGGGTGGTGTATCCGGTGTGTTGCGGGCGCTCGTGGGGCCGGGACTCGGCCTCCGCCACGTTTGTGGTCGGGGCCGCGTCGGGCCGCGCCTCCTCGCCGTGTGCCGGGCTGTCCGTACGGGCAATCGGCGACACGGGGGAGTCGGGTCCGTTCGGAGAGGGATTCGTTCCGGTCAGGGGTGCCGGTGTACTGACCTTGCGCGTCACGGAGCCGTTCGATGGCACGTCGGACGTCATGTCAACGGGAGTCAATGGCAACGCCGGAGAGGGCCCGGTGGTGTCGAGCAAGGGTGCGACGGCGTCGTCAGCCGCGGTCACGGCCGATGCGGGTTCACCGGATGTGTCCTCCTCCGATTCCGTGGCCGCTGAGACACGGCCACCACCTCGGCGCGGTGTGGAGTGCCGAGGCACAGGGAGGCTGCTGGACGACGTTGTGTCCTCCACGGCGCTCTCCTCACGTCGTCCCTGCTGATGGGCACCCCGCGCGTGCCGCAGACTCCATGCCGCCTCCCAGGTCGGCGGTGTGTCATCCGGCCGGGTGGCGAGGGAATCGGTGTCGCTGTCGTCAGCCGTCCTGGTCGCCGCCGCGGACGGCCGCGGGGTGTGCCCGGCAGCCAGGTTCCTCTTCCGCGATTCGGCCAGGGACGCCCGCGAGCCCGTTCTGACCTGCGGTTCGGGGGCGGCCGCGGGTTCTGTGGTGTCGGGTGGCGCGGGGCGGTCCGAGCGCCCGGCGGGTCCGTTGCCCTGGTTCATACGGGCCTGGACATACGTGGGTGTGTCGGTGTTGGTCCGGACCATCCAGGCCGGGCGGAAGGCGTCCAGCATGACGTCGAACTCGGAGCGTGTGGGCGGTGGTGTCACCGGACGCGGCTCGCCGACGAACTCGCCCGTCGCCTGGGTGAGTGGGCGTGGAGCGAGTGCGCCCGCGGGTGCCGTACCCGTGACCATCACACGGCGCTCCGGGACGTCCGGGAGGTGGTCTTCCGACGCGGCGGTGGCGGCGGCGGTGGCGTCCTCGGGCATGAGGGCGGGGGCGACGGGGTCGGCGGTGGTGCCGTCAGCCGCGGCGCTGACCGCGGTGTTCAGGGAGCCGGTGGAGACCATGGGCATACGGACCCGTTCCGTCTTCCCGGGCAGCGGCCTCCCGCCGTCCGCCGCCACCACCGTGCCGGGCACACCACCCGCGTCGGCGATCTCATCCGGGACGGAGAGGGCGGCGGATGTGACGGCTGCCGGGGCCGTCGTCACCAGCCCGTCCACCCGCCCCCTCGGTACCTCCCCGCGACGCGGAGCCGGTGTGCGGTGGATCAGGGGGTAGGACATTGCGGCGACGGCCGTCCGGCTCGCGGCCACGGTCCATGGGGTCGTGGGAACCGTGGTGCCCAACACCGGAAGCCGTCGCCACGCTCCACGCTCTCCCCGCGCCATGGTGGTCGCCGTCGGCTCCGCCGGGCGCTTCCTGGTGAACCAGGACCACATGGACTTCCACGACCACCGCACGGCGGCCTCCTTCCCGAAACCGCGGGGGACGTACGTCAGTCACCCGACGTGTCGCTCGCGGCGATCTTCTGGTTGATCCGGCCGATCTCCTCGATCACCCGGCGGCGAACCGGGTGCTCCAGGTCGAGAACGGAATCGGCGGACCAGTGCAGGTAGTAGGCGACGTAGACGACCTCCTCCCAGAGACGGTCGACCGCATACGTCAGGATTCCCCCGGCGACTCCCCGGCGACGTCCACGAGGAACTCATGGGCGCATGACGGGCAGCTGATCTGTGCCTCCGTGCGGCCCTCCTGATTGATCCTGCGGTACAGGTCCTGGAGGAACGCCAGATCCGAGGCGAAGAGGTTCTCGATGGTGTCCGTGGTGACCTGGGGGACCTCACCGATGCGGGTGACGGTCCGGGCCAGCAGCTGCACCGTCAGATACGCGGGGTTCTGCTGCACCTTGGGGTCCGTCTGCGGTGCGATCTCGTCCCGCGCGGTGGCGAGCCGCATCAGCCCCTCGCGGTGGACCCGTCCCTGCGCGTCCACGTAGCCGCGGGGGAGGACGAAGGGGTACTCCGTGCGCATGGTCCGGCCGTCCGTTCCCTGGATGTCGCTCATGGCTAGCCGACCGGCATCTGCTGGATGCGTTCACAGGTGAACGTGACCGACTCGAGGACGACCTCCGACGAACCCGCCTTGAGGTTGGTCACCTCGATCTTGCTGGGCCATGCGCCGTGCAGCCGGTAGAACATGCGCGGCGTGCTCTCTCCCGCGCCCATGAGCTTGAGGTCGGCGCCCATCCGGGCGGCGGGCTGTCCCATCCGCACCGCCTCGTGCATGGCCCAGATGGTCGCGCTGCCGTCGACGCCCCGCTTGAGGGTCACGGTGGGCGGTTTGGTCTTGCCGAACTGCTTGGTGTGCACGATGGCACCGGTCATCGCGTTGGTGGCGATGTACTCGGCGGGCTCGACCTCGGTGGTGATCCCGCCCAGTTCGGAGAAGTAGGCGGGGGCGGCGCCGTCGAAGGTGACGACGAAGGACGCCGCGGTGATGGCCTGCGGGAGGCTCTGGTCAAGTGACATGTCAGTGATGGTCCGTGTTCTACTCGTTGAGGGACGAGCCCTGCGCGAACTGGGAGAGTCTGAAGACGACGAACTCGGCGGGTTTCACCGGGGCGATTCCGATGTCGACGGTGAGGACTCCCGCGTCACGGTTCTCCGGCGGGTTGTTGTCCGCGTTGCACCGTACGAAGAACGCTTCCTCCGGGGTGCGTCCGAAGAGCGCTCCGGAACGCCAGACCCTGGTGAGGAACATGGAGGCGGTGCGCTCCACGCCATTCCAGAGGTGTTCGTTGTTGGGCTCGAAGACCACCCAGTTGGTGCCGTCCAGAATGGACTTCTCGACGTAATTGAACAGGCGGCGCACATTGAGGTAGCGCCACTCGGGATCGCTCGACAGGGTACGGGCTCCCCACACCCGTACGCCCTGTCCGGGGAAGATGCGCAGGCAGTTCACCCCGAGCGGATTGAGTACCGCCTGCTCGCCCTTGGTGGCCGCGACCTCCAGGGCGAGGGCCCCGCGGATCACTTCATTGGCGGGGGCCTTGTGCACACCGCGCGTCGCGTCGTTGCGGGACCACACCCCGGCCATATGGCCGCTCGGCGGGAGGAAGTCCGGCCTCTTGGTGACCGGGTTCATGACCTTGATCCACGGCCAGTAGAGCGCGGCGTACTTGGAGTCGAAACCGGAGAAGTCCTGACGCCACTCGCGCACGTGCTGGGCCTTGAGGCCGGGCAGCGGGTCCAGGATGGCCACCCGGTCACCCATGAGTTCGCAGTGCGCGATCAGGGCCGACTGCACGGCCTTGACCCCTTCGGCGTCGATGGTTCCGCTGCGGTAGGCGGCCATCAGGTCGGGCACGGCCACCATGGTGATGTCGTCGATGGCCTCCAGGCCGGACAGCCCGGAGCGCTCGGCCGCGTCACCGATGAACTCGGTGGGGTCCAGACGTCCGGACGTCACGGGGACCGGAGTCCGCGCCGGGGTCAGCGAGACCTTGGCGCCGGTGGCGGGGCGCGCGAGAGTCGCTCCTTTGATTTCCTCCAGTGTGATCAGGGCGGACTTCCGCAGGGCGGTGGTCACATGTGACGGCCCACGCTTGACCGTGACGTTGTCGTAGACCTCCGCCACCTGGCCGTCCTGGCTGACGACCAGCTTGAACGCGTCGTCGGCGCCCTCGCCGGCGTCCTGGACCTCCACGGTCACGGTCGGCGCGCCCTCCCCGGCGTCCGACTTCACCAGGGCGACGGCGAGGGCGGGACGGTCCCCGGCCGGAGCGGGGAGTTCGCCGCGCACCTGTGCCGGTGCGAGCGCGGGAGTCTCGTGTGCGGTGGCCGCCCCGTCTCCGAGGCTCACGATGTACGCGTTGCCGCCGCCGTTCTGGAAGTAGCCGTAGACGGCCTGGGGCAGGTAGGCGTCGGCGATGAATTCACCGAAGACGCTGTTGTACTGGTCCCAGCTGGTGATCAGGACGGCTTCGTGGACGGGGCCTTTCGCGGTGAATCCGACGAAGGCCGCCGTGGCCGTGCCGACACCCTGAATGGGTTTGATTCCAGAAGACGTTTCCTCGACGTAAACGCCTGGAGTCAGATAGTTGGGCAACGCGCTCCTCGCTTTCATGTATGGCGCGGATCGAGGATTCCACGCGAGAACGTGTCGGGGCAGTCATCAACAGATGCCCGATGAGGCAGTCCGGAGCTCCCTTGCGGGAAGGCGGCCACGGCTCGTTCGTCCGACCGCTCGTCCCTCGTCCGGGAACGGGCCTGTGTACAGGCTGAGATGATGATGGATTCGGTCACGCATTCCTTGGCGGCATGGCTGGCGCTGCACCTTCCGGACACCGGTCTGTGCTTCGATGCCGGCCGTCGGAAGAACCAGGAGGGCGACGCGGAAACGACCCTGACGGCCTTTCTCTATGACGTCCGGGAGGAACCACACCGGCAGAGTGGTGAGATGTACGTCCGCAACGCAGAGGCGATGGCCGTGGGCAGGGTCGGGCCCACCCGGCTGTTCCGGTACTCCTACCGGCTCACGGCCCGCGCACCGCGGTGGGATGAGGCGCAGCGGCTGCTGGGTGATGTGATGTGCGCGGCGGTGGGTTCTCCGACGATCCCGGTCGGCACGCCGAGCGGCGCACGCACCGGAGGTACACCGCTCACCATGCCCCTGATCGTCGCCCCGCCCGACGCGGTCGCCTTCCCCCGGGGGTGGCACGAGGAGCCCGTGCCGACCTCGCCGCCGCTCCATCTCGCGCTGCTGGCCCCGTTGCACCCGCGCATGGACATCGGCGTCGAGGCTCCGCCCCGGTCGGTGGACGTCGGCGTGGGAACGGTGGAGGGACAGCCTCCACACCGCCGTACCCGTTCCCTGCCCCGCTCTCGTATCAGGGAGTAGCCGTTCAGGGAGTAGCCGTCCCCGCGGGAAGGCGGGATCTGTGAGGGGTCAGATCAGCCCCTCGCGGATGGCGTAGGCCACCGCGTGTGAACGATTGCGCAGATGGAAGCGGTTGGTCACATCGTGCAGCACGTTCTTGACCGTTCGCTCGGAGTAGGAGAGCTGTTGCGCGATCTCGCGGGTGTCCATGCCGCACGCCACGAGTTTGAGCACTTCGCCCTCACGGTCGGTCAGACCGTTGAACCGCAGGCCCCGGGGGCTCAACACCTGACGCTGCACCGTGGACACCTGCTTGAGCAGCCGGCCCAGCAGGTCGGGCGGTACGACACCGGCGCCGTGGTGGACCGAACTGATGACCTGGACCAGGCGGTCGGCCGTCGCCTCACGCCGGCGGACCAGCCCGGCCACTCCCGCTTCCACCGCCACCATGAGTCCGGCGTCATCCAGCTCCGACACCACCACGACGGCCTGCTGGACGCCTTTCCCCCGTACCGAGCGCAGCAGCCTGAGGGCTTCTTCGTCCATCTCATGGGACACGATGAGTACGACGGTCTCCCGCGAGAGCGCGTGCTCGTCGACGATCCACACCTCGGCTCGTGACTTGAGCGCGGCCACGATCCCTGCCTCGGAGATGGGATCCGCCGTTTTGACGTGTACGAAGATTCTGTCAGTGGGCATGAAGGGTCACCTTGTGCGTCCCCTGTGCGGTCCGTCCGACCACACAGCGCGGCCTATGTGATGGTTGCCCGACCAGCCTCCCTCCCCGGACGGTGACGGACCATGGCTTCGGGCGGCGACTTCATGCACTGAATCGGTGTTACCAGAGGTATATACCCTTGTGGATGACCAACCGAGGAAAATCCGCAGAAGTGGTCGTGTAGCCGCCGTGATCCCTTCTGAGCAGAGTCTGTCACCTCATCCGTTGCCATGCGCCGTGATGTCGGTGTTCCCGGAGGCGGAGGCGGAGGCGGAAGGGGACGGTGAGGGGGTGGGGGATGGCGAGTGCGGGCCGCCGGGCGTCTGAGTGGGCTCCGTGGAGCGGCTCGCCGTGGGGGAGGGACGCGGGGTGGGTGTGGTCGAGGGGCTCGTCGAGGGGGTGGGTGACGGGCTGGGGCTCGGACCGGGCCTGAGCCGTGGTTCGTCGACTCCCGCGTAGGCGGCGATCCACCGCATGACGGTCGTGGCGTACTCCGCCGAGTTGTTGTAGCTGAGGATCGCCGAGCGCAATTGGGCAGGCTCGGCAAGATCGCGTCCATCCGCGCAGAGGTAGCGGCCCGCCGTGAGCGCCGCGTCATACATGTTGTGCGGGTTGGCGGTGCCGTCGTCGTTGCCGTCGCTGCCCCACACCGCCCAGGAGGACGGGATGAACTGCATGGGGCCGACGGCGCGGTCCCAGCGGGTGTCCCCGTCGTACCGTCCGTCGTCCGTGTCGCGGATCGCCGCGAACCCCGAACCGTTGAGCGCGGGTCCCACGATCGGGGAAACGGCGTCCCCGGTGGCGGTGAGCGCGCCACCACGGGCGTGGTCGGATTCGATCCTGCCGATACCGGCCAGGACCGGCCAGGTGAGATGGCAGTCGGGCCGGCTCCGGGCGACGCGCGTCTGGGCGTTCAGATAGGCCCGGTAGACCAGGGTCGGCAGGGTCAGTTCCGACGACGGTGGCCTGGTCCGCTCTCCCGCTTTCGGGTCCGGGGCGCCCGGTGCGGGGGTCTCGTCCACCCGCGGTGTGGCGAAGGGTCGGGGCACCGCCTGTGACCCCGCCTCCACGGGGGCGTCCTGCGCCGCGCTGCGCCCGCCCTTCTGCGCGGCGAATCCCACCGTGACGAGGGTGGTCGCCACGGCGACCGCCGCGAGCCCCTGCGTCGCGCGGTGCAACGATGACGCCATGTGCGGTGAACTCCCTGCGTGTGACGGTGACGTGAACATCGCGACGGGGACGGCCGGCCGTGTGCCACCGCCCCCGGGCCGCTGGGGTCAGCGGGCGAACTGCTGGAACCGTTCGAAGAACTTTCCCTCGCCGCCCAGGACGACCGGTGCCCCGGAACTCTGATCGGCCGCGATGTTCAGCGTTCCGTGCCAGGCCCAGGTGTGTGCCAGGATGTGTTCACTCCAGTTGAAGTGCACGGAGACGGAGGAACTGTCCTGCCGACCGAAGACGGGGGAGATCGCCATGCTCCCCTCGGCCTTGACGCCCTGTGACTGCCTCATCTTCATCGTGCCCACCTGCTCGATGAGGTCCACACGGAAGTTGGTGGGGAAGACCAGGGAGTCCGCCTCGTTGCCGTAGGCGCGGTTCCGCAGCCGCTCCGCCTCCTTGAGGAGGTAGTCCCGGCGTGTGAGGGCGTCGTTCGCCTCCTGGGACTCCTGGGTGAACTCGCTCGCCCGGTATTCCAGGGCCGCGATGCGCTCCTGGAGGTCGCGCTTCTGGAACGGGCGGAGTCCGTCGGCGCGGCGCTCGAGATCCCGTGAGAGGTTCTCCGCCTCCGCCCGGGACTTCTCCGCCTCCGCCCGATTGGACGCGATGGCCTTGCGGCAGTATTCGGGGTTGATGCCGCGGGCCTCGTTGCGCAGCTTGTCCGCCTCCGCGAGCGCCTGGAGGTCCTGTGTGCGGACCGACACCCGGGCGGGGGTGTAGCTGAAGACATAGGGCACGATGCTGCTGACGCTCTTGCCCTTCATCAGGGCCTTCTCGGCCTCGGCGCCCTGCTGGGTGTGCCGGTGTGTCAGGGAGAGTTTCCGCGCCACCGGGTAGATGATCGAGTGGGTGTACCACACGCCGTACAGGTGCTGCCGCGCCAGATACTCCACGTGGGCGTCCTTGTAGGCCGGTGGGATCGCGTCGATCGGTGCCCCGCTGGTCATGCTGAAGTCGGTCCGGGCTCCGATGTCCTTGAGGATCGTGTAGATGGTGGAGGCCGCCGCGGAGGCGTTGGCCGGGATGCCGGCGGTCTGCCACGCGGTGGTGATGCCGACCGGGGGGATCGGAGCGCTCACTGTCTTCTTCCCTTTCAGTCGAGGAGGGCCGTCGCGGGTCAGGCGTCCGCGGTCGCCGGGGGGAGCGTGTCGAGATCCATGTGGACCTCCACGCCGTGGTCCTCCAGGAGTTCGAGGTGGTCCTGGGTGAGGTCGTCCGCGTCCTCCGGATGGCTCGCGAAGATGTGCAGCGCGTCCAGGAGCGCGAAGGGATCGGCGGATTCGCCCTCGTCGTGCCGGTCGGGGGGAAGCTGTTCGGGGTGGTGGTACTCGTCCTGCCCGGTGCCCGCCTCGGCCGCCGCCGCCATCTCGTACTGCTGCATCTGCTCGGTGAACCAGGAGATGAACCGCTCGAGGACGTAGGGGCGGTACTCCTCGGGGGAGACCCCTTCGGGCAGGTGGCAGAGCTCGGTGTGGCTCCGGGAGAACTCCTCGAAGTAGTCGGCGTAGGGGCTCAGTTCCGGTGCGCTCACCAGGTGCTCGATGAAGTCGCCCCACCCCGCGGTCGGCAGGGTCGTCTCCCATTCCTGGTGCATCACGGCATGCAGCATCGGTATGTCCGTCATCGGCTTCCTCCGCGTGTCGAGACATGAGGTCGTGACTCGGCTCCTCATCCTCGGGCGCCTCGTGCGGCGGTCGGGAGAAGCGGGCGGCGGGCCGATCGGGCGCCCGCGTCGTCCGGGCGGCTGCCCTTGAGGACAACACCGTGGGTGGACGACGACTGCGCCCCCTCCCGGAGAACACTTCCGGGAGGGGGCGCCTCCTCATGTGGTGTGCCGGGCACGTGGCCGGCTGCCCGATGACGGGTCAGTGGTGGGGCCACCGGTGCTGTGCGAGCCACTCGCCCACCGCTTGGAGCGTCAGCCCCTGCACATGCTCGGCGGCCTGCTGGGCGAGGTTCTGGGCCAGGTCCTGGGCGATGGTCTCCACGACGTTGTTTTCTTCGAAGGTGCCCAGGTTCCCGTCGAAGCCCAGGTTGTCCGGCGAGTAGGCGCGGAGCGCGCTCGCCGTGGCGTGGTAGCCGAAGCTCTCCAACGTGTTGGCGACATGGTCGACCGGCGCGTTGGGGTCGTAGGTCTGCTGGTTCTCTACGGGGGTGGACATCGAGTTCTCCATTGATCTCGGTGGCTCGCCGTACGGCAAGTCCTCGAGGAAGAACCTAGGCCGGGCCCGTCACGGAAGGAGGAAGCCGAAGGGCGGGCGGAGAGCGCCGGGTGTTTTCCCTTGTGGGCAGCCGGGCCGGGACCATCGGCTGGTTGACACCTGTGCGGGCAGACCGCCGAAGGCCACGCCTGACAGCTGTCCGGTGCCCCTTCCCGAGGTGCCCCAAACGACGGTCGATGTGATGGAGTCCTTCGCCGGCTGACGCCGTCCGCGGCCGCGGTACCCGCGTGGCCTACGGTTCGCCATCCGTGGCCGCGGTGGCCTTCTCCGGGCTCGGCGGCTGCCACCCGGGACGGTCCAGGAGGTGGCGGGCCCGCTGCCGCCACGTCGGGGCCGCGGCGAGGTCCTGGCCGATCGAGGCGTACTCGTGGAAGGCGATCCGGAACGGGTTGTAGGTGTCGATGTTCTTGGTCAGGCCGTAGACGGGGCGCTCCACCTCGTCGGCGTAGGTACCGAAGAGCCGGTCCCAGAGCATGTGGATACCGCCGAAGTTGCGGTCGAGATAGCCGCCCTGCGAGGCGTGGTGGACCCGGTGGTGCGAGGGCGTGTTGAAGACGTACTCGACAGCCGGGTGGAGCTTGCCGATCCGGTCGGTGTGCAGCCAGAACTGGCTGAGCATATTGATGCTGCCGCACAGGAACACCGCCCACGGCGGGACGCCGACGAGGATCAGCGGTACGTAGAAGAGCTGTGAGGTGACTCCCGTCCACGGCTGGCGGATCGAGGTCGTGTAGTTGTACAGGCGGCTGGAGTGGTGCACCACGTGGGAGGCCCACAGGACGCGGACCACGTGGTGCTCGCGGTGCATCCAGTAGTAGCAGAAGTCCTGTGCGAGCAGGATCAGCGGAAAGGTCGCCCAGGTGACCGGGATCCGCAGGGGAGTCAGCTCGTAGAGGCCGACGAAGGCGACGAACGCCAGCCCCTTCCAGAAGATGTCGACGATCGCCACCCCGGCGCCGATGGCCACGTTCGCCGCGGTGTCGCGCAGGGTGTAGCCGCTCGCGTTCTCATCGGGGTGCAGCCGGTAGTAGACGACCTCGATCAGGATCAGCAGCGCGTAGAGCGGGACGGACAGCGTCAAGAGATGGGGTGGGGCTTCCACGGAGAACTCCTCCCGCCTGGTTTTCGGAGCGATTCGCTCCGACTACGGGAGTATCGGAGCACATCGCTCCGAAATTCAATAGGCTGGGCGACATGAGCTCAGAAGCCAGACGCGGGCGGTACATCGAGGCCCGGCGCAACGATGTCCTGCTGCTCAGCGCCGCCCGCGAGGTCTTCGCGGAACAGGGGGCGGGGGCGCCTGTGGCCGAGATCGCCAAGCGCGCGGGCATCGGCATGGGGTCGCTGTACCGCCGATACGGCAGCAAGGAGGAACTGCTCCAGCACCTGTGCACGGTCGCCATGGAGCAGTCGATCGCCGACCTGGACGAGGCGCTGGCCCGCCCCGGCCCCGCCGGGGACGCGCTCGGTGACTTCGTCCGCACGGCGGTCGAGGCGCGGGCCGGAGCCTTCAGCGCCTTCGCGGGCGTACTGCCCATCACGCCGGAGATCGAAGCCGCCAACGAGCGTGGCCGGGAGCGCCTGGAGACCCTGCTGGAGCGGGGCCGCGGCGACGGCAGTGTCCGCCCTGACGTCACATGGCTGGACGTCACGCTCCTGATCGTCCACTTCAGCAAACATCCGCGCACCACGGACGACGACCGCAACGCCTGCTGGCGGTTGCTCGCATTGAGCCTGGAGGGCCTGCGTTCCCGCCCCGATCAGACGGCGCTCCCGGGCAGCGCACCCGACGCTGTCCGGTACCTCGCCCAGTGGACTGCCTGAGCCACCGCTCGGCGTCCGTCACGACGAGAGCCATCACCCCGTCGGCGACAGGCCCGCGGCGATCATTTCGATGAGCGTTTCCCGGACGGTACGGGCCGCCCGGGAAACGGCGACACCGCGACCGCCCCTGTCGGAGAGTGACGCTGCGTCATCTCGACTGCGTCCATGAACTGCGGAAAAGCCCTGAACTCGACGGGACAGCGGCGGACCCGAAGACCGTGACCGCGATGGACCGCCGCGTGCGCGTGATGTGCGCGAGCAGGGTCGCCATGGTGAAGTGCCGCACCAGCGGCGTACTTTCCCGGTAGCGGAGGAGCCCAGGGGGAGGGCACCCGCGCCACAGTGGCCGTACGCCACCGGCCACGCCTCTCGCGGTCGATCGTCCTTCCATCTCTGACGGCCCGTACCTTCTCGGAGGTCAGTCCCCCGGTGCCGGGGCCCGGGGACGCAGAGACGGAACGTCAGCCCCTGAACCAGAGGAAGACAGCATGAAGAGAACAGCGTTCCGTCCCACCGCCCTCGTCCTGCTCCCACTCCTGACGGGGGCGGCGGCTCTGTTCGCGACGGCGGCCCCGGCGCGGGCGGCAGAGCTGTGCGGCAATGTCGACCCCTTAGTGGTCGGCTCGTACCTGGTGCAGAACAACCCCTGGAACGCCCCCGGCGATCCGAAGGACCAGTGCGTCAACACCACCGGAGACGGCTTCGAGGTGACGAAGGCAGAGGGCGAGCAGCCCACCACCGGGGGCCCCAAGGGCTATCCGTCCATCTACAACGGCTGCCACTACGACAAGTGCTCGCCGGGTACCAGCCTGCCCGCCCGGATCGACTCCATCAGCAGCGCGCCGACCACCGCGTCCTTCACCTATCCGGCCGTCGGCGCCTACAACGCCGCCTACGACATCTGGCTCGACCCCGAGCCGCGGAAGACCGGTCAGCATGCCGTCGAGATCATGGTCTGGGCCAACAAGGTGGGTTCGATGCAGCCCATCGGCGCTCCGGCCGGCACCACGACCCTGGCTGGACACACCTGGGAGGTGTGGCAGGGCACCAACGGAACGAGCAAGGTCATCTCCTATGTGGCTCCCTCGGCCCTCACCACCGTCGGCTTCGACGTCAAGGAGTTCATCGACGACGCCTGCGTCCGCGGGTTCGGTGAGCCGTCCTGGTATCTGACGAGTGTCCAGGCGGGCTTCGAGCCGTGGCAGGGCGGCGCCGGTCTGAAGATCGACTCATTCGCATCGAAGGTGGACGTCAGGTGAGGCGGCCATCCACCCGATCGGGGCGACGCGGGGGAGCTGCCGCCCGACTGCCCGTCCCGGTGCGCATCGGGCTGCTGGTGGCGGCGTTGCTGGCAGCCTTCCTCTACCCGCTCCAGGACTCCGCCACCGCCACCCAGGACGAGTCGATCCTGTACGACCCGGGCCCCACACTGCGCTGCTACAGCGTCTCGGTCGAGACGACCCACGGGAACTACGGTAACGACACGACGGACTGCCCCCGGGTCGACAACGAGGCCAGGCGGAACCCCGATGGTTGCAAGTGGTTCGGCTACGTCTCGCCTGCGGGGCGACCCGAGTGCCCCACCTGGCGATTCATCAACTACAGCTGGCCGGAGAAGGACCTGCGCCGGTACCCCGGCTATGACCACCAGGTGCAGGGTCCCTCCGGGAGCCCGTTGAAGCTCGTCATGCAGAACAACGCCCGGAACATCACTGATCACTGCGGTCTGAGGGAAGTCGCCTTCTCCTACGAGTACATAGGGAGCTCACTCAAGCGGAACACGCGGGGCGAACCGTATGACTTCGCCGACGGACGCCTGAAGGTCTCCTACAACGCCCTCGCCAAACAGTCCGGCGACTTCTCGTGCAAGGAGGAGAAGCGTGCCGTTCTCACCACCGACCTCATCTACTACGTGCCGGGCGGTGGCAAGAACGTGATCTCGGTTGTCCACTACGATCCCGGGCACTTCGCGGCTCCGAATGAGGATGGGGTCCTGTGGTGGAACCAGTGCGCGGGTTCCAGGACGGATGATGGCCGGACGCTGCCCGGCTGCCGTGTCACGGTGCTGGGCCAGCAGGTCGAGCCGGACAGCCCCACCCGGGTGAACGTCGACTTCACCAGCCTCGCGGAGCGGTACCGCGCGTATCTGAGCAAGGACCCCGCGGGCGCAGTGATCCCCGAGGAGTCGGCCATCGACGCGATCCAGATGGTGAACAGCGTCAGGGGCGCAGATCTGGAGACCAGTGTCTCCCACGCCGACGTCACCATCGATCCCTCGGACAAGCCCTGACCGGAACCGTGCACCGGGCATGAGCGTTTCCGGTCGGCGGCGACGAGGGCGACGGACGTCGCCCCCACCGTGGCACAGGTGGCATCCGCCGATGTGCAGGGCATGTGCCGGTATTCCCGGGGCCGTTCCCCGAGGACTCACCGCGGTACGAGAAACCAGGAAGCGGAACCGCGGCGCAGGATCGGTCCATTAGTGTGCCTTGGCGATCGAGGCCCTCGTCCCCGTCCGATTGCTGTCCACCACCCGCGTTCGTGGAGGAACACCATGTATGTCCCGGCTCGTGTGTCGCGCGTCCGTCTCGCCGTCACCGCGTGCGCCGTCATCGCCGTCGTCGTGACGGGATGCGGCTCGAGCGATGTGAACGGGTCCCCCGAGAAGCGGCCCTCGGAGAGCCATGGCGCCGCGAAGGACAAGGAACGGGACCAGAAGCACCAGCCGTGGGGGCCCCCCCGCCGGGGGGGGGGCGGGGGCCGGGGGGGCCCGCGGGGGGGGGGGGGGCCCGGGGGGGGGGGGGGGGGGGGGGGGCGCGGGGGGGGGGGGGGTGCCGGGCTGGGGCTCGGACCGGGCCTGAGCCGTGGTTCGTCGACTCCCGCGTAGGCGGCGATCCACCGCATGACGGTCGTGGCGTACTCCG
>NZ_JANCLX010000054.1 GCF_024295805.1 Streptomyces cucumeris
CTTGCGCTTCACCTTCGCGGCCTTGCCGTCCTTGTGGACGGTGTAGCCGTCGCTCGCGAAGCGGCTGAAGGGCGAGTCGTACGCCTGGAACCGGTTTCGCATGAGCGAGCCGTCCGCCCACTTCTCGGCGGTCGGGTGCGCGTCGATCGGGAGGATCAGACCGGTGCCCGGGTGGGCGCTCACGTTGTTGTCCGGCTGCGAGGTGTCCCACTTCCAGATCAGCAGACCGTTCTGGTAGGGGAAGTGCTCGACCCAGTTGGGACGGGTGGAGGTCCAGCCGAAGTTGTACGGACCGGTCTTGAGGGTCTTGTCGTAACTCACGTACTGGCGGTTCTCCGCGAGGTAGTACTGCGGGTAGTCCTTGGTGAAGGAGCTGCCGATACGCGAGAAGCCCTTGCTGGTCCAGCCGTTGTCGTCCCCCTCGGCGTTGTCCGAGAAGACCGGGGAGCCGTCCGCGGTCAGCGTGAGGGAGTCGGCGGCGAAGCCCTTCTGCGCCACCCCGCCGTCGGTCTGGTAGCGGAAACGCAGGTCGATCTTCTTGCCCGCGTAGGCGTCCAGCGGGAAGGAGAGCTTCTTGTACGCGCCGGAGGTGCCGGTCAGGGCCGGCTTGTCACCGGCGTCCCGCGGGATGGCCTTGCCGTCCGCGGTGCCGTCCACCGGTTTCCAGTTGGCGCCGCCGTCCGTGGAGACCTCGGCGTAGAGGTAGTCGTAGTTCTTCTCGATGTCCCACCAGCCCTGGAGGTCCAGGGTGGCCTTGGACTTGCCGGTGAGGTCCACCGAGCGGGTGAGGGTGTTCTTCAGGTCATTCCCCATCCCGCTCCACCACTGCTTGGCGCCCTCGGCGGGCTTGGCCACCTCGGTGGTGACGGGCTTGGCGGGCAGCTCGACGACCAGCGCCTGCTTGTTCTTGGTGTTGTACTCCGCGACACCGAGTGTGTGGGTCGACTTCTTCCCGGCCTTGGCGGTCGCGTGGTTCAGCCAGCCGAGCTGGAGCTTGTCCCAGGCGTTCATGTCACCGGGCAGGTCACCGATGGAGTCCTTGCCGGTGCCCAGCCAGGAACCGGAGGACATCAGCGACCAGAAGGCCACCGACGACTCACCCTTGTTGCTGGTGTCGTACTCGTCCGGCAGACCGAGGTCATGGCCGTACTCATGGGCGAAGACACCGAGGCCACCGTTCTCGGGCTGCATGGTGTAGTCGCCGACCCAGATGCCGGTGTTCCCTACCTGCGTACCACCCGCCTTGTTCTGCGAGGGTCCGGTTTCGCCGACTGCGTGCTTGTAGACGTAGGCGCGGTGGGCCCACAGTGCGTTCTCGCCCTGGGCGCCGCCGCCCGCGGACTCGTCCTCACCGGCGTGCACGATCTGGAAGTGATCGATGTAGCCGTCGGGCTCGTTGAAGTTGCCATCGTTGTCGAAGTCGTTGCGGTCCCACTGGTCGTACTTCGACAGATCGGCCTTGATCTGCGCGTCAGTGCGACCGGCGGCTTTCTGGTCCTTGGCCCACTGGTTGACCCCGTCCCGGACGAGATCCTGTACGTTGTCGCAGTTCTTGTCGCCGCAGTAGTTGGAGCCGTAACGGGCTTCGTTCCAGTCGACCTTGACCCAGTCGGAGACCTCACCGTCGACCGAGTACCGGCCGGAGGACTGCCGCTCGTAGTACTTCTTCAGGGACTCCTTCTTCTTGTCCTTGGAGAAGTACATGTCCTGGAAGTGCTTGCGGTTGAAGTCCTTCTTCCAGTCCGTGCTGTTGTCGTCCTTGCGGTCCGGCTCGGCGATGGTGTTGTGCGCCGGGCCCGGGTCACCGCCGTACTTCTTCACCGGGGGCTTCGGACCGTCGCCGTCCGGGTCGACCATCGTGGTGTTGTCGACCTTGTCGCCGAACTCGGTCAGGATGGTGAAGATCTTGTCGGTCTTCTCCCGGGCCAGCTCGACGTACTTCCCCTTGCCGAGCTTCACCACCTGCGAGCCGCCGCGCTTGGTGGTCTTCGCGTCCCCGGAGATGACCTGACGCAGGGCCTCCTCGCGCTGCGCTTCCTGCGTCTTGCTGAACGGGCCTGGAATGTTGTGTTCAATGTTGGCCCTCACGGCGGCCGGATCCCGGCGCTCAACTGGCTTGGACGGAGAGTCGGCCTGCGCCGCTCCTGCCCAGAGGGTGGCCGCTCCCAGCGCGGCCACGGTGGCTATGGCGGCTGGTCGAGCCGCCATGTGTCTACCGTTCACTCTCGAATCCTCCACATTCTCCCCGTAGGTGGGAGTATTTGATCGGAGTGATGAGATAAAAGATAGATCTCGACTTGTGTGCGGAGTATCAAGTAGCTTGACGCGTTTGGCTGTGGACAGGACCGTCGAACTTGGGTGGAGGGCACTCAACGCCTCGGCTGGTCATCCCGGTGAGTCGATACGGGACTCTTCGCGTTTGCCGACCTCGTCTCGGGTGCAGGCGATGCTCCGGGCCCGCCGGGGGCCGGGTTGTCACATCGATCCATCCGGCAGGTCACAAGTGCTCGCTGGGCGGCCATTTCGCCGCCGGAAGAGAAGGGCCGGGGGCCACTGAGGACGGTCATCGGGTTCGCCGATCGCACTCACTGTGCGCGATGAGCGCTCTCCTTCTCCGTGTCAAGCGCCAGACGCATCAGCGCCAGAGAGGGCTCTGAAGTAAAGGGTTGTAAAAGTCGCGGGATCCTTCATGAGACTCGCAGGTCCTCCTGGTGAGGATGCACCAGCCGGGGCAGCGGAGCGGGCCCTGCCGGAAATCTTCCCCGCACGGTTGCGCTGTCCCGGAGTGGGCTTATCTGTTCCGTGCGGGAATGCAGGCCAGTCCACGGTCACCCTTCAATCCCGGTCCTGATTACAGCGGGAGTGCCTATCGGTTTCCTCTCCTTCTGCGGCGTCGGAGTGCCGCCCTCCATGTTGCCGTGGCACTAGAGGAGTTGACGATCCGTGGTCTGGAGAAGGCCGGGGCCGGTAATTGGCGGGGCACGACGAGTTCGCACGGAGGGAGTGATGAAGAGGTGCCCCATGGGCAGGACGCTTGCCACGGCCTCGGCCGTTACCCCGGGTCCGGATGCGGGATCGCGGAGCGGGGCGGACGCTGCGGCGGGGCGCACGTTCTACGTCAACGCGAGCACCGGTGACGACGCCCAGGCCAGCACCTCGCCGGAGAATCCCCGGAAGACGCTGGCCAATATGTCCGAGGCAAAGCTGGAGTCGGGCGACACCGTGGCCTTCGCACGGGGCCAGGAGCGGCCGGGGCAGCAGCTCCGTCCGTCCACGTCGGGTGTCGCGGGCAAGTCCATCATGTACACCGCTTACGGCAGCGGGGCGCTGCCCGAGCTCGACGCGCCAGGCGCGTCCGGTGGTTCCTACGGCGCCACTGTCTTCATACAGAACCAGCAGTACTCCCCGGAAGCCCCATCCCGTCCGTCCCCAATATCGGAGCCGACCAGCATCAGTGAGGTCGATGGGACGAGCGGCCCCGGCCGGGTGGAGAGACTCCAGTGGACGTACCCCTCCGGGCCTTGCCAGGCGATCCGGATGGACGTTCGCGCCCGCCTCGCGCCGAGGATGTCCTATGGCGTCATGGCTGGTGCGCCGGGCCGTCCTGGTCGGCGCACCAGTCGGCCGCCTGGCCCTTGGTGAGCAACGAACGCCAGCGGACGACACCTGCGGTCGGTGGCGAGGTGTGAATCTGCCTCATCTGCCCGGCCTCTGAGCGTTCGAGAAGAGCGGTCTTCGGCCCAGGGTTTTCACCGACGTCCGGATGTGTGATCTGGAGGCTGAACGCCGCGGTCCGTACGCCCGGGCCCCGGCAACCGCATCTCTCGAGTGCGAGGTGTGGAGACCGCCCTTGCTCAGACCCGTCAGAACAGCCGACGGCGTCGGACAGGATGTGTTTCTTCGAACCTGGCTCACCCCGTTCGCGGGCTCGGTCCTGTGTGTTCACACCCTCAAGCCGCCGTGCCAGACACGTCGTGCAGGGGCGGTGGAAGGACGCCTCGTCTTCGCGGAAGAGACCGGAGGCGGCTCGCTGTTGGGCCGGGGGTTAAAGGGATCGCCAAGCGGCGGGATGTGTGGGGTCCGGTGGCGCTCCTCCTCTATGGAAGTCGCAAGTGAACGCGAGCGCTGGAGGAGACCACTGCGGTCACGGGAGTGGCGCAGCCCCGGCTCCTCTTGTCCCGTCCCGCATCTGGAGCGGGGCTTGTTCGGCGCCACTTGCCCCACCGACGAACAGAGGCGATCTGATCGTGAAGAACACACACTCTGCCCATAAGAAGCGTGCGCGAGGCTCCAGACGCATAGCCGCTGTGGCTCTCGCCGTGGTCACCGCGACGACCGTCGCGGGTATCGCTTCGGCATCCGAGGACTCCAGCCACGCCACGACCCACACCGGCGCAAGCGAGGCCGTCGCCGAGACGCAGGTAGTGAAGGCGGCTCGCAAGGCAGCCACCGCCCATGCCAAGGAGACCGGGGTGGGTGCGCACGAGGCACTGATCGCCAAGGACACGCTGGTCGATCCCGACGGCAAGCGGCATGTCCGGTTCGAGCGCACCTACCGTGGGCTTCCCGTGGACGGGGGTGATCTGGTCGTCCACCTCGACACGCACAACGCGTTCCAAGGCGTGACCCGGGCGATGAACCATCAGGTCTCGGTGTCCTCGCTCACCCCCAAGCTGACCGCGAAGGAAGCGGCAGCCAAGGCGTCGGGCTCAGTGCACGGCGGCAAGGCTGTCGGCAAGGCAGAACTCATCGTCACCGTGCAGGGCACCAAGACGGTGCTGGCCTACCGGG
The DNA here is from genome assembly GCF_024295805.1 of Streptomyces cucumeris. Taxonomy (GTDB): domain Bacteria; phylum Actinomycetota; class Actinomycetes; order Streptomycetales; family Streptomycetaceae; genus Streptomyces; species Streptomyces cucumeris. The sequence continues at coordinate 4,792 of NZ_JANCLX010000054.1, forward strand.
TGAGTGTCAAGAGCGGACAGGCCGACGGGCGCAGCGTCGTGCTGGACGCGACCACCGGCAAAGTCCTGGGCGGAGAGGTCATCGCTGATGGCTTCATATCCCCTCAGCTGCGGGAGAAGCTGCGTGACCTCAACGAGGTGGCAAGACCCGAGAGAACATCGCTGGCTGCCTCTCTCACGGCCCGCGCTTCTGGATCCGCAGGCACCGGTATGTCCTTCTTCGCGGGCAAGGTCTCGCTGACGACGACCAAGAGCGGGAGTTCCTACGTCCTGAAGGACCCCAGCCGCAGTGATACGGAGACCCGCGATGCCGGCTCGCAGCAGCTGGAGTCTTTCGGATCCGGGGCGGCGTTGAAGGACTCGGACAACCGCTGGGGCAATGGCAAGACCTCTGACAAGGCCACGGCCGCGGTGGATGCCCAGTACGGGGTGACGGCCACGTTCGACTTCTACAAGAAGACGTTCGGCCGCAAGGGGATCAAGAACGACGGGCGCGGAGCCCAGGCCCTGGTCCACTGGGGCGACAGGATCGGGAACGCCTTCTGGATGCCTCGATGCCACTGCATGGCCTACGGCGACGGCGATGGAAAAACGTTCCGTCAGCCTCTGGTCGCCCTCGATGTCACCGGTCACGAGCTGACCCACGGTGTGGTGGAGGCCACCGCGGGCCTCGAACCCACCCGTGTCGACGCGGAAGACCACCAGTACGGTGAGCCGGGATCGCTCAACGAGTCCCTCGCCGACATCTTCGGCTCCGGCATGGAGTTCGCGACCAACAACAAGGCCAACCCGCCGAACTACTTCATCGGCGAGAAGATCGGCCTGGACCAAGGCTTCCTCCGACGCCTGGACAAGCCGTCGCTGGACAGGCTGGAGGACACCGTCGACTACTGGGACGAGTCCCTCTACGACAAGGAGGTGCACGGCGGCTCCGGAGTGTCCTCCCACGCCTTCTACCTGCTCGCCGAAGGCAGCGGCAAGAAGACCATCGGGGGAGTGCGCTACGACTCCCCGACCTACGACCACTCCACTGTCAAGGGCATCGGCCGGTCCAAGGCCCTGCAGATCTACTACCGCGCCATGACCCGCTACATGGTCTCCAACACCGACTTCCACCAGGCACGCGAAGCCACCCTCAAGGCCGCCGGCGACATCTACGGCAAGAGCAGCACTGAGTACAAGACCGTCGACAAGTCCTGGGCAGCCGTCAACGTCACACCGAAGAACACTCCCCGACGCTGACCTCCCCGACGTCTCGTGAACGTGGCGCGAGACAGCCGTCTCTGGGCTCACCAGCCCAGAGACGGCGGACATCGGCGGGCTCGCAGCCGACGTCGAGCAGCGTGAGATCTGGCCGTGAGCAGCCTGCTGGATGAGCGAATCTGTCGTGGTCGCGTACGACGGGACCTTTGAACTGGGAGACCAGTGCGCGAGTTGTGTGAAATATGTGACTGTTGAGTGCCCTCTAGGTGAAACCAGGCGACGCGTTCGCACGTCACACGACCATGAACGCGTTCCTGGCTCCGCCTGTCTCTGCGACACCAGTGAGTAAACGTCACTTCAGATGCCGTCGGAGCGGGCTGCGATGACGGGACGGCACACGCGGCGACCGCAACGGCCGCGGCGGCGGGAGCCGAGCGGGCGGCATCGGCAGCGACAGCAGCAGCCGCAGCAGCAACATCGGCAGCGACAACCGCAGCGGCGACGACCTGGACGGCCGCGGAAGCAGCGGCAGCGCCATCAGCAGCGGCAGCCACGGGTCCACTGGATGCTGTTGACCCTGTGTCTCTCCCTCCTGGCCACGATGCTGCTCTTCCAGGGATGGAGCACGAACGAGGTCTTCGCGGCCGAGGGCCGTCGCCCCTGCTCCACGCCCGCCCCCCGGGCCGTCTCGGACGGCGGACCGGTGCTGCGGTTCGAGAGGGGGCGGATGACCTCCTCCCAGATGCCCCCGCGCACCGTGGCGCTGACCTACGACGGCGGACCTGACCCGGTGTGGACCCCTCGCCTGCTCGACCTGTTGCGCGAGCATCACGCCCACGCCACGTTCTTCCTCCACGGCACCCAGGTCACCCGTTACCCCGGCCTGGTGCGAAGGATCCTCTCCGAGGGCCATGAAGTCGGGTCGCTCACCTACACCGGGGCCGCCATGGGCTCCGTCTCTCCGGCACGCGCCCGCATGGAGCTGTCGTTCACCCGGGCCGCGCTGGAGGGTGCCACCGGGGTCGGCACCGATCTGCTGCGGCTGCCGGGCACCTCCACCGTGCGGACCCTGTGCGGCGCGGAATGGCAGGCGGCCCGACGGGCCGCCGAGGGCGGCTACGTCCTGGTCGCCGCCGACTCGCCGCATGCCGACCCGGCCAGAGGCGCGATCCGGCAGTTCACCCAGACCGAGGAGGCGTACCAGCGGACCGCCAGACTGCTGCGGAACCGGGACGTCAGCGAGTTCCTCACCGTGACGGCCGGACTGGGGGAGCTCCGGGCCAACGAGCCCGCGTCGCCGAAGGAGCGGTGGCTCGGTACCCGGATCTTCTGGTTCGCGGCCGTAGGCCACGTCCTGGTCACCGCGATGACCTGGATGCTCGGCGTCGTCGGTGTGCTCGGGCTCCTCAAGGTGGCACTGCTCTTCCTCTTCTCACGAATGCACATCCGCCGGCTGCGACGGCACCGGCCGGGAGCTCCCTGGCTGCGCCGGGTCAGCGGGCCGGTCACCGTCCTGGTGCCCGCCTACAACGAGGAGGCGGGGATCGAGTCCACCCTCCGTTCCCTGCTCGCCTCCACCTACCGTGAGCTTCAGATCATCGTGATCGACGACGGATCGACGGACCGGACGGCGGAGATCGTCGAGGCCATTCCCGACCCCCGGGTGACCCTGGTGTGCCAGAGCAACGCGGGCAAGGCTGCCGCCCTCAACACCGGACTGGCCCATACCCGGCACGACATCGTGGTCATGCTCGACGGGGACACCGTCTTCGAACCGGACGCCATCGAGCGGCTCATCCAGCCGCTGGCCCACCCGTCGATCGGCGCGGTCAGCGGCAACATCAAGGTGGCCAACCGGACTGGCCTGCTGGGCAGATGGCAGCACCTGGAGTACGTCACCGGATGCAATCTGGACGTCCGGATGTTCGAGGTGCTGGAGTGCATGCCGACGGTTCCCGGCGCCATCGGCGCCTTCCGCCGTGAGGCACTGCTGGGGGTCGGCGGTGTCAGCGAGGACACCCTCGCCGAGGACACCGACCTCACCATGACGCTGTGGCGGGCGGGATGGCGGGTGGTCTACGAGGAGCACGCGGTCGCCTGGACCGAGGTGCCCGGAACACTCAGCCAACTGTGGCGCCAGCGTTACCGCTGGTGCTACGGCACGCTCCAGGCGATGTGGAAACACCGCGGTGCCTTCACCGAGGTCGGCTCCGCCGGGCGTTTCGCCCGCCGCGCACTCACCTTCCTCCTGGTCTTCCAGGTCGTGTTGCCGCTGCTCGCCCCGGTCGTCGACGTTTTCGCGTTGTACGGGCTGTTCTTCTACGACCCGGTGGGGGTCGGCGCCCTCTGGCTGGGCTTCCTCGGCCTCCAGCTGCTGGTCACCGGATACGCGCTCCGGCTGGACGGCGAGCGGCTGGACGCGCTGTGGGCGGTGCCGCTCCAGAGCCTGGTCTACCGGCAGTTGCTGTATCTGGTGGTTTTCCAGTCCGTTGTCACCGCGCTGTTCGGGGTCCGGCTCCAGTGGCGACGTATGCACCGCTCGGGGCTGGCCGGTCAGCGGCTGGCGCGATCCGCCGTGTCCAGCCCGGTGCACGGCGGATCGCCGCCCGCGGTGGAGCAGCACGCATACGGGACGCCAGGTGCCGACCATGCCCCGCATGCCCATCACGCCAGTCTCCCGGAGGGTTCCCATGAGTGATCAACTGGATCGGTGGGCAGGTCGTGAACTCGCCGCTGTTCCGCCACGGATCGGAAAGCACCGCGGTGAGGGGCTTGAATCCGGCCTTCGTGACTCAAGCCACCGAGGCGGACGCCGCCCCGGCGGACGGCTCCGGGCGGCCACGCGCCGACAGGCGCGGAGGAGGGCGGCCGTGGTCGCCGTGACCGTCGCCGCCCTGTTCGTTTCCCTCAGTTCCTATGTGTGGGCCGACAACGAACTCAACCGGGATGTCGACCTCGACGCGATCACGGACCGCCCGTCGCAGGGCAAGGGCACCACCTATCTCATCGTGGGATCGGACAGCCGGGACGGGCTGTCTGCCCGGGAGAAGAAGGACCTGCACGTCGGGTCGGCCGAGGGCCGCCGTACCGACTCGGTGATCCTGCTGCACACCGGGGCCCACGGCACCACGATGGTCAGCCTGCCGCGTGACTCCTGGCTGACCATTCCCGCATGGGTGCGCTCCGAGACCGGTGAGCGCCACCCCGCGGCACGGAACAAGCTCAACGCCGCCTTCTCCTACGGCGGTCCCGAACTGCTGGTGCGCACTGTGGAGCGGGCCACCGGGCTGCGTATCGATCACTACGCGGAGATCGGATTCCGGGGCTTCGTGGATATCGTGGACGAGACCGGCGGAGTCCGGATGTGCCTGGACCGGGCGGTCCGGGACGAGAAGTCCGGCGCCGATCTGCAGAAAGGGTGCCATCTCCTCAACGGCACCGAGGCGCTCGCCTTCGTCCGGCAGCGCCATCAGGAGGCCGACGGCGACCTGGGGCGCACCAAGAACCAGCAGGCGTTCCTGGCCGCCCTCGCCGCCAGCATCACCACTCCGCACATCATGCTCAATCCGGGGAAGCTGTATCCGATCCTGGACTCGGCGCTGGACACCCTCGTGGTGGACAAGGAGATGGAAGTACCGGACCTGATCTCCCTGATGCAGGCGGTACGTCGCGCCGCCGGGGGTACGGGGCAACGGGTCAATGTCCCGGTGGCGGCCGTTGGCATCCCGACGTCGAAGGGGAGCGCGGTGAAGTGGGACGCGGCCAAGGCGAGGCGTCTCTTCACCGCGTTGCGGAACGACGGGCCGTTGCCGGGCGGTGTGAACTGAATGCGTCCTGGCGCGTGGGAAGGCTTGGCTGGAGCCTTCCCAATGCGCCGTACCGGCACCAGAGCGCGCCCCCGGTTCCGCTGGTACGGGCCGACGCACGCCTCGACAACGGCGTGTTGGCCGAACGCCACGGGAAACATCACCGTCGTGGTGACCAGCACGGTCTATGCTGCCGGGATGATCAAGCCCATTGAACTCGTCATATTCGACTGCGACGGCGTATTGGTCGACAGCGAGCGCATCGCCGCGCGTGTTCAGGTCACCCTCGGAGCCGAGTTGGGTTGGCCGCTGACAGAGGACGAGGTCGTGGACCGGTTCATCGGACGCTCGCACGCCGCCATCCACGAGCAGGTCGCTGCCCGGCTCGGCCCGGACACGGCCGCGCTCTGGTCAAAGAGGTTCGAGCAATTGCACCGCGAGGCCGTGGACGCGGGACTTGCCCCGGTGGACGGCTTGCCGGAAGCACTCGACGCGCTCACTCTGCCGACCTGCGTCGCCTCCAGCGGCTCCCACGACAAGATGCGGCACACCCTGGGACGTACCGGGCTCTACGAACGCTTCGCAGGCCGCATCTACAGCGCAACCGAAGTCTCTCGTGGCAAACCCGCCCCCGATCTGTTCTTGCACGCCGCTGAGCAGATGGGTGTCGATCCCGGAGCCTGCGTGGTGATCGAGGACAGCCGGCCCGGCGTCCAGGCTGCCCGCGCCGCGGGCATGCGAGCCTTCGGCTACGCCGGCGGACTGACCCCGGCCGATCGCCTCGAAGGCCGCGACACCGTCATCTTCCATGACATGCGCAAGCTGCCGACCCTCATCGCCGAGCGGTAGCCCTCTCTTCACCAGGTGCTGCCCATCCAGGAGACGTGACAGGTGGCTCGGTCCCAGGGCTTGTCCGGTCGATCATGTCCGGCGCCGGGTGGCTGTGGCCGGGACTGGCTGAGCCGGTTGGCCGCTCGGTCGACGGTGTTGCGTCTCTTGCAGCGCTCTTCAACGAAGCCGGGCGGCCGCCTGCTGTGTGAGCTATTGCGTAGGCAGGCGGCCTGGCTGTCGGTGTCGTCTCCGGAATGGTGTGCCGAATGTTTCGACGCCGGAGGTGCTCGCGGCTATAGGCCCTGTCCGCGGGGAGGGAGTCGGCGCGAGGCAGGGAGCCAGAGCCGGATCACCCTTCCCGGCTTTCGGGCCGGGGGCCGCGCACCACGTAGAGGGTCGCGCCGGTGAGGAACGCGGTCAGGGCCGGGAGCCAGGAGATGGGCTGGGCTCCAGGTTGAACGGCCCAGGCCCACAGGGCGTGGGCGCGGCTGTGGGCGTCGGCCGGTGTGAGGTAGAGCGACGAGAGGTAGGCGAGGACGGGCATCCAGCAGAGACGGGAGCCGATGACCGTGGCCGCGGCCAAGGCGACTCCCACCGCTCCGAGGAGGTTACGCAGAAGACCCCAGCTGCCGAAGACAGGAAGGGTGGAGGGGGCTACCAGCACCAGGGCGGCGCCCGCGATGACGGTGAGCATCGTCAGATGGGCCAGACGGCGCGGTGGCCAGGGTCGGACGGCGGTCGCGTCCAGCGCTGGGGAGTACTGGTACGTGCTTACACCGATAGCGCATGCCGCGAATACGGGAGCCAGTGCTTCGGCGCGGACCCGCTGGGCCGGGTCGAGATAAATCTCGGACCGGTGGGCGCAGACGGCGGCCAGAGCGGCGACGGCGAGCAGCGCGGCCACAGTGTGGGGCATAGCCCGTGACCGGGCATACAGGAGGACACCGTGGGCGGAGGCGGACTGGCGGTTCACAGGGCGGGCACCTTACTGAAGTCGCAGGAGGGGCCGGCGGCGAAGTAGCGGTTCAGCCAGACGCGTCGCCGGTCCTCTCCCATGGACGTCAGACGGGACAGGGCGTCGGCCGTGGTCCGGCTCTCTGCCAGACCGCGCCGGTCACCCGAGTCGCGTGCCTGCTCTTCGTCGGCCTTCCGCCTGCTCTCGGCGAGGTCATTGGAGACCAGCCAGTCCTGTACCGCGTAGTGGAGGTAGGCATCGGGCCCGCCGTCGCACTCGGGTACGAGGGCGGCGCCGGTCTCCAAGACGAACCGCTCGGGGTCAGCCAGTTCGCCGCGCACGACGTTCTGACCGACGAAGAAGGGAGGCAGGGGCAAGCGGTCGGGCAGGGGATGCACCCCCTTCAGCCGCCCGGTCATGCCCGACAGCGCGGCCGATACCTGCGGCAGCAGACCCTTGTACTCCGCGTCGACGCATACGCGCGGTGTTGTCGTGTTGTCGCACACCTCGGTGCGCGTGTGGGCGGGCCACATGCCCTCGCCTACCCGCACCATGGGGACCGCCGCCGCGATCGCCGCAGCGGCGAGCGGGACTACGGCGCACCATGACCATCGGGGACGGAAGGTGTGGGCGCAGACCACCGCGGCGGCGAGGCCGCCGGTCCAGACGATCATCGTCAGTGGTTGCCACCACACCGGCCCCTGGTCGCCGAAGCCGTTGTCCGCGGCCGGGCTGAGGAAGCGGACCGGGGAGGCGTCGTCGGTGAAGCCGAGCAGTAGATACACGGCGAGGGCGAGGGCGGGTGCCGTCAGCCGCCACGGTACGAGTCGGCCGACGACGGCACCGATGACCGTCGCGCTGACAAGGACCGTCAGGTCCGCGGCCACCGGTACGAAGATCGGCCGTCCGCCGGAGACATACGGCCAGGTGGCCAGGAACGACAGGGCCGCTATTACGGTGTGGGCCACCACAACCGCGAGTGCCACCGGCAGTGAGACCACCAGGAACTGCGTGAACTCGCTCCTGGACGCGGAGGCACGCAGCCCGGTCATACGGCTGCGGTGCTCCCGCGCGCCCTGCCAGCACCCCGCGGCAGCCACCAATGGCCCGCACAGCATTGCGGCACCGATGTGCAGCTGATATCGAGTCTCAGCCCAACTGCCTTGCCAGAAGTCCGCTTTCGCCGCCATCGTCAGTGCCTCGACGACACACACCGCCAGGGCGACCCAGCGGGCCGAACCGCCACGTACCTCGGCGAAGACCGGGTGGCGTGGCCGACGGCCGAGTGGTGTCGCGGGACGCACGGTCCGGCGACGGACGAGGGAAGGAGCGTTCATCGGCCCGCCTCCTGCGCCGCCGCCCCGGAGCGCCGCAGGCGCAGCGCGGCGGCGTAGCCGCGCTCGATGGGGCTCCCGGCGAACGCCTCGTCCTCCCACCGTTCGCCCAGTGCGGCCAGCGAGTCCGGTGTGCCGCGGTACGCCACCGTCCCGTTTTCGATGAGGGTCACCTCGGTGCACGCGGCGGCCACATCCTCCACCAGATGTGTGGAGACGACGACGGTGGTGCCCTCCTCGCCCAGTTCCCGCAGCAACGCCCGGAACTCGACCCGCTGTTCCGGGTCGAGGCCCGCGGTCGGCTCGTCGAGCAGCAGCACGGCCGGGTCGTTGACGATGGCCTGGGCGATGCCGACCCGCCGCACCATGCCGCCCGACAGGGTCTTCATCTTCGTGTCGATGCGGTCCGTCAGCCCGACGCGGGCCACGGCTCGCTCGACCGCCCGGCCGGTTTCCGCCCCGGGCATCTCCTTCAGCCACGCCACGTAGGCGACGAAGTCCCGGACGCTGAAGCCGGGGTAGTAGCCGAAGTCCTGTGGCAGATAGCCGAGTCGGCGGCGGGCGGCGGACAGTTCCCGATGCCCGGAAAGCGGACGGCCGAGGAACTCCACGTGTCCGGCGAAGGGACGGGCGACCGTGGCCAGCACCCGTATCAGGGAGGTCTTGCCCGCTCCGTTCGGGCCCAGCAAGCCGTGCACTCCGGATCCGAAGTCCAGATCGACGGCGTCGAGGGCGATGGTTCTGCGATGCCGGACGGTCAGTCCGGTGATGCTGAGGGCGTTCACGGGATTCTCCAGGAAGTTCATTGGTGGGGCGCCCGGGGGGAGCGGGGCTCGACATCGAACGCGTGGCGCCGCAGGAGGACCAGCACCGCGCACAACGCGGCGGCCGCGGCCCAGCCCGACTGCTGTCCGGTGCCGGACACGACCCGGGCCAGCTGCTCGGTCAGTGCGGATTCCGGGTGCACACCGTCGCCCCGGCGGGTGGCGAGCAGCACGGGAACCAGCATGGTGAGGCTCCAGACGCCGGCGAGAAGTCCGGCCGCGATGGAGCATCCGATGTATGAGCCGAGCCCGAGGCAGCCCGCGGTCAGAGCCAGTCCCGGAAGCAGCCAGGTGGCGGGGCCCGGCGCCCCGGACTGGTTCGGCACGATGGCGCCTGCCGCTGTGAGGAGAGGCAGACTTACCGCGAGCACTGCCACACACCGGGTCAGCAGGAGCCGCAGACCACCGGAGGGGGTCGCGAGGGTGATCTCGTGGACCGGGTCCGCGGACGGGCCGTATGACAGGGCCACTCCTGCCAGCGGCAGCAGCGGAGCCAGGGCGAGCAGCAGTGGCCGGGCGCCGGTGAAGTCCGCCCCGTAGGCCAGTGATACCGCGCCCGCGCACACCAGGAGCACCGCCACCACCCACGCTCCGCGCAGTGCGGGCCCGGCGGCCCAGATCGCCCGGCAGAGCAGTCGGGTGTGACGGGGCTGCGGATGACTGAACACTCGGTGGCTGATGGCACCTTGCGGAGGGAGTGCGCCCAGCAGCGTGCTCCGCACATCCGCCAGCACCCGCGCCGTGTCCTTCCGCGCGCGCACGGCGGCCGACACGGTGGTCGCGCAGTTGCCGCAGTTCTCCGTGTGCTTCTCCAGCGACCATGCCACGGCGTCGCTGACGGTCCCCGCCGCGTAGTGGGTGGCCATCATCTCGTCTACATGCCAGTCTCCGGAGGCGTACCGGACCTCGTCGCCTTGCTGAAGCGGCTCGCTGTGTCGCCTCTTCACGCCAGACCTCCGAGTGGTGCGCGGTCCTGGGACAGCTGAGCCAGCGCGACCCACAGCTCGCGGCGGGCACGCATAGCCCGGGTCTTGACGGTCCCTTCGGGTATGCCGAGCAGTACAGCGGCCTCCCGGGTGGTGAGCCCGTCCACGACCGTTGCTCTGAGTACCTCGCGCAGCTCCGGCGAGATCCTGTCGAGGGCGGTGCCCACGTCTCCGAACTCGAGGCCGTCCAGTACTCGTTCCTCGGCGGAGGGGGCAACCGGCGGTGGGGCGTACTCCACCCGTTCGGCGCGCGCCTGTACGCGCTGGGCGTCCAACAGCCGCCGGGCGGCGATCACCCACAGCCAGCCGCCGCATTCCGCGCCGCGGTAGGAGCCGGCGGACCGCCAGACGGTGAGGAAGGTGTCCTGGAGGACCTCGCGAACGGTCTCGGGGTCGGTACAGCGCCGCGACAGCCGGGCGAACAGCCAGCCGGCATGCCGGTCGTAGAAGGTGGCCAACGCAGCCTGGTCCCCTCCGGCGACGGCACGCAGCAAGGCGGCGTCGTCATCTCGGTCAGCCCTTCGCGGGCGGAACAGTGTCACGCTCCCTCTATCGCTCAACGGCCCGCATCCGGTTCACCAACTCCATGATGAGGGCGGAGCTGATGGGGTGAATCAGCCGTCCGCACTTGGCGCCCTGGGCCGGTATCAATCTGTGATGGTGCGTCAGGGCTCAGCGGATTCAAGCGTCTGCGCTGCAACAGCGGGCCGCTGGGATCCGTGCATGCGAGGGCCCTGCTTCGGGTGCTCAGCCGGTGGACCATGAGGGCCAGAGTGCGTCGGGATCTTGCGCGCTCGCTCAGCGACCCACAGTGCCGCCGAAGGGCCGGGCCCACGTGGCAGTCGGCCCGGCCCCGCGGCTGGCGTACCCCAGCCGCGACTCGTACATCACGTGATCGAGTGCGTACATGAACAGTACGCCCCCGCCATTCGTCGCCTTCTCAGAGGGCAACCGTGCGGCGCGAGGCGAGTGGAGGCCACTTTGTGCAGCTCAGTGCCGGTGCTCCCACGACCATCTCGTGTAACACATAGGGTGCCACTGCCGCTCGGTGTGGTCCGGCCACGGCCTCTCAGGTCAGATGTCCTCTTCGGGGCCGACATGACGAAGGACCGTCTCGTGCTCCCCTGAGGCGACGAGCCCGTCGATGACCTTGGCCATCGACAGCACACCTGGGTCGCGCACGATGAGGCCGTCCCAGCACCACCAGTAATCGCCTTCCGGGTCACCCGCCTGCCGCCGGCGGTCCATGATGCGGTGCACCTCGTCGAGCGTGAATATGGTTCCGGACCAGCGCTCGCCATCGTCGCGGATGACCCACATGTCCACGTTGCAGACTTCGGCCAGGTCCTCTCCTGCTCCTGGTACGAAGCAGATCTCGTACCCATCGCGTCTGACCCGATAGAAGGGACCGTCCCACATGCTCGCCCACTCCGTAACGTTCGGTCCTGCCGCGCCTGCATCAGCAGAGATAGCCGACCAGTAGACCATGTTCTGCTTGAAGGTGGCGATAGCCGTTGGCGATGCGAAGGCCATGCTGCGGAGCCGTGTATGTCAGGTCGCTATCCACGCTGAAGCCTCAGCTGGTGGCCAGAGTGCGGTCCAGAAGAGGGAGCAGACGATCCCAGTGGTGCTTCAGCCCGGAGGTGTTGAAAGCGTCGGTGTCGGCCATGGTGAAGCCGTGGATGGTGCCGGGGTAGATCTCGGAGGTGTAGGTGACACCGGCGGCATCCAGGGCCCGGTTGAGCTCGCCCAGCGCCTCAGGTGTCATGTCGCCTTCGGCGTGGCCGAGGTGGACCTGGGCGGTGAGCTTGGAGAAGAGGTCGGGCCCATCGGCGCCCACGGGGCCGTGGAATGCGGCGACTGCGGCCACTTGGCCCGGGTGCGCCGCGGCGGTGCGCATCGCCAGGAGGCCACCGATGCAGTAGCCGGTCACGGCGACCGGACCGGCGTCGACCTCGGGCTGGGTGGTGAGGAACCTGAGGTAGGCGTCGGCGTCGCTCAGGACACGTTCGGTGGTGTGCGCCTCGATCAAAGGCATCAGCTGGGCGAAGACCGCGGGCCGGGCCTCTTCTCCGATGTGCTCGGGAAGCTCGATCACCGGTGCGGGGCCGTGCCGGTAGAAGAGATTGGGGACGAGCACGTAGTACCCGTGCCCGGCCAGTTCGTGGGCCAACTCTCGCAGTACGGGCCGGATGCCGAAGCCGTCCGCGTACATCAGCACCCCTGGGTGCCGCTCACCGTGGTCGGGGAAGGCGGCGAACGCGTCGGCCTGTCCGTCCGCGGTGGGAATCTGCAACGTCTTGATGGGCATGAGTTCTCCTGTCGTGTTGATGTGCCGAACCTGGGATCGACACGACAGGGGGAGCTCGCGCGGCGGCGCCAGGTCCTCGCTTGAACAGCGGGCCTGCACCGGCGGTTACGGCGCTCAGGAGAGCACCGGGTCACCAATCCGTGTGTGGCGCGAGGCCGTCCCGGTAGTCATGGTTGCGCAGCGTAGTCCACCGGACCAAGTCAACGCCAGCACACAGGTCCACAGTGCGATGAGCAGAAGTCGGCATCAGCAGATCACGGATTGAGGGAGGCCGACTCGCCGGTTCCTACAGGGCTTATCCGGCCTTGGGTGCCGTCTGCGGCGGGCGGGGTGTTGGTGGTGACGATGGTCTTGCCTGCAGTGTCATAGACGGTGACGTTGCGCAGGAAGGCCTTGGGGTGCTTGTCGTCGGTGGGTGTGGGGTTGGTGGTGCGGGTCTGGGCGTACCAGGCGCCCCAGCCGGGGTTGCCGGCGAGTGTGATCACGGTGGCGTGGGTGGTGCCGCTGAGTGTGCGGATCTGGGCGTGGTCGGGTACGCCGTTGCCGATGTAGCCGCCGGAGAGCCATGCGCGGTGGTCGTTGGAGTCCAGGCCTGCCAGGTTCGCGCCGGGCTTGGCGCCGGCCAGGGTCTGGCACCAGGGCGTGGTCTCGGAGGAACGCTGCAGGTACTGCTTGCCGTTCTGGGTGAGCCACATCTTCACCCCCGGCGCCACGGTGATCTTCTCACCCGGCGCCACCACCCGTGCCGTGTTCGGGGGAGCGCTTGCCGCCGGTGAGACCACGGACGACGTGGAGCCGCCTACGGTGGCGAGGTACGACAGGGGGGCGAGGAGGAGGGCGCAGCCGGCCGTGATGCCCGCAATGCGGCGGCGGGCCCGGCGCTTGCGTGTTGCGTGCAGGATGTCGTCCATCCGGATGGGGGCGGCGGGGATGGAGTCGGCCAGGTCGTCCAGGGCCCGGTACAGCTCTTCGGCCTCGTTGCGAGAGGTCATCGCGTCTCTCCGGTGAGGATGGGGGCATAGGTGGCCAGGGCGGGATGGGTACGCAGGGCAGCCAGCGCACGACGGGTGTGCACCTTGACCGTGTTCGGGGAGCAGCCGAGGATCTCGGCGGTCTGCTGTTCGCTCATGTCGTCCCAGTAGCGCAGAATCACCGCCGCGCGTTGTCTCGAGGACAGGGAATTCAGGGCCTGTGCCAGGGCGATCCGGTGCTCGACGGTCTCGGCATGCCCGGAGTCCGGGCGCTCTGGAACCAGCGAGGTCAGGAACTGGACCACCCGTCTCTTGCGCAGACGGCTTCGATAGTTGTTGATCAGAGCGCGGCGCACGTAGAGGTCTACTTCCCCGTCGGGAATCCGTCGCCAGTGGTCGCACACCTTGATCAAGGTGACCTGCACCAGGTCCTCCGCCTCATGGAAGTCACCGGTGAGCATGAAGGCGATGCGCAGCAGCCGACCCCAGCGAGCGCCGGCGAAATCGGCAAAGTCGGCATCATCACTCTCGTGCTTCACGTGGTCCTCACATCGGGGCGAGCAAGAAAGAAGAAGGGCTGTGGTGGGTGGGGCCGTGTCGGCCCCACCCACCAGAGGTCAGGACGCAGGAGTAACAGGTTCGCTGATCACCTTGCGGTCCGATACATCCTGGGCGCCGTCTGCGGCGAGCGGAGTGTCGGTGGAGACGATGGTCTTTCCTGCAGTGTCATAGACGGTGACGTTGCGCAGGAAGGCCTTGGGGTGCTTGTTGTCGGCGGGTGCAGGGCTGGTGGTGCGGGCTTGCGCGTACCAGGCGCCCCAGCCGGGGTTGCCGGCCAGTGTGACCACGGTGGCGTGGGTGGTGCCGCTGAGTGTGCGGATCTGGGCGTGGTCGGGTACGCCGTTGCCGATGTAGCCGCCGGAGAGCCATCCGCGGTGGTCGTTGGAGTCCAGGCCCGCGAGGTTCGCGCCGGGCTTGGCGCCGGCCAGGGTCTGGCACCAGGGCGTGGTCTCGAAGGAATGCTGCAGGCACTGCTTGCCGTTCTGGGTGAGCCACATCTTCACCCCCGGCGCCACGGTGATCTTCTCACCCGGCGCTACCACCTTGACCGAGCCCTTGTTCATTGAGCTCGCTCCGGCCTTGACCGCATCCGTCGCGGTGGAGGCGGAAGACGTCAGCGCAAAGGCTGCCGTCGGCACACCACCCATCACGGTGACCGCGCAAGCGGCAACGAGGTACTTCTTCATCCGGGTCATGGATGAACACTCCTTGCTAACGAGATCCGATCGAAGGGAGCGGCGCCTCTCCACCCCCTACAACGCCGTCCGCGCCCTCCTCGGGTGACACCCGCCCCAAACTTCTTCCAGCGGGCTCCTCCCGCAGGTCACGGACTCGCACACCACCCCATGAGCCGAGGGCCGAGCCCAAGCACGTCCACCTTTGGGAACGTCTTCTCGGCCGGGCCCGCCAAGCCGACGACTCGGCTCGCCCAGCGCGCCGGGCTTGGAAACATTCGGCTTCGCCCGGCCACGCGACGGGACCCCGATGGAGACCTTCATGTCCCGCCCCGCTCTCTCCAGCCGCTCCGCCGCGCCGGGGGCGCGGGTCGGACCAGTGCCTGACAGGGGCTGAGCCCCTCGGCGTCGTACGCCGTCAGAGGGGCGTCAAGACTGCGGGATGGTGCGCCAGGAACGCGCCAAGGAGATGCGCGGATGCGCGATCCCACCCGGAAGCTGGGCTTCCGGCGTATGGAGGTGCGATCACTATGCCGACGGTCTCCCAGGGAGAAAGCCCGGCCGACGCCGTCACCGGGCCCGGCGAGGAGCCCCCTGATACTGCCGCGGATCCCGGCGGTCGGCACAAGCTCACCGCGACACAGGGCCTGGCGGCGCTCTCGCTGGACGCGATGGCGTCCGTCGCGTACGGGCCGGAGGCGATCGTTCTGGTCCTGGCAGCCGCGGGCGCGCACGGCCTCGGCTTCACCTTGCCCGTCACCCTCGCGATCGCCGGGCTGCTGGCCGTGCTCGTCGCTTCGTACCGGCAGGTGATCGCGGCCTTCCCGAACGGCGGCGGTGCGTACGGAGTGGCCAGGGTGCATCTGGGCAGGAGGGCCTCGCTTGTCGCCGCGGCCTCCCTGATCCTGGACTACGTCCTCAACGTGGCCGTGTCGGTGACCGCCGGGGTCGCGGCCCTCACTTCGGCTTTCCCGGCGCTGTACGACGAGCGGGTGTGGATCTGTCTGGCCGTGCTGGCCCTGGTCACAGGGGTCAATCTGCGTGGCGTCGTGGAGTCCGCGCGAGCCTTCATCGTCCCTACGGCGATCTTCGTGGGCAGCCTCTTCGCCATCATCGCCATCGGGCTGTTCCGTTCCGAGCCGGTCAGCACCGCCACCGCCGACGGACACGCTTCCGCCCTCAGCCACGGCGCGACCACGGTCGGCGCGCTGCTCCTGCTGAAAGCCTTCGCCTCCGGGTGCTCGGCGCTGACCGGCGTCGAGGCCATCGCCAACGCCGTACCGTCGTTCCGGGCCCCGGCCGCCCGGCGTGCGCAACGCACCGAGGTGGCCCTCGGCACGCTGCTCGGTGCCATGCTCATCGGTCTGTCGGTGCTGATCGGACGCTTCCACCTCCAGCCCGTCGAGGGCGTCACCGTCCTCGCGCAGCTCGCGGACGCCTCCCTTGGCCACAACTGGGTCTTCTACGTTGTCCAGTTCGCCACCATGGTGCTGCTCGCGCTGGCGGCAAACACTTCCTTCGGTGGCCTGCCCGTGCTCATGGGTCTGCTCGCCCGGGACAACCACGTGCCCCACGTTTTCGGTCTCAAGGCCGACTGCCAGGTCCACCGCCACGGTGTGCTCGCACTCGCCGGTGCCTCGGCCGCCCTTCTGGTCGTCTCCGGCGGGGACACCAACACCCTCGTACCGCTGTTCGCCATCGGCGTCTTCGTCGGGTTCACCCTCTGCCAGACCGGTATGGTCCGGCACTGGCGTCGGCAACGGACGCCCGGCTGGCAGGGGAAGGCCGCGCTCAACGGATTCGGCGCGCTGCTCACCGGTGTTGCCGCGGTCGTGGTGACCGCCACCAAGTTCACCGAGGGCGCCTGGCTCATCGTGCTTGCCCTGCCGCTGCTCGTCCTCGCCTTCGAGCGCGTGAACCGGGCGTACGAGCGGATCGGTTACGCCCTGGGCCTCGGCCGCATCCCCGACGCCCCGCACCGGGACCGTTCCCTGGTCGTCGTCCCCGTCTCCGGACTGTCACGGCTGACCCGTGAGGCACTGGGAGCCGCCGCATCCCTGGGCGACGAGGTGTTGGCCGTGACGGTCGTCCACTCCGACCCGGAGGACGGGCGGGCCGCCGAGTCGCTGCGCCGGGACTGGGAACTCTGGAACCCCGGCACCGACCTCATCGACCTTCCTTCCACCACCCGCGCCCTGGGGCGCCCGATCGGCGCGTATGTCACGGAGTTGACCGCCCGGTATCCCGGCACCCGCATCACCGTCCTCATTCCCGAAGCCGAGCCCGCCCACCTCTGGCAGCGGCTGCTGCAGAACCAGCGTGGTGCCGTGGTCGCGCACGCACTGCGCCGCGACACCGACGCCGTGATCTGCCGGCTGCGGTTCAGGCTCCCCACGACCTGAGACCATGCCGCCCCCGGGTAGGCGGGTCGGGGCTGGGTGCACGCGGGGAGAGGCACTTGCCGTCGAGGGCGAGGGTGTGGCGCTCCGGTGCGGTCACCGCGGCACATTGTTGGCAAGCATTGCCGGAGCGGGGTGCGCGAGGCCTGCAAGCAGCGGAACACCGTCGAGCGGCGCATCAACAAGCTCGCGGACTGGCCACTCGATATGACAAAACCGCCACCATCTACCTGGCCGGACTCCACCTCGCCGCCATCTTCATCTGGTCAGCGAGGTGAACCGAAGGAAAGCCCTACGACCGCGTCGCTCGCCGACACTCGTCCCCGGAGGAGCCGCCGCGTGTGATCGGCGCGCTACGGTCGTACGGATCGACCTCGGTGCTGGTCTCGTCCGCATGGCGGTCAGTGCCGAAGGGCGGGGTGAAGTAGCCCGTGGGGGCGCCGCAGCCGCCGTTGGTCATGTCGTACTTGTACGAGACGATCGAGAAGGTGCCCGGCTCGGTGATCACCTTGTCAGGGTTGTCCCAGTTCAGGATCAGCTCGCGCCGGACGATGGTGCGCACGATCTCGTCGTCGCCGGCCGCGTCCGCGCGGGTGACCGGGTAGACGAAGGTGACGTCGGCGGTCACCTGGAGCGCGCCGCGCTTGCCCTCACGGTAGGTGAGTCGGCCCCGGGTCTTCACGATGTCGCCGACCAGATGGGTGCGGGAGGGCCGGAAGCGGCTGAAGAGGAGGAGGGGGTCGTTCTCCTCGCTCGGGGTTCGGAAAGCGGTTTTCAGGAGCTGCTGGACGTCCTTCTGATGCGGGTTGATCAGCGCAATCGCCTTCTCGGGGCGCTCGCCCCGCAGCACCCCGCGGTCCAGGCTGGACGTGACGAGGAAGTCCCGGCTGCGGGTGAGGGCCTGCTCGACCTTGGCCGCGCTCATCCAGCCGACCGCCTTGGCCTTCGGCACGGTGATCCCCGCCGCGCCGCTCGCCCACCTCGCAGCCGGCGAACCGCGGAACGGCTCGTCCATGGTGGGGCGTTGGCCGGACTCTGCCGGGGGCGCCTTCGTCGGGCGGGCGGTCTCGGCCGCCAGCGGCGGGGAGTCAGGGTCGTCACCGGCGAACAGGTCCACCGTCCACCCGGGCGCGAGCGCCACCACCAGCAGCGCCAGCGAGGCCAGCAGTCCCACCACGTACCAGCCCGTACGCCGCTTGGGCCGCGCGGGCGTGTAGCTGCGCCAGCCGTCCGGCTCGCGGCTGGGCTCCGCACGCAACCGCTTTGCCACTTCGCGAGCCCGCGCCGACGGCTCCTTGGGCGAGTCGGTGGCACCCGCCACCGACTCGCGCAGAAACCGCTCCCACTCCTCGTCGGACCTGGACGAGCCGTTCGGCTCCGTATCCGCACTCATCCCCAACCCCCTGGCCATCAGCCAACCGCAGCCCACTCCCCAGGGGCGCGTCCGAATAATGACACAGCCCGCCGACAGCGAGGTCAGCTGGGCGGATGGCTTCGGGCTTCCCGCAACGAGGGGGGCCGCAGCAAGAAACCCGTTGGCGAGCCACGGCGACCGTTGCTAATCTCCCGGAGGCCGTGCGAGAGAACGAGGAGGTGGTACCCGTGAACGCAGTATCGACATGGGTGCTCCCCTCCGGGGTCACGGTCGGGCGATAGGTCGTCCGGGAGCGCCGTTCACGCGCACTCCCGAAAGGCACGACCATGCACTTCACTTCTGAACAACGCCTCGACGACGGTGTCCTGGAACGCGAATTCACCCTCGGTGGGATCCCCGGCATCCTGTGGACGCCCGTATCCGCGTCCTCGTCCGTACCGGCGCCGCTGATCCTGCTCGGCCACCCTCCGCTCGGACTGCGCGGGATGTACCCGCGGCTGGCCGGGCGGGCTCGGCAGGCC
The DNA here is from genome assembly GCF_024295805.1 of Streptomyces cucumeris. GTDB lineage: Bacteria > Actinomycetota > Actinomycetes > Streptomycetales > Streptomycetaceae > Streptomyces > Streptomyces cucumeris. The sequence continues at coordinate 23,542 of NZ_JANCLX010000054.1, forward strand.
GCGGCGGATGGCTTCGCTGCGGCCACCATCGAGCTCCCCGGGAGCGGTGACCGGCCCCGTTGGGCCGCCGTCGAGCAGGCCCGTGCCGATCTGCGCCGGGCCATGGAGGCCGGCGAGCCGGTGAGTGACGAGATCGTCGATGCCCTCGTCCTCCCGCTCGTCGACAAGTCGGTCCCGGAATGGCAGGGCGCCCTGGACGCCCTCCTGTCGCTGCCGGAGATCGGCGGCCCGGTCGGCTACTCGGGGGGACTGATGTCCATCGGCATCCGGCTCGCGGTGGTCGAGCCGCGCATCTCGGCCGCCGTTCTGTTCGCCGGCAGTCTCGTGCCCGCCGCCATGTTCGACGAGGCCCGCCGGGTCACTATTCCGCTGCACGTACTGCTGCAGTGGGACGACGAAGGGAACGACCGGCAGGCGGCCCTGGACCTGTTCGACGCCTTCCGCTCCAAGGAGAAGACGCTGCACGCCAACATGGGCGGGCACCGCGGCGTCCCGCAGTTCGCGGGGGACGCCGCGGCCCATTTCTTCGCCCGGCATCTGCGCTAGCCGCGGGCCGGCACCGCCCTGTCAGCAGGGCATGGCTATGCCGACCGGGCCCCTGAGTGCAGGGGTGGGCTCCTCCTGGCGGGAGGAGCCCACTTCGGGAGAACTATGAGGTGCTATTCCGTGCGCAGGCCCTCCGGGCGCATCATCCGCAGCAGCGGCGGCAGACTGAGCAGTGTGACCACGCCGACCACGGCCGCGCCCACGCCGGTCATGGTCAGGACGCTCGCCCAGTCCATAGCCACCGGGGTACGGGTCATCTTCAGCAGCACCGAGCCGAGGGTGATGCCCACCGTTGTGGCCAGTACGAGGCCGAGTCCGACCGGGAGGGCCGTTTGCCACAGCACCGACAGGCTCAGCGTGCGGCGCCGAGTGCCGAAGGCGACCAGCGCGGAGAGCAGCTTCTTGCGTTCGCGCAACTGCTCAAGCTGGGAGACCAGAAGACTGGCGCCGATCAGTGCCAGCACGAAGAAGGAGCCGACGAACAGGCCGGTGCGGATGGAGGTGTACTTGGCGTTCTCCTGGGTCGCCGACCAGCCGTAGGTGCTTGCCAGCGGGTCGATCCGGGCGACGGTGTTGCGTATGTACTCCCGTGAGTCCGGCACCGACGGGTCCAGACGCAGGTAGGCCCCGTCCGTGAACAACGTGGGTGCGGCCTTGGCGGGCAGGGCGGCGGGGGTGACCAGCAGACTGTTGGCGTCCTCCAGTGAGTCCTTGCGCGCGTCCACCACCCGCACGTTCGGCGGAACGGTCCAGGGTGCCTCGAGGCCGCGTTCGGAGGCGTCGCCGTATGACGGGCCGATGTAGAGCTGTCGACCGGGCTTCATCAGGGCGATTTCGTCGGCGTTGCTGGGGGTGGCGTAATGGCTTCTCGTTCGCGTGACGAACACGTCGCCGTCCTTGCAGGAGGGAAGCGTGGCGAGTTCGCGCAGGGCGGCGCAGCTACCCACGGTCAGGCCGTTGCTGTTCTCCGGGTCGCGACGCGTGTCCCCGTACTCCTGGGTGGCCAGGGCCACTGCGGCCCGTACTCCCTTGGTGTCGGTGAAATCGCGTTCGACGGCGGACAGCGACCTCCGGTCGCTGAAGTCGACCTGCATCTGGACCCGGTCGGGGTCCTTGCCGGTGGACTTGGTGTACTGGCTCTGCGTTCCTGTGAACAGCATCTGCAGCGCGATGGCACCGGCCACCGCGACGGCGATGCCGTTGACCATGCGTGCGGCGGTTCCGCTGCTCAGCTGCAGCCGTCGTATCGCGAGCTGCCAGGACAGCGTGCCCTTGCCGAGGCGGACGACGACCGCCTCCACGACCCAGGGGAGCAGCGCGGTGATGCCGATCAGCAGCAGCAGTACGCCGCCGATGACGAGGTACTGGTTGAAGTCGCCGTTCTTGCGGCCCTTGCCGATCAACGGGTAGAGCATCGCGAGGCCGGCCAGTGGCGGTATCAGCCGCCACCACAGTCGGCGGCGGCGCTGCTTGGCCGCGCGTACGACACCAAGCGGTTCTACCACCACGCCGCGCATCGCGAGCAGTGTGACGAGTACGGCGGCGACCGGGACCGTCACCGCGACCAGCGCGGCGAGCGCGGGGGAGGGGTCGAGGTAGCTGGGCCAGACGCTCACGCCCAGCAACTCGCCGGAACCCAGTGTCTGACGGCCGAGAAGGAAGAAGCCGGTGCCGATGACCAGGCCGAGCAGGGCTCCGGCGAGTGCTTCGCCCGCGGCGAGTCGCCGGGTCATGTGGCTGTCCGAGCCGACCAGGCGTAGCGCGGCCAGCCGGCGGTCGCGGCGCTCGCCGCCGAAGCGGACGGCGGCGGCGATGAACACGGCGACGGGTGTCAGTAGCACCACGAACACGACCAGGACCATGAGCAGCAGCACCGGGTCGGTCTTCTCGGGCTTCTCGTCCGGCTTGCCGTACTCGGTCAGCCGCTTCACCGGGGAGAAGTCCGTGAGTTTCAGCCCCGAGGCGCCCGCGTAGTAGGCCAGTTCGTGGGAGCCGATGAGGCCGCTCTCGCCGATCGTGCCGGTGATCTTGTAGGGCAGCCGTTCCCGCAGCAGCTTGGCGCCGTCCGAGGCGAGCAGGTCCTTGAGTGCGGGTGAGACGACCATCTCGCCCTTGCCGGGGAAACTGTCGACCCCTGGGGGCAATGGTGCTTTCTTGCCCTCGGGCTCGAGGAGTCGACCGCGGATGTCGTCGTCGAGCCAGGTGGTGTCGGTGGCGGCGATCAGGAAGGTGTCGTCCGCCTTCGGCGGGGTCTTTTCGGAGTAGGTGTTGTCGTAGCGGGCGTTCTCCACCTCGGTGCGGGCGGCGAATACGTTGGGCAGGGCCGTGCACAGCAGGAGCAATGCCACGCCGATGCCGACGCCGACGGCGGTGAGTGTCATCCGGACCCAGCCCTCGCGCCCGCCGGTGACGGCGAAGCGGGCGCCCATGGCCAGGTCTCTGGCCCACTGACGGGGACTCATACGGTGCGCTCCATGTCGTGGGACTTGCCGTCGCGGACGACGACCTCGCGGTCGGCGTAGGCGGCCACGTGTGTTTCGTGGGTGACGAGGACGACGGCGGCGTTGGTCGCACGGGCCGCTTCGGTCAGCAGTGCCATCACGCGTTCGCCGTTGGAGGAGTCGAGCGCGCCGGTGGGTTCGTCGGCGAACAGCAGGCGCGGCCCGGTGACCAGCGCGCGGGACACGGCGACGCGCTGGCCCTGGCCGCCGGAGACCTCGCCGGGACGCTTGGCCTTGAGGTCGTCGACCTCCAGGCGTTCCATCCAGCCGAGCGCGGTCCGCAGGGCATCCTTGCGGGAAGAGCCGTTCAGCCGCAACGGGAGGGCGACGTTCTCCACACAGGTCAGTTCCGGTACCAGCTGACCGAACTGGAACACGAACCCGAACTCGGAGCGGCGCAGCGCGCTGCGCTGGGCATCGTTCATCTTCGTCAGTTCACGTCCGTTGTAGGTGATCGACCCGGAGTCGGGCGGCACGATCCCTGCGAGGCAGTGCAGCAGCGTGGACTTGCCGGACCCGGAGGGGCCCATGATGGCGACGACCTCGCCTGAGTATATGGAGAACTCGGCGCCGTCCAGCGCGCTGGTGGGGCCGTAGGCCTTGCGCAGGTCGTGCGCGGTGAGCAGGGAATCGGGGGGCGAAGTCGTCATAGGGGTCACAGCCTCACGGAGTCTTTCGGGTCGGGCGGCGGTCAGCTCCAGCCGGCGCAGGTCGTCTTCCGGGTGGAACAGGGCGTGGTCGCAGATCGCTGGTCGGGCCAGGTCGTCCTTGCGTTTGCGGTCGGTGAGGATCCGCATGCTGCGCGGATGCTCGGACCGCTGGGTGTCGCGGATTACGGGGGCGTAGCCCAGGGTGAGCAGGGCGAGGACGACCTTGGCGTAGACGGCACTATACATGTCAGGTATACATGCCGTGTATACGTGCTGTGTATACACTGAAAGTGCAGGTCATGGGCTGCTGCACGACAGGGCAGGCGGGAAGGCCGATGGTCACGGTTCACGACAGGAGCCTCGGACGAACTACGGAGGCTCAGTGCGCTGGTGAAACTGCGCCCAGCCGTCCCGGCGTTGGAGGGAAGCTCGAGTCAGGTCTCGGCCAGAGCATCTACCTCGTGCGTTCATGCGTGGACTGCGTGGCGGCACTGCCGCTGTCGGCCCGCTGGTGAAGCCGTTCATCACGTGGCGATGGGGCGTGGCGCGCATCTGCTGCGCGCGTTCCGCCGCGAACCGGTGTTGAGGATGACGGCCGGGAGGTCAGCCGCCGCGGTCACGAACTCATCCGCGTACACGTTCAGCGGCCGGTGCCAGCAGTGCGCGTACCCGTGCCCCGGCACATGCCGGGGCACGGATCGCACGCCCTGTCAGTGCAGCGGCGGCGGGCCGTCCTGGGCCTTTGTTCCCCACGCGGACGGCTCGGTGCCGACGGTGAAGGAGAGCGACCGCATGTCCCGCAGGTCATCTGTCGTCAGATAGGTGCGGCCGTAGAGGGAGCCGTCCACGCGGGCCGATTGGATGTAGCGATGGTCGGCCGTGGTGCCGGGTGCCGTCACCGTGAGGGAGCCACGCGGGTAGTAGCGACGGTCGAGGGTGAGGTCGACGCGGTCGAAGACGGGGGTGGACAGGCCCCAGGTGGGATAGCCGGGTTGCACCGGGAAGATGCCGATGGAGGACAGCACCATCCAGGAGGACATGGTGCCGAGGTCGTCGTTGCCGGTCATACCGGTCGGGGTGTCCGTGAAGAGAGTCAGTGCGGCGTGGACGACGTCGGTCGTCTTCCACGGCTGGCCGGTCGACAGATAGGTGTACGGGGCGATGAGGTCGGGCTCGTTCTGCGGGTTGTACTTGTCCGCGTTGTAGTAGTCGTACGGCCCGTTCACCCATACCTCACGAGCGGTCTTCGCAGGATCCTTCACGAGCTGGTCGTAGGCGAAGAACGAGTCCAGCCGGTCGTTCGCCGGCTGTTTGCCCCCGATGAGGCCGATCACACCCGGGATGTCCTGCGGCACGAGCCACTGGTACTGCCAGGCCGTGCCCTCGTGGAATCCCTCGCTCTTGGCGGGGTCGCTGGAACCGGTGAAGGCGCCTGAGGCGTCGCGGGGGCGGAAGAACCGGGTCGAGCTGTCGAAGATCCTCCGGTAGTTCTGGGCCCGCGCGGCGTAACGCTCCGCGTCGGCACGGTGCCCGAGGTCGCGGGCCATCGCCGCGAGCGTCGCGTCCGACAGGGCGTACTCGAGCGTCGCGGACGCGCCGTGGCCGTAGTCCGAATCACCGGGCTTGGGATGCGGGCGGGGCTTGTGGTGCGGGACGAAGCCGCCCGCGATGTAGTCCTTGTTGGCCTCACGGCCCGTGGCCGGTGAGCCGATGGGCGGGACCCCGTCGGCATTCTTCTTCAGGGCGCTATAGGTCTGCTCCTCGTACCCCTTGAGCAAACCCTGCTGGTAGGCATGGGTGAGGAACGGGGTGACCGGGTCGCCGGTCATGATGTTCGTCTCGACCGGTCCGTAGCCCCACTTGGGCAGCCAGCCGCTTTCCTCATCGATCTTGATGACGGATATCGCCATGTCCCGGGCCTCGCGCGGCGCGAGCAGCGAGAGGAGCTGGTTCTGGCTGCGGTAGGTGTCCCACAGCGACCAGTTCTGGTAGTACCCATAGCTCTTCGCGCGGTGGATTCTCCCGTCCCAGCCCATGTACCGGCTGTCGGTGTCGCTGCCGATGTTGGGCGCCAGGAACGACCGGTACAGCGATGAGTAGAACGTGCGGCGGAGGGCGTCGCTGCCGCCCCGCACCCGCACGGCGCCGAGCCGGCTCTCCCACGCCATCTGTGCGGAACGGCGGACCTGCTCGAAGGGGCGGCCGCCCTCGGAGCGGAGGTTCCCCTTCGCGCCACGGGCGTCGACGTAGGAAAGAGCCGTCGTCGCCTCCACGGTACGGTCCTTGGTCGTGTCGAAGCGGACGTAAGCGCCGCCCCGCCCCGTCTTCGACCCATCGGTGACCGTGGAGCCGTCCCAGGTGCCGTACGTGGAGAACGGCCGGTCGAAGCGTGTGATCGTGTAGACGGTGTACGGCTGGGTGTCCTGGCAGAAGCCTCTGCCGGTGATGGCGGTACGAACGGTCCGGTCGTCGAGGACCTCGGCCGTGCTGGAGACCGTCTTGTGCAGCGACTGGCCGGCGTTGAGCAGGACGTTGGCCTTGTCGGTGGCGGGGAAGGTGTAGCGCTGCACACCGGTGCGCGAGGTCGCGGTCAGTTCGGCATCGATGCCGTTCTTGAGCCCGACCTTGTAGTAGCCGGGGCTCGCCTTTTCGGTGTCATGGCTGAACTCGGCCTCGTACTTGGTGTAATCGGTCTCGACGACCTCGCCGACGGTGGGCAGGACGGGCAGATCACCTCCCAGGCGGCAGCCGACGCCCGAGAGGTGGACGAGAGAGAAGCCCCGGATGTGGGTGTCGGAGTAGTCGTAGCCGGTGTCGTGTCCAGTGTCCGGAGAGAGCTGCACCATTCCGAAGGGCGCGGTCGCGCCGGGGAAGGTATTGCCTTCATTCTCGGTTCCGATGAACGGGTTGACGAGATCGGTGAGTTGCTCACGCTGTGTTCCTGCCGCCTGGGCCGTGGGGGCGAAAAGGGCCGCTCCGAGGAGTGCGACCACTGCGGCCACCGTGCCCGCGTCGCGAAGACGCTGAAACCGTCCCATGGATACCGTCCCTTTGCGGATCTAGACAACGTTGTCATCCGATGGGCGCTCATTTTTGGTGCTGGGCGGGAGACCGTCAAGGGATCGCGCAGGACGAGGAGTTGGCGCCTGGGGGCGGCACCGGGGAGGTGACTGGGTGGCTGGGTCCGGTAAGGAAATTGATTCACCTCACCAGGGGGCAGACGCGAGACTCACCTCATGACGACCGCAGACTTCACCGTGCGTCCGGCCCGACCCGGCGATGCCCGGATCCTGGCCGAAATGCGCTGGACCTTCAAGCAAGAGGACGATGAAGAGCGGCCGCCGGCACCGGCCCGGCCTCTGGATGAGGCCGAGCACTGGATCCGCGACCGCCTCAGCGATGGCCAATGGCTGGCATGGGTCGCGGAGACCGGAGGTGAAATCTGCGGCCACGTCTTCCTCTGTCCGGTCGAGAGGATGCCGGATCCGTACGGCGACAACACCCCGGTCGGCTACGTCACGAACTTCTACGTCATGCCGTCGCGACGCAACAAGGGGGCAGGCTCGGCGCTCCTTGAGGCGCTGAGACAGCACTCATACAGCGTCGGCTTCGACACTCTGATCGTCTGGCCGTCAGAGCGCAGCAGCCCCCTCTGGCAACGGTCCGGATTCCAGCCCTCGGAAGAACTGTTGGAGCTGCCGCTCGACACCTGATTGTCTCGTGTGCGAGGTCAGGCGGGCTCGCCGCAGCACCACCGGAGCCGTCTCGGACCCCCGGCGGTCGTTGTCTGACTGGTGCACCGCGGCGTGTTCGCGCTGACATAGGCAATGGAGCGGCTGCTCAGGCGCTGCCGGAACGCCCGCAAGGAGGACAGGCTCGGTGGCGGTGCGTCTCGGACGTTGCGGAGACGGGGAGGGGTGTCTGCTTCGGCGGGTCCGGCAGGGGAGGGGTGTGGTTGGGTGTCAGGCATCCTTCGCTGCAGGTGAGGTGGGCCCGGACTGACTCCGGCGAGGCGTGCCGGAGCGGGGCGGGTGGAGGCTTTGGTGTCGCGGGGCAAGAGCCGCTGCGATCTGAGCCCGGTCAGCCTCGTCGAGGGCCCAGTCCGCGAAGCCCTGCCGACGCTCTCAGTAGTCGAGGCGACCGACGGGAATGCTCTAGTTGTATTGCCCACCAACGTTGTTGACGGGTCAGCCCGGGACCCGCGGCCGTATTGGTGAAGATGGATGCGCTGGAATAGCGGCTGACCGCGACGGAGGGCGGCCAGGTCGGCTCGCGCAAGAGGCCTCTGGGGCCTTCAGGTGAGCGGTCGGCTCAACCATCCGACTTTCCGCGGGCTGTCCACGCGCTCGCATCCCGGCCGTAGCGGGTGAGGAAGCGCGCGAACTGCAAGCGGTCCGCACTGTCCCAGTGTGCAGTGATCTCCTCGAAGACGCGACGCTGCTCAGTGGCGTAGGCCCTGCGCGCCGACTCCCCCGCGTCGGTGAGCTCAAGCAGGCTGCTGCGCCCGTCCTGCTGAGAGGCGACGCGGCGAAGCAGGCCCTCGGCTCTGCACGCGGCGACGGCGCGGCTGGCGACCGGCTGAGCGACGCCCATCTCCTCGGCAACGCCCCCCACCGTGATCCGGCCTGCCGCGTCGCCGACCACGTTCAGGACGATGTTGCGGGTCAGGTCTCCACGTCCGGAGCCCACGCGCCTGCGCAGCCGGGACAGCGCCGGCCCCACGTCATCGAGGAGCGCGTCGTCGGCGGCGGGCACAGGCTGTCCTTGACTGGTCACACCCATAATCTACGACACGTCAGATCGACATGCGTAACGTATGTATATTACTTAAGGTATTGATTGTTGGGTTGGTCCACCGAAGCGAGGCACGATCATGAGCACTACCGCCATCACCGGCGCACAGGTCTTCGACGGGGAGAAGCCACTCGGCATCACCACCGTCGTGTTCGAAGGAAGCCGGATTGTCCAGGTCGGCGGCGACGCCCCAGCCGGGGCCCAAACCGTCGACGGAACCGGAGCGACGCTGCTGCCGGGCCTGATCGACGCACATGTCCACACCGACCGCGCCTCTCTCGCACTGGCCCTAAAGTTCGGTGTCACCACTGAGCTGGAGATGCAGGGGGCGAACACCCGCGACAGGCGCGCACCGATCAGCGAGGACGACTCGGTGGCCGATGTGCGCTCGTCCGGCTTTGCGCTGACCCCGCCTGGCGGGCACCCGAGCGAGCTGTTCCCTGAGGACTTCCACCCGGGCAAGGCCGGTGGCCCGGGCGGAGGGCACCGGGGCGAGCCGCCCTACCACCCCGACGCCACTAGCCCCGAGGCAGCGGCGGCCTCGGTTCCGCAGCTGATCGCGCACGGCTCCGACTACATCAAGTTCATGATTGACGACGGCAGTGTCGAGGGGCACCCGGGCCTGCCCATGCTCGACCTGGCCACCCTGAACGCCGGGGTGGCCGCGGCCAAGAAGCACGGCGCGCTGACCGTCGCCCACACGCTGACCATCGACGCCACCCGCATGGCCATCGAGGCCGGGATCGACGGCCTGGTGCACCTGTTCGTCGAACCGGCCACCGACGACATCATCACGATGATCAAGGACTCCGGAGCGTTCGTCGTGCCCTGCACCGTGCTGAACGCCTCCATGATGGGCATCACCGGCGACCAGCTGGCCGACGACCCGCGCGTGGCCTCACGTCTGGACACCGATTGGGACGTCACCTTGCGCTCCTGCTTCGGCTACTACCCCCAGGGCAAGCTCCAGGACGTCCTGGACAGCGTCAAGGCCCTCGCCGACGCCGGAGTCGACCTGCTGGTGGGCACCGATGTCTCCCAGCCCATGCCGTTCCTCGGCGGTCTCGCCCACGGCGCCAGCGTCCACCAGGAACTCCAGCACCTCGTGGCAGCCGGCCTGACCCCTGCGGCGGCGCTGCGCGCGGCCACCGCCACGACCGCGCGCCGTTTCCACCTCTCCGACCGCGGCCGGATCGCCGAGGGCCTGCGCGCCGATCTGCTGCTGGTCGACGGCGATCCCACCACCACGATCATCGACACCCTCAACACCCGCGCGGTATGGCGCCGCGGCACCCGCCTGGCGTCCTGAACTCCGTCAGATCCAGGGCCGGGCCTCAATGGGCCCGGCCCTGTCCGTTGTCCTGCACCTTCCTTCACGCAGCGAGGTGACTGCGCCATGCCCGCACACCGCATCGATGTCCACGCCCACTACTTCGGCGGCGCCGTCGCCGGCCCGGCCGGGAAGCAGCCCGCGCCCGGCGGGAGAGCGCCGTGGAGTGCCGAGGCCACGCTGGAGGCCATGGAGCGCACCGGCACCGCCGTCCAGATCTCGTCGGTCCCCTTCACCCCTCAATCACAAGGCGGCAGCGAGGCCAAGGGCCTGGCCCGCCGCATCAACGAGGACCTGGCCACTGTGATCGGCCGGCATCCCGACCGGTTCGGTGGGCTGGCCTGTCTACCGGGCGACGACCCGACGCCATCCTCGATGAACTCACGTACGCGCTGGACGTCCTGCACCTCGACGGGGTCGCCCTGACCTCCAACGTCGCAGGCCGTTACCTCGGCAACCCCTGGTGGCAGCCCCTCGTGGCCGAACTGGACCGCCGTGCCATCCCGGTCCTGCTCCACCCGACCAACTGCCCTCACGCCACCGAACTTGCGCTGGGCCGCTACCCATCGGTGATCGAGTACCCCTTCGACACCGCCCGCACCATCACCGACGCCCTGTTCGCCGGAGTCTTCCACCGCCACCCCGACCTGACCTTGATCCTGCCCCACCTGGGCGGCCCGCTACCCGCTCTGGCCTGGCGCATCGCCGAATGCACCACCATGCCCGGCCCCCACGACCCCGCCACCGTCACCCCCCGAGCACGTCACCGATGTCCTGGCCGCCCTCTACTGCGACACAGCCATGGGCGGCAGCCCTCACGCGCTCCTTCCTGCCCTTCCGGTCACCAGCACCGACCACCTCCTGGTCGGCACCGACGCCGGCGCCGCCCCAGCCGCCACAATCGACCGGGCCATCTCCGCCCTGACCACGACCCTGTACGCCGTCGAACATGCCAACGCCCTTCGCGTCTTCCCCCGCCTTGCTGCCCGCTGACAGCAACCTGGCTCGACGCACCACAACGACGGAGGAGCTCGTCCCCCACCCCAACGCCCGACTCACCGTCCACGGCAGACGCCTGCTGATCGAGCGGGTCCGATCCGGCCCCCCCGTTGCGCACGTGGCCGACGAAATGGGCATCTCCCGCGCCACGGCCTACAAGTGGGTGCGCCGCTGGCGCACCGAGGGCGACACCGGCCTGTTCGACCGCCCGAGTCGGCCCCGGACAACCCCGCATCGCACTGCCCCAGACGTCGAGGAACAGGTTTGCACGCTGCGGCGGGAACGAAAGCTCGGTCCCGCGCGGATCGGCCCGATCCTGGGCATGCCCGCCTCCACCGTCCACCGGGTGCTTACCCGCCACGGGCTGAACCGGCTGAGCTGGATGGACCGGCCCACCGGCCAAGTCATCCGGCGCTACGAACGCGCACGCCCCGGCGAGCTGATCCACGTCGACATCAAGAAGCTCGGCAACACTCCCGACGGCGGCGGGCACCGCATCATGCCCCGCCAGCAAGCCGGCCCCAACAGACAGGCCACGACCACCGCACGCAAGGGCGGCAGCCCCGTCATCGGCTACAGCTTCATCCACACCGCCATCGACGACCACTCCCGACTCGCCTGCAGCGAAGTCCTGACCAACGAGCGCAAGGAGACCGCCGCCACATTCTGGCAGCGGGCGAACGCCTTCTTCACCAAGCACGGCATCACCGTCGAGCGCGTCCTGACCGACAACGGATCCTGCTACCGGTCCAAGCTATTCAGTCAGACCTTGGCCGCCGACGGCATCATCCACAAACGCACCCGCCCATACCGCCCACAGACAAACGGCAAGGTCGAGCGCCTAAACCGCACGCTCCTCGAGGAATGGGCCTACGTGCGTCCGTACGCCAGTAGCGCCGAACGCACTGCGGCCCTCGCGGACTTCCTCCACACCTACAACCATCACCGCTGCCACACCGCGCTCAACGGACACCCGCCCATCAGCCGCATCAACAACGCTGCGGGTCAATACATCTAGTACGGGCCACCGCGGAAGAGCATGGTGCCGTGGTGGCGCGGGCGGTCGCCACGTTCGTGGGCTGCGTCGGAACGGTCAGCGGGGGACGAGAGCCGGGCAAGGGACCGGAGGGTTGCCAGGCCGGCCAGCACCTCGTCACGACGCTGAGAGGACTTCATCCAGGCCGGCAGCCGGGCGAACATCGCCATCGTCGGGGAGGCGCGACGCTCGCGTAGCCGGGCGTCCACGTAGGCGGCGAGGGCGTCGACGTGTTCTTCGCCGTAGGCCCACAGGATCCGTCCCGCGCAGCGGGTCTGAAGCCAGAGCGGCCGCCGGAAGAAGGGGTCCTCGGTGCCGCCGGGCTTCGCGCCGACCAAGCCGGCGCCCCGCTCCTCGGCCTTCCAGTCGGCGACCGTGCCGCAGCCGCCGCAGGCGAGGCGGCGGGGCTGGAAGAGCAGGGCGCTGAAGTACTTGGGCGCCGCGATACCGGGCCGAGGCACGACGAGCGCGCGGCCACCGCACTTCGGGCAGACCACGAGCACCCGGTCGGTGAACCGGACGAGCCATTCGCCGTGGTCGCGGTGGCGGGGCGGGGTGGGGTGCGCGGGCTCGGAGCTCATGATGGCACCCTGCCAGGTCCGACCCGCCGCGTCAGCTGCTGCCGGTGCATCGGAGTTGTTTGGCACTGGGCGCGGAGCAGGGCCAGCGAGTACACCTGGTGAGGGACATCGAGGTGGGTGGTCGGTTCGGCCGGGATCGGAACGTCTGGTTTCGGGACGAACACGCGGGATGAAAGGTCGTGTTGGCGTTCGCTGCCGAGCGTGACGGTGAACCGGTGCCTCGGTCTGACCTCATCGGAGCTGATACGGGGTCGGCCTATGCCCGGAAGGAACCGGTTGAGAAGGCGATCACGATCGGTATCCCGCACCCGGTGCGAAGGGGTGTGGTAGCCGAAGGCGGTCGGGCCGACCCCGTAGCTTCATACTCCTGCACATGGTCTGTTATTGCAACCGATGTGCAATAATAGTCTGTGCCGCCTCGCGGCCGAGTCAGTCCCCGGTGATCAGACCCGGCAGCGCTTCCAGAACTTCCGGCAGTGCACCAGCCGGGACGCCGCCGCCCTGTGCCGTTTCACTGGTGCCGCCGCCGCGGCCGCCGAGGAGACGGCGGACGAGGTCGGCGGCGGAGAGTCCGGTGTCACGGGCGGCGGGGGTGACGGTGAGGACGAGCGAGCCCTTGCCCTCGTGGGCCGCGCCGACGGCCACGACGCCGGGACGCCCGGCGGGCAGACGGTCACGGACGGCCAGCGCGAGAGCGCGTGCGTCATCCGAGGCACCCTCGACGGTGGTGGTGACGGTCAGGACACCGTGGACATCCCGGGCGGCGGTGGCCAGTTCGGCGGCGCGGGCGAGGGTGGCCCGGCGGCGCAGTTCCGCGTTCTGGCGGTCGGCGATGCGCAGCCGTTCCAGCAGGGCGGCGATGCGGTCGGGCAGTTCGGCGCGGGGGGCCTGGAGCTGTTCGGCGATGCGGGTGACGAGGTCGCGTTCGCGGGCCAGGTAGCCGAAGCCCTCGGCCCCCACGGACGCCTCCAGCCGGCGCATCCCGGCGCCGACAGAGGACTCTCCGGTCAGGGCGATGACGCCGATCTGGGCGGCGTGTTCCACATGGGTGCCGCCGCAGAGTTCGCGGGACCAGGGCCCGCCGATCTCCACCACGCGCACCCGCTCGCCGTAGGTCTCGCCGAAGAGCGCGAGGGCGCCGAGTTCCCTGGCCTCGGCGAGCGGCATCCACCGGACGCCGACAGGGAGGTCCTGGCGCAGGGCGCGGGCGGCCGCCTCCTCGATCTCGCTGCGCGCGGTCTCGGACAGCGCACCGCGCCAGGGGAAGTCCAGGCGCAGATAGCCGGGGCGGTTGTAGGAGCCGGACTGGAGGGCGCCCTGGCCGAGGATCTGGCGCAGGGCGGCGTGCAGCACATGGGTGCCGGAGTGGGCCTGGCGGGCGCCGAGCCGCCACTCGGGGTCGACGGCGGCCAGCACCGTACCGCCGGGCGTCAACTCGCCCGCTATGATGCGCACCTGATGGGTCACCAGGCCGGGGAGGGGCCGCTGGACGTCGATGACCTCGGCCTCGCCCGACGCCGCGGTGAGGCGTCCGGCATCACTGTCCTGGCCGCCGGACTCGGCGTAGAAGGGGGTGCGGTCCAGGATCACGGTGACGATCTCGCCCGCCGCGGCGACCGGCAGCGGACCGGCGGGGCCGAGGACGGCCACCACCCGGGAGTCGGTGACCAGGCTGTCCCACGCCCGCCAGTCGGTGGGGCCGTGGGCTGCGAGCACCTCGCGGAAGGCACTGGTGTCCAGGGTGCCACCGGACTTGCGGGCCCGTGCGTCGGCACGCGCCCGCTCCCGCTGTTCGCGCATGAGCGCGGCGAAACCGTCCCGGTCCACCTCCACGCCCTGCTCGGCTGCCATCTCCAGGGTGAGGTCGATGGGGAAGCCGTAGGTGTCGTGCAGCAGGAACGCCCGGTCACCGGCGAGGGCCCGCCCGCCCTCTGCCTTGACCTCGGCGATGGCGGTGTCCAGCACGGTCGTGCCCTGCCGGAGAGTGGCGCGGAAGGCGTCCTCCTCCGCGTACGCCTGCTGGGCGATGCGGTCGAAGCCGTCGGCGACCTCCTGGTAGCCGGGCGCCATGGTGTCCCGGGCGACGGGGAGCAGCTCGGGCAGTGCCGGGTCCTGGTACCCCAGGAGGCGCATGGCCCGCACCGATCGGCGCAGGATGCGGCGGAGGACGTAGCCGCGGCCCTCGTTCCCGGGGACGGTGCCGTCGGCGAGCAGCATCAGGGCGGTGCGGACGTGGTCGGCGACCACGCGCAGCCGGATGTCGGCCTGGGGGTCGGCGCCGTAGCGGAGGGCGGCCAGCGCGGCGGCGCGGTCGAGGACCGGGCGGACCTCGTCGGTCTCGTAGAGGTTGTCGGCGCCCTGGAGGAGGGTCGCCATGCGTTCCAGGCCCATACCGGTGTCGATGTTGCGGCGGGGCAGCTCGCCCACGATCGGGTAGCCCGACTTCCCCGGACCCTCGCCGCGCTCATGGCTCATGAAGACCAGGTTCCCGAACTCCATGTAGCGGTCCTCGTCGACCGCCGGGCCCCCGGCGCGGCCGAACGCCTCTCCCCGGTCGTAGTACAGCTCCGAACAGGGGCCGCACGGGCCGGGGACCCCCATGGACCAGAAGTTGTCCTCGTCGCCACGCCGGACGATCCGGTCCCGCGGCAGCTCCGCGGTGCGCAGCCAGATCTCCGCGCTCTCGTCGTCGGTGTGGTGGACGGTGACCCAGATGCGCTCCGGATCCAGACCGAAACCACCCTCGGCCACCGGGGCGGTGGACAACTCCCAGGCGTAGCCGATGGCTTCTTCCTTGAAGTAGTCGCCGAAGGAGAAGTTGCCGTTCATCTGGAAGAAGGAGCCGTGCCGGGTGGTCCGGCCGACCTCCTCGATGTCCAGTGTCCGCACACACTTCTGCACGCTGGTGGCGCGTGGCCACGGAGGGGTGTCCTCACCGGTCAGATACGGCTTGAAGGGCACCATCCCGGCGTTGACGAACAGCAGTGTCGGATCCGGGGTGGGCAGTGGCGCGCTGGGTACCACCGTGTGCTCGCGCTCGGCGAAGTAGTCGAGGAAACGGCGACGGATCTCGGCGGTACGCAACAGGTGCTCCGGAAACGGTCAGAGGGGGAGTGGGGCGGGATGGCGCGGGCCCAGGAACGCGGCGGCGCCCCGGCCTTCGGGTGCCGGGTGGGTGATCTGGCGCCAGCCGAGACGCCGGTAGAAGCGCATGGTGCCCACCGCGCGTACGGAGGTCAGCAGCCAGGACCGGCCGTCGGCCACCGGGGTGGTGATCTCGTGGAGCAGGGCTCGGCCCAGTCCGAGGCCGCGGGCCTGGGTGTGCACGGCGAGCTCGTCGACCTCCTGGCCGCCGCAGAGCAGGTCACGGGTGCGGTCAGGGCCGAGTGCGGCGGCGATCTGCGGATAGCAGCGACCGGTGGGGAAGGGGGTGGGCGTGGTCCAGGCGGTGGCGAAGCCCACGACCGTCCTGCCCTCCCGGGCCAGGGTGGCGAGAAAACCGGGACGGGCCGTGTCCTCGGCGAGCCGGTCCAGGTACGCGGTGGCCATCGTCTCGTTCTCCCGCCAGGGCGGAGCGCCGAACGCGGACGCGTAGACGGAGCGTATGCCGTCCAGGTGCGGTCCCAGCCGTTCGCGGGGGACCAGTGCGACGCGAACGGTGGGCGGGGTGTGGAGGGTCGTCACACCGCTCCCGCCGCCACGGGATGCCGGGGCCTGGCGACCGGGTGGAGGGTGGCGGACTCCAGGGGTGCCGAGGGGTCGATGGACACGTCGAGCGGTGCGGGTTCGGCGCCTGCCCGGACCAGCAGGTCTCCGACGGCGGCGATCATCGCGCCGTTGTCGGTGCACAGTTTCAGCGGGGGCACCCGCAGGGTGATCCCGGCGGCGGCGCAGCGCTCCTCGGCCAGTGTCCGCACCCGGGAGTTGGCGGCCACCCCACCGACCACGACGAGGGTGCCGACGTCGTGTGCGGTGCAGGCGGCGACGGCCTTGCGGGTGAGGACGTCGGCGACGGCTTCCTGGAGGGCGGCGGCGCCGTCGGCCACCGGCAGGGTGGTGCCGCGGTGGCGCTCGGCCCAGCGGGCGGCGGCGGTCTTGAGGCCGGAGAAGGAGAAGGCGTAGGGGTCGTCGCGCGGTCCGGTCAGCGGGCGCGGGAAGGTCACGGCGTGGGGATCGCCCTGGCGGGCGGTGCGGTCGATGGCCGGGCCGCCGGGGTAGGGCAGTCCGAACACCCGGGCCACTTTGTCGAAGCACTCCCCGGCCGAGTCGTCGAGGGTGTCGCCGAGGTGGACGATGGGGTCCCGGACCAGGTCCCGGACGAGGAGCAGTGAGGTGTGGCCGCCGGAGACGATGAGGACCACGCAGGGGTCGGGCAGCGGTCCGTGTTCGAGGGTGTCGGCGGCGACGTGTCCGGCCAGGTGGTGCACTCCGTACAGGGGTACGTCCAGGGCGTACGCCAGGCCCTTGGCCCCGGTGAGTCCGACCTGGAGGGCGCCGGACAGGCCCGGTCCGGTGGTCACCGCGACGGCGCCGATGTCGGACAGGGCCAGCCCGGCCTCGTCGAGTGCGGCGCGGACCACTGGGGTGAACGCGTGCACATGGGCGCGGGCGGCGATCTCGGGCACCACACCGCCGAAGCGGGCGTGCTCGTCCATGCTGGAGGCGACCGCGTGCCCCAGCAGACGGCCGTCGCGGACCAGTCCGGCGCCGGTCTCGTCGCATGACGACTCGATCCCCAGCACTAACAGCGGGGAGGCGCTCATCCCGCCACCTCTCTTATTGCACATCAATTGCAATTGCAGAATACTGGCAGAAGGGCCGTCCGTGCCACCGGACCGAGGGTCCCCCGCCCCACCCGGAGAGGGCGGGGCGAGGGAGCGCCGCCGCGGGGCCGGCTAGCGCGTGTCTCTTTGATGGGTTGGTGAGTTGATCGGATGTGCCTGTCCGATTAGTGATCACCGATGCGATGTGGGACCGGATCGAGCCGCTGATGCCGGCGGATCCGGTCCGCGGGCGGCGA
>NZ_JANCLX010000055.1 GCF_024295805.1 Streptomyces cucumeris
TCGCCGACGCCACCGAACAAGGCATCAACCGCATCAACCACAACCCACAACTGCCATGGTCCTTTCTCGCCCACACCGGCCTGACCATTCACCCAGCACACCCACTGAACTTACGAAAAGATCAGTAAGACGCCGTCTCATTGGGAGGGTTGAGGGGTCTGTGCAGGCTGGACCTGGCGTCAGGCAGCCGTCGGGGCCAACCGCACACCGCCGCTTCGCCGAGTGGAGTACCGCCCGGGTCTGGGCCAAGCTGCACCGCGTCGTCCTCGACGAACTCGGCTCGCGCGGCGGCTTGGACTGGTCGCGCTGCCCGAGGACGCGGGTGCGCAGCCCCACGCGCCGCAGCCCGGGCGCCAGCCCCGCCGCCCGCGCCTGCCTCTGGCGCGAGCCCGGCGGTAGCACCGTGCCATCCACGGGGCGGTCGCCGCTCGCCGCCCCGAACTCGCCCAGGCCTGGGCCACCGTGCACGTCGCCGAGGTCGGGCAGTGGCTACGGGGCGTGGTCGAGCCCGAACGCCCATGACGACCGCGGGGCCCTCGCCGCGCGCGTGACGCTGGGGGCGAATGCCCCCAGTTGCAGGCGATGAACACTGAGCAGAACATGGAATCGAGTGCAAGGGGAACCGGGAACCCGTTGCCCGTCTGCCTGCCGGGCGCTCCGGCGGCTGGCCGCGAGACCGGCTGAGGGGCGAGAAGAGCCTGATCTACGGGTGCTGGCGAGGAGTGAATTTCATGGCCGAAAAGGTAATTGATGTCACGCTGGCAAGCATGACCAACACGGGTGACACCCGTGTCAATCCGGTGGGTTTCATCATGACCGGCACGGCCCGAGCCGGAGACGACCAGCAAGTTTTCGATTCGGGGCTCCTCTTCGACAGGACGGAGGGGCAGCCCCTGAATTCGAGTGGGGTGCAACGCATCAGCCCGGGCGAGAGTGTCACCTTCAATACGACGAAGCGACTTACCGTCTCCCACCCCGAAGAGGAGAGTGAGGGTCACCTCAAACAGATGCTGCTCATCAACGCAGATCTGACGCAAAAGATAGCTGCCACCGGAGGAGTCGAGATACGCCCCTACTTCGGCTGCTTCATGCGCAAGGTCCTTTTTGATGAGCTCGACGGATTTGAGACACGCGATGAACCGCACAGTATCTTCTTCGAGGGAATGAAGTGGAGTTTCACGTCGACCTTCACGATAAATGTGATTTCCTCGTCCGGTTAAGGAGACGCCATGTGCCCCACCTGTCAGGACGAGGTCTACCTGTCCGATGACCGTCTCGGCCCCGACTGCGTGTGCGCGCAGTGCCTCGCCCGCCAGGCGCGCACCGCTGGCTACTCGCTCCCCGAGGAGTTCGCCGACGACCCGCAGGAGTGCACCACCCCCCCCCAGTGCGGATGGGCGCGCGCGATGGGCGCCGCCGCCTAGGCAGCGCTCAGCGGGGCGGCCAACCGGTCGCCCCGCGCCCACATCAGCCCGTGCACGTATCCGCATGCTTCCGCGCGGCGAACTGGCTTGGCGTAACGCCCGGGTTGAACTTCCGCATCCCGCACGCCGAGCACTCCAACCACTGACGCCCGCGGCCATCAGTCGTCACCCGCACGTAGCCGCGCCGCCCACGCGTAGGAATGGGCGGCTCAGACTTCTTCTTGCCCCACCGCATACACCCTCCCTGGCTCGCCGTACCGGCATGGTCCAAGCGCCGTACCGCACACAGCAAGAGGACAGGTGCACCACTGGTAGGGCCGGTGGACTCGACGGTGGTGCGCGCGCATCAGCACGCGGCCGGAGCCCGTACCGACCCGCCGCCGGTTCCGGCGTCAGGGGGCGAAGCAGCAGAACACCAGGCCGAGCCGATCCCGGCGGACATTCCCGTGCCCAAGGGCTGGGGCGGCAGCACCCAAGGCACCGGGGTCTCCGGTTCCTTGGGTGGTGCCTCGCTTCATTTCACCCGGCAGATGAGCCGATATCAGGCGGCCCAGCCCCCGGTGGATCGCGCACTCGAGTTGAAGGTGAAGTAGAACCTGGTGCCGTTACGGACATCGCTGGCGACCACGGCCCAGCGGTTCGCCGCGGCCCATGTCCAGCCATTGCAGTACTGGTTTCCCGTACTCGGTTTGAAACAGACCGCGATATAACCGCTGACCTTCGGCATGATGTTGATGTCGGCGCAGCGGCTGGTGGTCACGAGATGACTGCCGTCGTACGGGAAGTACTTCTTACCGGCGGGTTTGATGTACGAGTGGACGACGTCGAAGCACGCCGCCGCCACCTTATTCCCGTCGTCCTTGGCGTCAGCAGCTACGGCGCTGCCGCCGCTCAGCCCCGCCATCAGCAGCAGTCCGCTCGCGACTGCGGCGATTCTCTTGATGTGGTTTCCCATGATCTCCCGCATTCCTTCCCTTCGGGAAGATCCGCCCCCGGGAGAGCCGCCGATCCTATCGCGCCTCGGCGGATATCCGCCTCACCAACTCTTCCTCGGGAGCCCTTGAAGTGACTTCACTGATTCTGAAGCGGCGAGGCGCGGACCATCCTCTTGCATCGGGAAGCAGGAAACGAAGTCCATATCTTGCCAATGTGCATTCACGCTCTGTACGGCTCGGCCCGAAGGTGCCCCGGTGGCCGCTGTGAGAAATTCCGCTCGCTGTGCGGTGAACACGGAAGTGCCCCGAGCCGCCGGACCGCACGGGCACTCATGCTACGGAGATGATCAAGCCGATAGAACTCGTCATATTCGACTGCGACACTGTTTGGTGCGCGCCGGGCCCGCTGTCGGGGCCCATGCGGCAGCCGACCGGGACTCAGAGGTCGAGGACGAGGCGGTCGCCCTGACATCGGCCGACGCAGACCATCATCGTGCGCCCGGCTCGGCGTTCCTCGTCGCTGAGGACGGAGTCCCGGTGCTCCGGTGTCCCGCCGAGCACACGGGTCTCGCAGGCGCCGCAGTACCCCTTCTCACAGTCGTAGGACAGGCCGCTCACCGCATCACGCAGGGCCTCGATGAGGCGGCGGTCGGCCGGAACATTGAGCGTGGCTCCTGTCCGCGCGAGCTGGACTGTGAAGGGCTGGTTCTTTCCGGCGACGAAGGCCGTCTCGAGGTCGTCGCCGGCGGTGAAGCGCTCCACGTGGAGCCGGTCGGTGAGATCCAGGCGGGCGCACTCGCGCTCGACAGCGGCCAGCATCGGCGGCGGTCCGCACGCGTAGACGGCGGTGTCCGCGTCCAGTCCGTCCAGCAGTCGGGGGAGGTCCGGCAGCCCGGCCTCGTCCTGAGGGAGCAGGGTGAGCGCGTCGTCGGCGACGGCGGCGAGTTCGTCGGCGAGTGCCATCGTCGAGCGCGTGCGCCCGCCGTACACGACGGTCATGGGCGTGCCGCGTCGGGCGGCTTCGCGGGCCATGGCGAGGATCGGTGTGACGCCGATGCCGCCGGCGAGGAACAAGTAGGACGGTGCCGGTGTGAGCGGGAAGTGGTTGCGTGGCCCGCGTACCGCGAACGTGGTTCCCGGGCGGGCCAGTTCGTGGAGTTCCACCGACCCGCCCCGGCCCTGGGGCTCGCGAAGGACGCCGATACGCCAGGTCGTGGCGTCGGCGGGGTCGCCGCACAGCGAGTACTGACGCAGCCTGCCCGAGGGCAGACGCAGCTCGATGTGCGCTCCGGGCCGCCATGCGGGGAGTTCACCTCCGTCCGGCAGGCTGAGGTCGACGGTGACGACGCCATCGGCGGCGGGGCGCACCGCGGTCACGCGCAGTGGCATGGGTGTGCTCAGCGCGCGGACCGCTCCGATCGGCGCGGTTGCCCGGGGACCGGGGGTGAAGACCGCCGGGACCGCGTCCCAGCCGGACTGGTTGCCGCGCGTCGGGTAGGGAACGAGGCCCTCTTCGATCACCCGGTAGTCGGGCAGCCGGGTCAGGATCTGCGTCATCATCGCGCGGAACATGGCTCGGGCGAGGTGGGCGCCGGCACACCGGTGCGAGCCGATCCCGAAGCTGAGGTGCCGACTGGCGTCGCGGTCCAGCCGGACCTGTTCGGGGTCGGGGAACACGGCGGGATCGTGGTTCGCGGCGACCCAGGGGATCAGCACCCGGTCGCCCGTGTGCATCGGGCAGCCGCCGACCTCGGCGTCCCCGGTGAGTGTGCGTGCCATCGACTGCGAAGGGGCGAACGCGCGGAGGAACTCCTCGGTGGCGGTGTCCAGCAGATCCGGGGAGTCGATGAGGCGCTGGCGCTGCTCGGTGTGGCGGGCGAGGTGGACGAGTGTGGATCCGGTCAGGGAGGTGGTGGTGTCGACACCGCCGGCGATGAGCAGGCCGATCACCGACACCAGCTCGTCCTCGCTGAACGCGCTGCCGTCGTCACGTCGGCTGGGCACCAGTGCGCTGACCGCGTCGGCCCGTGGTGCCGAGCGGCGCTCGGCGATCAGCTCGCGGATACGCCGGTCCATGTACGCCAGTCCGGCGGCCCCGCGTACGGCGCGCTCGCTGCCGGCCGGGGCGGCGAAGATGTCGTGGATCGGCCCGGCCAGCTCCGCCCAGTCCTCCTCGGGGAAGCCGAGCCAGTCCAGGGTGACCGCGGTCGGCAGAGGGTTGGTGAGGTCGCGGACGAGGTCGCAGGAGCCGAGCTCGATGAAGTCGTCCACGACGCGGGCGGCGTGGCGCTCGATCGTGGGTATCAGCTGTTCGACCGCCTGCGGGGTCAGCAGTGGGTTGATCAGTTGCCGGTACTCGGCCGAACGCGGCGGGTCGAGCTCGATCGGATACTGTTCGAGCCCCGGTCCTTTGGGGATGACGATGCCGACCCCCTGCCCGCCGTGGTCGCTGCGGGCTGAGGAGAACGTCGCGTCATCGCGGGCGATGCGGGCCACATCGGCGTATCGCGTCGTGTAGTGGAAGCCGCCGTGAGCGGCCGAGCGGCCTACCGGGCAGGTATCACGGAAGCGCGCGTAGTAGGCGACCGGATCGGCATTGGCCTCGTCGGAGTGGTGGTCGAAGTCGATGTCGGCGGACATGGTGGGCATGCTCCACGTGCTCGGACCTGTGCGCGGTGTTGTCCGGCCGCGCCACCGGATGCCTGCTGCCTCATCGGTGTCGGTCACCCTAAGGTGTCGCCGTCACGTGTGACAACGTCTGGTGGATGACGTTCAGAAGGTCAGCACGGCCTTGCCGACCGAGCCGGAGCGGACCGCTGCAACAGCCTCGTTGATCCGCTCGAACGGGAAGTAGGTGATCATCTTCTCGACCGGGAAGCGGCCTTCGGCGTTGAGCTTCAGCAACTGGGGCAGGAACACCTGTGGCACGCTGGACCCGCCGATGATGCCGGTGACACTGCGTCCGTTGAGAATGCTGCGCCACTCGAAGGTCATCGACTCGCTGGGACCGATGCCGATGACGCCGGCGCGGCCGAGCGGGCCGAGCGCCTCCACCGCGGTGCGCAGGACGTCCTCGCGGCCGGTTGTGTCGATCGCGAAGTCGAATCCGTCGGGGACGAGGGTGGTCAGTTGGTCGGCGGTCGCCCCGGCCGAGGAGTCGACGGTGTGCGTGGCTCCGAGGTCGCGGGCGGCCTTCAGTTTGGCCGGGTTCACGTCGACGGCGACGACCATGCAGGCGCTGAGCGAGGCGGCGATGATGGCGGCCACGCCGACAGCCCCTGCCCCGAACACCGCGATCGAGGAGCCGGGGCGCGGCTGTAGGACGTTGAGGACCCCGCCGGCTCCGGTCTGGAAGCCGCAGCCGAAGGGTCCGGCCCGTAGCAGGTCCAGCGATGGGTCGATCCTGACGATCGCCCGCTCCGGTGCGACGACGTGACTGGCGAAGGACGACTGCCCAAGGAAGTGGGCGTTGACCTCCCGCCCCGCGTGGGTCACCGCGGTGGAGCCGTCGGGTCGGCGGCCGGAGAAGTTCACTGTGTCGAAGGCGCGGCAGTAGGCGGGCGAGCCGGTGTCGCACAGCGTGCAGGTGCCGCAGGACGCGAAGGACATGGCGACGTGGTCGCCCGGGCGTACGGAGGTGACGTGGGTGCCGACCTTCTCGACGATGCCCGACCCTTCGTGACCGAGCAGCGCGGGTGTGGGGAAGAAGGTGGCGAACTCAAGGTCGGTACCGCAGATCCCGGTGGCCGCCACGCGGACGAGCACCTCGTCCGGGCGGGGCTGGCCGAGGTCCACCTCGGTCAGTTCGAAGGGCTGTCCGGGCTTCTGCAGCAGAGCGGCGGTGGCGCGCACAGGGCCTCCTCGGTGCCTCGCATTGTGAGACCGCATATTGACATGCGCGATATGGCCGGTCAAGGTTTGCTGCTATGGCGGCTGTTGACTTTCCTCCTTCCCAGCACTTCATCGACGGCGAATGGGTCGCGGCCCGCGACGGCGGCACGCTGGATGTCCTCGATCCGGCCACCCATCAGGTGATGACCAAGGTGGCACGGGCAGGCGGTGCCGATGTCGATGACGCGATCGCGGCGGCGCGCCGTGCCTTCCCCGCCTGGTCCGCGACCAACCCCAGCGAGCGCGGGGCGCTGCTCCGGCGCTGGGCCGACCTGGTCATGGCCGAAGTCGAGGCGCTCGCGGCCGTCGAGGCCCAGGACGTGGGCAAGCCGCTGTCCGGAGCCCGGACGAACATCTACATCTCCCACGGCATCATCGACTACTTCGCCGGTGCGGCCGACAAGCTCACCGGAGTCACGCTGCCGACCCGCAGCCCCGACTACCTGGGCTACACGGTTCCCGAGCCGTACGGCGTGTGCGCCGTCGTCATCCCGTGGAACGTACCTGCCGTGCTCACCGCGGCGAACGTCGCGCCGGCGCTCGCCGCGGGCAACACGGTCGTCCTCAAGCCGTCCGAGGTCGCCCCGCTGGCTCCGTTCGCGCTCGCGGAACTCGCCCGGCGCGCCGGTTTCCCGCCGGGGGTCATCAACGTCGTCGCGGGCCTCGGTCCCGAGGCGGGCGTCGCGCTCACCTCGCATTCGGACGTCGACCACATCAGCTTCGTCGGCTCCACCGCCACCGGGCGGGCGATCATGGCGGCCGCCGCACAGAACCTCGTCCCGGTGAAGCTGGAACTCGGCGGCAAGTCGCCGAACGTGCTCTTCGCCGATGCCGACCTCGACACGGCGATCCCCGCGATCACCGCCTCGATCACCGAGAACGCGGGGCAGAACTGTTACGCCGGTTCCCGGCTGCTCGTCCAGGCTTCGGTGCACGACGAGGTCGTGGAACGGGTCGCGGCCGCCATGGCAGCGGTCAGGACCGGGCCCTGGGAAGCCGACCTGGACATGGGGCCGCTGGTCAGTGCCGCCCAGTTCGCCCGCGTCAGCGGCTTCCTCAAGGACGCCCCGCGTGAGGGGGCGCGGCTGGTCACCGGTGGCGCACCCACCGGCAACGGATGGTTCGTCCGGCCGACCGTGTACGACCGTGTGGACGCGGGCATGCGTATCGCCCGCGCAGAGATCTTCGGCCCGGTACTCGCCGTACAGTCCTTCCGCGACACCGCCGAGGCGACTGAGCTGATGAACGCAACGGACTTCGGCCTGCTGGCCTGCGTCTGGACCAACGATGTCTCCCGGGCCCTGCGGCTGGCGAAGGACGTCCGCTCCGGGCAGGTGGCGGTCAACCAGTTCCATGACGCGGGAGTGATCGGCTTCCCCTTCAATATGCAAAAGGAGAGCGGCTTCAGCCGGGGGGGCGGGTACGCGGCGCTACGCGAATACACCCAGGAGAAGGGCGTGGCCATCCGGCTGCTGGCCAGTTGAGTCCGGACACCATGAGTACCACTGCCGGAGTCTGGTCGGGAACGGCCCGGGAAGGGCCGGGGCCGGCCCCCGATCCTGCCGTGCTGGAGCGGGAGCTGACCGAAGCCGTGCTCGCCGGCGCCGACTGCTCGGACGTGCTCCGCGCGCTCATGCGGGCAGCCGGCCGGCATATGCGGCTGCTGTCCGCCGAGGGCATGCCGCTGGCGACCACGGACGGGGGAGCGGGAGTCGCCGCCGCGGTGGCGGACGACGTGCTCGACGACGCGGCCGGATCGGTGGTCGACACGCTCGACGGGTTGCGGGCCACGGCGCTGCCCGTGCGTGCGGGGCGGACGGTTGCCGGTGTCCTGCTGGCCGTCGGTACCGATGAACCGCGCGTACGGGCGCTGGCGCATGCCGCCGTCACCGCGCTGCTCATCGACGCCGTACGCGCGCCGGGCGACTCCGCCGAAGTTCAGACGCGGCACACACCGGCTGACGTCGTCGCCGCGCTGCGGTCCGGGACGGTGAGTCCCTCGATGTGTGCGGCGGCCACGGGACTGGGCATCGACCTGCAGCGACCACCGGCCGGTGCCGTACTGCACTACGGCGGCTCCCGCCTGCGCGCCTGGTCCACGGCCCTCACCTGGCTGGATCACCCGGTGCAGCAGGAGGGGCGCACGGCCTGGACGGTGGTGGCGGACGAGGCCGTGCTCGGCCGCCTGCGGAACCGTCTGCGCCTCATGACCGGAGACGAGTCCGCCGACCAAGTCGTCGCGGCGAGCGGCTCACACCCCGACTCGCCCAAGGGTCTGGCCCGGTCGTACGCCGAGGCCGAAAGGCTCCTCGGCCTGGCCACGGCCCAGCGCGTCCCACTGCTCACCTTCGGCGGCTGCGGGGTCGTCCAGGTACTGTTGCCTCTCCCTCGTACGCGGCTCGAAGCGTACGCCGAGGCGCACCTCGGACCGATTCGGCAGCGTCCTGAACTGATGGCGACTCTGCGTGCCTGGCTGGCCGAGAGGGGCAGTCGGCAGAGCGTCTCCGAACAACTCCATCTCCACCGCAACTCAGTGGGCTACCGGGTACGGCAGATCAAGACCCTCCTCGGCACGGACCCGCTGCTTCCCGCGGCCGCGGCGGAATTGCACCTGGCGCTCACGGCCCTGGATCTGCTCGCGGCTGACGAGCAGCAGTCGCGCGGCGACGACGCGCCGGTGTCGGCCGGAGGCTGACCGACACGTCGCGCTTCGCCTCGCCGACGCCCGTACCCAAGTGCCTCGAACATGCCGCAGCCTGGGCTGTTCAGCCTTTCGGCATGCGGTACACCCGTGAAACCAAGATGTGTTCCAGGGGCGTTGACAGCACTGGTTGGCGGAGGCAGAGTATCGCAATACGTTCCACCGCCTCGCAATGCGAGACGGGTGAGGGTGAGGAGGATTCGGTGCGAGCCATGGTGCAGACCGAATTCGGCGGGCCCGAGGCCGTGTTCCCACAGGACCTCCCGGAGCCGGTGTGCGGACCGCGCGACGTCGTCGTCGAGGTCGCGTACTGCGGACTGAACCGCCTGGACCTGGTCCAGCTCAAGGGGCCCGGCCTGCTCCCCGGCTTCCGTCTTCCCCATGTGCCGGGCATGGACTTCGCCGGAACGGTGGTAGCGACCGGCTCCGCGGTCACCTCGATCGTCCCCGGCGATCGGGTCACCGTCGATCCCACCCAGGGCTGCGGCAGTTGCCCGCGCTGCTCGGCGGGCGATCGCGCGTACTGTGTCAGCCCGCGCGTCCTCGGCGGCAACGCCCCCGGCGCGCTGGCCGAATACGTACGGGCCTCCGCGCAATCGGTCATCCAGATCCCCGAGTCCGTTCCGCTCACTGCGGCCGTTACGGTGCCCACCGCCTTCGCGACGGCGTGGCACGCGGTGCACACCGTCGGGTCGCTCGCCGCCGGAGAGACCCTCGTCGTGCACGCGGGCGCGAGCGCCGTCAGCCTGGCAGCCATCGCGCTGGCCAAGCGGGCCGGTGCCTCGGTCGTCGCCTTCGCCGGCAGCGACGCCAAGCAGGCCGCGGCCAACACGGCAGGAGCGGACCTGGTGCTGCCCAACGAGGCCCCGGACTCGGCGAAAACGGTGTCGGACTTCACCGACGGTGCCGGTGCCGACCTGGTCCTGGACCATGTCGGCACCGAAACCTGGCGTACCTCACTGGACTGCCTCGGCATCCGCGGGCGCCTGCTGCTGATGGGCAACACCAGCGGCGACCAGGTCTCGTTCTCGCTCCAGGAGGTCTTCCACCGCGGCCTGAAGCTGCTGGGCACCGGCGGCTACAGCTCGGCCGACTTCCTCGCCGCCACATCAGCCTGCTTCACCGACGGCCTGTGCCTGCCCACCGCCGCCCGATTCCCGCTCGAAGGTCTGGCTGACGCCTGGGACGTGCTCGCCGCCCGCGGCACCATCGGCAAGGTCGTGATCGAGCCATGACCGACCTTCTGATCGTGGGCGGCGACATCGTCACCATGGACGCCGCTCGGCGAGTCCTTCCCCGGGCGACGGTCGCCGTGTCCGGGAACAGCATCGCGGCGCTCGGCACGGCCGAGGACCTGCGCGCACGCTACCCGCATGCGCGGGAGATCGACGCGTCGGGCTGCGTCGTCATCCCGGGCCTGATCGACACCCACCAGCACACGACCGTCGACCCCCTCGTGCGCAGCACGATCCCCGATCACCTCGGCTCGCACGAGTCCATATTCGACTGGATCGTCCCGCTGCACGCCCACGCCGACGGGGACGACGACGAACTGGCCGCGACCATCACCGCCGTGGAGTGTCTGTCCCGGGGCATCACCACGGTGCTGGAGCCGGGCACAGTGGCCTACCCCGAACGAGTCGCCGCGGGGCTGGGCGCCGCGGGGATCCGCGCCCGGGTCGGAGGCTGGGGCTGGGACGCCAAGGGCGTGCCGTTCGGTGCCCCCGCCGACGAGGTGCTCGCCCGGCAGGACGACATCGTCCGGTCCCTGCCCACCACCGGACCGGTGACCGGGTGGGTGACGCTCGTGGGCCACGACCTCGTGAGCGACGAGCTGTTCGCCGGAGCGGCGAGCCTGGCCGAACGGCTCGACGTCGGACTGACCTGGCACATCTCTCCGGGACCTGCCGACATCGAGGCGTACGCGCTGCGCTGCGGGCGCCGGCCGGTGGTCCACTTCCGCGAGCTGGGAGTACTCGGCCCGCGCCTGCTGCTGGGACACGCCGTGTGGCTCGACGACACGGAGGTCGAGGCGATCCTCCAGACCAGTACCGCGGTCGCCGTCTGTCCGGGGGCCTATCTGCGTCTCGCCCAGGGGTATGCACGCGCCTCCCGCCACGCCGAACTGGTGCGGCGGGGCGGGAGGGTCGCACTCGGCTGCGACTCACACAACGCCGGCGACGCCCCGGACGTCCTCCTGGCCGCCTACCTGTTCGCGGGCCTGGAACGCGACCGCGGTCGCCCCGATCCGGTCCGCGCCGAGCAAGCGTTCGCCCTCGCGACGATCGACGGCGCCCGGGCGATCGGTCTCGGCGAACGCATCGGCTCCCTCGAGGTGGGCAAGGCGGCCGACATCGTCGTGCTCGACGCCCGGGACCCCGCCTGGATACCGCGCGGCGACCTCGCCCGGCAGCTCGTATGGGGCCATGTGTCGCGCACCGTCCGCGACGTGCTGGTCGACGGCCGCGTGGTGGTCCGCGACCGGCGACCGACCGGTGTCGACCTCGAGGCTGTCGCCGCGGCCGCCGCCGAGCGATCCGGCGCGCTGCTGCGGCGCGCCGCCATCACGCCCCGCCCCGCCTGGCCCACGGAGCCGGTGGCCGGCCAGTAAAGGAGACCCGCCGTTGAACGTCCTCGACATATCCAGGCTTCCGCCGGCGCAGAAGCGGATTCCGCTGCCGGAGCCGGTGCTGTGCGGCCGATCCCGATGGTCACCGTGCTCGCCCCGGATGGAGGGGACAACCTGCCGGAGCGCCGCGTGTACGAGGTGATCGACCCCGGCGCACACCACCTGCTTCCCGGGCATCCACCTGATGCTCGCAGAGATCGTCCGTGTCACCGCTGACGACTCGTTCATGGCCGCCTCGGCCGCATCGACCCCACCCGGGTCCGAGCGGTCGGACGGATGGGTTCCCGTGGTTCGTCGCCGCGGGTGAGGAGTCCCCTCCACCAGGAGCGTGCCTCCTGCGCACCCCGACTGCCAACTGATTGCCACCCCTACCGCCCAGCCGGGGCGGTGCACCCAGTGAATGGAACCGCGCACATGACTGCAAGAAGCATGCTCCGGGGCCCTCGGGCCGCAGTCGGCCTCGCCCTCGCAGGAGCCCTCGCGCTCTCCGGCTGTGCCGGCAACGAGGCGACGGCCCCCAAGAAGAACGCTTCGGCGGGCGGCAACAGCGGCTCGGGCCTCGACGAGCCGGATGTCAATGGCGACGGCAAGGTCGTCATAGGCGTCCTCAGCCCCGGCGACATCAACGACCACGGCTACTACCAGAGCTTCGTCGACTCGGCGGACGCCTTCGCCAAGGAGAAGGGCTGGAAGGTCATCAAGCGCGGCAGTGTGCCCGCGAGCGATGCGCTCACCGCGGCCCGCGCGCTGTGCCAGCAGCACGTCGACATGGTCGCGCTCGGCGCGAGCGAGCTCAAGACCGCCATCCCCGCCTCCGAGGAGCCGGTCTGCATCAAGACTGCCTGGTACGTGCCGTCGTCGGCGAACATCGACCAGGCCCCGCGGATCCTGCTGTCGGCGGACGACCCCAACCAGTCCCTGCTCGCCGCGGGCTACGCGGCGGGCCTGAAGATGAAGGCCGCCGGCCACACCAAGGCCGGGTTCATCGCCGGTGCCAAGGCCGACTTCAGTGTCGCCGCCGCGAAGGCGTTCCTGGCCGGGATCCGGAAGGTCGTCCCGAAAGCCACCCTGACGAGTTCCTACACCGGCGACTTCAACGACTCGGCGAAAGCCAAGGAGGCCACCCAGGCACAGATCAGCCAGGGCATCAAGGTCATCTACCCCTACCTCGGTGGCGCGACCGACGCCGCGGCACAGCTTGCGAAGGCAGGCGGTGCACTGACCCTCACTCCGGGCACCGACCGGTGCGACTCGACCCGCCCGAAGTTCGACATCTCGGTGATCTTCAGCCCGGGTGACTACTTCCGCGCCGCGCTGGAGGAGTTCGCCAAGAACAACTTGAAGATGGGCACGACGCGTGTGTGGCATCTGGGCGTCGATCCCTACCCGACCGTCAAGATCTGCAAGGCGCGGGGCAGCGAGGATCAGAAGCTGGCGACGTTCATGAAGAAGATCGGCAACAAGGAGATCGACCCGAAGGCCGAGGTCGAGCGCCTCGGCTGACCTGCCGACACCGACGAGGAAGGTCAGCGATGACACCGACGACCTCAGCGGTTCCACTTCTTGAGCTGCGCGGCATCACGAAGTCCTACGGAGCTGTCACGGCCTGCGACACCGTGGACCTCAGGGTCGACGCCGGCGAGATCCACGGACTCCTGGGCGAGAACGGGGCGGGCAAGTCCAGCCTCATGAAGGTCCTGCTCGGGCTCGTCCGGCGAGATTCCGGCACCGTCCTGGTGCGCGGTGAGGCGGTCGCGCTGGACAGCCCGCAGGAAGCGGCCGAGCTGGGCATCGGCATGGTGCACCAGCATTTCAGCCTCATCAATGGGCTGACCGTCTGGGAGAACGTGGCTCTCGGCGACATCGGCAAGGTGAACAAGCAGGCGATCTGCGCCGATATCCACAAGGTCTCCGCCCGTTACGGGCTGCCGATCGCCCCCGAGGCGCGCGTCGGGTCGCTCTCGGCCGGCGAGCGGCAGAGGGTCGAGGTGGTGAAGTGCCTGCGGCGCGATCCCCAGATTCTGATCCTGGACGAGCCCACCTCGGTACTGACCCAGGCCGAGTCGGAGGAATTGTTCACCGTGCTCGGCCGGGTGGTACAGGATGAGGGGCGCGCTGTCATCCTCATCAGCCATAAACTGGCCGAGATTGCCCAGGCCACGGACCGCGTGACGGTCCTGCGCAGGGGCCGTGTCGCCTTCCGGGCGGTCACGGCCGAGACTACTCCACAGCTGCTCGCCGAGCGGATGGTGGGCCGTGGTGTGTCGCTGGGCGAGGAGGGCGCTGCCCTCGGCCTGCTGCCGGCGCAGAAGGCGCCCGCCGGCGAGGGCGGGGCCCACGGCAGGCAGCATCCCGTCCTGTGTCTTGCCGGCCTCACCGTCGAGCAAGGCGGCGTCCGGGTTCTCGAAGGCGTCGATCTGACCGTGGGCGCGGGTGAGATCGTCGCTCTCTACGGCGTCGAGGGAAACGGTCAGGCCGCGCTCGGCGAAGTCCTCGCCGGGCTGATCCCGCCGACCGCCGGCCGCATCGAGGTCGCCGGGAGCAGGGTCGATGTGACCCGGCCCGGCGCGCTCGCCAAGGCTGGTCTGGGCATCGTGCCGGAGGACCGGCACCAAAGCGGCGTCGTCCTCGACATGAGTGTCGCCGAGAACCTGACGATGAAATCGCTCGACAAGGTCAGCGGCCGGTTCCTGCTGCGGCGTGGCGTGATGCTCGCCGAGGCCCGCCGCCTCGCGGAGGAGTTCAACATCGTCGCACCGTCGCTGGACGCGCCGGTGCGCAGCCTGTCCGGCGGCAACCAGCAGCGGGTCGTACTCGCCCGGGAACTGTCCCGTGACACCCGCATCCTGGTGGCCGCGCAGCCCACCCACGGGCTTGACGTGGGTGCCATCGAGGACATGTATTCCCGGCTGCGCAAGGCGGCCGCCGAAGGCGTCGGAGTGCTGCTCATCTCCACCGAATTCGAGGAAGTCATGGCCCTTGCAACCCGGATCGCGGTGATCTCCTCGGGGCGGATCACCGGAGTACTCCCCGTCTCGGAGGCGACCTCCGAGCGTCTCGGCATGCTGGTCGGAGGTGAAGCCGCATGAGTGCTGCCTCATTGGCCGCCGCGGGCGACCCCGGCCGGCGGCTCCTCGCCCGGCTCCGCCCCGGGCGCGGTGGCTGGATGACAGCGGGCCTCACCGTCGTACTCGTCGCCGTCGCTCTGGGCGCGTCCGCACTGCTGCTCATGCTGACCGGTGCCTCGCCGAGGGCGTCACTGTCCGCGATCTGGACCGGGTCTCTGGCCAACACCACCGGATGGACGACGACGTTGCTCAACGTGGCGCCTCTGCTGCTGGTCGCGGTCGGTGCGTGCATCTGTTCGTCCGCCGGCACCTTCAACATCGGCCAGGAGGGACAGGTGCTCATCGGCGGTCTGGCCGGAGCCTGGGTCGGGCTGCGGCTGGCCCTGCCAGGCCCGATGCTGGTCGTCGTGGTGCTGATCGCCGCTGCGGTCGGCGGCGGCGCCTGGGCCGCGCTCAGCGCTCTGATGCTGCGTTTCCGCGGCGTCAACGTCCCGGTGAGCACCCTGCTGATGACGTTCCTCGCCATCCAGCTCGTCACGTTCGCGGTCAGCACGCCGTGGGGTCTGCAGGAGAGCGCGCAGGGTTCCTCGGGGATCGCCGACGCCCAGTCCAACCCCCTGCCGGCCAACGCCCAGCTCGCGAGCTTCGGACAGTACCCGTCGCTGCAGCCGAACGCCGGCCTGTTCATCGCGCTTGTCTCCGCGGTCGGCGTCGCCCTCGTCCTGAGCCGCAGCCGGTGGGGCTTCCGGGTACGCATGGTCGGACTGAACCCGCTGACGGCCAAGCACGCGGGTGTCCGGGTGGGCGCCCTGGGCGGCTTCACCCTGGCGCTGTCAGGCGCCTTCGCGGGGCTGGCGGGAGGGCTGCTGCTGGCCACTCCGGTCAGCACCAACCGGCTGCAGGCCGGGCTCTCGGACAACGTCGGCTGGGACGGCCTGCTCGTCGCGCTCGTCGCGCGCAACCGGCCCCTGGCCGCGATCCCGGTGTCGTTCGTCTTCGCCGTGCTGCGCGCGGGCGGGGATTTCCTGTCGGCGACCGGTGTGCCGTCCTACCTCGTCGACATCGTCAAGGCGTTGCTCGTCCTCGCGTTCGTCGCACCGCCCGTCCTCGTCGACCTCTTCCGAGGGCGGCGCGGTACCACTCCGCAGGAGGCGCCCGCCGCGTCCGTTGTCCCGATCGAGAGGAAGGCAGCCGTATGAGCGCCCTGGACAGCAGTGCGACCATTCTCGCGAGCGGGGTGCGGCTGACGGTGCCCCTGGCTTTCGCCGCCTGCGGTGAATACCTGGCCGAGCGCGCCGGCGCGATGAACATCTCCGTCGAGGCGATGATGCTCGGGGCCGCGTTCACCTCGATCGCCACCGCCAGCGCGACCGGCAGTGCCACCGTCGGGCTCGTGGTCGGCGTCCTGACCGGCCTCGTCGTGGGCTTCGTGCACGGCAACCTCTCCCACCGGGCGCAGATCAACAGCTTCGTCGTCGGGCTTGTGCTGAATTCGCTGGTGCTCGGGCTGACGAGCTACCTGATCACGACGGAGCAGTTCTCCTCGCACCAGGTCGGGGCGGTGTCGATCCCGCTGCTGCAGGACATCCCGGTCATCGGCAAGCCGTTGTTCTCCGAACGCTGGCCCGCCTACCTTCTGATCCTGCTGGTGCCGCTCACCTGGTGGCTGGTGGAGCGCAGCCGCTGGGGCCTGGAACTGCGGGCGGTCGGGGAGAACCCGCAGGCAGCCGACGTCACGGGCATCAAGGTGAACCTTCGGCGCCGGCAGGCCCTTCTGTGGTGTGGCGCACTGGCCGGTCTCGGTGGGGCGTACCTCGCGGTCGGCGAGGTCGGATCGTTCAACCAGAACATGACCGCCGGGCGTGGGTACATCGTCATCGCCGCGGTGATCTTCGGGGCGTGGCGGCTCGGTCGGACCCTGCTCGGCTGCTGCGTGTTCGGCCTGTCCGACGCGATGCGGCTGGCGCTCCCCGCGCTCGGCGTGACCCTCAACGCCCAGCTGCTCGTCGCGGCGCCGTACCTGCTCGCCCTGCTCGCCATGGTGCTGTTCACCACCCAGCACCGGGAACCCGCCGCGCTCGGACGGCCCTTCGAACGTGGATCGACCTGACGGCAGGACCCGGGGCCCTGGTTGGAGCGGTCCCCGGGCCCGCCCTCAGCGTCGGCGCAGCGCAGCGGTCTTCAGCGTCGGCGGTGTGTAGCCGATGTCGCTCGGGTTGAGCACGCTGCCCGGTTCGACGAGTGCGTCGATCCGGTCCAGCGCCTCGTTCGACAGGGGCCGTTCCACTGCAGTGAGCTGTGAGAGGAGCTGGTCGTGGGTGCGCGGGCCCATGACGGCCGAGGTGACGCCGGGATGGGCGAGCACGAACCGCAGTGCCAGCTCGACGAGCGTGCAGCCCTCGTCGGCGGCGACGCGCAGGAGTTCGTCCACGACCGCGAGCTTGCGCTTGCGCACCTGCTCGTCGCCGAAGTCGAAGTGATCAGCGTTGGTCCGGGCCCGTGAGTCTCCCGCCGGTTCGGCTCCGGTCCGGTACTTGCCCGTCAGCCAGCCACCGTTGAGGGGGCTCCAGACCATGACGCCCATGCGGTGCCGCTGCGCGGTGGGCAGGGAGGCGGCCTCCGCGTGCCGGGCCAGGACGGAGTACGAAAGCTGCTCCACGGTGAACCGTTGGAGGCCACGGCGCTGCGCCGCCCACTGCCCTTCGACGATCTCCTCGGCCGGGAAGCTCGAGGTTCCGATCGCCCGTACCTTGCCCGCCCGCACCAGGTCGCTGAGCGCACCGAGGGTCTCCTCGATGTCGGTCCGGGGATCGGGACGGTGGACGAGGTACACATCGAGGTGGTCCGTCCCCAGCCGTCGGAGGCTGTTCTCCACGGCACGCATGATCCAGAGCCGGGAGTTGCCACGCCGGTTGCGGTCCAGCGGGCCTCCGGGCATTTGGTTATGGAACTTCGACACGAGGACGACATCGTCGCGTCGTCCCTTCAGCGCGCGGCCGAGGATCTCCTCCGACTCGCCGAAGGCGTACACGTCGGCGGTGTCCACGAGGTTGACCCCCGTGTCCAGTGCCGTGGCCACCATACGGTGGCACTCCGCCTCGTCGGTGTTGCCCCACGCGCCGAACATCATCGTCCCGAGGCACAGTCGGCTCACCTCGATGCCCGTACCACCCAGAATCCCGTACTGCACGTCTGCCCTCGTTTTCCCTGGTGATGCCCGTCCCTGTCATGCCGCAGGCTCCCATGGCGGCAGGTCCGGAGCCGATGTCGCGCGGGGCCAGCATCTGCCGCGCAGGTGTTGTGTCCGCAGCACATCGACTCGCGGCCGGGCGCACACCTAGGCTTCACGAAATGCTCGCTACTCACCTTGGAGGCACCGTGGCCACCGGCCTCATCTCGGCCCGCTGGACTCACGTCGCGTTGCCGACCGGCGATCTCGACAAGGCGATCGCGTTCTACACCACGCTGACCCCTCTGGTGGTGGTGGAGCGGTTCAAGGACGCCGACGGCGAGAGTGTCTGGCTCTCCAACGACAGACAGGCCGAGACACCGTTCGTGCTCGTCCTGGTGTCCTTCAACAAGGACAAGGGCAACCAGCTGGGGCTGCTGCACCCGTTCGCGCACATCGGCATCGAGGTGCCGGCGCGCGAGGATGTCGACGCGCTCGCGGACCGGGCCCGCGAGCTGGGCTGCCTGCACTGGGAGCCCCGGCAGATGCCCGATCCCATCGGCTACATCTGCGCTCTGAAGGATCCCGACGGCAACGTCGTCGAGATTTCCCACGACCAGCGGGTGTTCGACACGGTCCGCAAGAAGTGGGGTTCGTCCTGAGGGACACCCGCGCCGTGGTCGAGGGGTACCTCGCGGCGCTGAACGCGCACGATGCCGACGCCGTGGCCGCCTGTGTGGCCGAGGACTTCGTCAACGAACACACCTCGTCGATGGGGCACAGCCGCAGGGGCCGCGCCGAGTACCGCGCCGCGCTGACCGGGTTTCTCGAGAACTTCGGGGACTTGCGTTACGTGCCCGAGTGCTTCCTCGTCGACGGCGAGACGGCCGCGGTGCCATACGTCATGACGTTCTTGATGCGTTCGGCAGAAGACCGCCCGGTACGTGTGCGAGGGGTCTTCGTGTTCACCGTTGCCGACGGCCTCATCACACGCCGAACGGACTACTGGGACAGCGGCGAGGTGCAGCGCCAGCTCACCTGACGCCCCGGTCGGCTGCCCGGAGCCAGCGCTTTGGACACCCCGTCCGCACTGTGGTGCGGACGGGGTGTCGGCGTTTCGGCTTCCGGGTGCGTATCGCTGAGCATGATGCCGTCTCGCATTGCTTGACACCTCCCGTCTCGCATTGAAAGATGCCGTCATGCAAGTTGTGACAACATCGGCCGGACTGGGCCGGATCGAGGGTGGGGCCATCGCCCTCCTGGACACGCCTTTCCCTCACATAGGCGCCCTCCTGGAGCAGGAGGGCTCGCTGCTGGGCTTGTCGTCCCGCACGGTGCGCGAGCGGGTCCCGCTCGGCGAGGCCACGGTCGTGGCGCCACTGGGCCGTCCCCGTGCGGTGTGGGGCGTCGGGCTCAACTACGTCTCGAAGGCGGCCCGGACCGGCCGGGCGCGGCCCAAGCAGCCGATCCTCTACCTTGCGGCGTCATCCGGCGTATCGGGGCCCGGTGCGCAGGTGGTGGTCCCGCGGGCCGTGACCGAACTCGACTACGAGGGGGAGATCGCGGTCGTCGTCGGGCGCCGGATGTACCAGGCGTCCGAGTCGGAGGTATGGCCCGCGATTGCCGGTATCACCGCGGCCAACGACATGACGGCGCGTGATGTCATGCGCACCACAGGCGTGCCCGCCCTCGCCAAGAGCTACCCGGGCTTCACGCCGCTCGGCCCGTCGCTGCGCACTCCCGACGACATCGGCGACCCCGGCGCGATCCGCCTACGCACCCGGGTCAACGGCGAACTCCGGCAGGACGACACAAGCGCCTGGATGATCTTTCCACTCCCCGATCTGCTCAGCAGACTGTCGTGGTTCACCGTGCTCGAACCCGGCGATGTCGTCCTCACCGGAAGCCCGGCCGGCACCGGCCAGGACCGCGCCTGCTTCCTCGCCGACGGCGACGAGGTGCGCGTCGAGGTCGACGGTGTGCTGCCCCTCATCACCCGCGTCGTGCGATCCGCGTGACGCGTCACCGCACGGCCACCCCGTTGCACAGATCGGACAGCTGACCGCCCCTCAGCCCCCTGGGAGCCCATACCGATGTCCATCTCGTCAGAGTCGTCCTACGACCTCGTCCTCACCGGCGGTACCGTCCTCGACCCGGCGTCGGGCATCAACGCCCGGCTTGACGTCGCGGTCACCGGCAACCGCATCGCCGCGATGGAGAAGGGGCTGGCGGCGAACGCCGCCCGCACGATCGACGTCACCGGTTCCACCGTGCTGCCGGGGCTCGTCGAGGGCCACACCCACATCTTCCCGTACGTCTCCGCCGTCGGCGCCCCGGCCGAAGAAGCCCACCTGCGCCGCGGCGTCGTCGCGGCGGCGGATGCCGGCACCGCCGGCGCATCGACGTTCGCGGCCTTCCGTAAACTGGTGGTCGAGGCGAACCCGCTGCGCATCGTCAACTTCCTCAATGTCTCGGTGCTCGGCCTGATCGACTTCAGATTCGGTGAGCTGCTGAACCCCGGCACGCTGGTCCCCGAGGACGCGCTCGCGACCGCCCAGGCCCACCCCGACATCGTGCGCGGCTTCAAGATCCGTCTCTCCGAGGACGTCGTCGGCGAGAACTGGGAGTCGTTGCTGAAGAAGTCCGTGGCGCTCGCCGAACAGGCCGGTCTCCCGCTGATGCTGCACATCGGCGAAACCGCCGAGCCGCTGCCCGTCGTCCTCGACTACCTGCGTCCCGGCGACATCGTGGCGCACTGCTACACCGGCAAGCCGCA
This sequence comes from Streptomyces cucumeris, assembly GCF_024295805.1. GTDB lineage: Bacteria > Actinomycetota > Actinomycetes > Streptomycetales > Streptomycetaceae > Streptomyces > Streptomyces cucumeris. The sequence goes on from NZ_JANCLX010000055.1 coordinate 20,594, forward strand.
CGGGATTCTCGACGGTGACCATGTGCAGCCCGCCGTCACCGCGGCCCGTGCGCGCGGCGTGCTGTTCGACTCGGCCCACGGCAGGAGCAACCTCAGCTTCGAGGTGGCGCGCCGGGCCATCGCCGACGGCTTCCTGCCCGATGTCCTCAGCTCCGACACCAGTGCACGCAACTGGCGCGGCCCGGTATTCGACCTGCTCACCAGCATCTCCAAGCTGGTCGCGCTCGGTGCGCCCCTCGAGGAGTGCGTCAGGCGGGCCACTGCCGCGCCGGCCGAGCTGCTGGGGCTCGACGCGGAGGGCTACGGGCGCCTGGAGGTCGGCGGGCGGGCCGACGTCACGGTCGTCAGCGAGACGGACGAGGTCACCCTGCCCGACGCCGCGGGCAACACGATCGTCGCGCCGCGCCTGGAGCCGACCGTGGTACTGCACGGCGGAGCCGAGGTCGACATCGTGCCGTGGCGGGGTCTGTAGTCGGTCCGGCACATCCGCAGCTCGAGATGAGGATCCGAGATGACCGCAGGTGACCTCCGTCTTCTGCGGCGCCGATTGCGCGTGGCCCTGACCGCGGGTCGCCCCGCCGTCGGTACCTTCGTCAAGCTGGCGTCGCCCGACGTGGTGGAACTGGCCGTGGCGGCCGGGTTTGCGTTCGTGGTCGTCGACCTCGAACACTCCACCCTCACCGAGCAGGACGCCGTCGGCCTGGTGCGCCACGCGGACGCGTGCGGCCTGCCGTCCCTGGTCCGCGTGCCCGAGGTGGACGCCGCCGCCATCAACCGGCTTCTGGAGGCCGGGGCGGCGGGAATCCAGCTGTCCATGCTCACCCGTGTCGCCCAGGCCGAGGCACTTGTGGCGGCCACCCGGTTCGCACCGGCCGGCCGCCGGTCGGTGAGCCTGGCCAACAGGGCCGCCCGGTTCGGCGCGCTCCCGCTGGCCGGGTTCCTGCGCTCCGAGCAGGACGACCCGCCGGTGCTGGTCGGCCAGATCGAGACGGCGCGGACGGATCCGCTGCGGGATCTGGTCGCCGCTCTCGACGTGTGCTTCGTCGGCAGTACCGACCTCGCGGTCGACCTGGGCCTGCCGACGGACCGGACGGAGCTGCGCGTCGTGGTGGACCGGGTGAGCGACGCCGCCCGCTCCGCGACGGTGGCGTTCGGCGGTTGGACACCGACCCGGGGCGCCGCGGCGGACCTGGGCCTCGGCGACGCCGACTACCTGGTCGTCGGCTCGGACCTGCAGATGTTGGCGGCCGGTCTGAGAGCGGCCGCCGGAGAGGAACACCAGTGAGCACACGCAACGCGGCACTGTTCAACACCGTCGTCAACTGGGACGAGCTGCCGGTGACCCAGGTGCGGCCAGGGGTCCGTCGTCGCGTCTATGCGACGGACGAGGTGATGATCGCCCACCACGAGCTCGAGGCCGGCATGACGCTCAACCCGCACCGGCACGAGGACTTCGACCAGCTGGTCCATATCGCCGAAGGGCGTGCCAACTACTACGTGGACGGTGTCGCACACGACATGCGTACCGGATCCTTCCTGCTGGTTCCGCGTGGCAGCGAGCACTACGTCGAGCCGACGGAAACCCCCTGTGTGAACATCGACTTCTTCGTTCCGCCGCGGGCCGACCTGCTGCCCTGACGGGCGTACGGGCATACGAGTCCGCCCCCACGGGGACACCGTGGGAGCGGATCGATGTGCAAGGGCGCCGGCATGAGCCATCCAGCCATCCCCGACACGCACGTCACGACAGATGGCCCACCGCTTTCGCGGTGAGCCGCCATCCACTGCTGCTGCGACCGGGTCAGCCGCCGTTGGTCGCGTCGTCGGAGGTGCCCAGCCGCTGCGACAACGCGCGGGCGGTCTCCAGCAGCGCCTGGGCCATCGGCGACTTGATGTCGTCGGAAACCGTCGCCGTGGTGCCGACGATCGCCAGGGTTCCGCTGATCTTGTCGCCCTCGAAGATCGGCGCTGCGACAGTGCGGACCCCGTTGACCGTGGGGGAGTTGACCGACAGACCGTGCTGCCGGATGGCCTGGAGCTCCTCGGCGAACTCGGCCGACTTGCGGACCTCGCGCGGAAGAGTCGGTACCTGCTCCGGGGCCAGGAACGCGAGGAAGACGCGTCCCTGTGCCGAGGACGTGAGGTGCAGTCGCGAGCCGACCCGGACGCTGATGCGCACCATGTGGTCGGTGTTGTCGACCGAGCGCACCACGGTCGCCGACTCGCCGTCCCAGACCGACAGCACGATCGTCTCGTCGATGTGCCGGACCAGATCCTCCATGTAGGGCTCGGCGGCCGCGACGATCGGCAGGCCGGCCCGCGCGGCCGCGGCGAGAGTGAGTACCTGGGGGCCGAGGGAGTACAGGGAGGTGCGCTCGTCGTACCGCAGCAGGTTCGCCGCCCGCAGTGCCTTCGTGTAGCGGTGCGCGGTGGCCTTGCTGGCCCCGAGACGTGTCGTGATCTCGTTGAGGCTCATATGCGGCTTGCCGACGGTGAACGAACCGAGGATCAGTGCCGCGCGCTGCACCGTCTGGATGGTCGGCGCGGTCCTGTCCGGGCCGGCTGGTTCGTCGGTGCTCCGCTGAGCCTTCGGGGGCATGGATTTCCGCTCCTGTCCGTGGTCACTCAGACTGGGTGGGACGACAAGTGAAACGCCGTATTGAATAGGGACAAGAGTACGGTGACGTGTGACCCGTGTGGGTCTCTTCAGAGCGCTCGTCCACGGCGAACCGGTGTGCTGGACGGGCTCGAGGCAGGGTTCGTGTCGGCGGGGGGTGCCGCGGCTAGACGGTCCGGGGCCGGCTTCACGCATCCGAGGAGTGCCCCGGTGTGATCGAGCGTGCTGGGTCCAGCAGGGCGGCGATGTGGTTCACGGCGAGGGCGGCTTCGCCGAAGCCGATCGAGATGAGGCTGACCTTGCCGTCGTAGTCGGCGATGTCGCCGGCCGCGAAAATGCGCTCCCGACTGGTGCGCATCGTGGGGTCGACGCGGATGCGTCGGCGGCGCAGTTCCAGTCCCCACTGCTCGATCGGGCCGAGATCGGCGATGAAGCCGAGTGCGGCCACGATGGATCGGGCGGGCAGGGTGATCCGGTTGCCGTCGGGGCTCGCCACCACGACCTCCGACACCGGCCCGTCGCCGGAGATCTTCTCGACCTCGTAGGGCGTCAGGACCCGCACGGAGGATGAGTGGACCTGCTCGACGGTGCGTTCATGGGCCCGGAAACGCGTACGCCGGTGTACCAGTGTCACCGACGAGGCGATCGGCTCCAGTGACAGCGCCCAGTCCAGCGCGGAGTCGCCGCCGCCGACGATCACGATGTCCTGGCTGGTGAGCTCGTCCAACCGCGGCACGAAGTACCGCAGTCCCCGGCCCAGATACTCGGATCCCACCGGGAGCTCGCGGGGGATGAAGTTGCCGATCCCACCGCAGACGAGCACCGCGCCCGCGGTGATCCGCGCGCCGAGGTCGGTGGTGGCGACGATGCCCTCCTCCGTGTCGTTGAGCTGAGTGACCCCGTGGCCGAGCAGGTAGCTGGGGTTCCACCGTCCGGCCTGCTCGGCCAGTTGGTCCACCAGGTCCTGGCCGCGGACCGCGGGGAAGCCGGCCACGTCGAAGATGAGTTTCTCGGGGTACAGCGCGGCGATCTGGCCGCCGACCTCGGGCAGAGCGTCGGCGACCGCGACGCTCATGCCGCGGAAGCCGGCGTAGTACGCGCCGTACAGCCCCGTCGGGCCGGATCCGATGATGAGCAGGTCGACGGAGATCTCGGGGTCGGCACCCGTGGTCGAGAGGCCGGTCACGCGCCCACCTCCGGGTGGTCGTGGCCGGTCTTGCCGACCTTGCGTGCTCCGCCCGGCGATCCGAGCGGCTCGGTTCCGAGGGTGAAGAACTCGGAGTTGATGCGCTCGAACTGCTGGCTCTCCTGCGGCAGGTCCTCGTGGTGGAAGATCGAGATCTGCGGGCAGACGGGTTCGCAGCGCCCGCACTCGACACATTCGTCGGGCTGGATGTAGAGCATCCGCTCGCCCTCGTAGATGCAGTCGGCCGGGCACTCCTCCATGCAGGACTTGTCCATGACATCGACACAGGCCTGAGTGATGACGTACGGCACGAGCTTGTTGCCCTTCACACGGTCGCACAACATGCGAGACGGTGTATTTCAATATGGAACAGGATGATGGCGATGCCGGACCAGGGTGTCAACCACGAGGCGAATGCTTGACACCCTTGAGCGCACTGGGGGACGCTGAGGCGACATACGAGATGGCGTCTCACGAGACGCCACTCGGGTCGGGACTTGTGAGAGGCAAACTCCCATGGGAAGCAACCCCCGGACCGTCCCAGCGCCGATGATCGTCGAGGACTGGGACCAGCTCACCTTCCGGGTCAACCGCGAGGCGTACCGCAGCGCGGAGATCTTCACCCGGGAACGCAGCTGGGTGTGGATGCACACCTGGCTCTACCTCGGGCACGAGACCGAGATCCCCAATCCCAATGACTTCAAGGTCCGCACTCTCGGCGGCCGGCCGCTGATCTTCTGCCGGGACACCGCCGGCGAGATACACGCGTTCCTGAACTCCTGTCCGCACCGTGGCACCGTGCTGTGCCGGGAGAGTGAGGGCTCGACCAGGATCTTCCAGTGCTTCTACCATGCCTGGACCTTTCGCAACAACGGTGAGGTCGCCGCGATCCCCGACGCGGGCGCGTACGAGTCGAGCGATGAGTTCCGGGCGTCGATGGCGCTGCGTGGCGTACCGCGTCTGGAAATCCACGAGGGGTTCGTTTTCATCGCCTTCGACCCCGACGTTCCGCCACTGCTCGAGTACCTCGGCGATGCGGCCGACTACATGACGATGATCGAGCAGCAGCACGCCGGCGGGATGACCACACTGCCCGGCACACAGCTCTACAGCGTGCGGGGCAACTGGAAACTCGCCGTCGAGAACGCCATGGACGGCTACCACTTCGCACCGACGCACAACACGTTCGTGGGCTACCTGCGCGAGAGCGGCTACGCCGTCACCGATGACGACCAGTATGCGTACAACCTCGGCAACGGCCACGGGCTGCTGGTCCTGACCGGGCACGGGGGACGGATCAGCATGGTCTGGGAACCACGCTTCGGCGAGGACGAGCGCGTGCGTACCGAAGCCCACCGAGCCGAGATGACGCGGCGGCTGGGAGAGAAACGTGCGCACCACGTGGCCGACGAGAGCCACATCCTGTTCGTGTTCCCGAACCTGCTGCTGTTCGACATCGAGGGCTTGTCGATCCGGCAGCTGGAGCCGGTGGCGCCCGACCAGACGGACGTACGCGCATGGCAGCTGGTCCCGCGTGACGAGGACCCGGACACCCGATCCCTGCGCATGAGAACCGTCGTCAGTTTCGTCGGCCCCGGCGGGCTTGCCACACCGGACGACATCGAGGCGTACGAGGCGGTCCAGCGCGGCATCCAGGCCACGGCGGGCACCACTCCGCCCGAGCTGGACTACAGCGACATGTCGCGCGGCATGGCCGACGAGGCCAAGGGTGTGCAGGGCAGGTCGATCGACGAAGGTGCGATGCGGGGCTTCTGGCGGCACTGGATCGAGGTCGCGGGGCTCGATGACGGCCTCGAGGTCAACGGCGAGCGTCCGGCATCCTTCCTGTCGGGGAGGGACGTGCGATGACCCCGATCGTCAACAGCGGCTCCCTGCGGTGCGCGGGGCGCACCATCACCCGGCCGGAAGTGGAGGACTTCCTCTACGCCGAGGCGGACATCCTCGATCACTGGGACTACGACGGCTGGCTGGCCCTCTTCGAGACCGGCGCCCGCTACGAGATCCCGACCACCGACCACCGCCCCGGATGGTCTCCGCATGAGACCGGATCGTTCGTCGACGACGACTGGGACCTGCTCCGCGCCCGGGTCAAGCGCTTGAAGTCCCGCAAGGCACACGCTGAGAACCCGCACTCGCGCACGCACCGGCTGGTGTCGAACGTACGGCTGTCCGAGCACACGGAGGACTCCTTCCGCGTGGCGGCGTCGTTCGTGGTGCACCGCGCCCGCGACGGGCACTTCGACGTCTATGTCGGGTGGTACGACCATCTGCTGGTGCCGACCGAGGACGGACTCCGTTTCCGGCTGCGGCGCTCGGTCCTCGGCCACGAGTCACTCGCGGCGGGCGCCCGCCTCAGCTTCATCCTCTAGCCGGCGGCGGAAGGTGACCCGATGATTCGACACACCCTGTCCTTCCGGTTCGCCGACGGAGCCGACCAGGCCACCCGGGAGTCCGTGCTGGCCGAGCTGCGTGCCTTCCCGGACCGGTACCCGGCCATGCGCGGCTTCGTCCTCGGCGAGAACATCAGCACCCGCGACCGGACCTTCACCCACACCATGGCCGTCGACTTCGACGACCAGAACGACCTGCTCGCCTATCTCGGCAGCGAGTCCCACGAGAGCTTCGTGCGCACGCGCTGGCGGCCGGTCGTCGCCCAGCAGGCCATCACCTCGTTCGAATTCACCGAGTGTGCGTCGCTCGCTGCAGGAAGGACATCGCCGGTGAACAACCGCCCGCACGGCCCGTATGGCATGGAGTACGCCCGGATCGAGGTTCCGGACATGCAGGCCACGATCGACTTCCTCGAGTACCACGTCGGGCTGCAGCTGGAACAGCGTACGGACGAGTATGCCTACCTGCGCGCCGACATCGAGCACCACGCGATCGAGCTGATCCACGCGCCGGAACGAGCGGACGGGTGGACGACCGCTGTCGGCTACAGCGTGGAGAGCGAGGAGGTCCTCGAACAGCTGCACAAGAGTGTTCTCGACACCGGCCTCGAGGTCCTGGAGCTGCAGGAGCGGCAGCGGGCGCTGTGCGACAAGGGTTTCGCCGTGAAGGACCCGAACGGCCTCATCGTGGAGCTGTTCACCGGGTTCCAGGAGTACGCCGAGCCACCGCACATCGAGATCCGGCCGCTCGACCTGGTCCACCCCTTCATCGCCACCGCGAAGTACCAGGAGACGATGGACTTCTACCAGCACGTCCTGAAGTTCCTGCCCTCGGACTACGTCGTCGGCTCGACCACCTTCTTCCGCGGCGAGGACCGCTACCACCACAGCCTTGCGGTTCAGAACAACAAGGAACACTTCACCGCGCACTTGTGCTTCGCGATGAAGAGCTTCGACCACGTCATGCGGATGCGCGCCCGCGCACTGTACAAGGGTGCGCCGATCGCCTCCGACATCGTCAACCACTCGGCCTCGACGTCGATCGCGTTCTACCTGCACGACCCGCGCTTCGGTCCGCGGTACGAACTGTGCGACCGGCACCGGGTGTTCACGTCGGAGGAGCATGAGACGCACCGGCCGCGCAAGATGCCGGCCGACCCGCGCAACATCGACGTGTGGCGTCCGGCCTCTGACGACTGGGGACGTTTTTGAGACAACGGATGCTGGACATCCTGCGGCTGCTCGACGCGACCCCTGCCCCGCGCGGAAATGAGCGGACGGCCGCCCACCGGCTGCGCGGCTGGTGCACGGACCGGTGGCCGCACATCGAGTGGCAGGTACTGGAGCACGGCCCCGCGGGCGGCAGCCTGGTCGCCGACCACGGGGCCGGGCCGCTCCTGTACTCCCACCTCGACACTTCGCTGAACGACGGCGACGCGCCGAACCGGCTCCTCACCGGCGACACCGGGCCGGTAGGTCCGCTCACCGTGGACGGAGACCTGGTGGCCGGCTTCGGTCTCGGGGTCGCCCGCGGACCGGCCGCGGCCGCGCTGGTCGCCTTCGTCGAGGCGGGTGCTGGGCGGCTGCTGCTCGCCGGTTCCGGTACGCACCGCCGCTCCAGCCAGATCACCGGCCTGGAGGCCTATGCCGACAGGTACCCGCTGCCGCGCTCGGCGATCGTCGCCAAGTGCGGTCCGCCTACGCTGCTGTGGCACGAGCCGGGCGCGTTCTACTTGACCGTCCTGGTGACCGGCCGTCCCGGGGCCGCGATGGTGCCGGAGTCCGCCACACCGCCCGGGGGAGTCGTCGCCGGGGCCGGCGTCGTCCTGGAGGAATTGGCCCGCTGGCGCACGGACTACCTGGCGGCGGACCCGCGGGTGGGACAGACCGGCCGGGCATGCGGTATCGGCGCGATCAGCGGGGGCCGACCGGACAAGCCGGACCTGCTGCCGGGCCGGCTGCGGATCGATCTGTACGCCGTCGCCGGTGACCTCGTGGAGCCGGCCGTGGCTGCGGCGGAGCTGGCAGACCGGTTGCGGGCGCGGTGTGCGGAGTCGGTGCTACGGGACTGCGCGGTCGAGGTGGAGGCCGAGCCGATCGCCTCAGCCGCGGCCACGCCGGCCGATGCCGCGGTGGTGACGGCCTCCCGGGCGGCCTGGCGCGACGAGTTCGGCGCGCAGCCGCCACCGATCACCGGCTGGACGGGATCCACCGACGGCGTCGTACTGCGCGCCCGCGGCGTCGACACCGTCCGCCTCGGTCCGCAGGCGAAGCCCGCCGCCGACGACCCGCGTCGCGATGAACTGTCGCTGGCGCAGCTGACGGCCTACGCGCGGATCTACCGCAGGCTGTTGACCGAGCCGACGGCATAGCCGGGGCGATTGCCGACGCCCGGGCCTGGCGGGGGAGCTGGCGCACACGACGGGACGTTTCCCCACCTGGCCTGGCGTCGCTCCGGACCGAAGACCGCGAACTTGAGTTCACCAGCGAACAATGTCCGTGAAGTGTGTGAGCGCACTGAAGAGAAGCGGGCGGGTGGATGGACACGATGGTGGCTTCCCGGCCCAGGCGGTGGCGGACGCGCATGACTGACGGAGCGGCGGGGCCGGCCTGGGCGGTAGTGGGGGTGCGCGCCGCCCGCGGGCCACACCGGCGTGTGAAGACCATCGCCGCCTGACGGTGGGCCGGAGGCCCGGGGCGACGTGCCTCCGCTGCCCCGACCCGCGCGACGGACTTCTTCGCCACGACAGAGGAATGCCGCAGCCAGGTGCCGCGATGGCTGCGGTGGTCGGGAGCACTCCCCGGCGGTGCCATGACGCAGGAGGCCGGTCCGGTTCCATCACGTTGGCGCTCGTGGCCGTGATGGTGTTCCACGATTCCGCCGACGCTTCATTGCGTTCCCGGCCGGTTGGGCGTCCGCCCTTCCGGCACCGTGCTCGGAAATCGGCCGTGGGCTGGGCGGCGTCCGGGGGACTCAGCCGCGGACGCCGTCGGCAGTGGCCAACTGTCACCGGGAGGGTGAAGGGTACGGCGTCACACTCCCCAGTCATCGTTGACGGTGACGGCGCTGGCGATGTGGAACCGGCCGCCGGGTACCAGGGGTGTGGTGGGCTCACCCATTTCGACGACGTGCTTGCCGAATTTCGGGGCCAGTGGGCGCCCGACGTCGCGCTTGAGCCACAGACGCAGGAGGTGGCGGCGGCGCTCGGGTTCCGGGTGGTCGATGTAGCTGGTGCGCGAGTGCAGGGCGGCGTAGTTGAGAAGCCACTGCACATCCCCCGGCTGGAAATCCATGTCGATCGGCAGGCCGGGCTCCTGCGAGATCTTGTCGAAGAGGGCGATGGCTTCGGCCTGGTCGGGCGTCAGTGGGGGAACATCGGGGTAATCCTGGGCGCTGAAGATCATCGAGCTTCCGGCGTAGGTGCTGAAGATGCCGTCGACGTAGCTGATGATCGGTGAGGTGTACGTCAGCTCCGGGGAGTCGGGGTCCTGACGCCGCCAGTCCCAGTGGTAGGTGTCGAACAGCCGCGGAGCGAGGTCCGGCCGACGGCGCCGCATCTCGTTGTAGATCGTGGTGCCGCTGACCAGGCTGGAGGCTCCGCCTTCTTTGGCACCGCGCAGGCACATGAGGGCGACGACGTCGGAGCTGTCCGAGTGGAAGGGCAGCCGGTCCCGCACACGGGAGGGCAGCGCGCCTTCGTCGGACAGTGTCATGTTCGACGTGGCGATGACGTGGTCGAGCAGGTCGCCCCTCTGGTTCTGCCCGATCGGCTGGCCGAGGTGCAGGCCCATGATGAAGAAGATGGCCGCGGCCATGGTGTCGCCGTACCCCTCGGTGGCGAGGCCACGCACCAGGATGAATCCCCGGCCGGCGTCCATCTGGCGGGCGCACTCCTTGTTCAGGGCACGGCAGGCGTCGAACGGGTAGTCGGCGGCGGTGACGGTGCGCAGATTCGGGTCGTCGGCGACGAAGCGCCGGCCCAGCTCCTCCAGTTCGGCGAGCTCAGCCTCGCTGAGGATGTAGATCCACTCGTCTGATGTCGACAGCTCGTCGCCGCGCCAGGCGGACGGGCCGGAGATCTGCTCAAGAGGGGTATGGGTGGTCACGGTGATGCACTCCTCGCGAAGGTGAGGGGAAAGGCTCGTCGGCGATGATCCGGCGGACGGCGGAGGTCTCGGTGCGGCAGCGATGCGTGGCACAGCGACGCATGCACTCAGAAGGGGGTCTGAGGTTCGCCGACAGCCGTGCCGGGGCGCAGCCCTTCCCGGGGCGGGGAATACCTGAGCGGTTCGTCGTAGGTCCGGCGGCCGGTGCACGACACGAGCAAGGCGCCTATCCGGGCGACTGGCCTCATGCGGATCCCGTCCTTTCAAGAAGTGCCTTCACGATAGGAGGGGTCATATCGTTCGTCAATGAGCGAGACGGCATCTTGCAATGCAGTACGCACGGTTGAATCCTGCGTCGATGCCGGACCGGTTCCAGAGGAGACACATCGGGCCCGGATGGCGCCCGCCGTAGGATTGCGCTGGCCGCCCGCATCCGGCATTCGGTCGCCGTGGACGACGAGCGTGGCGGTCTCATCGTGTGCAGCCGTCATTACGGCGACGAGGACCCGCTCCGTGTCGACGTGGTGCTGTCCCGGCGGCTGCCGGCCACCACCGCCGCGTACCTCAACGGCTTCGGCATCGCGACCTCTGCCACCCCACGGTCGATACCCGCGAACCCGTCTCTCGGGTTCAAGGAACGGCGCTGCTATCCGATTCGTGATCACGGACGGCTCCTGGGTTACCTGTGGCTCATCGGCGCGCGCACAGAGCGCTTCGACGAGGTGGTGGGCGAGTGCGTGGTCCAGCTGACGGCGCGGCTGCGGGAGCGTCGCTGCGGGTGAGCGAGGAGGAGCAGCGGCTCCGGGCCTTGACGACCGACCTCCTGAGCGGGGGCGAAGGCTCCGCTCACGCCGCAGCGGAGCTGGTCGGCGAGGGGCTCGTCGGCGCGCAGGACGAGGTCGCGGTCATCGTGGCCGACGCGAACACCGACCCCGAGGTGGTCGCCGCCGTGATCACGGACGCCACCGGCCGGAGTGGTCGCGACGAGCCGCCGGCCCGGGCGCTCACAACCACGGTGGGGGGCCGCGGTGCGGTCCTCGTCGCCAGCCGGCAGGAGGTGGAGCGGGCTGCGGCATGGTGGGCCGAGGAAGTGCGGTGGGGAGTGCGGCAGCGGGATGCGGAAGGCCGCGGTGTCTTCGTCGGTGTGAGCAACGCCGGCCGGCTCGACGGGGCCGCTGACCTCTTCCGTCAGGCGGTGTTGGCGGCGTTCGCCGCCGCGGAGCTGCCGGAGCTGGCACCGGTCGTCTCCTGGCGGGACAGCGGCGTCTACGGCCCGCTCATGCTCGCAGTGATGGCCTCTCCGGAGCTGGTGGTACCGCCTGGGATCGCCGATCTCAGCACCGGCTCACGCACCGACTCCCTGGCCCGCACCGCCGAGATGTTCCTGGACACCGCCGGAGACACCGCGGCCGCGTCCGCGCGGCTGTCGATCCACCGGACGACGCTCTAATACCGGCTGGCCCAGGTCGAGAACAGGACCGGATGGGACCTGAAGAACGGCCATGACCGGCTGACCCTGCACCTGGGACTGAAGATGCAGCGCCTCCTCAACAGCGGCATCCCGGCGTTGCTGCGGAAAGAGGAAGGGCGGCGGGAAGGCTCCTGACGCCCGATGACCCTGGCATGGGGTGGGAAGGCTTGATCTCGCCAGGGCAGAAGAAAGGCCTTGCAAACCGCAACGGTCGACCCACAGCGCATCGCCGTGCGCACCCCCCCACAAGAGCGAACTCGCGGAGTCTGCGCTGTCGGGTCGGAGGAGGGCTCCGGTAACAGGGCATGGTGATGGCCCGCCGCCTTCCGGGTGGCGGGCCATCGAGTGGGAACTGGAGTGATCAGCCACCCTCAGGCGGTTCCTCAGCGTTTGACGTCGATGGCGGCTCGCCTCCGCTCGAGCGGGCGTGGTCCGGTGCGCTGGCAGCCCATGGTGGAGATGCTGACTGCTTCGAGGCTCGTCTCGTCGGAAACATTCGGACAGTTCATTGGCCGCTTCGATGCCGGATGTGACAGCGCATAGCCGACACGGCAGGTGCAGCTACGACGTGTGCATGGTGATGTCGTCGTAGGACTCCAATTGTGTCCAGCGCTGTGCGGCGCGTACCGCGGTTGGGAGTCGGTCAGCCGCTGGCAGTGGCCCGAGGTCGAGTCCGGTGAGGCGGGCGACGTCGGGGACGGGTACCTGGAACGTGCGGAACGCGCCGAGGGGAGGAGGGTCTCCTGCTCGTGCGGCTTTGGCCAGAGCTTGGGCGGCGGCGTCTTTGGTGAGGTCGGGACTCTGGTCGAGTACGTAGGCGGTTGACGCAAGATCCCCGTCCTGCATGAACGCGGCGACCTTCCAGAAACGGAGCGGTACCTGGATGCCCCTGTAGGGTGGGTCGGAAGCTTCGAGGACCGGCCCGGTGAAGACCGTCAGCTTGCAATCGAAGTTTTCGGCATGGTCAAGCAGGAAGTTCTCCAGACCCTGCCAGAGCTTCTTGCCCTGGTTGAAGATGTCCATCTGCGGAGCTGCGTTCGTGTAGTGGAACGTGTCGCTGTTCGCGGTGGATGCTTCCGTGCCCCATACGGGGTCAAGCCTGCGGACCAGGTGCCCTTTGTCCAGAGGGTTGTCTTTGTAAACAGGGTGGCCGGCTTGGTGGTCTTCGGGGAGGCGGGGGTCGAAGCGCCAGTTGTCGTTACGTGGAACATCGATGAGGCTCGCGCCGTCGATGGTGACGGCGGTTGCCGCGGCCAGGCGTCGGTCCGGGCGGAAAACGACGCTGAAGTTGGTGTAGGGGAGGATCACCGTGTCGGTGGCCGGGTCGGCAGGCAGGGGCAGTGGCACGATCGGCCCGAGGAATCGCTCGTTGTAGCCCTTGCGCTCCGCCAGGGAGTCGCGGCTCACGCTCTCAGTGTTCGGTTGGGGGTCAGGGGGAGTGGCCATGCTGCTTCTAGTACCGCACCAGCCCGACGCACACGCTGACGTGGCGTGCAGCCTCACCCAGAAGGGCGAGGGGCAGGTACAACCTCGAGAGGCCTGTACCTGTACGCGGCAATAGCCGGACTTCCCGAGCACCAGATGGACGTCGTCGTGTTCCGCTTCGTGCTGGGCTTGGGTTACGACCTCAACTAGGTTGCCGAGGACGGGGTGGCTGCCTCGGACAGGGAGCTGTGCTTGAAGTACTGGGCTTTCACCCAGCCCGGGATGTGGACGCACAAGGTGGCCGATCTGGGAAGCACGACGAAGGTCTTGCAGACGACGTGGCGGATCTGGCACCCCGATACCTACCCCCGCACCGAGGAGACAGCCAAGATTCTCTGCGACCAGTGCCACGAAGCCGCGGCCCGTGCCCGGCAGAAGGCGGAGCAGGACGAAGCGGGGAAGTGGCGCCGCGAGAAGGAGGAGGCGAAGACGAAGGAGCAGGCCGCCACGCAGGCCCGCTGACCGCAGCCCACCAGCAGCTCGACGGCCCGATTGTGCTCGTCTGGGACAACCTCAATGTCCACAATGCCGCCGACCTGCGGGAGTGGGCGGCAGTCCGGGACTGGCTGACCATCTACTACCTGCCGCCCTACGCACCCGACCTCGATCCGGTCGAGAGGATCTGGTCCCTCCTGTGACGTGGAGGGCTCTCCAACGTCGCTTTCACCGCCTCCGAACACCTCGTCCAACGCATCCGACGCGGCCTACGGCACATCCAGTACCGCTGGACCAAACGCCTAGGAAAGGCTCAATGGGTGTTCTGCGGATGTTCTGAGAGCTCCTGGACCATCCAGTGCTTCGCGGACGCAGTGTCGATGATCCAGATGTTGCGCTGTCGGTCGGCCAGAAATGCCGAGAGTGCGAGGACGAGTGCTCCCGCTGCGACGATGGTAGCGACTAGGAGTGCGCCGTCGACGCCGTGAGTGTCTGCGAGGCTGCCGGCGAAGGCTTGTCCGGCAGCTGTGCCGAGGGGGCCGCCAGCGCACAGGATGGTCATGGCGACCGCAGCCCGTTCGGCGGGGGCAAGGCGTTCGGTCAGCGCGTACAGGCAGATCATGTAGGGCGCCACGGTGAAGCTCGCGACCGCGACCGCGGCAGGGACCGACACCAGTTGGGCGCCAATGAAGAGGACCAGCATGCCCGCGCAGAGGATTGCTGCGAACGAGACGTAGCGGGCGCGCAGGGAAAACCTCTGCGGGAGCCAGGCGCAGGCGGCGCCTGCCAGGGCGCTTCCGATGCCGAACTCGGCGTAGATGAGACCAGAAGCACCGGGCTTGTCAATCGTGTTGGCGTAGACAGTGACGGCCGTCTGGACCGCGCCGAAGATCGCCCCCATGGCCACCATGGCCAGGAACATGACGGCGAGGGGGCGGCGGGGCAGGTACGGCATCTCCTGCTGACCCGACGGTTGCTGGTGAGTGGTGCGGTGGGCGTAGATCAGGGCAAAAGGGAGGGTGCTTGCTGCGAGCAGAGCCATCGTCGCGACCGCAGGCGCGAGGGGGCTGAGGGAAGCGAGCAGCCCGACGAACGCAGGGCCGGCGACGAAGCTCAGCTCGTCGGCGGACGCCTCGTAGGACAGAGCCGGGGACAGCAGGTGGTGTTCGTTGCGAGACTGCACCAGGCGTGACCAGTGCACCCGCACGAGGGGCCCGACCTGGGGCTGGGTCAGACCCACCAGGGCCGAGGCCGCAAACATGCTCGCCCGGTCACCGTAGCTGGCGGTCAGCAGGGCAGCCCAGGCTGTGAAGTTGGCGATTGCAGCGACGACGCCGACGGTCCGGTGGTCGTACCGATCGGTCAGGGCCCCGACCAGGGGGCCACCGATGGCGATGGCGATGCTCTGGGCCGCGCTGGCGAGGCCAGCGAAGGCGTAGCTGTCGGTCGAGGCCTGGAGCAGGATGAGCGTGGAAAGCGCTGAGGTTGCGTACGGCAGGCGGGCCAGGAATCCCAAGGGGAAGAAGCCGACGCCTGCAACACGTAAGAGGGAGCGGTAGGACACGATGTCTCCGTCGGACACGTCAAGGGGACGCGCCACCCAGCCACCAACGCGTCGACGAGCCCGATTCTGATCGTCAACCTAGCGATAGCAACTGAGGGCTGTACAGAGCCCTTGAGCGAAGCGGCTGGAACGATGCGCTCCGGGTGCGGCGCCCCGTCAGGCCGCCGTCCCTGGAGGACTGGATCGGTATGTGGGATGGGCTGGGATCACGAGTGGCCACTCAGCTTGTCGAGCAGGAGGTCGCGCAGAGCGTCGACGTCCGCGTCGAGTGCCACGTCAATCTTGCGTCTGGCTTGTACATCGTCGTATCCGGAGCGGGTGTCGATGAGGGTTGCGCCGCGTGCTGGCGACGAGTCGCACACCACATCGACTGCCTGACACTTCAGTGTGCCGGGCCAGATCGCCTCGGCAACGGCCACCGCATCATGCAGGACAAGGTCGCCCACTCCGCGTTCCCGCTGATAGTGGGCACGGTACTGGGCGCGGACAGACACCAAGGAAGCCCCGGTGGAGCCGGAGGTGACGACGGCCTTGAGCCAGTCGTCACTCACCCAGACCCGGTGGGTCAGGTCGACAGGAACGAGCGTCGTCGGCACGTCGGATTTGACGAGGACGCGTCGAGCTGCCTCCACACATTGAATTCCGCAGTCGCGGTGACGTTGCCGCTGTTGTCGCCCCACCCATCACCACCAGTCGGCCGATGCGAGAGCGGAGCTCCGGGTATACGGCCAAGAGCAGCGCGATATTGGTCATAGGGCCGATCGCTGCGATCGTCACGGGTGCCTGTGCAGTTTTCAGGACACCGGCAAGCACTTCAACGGCAGGGCGGGCTTGTTCTCTCTCCCGTGGAGCAGGCAGCGAGTCTGTCGCTCCGCCGAGGCCGTCCTTGCCATGGGCGTATTCGGCGCGGTGAGGGTGCGGGTATACGAGCGGGCACTCGGCACCCTTGGCCACCCGTACGTCGTCACGGTCGCACATCGCAAGTACTCTCGACGCGTTGAAGGTGGTCTGCTCTACGGACGCGTTCCCGAACACAGTGGTGATCCACCAGCAGCTTCAGAAACGGCCGCATGACGGCGAACCGGGTGACCAACTGGGTCCGCCATGCCGCGTCCGCGTCGAGCGGAGGGGTCAGCTCGAACAGCGCGGCGATCGCCGCCGCTAGCTCGTGCCGCGGCACCACCTGCTCGATACGCGCCCACATCGCCTCCAGCGTCTCCACCTCGGGCGGGGTGATCTCTCCGGTGTCGGTGTCGACCTGCTCGGACGTGGTGTCGAACACGATCTGAAACGCGGTGGCCAGCTTTGCCGAGGCCCGGCTCCACCCGCGGCAGGGTCTTCAGCTTCTCCTTCATCGTCTCCCGCTCGGCCCTGGCCAGCAGCTTCGTCGCGACGAGCATTTCGAGCAGGTCCAGGGCGTCGTCGACCGCGCGGGACGTCAGGTAGACGGCGGTGGCCAGCAGCGTGGCCAGGCGCCGGGAGTCGCCGTGCCGCCTGAGCAGCGACGCCTTGCCGTCGATCCCGTACCGCGACAGCTCCGCGAGGCGCCGCGGCGGTATCGCGGACACGTCCACCTCACCCATCCCGAAGGCCGTGATCTCCTGCGCCCTCTGAAGCGCCCACTTCATCTGCGGCCTGGAGATCCGCACCGGGCCCTGCCGCAGCCGGTCCAGCTCCGACACCCGTGCCCCCGGCTCCACCGTCAGCAGCAGGCCGTACAGGGTGTCCCACAGCCGGTTGTTCGCTGCCTCCCTCACCGTGCCCACCAGCCGGGCCAGACGGCTCGCCCCGGGCAGCAGCACCCGGCGCTCGCGCAGCCACCCGCCCGCCGCGTCGAACAGCGACTTCGGCCCGTCGCCCGTCGTCCAGGCCCGCGCGTCCAGCCACTCGCTCAGCTCGTCCCGCACCTCAGCGAAGTCCCGCCAGCCCCCGGCCTCCTGGATCTCCCCCGCGTGCGTACGCGCCGTCCCGTCCCGCCCGCCGTACTCCTTCAAACACGACGCGTCGGCGATCCCCAGCTGCTCGGCCAGGTACTCGGCGACCTCCGCCAGCACCTGCCGCGGGTCCGGCATGAACCGGCCCAAGTACCGCACACTCGTCAGCTGGACCGCGAACCCGAGCCGGTTGTGCGCACGCCGCTTGGCCTGCACCTTCTCCAGATCCGAGTCATCCAGGAAGAAGTACCGCTCCAGCTCCGCACGAGACGGCGCTCCGTTGAACGCCGCGTACTGGGCTGCCTGCTGATCCGACAAGAACTCGACCGCCACCAGGGCCTCCGAAGATCGACAACTTCGACTCGCGAAGGCTCCGCAGTACGATCAGCCCAGGTCAAAGCGCCGAACAGGACCGCGAGGGATTAGCGCACGATCTGACATGGATGTTCCTCAACCCCCGGGCAGGCGCGGAGAGGGCTGGCCGTCTGTCTGTCCCTCGGGCCTTCAACCGAACCGCGTGAAGCTCCGTTGGTCTGGCGTCCGATCTTCCGCGGTCCGGGCGGCGCACGGCGGAGCGCCGGCGGCCGCCCGGTGCTGTGTCACCCGGTCCCGGCCGCGGGCAGGTCACCCGCCCCAGCTGGCGGGCCGGAAGTGGAAGACCTGGGCCCTGCCCTCGTGCCCCTGGCTGGTGCTCTCCGACACCGGGTCGATTTTCATCGGCTGGCCGCCCTTGCCGTCGGGAATGGTCAGCCAGCCGTTCGGTTCCCCGTTCACGGAGAAGTTGCGGAAGAGGTTGCCCGAGTATTCGTCGTGATGGACGTAGTCGCCGATCACCCAGAGGTCCGCGGTGGCCGAGTCGTGCTCCACGGCGTGCACGACCCGCAGGCCGTCGCTCCTGACGTAGCTGCTCACGGACTTGCCGGCGTGCGCGCCGTCCTGGACGAACATGTGGAACATGGTCTTGTCCGAGTGCCTCGCCTTCGTTGGGGCGAGCCGGAAGAGGTTGTGGACGTCGCTGCTGGAGTCGTAGTCGCCCTTGGTGTTGATGTTGTTGCTGTAGAGCTCGGGGGAGTCGCCGGAGTACATCTTGACCTTGGTGCCGCGGTCGTCGCTGTTGTAGTAGTAGACGGTCTGGAGCTGGAAGGGATCCCCGGTGGCTGGGTCCATCGAGGACTGCTCCCCCCAGATGAACCCGCAGCCGTTGATCAGCGCGGTGAGGAACCAGATGAAGTAGCCAGCACCCGCCGCGGGGTCGTCGAAGGCACCTCCGAAGTAGCTGTCCATCTTCGCCTGGATGTCGTCACAGCTCACCCCCTGGATGTCCTGGCGGGCCGCCGAATACGGGCTGGCGTCGACGATCTCCTGCAGGGTGGCCAGGCGCTCAGCCGGGATCTCCTGGTGTGACACGGGCAGACCACCAATCCGGAACGGGCCCGCACACCAGCGGGCCTTGGTTCACCGAATCTACGCAGACCACATTGAACGCAGAAAGGAGGCAATCCAGCCGAAGCGTCGGGAAACGGCACTCGATGACCCGCTCGGGATGCCACCGCCCCGGGCGGGTGAGCCGAAGACGCCGGACCAGCGGGCCGGGTACGGGCGTGATACTGGCGGGCTCCACCGCCAGTTCCTCAACGCTCGACGGCGGCCAGGGCGTCCCCACTGTCCGGGCACCAACCTCTCCGAACAACACACCTAGGCCACGGGAGCGCCTGGACGCTGGTCGTCGCAGGTGAGTCCTCGACAGCCCGGATCAGGAGGGATCGTCACCTTCGTTTCAGGTGGCGCAGCAGGTTTTCCCGTTCGGCGGTCATCGGCTTCTGTGCCAGTTGTTGTTCCGGCCGTGTGAGAGCTTCCCACGATGGGTCGTCGGCGTGTGCGAGCCGAGCTTCCTCGATCATGTCACTGGTGCGGAGTACCACGGGGGCCGTCGGTGCTTGCGGCCAGGCGGTGATGAGGTAGTGCTCGGTGGGCGCTTCGTTGGTTCCGTCGGCGTATGTCGCTCGTCCCCTGGCGTGGACTCTGATGCGATACCAACCGGGCCCTTGAGGGTTGAGCGCGGGGAGGTCGGTTGGCACGGCATCGTGGGCAGAGATGATGCGGAGGTCTCCTTCGATCGACCGCACGCTGATCTCGACAACCTCTTCCCACGTGGTTGTTTGCGCGGGTGGTGCTGTAGCGACGACCTCGGCCCCAACCTCTACACGCCCGGTGTGGATGCCAGTGCTCACCCAGGCTCCGTATTCCATGGGCGCGGCCAAACCGACAGCCCAGCAGGCTGTGTCCGCGGGTTCTTCAGCGTCGTCTGCAATGCCGAACATGCCATCGCTGACGAATATGACACACGATGTGACCATAGCCTGACAATATCAGGCGAAGCGTCAGGATGTGGGTGCTGCGAATGAACCTGTAGCACCCACATCCTTGAGCGGTCAGTTCTCTATGAGGACCCGGAAGGGGTCTCCCTCCAGCATCCGCTCGCTCCTGTAGAAGGCGTTGTTCTTCCCGCCCTGGTAGTCCTGGTCAGCCTTATGGATCATGCACGCGCTCGCACCCTTGAGGCCGGTACGCGAGGGCACGTTCGGGATGGAGCATCCAGGGAAGGTCCGTCGCTTTCCGCCGGACGCCAGACCTTCCTGGGAGGTGGCTACGGGGTATTCATCGCACGTTTTACCGGGGGGCCGGGTCTCGCCATCGGGGCAGGCCAGGTCCCGGTTCCGCTTGCGCCTTGCCTCATCGGTCGTCCGGTGAAGCGGGTGCTTGAAACTCGCGCCGGGCAGCCCCGAGTTCTGGGCACGAGTGACGTGGGATGCCAGCTGAGGCGCCCTGCTTTTGCTGTAGATGAGCGGGGAGGCGTACCAGGGTATGACGCAACCAATGTCATTACGGCCCAGAGTGGCCCTGTCACAGCGGAACTCGTTCATCTTGATGCTACTCTTCGCTGGCGGATATGAAGGAT
>NZ_JANCLX010000056.1 GCF_024295805.1 Streptomyces cucumeris
ACCTGGCCAAGACGCGCGTTGAGGAATGGCCCGACGCTGAGACAGCGCACCCCGGCCAAGGCGTGAGACAACCCGCTAAATCGCAGGTCAAGCGACCGCGATATGCCACGAGCCGCGAGATCCTACACGGAACTATCCGAACTACGGTTCTTGGGGATGCTGGTGAGTGCGCCAGAGACGTCTGAGGGCTTCGAGTTCGGCTCGGGGGAAGTGCTCACCCCACTTGCCTCGGTAGCCGCTCTCGCCATGAGTCTGTGCGACTTCATCGAAGCAGCGGATCACGGCACGGGCGAGCTGGTCGATGCCGAGCTGACTCGACCAGATCTCGGTTCCCCTGTTGTCGTGATCGCTGCTATCGCGCAGTTCCAGCACACGGATCCAGACGTCCTCGCCTTCACGGTAGAAGATCCACCGGTAGGCGGTCGGCTCGGCTTCGAACTGGACGCGGGTCTCCGTCTCGCCCGCGACGACCCGGGCCACCGCGGTCAGGAACTCCTCGGGCGCACTGGTGATGTAGGACGCGGTGAGCTCGGCCCTCGCCTGGTGATCCTCAAGGGAGCAGTCGGCCCATCCGTGCGCCCCGAGCGTCCAAGTGATGCGGATGCCCGACGTCACTGCTCCTCCCCGGCGAGGAAGTGCCGGATTTCGGCCGTCAGGGAGGCCATCTGCTCGCCGGCCTCCAGCCAGGTGGTCACCGATGCGCCCCAGCCGCCGGTGGCCTTCGGCCATGGCCGCAAGGTCCAGGTCAACCCGACGTGCCCGCCGGAGCGGAAGACGGCCGAGATCGCCAGGTCCCGGTTGTTGGTCTGCCAGCTCCGTTCACCGTCCCATCCCCGGAAGTCGGCGGCGAGCTCCTCCAGGAACGGAGCGGGATCGCTGTCCCAGACCCAGGCGACGACCTCGTTGACACGCGCGGTCAGACCTGGGGCTCGCAGCTCGACGGCATAGCGCACGGAGTCCGTGTCAAAGCTGATCCGGTCGCAGAACGTCACGCCGACGGACGCGTTGTCCTGGCACCGGATGGTCACGCAGGGCTCGTCGCTGGTGTCGTCACCCGGGGAGGCCATGGGCGGAACGCTAGGTCAGCAACCCGTGTGTCGTCATTCGGATTCGTCGTTGGTGGAGAGAAGGACAGCGCCGACGGCTCGGCCCAGTGGGGCCCCCTTGGTGCATCGCAGTCCCAGGGACAGCGCACGTCACGAATAGGGCCCCTTCACCAGTACCGCTTCAAGACCTTGGGCTCCGCCTGGAGCGCTACGACGGCACGCCCGCGGTACCCCACCAGCTCCACCGCTTCCTCGGCCAAGCACCAGCCTGCCGCCCGACCCCGAGAGGATGTCGACGGTCTGCACACCGAGCCCGCAGCGGACGTTGTGGCGTTCACGCACCACACCGCGATCCTCGCGCTGCGCGCGGTCCTGGAGCGCCGGCCGGTGACCGAACTGGTCGACGAAGCCCGCGTGTGCAAGACACCCAATGCCGCCGTCCTGGTCTACGAACAGGTCGATGGTGTGTTCCACGCCTGTGCCACCGCCCGGCCGAACTGTTGAGGAGGCTGCGGACATGGACGTCCTGTACATCAACGGGCCCGTGCAGAACGGCCCCTTCGCCATCGCCGAACGGCCGGGCAAGGCGACCGGTATCCGCGCGGCTGAAGCACTCAACACGATCCTTGGCGCCGGGCCGGTCCCGCACCTGTGGAACACCGTCACTCTGGCCGGAGACCTGCACCACCGTGACGCCCTCGACCGGGACATCGTTGGCCGTCAGGAGCGGGAGGAACGCGCGATAGCCGCCAAGTACACGCCGGGCACTCCCCCGGCCAGCGGCGTCCTCACCGACCCCGCGCCCGTCGTGGCCGCTCTCGCGCTGGAGATGACCGAACGCCTCCTGCTCGAAGGCACCTTGGCGATCACTCCCACCGCGGTACATCTCTGCACCCGCTGCGGCCACATGACCGGCACCGTCGCCCACGCCTGCCGGGCGTGCGGGCATCACGGCGTCCGGCCTCACACCCGGAGCCTGCTGGTCTGGGACCGGCCGCCGGACACACCATTGCTCGCACGTGAGGACTTCCACGCCCACCGGGCCCGGCCACCGGCACATCTGCTGACCATCGCCCAGAACGTCCCGGAGCGCCTGGTCCTGTCCCGCACCCGCGACCACGGCATCAGCCTCGAGCCCCTCGGCCTCGACGGCCTGGTCCTGGACCCGCGGGCCGGCGTGCACATCGCCGTGCTGGCCGCTGCCGCCCGGTCCAACGCGAGGCAGCCAGTGATGACGGTCACCGAGAACGCCGCGGCGAATGTCGCTGCCTACGGGGCTCCATTCCGGCGGCACAACGGCACGCGGCTGCGGTACGCACTGCACGGTCGCATCCCGTACGACGACACCGCGGCGCTGCAACTGCTGTGCGAGGTGCACCGCATCAGCCCGCAGCTACGAGAGCTGTTCCTCACCTGGTTCCTGCCACTGTGCTCACTGCACCTCCGGGCGGGCACCACCGCGGCACAGCTCCCGGCCCTGCTGAAATTCTGGCGCCGCGCCCACCTGGCCCGGCCGGACACACCTGGGCGTGACGTCCTCGCCGAACTGCGGCACAGCGTCGCGGCGGGTGATATGCGCTGGGTGATGGACGCACGGACCCTGTCCCAGGCTATCCCCGAGCACCCGGTCACGCACGGCTTCACACAGGAGCCGGAAGGAGCGAGCTGATGAACGAAACAGACCATGGCTGGTGGTTCGTCAAGAAGCGGACCGCCGCCGACGGCGCGGTGTACGTCTCCGCGGACGGAATGCGCTACCGCCGCACCGGTGACGAGGGCTTGCGGGCCGAGGCGGCGTTCCAGCGTCGGATCGCGGACCTGCACTACCCGGTCCCGCACATCCTGGAGGAGGGCGTCACCGGCGAGGGCCACTACTACGTCGTGGAGGAGTCGCTTGGCGACCAGACCCTGCACGACCGGGCGGTGGCGTCACTCGACGGCGGCCGCGACCTGCCCGACGACGTTGTCGACACCGCCGCGCAGGTCGCCGTCCGGCTGCTGCGTGCCCAGGCCGCCCACCTCATCCAGCCCACGCCCAGCACATTGCGGCAATGGCTGGCCAGTGCCGGGTTCACCCAGAACGTCTTCCAGGAGAACCCCGACCTGGACAACGCCCGCACGCACGCCGCGCTCGAGCACGCGCTGGACCGCCTGGGCACGGTGCCGCTGGTGCGGGGCCACCTTGACTACGGGCTGCCCAACGTCCTGCCTGCCGGGGTCATCGACTGGCAGCACCACGGCCTGGTCCCCTTCGGATACGACGTCCTCCCGGCCCTGGACATCATCGCTTTCAAGGGCGGCAACAAGGGCTACACCGCCAGCCCCGGCCAGCGGCACCGCTACCTCGCCGCGCTGGACGACGCGAGCCTGAACTCAACCGGACAGACAGCCAGCCAGAACCTGGGCGCCTACCTCCTCGTCAAGGCCATGTTCTTCCTCGCCCTGATGCGGCCCACTGACCCCTCTCGCACGGACAAGCACCTGAAGTGGCACTACCGCCGTCATCTCTTCACGGAGGGACTCGAGCAGTATGAGCGCACCAGGACGGTCGACACCGCTCTCTTCCTCAGCCTCGAAGACTTCGCCGCTGGGCACAGCGCTGGCGACCATCCGTGACCGCGACTACCTCCTGGACCGCGCCGGGGTGATCTTCAAAGTCATCGGCGATGCCCATCCCGGCACGCACTTCCTGGGGTACGTCAAGTACTACCCCGACGCCCGCGGCGACCGGGAGCTGTTCGGCCGGACCTACCGGCAGAACTCCGTCGTATCCAAGGCTTTCGGGATCCTCGCCGACCGGCCCGAGTGCTACATCTACTCCCCCGCCGTAGGGTGCGTCATCACCGGCGTGCCCCGCGAGGACATCGTCACCCACTACTCTTGCCGCCAGACCCTCGCCGCACTGCACCAGGCCCCCAGCCTCCTGGACAAAACAGCGGTCAGCGAGGACCTCCTCGCCATCATCAACTGGATCACCGGGGCTGGCGCTGCGGACGTCATCGGAGTGACCGGATCTTTCCTGGTCGGCGCCAGCAACCCCCGCTCCGACATCGATCTGGTCTGCTACGGGCAACGCGGCTACGAGGCCGCACAGGCACTGTTCGCCGAACGCACCCTCATCCACCCGTACGAGGGCGAGAGCCTCACCCGGCTGTATGTACGGCGCGCCAAGTACATGGTGGGGGGAAACTTCGACGCGGTCATGCGCCAGGAGGCCCGCAAACTGCAGGGTCTGACAGCCGGTGCGGGGGCGCACATCAACTGTGAGCCGTTGAGGGACGACGGCGACAAGACGTTCGCCGGCGTGGTTGCCAAAGAGGTGGGGGCGATCTCTGTCCTTGCCCGGATCACGGACCACTCCGAGGGCCTGGTCACGCCGGCGCTTTACGGGATCGAGGTGGACACGGTCACGGAATCAACGGTCGACGAACCATCCGTGTTCGCCCGCAGGATCACCCACCTTCGCAGCTACCTCGGTGCGTATACCGGGGCCTTCCGCACCGGTGATGTCGTCTACCTCTCCGGCCGGTTGGTCCACATCCAAAGATCCGATGCACACAGCGGCTTTGGTATCGAGCTGACTCCGTGGTCAGCCGCCGAGTCCTACCTCGCCAACCTGACCCGCTGAGCGCGGACAGTGTCCGTGGATCCCCTGAGACCGCGGGGCCGTCAGCCCGGGCACTGATCTGGCGGGCGGCACACCGGACTTCAGGGCCTGCCGTTGTCTTCAGCGAGATCGCGAATGACCGTACACGTGCATGGGCCCTGCCATCCGCTGGGGCCCATCTTGATGCCCGGGTGCCCGCGTCATAGCTGCACTCGTCGACCACCCGAACTCCGGCCCCGGGCACCAAAGGGAGGGCATCTGCACACGACCAGTCCGCTGACCTCGACCCCGCCCGCGGCCTGTGCCCCAGGCCTGACAGCCCCCTTGTCGCCCAACCCACCTTCGCCACCGGCATAAGCGGGATCAGGATGGCGCGGAGGATCGGCACAGTCCGCTCCAAAGGCGGTCGCCGCACCCGCGGTCCGGTCGACGTCTGCCAGCTTGGCCGCTGATCCGGTCGCTCCGCCTGGTCACCGGCACCGCTGCCCGCACCGGGGCGGTGGTGCCGGTGACTAGCAGGCTGACCGGCCTCCAGGCTCTACTCGCCCGCCCCCCGCTAGGCGAACACCACGCAAGGCGGGATACACCCACGATCCACGTCACCGGCCTGGGGTACGTCGACGGCACGCCGGTTGACTCCGTTCCTGCACCGTCCCTCCCCTGGCCAAGCCAGCTAGCCTCCTAACCCGAGAGGAACCGCCCATGAGCACCGCCGCGTGATGGGGTCCGGAGCCAGGGCAGAGCCGGGAGCCGCGACGGGCCACGCGGCCCCGGCAGGCGCCCGGGCATCCCGTCGGACCTCTGTGGCGCGTGCCCGGCCCCGGTCCCGCCTCCGACCCGGCGCTTGAACCCTCGCCCGGCAGCAGCACGGGCAGCGCTGTGAGCAGTGCCAAGATGTTGAGCAGCGGGGCTGGCAGGGGCGCCGGAAGCTGTCCGGCCAGTGGCACGTAGGCGCACAGCAGCGTTGCTGTCAGCCGCGCCGCGCGCAGTGCCCAGAGGGCCGTGCGACCGGAATGCCAAAGTCCTTTCCTTCGCGTACCGCCGCCACGTCGCATGTTCATCTGCCGTCTCTTCATTCCGGCCCGCCCTTCGAAATCCTTTTCCCGTCGTTCTCCACTGGCTTCTAAATAGGAGATCAAATGAACGCGAAGGGTCGGCAGGGCTCATGATGGGGCTCATGAATCGCCATCCATGCTCACGCCAACTCCGCCCGGCTATGCTGCTGTTGGAGCGTTGGTCGGCTCTCGGAGGAGGTGGCACACGTGGCCGATGTGGTAGCGGGGAAGAAATCTCAGCCGCAACGAAACGTCCGGCTTGAGAGCCTGATCGAAGAATCATGCATGAGTCACAAGAGACTCGCCCACCGCCTCAATAACATCTGCCAATCACATGGAATCACCAGCGAATATACGCACACGTCCGTCGCCAACTGGTGCCGACGCGGGGTACGGCCGCGCTGGCCCGTGCCCCGGCATCTGTGCGAGGTCCTGTCCGAGGGACTGGGCCGGCCGGTGCGGCTGGAGGAGATCGGTATGGACCGGCCCGGCCATCTGGACCAGGACTCCGGTCTGGACTTCCCGAGGGGCCAGCGCGACGCGATCACCGAAGCCTCGTTGTATTGGAGCACCTTGAACCGGCGGACCTTCCTCGCCAGCTCGCCCTTCGTCGTCTCGGCCTTCTCGGAGCCTGTGACCCGCTGGCTGGTCAACCCGACCGAACCCCTTGCACCGCCCTCCGGCCGCATCACCGTGGGACCGCTGCACATCCAGGAACTGCGGGCCGCAGCCGACTCCGCGCGACTGTGGGACTCCCGCTTTGGCGGGGCGACCTGGAAGTCGCCCTCCCTCACGGCGTACCTCTACGAGCGGGTAACCCCGTTGCTCGGCGGGCGCTACACCGAGCGCGATGGCCGCGACCTGTTCTCGGTGACCGCCGAGATGGCCCGCCTCGCTGGCTGGACAGCATTCGACGCGGGTCAGCACCAGATCGCGCAGCGCCACTTCATTCAAGCGCTGAGGCTCACGAAGGCGGGCAGCGACGTGCACCTCGGTTCGTACGTGTTGAGCACCATGGCGATGCAAGCGCTGATGCGCGGCTTCACCTCCCAGGCCATCGACATGGCCCAGGGCGCCTACGAACGCGTCCCCGCTGCCGATCCGCGGGTGCTGGGGTTCGCCAAGCTCATCGAAGCCCGCGCGCATGCCCGGCAGCGGGACGCGCGGGCGGCGGCCACCTGCCTGGCCCTGGCAGAGCGCCTCCAGGAACGAGGGGCGGCCGAGGGCAGCGGGGAACGCACCTGGATCGAGTTCTTCTCCCGCCAGCGGATCGTTACTGACGCCACGGAGATCTTCCGCGACCTGGGGCAGCCCAGGTCCACGTTCGCCTGGCACGCCTTGGGAGCAATGCCGGGCGATGCCTACGCCCGCTCGCGCGGCATCCGACTCTCCGTCTTGGCGACTGCGCACGCCCAGGCCGGGGAACTGGACCACTCGCTGCAGCTGGGCGATGAGTCCCTGCGGCTGTTCGCCCGGCTCCAGAGCGTGCGGGGCCTGGACTATCTGAAGCTCTACACCGACTCGCTGGTCCGCTGGCGCCGCGAACCGTCGGTGGTGAACTACCTGCGCGACGTACGGGGACTGGCGGGTCAGCTGACAACGGCGGCTTGACCACCACCACTCCACCGCCCGTCGCGCTCAGGAAGCCCTGTGATTCAACTCGTCTACGTCGCACCGATCGCCGTCGGCAGCCGAGCCACCGCTCATACGGAGCGACCACCTTGGCAAGCACGGTGTGGACGAGCAGGGTGATGCGCTCCTCGGGCCGGTCGGGTAGCAGGGCGTCGTGGACGCGGCGGGCGGCACTCGTCTTCCGCTAGGGCCCGCGGACGTTCAGCTCGGACAAAGCCTGTCAGTAGCCACGGGCGGGAGGCTCTCACGTCGGCTCCGCCCGGGCGACTGAGGTATGTGCAAGACAGGACAACCTGGAGCTGCTCGCCAGGACGTCACCGAACGCATCGGGGAATCACCACTCCCCCAGGCAAGAACCTTCCTTTGTGTCGGCTGGTTCGCGAGACCTCTGCCCTCGAGGAGCGGTGCAGGACAGTGTGGCGGCTCGCGCCAACCAAGGGGCGCGAACGCTACGTGTATTACGACGTAATACGGATCTGCATGCAGGGCGAGTCACGGGTGCACCAGCGCCGCCTCACTGTCCCGTCTCGCTCAATCGAGCCGTCTTCTCAACGAACCGAGTCGTTCGGGCCTCTGTCTCAGCGAACCTAGTCGCGCGACTGGGTGCGCTGGGGGTACTGGATAGCTGTACCGGCTGGGGTGGATCAGACGCCGTCGTGCGTTTAGTTGTCGTACGTGGACGCGAGCACGGACGCCGTCGGCGTGCGCTGCAGGACTGCGTGACGAACCGGTTCGAGGATCTCGGTCCTGTGCGCACGTTCCGCTGGTCGCGCCGTGGGCGTCACTTTCCGGGATGGTACTGGGCGGCGACGACCGGGCGGAACGGAGTGATCAGCGGTGGGCCGTTACGGTCAGGGATCCCAGCGCGGCGTGGGCGGGTGGGCCCCAGGTGGGCTTGCCGCCTGGACGGCCGTGGACTCCTGCCTCTCCGATGAGGATGCCGCTGAGGGCGCGCAGCACCGCCCAGCCGCGGGCGCGACGCAAGGTCGCGGCGTCCGGGGTCGGTTGGTAGGCCTCATAGAAGCGTTCGGCGGCGCCTTCCGGCAGCAGTATCCAAGGGGCGGCGAGGTCGCAGGCTGGATCCCCCGCGCAGAGGTCGCCGAAGTCGATCACGCCGCAGAAGGTACCGTCCGCGGTGAGAACGTTGGCCGGATGCAGGTCGCCATGGAGCCACAGTGCCGGGCCCGCCCAGTCGGGTGCGGCAACGGCGTCTTCCCAGACTGCGCGGACGGCGTCCGGATCGGGGATCAGCCCAAGTTCGGTGGCCGAGGCGAGCTGCTTGGCGAACCTCTCGGCATGGTCGGCCAGCGGCCCTCCGCGATCACGGCCGGCCGGTGCCCCCGTGGGAGCGGGGCGATGCATCGCCGTCAGAAAGGCGGCCAAGGTGTCGGCCGCCTCCGCAGCGCGCGTGGCGGGGGCTCGGTCGGCGGGCTCGCCCGGCACCCAGGTGGTGACGATCCAGGGCCGTGGAAACCGCTCGGAGGGCTCACCGAGGCGCTGCGGGACAGGGACCGGCAGTGGAAGGTGCGGGGCGAGGCTCGGCAGCCAGGCATGCTCCTTGCGCAGCAGCGCGTCCGCGGACTGCGTTGCCCAGGGCAACCGGACGGCGAGGTCGTCGCCGAGCCGCCACAGCTGGTTGTCCCAACCACGCGCGCCGAGCCTTAACGGGCGATGGGCCAGGTCAGGGTGCTGATCGCGCAGCAGGTCCCGGACCAGTTCTGCGGCGATGTCGATCTCGGCATGGGTCATGCGGAGCAACGGTAGTCGGACAGCGTTCCGCCGTTGTGACGCCCAGCACTCTGTGGCGCTCAACTTTCGATGGCACACACTCACCGATCATCACCTTCGATGGCAATGACCAAGGTTCGGTGGCACAGGACAACCGGCCTTGTGTCTCAACGAACCGAGTCCACCCTGTCTCATCCAACCCAGTCCGCGAAGGTCAGCGACATGCGATGGACTAACTCGTTGAGACAGGACATTCACCTACCTCCGCGGCGATGGCGGCGACCGACTACGCCCTCACTGCGTCCACAGCTTCCACGTGCCTGGTGTCCGCCGGGTAGATGACACTCGCCGCCGCGAGCTCAAGGCGGGGTCCTGTATTACGACGTAATACGGCCTCCGCTCGGTCACCGCATGGGCGCGCCCTGGCACGGCTCACCATTACGACGTAATGATCCGCCGTGGTCTGTATGGCCTCGAAAGCAGCAACTTGTAGTTTACTAACGCGTCACGGCTTCAAATGATCTCGAACGTTAGTAAGGTGTCCTCCATGACATCGCCCTCCCTCGGCGACCGGGAAAAGGTCGTCTCCAAGCTCCCGGCTGGGCTGCAGCAGGACCTGAAGATCCGCACCGCGCAGCACGGCATCGACATCCAGCACGCGGTCGAGGCGGGCATCAAAGCCTGGCGTGCGCTGGGCTCGAACCTCTCCCCCATCGACACCGCAGGCGCCAAGTCCTTCTCCACATGGCTTCCCCCGGGCCAGTGGGAGGAGTTCCGCCAGGACTGCAACGCCCGCGGAGTGTCCATCGTCCAAGGGCTATCCCAGTCCGTCCTGGTGTGGCTGGAGAAGAACCCGGCCCCGGACGTTCAGCGGCCCGGTGTCGTCAAGCGCCGCATCATCTGCAACCAGAAGGGCGGAGTCGGCAAGACCGCCGTCACAGCCGGCCTGGGCGAAGCACTCGCGGAGGACTCCGACAAGCTCCACTCGGTCCGCATCTCCAAGCACTTCGCCGCTGCCCTCAACCAGGACGAGCACGAACAGCAGTCTCCGCTCGACTACGAAGACCTGCCCGGACTGGGCCAGCGAGTGCTCCTCGTCGATTTCGACCCCCAGAGCCACCTCACCAAGCAACTCGGCCACGAGCCCCTGCCATTGGACGGCGACAGCCTCACCAAGCACATGGCAGGCGAGGCCAAGGGCGACATCAGCGACCTCATCGTGGAGGTCGAAGGCGACCGCTTCGGCGGCAGGCTCCACCTCCTGCCCGCGTGCACCGACGCCTTCCTCCTCGACGTCAAACTCTCCGGTGTCCGCGCCCGCGAAGCCGCCCTCGAGCGAGCCCTCCTCCCTCTCGAAGACCACTACGACGCGATCCTCGTGGACTGCCCGCCCAGCCTCGGCCTGAGCATGGACGCCGCCGCCTACTACGGACGGCGACGTCCAGAAGAGGAGCCCGGCAACTCCGGTGTACTGATCGTCGTCCAGGCCGAAGACAGCTCCGCCGACGCCTACGGCCTCCTCACCGCCCAGATCGACGACCTGCGCAACGACATGAGCCTGGACCTCGAGTACCTCGGCATCGTCGTCAACCACTACGACGCCCGCCGCGGCTTCATCGCCACCTCCTCCCTCGAAGCCTGGATGGACATAAAGGATCCGCGCGTTGTCGGCGTCATCGGTGACCTGAAGGAACAGAAAGAAGCAGTGCGGCTCAAGCAGCCCCTGCTCGCCTACGCACCGAAGTGCGACCAGGCCGTGGCCCTGCGCGCGCTCGCACGGGAGATCGCATGAGCAGCAAAGCATCGGCACTCGGCACCGGCAGCTCCTTCCAAGCCGCCCGAACCATCAGCCCGCGACGCGCCGCCATCAACGCCGCCACCAACGCCCCGACCGAAGGCGCTCCCCCGCCCATCAAACTCCCCGTCTCACAGATCAGCCTCAACCCGGCCAACCCCAGGTCGGAACTTGGTGACTTGACCGATCTGGTCGGCAGCCTTCGTGACCACGGCCAGAAGATGGCCATCAGCATCATGTCCCGCTTCGCCTACCTCGAGGCCAACCCCGACCGGGAAGCCGAGCTGGAAGAGGACACCAAGTACGTCGTCATCGACGGAAGTTCTCGACTGGCGGCCGCCCGAGAAGCAGGCCTGACCGAGATCAAGGTGATGCTGGACGAGGACCTCGGCAGCAACCCGGACGAGCTCCTGGAGTCAGCGCTCGTCGCGAACATCCACCGCCAGGACCTGGACCATCTCGACGAAGCCAAGGCTCTCCAGCAGCTGCTCACCGTCCACGGCACGCAGGAGGCTCTGGCGGCTCGGCTCCACCGTTCCCAGGGCTGGGTCTCTCAGCGGCTTGCTCTGCTCAGCCTCACACCGGAGCTGCAGGAGAAGCTCGTGGCGGGGGAGGAGCCTGCCGATCTGCTGCGTCAGGTTGGTCGGAAGAAGCCGGAGGAGCAGGACCGGCATCTGCAACGGCTGAAGGACAAGCGGGCACAGGAGAAGGCGGACAAGCAAGCTGGGGCGAAGAACCGGAAGAGCAGCCGCGGCGGAGCAAACGGCACGGGTCGGGGCGACGCTGGGAAGTCGGCAACCGACGAGGATCATTACGACGTAATGAACGGGGCTGCTGGGAACAGCAGCCCCCAGACCTCCAAGCTGACAGAGGCTGAGTCTCCGAGGTCGACCAGCGCCGCAGCCTCCTCCCAAGCGGGCATCCCCTGGGAGGACGGCTCAGCCAGCATGGACATCATCTTCCAGAACCTGAGCCAGCCCGAACGACACAGGATGATCAGCCGCCTTCTCGAACTGCTCGAGACCCCAGAGGCCTTCGTAGCCGACCTGCTCGCAGCCAGCAGCCAGGAATACCGCCACCAGGTTACCGACCTGCTGCTCAAGGACTCATGAGGCGCTCGCTTGCTTGGGCCCCGCTTCGTCGACTGGCGCAGCGGGGCCCAAGCCGTTGCTCCACGCTGATGCGCTCACACTAAGGGGGCCACCGGCCCCGGCGATGGCGCTATTACGACGTAATAGCGCGACCAAGCTCGCTGGTGGGACGTGGCTGATCCCCGCCCTAGACGACAGCAGCTCTCTGCCCCCTTGTCGGTGCTCGGCCCTACCGTGTCGGTTGGCATCACTTTGGGGGCAGAAGGGCGGTAGTACGTGGCTAACAGCGTCTGGCACACGAAGTTCCGTATTCACCTGGACCTGACCCGGAATGACCTTGGACATCCGGAGTATCCGGACCTGTGGGACACGATCTATCGAATGGACCGGATGTACGCCGCTCGCGGAGTGCCGGTGTCACAGCGGGATCTGCAGTGCGGGGGAGTGTGCCAGGAAGCCGGAGTGACAGCCTGGATGCACCTGCGATTACGGGCGAACGGGCGTCGCGAAGCAGTCCACGAAAGGGCCGAGGACGAAGAGCGTCACGTCCTGCCCATGAGCGACGAGCACAAGGCCTACCAAGAGCGAATCCTGCGCGCCGCGGAGGACGGGGGCTTCCGCGGCGACAGCGAAGTCCGCACACGCGTGGGCCGCAGCTGGATCCAGACCGACACCCTCATTGAAGGAGCCGATGGGCGCCGCATCGGATGGGAGGTTCAGCTCTCCTCCGCCAGCGTAGAGGGCCCGCGCAGCGTACGAGCCCGTGCAGCGAAAGCCGAGAAAAACGGCATCACGCCCGCCTGGCACACCGACCGAGCTGATTACGCCCAACGCCAGGACACTCAGTGGACCCGCAGCAACAACCTCCCCGCTCATGTCATCGCCAAGACCGGCGACCTGCGTGTGATCTGGGGGTTCCGCGCGATGGACTTCTGGCGCTGCGACCTCCGCGCCGTCTATCCGTGCCCAGATGGCAACGGCGTACGGCGTTGCGGCAAGCACCACGCCACGCCGAAGCCACGCGACATCCTCTTCGACGACCTGGTGCGCGAGACTGCGGCAGGCGCAGTCGTGCCGATTCAGTTCCGCATCGGGACCAAGCCGCAGCGGTTCTGGGTAACCAGCGAAGACCGCGGTCGACTCGATGAACTACGCGCCGACGACTCACAGATGCCTGCTTTCCAGCAGGCCGAACCATTAGCCAGGGCAAGTTGGAACAGGCCGACATGCCGACTGTCGCCACGCGAGACCGCGGACGCACTCCCGACTTCGGTGCCCACCTCGGCCGACAGGACAGCTCAGGCCTTCGTACCAACTCAACCGTCGGCGCCGGCCAGAGAGGCGCACTCGATGTCAGAGGCAGCTTGTGCCCAGCCCGTCGAATCGCGGAGTGTGCCGTACCCAGAAGCCATAGGCCTGCCCGCCGAGCTGGTTGCTTTGCAGCGAGCCGCCGACTCTCAATGGGACAGGCTCGGCCAGCTGAATGACAACGAGGAGCGGAAGTACCAGCGCTTGAGGTGGTACGAAGCCGCAGCGGTGGTCCAGGAAGCGGTGACCAAGTACGCACGCGCCAATCACCTCAACCGGTGTGACCTCGAAAAGCGTCTACGGCACGTCGTTCGCTCCGCAACCACGCGACCGCAGGCAGAGCAGCCGTCGGCCAGCACGGACGGTGCCGGGCTGCTGGGTGCATGCGGCACAGGCTCGACCCCCGGCTAGGGGAGCCCGCACAGTGCTCGAAGTGGGTGTGATCCGTGTCGCGAGCGCGTACGGCCAGGGCCGAAAGATGTGGGCGTCTGCGAAGTTCCCCGTCGCCGCTACGCGGCTGGCGAGTCGACAGTGGGTGTGTCGTGGGCGTGCTTGAGATTCATCCGCGCGGTGACACGGTCCGGGCCTTCCAAGGTGGTCCAGAATTCGTGTGTTGCCACGATGGTGGTCAGCTCCAGCCGCCGGTCCTGGAGCCGTCGCAATTCCTCCCGGTCCTCCTGCGACCAGCCCTTGGTCGCGGGGCGCTGCCGTGGGCGCCACGTGTCGCCGTCGTTGAAGCCGTCGTGGGGTTCGACGGACCAGGGGAGACGTTCGTACAGCGTCGCCAGCGCGGCGGTGACCTGGTGCAGTTCCTCTTGGGCGGCGAGGAGGTCCGCGGGGAAGTCGGTTCTGGCCATGACCAGAATGATATGTCTGTTCGAATTCAGTGGTGGGGGATCGAAGGGGGAGTGTCGCGACCGCGCTGCCAGGGCGGTGGTCGCGCTCCCGCTGTCTTACCGGTCCGGGTGGTGGGGTCGATGTACCGGTTCCCGTGGGTGGTTGAAGGCATAAGAGCGTGATTTCACCCGCGCGAGTGCCCCAGGGGGCGCGTGGGTGCGCGAGCGCCCCCTGGCCTGAGCTGTGAGGTGCACCACTGCGTGACGCCTCTCGTTCAGTCTCGCCCACCATGCGAAATTGCAAACTCTCAGCTCATGGACCGTTACTGAGTGGTATGCATGATCACGTGGTGCGATGCACCGATGGCTCGTGGTGATCTCTTTGGGGAGCACATGCGTTTTTCCGGGTCAAGACCACTTAAGTAGTGCTCAAGCACCCGAGGCCCCCACCCGGGCGCCTTCCCTGCCCATGTCTTCAAAGAAGAGGACCCTCGTGAACGACTCGTATGAGGAGGGGAGCCCTTCCGTAAGGGTCCCTCTCTCGCTCCCCCTGGAGTTCGAGAGGCACTACATCTGCAACCAGGAGGCGTATCACCAGTACGCCCTGGCCCACTTGAAGACCCCTCAGGCTGCCGAAGAAGCCGTCCACCGCGCGTTCCTGGAGACCCTCAGGCTCTGGGACCGGATCGAGGGAAAGAACCATCAGCAGCAGACCTGGGCCATCGTGCGAAGGGTCGTCATATCCCAAGCTCTGATGGGCGCCCAGGCCCGGCTCATCAACAGCGACAACCGAGTCCACCAGGCGCTCGCCAAGCTGCCCCCGAAACAGTTCGACGCCATCGTCCTTCGGTACTGGATGAAGAAGGACACCAAGGACATCGCCTGGTACATGGGCATCGTCCCCAGCACCGTCGACCACCACTGCCGCAAGGGACGCGAGCGGCTGATCCAGGCACTGAGCCGACACGTTCAGAAGAAGACCGAAAAGCCGAACCGGAAGAACCGCAACAAGAGGAGGGGCTCATGACCGACATCGACACACTTCTCACCGAGGCAGCCCCGCCGCTCCACGAGCACCGCTTCGATGCCGCCGCCGGCCTGCGCCGTCTGGCTCAGGAAGCCGGCTACGTCCTGCCGGGCCCCGAGCCTGGCCGCGCTCAGAACCGACTGAACGCCGTTGCCCGCTGGTGGCTCAGCCGCCACGACGCAGCCGCTCACGTCGACCAGCTCGTCGACCAGCTGAACGAGTCCACCCCCAGTCGCGGCGATACAACCCTGAACGTGCACGGCGCCCAGATCTTCGCTTGCCTGCTCTACCTCACCGGCCACCCCGCCAGCGCCCAGTTCTGGTGGGAACTGGCGGCAGGAGCCGATGTCCGCGGCGCCGCCTACTGCCTCCACCTGCACCACATCGGCCAGGGCGAGGACCGCGAAGCGATGCACTGGCTGCTCCAGGCCCAGCGCGAACGCGACCAGAACTACCAGTACGACGCTCCCCAGGAAGAGGCCGACAGGTTGGACGACCTGTTCTTCAAGACCTTCGAACAGTACGTCTCCCGCCACGACGGTACTCGTGCCGCCCCGACAGCTGACCTCGACGCGGAAGTCGAACGGCTCGCAGAACGCGAAGACGGTGGCCTCGTCGTCCACCCCGACCAGCAACTCGCTGACCGGCTGATCGCCTTCGCCGGCCGCCACTGACCTCCCACAGCGTATGAATCCCACTTCTTGGAAGCCTCGGTTCCGAGGCCAACGGGCCGAGAGGGCCTCGCACGAGGCATCCCGCAGAGAGGAGCACCTCAGTGCTGAGTAGCTTCAAGGAAGAGCGCTCGGGGAGGAAGCTGCGGACCGGCCGACTCACACATTGGGTGGCCCGACATCGGCGACCCATCGCTACCCACATGCTGCGCGGAGCCTGCTACGGCTTCGGCACCGGCGCCGCGGGCTTCGGCTTCTGGTGGATCGAGTGGTGGCTCCAGCACAACCTCTGACCCGCCAACGCGGTATAGCCCCGGGGAATCAGCTACGACACCCCGGGGCTTCAGCGCGTCCTCATTGTGGTTCAACAACGCCTCGATTCCAGTGTCACGCGGGTACCGACTGCGGCTCGTGACGACCGGCTCACGATGTCTTCTCGACGGCGAGAACCACTCGCCCGTGGAACACCGACACCTCATTTCTGGACACCGGACCGGATGGACCCCAGCACCACGAGCGGGTTTTCGACGTTCTACCCCGCGTCATCGCCGCCCGCGGAAGGATGCTGCCATGACCGCTGACCACATGATGGTGATGGAACTACTGCAGGCTTCCCATGCTGCTGCCGACCAGCCCACACCAGCCCGGCGCATCGACGCAGCCGACTGCAAGGTCGTCAGCCGAGCCGCGCGAGCCGACGCGGATGAAGGCGGCATGCGCCGACTGGAGTTCCTCGCGATCGGCACCGCGATCTGCGCTCACGATCTGACGGCCGTTCTCGCCGAGCACAAGAAGGTCTCCACCGAGCAACTCCTGGACGAACTCGCCGCCGCCCGCCGGAACCCAGGCAGCGACATCCCGTTGCTCGAACTCCTCCGCGCCCTCCACGCCCAGGACACACGACAGGTGGCCGAACTCCTGGTCGATCTGTTCGGCCGCGACCAGGGCGCGTTCTTCGACCTGATCGTGGCGCTGGGCCGCTACGCCGCCGACTGCGTGTCGATGCTGGAGATCCTCGGCCTCAGCTCGGCCGCGGAAACCCTCACCGAATTGGAGATCACCGTCAGGGAGTACGCCAGCAGCTGACGATGTGCCGGCGGTCTACCGGCTGCGCCGGGTGGTGACGAGCTGGCCGTCCTGGAGGCGGTGGGCAAGGTCGAGGCCACTGTCGAGCATCGCGAGCACATCGAGGTGCCGGTCGGCCGGCACCGTGCCCAGGCGCCGCTTGTCGCGACCGACTCGGATCAGCGGGTTCGTTGCGCTCGGTGGAGCGATCACGACCGGACCGGCAGCTGCGCCAGGCACCAGCCGGACCAGGGGGATGGTCACGGTGCGGTCGTCGAGCAGCTCGTTGACCAGGTTCGAGGGAGAGCGGACGTAGTCGAGGAGGTCGTCGATCTCGTACTCGTTCGCCTGGTACCGGTCGGTCCACCCGTCGATGTGCTGCCCCGCGAGCCAGTGGCGTAGGTCTGCTGGCCGATACCGCTGGTCGGCGGCTTCCCGGCCGGCGACGTGAGCCAGACGGCGGGAGGCGATGCCGGAGGTGAGCAGGGCCAGGGCCTGCTCGGTGTCGACGCCGTGTCGGATGTGCCAGGCCGTGTGCGTGTTCAGCCGGGGAGTGGTGGGAGACAGCAGGGGGCTGGTATTGACCAGGTTGATTAGGGCGCCGGTGACCCAGCTCAGGGCGTGTTCGAAGCCGCTGCTGATGTTGCGCACCGCTTGCTCGAGCGCCCACTCGGCGGGGACACCGGGCAGCCACGAGCGGGCCAGGGCGGGGATGCCGCTGCCGGAGATCCAGTCCTGGATCGCGGTGGCGAGCGGGACGCCCACCTGCGTGCCCTTGACCTCTTTCGTGGTGAAGCGCCAGGTACCGGCAACCTCGGGCAGTTCGAGGAGGCGCTCGAAGACCTGCTGCTGGGTGAGGAAGGCGAGTGTGCTTTCCAGCGTCCACTCCTCCGGTTCGCTGAACCACACCTCACCCTCGGTCGGGGTATCGTCTTCACCTGACTGCTGGGCGAGCTGGTGCGCCAGGTGCTGGGCGAGCTGGTCGAGGTGGCGGGCTGATCCGAGGCTGGTGCCGGTGCTGGACCAGCGGCCAGCCAGGTCGGTGTCAGTGGCTTCGTGAGCCTCTGCCACCCGACCTGCGAGGCCGAGCCACCGGCTGGTGACCTGCTCGTGGTCGGTCTGGGTCATTGCGAAGAGCGACTGAACGGCGTCGAGGGGATTGCCGTCCAGGACTGGTGTCGTGGCGTGAGTCTGCAGGACGAGCCACACAAACGCGGCGAAGTCCGCGACGATGCTGTCCGCCAGGGCGAAGACGCCGTCAGCTGCCTCGCGCATCTTGTCCTCGGCTTCGGCGAGAGCGGCCAGGGCTTCGGTGGTCAGTAGCGCGGAGACGACCTTGAGCTGCTCCGTGTCGGGGGTAAGGGTGTTGAACTCGGGTGGCCTGGGCGGGTAGGGGCGGGTCAGGAGAATCCATCCCTCGCTCTCTCGTCCGGCCCGCCCCGCGCGGCCGATCGCGTTGACGAGCTCGGCTGGGGTCAGGGCGCGCTGGTTGTCGTAGGCGAGGTAGTCACCCTGGACCTTGCTGTGAACGATGACCGTGCGCACGGGCAGGTTGACGCCGTCGGTGAGGGTGCTGGTGCTGGCGATCGCTACAAGTTGGTCGTTCCGCAAGGCGTTTTCGACGGCTTGGAGGACGTCGTCGGGGAGGTCTCCGTGGTGGTAGGCGACACCTCGGCGGGTGCAGCGAACCAGCGGGTGCTCCGGCCCAAGGGTGTCTGCCAGGTACTCGGACAGCACGGCCGCTGCGGGCCGGTCGGCGAGGTGTTCGGCGATGGCGAGCGCGGTGTTGCGGGCCTCCTTCTTGGTGCCGACGACCATCAGGACACTGCCGGCTGAGGTGAGCGACGCGGCGCCGGCAGCGAAGACCTTGTAGTCCGCGATGCCCCCCGATAGGCGGGTCCGGGAGTTCCACTCGTTCCGGTAGCCGGAGGCGAACCTCCGCCTTCCCACCTCGCCGGTGGTCAGGCGTGCAATCGTGGAAGCGGCGGTCGGCCGGACATCCAGGCGGGCTGCGACCGGCACAGTGGCGAGCCAGCGGGAGGGTTGATTCGCTGTCGGCGAGCGGCGGTTCAGCTCGGCCTGATCCTCGATCAGCTGCGGGTAGAGAAGCCCGTGCAGGCGTCGCGGGCCCCGCCAGGTGTCGGTGAAGTACACCTCGTGTGCGGGCCGCTCCGGATCGAGCCACGAGGCGATGTCGCCCCGGTTATCGACCGCCGCAGACAGCAGCACCAGCCGGACGTCACTGGTGCTTGCCCGCAGGAGCGCGAGCAGGCTCTCTAGGACGAAGCCGCGTCTGCCCTGGGCGAGATGGTGGGCTTCATCCACCACGATCAGCCCGACGCCGTCCAGCGTGGCCTCGGAGTCACTGCGGATCATGTGCATGAGCCGCTCCGGCGTCACGATTTCCACATCTCCGCCTTCCGGCTCCCGCTCGGAGGACAACGGAAAGTCTGGCTGCTCTGCGGCCAAACGGCGTTCCAGTAGGCGCAGCCGGCCTCGCAGGGCCGAGCGCATCTCCCGCCCGAGGCTGCGCATCGGCGACACGTACACCACCCGACCAGGCCGCTGCGCCAGGTGAGAGCAGATCACCAGCTGGGCCATCAGCGTCTTGCCCGCGCTGGTCGGCACACTGATTAGGCTGCGCGGCGTCGATGGGTCGACCGGGTTCCCTCGCTCCAGCCTCAGCAGCTGGCGCTGCGGCGGCCATAGGGTCATCACCGGCGGGTGCGACAGCGCGAAGCTGCGGGCAACCGCGGGGGGTGTCCCCGGGGGTAGCAGCGAGTACAGGCTGCTGGCCGCCATCTCCGTGCTGAGGTCGAGGAGGTGCGCGGCCACCCACCTTGCCAGCCGGTCGCCGCGGCCTGCCCGCTCGTGCATCACGTCCTCGAGCAGCCGCTGCGCCGCGGTGAAGTTCTGTTCCTCCCCAAAAGCCAAGAACTGATAGAGGCGGAAGATTGCATCCACGACCGCCTCGGCCGGCCCATACATGGTGCCCGTCAGCGACTCGCGGCGCATGACCTGCCGCAGCTCCCTGAATTGCCGCCGCCACGCCCGCAGCGCTCGCGACAGCACCGACCGATCGAAGCCGAGAAAGACCACCCCGGCCTCCACCGCCAGGGTGCCGATGTGAACGCGGAGCGCGCTGCTGTAGTCCACGAGGTCACGCACCTGCCGGTAGACCGCGGTGGCGTTCGGGTCCTGCTCACTGCGCCGGTACCCCGCCTGAGCAGCGAAGGCGATCTGAAGCCTGTCGGCGAGCGTTCGCCGGCTATCGCCTAGGGCGAGGTCCAGTAGGTGCGCGCTGACCGCGAATGCCTGCCGGATGCGCCCCGCGTCGAACCCGGGTACCTCCGGATCGAGCGCGGCGAGCCCATGCAGGTACCACGCCGTGCCGAGCACCTCGTCGGTGATATCCCGCTCACCGCGGAACGCGGCGACCTCCATCTCGGTCATCCTCGCCAGCAGGTCCTCCGCGCTGGGGAGCACACCACCCGGCCGGTACTCACCGAGCGCCGACGCGAGCACGTCTGGATCTAGAGTGCGCTCCACGCGTACTCCCTCACGTCCTTGGCGAAGTCCTCAAGATCGTCGACCGCCAACACCAGACCCTGCAGCGCCCCGGCATGGGTGTGGGTGGTGAAGTGCTTGTGGGACCGCTCGAACGCCGTCTCCGGGGTATCCGCCGCGTTCAGCGCCAGGCTGACACCACCGTTCCCCGATTCCTGGGCGTACACCCACTGTCGCGTCAGAGAGCTGACGAACACTCGGGTGTCCGGAGCAAGGAGCCGTGCGCCCCACGCCATCTGGCTCAGGTACTTTGCACCGTTGTCGTTCAGCTGTTGCCAGGCGCCGCGGATGGTGTCGCTCGGCTTGGCCGCGGTACCAGTGAACTTCTTCATCTCCCACAATCGGAACACGAACCCAAGCGCACTGTTCTCCACACGGTGAATGATCAGCCCGTCCGGGCCGCTGTCGGTCACCGTCGACGAAGGTGGATCGAGGATCTCCACGCTTCGCCCGGGTTCGGGGGCGAGATCCCGTGTGGAGAGGTACCAGAGCCACTCACCTATGTAGCCGGTCACGCCTGTGGTGTCGTTGGCCTCGAAGACCGGAGCCGCGAGGGACAGAACGTGCTCCCGGTCCTTGCCGACCAATTTCCTACCGGTCAGCGCGGCCTCACGCCACAGTCTATAGGCGAGGGTGTCCAGGTCTGTCCGAGCGAGCATGATCTCGTCCGCGACAACCCAGGCCGCCGCTGCCCGGTCCCCGGGTTCCTGGCCAATGGCCACCACCAGATCCCAGGGGCACACCTGACTGCGGCCGCGCGGCTCACGCCGCGTCAGGTCAACCAGGCGGCCGCCGAGCGATTTGGCGTGCTCCATGGCCCGACGTGCCGGAATCCGCAACGCGCCCTCACCTCCGTTCCCGGCCTGGTGCTGGGCCTCGAGGAGGGAAGACACAGTCCACCAGATCACCCTACCTACCCGTGAGGCTCCTTATAGCCGTTGCTCTAACAACCGGTGACAAGCTGAGTACCGGAGCGGTGGTGGCCCGGGCGGCCGAGGTTGGTCGGCGTAGCGTCGAGAGCGTGCTCGGGCAATTGCTGTCGGTCGTTGGGGTGTGTGAGGCGTGGGTGGCCGGGTGCGCGCAGCATTTGCATGGCCTCTGTAGGGGCCGTGCGTGCGCAAGACGGTGTTCGCCAGGCGGGCGCGACGCCTCCGCCAGCGCCCACCGTGCGGGATCGGCCGTGAAGTTCCGGGGAACTGTCCCGCCCCACGGGATCGCGCTTTTCCGCAGGTCAGAGGCAGTGTCCCCTGTGGGGATGATTAGTGTCGAGAAGGTTCAGAGGCGGAACGCCTGGCGGTACTACGTGCGGGGTGTGGCCTTCGGGGACAGTCGCCGTCCGGCCCGCAGGCTGCTGAAGGATGCTCAGGAGGAAGCCGGGCTCCCGCCCGGGGTGTGGATGGGCCGCGGTCTGCCCGCGCTCGGGCTCAGCGCTGGGGAGACGGTGACGCAGCGGCAGATGGAGCTGATGTTCGGCGAGGGCCGGAGCCCGGACGCCGACCGGATGGAGCGTGAGCGCCTGGACGATGGCGCCGATCCCGAGGCGGCCCGGTCGGAGACCGCTCTCGGGCAGCCAATCGAAGAGGTCGAGAAGCGGAAACAGATCCCGCTGCTCGCTGTCGAGTTCGTCTTCCGGGCGCAGGCGAGCCTGATCGTGCTGTGGGCGCTGGGAGACGACCACACCCGGCGGGTCATCGAGCGGGCGCACGAGCGGACCATCGCCACCGTGCTGCGCTGGCTGGAGGATGAGATCGCGGAGACCCGGTGGTCTTCTGGCCGTCAGCGTGCAAAGGCCCCTGCCCTGGTCGTTGCGGCGTTCCGTCACTTCGACAACCGCGACGGCTTCCCGCTGCTCCATGAGCACTGCCTGATCCTGAACCGGGTGCAGCGCCCGGACGGCGAGTGGTACGCGCTGGACACCGTCCGTCTGTACCAGCATGTCGTGGCGGCCGGGACGCTGTACACGCTCACCATGACGACGGAAGTGTGCGAGAAGCTGGGCCTGGCGACGATGCCGCGGGAAGTGACGCCAGGCCTGCGCCCGGTGATGGAGATAG
Source organism: Streptomyces cucumeris (assembly GCF_024295805.1). Lineage (GTDB taxonomy): Bacteria > Actinomycetota > Actinomycetes > Streptomycetales > Streptomycetaceae > Streptomyces > Streptomyces cucumeris. Next base: position 22,483 of record NZ_JANCLX010000056.1, read on the forward strand.
CGGGGGTGGACCAGGAGCTGATCGACTGGTCGTCCACCCGTCGCCAGCGGATCGAGGACGCCCTGGAGGGCATCACCGACCAGTACGTTGCCAAGCACCGGCGGTTGCCGGGCGAGCGCGGCCGCCACGGGCTCGGCTGGTGGGCGGCGCAGGACACCCGCCCGGAGAAGAAGACCCCGCGGCCCCTGCACCATCTGCGCGCGTGGTGGCGCGCGTCCGCGATTCTGCGCTTCGGCCAGCGCCTGGTCGACGGACTCCTTCAGCGCTGCCGGACGGTCGGTGCCGCGATCCGCGCCCAGGTGAGCCCGCTCGTGGATACGGTGCTCGCCGCCGTCGACGTCGCCGCCATCGTCTACACCGTGCGCCGGTGTTTCGCCCGCCGTCACGTCCTGGCCGAAGCGCGCCGACACCTTCTGGAGACCCTGCGCGGCCGCGCGTTCGAGCCGGGCCTGGACGACTACATCGCCGACCGGGCCCTGTCCCGCCACGGTCGTCAGCTCACCGTGCCCCAGGAAGGCCGCCGGCCCCCGGCGCCGGACCAGCTGACCTATACCGCCGACTTCGCCTGGCCTGCCCGCTGGTGGATTGCTGGCACCGGCGGCAAGCCGCCCCGGGAGTCGACCCGGTACGAGCGGGCCCGGGTCGCCAGCCTCGCCGTGCAGAACGCGATCCGCGCCGCCCGCTCCGCACCCGCTCCCGCGAGCGACGAAGCCCCGGCGGCGACCGCGTTAACCGCCGCGCACGGCGACCACGACCAGGCGGCGGCCGCGCCGCACGCCGTCGACCACCCCGGCCGCGACGCCGCCCCCACTCCGGCGCAGCGGGCCGCCGCCGTCCACGCCCACCAGCAGGCCGCGATGCCGGAGCTGCTGGAAGGCCGCACGACCGATCCGGCGACGTGGATGAGCACGCCAGAGAACCTCGCCCGGTTCGCCGCCTACAAACGCGAGGCCGATGCCCGCCGCCGCGACATCGCCGACCGGCCGCAGCCCGAGCAGCCGACCGACGCAGTCGGCCCTGCCGACCAGCAGCAGCACCACACGCCCCAGCCAGACGAGGGCAGGGGAGCCGCCCGCGACCACTGAGGGGGATGTCAACCGGCCAGCGCGTGGCCGATCTCCGCCTTCATCCTGCCTAGGGATCGGGGCGGATCGAGAATCGGGAAGTTGGCACCGGCACGGGAGGAACCCTTGACCGACCTGCACGAACCGCTGGAACCCCTCGACAGCTACCCCGACGCACTGCCCCCGCCCCGGCAGCGAGGCGACGTGAACCTGGTGGGCCTGCTCAGCATCGCCGACGACCTCGCCCGCAGCCTGTCGGCACTGAAGATCCGGGTCCAGCCCTACGACCCAAAGACCGCGATCGTCGGCCCCGAGAAGGCACGCCAGAACCTGGAGAAGGAAGTCGACCGGCTCCTGGAGAAGACCGTCTACTTCCAGCGCCACGCCCACGCCGCCATGCTCGGGCGGTGTGTCTTGGGAGCGGACTCCAAGGAGAACTGCTCCACCGAGGGCGCCCGCCTCCAGCTCAACGTCTGGGACGACACGACGCGGCGGGACATCGTCGAAGACGGCACCACCGGTTGCGTCGCCCACACCGTCGAAGCCGCCCGTCGGACCATGGCCGACCCCGCCAGCCGCAAGATCCTGCTCGCCTTCAGCCGTGACGACGAAGGAGCCGCCGTCTCCCGCGCCCTCGGACTCGGGCCTGCCGACACCGAACAGTTCCTGAACCGCGGCCTCACCCTGCGCCCCGAACACCGCGTCTCCTGACCCCGCCGCCCACCAAGCACAGCCCGCATTGGAGCGCCACGTTGACTTTCAAGCCAGTCGACCTGAACCTGACCGATCCGACGAAGGGCTATCTGAACTTCGTCCTCTACACCGAGACGCGCCTCGGTGTCGCCACGACGTCGCTGAACGCCGAGGTGTCCATCGAGGCGACCCAGACCCACACACCTCACTTTCAAGAGTGGCTGAGCAGGCTGGAGCGCTGCGAGCCGAACGCGATGCACTGCATGTTCGCGGAGCCGTCGACGATCCCGACCCTGTTCCACCCGTGCGTCACGGAGGACACCAACAGCCCGTCGGCCATCTCCGGCTCGGGCTGTGTGTGCCGCCGGGCCTTCTACGACCCCGAGTTCGGGCTGCCCGTCGTCGGCGAGCACTTCAAGCACGTAGGTGAGGGAGGCACGGACCAGTGGAGCTACAAGACCTACGCTCCGCTCGCCCTGCGTCCTGACGACACCTTCAGCCGCTTCATCACCGGACGCGGCCTGTTCTGGGCCCGGACGGAGAAGGGACTCCTGTCGATCCTGCCGCAACGCAACGCCCTCGGTTACAACATCGGCTACAACGGCGGTGGCCCGCACGCCCTGGCCGCCTACCTCACCCAGGTCGCCGACACCGAAGGCCAGAACACGGCAGCCGGCGCCCCGTACGAGCAGGCGCACCCCGCGATCCTCACCTGGACCCAGAGCAGCGCGGCCGACCGCGGCACGAGCGAGCTGACGCTGCACGACCTCAAGGCCATGCAACAGAGCTGACCGACGCCACGACGCCCACGAGCCGGACGTCCGTGGGCATCAGCACGTATAGCTCCCGGTACGCCGGGCCAGCGGCGCGCTCCGTCTCGCGGGACGGGTGACGAAGTCGCCGGAGCACCTGTCGGGACGCGGCCGACGCCCACGCCCTGGAGATGACGGAGAGGGGCGAGGGTACAGGGGGTCCAACACCCGAGTACGGAGGCCCGCATGATTGAACCGGTCCCGCTGCATCTCTCGCCAGAGTTCCTGGAGCGCCTGGAGCAGCTCACCGACGCGGTCCGGCTGCGCGCGGCCCTGTACCCGGCGCCGAAGCCGCCGCCGGCCCGTCGCCGCTCCCGGCAGTACCCCGGCGGCCGGCCGAACCCGTGGCGGCCCACGCGCCCTCGCCGACACCGCCGGCGGTGAGTGCGGGACAGCCCGGCATCCGCTGCGCGCACCGGATGCAGTGCACCTGCCCACCGCACCGCGCGCCGCTCGGACGATGTCGTGCACTCTCTCTCGGGGTGCGCACGATGCACCGCACCGTGCGCACCCGGTGCGCGCGCCGACGATGTCTTGCACTCACCACTCCATGTGGGGTGCGCACCACTATGCGCACGGAAGTGGCTTCCACTTCCGTCCCACTCCATCCGGTGCGCACACGAACGGTGACGGCGCATCGGATACCGTGCACTCGATGCGCGCCCCTTATCCAGGTGCGCCGCCAGCGCGCGAACCCCTCTATCGGGCGGAATGCAACCCTTGACCAGGTGCGGGATCTCGGTGTTTCTCCTTGACCACGCTCGCCACCGCCCCGGCGAAGCCGCGCACCGGCCCGCGATGCACCCAGCCGGAGGAGAGATCTCTCCGCCCCACCGCACCGCGCACCATCACCGTGCGTAGGGCCGGTGGGCGGTGCGCATAGTGGCCGTGCACTCCCGTATCGCGGTGCGCACCACCGGGTGGGAGTGCCTGGCATCGTGCGCACCAGCCGGGGAGTGTGGACGCCACGGTGGTGCGCACCGGGTGCGCAGTGGAGTCCACCCGGTGCGCCCGAGGGCGGAGGAGTGCGATGCATCGCGCACAACTCATCGCGCCATGCGTGCACCGGTGCGCATCCGCGCGCCGCAGCTCCCAGCGGCCGATGCGCGTGGCGCGCGTCGGCTGCTGGACGTCGGCTCTACGATCCGCGCGTGGGACAGACCCCGGCACAGAAGGCCACGAAGGCGGCACGCGGGCAGCAGCCGAAGAAGCGGCCCGGCAAGGCACAGCGCGAGGCGATCAAGCGGGCGCAGGCGGCGAAGAAGAAGGCGGGCGGCGGGAAGCCGACCGCAAAGAAGACGGCAGCGAAGAGGTCGATGCCGCTGCCCCGCAGCTCCGTCCGGGCCGTGTACCCGGGCACCTGCCCGATCTGCTTCAAGGCCTACGGCAAGGGCGAGGTCATCACGAGGGTGACCGACGGCTGGGGACACCCGGGCTGCGCGCCCGCGCAACTGTCGCCAGCCGAGCGGGAGTTCGCCCGCAACAAGGCCCGGATCGAGAGCGGCGAGACCTACCGCGCCCAGAAGCCCTCGGACTGGCGGCGCGGAGCCTCGCCGTCCAGCACCCGCCCCGCCCGCTGACCCGGGCACCGCACGATGTGGCGTCAGCCACAGGCAAACCGACCGGAATGATGCTGGTCAAGGCGAAAACGGACGCCCATCGGCGGTGACCGTCAGACTGCGGACAAGGGGTGCTTCCCCACGGTGGCCCCGACCCGTGCGCAGATCCGCGTGCGGGCCGGACGACCACCGAACTGGCCAGCAGGCCGGAGAATCCGAGGACACCGTGCCCGCACCTGACCGACCCGACCCTTCCCACCGCCGCGCCCGTCCACGATCCTGGAGCCCCGCCCGGCACCATCTCGCCGCCCGGCCCGGCCACGCGCACCACGTCGGTTGCTGGGCAAGCCTTGGTGAGGCCCTGCCGCCGGCGCTTGCGTTCCCACTGCCGAAGCCACTTCCGTGCCCGGCACCCGCGCACCTGGCATTTCCCCTTGTCACCACGGGTTTCCGGGCCCGCGCCGGATCGTCACAACCCTCTTCTCTCCCCTTGTTCCTGAGTTGGTTGTCGGTGGTGAGGGAGATCCTCGGGTCCGGGGGTCCGGTCCCCTCCACGGCCGGGGGCGGGCGACCGGCCGCTGGCCGGACGCGGACGGCGGGAGGGCGAGTCTGATGGCGGGCAAGCGCAAGGCGAACGAGGCGGGGTCGACCAACGACCTGCGCGGCGACGTGCTGCGCGTGCTCGGAGTGCTCAAGGTCGCCACGGCCGATCAGATCCAGCGGCTGGCCTCGCCGCACCTGACCTACCGACACACGACGAAGAAGACGGCGTCGGCACGAAAGGAAGCACGCACCGCCTCCCACCGTGGCGCGGCGAACGATCTGCGGCGTCACGGCCTGTCCGTCGACGGCGGCCGTACGCGGGGCGGTGAGGAGGTCCGGCTGCTCACCGCGGCCGGGCTGGCCGCCGCGGCGATCGATCTGGACCGTCTGCCGGAGGAGATGGGCGGCATGCCCAAGAGCGCGGGCCGCTCGGGGGCCGCGCACCCGATGACGGTGAACGAGACGGTCATTGCGCTGATCCGCCCGAAGCCCGACCTCGCCCGGCTCACCGAGCAGCCGGCCGAAGCGCAGGCAGCCGCGCGGGCCGCCGTCGACGCCCCGGACGGGATCGGCAGCATCACCTCCTACGCCACCGAGGTGGCACTCCCGGTGAAGGGCACCTGGAAGAACCCCGCGATCGGCAGCGCCCGCGCCGACGTCGTCCTCACGGCCCCGGAGGGTGGGGTGCCGCTGCTGTTCCTCGAGGCCGACAACTGCACCGAGGACGCCGCGCTCATCGCCGCGAAGTTCGACAAGTACGCCCGGTTCTTCAAGCGGAAGGAGCGGGACACCGACGGCATCGAGAAGCCGATGTGGCGCACCCGCTGGTCCGCACCCGAGTGGGAGGGATACGAGCGGGTGCACCCACCGGTCCTGGTCGTCTTCCACCACGTCGGCAAGCGCTCCGCCAAGAACCAGATGGCGAAGGTCGCCGACCTCACCCGCCCCCACTGGCACGGCAAATGGGACCGCGAGGACGGCTACCACTCCTACGACGGCCGCATCCCGATCGTGGCGACCACGCTGGAGCTGCTGCGCGAGCACGGCCCGGCCGGGCCCGCCTTCTGGCGCTTCGGCCGCACCGAACGTCAGCCGCTGCTGGACGCGATCGGCAACCCCCGCCGGGACGCTGCCCTCGCCCGCCGCCGCGCAGAAGCTCGAGAAGAACAACAGCGCCGCGAGATGCGGGAAGCCGCGGCGCGGGAAGCCCGGCGCCCCGTGTGCGCGGACTGCGGGCACAAGTTCACCGACGACCGATGGGCGGCGGTCGACATACGGGACTGGAGCCAGCCGCGCGAAACGCACCCGCACCTGTGCGAGGACTGCCAGATCTGGGCTGTTGCAGCCGAGCAGCAGGCTGAGGCCGACGAACGCGAGCGCCAGGAGCAGGACGCCGAGCAGGCCGCGCAGAAGGGCGGCGGCTGGTTCTCCCGCTTCCGCACCTGACCCGGACAAGCCTTCCGCCGACGGCGCGGGCAAGCCCAAGGTGCTGCTGGGCAAGCCCGCGTTGTCGGTGGTGGCTGGAAGGCTGAACGAGATGAACGGCGGTGAGCAGCTGTTGCGCGGCCGGGTCTACGGCCACGACCACGACGACCCCAACCCCGGCCCGCTCCCGCACCGGACCTACGCCGAACTGGTCGGCGGACCGCTGGACGGCCTGCTGCTGGACATCCACAGATGGCGGACCGTGGAAGTCGACGACGGGGTTGCCCTGGTCACCGAGCTCGGGCGGTTTCCCGGGGGCCGCGCCCTGTACGACCCGCGCCCCGGCGAACCCCGCACACCCGGCCCGGGTGTGAGCTGCCGCTTCTACTACTCCGGCGAAACGCTCTGAGCCTCGCCCCGATCACGAGCCCGACCACGGCAGGCAAGAGCACTGCTCACCCCACCGGCTTACCTACGACCGGCCCTCGGTCAGTTGACTGGCCGTGTTCTCGATCCACAGCAACGTCCACTCGACTCCGGCCTGCCATCCGGGCTCCGTGCCGGCGTACCGGCCTTCGGCGTCGGCACGGATGTTGGCCGCGAGGACGCGCAGTTCGTTCTGGAATCTGTGCCGCAGGGCCGTGTCCATGGCCTGACGCATCTCGTCAGTAATGTCACCGGGTCGGAGCTCGCTCATCGCCCCACCTTGGACGACCGCTCCCACCGATGGCCAGACCGACCACGGCACCGACCACGCTGCCGCCAACCCCGACCATGACCCCGACCACGGCAGGTCAGCGTGTCGGCGTACCGCGCCGACCGCCCGCGCGCCCGGCAATCCTCGAGGAAGCCGTCGGGGAGGCCGCCTTCTTCGCGAGCTTCGCCAGCGCCTGGGACACGTCCGTCTCGCCGCGCGCCGCCCGGGCCTTGCTGACGGACTCCTGCAGCGCGGCCATCAGGTCCACCAGCTGCCCCGGCCGGGATGTCGGCGCCGGGACTTCCGGCGGCTGGCGGCCTTCCTGCTTGGCCTCGATCACCGTGTGCAGGGGCCTCGGTGTAGTGGTCGGCGAACTCCGGGCTGGTGAGGTCGTCGCGGGTCATGGCCTCGATCAGCGCCACGGCTTCGTCGATTTCGTCTTCGTCCAGCTGGACCGGCGGCGGGACCACGGCGGCGGGGTCACGAGTGTCGTCCGGTCACAGCAGACCGTGCAGAGCGATCGCATCTCCCCGTACCCGCAGCAGACCAAGCCGCTCACGGCCGTGCCACGCGAACCGCGCGACCGCGACCCGCGAGGCGCGCTCCAGGGCGTGCCCCCGGCCGTCCGCGCACAGGTCATCACCGGCTGGCGGAAGCGGCCTGGACCAGGATGGGCAGGTGATCGGAGCCCTCCTGCCAGGACTGGCTCACCGGCACCCGCGCGGACTCGAACGCGGCCGCAGCGATGCAGTGTCCGTACTGGGCGCTGGCAACGACCGCTGCCGCGCCGTCCGCGTCGCCCGACCACCTGGAAGAGATCACCAGCCTTGACCGTGAAGCCGAAGCCGCGGCTGCACGCCCGCGCGGATAGCGGCCGCACTGGGAACTGCCGTGTGATCCGACGCGCCCTGACCCGTTCCGCAGGCGGGGGGAGCGGCATACGCTGCATGGATGGCGAAAGAGTCTCGTGAGGCCAAGCGGGCACGGAAAGCCGCGGCGAAGGCAGCAGCACGCGCCCGTGCCGCTCGCATCGTCGCCGGCGACATCCCTGAGTACCTGCGGCAGCCGAGCGCGGCCACCCACCAGCCTCGCCCGCTCAAGCCACGGCCCAAGGTGGTCCGGGCCCCACCCGAGTGGCCTGCCAAGGCGCTCATCCCTCCGACGGACACCGAGCTTCGACCACGAGAGCGGGAGCAATATGCGGACAACGCACCGCCGGTCTGGGTGAGAGGGGAGAGCCATGCCCAAAATGACTAGCGGCCCCGCCCGGCCGTGGCACCCGGGGATGACCACCATCTCCAAAGAGGATATCAAGCACATGCGGCCGAAGCAGAGGAACAAGTACCGCCGCCTCGGCTTCACCTGGGCAGAGATCAAGAAGATCGATCGCGCCATCGGCCGCGGTGAGACCACCATCACCCTCAAGACCACTGCAGGTGAGGTGACGCTCACCCTTCCCCCGGCGCCGGACCGGACGCCGGAGGCGCGGGATCAGGCATGAGACCCCCGGGCTGGCCGATGCAGCGTCCAGCCCGAGGCAGTGAGAGCTCCCGAGACGTCATCCGCGATGGGCGCGCTGCTCTTCAGAAGTCGGGCTCCCAGTCCGGGTCGGGCTCCTCACTCAGGGACTGAGCTTCGATCCCGGCCAGGTCAAGTTCCTGCCCCGCCAGCGTCAGCCCGCAGACGCGGCATCCGAAGTGACGTGGGAAGAACCAGACATCTCCGTAGTCCCCGAGCTTGTCCCGGCCACTGACGAAGGCGGAGCTCTGACAGGCAGGGCAGGAGAAGGGGATGGACAGAAGCCACGGGCTGGGGAGCGGAGCAGCGGACATGCTGCGGATGAGGTCCGTCTTCTCTTCGTCGGACAGGCGCCTCGTCGTCTTCGCGAAGTGCTCCTGAGCCCGGCGGATCTTGGCCGCGTACCGTAGCTCCGACTCGGTCTTCGCTTGGGCCACGAGGTCCTTGCACGCCTCGTAGTGGTGTCCCCAGAACCAGCTCGGCTCCTTTGACAGAGCAGCGAGCAGAGCGTCGATGTAGGTCACTCCGGACGCGAGAAGCTCCCTGCACTCGCTGGGCGGCTGCCCCCAGCCCATGTGAGTGATCCCGTTGCGGGCTTCCCGGAGACCGGTGAGTCCCGTCGGCGGCTTGTACCCGTTTCCCAGCAGGCCAGTGGCCCGCTTGATGGCCTCTTCACCGCCAATGGTGCGGAGTCCCGCACGTCCCTTGATCGTCTTGCCTTCCTCGCCGCCCAGTACCAGCAGATCGTCCACTGAAGGCTTGGCGGGTGCCAGCAGCACGATGGTGATGAATGCCAGATATGACTTGGATATGTGTTCTACAGCCACAGCCATGTGGTGCACGGCGAAGTCTTGGTCTGCGGGTTCTTCGAGGTAGGCGTCAACCGCCGTCTGAGCCCAGCGCTGAGCCGAGGCCATGAGCTGCTCGTGGATCATCTCCTGCTCCATCGGGCAACCGTAGGGCAGTCGGCTTCAGCAAGCGTGCATCACGGGTTCTGCTGAGCTGCTTCGTGACGCCTTCTGCGCGATTCCGCCATGCGTCGTCGCTGCGCGGGCTGAACGTAGAGGAGAACCGCGGCTTCGGCGACCAACTCGGCGATGTCGGCGAGTTCTTCGGCGGAGTACGCGACGCCGTGATGCACACTGTCGTTCCCGACGACTCGCGTCTCGTCCAGAGCCGTGATGACGTCGGCAGGCAGGCCTTTGGCCGCGAGCTCCTGGATCTTTCCGTGCAGGGTGTGATGCGTGGCGCCCTGGTCCTTGCACAGCTCTTCCACCGCCGACCGGTACCCGACGCCGGCGAGCCGGGCCGCGCCGGAGTTTTCTGCCCGTGAGGCTTCCTCGTACGCGCTGCGGATCCGCTCCGGTACGTCTGGGGGCAGTACGCGGGGTGGGGGAGAGGGCCACAGCACCAGCCGCGTCAGCTCTTCGACGCGGCTGTCTTTGCCCCAGCCTGTCTGCTTGCACTCGATGACTTCTAGGACCGAGCGACCGCACAGCTGGCACACCCAGCATTCCTGCTGCGTCCATGAGGAGTGGGGGTGAACGGGCAAGGACCCCTCGTCGCCGAAGTCGCCAAACGCGTACTCGCGGCTCTCCGGAGCGATCATGCGCTGATCGACCATGTCCATCACGGTGCCAGTGGCGCAGTCCGGGTAGGGGCATACGGCTCTACGCTGCTGAAGGGAAGCCAGCTTCTCCTGCTCAGTCATCACAACACTGTAGTGAAATGGGCATTTCAGATACACCGGCTTTGTTCCGCAAGCGGAGAGGTATGGATACGTCAGCGGTAGTCAGCTCGAGTCGGCATGGCCGTGGCGGCGCAGGAGACGTACGAAGAAGTCGGTGAGCATCTCGGCAGCCGTGTCACCGCACAGCTCGTGGCCACCGATGCGGTAGACCTCATAGCCCTGGAGCGTGAGCTCGCGGTCCTCCGCCACCAGCGAGGCGTAGCGCGCAGGATCAGGAAGCCAGCCGGAGCCGGGCTCCTGCACCACAGTGCGGCCGGCAGGGCGGGCGTAGTGCTGGATGCCGTCGACCTCGATGACCGCGCGGGCCCGATGGTTCATCAGCAGCAGGAAGTCCATCCTCTGTCGGGCAAGGCGGCTGGCCCCGCCCAACTCGCTGATGGTGTAGGGGTCGTAGTGGAGGTAGACCTGGGGAATGAGAGCCGGGAGGTTGAAGCCGAGATTGAGGTAGGTGTCGAACAGCAGCAGTTCAGCACCGTTGTTGCCCAGCGAGCGCCGCAACCGCTCCCGCAGAGAGATCCGCGCCTGTGTTTGGCCACCTGAGTGCTCGGGATGCTGGCGAACCCACCAGGTGACCAAGTCCTGCCAGCTCAGCCCGCGGTCTTCCAGCGGCTGGTCATACACCAGGCAATACTGCTCGTTCTTGACGATGCGGATGGTGTTGCTGATGGAGTCCGGCAGCACTATCTGCGGTTTGGGGCCGTCGGCGGCGAAGATGAGGTTCTTCAGCTCCCCGGAGACGCCGTGCAGTCCCATCTGAGCCAGCAACTGTTTCAGGTCGTCGTCGCCATACTCATCGACCACTCGACGGGCTATCGCCATCAGATCGGGTAGCGGCTTGTCCTCCAGCCGGGCGTGAACATAGGACCTCTTGCTGTTGTACGGATCTTCGTCTGGCTGCTGCGGGGCGAGCCCCAGGTATTCGCACACTGCCGCCAGCCGGTTGGCCTTGACGTGAGCCCACAGCGCCTCCGCGATGGCATCCCGCAGCTTGAACACTGGCACTCCGGACGGCAAGTTCATCCCACCATCATGGAGGCCCAGCACCCGGCACGGCAGTAGCACAGGTGAAACCAGCGACCGGCCATCATGCTGCCGCTTCCTCTGTTGCCCACGCCAGCCCGAGGTCGGCCAGCGCCTGGAGCTTGTCGGCGGTGAGCTTCCCGCGCCTCGACTTGGTGTTCGAGAGAAACACCCCCAGTTTCACCTCAGCCCCATCCGGCAAGACCTCGACGTGAGAGCGACTGACAGTCCCCACAGAGCCCGTACGGTCCTTGTACTGCGCCAGGGCCGCAATGCCCCGTTCAAAGGCCCCCAAAGCAGCCGTGGACGACTTCGCGGGCGCTTCTGGCTCCCGTGCCAGCGGGACGACGCCGACGGCCTCCAGACGCTCGCGCTGTCCCTCTGCCAGGGCCGCCCAGACCTCCGGCTTGCGCTGCCGGGCCAGCCACTTCCCCACGTCCATTCCGTGGAGCGTGAACCCGGGCAGGACCTCCGCCGGGTTCTCTTCCTCGCGTACCAGCTCGCGCAGCGCGGCGAAGTGCCGCTGCCACTCCGCCGGCCACTCCGGGTTCCAGTCCTCATCGACCGCCCTCAACGCCTCTTCCCACTCGGGCTTGTCAGCGAGTGCACCTGGGCGGCGGAGGTTGGACAGCCACTGCCCGATCGGCCGGTCCAGCGCCGTTGCGGTGCGGGGTGCGCACAGTGTCCAGTGCTCCTCGTAGTACGCGCGGGCCGCCGCCAGGTTCTCTTGGAACCGCTCATCCGCCACCGACCACACCATGCCGAGCCGCTCCAGCCGCTGCGCGCGCTGCCCGCTCATCTCCCCGGCCCCGTATGCCCGCCGTTGCTCCGCCACCCACTGCCCAAGGGGTGTCGCACCCTCCCGGTGTCCGTACGGCACCCTCGCGTTCCCGACCCGCTCGACGTACGCCTTCAGCTTCGCCCAGCCGCGCGCCCAGTCCTGCCGCTCGGTGTCGATCACGTTGAAACTGACCCAGTCCGCGACCATCACTGGATCCCTAGGAGCGGCAAAACGGAGCAGAAGCCGTGATTCTTCCTCGCCGTCCTCGGGGGCAGCGCCGATGTACTCGGACGGCTGCGCCACGTCCTTCTGCGGCTCCTGCGGGATGGCCAGCAATTCGACGGCCTCTTCGTCGTGAGCGCGCAGACCTTCCAATACCTTCACCAAAGGCCGGTACGATCCCGAGGTGAACATGTCCTCCGGCTTTTCTCCCGGCTGGAGAAATACCGGCACGATCAAAGAGGCGAGCTTTCCTTGTCCGGGCTTCTGACGCAGCGCGCGGCCGATGGCCTGCACGATGTCATGGGGTGCCCCCTTGGGGTCCAGCAGGGCGACCGAGTCGACGGCCCGGATGTCGACGCCCTCGCCCAGGACGCGACAGTTCGAGAGCACGGCACGCCGCGCGGTGGAGCCGAACTCGCCCAGGACATCCCGCCGACGCTCGGGGACGTGCTCGCCACAGAGCCAGTCCGCCCAGATCTCGGACGGGTACTTCTCGGGCTGGTCGGCGTGCAGCCGCTTGGCGACGCGCTCCAGGCCCTCCGCACACGCAGCGGCCTCAATGGTCCGGTGGTGGAAGGTGATGCACGTCTGAAGCCGGTGCTGCGCCATCGTGTGCAGAAGCGCTGCCTGGAGGGCTCCGAGGCGCTGCCCGCGGACTTCCTCGGTGTGCCGGTCCTCGCCCATCAGCCGCTCGGGCGTGACGACCGGGTCCTGGAGCTCCAGGACGATGATCTGGTACCGCGCAAGCAACCCACGCGACACGGCCGACGCCAAGCTGAGCTTGTACAGCACGGGCCCGAACACGGCCTCGTCGTCCATGCTCGCCGCCATCTCCTGCGGCAGCGCGTCCCGCACGCCCTCAGCAACCTCCCAGTGCGGGGGCCGCTCCTGCCAGATCCGCGGCGTCGCCGTGAGATACAACCGCCGGTGCGCCGGGATGACGGTCTGGTCGTGGATGTCCGCCCACGCCTTACCCATCGACCCGGAAGTCCTGTGCGCCTCATCGACCACCGCGAGGTCCATCGGGGCCAACTGCTGGCCGTAAGCGCCCTCGAACGCCTCCGCGAGGACACCCAGGCTGGCGTACGTCGCGTAGATGGTCACCGGACCCGTGCCGTGCCACAGCGCCAGCCGCACGGGGTTCGTGGTGGAGCGCACCCCCAGGTTCCACAGCTCCGGGTCGTCCTGGAGCGAGCACACCGCGACGGCCGGCCCCTTGTGCCCGGCTTCGTGCCACGCCTTCACCGTCTGCGCCAGAAGGTCCAGAGTCGGCACCAGAACGAGAATGCGGCCCTTCGGAACAATGCGCTTCGCGGACGCCGCCGCGATGATGGTCTTCCCCGTTCCACACGCGGCGTGCACCTGCCCGCGCAGGCCATCGAAAGGAATGCCGCCCGGCGGGATATCGAGACCGCGCACAATGGCGGCCACGGCCTCAATCTGATGTTCAAACAGTTTCACGGCCATTCCCTACTCGCTGTCCTGCTCGGTGTCGCACTCGTGATCAGATTCGAGGATCGTCCCGTCTTCGACCGGACCGAATTCCCATGTGGTGTCGCAATCAGCGCAGTACCCGAACCCATAAAAACTCACGCTGGTCATTCTCTGAACTCTCCTCGTTCGGGATTTAATGCACAGTCAGAAAGGGAAGTTCCGGCGGTGAGTTGAGGGCCGGGGTGGTGATGTCTGATCCCAGACTCTACACAGTCAGAACCCGTGATGCATAACTCGCGTGACAGGTTCGCCCTGTAGGCTGATACTTGACTGAACCTCGTCCACGCACACAGTTCATGCGGTACGCTGGAAGGGTGTCAGTGAACGTGTGGAGCCGGTTTTGAGGGTGGGGGAGGAGTTCGGGTGGAGCGCAGCGGAGCCCGTCACTGCGACGGGGCCGGCACCCCGTCGAGCCGACGGTCCGTCTCACCTCTCGTTGCGGGGGTAGTGGCTAGGTTTCCCAGTCACTACACAAGCCCGCACGCGATGCACCTCCCCTCGCTGCCAGCCTGAGCATCCGCGCTTGC
>NZ_JANCLX010000057.1 GCF_024295805.1 Streptomyces cucumeris
ATGCCCGCGAGCAGGAGGAGACAGCCCGTGCCCCTGTTCTTCGGAACAGTCATGGCGCGCTCCTCCATGGCGCGGACCTCGTCGCCGGAGGGTTCGGAGTAGACGGGCGGATGCTGGGCGTCCCGGTGTGCGGGGGGCGCGGACGGCTGGACGAACTCCCAGCCCCAGCGCTCCTGGCCGGTGAAGACCCGCCGCGCCAGTTCCGCTCCGGCGTCCGGCTCCTCCCCGCCCCGAGGTTCGGTTGCCGGTGCGCTCTCGGCAGTGCTCATGACGCCCCCCTGTGGATGCCGGATATCCTGACCTTCCGGAGCGCCCCTGTCAGCTCCCGGGAGCTGACAGGGAGGCCCCTTTGACCAGAAGTCATCTACGAATGACTGAAGTTGATGTGCCGTCATATATCCGGACCAGCACACTCCGCCGCGAGATCGCGATCCGGGCCGGGCCGATGCGGCAGCGCCGCCGATGAGGCTGTTGTCGACCTGCTGGAGCAGGGTGCGGTAGTTGCCGATCAACGCCTCCACGATCTCCTGCTGCTGGCGGTGGATCTCGGCCAGCTCCTCGCGGGCCTTCTTCGCCTTCGCCGCCATGCGCTTGCAGAACATCGTGGCCACATCGTCGCGGGCGCGCATGCGGGCCTTGGCAGCCAGACACGCGATCAGCGCCACCCGCCTGGCCTCGGTGTAGTCCTTCAGCATCCCGGCGTCCTGGGCCTCCGCCTCGCCCGCGAAGTCCGCGGTCTTCGACGACGCGACGCCCTCAAGCCACTTCCCCGGATCACCGAGCCCGTCCACCCACTCCAGGTGGCCCTTGAGCCGTTTGAAATGCGACCAGGTCTCCCGGCCCGGGTTCTGCTTGAGCGCGTTGAACAGCGTCTTGCCGTCCAGCCCGATCACTTCTGGCAGCCCCAGCAGCCGGCCCCGCTCCTCCCCGGCCATCCGGCCCCGGATCCCCGTCAGGATCTCCTCGTTGACCTGCCCCCGCACCGCGGACGCCATCGCGTCCAGCGTGGAGAACCGCGGGATCTCCAGCCCGGCCTCGACCAGCTTCTCCAACGCGATGTTGATCAGGTCCGCCGGATTGTTCTTCGACGCCGCCTCGACGCGCATCGTCTCTTCCGCCAGAGCGCGGGCCGCCGGGCCGTCATAGCGCACCTGGTACCGCTCACGCACCCACGACCGGTACCGCTCCGCCGTCCGGCCCGACGCGTACACCGGCAACGTACTCTCCGCCAGTTCCACCGCCCGGCGCACGAACTCCACCACCTGATCCGGCACGTCGTACGCCCTCGGGAAACACCCCATCCGCTGATACGACTTCAGCGCGACCAACAGCGCGAGCTGGTGCTCGTCGGAGTCCGTGACCTCCTCGACCCAGACCCGCTCCTCCTCGCTCGGAGTGAAGAACACGTGCAGCTCACGCGCGGTGATCAGCCGCTTGAACCGCGGATATGCGGTCCTCTCGATCGAGGTCGTCCCCACCCCACTCGACGCCCAGCTTCCAAGGCGCCTCACGCCTTGCCCGCGTGATCATCCCCAGCCCCAGGGCCTGAGAAGATCAGAATCCCGGAATCCTGGACACGAGCTGTTCGCCAGTACTAGAGGGACCGCAGGGCATCAGACGGTCAAGATCATCCCGTGGCGGCTTTTGGGCTCACCTTGGCTGGACCCCTATGAGCGCGGCAAATTCCGGCACTGGGTGGACGCGGACCTCGTCCAGGACGACGATGGAGACGACTGATCAAGCCGCCCGGCTACCTGCGTGAAGCCCCCGAACTTAAAGGGGCCGCGTCCGCCACTGTCCGGCGGGCGCGGCCCCTTCAATCGTTGGTCCGGGCCGATGAGCTACGGCGCTTGGAGGCGCTAGAGGTCCGCGAACGGCGGGCAGATGTACGTGACGGCGATCAGCTGTAGGCGGGGCAATGGCAGCGCCAGCATGAAGCCGTCCTCAAGGAGGGGAAGGCGCCGCACGCCGCCGGCGATACCTGGACGCGGGCCTTCTCCGATGTCCGTGACGTCGATCCCCATCTCGGCCAGGTCAATGAGTTGTCCGGCGAGCCTCTCCACTTCAGCGATAACGCGTTCGGGCAGTCCCTTCGCCACGTGCTCGAAGTCGGGCTCGAACTCCCACCGCCATCCATTCTTGTCGGTCAACCGCCAGCCCGCCGGTCGATACCCGCTTCGTCCGCCGCCGCGGTCTGGATGGCGGACACCTCGGCGGCGATGGCGCGGGCCTCCGTCAGGTCCTCCACTTGCGCGGCGCGTGCCTCCAGCTCACGCAGGCGTGCTGCGCGGGCGGGGTGGCGCTCGATCGCCACGGTCAACGCCCACTGCCGCAGGAACCGCCGCATCGGCGCCGCGTCCACATGCTCACGCGCGGCCGCCATCGCCTTCGTCCGGTCGGCGTCGAATGCGGCCACCTGGCTCGGAGCGATCCGCACCAGCGCGGCACGCAGCTCCTCCGCGGTCGCCTTTGGCTGCGGGATCAGGGGGCCGTGTCCGTCGGCTACTGCCTCGCTCATGCTGCCTCGCTCCGTGTCGTGTCCTCCACGATATCGCGCTCGCCAGACGTCGAACCTGGCCCGAGGTCGCCGCCCGCCCGGGCGCGGCCTTGGAGGAACTCGACGCCCAGCGCATCAGGGCCGGCGCGCGGCAGCCGGTCACCGGCTGACGCCGCGGCGCCGGTCACGCGCTGGGGAACTACGAGGCGGTCGGTGTGGCCTGCTGGACCTGCAGGGGCGGCGGCAGTGGAAGCCGGAGCCCCACCACCCCCCGGATGTTCAGTTCGCCGGCCTCTGCCCGGCGCAGCAGTTCGCCGGCGTTCTTCAGCGCCATGACGGCCCGGGTGCGCAGGCGGGGGTGGAACGGCATGGCGAGCGGAACGAGTGCGTCGATGGCGGCCGGGTTGGGGACCGAGCTGTTGCGCAGCTCGCCGACGACCCGGTTGAGGGCGTAGCCGAGCTTGGGTGGCAGTTGGACGTGGGAGCGCTGCAGCGAGGACAGCAGGAGCGCCAGCATGTCCTCGTACGCGGTGCGCAGGGCGTTGATGCTGTCGTGCGACACGATCTCGACAGCGAGCAGCCCGCGGCAGCGTTCAAGGCGTTCGAGGATGGTCTTGAGCATCTTCAGGTCGAGGTCGCCGGCGTAGCGCAGGGGCCGGCCCACCCGGGCCAGTAGCTTGCCTCCTTCGACTCCTTCACTCCGGGAGAAGCTGCTCAGGAGCTGGAACCACGCCTCCTGGCTTCGCAGTGAGTAGACGCCGCAGCCGATGAGGATCTGGTAGAGGATCTTCGCCTTCAGCGGGCGGGCGCCGCGCAGGACGGCCCCGTACGTCACGTGGGAGTAGCCGGGTGCCTGTTTGGCGAGGGTGCGGTGGCTGAGGCCGTTGAAGTCAAGCAGCGTCTTCAAAAGCTCGCGCAGCTCACCCTCGTCGACGGCGTGCGGCGGGGTGAGGTTGCCGGTGCGCTGCCAGCGGCTCAGAGCCTCGCGGCACATGTCGCCGGAAGAGCCGGCGGCGGCCAGGCGCAGGCTCTCCCAGCGCGCGCTCCAGCTCTCGGGGTCGCCGCCGCAAGCCAGGACGTAGCCGTTGACGGTCGCCCAGGTCGGCAGCTTCTTGCCCGCGTGGGCGTTCGACAGCGTCGCGGTCGACAGCCCGCTGTGTTCGGCCATCACCGCCAGTGGCGGGTTGCCGACCTCTTTGCGCAGCGCCTGGAGGTCGCGCGCGAAGGCCACCAGGGGGTCGTTGGTGCGGGGCAGCTGCTTCATGGGGCGGGCCACGGCGTCCATCTCCTTCCCGTGCCCGGAACAGGACCGGGGCCCGTCGGTGAGACGGGCCCCGGCAGGGCATCGGGTCAGAGCAGACGCTGACGCAGTTCGGCGGCCAGCAGACCGCCGGCCCCCAGGATGGCGAGGGCCTCCTCCAGCTTCATCCCGCGGGCGAGCAGGACGAACAGCGCGGCCAGGAGTATGACCAGCAGGAGTAAGGAGGCCAGCGGCGAGGACTTGGCGGCGCTCGCCGGGGTGTGCGTGCACGGCCCGTTCTGCTCAGCAGGAACGGGCTCGGGAAGCAGGTACGACAAGGAAGTTGACTCCCAATCAGGAGGCGGATGGTCATCTGACGGTCCGGAACTTGGTGTTCAAGTGCCTTGCAGGGCACAGGGCTTCACGCCGGTGGTTGCAGCCACAGGCGCCAGCGAAGCCCACGCTACCCACGCTTACGCGCGAGAATGCCGATTCAGTTCCCATTGGAGGCAGGCCGTAAATAAACGGGCGACCTGTTATCTAACGGCCGGAACGGAATTGTTCAAAGGATGGTTCGCCGCCGGATTTAACAACCCGCGAGCCTGCCACATCAGTGCAGGTCAGGCCGGGTAGAGCTTGGACGGGGGAAAGTGTCTGCCTACAGCTCTGTACGAGGACTCATTATCCCCCCATTCTTGAACTCGTTCCCACGTGCGCGTGCCGTGCGTACGCGTGCAGAAGAGGCGCAGGTCCAACGGTCCGGACACGCACCGCAGAACGCAGGAGGCCCCGTTGCAGCGGGGCACCTCCGCAAGGTGGCACGGCCAATAGGTCAGCCACTGGTCTTCCTCCCGGCCCCGACGATGACGACTCTCGCGGCCCGGAGGGCGTACGACAAGAGGCAGGGCCCGGAGGATCTTCCGCCGGGCCCTGCCGTCCGTCATCTGGGGCGCCGTCTGGTGCCGCCGCCACTGCCGTTCAGCGGGATCAGGCTCTCCAGGTGAGCGCCTTTGACCCAGGAGCCCAGCAGGTCGCGGTGCAGGGCCACGATGTCCTGGCGCAGCGCCAGGCCCAGCGCGTCTCTCGTGAACGCGCGGCAGGTAGTGACGAACAGGGCGACGTCCGCGCCGTGCTCGAGACGGGCGGTGCCGACGAACTTCTGCATGTCCTGCGAGGACACGCTCCGATGCGCCGCGTACTTCTTGCACTGGATGACCAGCTTGCGGCCGTCGGCCAGGTAGCCGACGACGTCCGCGCCCAGGTCGCCGCTCTTGCCGCTGACGACGACCTCTCTACAGCCGTCCCGCCGGCACAGCCCCGCGACGTACGTCTCGAATTCCTGCCACGACAAGGCGTCGACCTGGGCCATGGACAACTCGCGCGCCCGGGACTCCTCCTGCGCTCGCCACGCCCGGTCCCGGCCGACCGCCTGGCGGTGCGCCCGCAGCAGTGCCCAGGCGGCCCCGCCCAGCGCGGCCGCGGTGAGCACCGTCACCAGGACGGGCCACACCGTCGACCAGTTCGCGGCGACCCACACCATGGCGATCACCGCCGCCACCGCACCCCAGACCTGCAACTGCTTGCGGGTCTGCTTCTTCAGGCGCCGGCGCCGTCGTCGTGCCGCCATCACTCCCCCGCTTCCCACGTCCGTGGTCCGCAGTGCGAGCCGACAGGCGCCGCCCAGCCTGTGCGGGTGCGGCAGCTCATCGGCTCGCCTGCGTGACGCCGCTGGCTCATGGCTGGCACGAGGCGCACACCGTTCCTCGGTCTGGGTCGTAGCGGCGGGTGCCGCAGGCGCATAGGGGCCAGTCGAGGCAGGCGGGGCACTGGTTGTAGGGGTCGCCGACGGGTCGGCCGCAGGTTCCACCTCGGCCTTCGCATTCGCGGTGCGGGGGTCGGTGGGCGACCGCCTGGGCCGGGGTGCGGTTCGCCGCGGTGTACGCGGGCTGCTCCGATTCGTAATGGTCGCGGTCGTCTCGAGTATCGGGTTCGAGGCGGCGGTCGGGCAGGAGCCACCCGCCGCGGCACACGGGGCACGGCTGATCGTCTTCGGTCGGCCGCGTGGCTGGACGCCAGCCGTCCTCGCACCGCCCGTCGCACGGCGTGGGCGCCAGCAGCCACACCGCGACATCGTCCGGCCCGTACCCGTCCTGACCGGGTTCGGCCTCGCGCTTCAGGGGCCGCACGGCCCAGGTGCCCCACCAGCGGCGTTCGATCCGCGCGGCGATCCGGGCGGCCGTGGTGCGCAGCAGTTCGGTCTGGATGGTCTGGACGACGGTGGCCGGTACTCCGCCTCCGCAGGCGTGCAGCAGCTTGTCCGGGAGTGCGGCCAGGACTGCGCGGAGGGGGTCAGTACTGACTGTGGCGCGCTGGCAGGCGTCACAGAGGTCCTGGTCTCCGGTGAGGGGGTAGTAGATCCGAGCCCAGCGGTCTCGCTTGTCCTTGCGGTGTGTGGCTTCGACGCGGGTGGGGGTGGGGGCTGGGCGTTGTGGAAGCCGGGTGGAGCAGGTGCGGCATCGTCCCTGGCAGTGGCGGCAGAGCTTGCCGTCGGTCTGGTCGGTGACGGCCTGACACACCGGGCACTCACGTCGGCACACGGTGCAAAGGTGATCGTCTGGGTGAGGCTCGGGCAACCAGCGATGTTCTCCCTGGCAGCGCACGCACCTGCGGGTGTCGGTGTCCTCGAAGTGTGTGGGGAGCGTGGGCTGGCCAGGGCATTGGTCGCATTGGACGATCGGGCGGCTGGTGTTGCGAGGGAGGATCATGCGCATCTCCCGAGGTGGTCGGCGGAGGGCGGATTGATCAGCGCACCGGGCCCTGAGGGGTCGCGCGTGCCTGGGCGACTTCGTGGGCTGCTCGCAGGAGGTCTTGCTGCTCGGCGTCGAGGCTGTGAGGGGTGAGGCTGTCGGGTCGCACGGAGAAGAAGGAGATCGGCCCGTGGAACGGTCCGTCGTAGGACCCCATGAGCTGGAGCATGGTGTCGGCGATGGGGTTGGCGGTCTTCTGACTGGCGGGAACGACCTCTGCTACGTAGGCGTGCACCAGTCCCGGCCCCGGCAGGACGATGCGGTCGACCAGCCCCGCTCCGGCGAGGCCCACCTTCGTCCTCATGGCGTCTGCACTCTCGGTATGGAATTCCAGCGAGCCGTCGGGGGAGACAAGTGCGTACCTCAGGGGCCGCGTGTCCTGGGGCCGGCTGTCGGTGCCCAGCAGCTTGGCGAGGTCGCGTTCGAAGTCAGTGTCCGGGGGCACGCCGGAACCGGTGGCTTCGGCTTCTGCGAGGTCGGCGTCGAGTTCCCAGGCATCGGTTTCGCGGGAGGCGATGCGCTGTTGCAGGGACCGGAACCGACTGAGGGCCTGGCTCTCGGCCTGATGCTGTTCCAGGAGCCGTAGCGCGGTGGACCGGTTCGCCGGAGGGGTGACCCAGTGCGGCAGGTCGTACTCGGGGACTTTCCGGTCTCGGGCGAAACCCAGGCGCCGTTCGAGGTTCGTCACCGCGGCGGAGGACACGGCGCCGGGGCGGAGGCCGCGGGTGCGCTGCCCCCAGGCCACCGCTGCGGCGGCGGCACTCCAGGCTGTGGCCAGGAGCTGCCCAAAGGTGAGCCCGCTGTGAAGTGCCCTGCGGCAGTAGTCATGGGCATCCTGCAGGCGGTGCTCGGGCAGGGGCTCCTCCTGGTACTTGGTGACGAGGAGATCGTTGAGGTAGGTGACCGCGGTGGTGACATCGAGGTCTTCTACGAGTGTTGTCAGCTCCTCCGGACTGTCGAGCAGGAAGAGCCGCAGGTGCTCAGCAAGGTCCGGGGTGCTCTGAGGGGTCTCATCACCGAGAGCGTGAGCCAGTTGCCACGGCACCTGGTCGACGTAGACGGCCTCGACGGTGCGGTCGTCCCGGAAGACGAAATCACCGATGGTGGCCGGGAGCGCCGGCGCGATCCACCGCTGCTTGTACAGGGCCTTGAGCGCATGGAGATCGGCGCTGTGGGAGACGCTGAGGAGGTAGTCCGTGTCCTTCAGCGGGCCGAACGTGTGCACATCCCTCCTCACCA
Organism: Streptomyces cucumeris; assembly: GCF_024295805.1. Classification (GTDB taxonomy): domain Bacteria; phylum Actinomycetota; class Actinomycetes; order Streptomycetales; family Streptomycetaceae; genus Streptomyces; species Streptomyces cucumeris. The sequence goes on from NZ_JANCLX010000057.1 coordinate 7,784, forward strand.
TGATGTCGATCATGGTGAGGAGCGTGAGGGCCTCGGCAGGTTCAGGAAGGTCACCGGGCTCGGGCCGGTTCCGATGATCGGCCAGCCAGTTGCTGGCTGCCTCCACCCGGGCTTGCGTGGCGGCCTGCTCCTTCGCCTTCGCCTCCTCCTTCTCGCGGCGCCACCTCTCCGCTTCCTCCTGCTCCGCCTTCTGCCGGGCACGGGCTGCGGATTCGTGACACTGATCGCAGGGAATCTTGGCTGTCTGCTCGGCGCGGGGGAAGGTATCGGGGTGCCAGACCCGCCACGTCGCCAGGTCAGACCGGGAGCGGGCGGTGAGCGGACCCGAACACTGGGGGCACACGAAGTGCGGAATGGTGGCGGTGCAAGCAGCCTTCACCGTCAGCAAGACCTTCGTCGTGCTTCCCAGATCGGCCACCTTGTGCGTCCACGTACCGGGCTGGGTGAAAGCCCAGTACTTCAAGCACAGCTCCCTGTCCGAGGCAGTGACCCCGTCCTCGAAGTGCACCTCCAGCAGAGGCTCCTCCGCGCTGGGAACTAACCATCGCCGCGCGACGTGCTGCGTACGGGCTTGCTGCTGCGCTTTCTTGCGGGCGTTCTGCTGCTGCCGCTTACGGCGCTGCTGACGGTTCCCCACTGATCACTCCTTGTCACCGAGACTAGCCAGATTAGCGGTGCTTACAGACACCAACGCACCACCCTTGTCCCGGAGTTATGCATGAAGACCTCGGCCCTTTTGGACGGCAGCAGCTACGTCGGCTGGAAGGTGGAGTTCAGGACCATCGTGGACGACCGGCTGCCCTCTGCCCGGCGGACAAGGTCCGGGCCGTACAAGGTCACGGCGTACACCTCGCTCACCGAAAGCGCCGCGAGGACGATGCCGATGTCGCTTTCAGCGGCACCCCGCAGCGTGGCGACGTCGGCCGGGTCCAGGAGCTCAGCATCCATCAGCTGGCCCTCGCCGACCTCGGCTACCACCGCCAGTTCCTCCTCCTCCTCGAGACGGCGCATCTCCTCCAACGCGCGCCCCCACTCCGCAACGGGCTCTGTGGGGCCTGAAGGCCAGGTGGGCTGAGCCGGGCACCGCGTCGCCAACTGCCCTTCGCGCTGTGCATCGCGGGCCAGGGCCACCTGGATATAGGCCGCGGGATTGGCTGGCCTCCAGCCCATGCACATGCCGTGCAGCTCTGCGGCGATCTGCACGCCGTCCAGCCCCCGGTCGATGAGCGGACGCAGCGCAAAGGCCAGACGGCGCAGGGACTCACGCTGAGCCCAGGTCACCAACGGCCGCACCTGCCGGGCGATGGCGATGTCCCGCGCGACCTGCCGGGTCGCACGCTTCGGCCCGTGCTTCGCTCGCTTTGTCTTCCGTGTCCGGGTGGGAGGTGTCGTTGAACGCCTCGCCTGCGAGGTGTCTGTATCACCACCCACTACCCCAGCCTGACCCTCCGGGGGGGAACCCCCAAGGGAATGGGGCTCACAGGCCGATGGACGGGAGTTATCCACAGGTCGAGCAGCAGCGCTGGCAGCGGCGACCGCCTGGGCCCGTCCCTCCTCTGTCACTCCGCACACCCGGGCCTCGTATCCCCGCCCGGCGATCCGGTGGCCCCTGGCGCGGTCATAGACAGGCGGGATTGCTGCCCCGTAGATCGTCGCCGTCGCTGCATACGCCCGACCCGGGAGCCGCAGATTGCGCTTCGACCCATGCCGCACCCACACCAGCGCACCCAGTTCCCGCAGAACCGCCACATGCCGCTTCACCGTCGCCCGCGACAGCCCAGTACGGCGGACGATCCCATCCAAGCCGTACAGCACCAGCCCGCGGTCGTAGTCCATCCGCCCCGCCAGATCCTTAGCCACCCGCAACGTTGAGATCCCGGCACGCGGATGAAGCCCCGCACCCACCAGCCAGCTCACAACACGCAGCCACGCCCGCGGCTGCGCATGACGGGACTCGGTGCGGTCCACCTCCTGTTGCGGCCCTCGGACGAACAGCACTGGCAGCGAGGCTTCGCTTTTGTGGGCCGGTGACGCAGATGAACGGGGAGAAAGGATCACCACGGCGGCGGGTGCCGCCACGGCGCTCACTCAGCAGCCCGGAAGGACTTCAGAACGTGATGCATCTGGTGACCCTGATCCAGGTCACCTGTGGACAGAGGTCGGGCGGAGCTGCACGGGTGGCTGATGGCAGCGGAGGAGACGTCGGTGGAGGGAGCAAGCAGCACGGTGAGTGGGGTAGAGGTCGTCACACTTGCTACAGGTGTTGATGCTGACCGCGGTGTGACACCGGTCGAGCAAGAGTTCTGGACGGTGGGATGGATCGGGCGAATCGGGCTGTGAGATTCCGCCGGGCGGGACCCTGAAATCAGGCGAACCTGAGCGAAACGGGCATAGCTGGGCTGGCGCAAGCCGCAGTGGTCGTGCAAAATGACGACGTCCTCCTTCTAGCGACGAAGGGCATAGCGAAGCCCCCTCGGGTGCTTCGGGTTCAGAGCAGAACCAGAGATCGAACTGTTCGATACGGCGGCAACCGGTCGAACAACCCCTCCGGGGAGGCCCTGCCAGGCCACTCCGGAGACCAGATGAGGCACTGAGCCGTGGTGAGTGGCATCACCACGGGGCTCGGCCCCGGGCGGCTAGAAGCCCTGCATCGCAGGCGCCGCCCCCAGACCTACGTCATCTCGACCCCCTCTGCGGAGGGTTGGTCGGGTGCGGCATCAAACACGAACACCCCGCCGACGGGCCAGCGCACATGCATACGTCGCTGACCCCACGGCGGGGTGCTGTGTGTCTGGGGCTGGGCACGGGTACCCTGATTCATGTCGATCACCTTCGTATGGCTAAAAGGGTGCTCGGCGGGCCGTCGGACCCCTCTCACAAGGTCCGCGGCCACTGGCCCCATCTCGACTTGCTCAAGGTCGATGGGGCCACTTCTTTGATCAACGTCGGGGACACGATACTCCCCCGCTAAGACGTTTGATGCCCCGCCAACGCTCGTGTCGCCGAGCCCGGGCCCGTCGCTGACGGAGGGCCAGGAAAGCACTGGAAGGGGAACCCGTCGACCGCAGGAACACCGCCCACGACGTGCAACCGCGAAGGACAGAAGACCGGAACGAACAGAACCGAAGCACTGAGTCATCCGGGGCATACGTTCCTCACCCTCCCGCATGAAGCCATGGCCCCCATCAGGGGGCACAGACGCCCTGGTCACACTGGCAATGACCACAACTCGACCAGACCTTGCCAGCGGCACCAAGACAGTTCGACCCAATGGCTTGATGGAGCCCATGAGGCGGGCGGAAGTCCTTCCCCTCATCCCGCCCCATGGGAACCACCGCCCGGCAGTCTCTCGTGTAAGACAACTAATCAGAGCACTAGGGTCGCCCCCATGCCCCTGGCCCTCTTCGACCTGGACGGCACACTCGTCGACCGGCAGACGGCGCTCAGTACCGCCGTAACGAACCTCTGCCGCACACACCGCTACGACGCCACCATCCAACGATGGCTGCTCACCGAGCTGGCCGACCGAGCGAACCCCGACGACTTCACCCACCTGCGAACCGCCTTCGACCTGCCGGAGCCAACCACACAGCTGTGGGAGGAATACGTCGACCTGATAGCGAAAGCCGTCACCTGCCGACCCCAAGTCCTCGAAGGCCTGACGCGCCTGCGCGCCGCCACGTGGACAATCGGCATCGCCACCAACGGCGCCAGCGACATCCAGCAGGCAAAACTCACCGCCGTCGGCCTCGACCTCCTGGTCGACGGCATCGCAGTCTCCGGCGATACGAAGATCCGCAAGCCCGACCGGGGCCTCTTCCAACTCGCAGCTGCCCGCTGCGGCGTGAACCTCACTGACGGCGGCTGGATGATCGGCGACAACCCAGCCGGGGACATCGCCGGAGGCCGACAAGCCGGCCTGCGCACCATCTGGCTGCGCGGCGGCCGACCATGGCCCGACACTCTCTCCCCCGCGGACCACACCGTCGACGACGTCCCCGACGCCATCAACATCCTGCTCAACGAAACGGAGTAGCACCGTGGCCGAGCCGACCGTCGGCATCCTCCACCCCGGCAGCATGGGCGCCGCCGTCGCCGCCTGCGCCGCGACCAACGCGAACGACGTCCTGTGGTGCCAGGCCGGGCGAAGCGCCACCTCCGCCGCGCGCGCCGAGCAGTTCGGCCTGACCCCGGTAGCCACGCTGCCCGAGCTACTGGACCGCAGCGACATCGTCATCAGCCTCTGCCCGCCGGCCGCTGCCGAGGACCTGGCCCGCAATCTCGCCGGGCACCACTTCGCCGGGGTGTACGCAGAAGCGAACGCGATCAACCCCGAACGGACGCAGCGGATCGCCGCACTGCTAGGACCGGACACGACCGTCGTGGACTGCGGTGTCGTCGGCTCCCCGCCGGTGGGCGGTAAGACGCCGACCCTGTACCTGTCCGGCCCGGCCGACGCGACCGAGCGCATCGAGGCACTGTTCGCGACCACCGCCGTACGGACATCGGTGCTAGGCACGGAGGTCGGGAAGGCATCCGCGCTCAAGCTGTCGTACGCCAGCTTCCAGAAGACGTCGCGGGTACTGGTGGCACTCGCCGTCGGCATGGCGCGCGAGCACGGCGTCGACCAAGAACTCATCGAGATCGCCTCGAAGCGCACCGACTCATACCTCGCCGAGCCGCAGTACATCGCCAAGACCGCAGCCCGCGCCTGGCGCTGGGGCCCGGAACTGGAAGAAGCAGCCGACGCGCTCGCGGCCGCCAGCCTCCCACCGGAGATGCTGCGCGCCGCCGCGAACACGCTGGCACGGTGGCACGACGCCAAAGACGACGGCGAGCTCACACTCACCGACGCCCTGGACCGACTCGCCCAGCCGTAACCCGCGCTCATGCCGTCGCCACCCCTGCCCGCTGCGCCAGCAACTGGTCGATGAGCCGCGCAGCATCCTGCGGAGACGCTGCCGTGGTGTCAACAGTCAGGTCCCAGGTCGCACCCGGGTGCTTGTCCAGGTCCTCGCGGGTCGCATCCCACGCCACCAGGCGCGCCGCCGTGTCACTGTCGCCGCGCCCCGTAGACCGCTGCTCGGTCACCTCGCGCGGGCACCACAGCAGCACCACCGACCAGTCGGCCGGGTAGCCATCGACCAGGGCACGGATGCCAGCAACCTGCCCGAGGTGAACAACCGGGACCCCAGCCTCGAACGCGTCATCCAGGCCGGGCCTGTCGATGACGTACGTGTTGTCGTACCTGGAATTTGCGTAGACGACGGCGCCCGCAGCCTCCAGCTCGCGCAGCTGCTCCGCCGTGCCCATCCGGTAGCCGCTGCTCTTGCCCGAGCCAACCTTGAGCCGCGCGAACTGCGCGTACCGCGGACTCAGGTCGGTGAGCGCTGCAGTGACGGTGTCCTTGCCCGACGCCGGCGGGCCGTAGAGAATCACGCCTTGGCTCATTACACGCTCAGTTTTCTTTCGTCCTTAGCCGACCACAACTCAGCGTCGGGATTCTTCCGGAGGGCTTCCTGGCATCGGTCGCATTCCTGCGAGAGTGCAAGCCAAGTTTTCATCGACCAGCGGACATTGCTGCGGAACGCGTTGCACTCGCAGTGGTCGTGACAACCCCATCCGGTGTTCGTGGAACAGCAGGAATAGGGCCACGAGCCAGCGTGCAGGGCCATGGGGTGGCCACAGCTACACCGGAAGCCTGTCCCCGCGATCTCACGCGAGTGATCGGGAACATCGCTGGGCGACCGGTGGCCGTGTGTCACGAACGGGAACGAAGTGAGCTCTGAGCGAACTCGCCTGCGTTCCGGTTGCTGAGACTGCCTAGGGGTGGCTTGCTGCTCCTCTAGCTGGTCGGCAGCCTCGGCGACCAGCTGCAGCCAGTTGGCTCCTTCGAACTGGAACCACTCACCCGACATCCGCTTGTCAGCGAAGTAGCGATGCAGCTTGGTCTCGAGATCCGGGTCATTTGTCTCCCTGCTCCACCACACCTGCAACGGAAACGGTGATGCCGTCTGTAACTGGCCTAGTCGTTTTCTGACATTGCGGGTCTTCCCGATCTTTACGGGCGCAGGTTGATCCGATGAGCTGATGGCGTAAAGGAAAATTTTCATTTCCGCTCCAGAGGATCAAGGCGACATTGTCTTGATTGCCTGGCGAGCTTGATCGGCTAGAGAGATCGCCGATCCTAGACGGTTATCGACCACCAGGTGCGGCACGGCAGGTCGGAGGTCGAGATCAACCGTCTGCAAGTACTCGTTCCAGCACTCGAGCTTCCAGGCGTCCCGTGCAGCGCCACGAGCTGAGATGTACTCGTACATCGACTCCACGTCGCAGCGCACCCAGACCGGCGCGACGTCCACGCCCTGGGCGGAGCACTTGTTGATCAGCCGCTGCATCCACTCCTCGTCGGTGAGCTCCGCGATGAACGGGGCCGTGACCACAGAACTGATGCCGCAAGCCACGTTCGAGTACACGACCTGCATCAGCGCGGCGTATTCGGCTGGCCGCACCTTCTCGCGGTAGACCTCCGTGTGCCGATCGTGTGGCTGCGCCCCCAGCGCCGTTAGCAGCGGCTCTACCAACGGCCTGGTCAGCGGATCCTTATCAACCAGCGGCCAGCCCGTCAGCTGCGTCAAGAACCTGGCGAACTCCGTCTTGCCACTTCCAGCGAAGCCGCCGACCAACACCACGCACGGCTTGTGCGGATCACCACCAGTGCGGCGCCGCTTCCACGCCTCCATCACCCGCTGCTGCCAGCCGTAACTGTCGATGCCCCCACCATCGGCGATCCGCGTCAACGCCCGCTCCACAGCGATGACGTGGGATCCATTGCGCTGCTCCGGTAGCGGAGTGACCTCGAAGGCCGTCTCCTCGCCGGGCAGCGCCGGCCGGAATCCCAGCGACGGCTCCGTGGCCCGGTACAGCAGGCAGTACACCCGCCGATACGGCGGGCCGGGGTAGCTCTCGCCTGTTTCGTGCATGCTCAGGGTCTGTGGATTGGCCGCCGGGACCTCCAGACCAGCTTCCTCGGCAAGGAGCCGGAGCCGCTCGCCGGCCTCTTCGAGCGTCAGACCATGTGCTTCGCGATGATCACGAAGTTTGTCCGGACGCCACCCCGCCCGCTTCCGTCCCACCCCTTGAACCTCCGTCAGCCTCATGCTCGGGACCCTAGGCGCGGACCCCGGAAATCAGCGTGTAGCTACTCGTTGAAAACGCGTTGAGGAATCTCTGCACCGACTTGACGAGCTATCTGTGATGTTGCAATCCGTCTCTCGCGAGTGTGATGGCTTCCACACAGCGAAAGGATTTGGAGGGCAGATCAGTGGCCATTCACCGAAGGTCAGGAACGGCCTCCATGCCACACGCCAGGCCGGAGAATGTCCTCCCATACCTCCAGTGGGCCTTCGTCATCGGAGTAGAGAGTCCGCAACACGAGGACCGGGACGGGAACGTCCGGTGGCACGTCGATGCCGAACTCATCGAGTTCGTTGGTGGATGCCAGACGTGCCGTGCTCTGCTCCGGGCCTGCGGTGATCGTCTTCCCGGTGCGCTCGGTGTACAGGTCGTGCCGGAACTTTGGCATCGGCCCTTCGTCGAGCAGCTCCGGCAGGGGGCCTAGGGCCCGCATGTGAACCATGTTCAGAGCCAAGACCGTCGCTTTGCCGTCCTGTACGAAGGTTCGACTCCTCAGAACGATCTCGTCGTACAGGTCGATTCCGAGGAGGTTCGCAATCTCGGAATCCGCGCACGATCGCAGGAGGGAGCGAGGGTTCACGTAGGTCTCCCGGGGAGCCAGCGGCCTGCCAGTGCGACGAAGTCGCTCCAAACGTGCGGCGCCGGTAAGGATCGACGGAGGAATGTCGCTGGGGCTCAGCACCTTGGTGCCACTCCCCTGCGTTGTGCGAATCAGCCCTTCAGCCTCCAGGGCCTGGTAGGCACGATGGACTGTCGCTGTGGCTCCCTTGCCCTCAGCGACAAGGGCTTGGACCGACGGGAGTCGGTCGCCAGGGCCGTAGACGCCGTTCTCGATCTTTCTCGCGATCTCATCCGCGATCTGTCGCCACTTTGGCGGCTTCGGGGCCGGGGCTGGCATGGCGACTCCCTTCGACTCGGCTATGGCCAACAGTCAACCACATTCTAGAAGACCTTGACTTCTCTTCTAGAAGACTTCATCGTGGTGTCTGCGACCGGCGCTATGCGTCTTCCGCACCAGCACGACTGCACAACAGCAGGAGTCACTGCCTCTTTGGGGGCGGCGGCAGTGGGGTGAGCCGAGCTCCCCCGGCCTAGGCGCCTGTACCGAATAGCTCCACCTGATCCACCTCGAACGGCGCTGCTGCGCTGTCTGTCCGCCAGGACCAACCTGCCGAAACGCTGGCCTGGCGCGGCAGAGAAGGCAGCACCCGCACCCGACCCCTGTCAGGAGGATTCGATGCCCCGCAAGCGTCTCGGCCGCGTCCGGACCAAGAACACGAACCGCCGTGAGGCGCTCAAGCTCAGCAGTATGACCTCGGAGGACTACAACGTCCGGCCGGATGAGATGAAGTCGATCGCCTGCCCCGACTGTCGCACCTGGCGCCGGATCATGGGCGACAAGGTCCTCAAGATCCGCGAGCACTGCATCTCGGACAAGATGGCGGAGGGCGAGAAGCGCGTCGCCTGCCCCGGCAGCGACCAGCTCGTGGTCATCGACATCGACGTCCGGCGCTGGCAGTCCGAGCAGAACCGGCTGCTGCGCGACGCGATGCCTCCGGAGAACCGCCGCGCCGCCCAGCAGTTCTACAAGCCGCTCCCGGCCCCGGCCGCTCCGGTTTCCCGGATCAAGGGGAAGGTCACGCTGGAGACGGCCCGCCAGTCCTACCTTGCCCACCGCAAGGGCTGCGCGCGGTGCGTCGGTGGTCAGCACTGCACGGACGGCGGCATTCTGGCCCGCCGCTACGTGCTCGCCCTCGGTCAGGAGCCCGCCCGCCGCGAGGCCCGCGCGGAGCAGGACCGCCAGGCGCGGCGCGCCGAGCGGAGGCAGTCGGCGCCGGCGGTCCGCAAGGCGCAGTGGGCTCGGTACGGCGGCAAGGTGGTCGAAGCGGCGAACAACCGCTGTGCGGAGCGTGTGCCGGGGATGGTCTGCGAGTTCGGCGGCCCGCAGGTCCCGCTGGCACCCCAGAACGTAGAGGCGCACGACCGGCGCCAGGCCGAACTGGGCAAGCAGTACGCCGCCTGGAAGGCCCCGGTCACGGTCGGCTGACCCGCACACCGTGACGAACGGTCAAGGCCCTGGCCACCCCGTACGTGGGGTGGGCGGGGCCTTGGCTGCTCGTACGGCAGTCAGCAGCCCCCAGGGACGGCATTCCCCGGGGGCTGATCTCACACCACTGGACCCAACTGGGAGGCCCAGATGACCGTCAGCATGGCACACAGCACGACACAGCCCTTATCCGCACCCCAGACCAGGGCCACGCCTGACCCGGTGATCCTTGAGGCGCTGCGTCGGGTCGTCGAGAGTCAGATCGGCCCGCGGCGTCCGGGCGCGATCTACCAGAACGTCCGCGGCAGGTTCGAGGTCCTGGCCGTGGTCCGGGATCCCGGACGAGCCCGAGCTCTGCTGGGACGCCGCTGCTCCCAGTGGGCGGTGATCGTCCGGGACGTGCTGCGCCCGAACGGTGAGCCGTTCGCTGTCGGTTCGCCGTGGAGTACGGAGGACTACCTGGTCCGCGCCGCGGACGACGCCTGCGTGCTGTGCGGGTACTGGCGGTGCCGGTGCGGGGAAGCGCATGCGCCGAGCGGCACGGTGAACGCGATGGTCCCGGGGAGCTCCTGGGGCGCCGATCAGCGGTGTGTCTGCGGCCGTTCTGACGACCAGTGCCGGTGCCCGGACCCGTATCCGCGTACTCGAGTCCACGCCGGTGTGGTGGCGGTGGCTGCGCGATGAGCGCCTGCGGGCACCCTCCGAAGCTCGTCACGGTCAACCAGGTCGGTGCGGACGGGAAGCCGTTCCAGACGGTGCGGCACGAGCCGTGCCAGTGCGGCGGCGGAAAGAAGTAGCCGGATCCGTGCAGTACATACGCCATGCCCGCACCGCGCAGCGCGTCGCGGTGCGGGCCATTGTTCACCGCGGTCTGGCTCATCCGGCCACGAGGACCCTGCTTGCCGCGGCTGCTCTCGCGGCCGCGGCGGCGTGGGAAGCCGGTCACCGCGTCACTGACATCCACCCGCCCGCTGGCGATCAGCCCTGCTGCGGGCCTCACTGACTCACCCCAACCGCCCCGCACCGGGGCTGTTTCGCTCATGGACCTTCTGGGAGGCCCTGTGCACATCCTCGTACGCACCGCCCCGTACGGCTACGGCGCTGTCTCCACCGCCGTGCCCATCCGGCTCCGTCCGGCATGTGAGGACGGAGACCCCGAGCTGTTCTTCCCGACTGGTACCACCGGCATGGCGGTGCTCCAGATCGAGGAAGCCAAGGCCGTCTGCCGCCGCTGCCCCCTGATGGAGAGCTGCCTCCAGGGAGCCCTGGAGCGCAACGAGTTGGGCGTGTGGGGCGGCACTGATGAGGACGACCGTCGCGGCATGAAGCGTCGTCGCGCCCGCAAGCGTGCCGCTGTCTGATCTGCCCGCACCGCAGCACCCCCGCAGACCGGCTGCCCCGCCTGGGGTGGCCGGTCTTTGGCACGCCTCCGGCCCGGGAAAGTCCCGGGCCACTTCCCCGGGAGAGCTCATGGAACGCATCACCCAGCTCGACTCCGCGGCGAACGACACCAGCACCCGCCTGCCGGACGCGCTGTGCACGCACACCCCGAAGTGCCCGGCCGCCGACAGCCCGGACCGGGAGGCTGCGCACATCGTGGCCCACCACCCTGAGCAGGGCTGGAGCCTGCTGTGCAACGCCGTCCTGGTCTTCGAGGACACCGGCGAGCTGCTCCCCGACGGCCGGGTCATCGCTCCGCACCGGCCGCTCGCGGTCGTGGCCTGACGGCTGCCTGATCCGCCCGTACCGACCGCCGAACCTTCTGGCGGCTGGGTCGGGCGGTGACGGGGAGCCGGACAGTCCGGACCCGATGACCCTGAGATGAGGCCCGCATGCCCAAGACGACGGCTGCCCCCGCCGCTGCTGCCGTGTTCATCGACGAGACGCTGCGCAAGGCGGCCGACCTCGCTGCCGACGCCTACCGGCCGGTGTGGACCGGCCCGTCCGGCGAGGAGTCCTCCGGCGAGGCCGTGGCCCGCCACCTGGAGGCCACCGTCACCCTCCTCGACAAGGACGGCTGGATCCGCATCTACGACAGCGGCGCGGAATGGTCCGCCGGCAAGACCCTCGCCGACGAGGAGTCGATGACGGTCAAGGCCATGCTCCGCCAGCTGATCCGCTTCGTGCGTGACGAGCTCGGCAGCGACTCCCGCCGCACCCTGTTCACTGCCCTGCGCCACGTCGGCGAGAGCGAGCACGGCGACGCGGACACCCGCTCCATCGCCGAGTCCGTCCTCGACCTGGTGATTCGCGCCCACACCGGCCAGGACCTGGCCCATGCCAACCCGTGGTCGGAGCGCCGGCACCGCACCCACGCGGACATCACCGCGCTGCTGTCCGCCGGCGCCCGGTTCGCCCGGACCTACGGGCCTGCCAGTCAGGAATCGCGGGCTGCCTGACCCGCCTGAACCGACCGTACAGAACGGCCCTCCGAGTCCCCGGCATTACAGCTGCCGGGGCCCCGGAGGGTCTGGTCACGACCCTACCGACCGCCACTGATCCACGGTGCCCCTTCTGCACGGAGGCGCCCGGGAGAGAGGACACCCCCGTGGCCACCAAGACCGCCACCCGCCGCAGGCGCCAGCCCGCGGCGAAGACCCGAACCACCGGGCGTGGCAAGGCACCGACGCAGTCGGCCACCATCCCCGCCCAGACCATCGCCCCCAAGGACACCGCCCCGGCGGTGTACCCCGAGGCTGACCCGCACCTGGCCGACGCCGCCGACCGCGCCGCCGACCTCCGGGACCTGGCCGTCGACGACGTCGCCCGCATCCTCGTCGACGGCGAGCTGCGCGCCACCGATCTGCTGGACGGCGCGCGCAACGAGGCGACCTCGATCACCGAGGCCGCCACGACCGAGCAGTCCCGCCTCCTGGCCGCCGCCCAGGCCGACGCCGACCGGGTCCGCACCGACGCCGCGAGCACCGCGGCCGCCGACGCCGACCATGTCCGTGCCGAAGCCGAAGCCGCGGCGGAGCAACTGCTCGCCGACGCGCGCCGCGAGGCCGACACCGTCACGGCGACGGCGACCGGCGAGGCCGACCAGGTCCTCGCCGCCGCCCGCCGCCAGGCGGAGGAAGCCATCGCCATCGCGGCCGCGAAGGCCGATGAGGTTCGGACTGAGGCCGCGCAGGCCACGGAGAAGGCCCTCGCCGACGCGGACGCCAAGCGCACCGAGCTGCTCGCCGGTGCGGAGCGCACCGCGGCGGAGACCCGCACCCGCGCCACCACCGACGCCGAAGCTCTCCTGGGGCGGGCGCGGGGCGAGGCCGACCGGATGCGCGAGAGCGCGGACGACCAGGCCGCGCAGGTGCGGGCCGGGGCGGAGAAGATGGCCGCCGACCTTCGCGCCGACGCCGACCGCGCGCTGGACGACGCCCGTACGTCCGCTGAGGAGCTGCGTGCCGCCACGGACAAGGACGTCGCCCGGCTGCGGGAGCAGGCGGAGAAGGACGCGACGTTGGCCCGGGAGGCGGTGGCCAAGGCCACGGCTGACCAGGCCGCCGCCGCGCAGAACCGAGCCGAGGCGGACCGGGTCCTTCAGGCGGCGACGGAGCGCACCGTGCAGCGGGCGCGGCGTCGGGAGATCCGGGCCGAGTCCCGCGCCGCGCGGCGCAAGGCCCGCAACGACGCCCGGCCCGCCGGCGGTGTTCCGCCGCTGTCCGGGCAGGAGCTGCTCCTGGTCGCCGGGATCGTCCTGGCGGCCGCAGTTGTCTCCACCCTCGGTCTGCTGTCCTCCTACACCGCGCTGGAGACCAAGGCGTCGGGTTGGGGATGGGAGTGGCCGTGGCTGCTGCCGGTCGGCATCGACGTCGCCATCCCGGCGTTCACCGGCGCCAACCTGGTGCTGATCCGCATGGGCATGGAGCTGCGCTGGATCCGCTGGGTGCCCCGCGCGCTGACGGCGGTGACCGTGTACCTGAACTGGAACGCTTCGGACTCCGCGTCGGGCCGCCTCGGGCACGCGGCCCTCACGCTGCTGTGGGTCGTGTTCTCGGAGATCGCCTCCCACGTGTACGCGACGCGGATCGGTGCGGTCACCGGTAAGAAGCGGATGGAGACGGTGCGGCGCTCGCGCTGGATCCTCGCTCCGATCCCGACCGCCCGGCTGCGCCGCCGGATGATCTTGTGGGAGATCACCTCCTACGAGGAGGCGCTCACCCGCCTCCAAGAGCAGACCTACCTGCGAGCGCAGCTCAAGGAGGAGTACGGGTGGCGGTGGCGGAGTAAGGCTCCGCTGGAGCAGCGGATGGCGCTCAAGCTCGGCTCCGCGCCCGCCGCGCTCGCCGACACGCTCACCCCCGAGGACACGCTCACCGTCGAACGAACGGAGGAGAGCGAGCACGCTCACCCCGACGTGAGCGCGCTCATCTCGGGCGAGGTTCGCGGCGAGCCTGAGCGCCCGGCGCTCACCTCCGGCGCTCACGAAGGTGAGCGCGCCACGGAGGAGACGGACGCTCAGCGAGCGGAGGGCGCGCTTACGCGCAGCGAGACGGAGGCGCTGACCGAGCGCCGCCACGCTCGTATCCGTCTGCTCTACACCGAGCTCGGGCGCCGCCCGCAGTGGACGGAGATCCGCGACGCGCTCACCGGCGCGGGCCTGTCCGACAAGCCGGTCTCCCGCCCGACCGCGCAGCGTCTGCGCGAACAGGTCGAAGAGGCCGCCCCGGGCGCGTAGGTGAGCGCCCGGTGAGCGCCGACGCGCTCACCCCCGGCAGTCCCCTGCCGCTCATGGTCGCCCCCGGCCCGCGCCCACGCTCCCGAGCGTGAGCGCGGACCGGTGACGGCCACGGCCGGCAGGCCGCTCGCCCGCGCCCGCCCCGAGCGGGGCGCGGGCGAGTTCGTTCCGAGCACCACCCACCCCGCGCAACAGCCTCGGGGACACGGACTCCCCCTCCCCAACCCCGAGACCTGGAGGTCTTCTCGCATGAACAGCAACGACCCGTCCCACTCTCCTCTGCGCGACGTCGCGCAGAGCCCGGAGGCAACCGCCCGGTACCTGGCCGACGTTCAGCGGGTCCTGCTGGACATCGGCAAGAACCTGGAGACCCTCGCGCACGAGACCCGCGTGCACCTGCGCGACACGCACGTGGAGGGCGACCGCTGGTACCACGCCAGGCTGCGCGCGATGCCCGTGGAAAAGGCCCTCGGAAACGTGCTCAAGAACCTGAACAACCTCACCGAGGGCCTGGAAAAGAGCGCCTACAAGCGCCGCGCCCACGACGAGGCCGTGGTGAATACGGTCAAGGACAGGAAGGAAAAGGAGATCGAAAGGCGGCGGAAGAAGAACCCGCCGACCCTCCAGGCCGCACCCAACCCGCCGCAGGGTGCGCAGAACCAGAATTCTGGCTACAGTGGTCCCACGTCGATTTACGACCTGGGTCGGGAGTCGGCGTGAACCGCCCCCTCAGCAGCGCCGAACGTTCCGCCGAACGGCGCCAGAACTGGCTGAAGGAAGAGGCGACGAAAGCCCGTGAATCTCGCGGCGAGGCAGGGCAGATGGAATTCTGGCTCCGCCTGGTGCGATCCCGAATGGCCAAGGACGTCAAAGCCGGTCGCGGCGACGTCTACTCCGGATTCGCGCTGATCTGCCGCCTGTTCATCACGGCGATGGACCAGCGCGTGGAGGGCAACGGACGGCTCTGGAACGACCTGCTGCAGTACGCGGAGCAGGTCGTGGCGAAGCACCCCCCCGCGTAACTGAACGTCACCAGCGAAGGCCCCGCCGGGCTCCGGCGGGGCCTCGCGCGCGTAAAGCGTGCACACGTGCGCGTGCACACGCGTGCACACAAGACCCCACGCTCTGTCAAGTCCCAGGAGGGAGGCGCATCATGTCCGATGAGGACGGCACCGGGACCCTGGTCCATGGGCCCTGGAGTGGTGATTCCACGTACGTGCCACCGCCGATCCCGGATTACGGCGACACCATTCCGCCGCCGGAAGACATTCCCCCGGTCCCGCCGGAGTCGCCGGAGGAGACGACGATGGAACTTCCGCCGATTCCGGCGGCTCCGGACCCGTCTACGTCGCTGCGTTCCGAAGGAATTACCGTGCCGGAAGCCGGTGAAGATGACGGTGAATACGAGGAAGGCGAATACGAGCAGCCTCGTTCTCTCGCTGACCGTCTCGGTGACTGGTTGGAGTTCCGGCTGGAAATGGCGCGGGCCAATTATGAAAGCGAAGCGCCTTTCCGTGAGGCTGAAATAGCGCGTAAGGCGGCGCTGCTGGAGGGCCGTACCGCGCAGGAAGTCGCGATGATGGAGCAGAACGGAAAGCTCCATGCCGCGATGATGAAGGCGAAGGGCGACAAGGCAGCGGCGCGCGGAAAGGCCGATGCAGACCGCACAAAGGCGTCCGGCTCCGGTCTGGGTGCGGACAAGGGCCGCTCGAAGGCCAGCGGCGGGGGCGGGTCATCGCGCGGCGGAGGCGGCAGCGGACCGTCCCGCAACAACTTGAGCCCGGGACCGAACCGCTCCGGGTCCTCGCGCGGCCCCAACTCCGCTGGCTGCGACGGGCGTTCGGGGTCCAGAGCGACCGGGGGCGGCGGAGGCGGCAAGGGCGGCACGAAGGGCGCTGACCGGGCCTCTGGCGGCCGAAATGCCGGTCCCCAGCGCAAGGGGTCGTCCGGAGGGTCGAAAGGCTCTCAGGCGGGCTCTGGCGGATCCGGCCGGGGTCACAACTCGAAGGGAGACGGCGGCGGTCGGGCGCAGCACGGTCCGGTGTCCAGCGCCCGTGCCGAGCGGGCCCGCGGCCGCCAGGAGCGCGCCGGGGTCCGGCAGGGCGGGCGGCAGGAACGGCGCAGTGCCGGGCACGCCGCCGGCGTCGCGGACCGGTCCAAAGATCGCGACCAGGACCGTGCCCAGCGGCAGCAGGCGTGGGAGGACCGTCGGGCCAAGCGCCAGGAGCGGGACGCGGTGCGGAAGGCGAAGCGGGAAGCCGCCGCCTCGTCCGAGCCGGGTCGCACCACGTTGGGCCAGGCCGTCGGCGAGGAAGCCCAGCGCCGCTGGGACAAGCGTCGTGCCGATGCCAAGGCCGCCAAGGCCGCGAAGGACGGCAAGGAGGCGGAGGACACGAAGTCCGGCACCGAGAAGGTGAACCTGACCAAGGACAAGGACTCCAAGGCCAAGGGTGCCCCTGACGGGGCCTCCAGCGCCGCGAAGGACGGCACTGCGGGCGATACACCGGGGACGGACTCCACAGCTGGTGCCGGGCCGTCTGACGGTGCGAAGAAGCGGCGCCGGTCCTGGCGTCGGGGTACCGGCGCGGGGACGACTGGACGGCACGGGCGTGCCCACCACACCGGCCGTACCGGCCGGACGGGACGCGGTCGTACGGGCCGGACCGGTCGGCGCGGCCGTCCGGCGGACAGCCCGTTCGGCGCCGAGGACTCCACCCCCACGGTGGAGTGGCCGGAGCACGACACCCGCCCGCCCAAGCGCGCTGCAAACGGCGAGGACGACATCGTCGACGCGGACATCGTCCCCGACGCGCCCCCGGCTGTGACCACCGGCGTCAAGGGCCTGCCGCCCGCGCCGGAGAAGCACACTGCACGGCCCGGCACCAGCCGACCGACCAGCACGGAAGGGAGTAGCGTGAGCAGCTTGGGTGCCCAGCACCGCACGGACATCACGTTCGACGAGTACCTGATGGAGATGGCGAGGATCGCCATCAAGACCGCCTCTGACCAGGAGCGCGCCGAAGCCTTGATGGAGGCCCTCACCAAGGTCGCCGACGCTCTGCGGGACATGGCCGCCGACCTGGTAGACGACCACAACATCTCCACCAAGGTCACCGACCTGATCATCGACCTGGCGGACTCCGCAGCCCGCATGAAGGCCCAGGCCAAACGGTGTGCTGAGCAGTGCGGCATCGCCAATGAGGCCTCCAAACTCGCGGCCGTGATGGTCGCCCGCGTCTACGGCGAGGACATGGGCGCCAAGGAAGACGCCGACCTCCAGCACGCGTCGGCCGCTGTCCACCACGACTAGAACCCTGGAGGAAACCCGCTGATGAGCAGCGACCTCGCACCCCGCAAAGGCAGCGCCGCGCCCGCCGTGGCCGACGGCGACAACCGATACAAGGCCGTCCAGGCCAAGCTGGACAAGCTCGGCAAGACCATGGACGACGCCACCCTCGAACTCGAGGGACTGCGGCGCAGCATGCAGGCCAACGCCAGGCACACCGACGGCGTCGCCACCGACATCGAGAACGCCGACTTGGACCCGAAGTTCGTCGGGCTCACCGCCAACGTGGCCTCCGCCCTGGGTGGCGCCGCCCGGGAGGTCCGGACGCTGTCCGACACCGCCCAGGAGACCGCCGACCTCACCCACGACGCCCGGCGCACCCACTCGACGCTCTACGGCGCGCTGGACGACATCCGCTCCAACCGGCGCGAGAAGACGCCCCGGCCCGGATTCTTCAGCCGCTGACCCACTCCCCCACCCTCGCCGCCACGGGCGGCCCCGCGCTCTGCGGGGCCGCCCGTGCCCGTTCCCGAAGGAGTACACCGGTGGCCACGCCGCGCAGTGTCGCGCTCGAACGCCTCGCCTACACCCTCGCCGCGCCCGTGCTGGCCGTGGCCCCGAACCTGCACCCCGACAGCCCCGTCAACCAGGTCGTGCAGCTGGCGGGCGCGGCCGGGATCGGTGGCTGGTTCCTGGCCGCCAAGAGCGATGAGCCCGGCGCCGGGCGCAAGATCCTTCGCTGGTGCCCGCTGGTCCTGGCCGCCGCCGTCGACGTCGCCGCCGGGCACACCCCCGGCTTCGGCCCGTACTGGACGGACGGGCTGCTCGCCGCCGGTTGGGCGGCGGCCGGCTACCTGGTGATGCCGTTCTCCCGGCACACCCGCCGCCACCACCGCCCCGCCCTCGCCGCCCCCGCCCCGTATCCGGCGCCCGCCGAAGTCCTCGAGGAGTCGGTGGCGCAGCCGGACGACGGAGCCGACCTGCTCACCCGCGACGCCCGGGTGCTGTGGGAGCAGGCCGGGATGCCCGGCCGCACGCACATCGTCAAGGCCACCCGGCACCCCGGCATGCGCAACGACATGACGATCCTGCTGCGCGCCTCGGAGACCGGACGGCCGATCACCGGCCTCCACGAGGCGGCTGTCGCCGCGCCGTTCGGCGTGCACTCCAGCGACGTCGTCCTAGCGGAGGTCGCCACCCAGCCCGGCCGCCAGGGCGGCCCCGGCTGGATGGAGGCCCGCATCACCCCCGACGCCAACGCCCGGCGCCGCACCAAGCCGACCGACCAGGAGCGCTGGACGGACCGGATCGGCGGCCCCAAGGGCGGCGCCCCCGGCTCCGAGCTGGTCCACAAGACCCGCGACGAGATGCGCGGGGTGACGTTCTACCGGGCGAAGATGGCCGACTCCACCGAGTCGCCGCGCATCGACCTGGCCAAGGTCTGCCGCGCACTCGGGCTGCCCGAGGACGACTCCTGCGTGTTCGTCCTCATCGACGGCTCGGAGTTCCTGATCAGCGCGTTCGATGAGCCGCCGCTGTCGCAGATCTTCTCCGCCACCCGAGAGCTGCTCACCCCGGACGCCAAGGGCATGTACGTGTGCGGGTTCACCATCACCGGCCAGCCGGTGAAGACGATGGTGTACCAGCACGACAAGAACGCCGCGGCTCACGGCCTGACCCTCGGGGTGTCCCGATCTGGAAAGACGCAGTTCTTCGCGATCAACATGGCCGCTCAGTCCCTGGACGGCCAGGTGGTGTGGCTGTCCACCGTCCGCAAGGACGAGAAGACCACCGTGCTCGGTCGGTACATCGACCGGCAGGGCTCGAATGCGCTGTGGATGGCACGGCAGTTGCGGGCGGCGAAGGCGCTGTGCGAGATCCGGGCGGAGATGCCCTGGCCGCACGATGGCCAGCCGCACGACTACAAGCCGGGTGACAAGCGCTGCCCCTACCGGCAGCTGAACGTGTACGGGGATGAGTTCATGACCGCGGCGCAGGACGGGGACTTCGGCGAGTTCATCCAGAAGGATGGCGACGACCTCACGGTCACCGGGCTCAAGTACGGCATCGGCTTCAACCCGGCCGGACAGTCGCCGTTCGCGCACAACGGGTTCTCGACCGAGATGAAGGACAACCTGCGGCAGAACAGCCGGCCGGTCATCTTCAACATGGGTTCGCCCGGCGCCACCCGCAAGGCGGCGGAGGGCACCATGGAGAACCCGTACGACGTGCCGACCATCCCGGCCCGCTACTCCCGCCAGGAGGGTTCCGCGATCGACCGCGCCATGCGCGGCGAGGCCGACCCGGAGAATGGCGTCTCTACCGGCGGCGTCGCGGTCATCGTCCTCGACAACGGCCGCGCCGTGCTCATGCGGTCGCTGTACGCGGACTTCGACACCGACCTCGCCCACCTCTTCCCTGACGAGGTCAACCGGCTCACCGACTACGAGATCAGCGAGCTGACCAAGCGCGGCCTGTGGTTCGACTGGAATGAGCCCGTGCGACCCGGCGAGTTCTGGCCTGAGCCCGACGAGGACGACGGAGGCGAGGGCCGGTCCCGCCGACGCGGCGGCGGAGGCGGCGGCAAGGGCGGTGACGGGCGTGGCTCCAAGGGCGGCGGTCGCCGCTCCGAGCAGGTCGCCTCTCCCCGCCAGGCGCTGGAGGCGATCAAGAGCCTCACCGACGCCTGATCACACCCCATCCACCCCGGGGCCGGCCCGCCCGAGCACGGCCGGCCCCACCGATCCCTGCGAAGGAGCACCACCGCCGTGGCCTTCTCCATCTCCGCCGCCGCGCTGCTGGGCATCATCGTCGTCGTCCTGCTCAAGGGCGGATACGTCCGCGTCGGCTCCGCCCTGGCCCGCACGCTGTTCGGCTTCACCCTCGCCGCGACCGGCCTGGCCCCCACCATCAACAGCGGCCTCACCTCACTCGCCGGACTGATCTCCAGCCTCTGACTACGCCTCTGTCCACGGCGGGTCGTGCGTGTAGTTGAGTCCGTCGCAGAAGCGGCAGTCCCACTCCGAGGGCACCTCCCACTTGTCGACCCAGAAGCCGACCTGCTTGCCCACGAAGTAGTTGTCACCTCCGCACCACCCGCACTCGAAGACGAACTCCACCCCAGCCCCTTCCCCGCGCCTGCCTATTCCGGAGATGCCCGGAGCGCGTGTGCAGTGACTACCCACTGACAGCACCCAACCCCCCTTCTACGCAACGCCGAAGGGCGCCGCCGGACACGATGGCCAGCGGCACCCTTCGTCGTCGCGCGCCCCTCCCCCACGCGCCCTCTCGGCCACCACGGCCAGGAGGGCGTTCCTCTTCGCGTGATCGGAGACGACCGATGGACCCCCTGAACGGCACCCAGTCCCGCATGCCCGAGTCCGAGGCCGCGGCCGAAGCCCGCCGCCTGCTCGACGAGTGGGCGGCCCGGCCCGTACGCCACCACCCCACCTCGTTCCGCGACGCCACCGAGCCTCCGGCCTTCGGCACCACCCCGCCCGTGCCGCAGCCGGACCACCGGATCGTGCCCGCCTGGGCGGCCGGGATCGCGGTTGCCTCCATCGGCGTCGGCACCGGTGTCACCGGCATCGGCTGCGGCGCCTGGCTCATGCTCCAGGGCCTGGCCTCCGTCAGCCTCGCCGGAGTCCTCATGGTCACCCTGCCGTTCGCAGGTCTGGCCATGGCCGCCACCGCCATCGGCGGCGCGATCAGCAAGGCCCGCGCAGCCATCACCAAGAACGTCTACGAGGCTCCGGTCACCCACCACACCGAGATCCACAACAACACCACCACGCGCGGCGCGTTCTTCGCCCGCACTCGCAACGAGATCCGCTGACGCCCACCATCGCCCTCCGGCAGAAGGAGCAGCCACGCCATGTCCCGCAGCGACAAGCCGATCCGCAAGCAAACCTGACAGGCCGCTCAGCCCGCTCCAAGGCCGACCGAGACTCGTTGCCCGCGCGCACCACGAAGCGTCTACTGGTCAGAGGGATCGGTGAACGAGATCGGCTTGCCGGTGGCGTGGGCGTACGCGATCTCCCTGCTCGTGGACTCGCCGATATACCCGCCTGGGTTGACGACCAGAATCCGGTCAGCCAGGTCGATCTTGCGCAGATGGAGGGCATCCAGCGCGATCTTCTGCTCGTTGGTGATCAACTCGTCTGCCTCGCCGGGCGCGACGACGATGACACCTGCGAAGGTCAGATCACGGTTCGCCGCACGCATCTCGTCCACGAACCGAGTAGAGCCGCAGATGCAAACGATCTCAGGTCGGTCGGGCACGGCTCAGTCCTTCGGGGCGAACGGGAAACCGTCAGTTGCACGTTGACATCACAGACGGGCACACGAGCCAACAGTTTACGTAGCGAGCTGGACACCACGAGGCTGCATCGTCGCAGGCACGGGAGGCGTGGCCCGTGCTGAGGATGACACTGCTCGACGCCGAAGTCCGGGGTGCACCCGGCTCACCAGCTTCCTTCAGCAACACGGCCGCATCCCTCAGCGCCACCGCCACGGCCTCTGCGGCACCTCCACGCTGGCATACGGCACCTGCAGAACAAGTGCGCTCCGCCAATACCTCTGCGCACCCAGAGCGTCTGCGACCCGTGCGACAAGGGATACGAGCCCACCCCTGGCACGTACATCGAACTCCCGGCCAAGCACCTGCTGGCCGCCTGATCCAGAAGGACACCAGCCCATGACCACCGACACCACCGACGAGACGATCCGCTACACCGCCGACGTCGTCCTGCTCGCCGCCGACCACGTCCTGCTGATCGAGCGAGGATGGGAGCCGTTCGCGGGTGCCTGGGCGCTCCCGGGAGGCCACGTTGACTCCGGGGAGAGCAGCCTTGCCGCTGCGGCTCGCGAGCTGGAGGTGGAGACCGGCATTACCGTCCCGGACGCCGACCTCCGGCAGGTGGGCGCCTACGACGCCCCTAGCCGTGACCCGCGCGGCCGGTACGTCACCGTCGCCTACACGGCTACCTTGCCCGCGACCGTCCCGCCGTCGGCGGGAGACGACGCGACGGCCGCCCGCTGGTGGCCCCTGGACGCGCTCCCGGATCTCGCGTTCGACCACGCCGCGGCCCGCTGACGTGGCCGCCCGTAGTCTGCGCGCCACACTGCTGCTCGCCGTCGTCGTCCCGCCCACCGTGGTGGCGGTCGCCGCCGTACTCAAGGCCGGTCACTGGAAGCTGTACGCCGATCGGTACCGCATCGAGATCACCGGTCGGCCCCGGCCCAACTGCCCGCGCTGACACGGCGAAGGCGGCTGGCGGACCGGCGGGGCCTTCCCCGAGATGGAGGCGTGCGGCTGCTGGGCAGACCGGCGCGAGATCCGCATCCGACTCCTGCCCGTTCCGGCCTGGGACGAGCCGCCCGTTGAACACCAACGCCCCCGGCCGAACTCAGGCCGGGGGCGAAGCACCGCCCGGGGCGACCGCAGCATCGCTAAGAGGCCGACCGCCTCACAGACCCCAACCCGAACACCGAGATGAGGAGCACACCCAGCATGACCGATTGCCTCCGAGCCATCGAGGGCCTGGCGCTGGTCGCCGCCCTCACTGCTGTCTTCGATGGCGTCCACGCCTTGGGGGACCAGTTTGTGCAGCGGGAGCACGACGCACTGACCAAGGGGATGCATGGCTCCCACCTGGTCTACGTCAACGACGGCTCCCCGGTGGAAGAGAACCCGTGGCGGCACGGCAAGGAGGGCCGCACCTGTACCGCCAGCGCGTACGGCCGCCGCTCGGTGAGCCGACACTGCCTCAGCTACAGCGCCGTGCAGCTCGCCTCCACCCTCACCGTCACCCGCACCCTGGGCTATCGCG
Organism: Streptomyces cucumeris; assembly: GCF_024295805.1. Lineage (GTDB taxonomy): Bacteria > Actinomycetota > Actinomycetes > Streptomycetales > Streptomycetaceae > Streptomyces > Streptomyces cucumeris. The sequence goes on from NZ_JANCLX010000057.1 coordinate 30,823, forward strand.
TCCCGGCCAAGGCGCTGCTGGCGGGCACCGCGATCAACGCGATCACCCACGGAATCCTGGACAGGCGCGACCCGTTGCTCTGGCTCGCGGAGAAGGCTGGCAAGACCGGCTACATCAAGCACGCCACGGTCGTCCGCAAGGCCGGCGGCGAGGGCACCGAGTACCCCAAGGCCGTCCAGGACGTCTCCGGTCCGGGGACCGCGCTGATGGAGCTGGACCAGGCGGCGCACCGCGCGATCGGCGTCGCCGCCGCGCTCGTCACCACCTGGATCACCCTGCGCACGAGCTGCCGCCGGTAGCCCCCGCCGCCCGCGCCCGGCTGGAGCGGCTGCCTTCCTCCGCCGGGATCGCCAGGCTCAGCTGGACCAGGGCCGATGTCCGGACGCGACAACAAGTGAACACGCAGGCTGGTGAGGGTGCCCCGCACCATGTGCGGGGCACCCTCCGTCTGTCGTTGGTCAGAACATGTCTCAGGTCAGAACATGTTGGGGACGAGCCCCGCGGCGGTGCCGCCCAAGACGGGTACTGCAAGGACCAGCCATCCGCGCACTCCGCGTCCGGCCGGTTTTTCTTCCTGCCGGATCATCAAGGCAAGAGCCATTCCGGCGGTGGCAGGGAGGACCACGCCAAGGAGGCCGAGCAGGAGGAGGTCAGGGACGGGGTGGCGTGAGATGGCCCAGCCGCTCGCGACACTCAGCCCGGCCGCGGTCAGCATCTGGCGAGTCGGCTGCAACTGCCCGAACCGCTCGCGGTCCGCGCCTGCGACCTTGGTCCGAGTGCGGACGGTGGCGGCCATCCACAACAGACCCGCCACGACGAGCAGGGTTTCCGCAGCGAAGACGATGCGTGCTACGAGCATGGGACGGTCGCCTCCTCGTTCCTCTTCTCCCCGTTCGTCTCCTCCGTGTTCAGGCGCACGCGGCCTTGACGCCCCCGAGGCCTAGCAGTTGAGTGCCGACCCACTGAAGGTCGTTGCCCAGCGTGTGGCCCCTACCCTTGCGGATCGCCTTGATCGCGCGCACGATCCGCTTGACCCCGACTCTCTTGGCCACCTTGACGATCTTCAGCATCTTCGCAGCGGGCAGAAGGTTGGATCCGACAGCGATGGAAACAGCCCCGATGCACGCGAAGTTGAACCAGCCACTCGCCACTTGCTGAACCGCGGTCGCGGACTGCTTGCCCCCCTCTTGCTTTTCCAGCTGCTTCAGGTAGTCCAGCGTGGCCTGGTCACCCCGTTCCAGTACGTCCTCGGGTATGACTATTAACTGGTTGATCACGTTTTCCCACTGTGCGTCAGTGAGTTCGATCTCGTCCTCGTTCGCGGAGGCCGACGCGGCGACGGGTGCTCGGTGCGCTTCGCTTGCGTGCGCGCCGCTCACCGTCGTGAAAAGTGCCCCTGCGGTGAGAGCGGACACCAGGAGGGTGCTGGTCCGAGTAACTCGGGACAGACGGGCGTTGCTGAATCTTCCGGACATGTGCTGGCGATGCCCCTTCGGGGTTGTGTGAACGCGGCGCCGACCCCGCCCCCCGTGGGTCCAACGGGGATGTGCCGTACGTCCGCGGTTGCTCTTGGTCAGAGAGAATCGCCGACGTCTCCCACCATGAATTGCCGGTCAGGCAAATGGATCGAACGTGCGGCGACTAGGTCAAATTATCGTGATCACGGCAGTGGGGGCAACGGATCTGAGGTGTATTTTGAGGAAACATGTCGCCTTATGTTGAAGCAGGCGTCACGTCCGACGAGAGAGAGCGGGCGAAACCTGGCATAGATATTGCTAACAGGGCGTACCGCGCCTTCGGCGTAGGACCCGGAATCACCGGCGCGCGAGTGGGCCGCGTCGGCGGGACCGCCGGGGCGGGCGGGATGTCAACGCTGAGGCGAGTACTCGAAGTGCTGACCTGGCTCGATGACCAGGGAACAAGTCTTGACCAGCTCACTCAGCTCGACCTCGACCGGTGGCTCGACGAAGGCAGCATCACGAGAAGGGACGTCAGACCCTTCATCACCTGGGCAGGCGCTGCGGCCTCGCCTCAGATCTGAGCGTGCCGCCCCCACGCATCACCGCACCGAAGACGTTCATCAAAGAGGAAGAGCGGGTTCAGCAACTGCGCCGTTGCCTCTCGGCAGAAGCTCTCCCAGGCATCGTCCGCACCGTCGGGGCCTTGGTACTGCTCTTCGGATTTCCCTACACGCGGCTCCTCGGCCTCGCCATCCACCACGTTATCGTTCAGCGGCGACGCCGTGGGACTCAGCATCGATGGACACAGTCTGCGTTTGCCGCCCAGAGTCGATCAACTGCTGCTTGAGCAGCGGAAAGTAAGCGCGGAGCGCTGGACTATCAACCAGACAGCCAGCACAACACCGTGGCTCTTCCCCGGCCAGGAACCGCGCGACCCATCCGGTCCGAATACCTAGGCCTACTGCTCCGACGTCACGGCTTCGAAGGCCTCGCCAGCCGCAACAGCGCCCGTCTTGCCCTGGCCTCAGACCTGCCGGCATCCGTCCTCGCCGACCTCACCGGCACGAGCATCAGCAACGCCACACGGTGGACCGCATACGCGAAGCGTGACTGGTTCGACTACATCGCCTGTCGCAAGCAAACCTGACAGACCGCGCTCAGCCCGCTCCAAGGCCGACCGAGATTCGTTGCCCGCGCGCACCACGAAGCGTCTACTGGTCAGAGGGATCGGTGAACGAGATCGGCTTGCCGGTGGCGTGGGCGTATGCGATCTCCCTGCTCGTGGACTCGCCGATATACCCGCCTGGGTTGACGACCAGAATCCGGTCAGCCAGGTCGATCTTGCGCAGATGGAGGGCGTCCAGGGCGCCGGCCCCCGGGCCGGCGGGCATCTGGCCTTGCTCGAGCTGCCGGTATGCCTCGACCGTCCGCTTGACCAGCCGGACAGCTGGTGGCGTTCGGCGGTTCCTGAGGGGCATACGGGAGATCATGGTCGCGGACCAATCGGGGAAGACACAGGGGTAGGGGAATCATGACGGCGTTCCACGCGTCCGCGCTGGATGGAGTCGCCCGCAATCCGGCGCTGCCAACACCGCTGCTACTGCGCCTGCTCGCCTTCGAGGGGGACGGTGACCGTCCGCCTCGTGACGCCCTCCAGCGGGCCGGACTCCCAGAGTCGGCCGTCGCGGTGATCCTGGCCCATCCGAACCCGGGCGCCCGGATCGACTTCGCCATGAGCGCCAGGGCGGAGCCTGCACAGCGGGCCCGGCTCGCGGACGATCCTTCTCCCAAGGTGCGGGCAGCTCTTGCGTATGGACCCGAGGTGTACGACCTGCGCACAAAGATCGCGCCGCTCCCGGACGCCGTGTGCGTCCGCCTGCTCGATGACCCCGCCCCTTCTGTCCGGACGGCGCTGCTGGACTCGCCCCATTTGGCGCGGTCGTTCGTCGCCTCGATAGCTACTCATCACAGTTCGGCAGCGCGCCGGAAAGCGGTGCGTGCATGGGAGATCCTGCCGCCGGGCGAGCGGTCGGCGCTGCTGGCCGACCCTGATTCCGAGGTGCGGCGGGCCGCCGCGCTGTGGGAGTGCCGGCGCGACGCACACGTCACCGCCGAACTCCTCCGCGATCCGAAGACCGTCGCCGAGGCGCTGCGCCGGGGGCTCCTCGTCCGCGCCGACGCCGAGCGGTGCGTCGCCGAGCGGAAGCACCTGGCGGCCCTCGCCGAGAACCCGTCGCTGCCCGCCGACCTCGTGGAGCGGCTCGCCGTCGACCCCGACGAGGCCGTACGGCTCGCGGTTTCCCTCCGGCCCGAGCTGGACGAGGCACGGCGCATGGCGATCGACTTCACGGCCGGCGACTTCGACAGGGGCGACGGCGTGCAGTGGGTACGGGACGAGCTCGCCAACCCCGAGGTGCTGCGTCGGGCCGCGGTCACCGCACACCCGCTGCTCCGGCGCGCCGCTGCCCGGAGCCCCCACCTGCCGCCCGACCTGCTGCGCCTACTCGCACGCGTCGAGGACCCAGTGGTGGAGAACCTCCTGGGCATTCACCACCCCGACACCCCGGAGGAGGTCCTGATGCGCGTGTATGCGAGGCTCGGCGGGACGTTCTCCGCCTGGATGGCGGAGACGCACCCTCGCTTTCCCCGCGAGGGCCTTGCCACCCGCTACGCGGACCACCCGGACGGCAACTACCGCCGACTGGCTGTCCGGGACCCGGCCGCCACGCCCGCGCAGATCGAACGGCTCAGCCATGACCCCGAGGTCTGGACGCGCCAAGCGGCGGCTGGCGACCCGCGCCTGCCGCTCCAGCGCCTCCGCGAGGCGCTCCATGTCCCCGAACTGGCCTCCAGCGCGGGCGCCAACCCGGCGCTCCCCGAAGACGAGATGGCCACCGTCCTCGACACCTGGATCACCCTGCCTACGACCCGCGACTGGTAACCTCCGCCGCCTGCCCCCGGCTGGAGCGGCTGCGTTCCTCCGTCGGGATCGCCAAGCTCGCCGTCCAGCAACTTGAAGACGAACTCGGGCACGCCGCATAGCCAATCAGGTACCGGAATGTAGGGTCTCAAATTTCGCGGCACAATCTCATCTCCGATGGCACATCGGCGACACTTATGCCGTCTTCGTGAGACTCGCTGGTCGGAGCGTTCACCCTTTTGGGTGACGGGGATTCCGCCCGCTCC
>NZ_JANCLX010000058.1 GCF_024295805.1 Streptomyces cucumeris
ACGGCTGGACGAACTCCCAGCCCCAGCGCTCCTGGCCGGTGAAGACCCGCCGCGCCAGTTCCGCTCCGGCGTCCGGCTCCTCCCCGCCCCGAGGTTCGGTTGCCGGTGCGCTCTCGGCAGTGCTCATAACGCCCCCCTGTGGATGTCGGATATCCTGACCTTCCGGAGCGCCCCTGTCAGCTCCCGGGAGCCGCGCGGGAGACCTCTTTGGCCAGAAGTCATCTACGAATGACTGAAGCCACCACCAGCTCGGCTACCGGCTGCTCTACGGCTCGTACGAAGTCGACCGCGGCCTCGGCCTCGGCCCCTTCTACACCCGGTGCGGCTGGACCGCCCACGCCCCCGGCCAGCCCCTCGCACTCGACCGCACCTCCCTGCCCTTCCGCCTCGGCGCCGGTGACGACCAGTGCCTGTTCCTCCGCTGGCGCCCCGCCAGTAGACAACGACCACCAACGCGGAGGGCTCTGGCAGATCATCTGCCGGAACCCTCACTCGCTACTCGCTCCACAACCGTGCCCTGACGTGCCGGATGGTCAAGTGCTTAGCGCCAATGCCTGTACCGCTGGTCCCCGACGCCGTTGCAGGTGAGCACCGCGTCGGCGGACGCTGCCTGAGCTATGGGGGCCGTTGTCAGGCCAAGGCAGCAGAAGGCCCCCAGCAGGCTGGCCGCTGCGACCATTTGCCTCGGCCTCATCTCTTTCAGCACGAGATGTACCTGATCTCCGCGCCCGTGTACTCGCCGTCGTGGTAGCCGCCGAAGTTGACGGCCTTGCCCTTGCCGCCGGCCCAGGGAGACTCCCACGGGTCACCGACCGTGAAGAAGATGCGCATGTAGGGGCAGCGGCCATCAGCCTTGGTGTCGTGGACGGTGCCGGTGATGTTCCCGTCGCACACCCGGCCGTCGCCATACCCCTCGGAGGTCGGCTTCGGGTCCATGACTCGACAAGTCGAAGCCCCTGGCGTGGATGCCTGGGCGGAAGGGGCCGATACGAGGCCGAGAGCAGGGACGGTGATCAGCATCGCTGTGACGAACGTTCGGAACTTGATGCTCTTGTTCATGATTCCCCTCTTCGCAAGCGTGTTGCGATGGACCGGCGACGAGCTGATCCGGCCCGTCGCCCTCTTGACGAGTCTGGTCGCGGGCCTGTCTATCCGTCATTGGCCTGCGACGCATGAAGGGTTGCCTCTGAGCGCACGGCGAGTGCTGTACGACGGTGCTCGCCAGGTGGTACGCCGTAAGCGGTGCGGAACGAGCGGCTGAACGACGCGGGACTAGTCAGGCCCCATCGCGCGCCGATCGCGTGCACGGGAACCGCCAGTAGTCGCGGGTCGGTCAGGTCCCTGCTGCAGCGCTCCAGACGACGCCGACGGATCGCGGTCGACACCGTCTCGCCCCTGGAGCGAAAGAGCTGGTGCAGGAGCCTCACGGAGATGTGATGGTGGGCCGCGATGGCGTCGGGGTCGAGCTGGGGATCGGCCAGGTAGTCCTGAATGAACACGTCGATGCGGGCGAGCAGCACCTGGTGTCGCGTCTCGGGAGAGATGCGGTCCTGTGCGTCAGCCCGGACCGCGAGCAGCCCGGCGGCCAGGTCCAGGCTCGCCATGCCGAGCCGCTCACACTCCGCGTCGTCCAGTCCGGGCGCCTCCCGGGCTACCGAAACCAGATGGTCAGCGAGGATCCGCCCGATCCCGGATCGGGCGGGCAGGGCGTGGGCGAGCAGCGGATCGAGCCTGGCCTCGGGCACTGGGACGAGCTTCCTGGGCAGGTGCAGGATGATGGCTCGCGCGGCCCCGGTCCCGGGCGTACTCGCGGCCCTACCGCGGTAGGGCCGCGAGGACGTCCAGAGGGCGAAGTCGCCAGCGCGGAGAGCGGCATCGTTGCGGCCCTGGGCCACTGCCATGGATCCGCCCAGGATCAGCGTCAGTTCGTAAGTCTCCGGGTCCCCGCGACGGACGAGCTCTGCGGTACGTTCCGAGCGCAACTCGGGGAAGGCCAACGTCGTCAATTGAAGAGGCCCGAGACCCAGTGAACTCAGGCTCGCCGTGAAGTCCGATGCCTTGTCAGTGGTGATCCGGATGGGAGCCACGCCCTGTCCGATGGCTTCGCACCACCACTCGAAGCGCTGCTCCCTCGGTAACGCCGCCGTGTCGAACTCGGTGAACGCCATCGCCCCTCCACTTGGATAGCCTGCTTGTGCCTGCTCAACATGGCCAGGTGACTTTCTGCAGTGCAATGCACGCCAGTGATATGGCCGAGCCGGCGCCGGAGATGGCCGGGAGCCGTCTGCCGGGTGTCCAGGGCCGTCGAACTGGTCTCCCCCGGCAATCGGACGATGGACCGGAAATAATCCCATGCTTTACGCCGAGGCCGGGATCCCAGACGTCGAATGCCGCCGTTGACGACCCCCGCACCGCGGCCTGGAGGGTCGTGATCCGCTCGGCCTGGACGCTGATCGGGGTGGGCGCACCCGTCGGCTTGGTGGCGCCGTCGGCTGCTTCATGCCGGGCCGGGAGGATGGCCTCGTCGGGTAGCGGGAGCGCATTGCTGCGCCCCCGCCCCCTCAGAACCGGCCGTGCCCGTTTCCGAGCAACCGGCTCAAGCAAGCCCTACAGGCTCTGGTGCTGGTGTCATCGCTGTGCCCCATTGCCGTTGGTCTTGCGATGGCATTGGGCGTGTACGAGATGCTGAGCGACGCGGTCGCCCGGCTGCCTCTGCCCCAGCGGGGTGATCGCACGTTTGCGAAGCCCCTTCCGCGTCGCCGAGAGCCAGGTTTCCCACTGGGGCTCGTGGTCGGCATACAGGAGCAGACCCCGGCAGATCGTGCAGCGTCCTCGCTGTCGCTGAAGTAGCCACAGCACGTCGCGTCCGATCGGCGGGGCTGAGCGACGACGGCGCGCCGCCCAGTAGGCGGCCAAGGAAGGGTCGTCGGGCGACGCCCTCCATGCCACCATTCGGTGCCGGACGATCGGGGTCCAAGCGAACCGGCGGAGGTAGCGACCGCTCTCACGGCTGCCGAATACCCACCTGTCCTGCCTGCCCCGGTTGAACAAGCCGAAGTACCGGGAGGTGACCCAGCCTGCCGACTTGTTCGAGTGCGAGAACCTGGCCCATTTGTAGACCAACCTCCACACGTGATTATCCAGTGTGGCGAATGCCTTACTGGACACTCCGATCCGGTAGTAGGCGGCCCATCCCTTGATGATCGGATTGAGTTTCCCGACCACGGCATCGGCGTTGCCCCCGCGGAGGGCCAGCGCCTCATCGGACAGCCGTTTCCGGATGCGCCGCAGTGCATCGTTGCTCGGCTTTGTCAGGAGCTTGCCTCGGAAGCGCCGGATGTTGAAGCCCAGGAAATCCACGCCCTCATCCAAGTGCGTGATCCGAGTCTTAGCCTCGTTGAAGGCCAGACCTCGGGGCCTGAGCCATGCGGCGAGCCGTTGCTTGACGTCCTCGGCTTGTTCCTTTGAGTGGCACAAGACGAGCAGATCGTCGGCATACCTGACCAGTACCGGAGATCCCGGAACTGAGCGCCAGGAGTCGCTACTTGGTTTTTTGTGGTAACGCACCCCGGCAGCCGATTCCATCCCGTGTAGAGCTACGTTCATCAACAAGGGGCTGATCACCCCGCCTTGAGGGGTTCCCTCTTCCGTCGGCGTGAATTGTCCGGCCTCCACCACACCAGCTCGCAACCATTGAGCAATGAGCCCCCTACCGGGGAATCTCTCAATCGATTGCAAGATGTGGTCATGGCTGAGACGGTCGAATGCCTCTTGCAGGTCGGCATCAAGTACCCACTGCCTCTTCGCTGCCTTGGAACTGGCAGAGGTGTGGATAGCCACGATCGCATCGTGGCATCCTCGGCCGGGTCGGAACCCATACGACCGAGGTTCGAACCGAGCCTCCCACTCGGGTTCCAACGCTCCCGTCACCAATGCCTGTAGGCACCGATCAGCGATCACTGGGATTCCGAGCGGGCGGCGACGCCCGTTTCTCTTGGGTACGTACACCCGCTTGACGGGCCGAGGAGACCACGGCGAGGTGCGGTTTCGCATCCAGGAGACGAGCTCAGCTTTCTCCTCGGGTGCGATTGCCACTTCGCCATCGATCCCGGCTGTCTTGCGGCCAGCGTTGATCTCCGTTACCCGCCGCACGCTCAACAAGGCATTGCTGCGGGAGCGGAGCATCAGCTTTTGCAGGTTGCGGACCTTTTTCAGATCCCCTGCTTCCGTTGCCACGAAGATCCGATGGCGCAGCCGACGTACATCCTCCTCGACGGCATGCCAGTTCACAGCGTGCCAGTCGAAGTGACCGCCCTTGGGTCCGTTCACCCTCGCGTCGCCTCTCGCGGACTCGGCCGCGTTGCTTGCGGGGGCGCCTAACTTGCCCCTCGGTTCCGCCATTTGCGTCATAAGTTCTCCGTAGGCTCACCCAACCCGCGTCAGCACCCTTTCGAGTCGGGGGAACAGCCCCCTATCCGGCCAGTTATGTGAGCCGCTGGTGGAGGGACCAGCAGTCAGCTCAGTTTCCTGCTGCCTTTCGGCTACCGGCATTCGCTTCTCGGGTTGTCCTGCTCCCGCCGGGGAGTGCAGCGTTCCTTACGGTTCGCCTGCCAGCCGACCGCGCCGACTGGACCCTGACGGGGTTGTCACGTTCCGCTTGAGTGAGACGCGACCGGATAGGGCGCCCTCTGTACCCCGGGGGCGATGGTGCGCTCCCGCCTGTCGAATGCCTCTACAGGCGGCATCTGCCGCATCACAGCGGCCTGCCCCTATCACCCGATAGTGCTATCCATCTCTCGGGTGTGTGGTTGACGAGACATTAGAGGGTTCATGTACTTCGCCCGCCCGGCCTTCCCCAGCCTGTGTTCCGCCGGATGGCTCGGCGGCCCTTGGGCCTCGACCCCGGGCTTCGAACCTCGCGGTTACCCGCAACGCACGCCGGGGCGGGGATGGTCCTCACGCACTGGACCAGGCGTCATATGCTTGCCATGTGGCAGGCCCTCCTTCCTAGGACACCACTCACCTCAAGCGACCTCGTGTCGCACGCATTCGTACCACCACGCTCCGTCGCGCGAGCGGTGGCGGGAGGTCACGACGACGTCAAGCTCCTGGCCATCCGGCAGCCGCGCCCGCGCCCACGGCCCAGCCTTGGACCACCACTCTTCCTCCACACCCACCGTTCGATTCTAGTTCTATTAGCTGGGTGAGGTCCGACCAGGGCCGCAGCTCACTCACCTCGCCTTAGAGATCGTCTCGATTGGCGATTGACGCTCCGTGGCACGGGGCCGGGCTGTCGGTGGACAATCCCGGTGCGCCAGTTGATCAAGTTGGGGAACACTGTGCGGATGAGCTCCGCAGCCTCCTCAACAGCGCAGGAACGGGCCCTTCGGCATGTCGCGGAACTGGCGTCGGGCCCTCCGATGGACCCGGCGCTGCGGGTGACCCTCAACTTCCACCCGGACCGTCTGCTGCACGGCAAGCCGATCCTGGAGGCCATGGCCGAGGACGGCGTCTACTGCTCGCAGTTCGTCACGGGGACCAGCAACGGTGGGCTGACAGCGCATCCAGGCGGCGACCGGTGGCGCTGGGAGAGTCGGATCTTCAACGGGGCATACGACGAAGCGCCTGCTCATGAGCGGCCGGTCTACGGGGCGTTGAACTTCCGTCGCAAGCCAGTCGGCGCGGCACCGCGGTTCGGCTCCGCTCACTTCCGGCTGGCTGCCGAGACGCTGGCGCGGACCACGTTCTGCTACCCGGACAGCTTCCTTGAACCCGCGGATTTCGGTGTCGCGGCCCGCATGGGGCTCTTCGAGCTTGCTCTCGCCGATCACCAGGACGACCTTGACGACTACATCGAGGCCCAGGTGCACGGGCCGGTCCAGCTGCACTGTCATGTGGAGGCGTTGGTCCTGGACGCCTGCTACCGAGGCACGCCGGTCGAGGCTGCGGCCCTGCGTCTTGGCTGCCCTGTGGAGTGGCACCCCGGCTTCCGACTCGGGGTTGAAGTACTCCGCCGTCACCCCGGCTACCGCGGCCAGGAACATGTCGACCTGGGCACGCGGATCGCGGTCGACGGCGTCCTCGATCCGCGCATCATCGGAGATGCCGCACGTGCCGGCATCTATGACCCCCAGGCGGTCAAGAAAGTGTGGCACTACCTCGCGCGTTTCGGAGCGCCTGGGAAGGACGCAGACGAGTCGGTGAGTTCGGCGCCGGTGGAGGGGGCTGCACTCGATGGCCTTCGTTGAGGGGCTGGTGCCGGAAGGGCTGTGGGAGTTGTTCCGGAGAGTGAGACCGCCGATCCCCATGAGGCCGCAGGGCGGTGGCCGTCGGCGAGCTGATGATCGCGCGGTGCTCGCCGCGATCATCTTTGTCGCGACCTCAGGGTGCACCTGGCGGCAGTTGCCTCCGGTCTTCGGTGCGTCATGGCAGACGGTCCACCGGCGGTTCTCCGAGTGGACGGCGACGCGGGTCTGGGCGAAGCTCCACCGCCTGGTGCTGGACGAACTCGGCGCCCGTGGGGGGCTGGACTGGTCGCGGTGCGCGATCGACTCCGTGAACATGCGAGCCCTCAAAGGGGGGAGCTGACAGGCCCGAATCCTGTTGATCGCGGCAAGAAGGGCTACGACTACGACCACCTGCGGAAATGGCTCCGCTCTCGGAACATCACCCCCGCGCATCGCGCGCAGGGGCATCGAGTCCTCCCAGCGTCTCGGTCGTCACCGATGGACCGTGGAGCGGACGGTGGCCTGGCTGACCGGGTGCCACCGTCTGCACCGCCGCTACGAACGCAAGGCCGAACACTTCCTCACCTTCGTCGGTATCGCCGCCGCCCTCATCTGCTACCGGAGACTGACCAACTGAGACGACCTCCAAGCGGTTGATCAGCTGGGCGCGCCTCCATCGCTTCCGGAACTCGCTCGACAAAACCGCAGTCAGCCCGACTCAGCCCTCTCGACGGAGACACTTGGCACACTATTTTACATCTTTGAGCATGACGGACAGATCTCCGCACCTGTCGCCACGACAGGGGAACACCCCAGGTCAAGCAGCGTGCAGGGCCGTGTGTGGCCGCAGGGTGGTCGCATGATCCATGGGCGGAGACCGACAATGGAGGTGATAGTTCAATGCGCAATCGCTGGAAGTGATCTCCATGCGCTCCGCTACCTCTCGGGGGCGCGTCTACCGCCGGTGCGGCTGCCGCGACCGGCAGCATCAGCAGCTCGGCGCCCGCTGCCCGCGCCTCAGCCATGAGCCCGATCACGGCACCTGGACCTTCGCTGTCGACCTCCCCTCCCCCGCCTCCCGGCGCCACACCGTCCGCCGCGGCGGCTTCCTCAACCAGGAAACAGCCGCTGCCGCCCTGCGCCGGACGCTGGAAGGTGAAGACGGCGGGTTCTCCACAGACCCGAACCAGACCGTCGCCGACTACCTCACCACCTGGCTCCAAGCAATGGCCCTGGTCCTCAAGCCCACGACCATGGCCCGCTACCGCAGCTACGTCACCGCTGACCTCATCCCAGCCCTCGGCCAGGTCCGCCTCGACGACCTCAGCTACTCCCACATCGCCGGCTTCGTTCACACCCAACTCGCCCACGGACGCGGCAAGGTCAGCGTCCACCGCTGCCTGGCCACCCTCTCCAGCGCCCTGGGCGACGCAGTCAAACACCACCGCCTCAGCCACAACCCCGCACGCCCCACCATCATCCCCCGACCACCCGCGGCCGAACGCCGAATCTGGACCCTCGACGAAGCCACCCGATTCCTGCGCTACTGCCATGCGGCCGACCCGCTCATGGCCGACCTGGTCGAAGTCCTCATCGGCACCGGCATGCGCAAAGGCGAAGCCCTCGGCCTCCACTGGAAGGACATCCACCTACCCGAAGGCATGCTCTTCATTCGCTGCACCCTCTCGGCGGTCGACAACAACCGTCTCGTCCTCACCACACCGAAAACCCTCAGCAGCAAGAACTGGATCGCCATCTCACCCCGAGTGGCCAGAGCCCTACGACGCCGCCGCGCCGCCGACGCAGATCCCCGCCAACCCTCACCACGCGGGGATCTCGTCTTTCACCGCCCGGACGGCAGCCCCCTCCACCCCGAATACGTCCTCAACCACTTCCACCTGATCTGCCGAAAGGCCGGAGTACCGCGCACAACAGTCCACGACCTGCGACACCTCGCCGCGACCATCTCCATCACCGCCGACGTACCCCTCACCGTCGTCTCCAAGACCCTGCGGCACTCCACCCTCTCCACCACCGCCAACATCTACAGCCACCTCACCCCACTAGCCGCCCGCACCGCCGTGAACGCCATCGACGCAACCCTCACCGCCGCCGAACAGAAGGTGCAGCTACCAAAGCCACGACCACCCTGCGACCACAACCCACGACTCCACAACCAGATCACCGTCAGCAAAGCACCGGCCAGAGCCATCAGTTACCCCAATACTCCGGGCACCCGTCCCGCGCATGCGACCACCATGCGACCACAACCCCCGAAAACACCGAAAAGGCCGCCCCCGCATCTCTGCGGAAACGGCCTCCAACCTGCGAAAACGCTGGTCGGGACGACAGGATTTGAACCTGCGACCCCTTGACCCCCAGTGCCAGCGCCGAATTCCATGGGGATCAAGCGCTTTCCGCATGCTCACAACGGGCGGTTGCGCCTGAGTTGTGCAGGGTCGCGCACACCGCGTGGTCCCCAAATGGTCCCCGCGACAGTTCCTCAGGGCGGCGGCCGCGACTTCACTTCTCTTCTCCATCGCTCGGCAACATTTAACAACACACGAGAGCAGAGACGAAAGACCAACCCGTTCGACGTAGTACTGGGCGATGGTCAGCAGCGAGGTGAACAGCAGGTACCAGACGCTGACCGCGATCAGGGAGGCGACGATCTGGAAGGTGCGCGAGGATACGAGGCAGGAGCTCACCTGCCCAGTGAGAGTGCGCTCTTGGCGCGCGTGACGAATTCCTCCGGGGCGGGCCCGCCGGAATACTCAGTCTGGGAGCGGGCGGCATGCCCTTTAGGCGCGTGCCCGTGCCCGCGGCGGGGCGGGGAGGGCGGCGTGCGAGAGGCCAGGCTCCCGGTAATGCCCCTGGTCACCTGGCCTCACGGCTTCCGGCAGCCTGCGGCCGCCGACGTCCTCTCGCCGCTACACCCGCGCCAAGAGATCGCGGGCTCAGCGCAGGCGCGCGTCGAGGACGCCGTCACCGACCTGGGCCCGGGGCGGCCGCGTGTCCCCGAGCCGCACGCACATGCTCAGTGGTCGTTGACAAAGCCCGCGACCGAGCCGCCGTTGTCGCCGCGGCCCTCGAAGTTGAGGGTGTACTGGCCGCCCTCCGCCAGGTTGTACCTGCCGCCTTCATCAGCCGCCACCGGCCCGATCACCTCGGCGAGGTCTTCGACCTCACCGAGGTGATCGGGCCGGTGGCGGCTGATGATTCTCCTTGGCGCCTTTGCCTTGATGCGTCCGGAAGAGCTGGCGGAGCTGCGTCGCAAGGACGTCGACCTGGACGAGGGGTCGCTCTGGGTCAAACGTGCCGCACCGGAGCTGACCACGGGCAAACGGGTCGTCGGCGACCCCAAGTCCCGTGCCGGTAAGCGGGAGATCGTGCTGCCGGCATTCGTGCTGACCGACCTGCGGCAGCACCTGGACTGGTTCGGCGAGCCGAGGCCGGAGGGACTGGTCTTTGTCGGGGAGCGCGGGGCGCCTTTCCGCCGGTCCACCTTCGGGCGCAAGTTCCGTAAGGCGCGGAAGAAGATCGGCCTGCCCGACGACTTCCGCTTCTACGACCTGCGGCACACCGGCAACACTCTAGCAGCCGACACCGGAGCCAAGCTCAAGGACCTCATGGTCCGCGCCGGCCAGTCCAGCGAGCGGGCACAGCTGATCTACCAGCAGTCCAAGAAGATGCACCAGCGCAAGATCGCCACCACCATGGACGCCGACGTACGCCGTCAGCGTCAGGAGGCGACCGAGCGCGCGGAGCAGGTGGGAGAGCTGGCGACCGTATTGGGCTGCTGAGTAGCCTGCGGGCGTGGACATCGAACCGAACACTGACGGCTGGTTGGAAGACACACGGACGTCCTATGACACCGTCGCCGCGAGTTACGCGGACCAGGTGCGCAACCTCCTGGACGACACACCCGAGGAGCGCGCGGTCTTGGCGCTGTTCGCCGACCTGGTGAGTTCCCGCGATGGTGGGTCGGTCGCAGACGTGGGATGTGGGCCGGGGCGGATTACGGCTCACTTGCGCCAGCTGGGTGTGGACGCGTTCGGAATCGACCTGTCGCCCGGGATGATCGAGGTGGCCCGGCGCGACCACCCTGGTCTGCGGTTCGAACTCGGCTCCATGACAGACCTCGACCTCGGTGATGGCTCGATGGCCGGCCTGGTCGCCTGGTACTCGCTGATCCACATCCCTGACAAGGGGATTGGCACGGTCTTCAAGCAATTCCATCGGGTGCTGCAGCCAGGCGGACCGCTGCTTCTTGGCTTTCATGTCGGGGACGAGTCGAAGGTGAAGACGGAGGGCTATGGCGGCCACCCGATGAAGGTCCACGTCCATCGTCGCCGGCACAGCCAGATGATTGGCTGGCTCAACGAGGCTGGCTTCACCATCGACGAACACAGAACCCTTACCTCGGCTGAGAGTGCCCTTGGGGGAATCATCCTCGCGTGCCGTCAGCCTGACACCCAGTGAGATCCCTCATCTGGAAAACCGCCGGTAGCAGATGAGGGTGGCGGCGAGGCTAGCCAAGGCAAGGAAGTGTTCGGCCTTGCGCTCGTAGCGCCGGCGCAGACGGCGGCATCCCGCAAGCCAGACCACCGTCCGCTCCACGGTCCAACGATGTCGGCCCAGCCGCTGGGAGGACTCAATGCCCTTGCGCGCGATGCGCGGAGTGATGGTACACGAGCGTAGCCATCGCCGCAGGTGGCCGTAGTCGTACCCTTTGTCGCGATGAAGCTTGGCGGGCCGTCGTCGGCGGGCGCCATGCCGGGAGCGGATCGGCGGGACACTGCGCACCAGGGCCTCCAGGCCCTGGCTGTCGTGGGTGTCCCCGGCAGAGATACCGATGGAGAGGGGCAGACCGGTCCGCTCAGTGATCAAGTGGATCTTTGAGCCCTTCTTCCCGCGATCTACGGGATTCGGGCCCGTCAGGTCCCCCCTTTCGCTGCCCGCATGTTCACCGAATCGATCGCACAACGCGACCAATCCAAGGCGCCGCGCGCACCGGGCTCGTCCAGGATCAGGCGATGGAGCTGCCCCACATCCAGACACGGCTCCACTCGGTGAACCGCCGGCGTGCGGTTGGCCCGGACGGCCCGGAGCCTGGGGGGAGTTAGCGCCACGTGCAGCCGGTCGTGCCCACGAACACGATGGCCGCCAGCACTTGGCGATCCCCATATCGGCGTCGGCCGCCCGCCCCCTGGGGCCGTACCGGAGCAGCCGGGACCACCCGCCAGAACAACACCCACAACCCGTCCGGTACCGGCCGCTCCACCATCGTCATCACGTCCGCCAGCTTAATGATCAAGCCAGTTGAGACGATCTCTTAGAAAATCTTCCTACGCAAGCTCAGTAAGTGATACGCCACCGGAGCTGCGAGTCTTCGAGTGCCGGATATCGATCGAAGACGATCCGGCCATCGCTAATAGCCGCCATATGTTCCAAGAGTTCACGCAAGGTCATGTTCCGCATTATGACAAATCCGTCGTGGAGGAAGGTTCCTACTGTTCCGTACGTTTTCCCTGGGCGGTGATCGACGAAGAGGGCATCCGTTGACGAACTGACGGCGATAGGGACCCAACAGGGGTGCCACCAGCGGCCCACCATCTGCGAGTCCATACCAGTAAGGATCTTTCTTAGTCGAACAGATTTCGCCAGCGATTCAGAAATCGGGACAAGTCGCGAATTCCCGGGAAAGAAGAAGCTGGCTTGTGCGGCATTTTGTGCCTCGGTATACGACAGTGTACCGTTGTTAAGGTGGAGGAGGGTTGTGACATCCTCATGAAGTGTGAACCCGAAGCTTGCTTCGGCCGCGCTTAATTCCCATGACTGTGCAGGCGGCTTCAAATTTGCGAAGCTCATAGGTGCATTGAGTTCGAGCCACTCAGCAAACCGGGTCCATGATTCTCGAATCAACATGACTAGCCTCGATTTTAACGACCCGCTGGGGATGACTTATATGGTCATCCCCAGCGGGTTCCACGAATGCCTGGCAGCTGCTAGCTAGAGCGCGTCCTTGTAAACATGAACATAGAACGCTTCCTTGTCCAGAACTCGCGCAGTCTGATAGAAGCTACCGAGAGCGCCGCCAACTGCCTCATTTTGGTCTTCTGGCGTGGTTGCTCTCGTGCAGAGCGCATTTTCGTCTGCATTGTCATCGACTATGTAGACGTCGTAGTCGCCGTTTGCCTTCTTTCGTGTCGTCATCTGCTCGCACTCTTTTCCGCTCTGTACCCCTACTGTTGCCCCGCTTTGACGGGTCGCGGCGAACGGAAATTCATCGCACGAAATGGGGCCCGGGGCGTGGAAGTCCCCTTGGAATGTATTGTCGCAGATGATATCGCGATTCTCTTCCTGTTTAACTCTGTCGGCGAGCCGCTTGAGCGGCTTTCCCTTGCCTCTTAGGCCCCAGTGGTGCTTGTTGAGGGTCTGACTCACGAAAACGAACATCGCGGCGGCCTTGTACGTCTCGTACTTGAGGTTCAGCACGGGGGTCATGTCAGGGACGACACAGCCGTAGTACGCCCCCACCTCGTGGTCGCACCGTACAGGTACGATCTTCGGGTCGTGGGTCCATCCGTACGGGGGCGGCGTCCGAACGCCAGGAAAGACCGGCTGGAGTGACCATCGGAATCCCACACTCTTGCGCAATTTTGTTGAAAGATCTACCCACCTGGACCAGTCGGCCTGAAGATACTTGCCCTGAGTCAGGTTTCCCTTGACGGGAGATATCTCAGTGGATCCCCCTCCTGGGACCCAACACTTCGGGCACTCGGCAGTGAACTTCACGTTCACCTTGCGTGCCGTCCCTGTCGCCTTGACTAGTGTTACCGCGAAATACTCAGTGAACTTCGGATGCTTCGAAGTGGTGTCAGACTTTTCCAGGTTCCAGTCTTGCTGGAAGAGAAACTTTGCCGTTCCGGTGACCCTCCGTGTCCTTGTATCCCGGACGGACATATTGAAATAGGTTTCGAAGCAGGCATATCTCCGCGAGCCAAAGATGAGCCCCTTCCCTCTCTCGCTGGCGGGACACCGAGTTCTGGGCGCGGCAGCCGCGTTGGGACTCTTTGTTGACTCCTGGACTTCCTGCGCAGCTTCCTCTTCAGTGACCGGATCAGTGCAGGCTACTTCCGTTACCCCGCTTGCCGCCAGGGTATCGAAATGTCTTTCGATAGAATCGCAGCTCTCTGGCCCCCCTTCTCTGCTAATCGCGCCAGATTCGGATGGGGAAACCTCCTGATCGTCTGTAGGTCCGGTAGGTATCGCGGGAAGCTCGGATGCCGTGATGGCAGATGTCGTCTTCGTGGTGGCTGCGGCCGGAAGCACAGAGACTTGACTGACTGCGGCCAAGGATAAGAGTGCGGCTATCAATGAGCTTCTGCCGAGTCTTCGCTTCATTTCCTCATTCCTTTCTTGCTGGCATCCGGTGCGCATGCCAGCTGAATGGGGTTAGTGGAGGTAGTTCTCGCGACGGGAGTTCGTGGCTACTGAATCGCCGATGTTGCTTCCGTCGGGCAATAGCAGAGTCACGTGCCGAGGTCTGGATCCGCCATCTCAGGGTCGTGGAAACTTTGCGGAACGATGATCAAAGTATCACGTCTATGGGGAATCGGTGAAGTGTCAGGTGGGTATTCATAATCGCTCTGTGAGGTGAGTCACGTGCTCATGCTTCAGGGCCTGATAGCGGCCCGCTTGAGTGGGATGCCGTAGCTCTCCAAGGCGAACGGACGCCCTGGAATGGTTTCCATTTTTCGTTGCGTGCAGGTGAATTAGATATGACGACAGGTCTGAAGCGAATCATGTCGGCCGATTGTCTCGGGTGAGTGGCCAGAATGGACACTTGCTCGCGCCAGGCGAGGACGTGTTGTAAGACGCTCATCCAGTTCGACCATTGCGTGGTGCGTCATGTGAGGCTGAGTGGGGGCAGCCCGGGCTCCCGACTCTCGTGTCGCGTGGACGCCGGTTCCACTGCTCCGGGGCGGAAGGTGGTGCTGTCGGGACAGGTAAAGGCTGGTCCTCAGCTGGAGGGCCACGATGACGCTCACCCTCGACACCCCGTAGCGCTCCAAAATGGCTTCACCGGGCCTGACCTGAGGCAAGGTACCTGACCAACAGGTATCCGGCATGATCAGTCCTCGTGCTGGTTCGACTTGCGTACCTCATCGGCACGCGAATCTTCGCGTGGCTGTTCATGATGTCTCGATCTTCTGCGGCCAAAAAAGCGGAGATACTGATCCTTCGGCACGAGCTAGCGGTTCTGCGTCGACAGGTCACCGCACCCAAGCCCCGGCTGGCCGGACCGCGCGCTGCTCGCCGTTCTGACCCGACTGATCCCCCAAGCCCTGCGCGAACGCCGGATCGTCTCCCCGCGCACCCTCCTGGCCTGGCACCGGCGTCTGGTGAAGCAGAAGTTGACGCAGCTGCCGTCTACCGGGCGACCTCCCCTGGCAGAGGAAAACCGCAACCTGATCACCCGCCTCGGCACCGAGAGTCCCCGATGGGGCTTCCGACGCGTGCACGGCGAAATGCGCCGCCTCGGGCACAAGGTCAGCCCCGCCACCGTCCGGCGTGTGCTGCGTGCCGCCGGTCTCGGTCCCGCGCCGCGTCGCCAGCCGGCGCGCGGTGAGTGGGCTGCCTTCCTCAAAGCCCAGGCCAGCGGCCTCCTCGCCACCGATCTCTTCCATGTCGACACCATCGGCCTGCAGCGGCTCTACGTGCTATTCGTCATGGAGGTGCGCACCCGCACCGTCCATATCCTCGGAGTCACCGCCCACCCCACCGCCGCATGGGCCACTCAGCAGGCCCGGCAGTTTCTGTGGCAACTCGGTGATCGGGCCGCCGAATTCACTCACATCATCCGCGACCGGGACTCGAAGTTCACCGCCACCTTCGACGCCGTGTTCGCCAGTGAGGACATCACCGTGGCCAAGGTCCCTCCACGCAGCCCCAACTGCAACCCCCACGCAGAACGCTTCATCCGCTCGGCACGGGAAGAGTGCACCGACCGTGTCCTGCTCTTCGACCGTGGCCACGCCGAGAAGATCCTCCACGACTGCGCACACCACTTCAACAGCCACCGACCACACCAAGGCCGTGACCAACTCGCGCCCAGCGACAATCCGAACATCATCCCCCTGCCTGCAGCCCGGATCAAACGCCGACAAGCCGTCGCAGGCCTCATCAACGAGTACCACAGAGCCAGCTGACCAGAAGGAAAATCCCAGCTCACAACCAGTGAAGCCATTCTGAAGCGCTACGCGGCTCTACCTTTCCTGCTGGCTGGACCTGGCAACCCGCGAGGTCGGCACGCCCCTGCTCAGCCTCCTCGCACCGACCAGCTCGGCACCCTGCCGGCCGGGTTGGCCCTGTTCTGGGTGCTGTTCAAGGTGCCCAACTCGAGGATGGGCCACTTCGGCCTGTTGCGTGTGCCAGCCCGGACCGGGCCGGCAAGCGGCGGCGAGCGTGACTTGGGTGAGGGCAGCGAGCAGTGCGGCCAACGCACTGTTGCTGTCAGCTTCGCGCCCCGCAGGAAGACCGCGAGCCTCTGGTCCGACCGGACCTCTGGGTCAGCCCAACTGTCTCAACAGCGCGAGGCCACTCTGGTCGAGTTGGTAGAAGACGCTCGCGCCCATGCGTCGCTTCCACACCACTCCACTGCCGGACAGCACGGCCAAGTGCTGAGAGACGGTGCTCTTCGCCAGCCCCAGGGACTCCGCCACGGCGGTGGTCGTCATCGGCAGTTCGAGGGCCCGCACCACCTGCGCGCGTCCCTTCCCCAGCAGCAACGCGAGCCGGTCCTCGCTCCGGTCACCGTCGGCTCCGGCCGTCAGTATCCGCAGGCGCCCCGTGGCCCGCGCCTGGTACGACATGGCGACCCCGTCAGGGCCCTCGACGAGCAGCCTTAGACCGCCAGAGAACACGGTGGGGACGAGGAGCAGCCGGGACTTCGTGATCGTCAGGTCCAGGTCCCGGTGGTAGGGCACGGTGAGACGGGGCCTGGTCCATAGCACCCGGCCGCCCAGTTCGCCGAGCATCGCCTCGGGGCCCTTGACGGCGAGCGTGCGGCCGCGGAGCCGGATCTCCTCCTCCAGCGAGGAGTGGATCCGATTCCAGTGAGGAGCGAGCGTGCAGTCCCAGTACCGCGACAGCAGGGAGTAGAGGTGCTGCGCCTCCGGCGGGTTGCCCCTGGTGCGGCGCAGGTGGTCGAGTTCGGCCGCGAACGTGTTCCTCGCGGGGTCGGGCAGGGGCAGGAACCCAGGAACGAGGCGTGACAGCCCGGGGTCACGCAGCACCCTGGCGAGGTCCTGCGCCAGGACCGCCGACATGGTACGACGCACCGCCCGCGCCCACTCCGTGTACGGCGCGGGAACCTCGCCCCGGTACCGGGCGAGCAGACCGATGCTGCCGAAGGTCTCCCACAGGGGGCTGAAGGTCAGTCGGACGGTGCGGAGTGTGTCCTCGTCGACGTCGATCCTGATCACGACGCCGCATACCGACCACGAGTTCGTAGCGCCACTTCTTCATCTCCCTGTTCGATGATCCGTACGGTGTGTGCCCGGGACCCCGGTGCCGGCCATGGGCCGTCAGGAGACGTCGACCCGCATGGCGATGTCCTGGCACAGGGCGAGCACGTTCTTGATCCAGGGACGAGGGTCGGCGTTGTCGTACGTCTGCATGGTCTCGATCGCCCAGTACTCGTCGAAGGTGAGAACCCCGGGAGCAGCGGCCTTGAACCTGTTGGCACGCCATTTGGGCTGGTGGCTGCCGAACTCCCCGGTTCCTTCGAGGAGGGCGTCGACGGCGTGACCGAAGGCCTGCCGGGCCGAGAGCACCGCGCTCTCCAGGTCGCCCGTCTCCATCTGTCCCAGCGCGTCCTCGACGTAGGTGTCCGCCTCCCCCAGGGAACGGGCGATGACGAAGGAACGGAACGCCGTCCCGCCGAGCCGCTCGCGTCGCTCCTCGACCCAGTCGGCGCCGATCAGCGGACGGCAGTGGCCGAGGCGGGCGAGCGTCAGTTCCTCGATGGAGGTGAGTACATTCCCCGCGATGGTGCCCCGTTCATACGCCTCCCACGAGACTTTGGCCAGCATCTGGTCGATCTGCGCGTCACTCCAGTACTTCACCTCCCACCGCTTGTCCTGCGCGTAGAAGACCTCCACGCTCACCACAGGGGGCTCCAGGGGCACCGGTATGGCCTCGCTCGCGTCGGCAGCGATGTGGAGCGGGTTCGAGACGAGGTAGATGTCGTAGTCGCTGCGCGGGTTATGCCAGCCGCGGGCGACGGAGCCGACGATGAACGCCGCCCGGGTTCCCTCGGGAATCAGCTGCCGCTCCCGCAGCGGAGCCAGCCACTCTTCCTCGGTCCTCTTCCCCATGTCGTACGCCTCTCTCTTGACCTGTCTCACCATTCGACGATCCCCTGATCCGCCAAGCCGACGAGGAACTCTACGACGTCCGCCAGCGCCTGTTCCTCGTCGACCCCGTACTCCTGCGCCACCAGCCGAGCCACCTGAAGGGTGCTCCTGCGACCGTCCAGCGAGGCGAAGATGAACGCCGCGCTGTCCTCAACGAGCAGCGCCCGAGCCTCGTCCCCGACAAGGAAATCGTCCTTCATCCGGCGGATTCTGATCCCCAGCACACGACGCGGAACGGATTCGCTTCGCTCGACGACCTCATCCATGGGGGATTGATCTCTCCTTCTTGGCAAACGTTTCCACAAGGGCTGAAGGGTTCGAGGTGTGCGGTGTCAGACCCGCACCTCACTCAGATCACGCAGCTTCCGCACCGTGCTCGTCATGAGCACTAGCGGCGCCAGCAGGAAGCCCGCGCACACCGTATACAGCGCAGGGCGCAGACCGAGCGAGTCGGCGAGTACACCGCTCAGGAGGGCCCCTAGGGGAAGCGCGCCCCATGAGATGAAGCGCACCGTGGCCATGACCCTGGAGAGGAGTTCGGGCGGTGACTCCACCTGCCGGTGTGTCCTGGTGAGGATGCTGCCGATCACCACTGCCATCGCCACCGCGGCGTTGCCGACGATGAAGAAGCCGATGGTGCTCTGCGTGGTCGTCATCGGGATCACCAGCGCCAGGGCGCCCCCGAAGACTCCCGACACGATGATGGCGCGTGCGGTGCCGACCCGAGACGAGAGCCTGCCCGCCACGATCGAGCCGATCAGCGATCCGACTCCGTCGGCGGCGATCACGAGCCCCACCACGGTGGGCGAGGACCCGGCCTCCCGCACCAGGTAGAGCGGGGTCAGTGCCATCAGGGCCGCGGTGAAGAAGTTGTTCACCGTCGCCCAGATCACGCACGGTCTCATCACGGGATGCCTCATCACGAAAGCACATCCCTCGCGTATGAGCACCCCCACCGGTACTTGCGGCAGCGCCTTGGGCCGGCGCTCGGGGAGTGTCCACAGCGTCACGGCCGACACCAGGTAGCTGATGCTGTCGATCACGAGGACGTCGACGGCGCCCACGACCTTGATGAGCAGTCCGCTCACGGACGGCCCACCGGTCTGGGTCACCGCGTCGGTGGCGGAGATCAGGCTGTTGCGCGCAGTCAGTTCGTCCTTGGAGACCAATGCGGGCAGGTACGTGGAGTTGGCGATGTCGAAGAGTACGGTCGCCAGGCTCGTGATCAGAGCCGTGAACAGCAGATGCCCGAACGTGAGTCGGTCCATCCACCAGGCCACCGGTATGGAGCCCATGGCCACTGCGCACACCAGGTCCATCGTCACCTGCAGGCCGCGCAGCGGAACCTTCTGCACGATGACTCCGGCCGGCAGCCCCAGCAGAAGCCAGGCGGCCTGGCTCGCGGCGGCCAGCAGCGTCACCTGGAAGGTGCTGGCATGCAGGGTGCTCAGCGCCACGAGCGGCAACGCCACCGCCGTAATGTTCGATCCGGTGCGACTCACGGTGGAGGAGAACCAGAACCGCCAGAACATCCGGAAGTCGGTCGCGGTCTGAGTGATCGTCATCCAGCAACCTTCGTGGAGATGTGGGCGGGCGTGTCGTATCCCGACCCCAGCAGCCCGGACTCCTCGAATGCGGCGAGGGTGCCCTGGCCCCGCAGCGCTCCGACCTCTTTGAGGTAGCGCGTCAGTTGTGCCGCCGCGGCGGCGACACTGCTCCGGACCCGGTCGGCCGGCCAGCTCTCCGTGATGACTTGGTCGATCTGCTCACCGGTCAGGCCGATGTCACGCAGGTGATGTGCCGTCTGCGCGTAGTCGGGCTCCAGGAAGGCGTAGACGATCTCGGGGATCAGCGGTCCGATGGCCTCCCGTTCGGCGCGCCCGAGCGCCGGCCACAGATGTGTGAGCAGAGACCTGAAGTACACGTGGTGGCGGCCTTCGTCCTCCGCGTGATCACGGATGATGTTGCGCACGGACAGCGGCAATCTGTCGTCGCGCGGAATCTCCGACAGCATTCCAGAGATTAGGGTCTCGCTCACTATGCCGAACAGCAGGCCTTCCACACCTCGCAGGTCCTGTGGCAGCCGTCCGCGTATCTTATCGAGCCGCAGCAGGAAGGCAGGCGGAGCGCAGGTGCCCCTCAGCGACCACGGCACACCGGTCTCGGTCTCGATCTCGCAGGTGAACTCGTGCGAGAACTGCGCGTGCCAGGCCTCGTCCGTAACGATCTTGTACGCGTCGGACATCATGCGTCCGGGCAGGAAGAGCCCCGAACGCCCCCGGCTGATCTTCGTGGCGACGGGGATGACCGCGAGGGTCTCCAGCTCCGTCGTGAACTCCAGGTAGTCGTAGAACCGTTGCAGGAGCAGCCCCTTCACGACCGCGCTCCCCTTCGCCGCGACCAGGGGATGGCGCACCACCGGGTACAGCTCGGGCGGGAAGTAGAGCTCCAGTTCCGCGGCGGCGAAGTGCCGACGGGGGCGGCGTCGAACGCTCGCCAGATCGTCCCAGCGTTCGAAACGGCTGACGTACTCCGGGCCGCGCGGGCGTTCGGCAGCCGCTCCTCGGAGCAGCTGCTCCTCGAAACGTTGGATATACATGCGCGCTCCCGTTATGCGGCGAAGAGGACAAGCCGCTGGTCGACTAGCGTGTCCAGCTCCTCCTCCACGGCCTTGAGTTCGACGCCCGCCTCGCCGAGCACCATGGCGAGTGTGGACGTCCCATCGATCCGCTCCAGTACCCGGACGATCGGGCTGTCCGGGTCGAGCACGAACTCGATCTGCCCGTCGTTCACGAGGTACTGGTCGCCGTCGGCGTGGGACAGCAGCAGGAGCCCCTCTGCGGAGACGGGCACCGCGTTCAGGTCGTGGTTCCGCCCTGGTTCGAATAGTTCCCGGGTATCGGCCACCGGGTCGCTGTGGACCCGGAGTTCCGGACGCACCGTGCCCGCGTCCATCGACTCCAGCCGCGGCGCGGACGTCGCCATCTCGGCAAGCAGTCCCATGTTGACGATGCGCATCAGCAGTTCCACGGAGGGGGAATCACTCGTCCCCTGCGCGAAGTCGTTCAGCCGTCTCCGGATCCTGTCGGCGTCCAGGAAGGCGTCCGCCCCGGGGGCCGCCAGGGCCTGCTCGACCAGTTCGCGCCCGTTTTCGTTCATCAGCCGCACCAGCATGGCGTAGGCGTGGTGGGTGCCGTTTCCGTAGAAGAAGGGGACCTTGGACCGTTCGGCTATGCGTCGCGGAACCCGTGATCCCACGGCGTCGCGGAGTATCCGCTTGTCCCACAGCAGTCGGGGACGGAGGTGTTCGGGAATGGACGCGGTGAGTTCCACGATCCGGTGGTCGAGGAACGGCACGCGGGCCTCGACACCGCTGCCGGCCGCGGTCCGGTCCTCGTGCCAGACGTTGTACTGCTGGACCTTGCGGTACTCGGACAGTACGTACGAGGCGTAGAGGTCAGTGTCCCGTTCCGCGCCCGGGGGGTGGAGGGCGTCCTCGGACAGGAACGCCTCGCCCTCGCCCCACCAGTAGCGGAGGCCGGGCATCCGGTCGAGGCGCGTGGTGCGGTTCATCCCGCGCAGTCCGGCGAGGAAGCCCGGCCAGTCGTCGCCCATGCCGTCGGAGTAGCCGCCGTTGAACTCGTCGCTGGCGGCGCCGAGCAGCATGCCGCGCAGCTCCGGCCGCACCTGACGGGCGAACCGGTGGAGCTCGTGCTTGTAGTACACCTCCGGCCCGACCATGGGGCTCTCGGTGAGCCACACCAGACGCCTCCACTGCTCGGGGGTGGGCGTGAGGCCGGGCTCGAAGAGCACCTGGTGGTTGGGGACCCCCCACTGACGGGCCAGCCAACTGGAGTGCTCCGCATCGCCATTGGCGCGCGTGCCGCCGCTGAGGGCGGTGAAGGTGTGGAGTCCCTCCGCCTGCTTCCTCGCCAGGGCCAGGACGATCGACGAGTCAATGCCCCCGGACAGGAAGAGCCCCAGTTCGGTGTCGGCGGTCGCGCAGTCCTGGATCGACGCTTCCAGCAGGTCGCCGTACCGCTCGATGAAGCCCTCGGCGCTGGTCGACTCGTCGGCCTCGGTGGGCAGTTCCCAGTATCCATGCTCCGTCGTCCTGCCGTCACGGAGGTCCACGCGCAGCACCGTGGCGGCGGGCACGCTCTCCACGCCCGCGAACCACGTGCACATCTGCTCCGGGCTGAAGCGCGGGGCGGCGGCGGCGAGGGGTACGGACAGAGCCTTCTCCCAGGCGAACCGCCGCGGGGTCGTGGGATCGGCGAAGAGGGCCTTGATCTCGGACGACATGACGATGCGCTGGTCGGTGCGGTGGTAGTACAGCGGCTTGATGCCGAAACGGTCGCGCGCCAGGATGAGTTGTCTGCGGGCTCGGTCCCAGAGAACGATCGCGAACATGCCGCGTACGTCGCACAGGAAGTCCAGGCCGTGCTGGCGGTAGAGGTAGAGCAGGACCTCGCAGTCGGAACCGGTCTTCAGTCGTACGTCCGAGGGAAGCCCGGCGGCCAGCTCCTTGTGGTTGTACACCTCGCCGTTGGCGATCAGGACGAGGTTGCCGTCGTCACTGACGAGCGGCTGAGTGCCGTCCTGCGGGTTCACCAGGGACAGCCGGGTGAAGGCGAGGCCCACCGGGCCTCTGCGCAGCAGCTCGCGCTCGTCGGGGCCCCGGTGGTGCAGCAGGTCGGCCAAGTTGTTCAGGAGGGCGTCGAACTCCGGCCCGAGATCCTGTCCGTCGAGCCGGGCAAGTCCTGCGAGTCCACACATGAGTAGTCCTTCAGCGGCGCGTTGACCGTCTTTTCGAATTGGGGTGGTAAGTGCGCCCGTTGAACGGGCGCACTTACCGAGGGTCCATGATCAGGCCGTGCCACGCAGAACGGTGCCCTGGGTGACGTTCTGGGTGGCGGGCTTCGTGTACTTGCGCATGGAAGTGCCTCTCTCTCAATGGTGTACCGGCAAAGGCCCGGTGGCCTTGGTGCCACTGGTTTCCGCTTCACCGGCGACCGGAGTCAACCACGGTGGCAGCGGCCTCGACCAGACGTTTCGCCTCTCACCGAATCACCATTCCGTTTGCCCGGATCACACGCGGATTGCCAGGAGTGCGGCGGCTGCTCCTCCCTTTTCACACCGCTGCAGAACGACCTCCGCCCTTGTTCGGGCCCGAACTTGTCTCGCGCAGCGAGGGGTTGTATAGATGGGAATTCCCTCCGGGTGTTGTGTGCGGCGCGCCCCCCGGCCGGATGCACCCCATACTCGATACGGCCTTTCCCTTCCTGCTGAATTCCGGCCGGAGCTAGTGGCGCGCGAAGGCCGTACCCGCCCTTTTGAAGTCTTTGAAATCACTGCTTCCGGAGTGAGATTGTGACGCACAACCAGGACAACTCGTCCTCGGGCACCACGCACGCGACCGGCGACCTCCATGACGTGTGGCATCGCTTTCCGGGCCGTGCATGGCCGGGAGAGGCCGAGGACGCGGACCTGGCGCTCCTGGGCTGGATCGGCCCGCTCGCCGTCTCGGCCCAGGAGAAGCTGCGCCAGCGGCTTGGGGAGGCGCGTCCCGGGACTCCCCTGCCGGACCACTCCCCCGCGGTTCTCGCGCTCCCTTCCACCCGCTTCCTGGCCATGGTGAAGCCGATGCTGGTGGAGGAGCTGAGAGCGGCGCGGGAGGCCCGCGAGGCGGACGGGCCGGACGAGACGGATGGACCGGAAGCGGGAGTTCGGGGTTTCGAGCGCTTCACCGCCTCGCTCCGTGACCCGGAGACCGCAGTCGCCCTGCTGCGGAAGTATCCGGCGCTGGCCCGGGAACTGGTAGCGGAATTCGACCGTTGGACGGCATTTCGCCTGGAATTCGTCACGCGGCTGGTGGCCGACCTGCCCCTGCTCCGGGAAGAGCTGTCGGTGACGGCGGCGTCCGCAGCCGCCGTGGAAGCCGTCGACTTCGGGGCGGGAGACGCCCACAACGGAGGAAGAGCGGTGGCCGTCGTCTCCTTCCGCGGGGGGCTCAAGGTGGTCTACAAGCCCCGCTCCCTCGCCTGCGACGCAGCATTCGCGGGGTTCGTCGCCTGGCTCGGCGACCAAGGTCTGACGCACCGTCTGCGGCCGGCGCGCGTCCTCGACCGCGGCACTCACGGGTGGTCGGCCCACTACGCGCCGGCCCCGTGCCCGGACCAGGATGCCCTGCGGCGCTTCTACTGGCGGCAAGGCGCCTTCCTCGCCGTGTTCCACCTGCTGCGCGGCTACGACATGCACTTCCAGAACCAGGTGGCAGTCGGCGAGGACCCGGTCTACTTCGATCTGGAGGCGCTGTTCCACGCGGAGTCCTCGGACCCGGGGTGGCTCGACGACGCGGAGGATGTGGTCGCGCGGCGGGTGCGCGAATCCGTGCTGGCGGTGGGCCTCCTGCCGCACCGGCTCGTCCGCACCGACGAAAACGGCGTCCGCGCCATGGAGATGAGCGGTCTGGCCGGCGGCGCGGCACCCGGTGAGTTCTGGGCCCACCCCCGCACCGAGTACCGCGATCCCGGTTCGGACCGCATGACACCGGTCCCCGCGTTCCGCCCGGTCGGGGAGTACGGCAACCGCCCCACCGTCGTGGGCAGCCGTCACCACCCGGAGGAGATGGCCGACGACCTCGTCTCGGGCTTCACTCACTGCTACCGCCTGCTGCTCGCGCAGCGTCCGGCGCTGTCGCGGCCCGACGGACCGCTGGCGCGATTCTCCGGGGTCCCCGTGCGGGCGGTACTGCGCGACACCTTCCAGTACCGCGCCGTACTCACCGAATCCTGGATCCCAGCCCTGCTCACGGATCCGGACGGGCGCCACACCCACCTCAAGAGCCTCGCACGGCACGACGCCGGGCACGCGGCCGAGGACAGCGAGTGGCAGCAGCTGGCGTGCGGCGACATACCCTCCTTCCAGACCACCCCCGACAGCACCGACATCGCCGACCACCACGGGATCCTGGAGCGGGACTTCTTCACACGCACCGGCATGGACGGTGTGCGGAACCGCCTCGCGTCCTTCTCGGAGGAGGACCTGCGGGAGCAGATCTGGTTCGTCGAGACCTCGTTCGCCACCCGCCAGGAGGGCGGCCACCTGTGTCTGCCGGCCCCCTCCGCGCCCAGTTCCGAAGCCGCCGGGCT
Organism: Streptomyces cucumeris; assembly: GCF_024295805.1. GTDB lineage: Bacteria > Actinomycetota > Actinomycetes > Streptomycetales > Streptomycetaceae > Streptomyces > Streptomyces cucumeris. The sequence goes on from NZ_JANCLX010000058.1 coordinate 24,805, forward strand.
CGATCCGGACCTGGCCCTCTCCGCGGCCCGCGCCATCGGGGACCGGATCTGCGACTCGGTGATCCGCGGCGACGAAGGACTCGTCGAGTGGCCGTCACTGTGCATGGCGGCCGACCGCTACTGGCTCCTGGAATCTAGCGGAATGGGTCTCTACCGCGGCGTCAGCGGCATCGCACTCTTCCTCGCCGAGCTGGGAAGGGCCACCGGGACAGACCGCTACCGGGTCCTGGCCCAGGACATCCTCGCCGCCCTGCTGGACCCCGACGACATGCCCGAACCGGACGAACTGGCGGGCCTGGGCATCGGGGCGTACGACGAACTGGGAGGCGTCCTCCACCTCCTGACCCGGGCGGGCGAGCTCTGGGGCGCCCCGGAACTGCTGCGTTCCGCTCACCGTCTCGTGCCGGCGTTCACCGCGGCCTTCGACGCGCCGCAGCCCCTGGACGTGGTGACCGGGGTGGCCGGAGCGGCGCTGGCCCTTGTCGCCCTGCAGCGGGCCAACCCCGGCGCCCAGGCCCTCGATGCCGTCCGCGCCGCCGGGGCGGGCCTCGGCGACATGACGGAATCCGGTGTCCCGGGGTTCGCCCACGGCCTGTCGGGCCGAGCCCACGCATTGACCGCCGTCGCGAGTCTGACCGGCGATACGGCGCTGCTGGACCGGGCGGCCGAGGCGCGCAAACACGTCGCCGGCATGCGTCTCGCCGCCGACTCCTGGTGCCGTGGGAACGCCGGTCTCGTCATGGCCGAGGCGAGCGGCCGACGGCTCGTCGACGGCCTGGATCAGCAGCGGCCCCACGGGCTGGACCTGGTCGTGGCGGCCACGGTGCGGGGGGTTCACGACGATTCCCTCTGTCACGGCACCTTCGGCCTGGTCGAGGCACTCCTGACCACCGCCGAGCACACGGGCGACGAGGAGTTGTCGCGGATCGCACGCGACGCGGCGGCAGATGTCGCCCGTCGGGTTCTCGCCGGCCGGGTGGTGACCGGCGTGCCACGGGCCACGTGGACACCCGGACTCCTCGACGGGGCGGCGGGTATCGGGTACGGCCTTCTAAGGACCGCGGCACCGCACCGGGTGCCGAACATCTTGCTGATGTCCACCCCTTGAACATCAGCGGCCAAGGACCAAGCCCTGGTCCTGGGCCGCGGATACGAGCGTGCAGCCGAGCGATGTGCCCGGTCGGCCGGGCCGAACCCGACATCGGAAACTCGCAGTTGGCCGCCGTTGCCGCGCCGGGAGTTGGCCGCTGGGCGTCGGCTGATCCGCCCTTTCTGCTCGGGCAAGCACAAAAGCATCGACGCCCTCGGCGGGGCAGCATGGACATATCGCTGCAGACGGGGAACGAGCGAGACAGCGGAGCGGAGCGCAGGCCCGTCCCTTCGACTCGCTAATCGGCTCTTCGGCTCGGCCCTTCGACTCGACGCACGTCTGGGGCTCGTCCGCGACCTGTATCCGCGCTGTGCTCGTCGCGCCGATGGGCCGCATCGCGAACGAACGCCCGATGAAGGGAAACGAGTACCGCCCTCGCAGGAACGTCTGGTACTCGTACGACGCCGAGCGACGCGACAGTCGAGCGCCTCACGCGCGGCCCGACCTCGGCGCCACCACTCCCACAGGAAATGGACGCCATGAGGGACGGAAAGGGCGGGGACCTGCCCCGGGCCCCGATCGGCAGCCGCTGCGCAAGGATTCGCATGTGGGCGCCAACGAAATCTGAAGCCTGCCGGTATTTGCGCACCAGCCGTGATGAACGGCCATTCGAGATCCGATGAGCCACCGCTCCAGCAGATTGACGCCCCATCAGACCATTGTAGGAACCTCCAATGGCGATGCCGTCAACTCTCGATGAGATCACCCTTGATCATTCAGTCAACAGGGCAACCGCGCAAGCCCTCACCCCCAGAAGCCCAGGTCAATCGGATGACACTCCCTATCGGAAACCACCCCAAACCGAACATCCGGCGCTGACCGATTTCCGTTTTAGTGCCATATATCCGTGGTGCAGTTCACATCGATCGGCGCCATGCTGGCGAAATCACTGCCGTAGGAAACTACAAAGATCACCACGTCGCTTCCTTGTGTGGTGATCTACCTCTACAGTGAGCCAGGGCAGTGGATCTTCCCCGGGCAACCCACATAGATGACGCGGAATATCGCGGGATATGGATTTTCGATGGGGAAGTTCTCGGCCTCACAGAATTCCCTGCCCACATGCCCAGCAAATCCTTCTCGGTGAACAGGAAGGAGGGGAGCCGTCTCTCTCGAAATTGAGCGCAAGTTCCGTGTCGTCGACGGCTGGAAAATCCCTCCGGACTGCCGGATGTTTCGTTGCGCCAGGCCTATCTGACCTCTCCGGAGGCCGAAACAGAGGTACGGATCCGGTCTCTGGCGAACATCTACGTCATGACCGTGAAATCCGTCCGCGACGCCGGTGGCGGTGGCGGTGGCGGTGGCGGTGGCGCGAATGTGCGCGAGGAGGTGGAGTTCCCCACCGACGAAAACGTCTTCCGCAGTCTCTGGGAACTTGCCCCGTCCGGCTGGCCAAAGACCGCTCCACCGTTCATCTCGACGGGGCGGAAGCCGTCGTGGACGTCTACACCGGATCACATGAAGGGCTCCGGGTCGTCGAAGTCGAAGTCGAACTCGAGGACATGACCCAGGCTCGGAACTTCGAACCGCCGAGCTGGTTCGGCCCCGAGATCACCGACAGGCCGCTTGGGGAAAACGTGCTCTGGCACGCGAATCCGGCGGTCGGCAGCCTGACCGCGCTCCACGGCTCCCTCTTCGATCACCTGTTCAGCACCACCAAATCGCTCAGCAAGGAATGCTCCATGGCGAAACTGTCCAACTACCGGGATTCCGGCGTCGACTACCACGTGCTCGACCGGATCAAGCGTGAGGCCATCGACCGAGCCAAGGCCACCAGCGGGCTGCTCGGCCTCGTCGGCGCCGAGGAGGTGCCCGAGTCCAGAGGAGCGTCTGCCTACGTCTTCAAGACCGGTGGCATGACCATGGCCATGGTCATCGAAGGACTGGGCACCAAGTCGCTCATCGCCCACCATGTGCTGCGCGACGGCGGCCCCAACCGGTACGCGGACGTGGCGGTCGACGCCGTCGCCGCGATCGTCAACGACGTGGTCTCGGTCGGCGCCGCACCGCTCGTGATCACCGCCTACTTCTCCACCGGGGACGCCGCCTGGTACGCCGACAAGGACCGCGCCACCGCACTCCTGTCCGGCTGGCAGCGCGCCTGCGAGGAGTCCGGCGCCACCTGGGGCGGCGGCGAGTCGCCCGCCCTGCCCGGTCTCGTCGCCGCGGACGGGCTTGAACTCGCCGGCAGCGCCCTCGGGATCGTGCCGCCCGGCCGCGACGCCGTACTCGGCCAGGACGTCGCCCCCGGCGACCGCATCGTGCTGCTCGCCAGCTCCGGACTGCACGCCAACGGTGCCTCCCTGGCCCGGCGCGTCGCCGCCGACCTGCCGCAGGGCTACTCCACTGCCCTGCCGAGCGGCCGTACCCTCGGGGAAGCCCTGCTGGACCCCAGCATCATCTACGCCCGCTTCGTCCGCGCCCTGCTCGCCTCCGAGGTGCGCCCGAAGTTCCTCAACGGCGTGACGGGCCATGGCCTGATGAAGGTCATGCGCGCCCCCAAGCAGGTCCGCTACGTGCTGGAGACCGTCCCCGAGGTCCCCGAGGTCCTCGACTTCCTCACCCAGCAAACCGGGATGTCGACCGCCGAGGCGTACGGCACCCTCAACATGGGCATCGGCTACGCGGCGGTCGTCGCCGCCGATGACGCCGACGAGACGGTACGGCTGGCCGAGGCCGTCGGCTACCAGGTCTGGAACGCAGGCGAAGTCGTAACCGGCGACAGGTCGCTGAGCGTGCCGCACCTCGGCATCGAGTTCGCCGACGGCGACCTCAGGCTGGGCTGATCACATGTCTGTGACACCTGGGCTGCGCATCGCCATGCTGGGCCCGGACGGAATCGGCAAGACCACACTCACCGAGAACGTCCGCAGCCGACTGGCCGACCACGGCATCGACCTCCACGTCGTCAGCTGGCGCCGCCTGATCGACGGCTCCCCGGCCCAGTCCCCCTATCCCCAGACCGCCTTCGAGCAACTGTGGGTGGAGGACTGGCGGCTGCTGTACGGGGGCGGCTCGGTCGCCGGGCAGCCCGTGGACGAGCGCATCCCTCGCACCTTCGAGGGGTTCGCCGCGCTGCGTGCCGAGGAGACGTTCCCGCTCGGCGCCGAGGGCGTGCGCTCCTCCGGACCGCTCGCCTCCGGGCTCGTCGAGGCCGCCCTCGACTTCGTCATCGAGGCAGAGGTCGTGCGCCCCAAGGCCGCCGAGGGCGTCGTCGTGGTCCGCGAGAGCTTCGGCTACAAGCCCGTACTGAAGGCACTGCTCATCGCCGCCGCCTGCCAGGCCGACACCGTGCCGCGTGAGGTCGTGGAGCGGATGGTCACGCGGGTCACCGACATCTATGCCGACCCGTTCCTCCAACCCGACATCGGCATCCTTCTCGACGGCGCCGCGGGCACGGCGCACGCACGGCGCAGCGTGGAGGGCCGGGGCGTCGGCGTGGCCGAGGACTTCGCCCTGTCCGGCCGGACGGGTGCCGAATCATTCCTCTCCCTCCAGGAGGAGTGCGCCGCGCACTTCACCAAGGCGGCGGCCGACTGGGGCTGGTACCGTCTCGACGTCGGCGACCGGACCCCGCAGGACCTGTGCACGGAGATCGTGGACAATCTGCTCGCCCCCCGGCTGTGGGGTGGCGGGACGTGAGGAATCCGGCGGCGAACGCCGTGCCACGCGCCCCCGGAGCCACCCCGTTACCGGCCCGCGTGGGGCCGTACACCGTGCTGGTGGGTACCGAGGGCGTGTCGGAGGCGGCGCCGTCCCGTACCCCGTGCGTCACAATCCACCCCCGCCCGGAGGATTCCGGCGACGGCACGCGGCGGATCCGCCGTGTGCCGTCCGGTCTCGTCGTGCCCGGGAACTTGGTACAGGACGACCTGGTGTTACGGGCCGTGGCGGCACTGCACGGGGACGTGACCCTCTACGCACGTGTGGATACCGGTCCCGGGGGAGTCTGCCGAATCGACCTCGCCCCGCACGCGCCGGGATGTACCCGCCAACTGGTGGTGCTGCGCGGCACATCGGCGTTCGTGGACGGACGTCCGTACGCGCTCACTCACGTCACTGATGACGGGAGGGACCTGTCGCGACTGCCGGACACGGAACGGATCGCACGCCTCCAGGAGGCCGCCGACCCCGCCTCCCCGTGCGCCACGGCCCACGCGAGCGGCAGCACGGAGCTCGACCCCCTCCTAGAGCGGGCCGCGGCCCTGGCGACCCGTCTCGCTCTCCCCGCCATCGCGGCTTCGCTGCCGAACCAGGCGCGGGACGCGCACGCGGACGCACTCGGCATCGGCACGGCCATCGACTCTCTGCGTGACCTCCAGCACCACGCCCACCACCTGTACGGCCGACTGGAGCCCGAGCGGGCACTTTCCTGGTTTCTGGAGGAGCTGGGCGAACTCGCCCAGGCCATGCGGCGCGCCGAGCCGTCCGTCCGGCTGGAGGAGGAGCTCGGGCAGGTCGCCGCCTGGTGCTTATGCATGGCCAACATCGCCCGCGTGGATCTCGCTGGCGCACTGTCGCGAGCCATGCACGAGGAACACGGCCGTCAGCTTCGCAAGTACGGGGCGCTGCGCCCCTACGTCTCTTACGAGGAGGTCAGTTGAGAATCGGTCTGCCCAAAGGAAGGCTCCTGCGGCACTCCGAGGCGGCACGAGCAAGCGCCCCCACCAGCACGAGTTCCTGGCTGCTGAGACTGCAGGACATCCCCGGACTGGTCGCCGACAGCTCCCTCGACGCCGGCATCACCGCCGAGGAGTGGATCCGCGAATCGCGCTCCGACGTCGTACGGTTGACACCGCTGTGCTGGTACCACATCCGCATCTGCGCCATCGGGCATCCCGAGCACCCTGTGGGACCCGCGCCCCGGATCGTGTCCGAATACCCGTCACTGGCCGCCGAGTACACGAGGTGGCGGCACCCGAACGCGACGGTCCGTCATGTCCACGGCGCTTGCGAGGCGTACATCCCCACCCTGGCGGACCTCGCGCTGGACTGTGTGGAGACCGGCCTGTCCATGAAGAAGCGTGGCCTCGACATCGTCGAGGAGCTCTTCCGCGGCGACGTCTGGCTCGTCTGCTCGCGCGAGACCGCGGCGGACCACCGACGCCGCGCCGAGCTCCTGGCCTGGGCCATCGACATCCGCCACGGTGACACCGAGTGCGCCTGGCAAGCAGAGGACGCTCATGTCACCGCATGAGACAGTAGCACCGCACACGACGGCTCGCGTGGACGTGCCGTTGCATTCCCTGCCTCCGCACCTTCGCCTGCTGGCCTGGCCCGCTCTCCGGGGAGTCGGCGGGCCCGTCCCGCTCGATGTTGTCGTACCTGACCACTACAGCGGCCTGCCCACCCCCCTGCTCGCCCAGGCCGACGGCGTCGCGGTCCGCTTCCCAGCCGGCCCGGCACCCTCCGACGCGGCCCTGCTGACCCTCCTGACCTCGCAGACCACCACGCCGGAACTGCGTCCCCTGCTCGACATCGTCGTGGGCATGGCCATCTGGGACGAGGCACTGCGCACCCGGGGCGTCTTCGTCGGCAACGCGTACCTCGCCAGCGAGGACGCCGTGGGCGCCCTCCTGACAGTCACGGGGGTGGAGGTCCCCGGCTCTCTGGTCGGCCACCTCGAGGAACTCCAGGCGTTCGAGCTGCTGTACCGCTTCCCGGTCGCCTACAAGTTCCGCGGTATGTACGGGGCCGAGCGCCAGTGCAGGCTCAACGGCTGGGGCCGGCTGCTGTACCGGCACCTGGCCGAGGCCGACGGCGCCGGGCTGCCCGTCGCGACCTGGCGTGCCGCCGTCGACCGCCACCTGGGGACGTACCACGAGCCCTACCGGGTGGCTCTGGACCGCGCGGTCCGCGCGGTCGACGAAGCACCCGGCGAGACCTGGGACACGGTCCGGGCGCTGCCTGTCCCAGTCCTCATGTAACCCCTCTCAGACTAACGGAGAACCACATGCGCTCCACCCGCAACCCTCTGGACCTGTCGAGCCTGGGCTACGGCAGCTGGGAGGCCGGCGGCGGCACCACCTGGGGCCCCAACGCCTCGCACGACGAGGTGATCAGCGCCGTACGCCGGTCCATCGACCTGGGAATGAACTGGGTCGACACCGCAGAGGTGTACGGCGGCGGCGGTGGTGCCGAGACTGTGGTGGGCGAGGCCCTCCAGGGCCTCGGTGGCGTGCGTGTGTGCACCAAGGTGGCGCCCGAGCCGGACGACGAGCGGTACACCGAGTCCGGACTCCGCCAGGCACTCGAACAGTCCTTGAAGCGGCTCGGCCGGGACCGCATCGACCTCTACCTGCTGCACTGGCCCGCCTTGGAACTGCCGCTGGAGGTGACCTGGGAGGCAATGTCCCGGCTGCGGGAGGAAGGACTGGTCGGTGCGATCGGCCTGTCCAACTACCCCCTCGAGGCCGTCGCCCGCTGCGCCGATCTGGCGCCCGTCGACTACGTCCAGGTCCAGGCCTCCCTCTTGTATCGCGACGAGCTCGACGCCTTCGGGCCGCTGTGCCTGAACCGGAACATCGGTCTGCTGGCCTACGGGCCGCTGGCGTACGGTCTGCTCACCGGCGCCATTGACGAGGACACGCAATTCGCCGACTGGCGCGGTGGCGAAGTGATGGCGCACGACTTCTTCTGCGCGGAGAACCACCCCCGCTTCTTCGCCCCGAAGGCCCGTCGCGCCCACTTGCCCGTCGTCCGCCGCCTCGCCCCGCTCGCCGAGCAGGCCGGCTGCTCCGTCGCTCAACTGGCGCTGGCCTGGCTGCTCGCCCGGCCCGAGGTCGTCGCGGCTGCTGTCGGCACGCGCAACCCCGTCCACGCGGAGGCGAACGCAGCCGCCGCCGGGATGACTCTCGACGAGGATCTGCTCCTAGCCGTCAGCGCCCTGATGGAGAAGTGAGCCAGCGCTCGAGCAGAGGAAGTACGGCTCTCAGATCATCGCCGTCCACCGCCGCCGTCGCGGCACGCCGGGCCTCTGGCGTGCCGTTGAAGGCGATGCTGTACCCCACCTCTTCGAACAGGGGGAGGTCCGACCGGCTGTCGCCAACGGCGACGCACGCGCTCAGGGGCACTCCGAGCCGATCCGCCTCAGCGACGCAATGGTCGCGCTTATCGTACTCGTCGAAGTGGTATAGCACCCGCCCCGTGTACCGGCCCCGCACCACCTCCAGCCGAGGCCCGCAGAAGGAACCTACGCGGAACCTGTCCGCGAGGAACCGCCCGACCGGCTCCCACGCCAGCGTGGCCAACACCGGCACCAGTTCCCGCCGCGCGCACCAGGCGACGGTCTCCGCGATGCCCGCGACCAGCGGCAGCCCGTGCAGCCACTGGTGCACTACGTCCTCGTCAACTCCGGCCCATCCCCGGGCATCGATGACCGACACCTCTTGGTTACTCATCTTGCCCAGCGCGTATGCCTCCTCGGCCGCGGTCAGTGTCTCGAAATGCCCCAGGAAGTCGGCAATATGGGCGGACGACGTGGTGCCGGGCACCAGTGTCCCGTCCACATCGAGGAACACAGCTCCCCGCAGGGCGGAAGTTCCAATTGAGGTCTCCGACACGTTGTCCTGCCCATCGCTCCGGCCCCTTGCCCGCCTCCGGAGTGCATCCACAGCCGCTGCAGCGGGTTCGTGAGTCTGTGCGCTGACGTCCGGGAAGTCGCAGGCTTTATACACCCACATCGCCGGTTTCCCAAACCGGCGATGCTGACCACACTGGAATCCACGCAGCCTACGCGCCCACCTCCCGGAGCCGCGTATTGCACGCTGGTGCACAAGCCAACCGGAAGATGGGATCGCTGATTCTCCGTGGGTCAGGGTTCCATCGGGTGTTCTCGAGCAGAGAACTCCCCTGATCAGGCTGGACTTTGCACTGGTGATACCGCACGTTGTGTGGTCCCGATTCCGAGTCGTGACCGCCGGAATTCCACGATCTCCCCTCCAGGATGTAGATGCCCCACCGCACCACCCCGCCCCGCCCCGCCCCGCCAACGAGGACCAGCCCGCGATAGATGCCGACGAGTGGTGCACCACCAACGAACTCGCCCGGTTGGTGAAGGTCGATGCCTCGACATTGCGCCGCTGGCGCACTCATAGCCCTCCGCAGGGCCCACCCTTTGTCCGGCTCCCCGGACGCGTGGTTCTCTACGGTGCCGCGGATGTACGTCAGTGGATGGCCTCGCGGCGCGTATGCCCTGGGCAGGGCGCCTCATGCCCCATGTGGAACGGCTGCCCGTCGCCGTATCCCTCTCCCCCGACATCGAATTCCGCCCCGGACGCGGGCTGCCGTAACCGGGCACGGGTGCGCTGGACGGATCCGCACACCGGCGAGCGCAGCTCCCTCTCCCGGTCTCACCCCACCCACGACGACGCTCAGGAGTGGCTCGATGCCCTGGCCGCCCAGGCGGAGCCGTCGGCCGCGGGCACGTTCCGACACCGGGGCGGGCATAGCGTTCCAGGGGAGAGCCTGCCCCGTGAAGGAACAGCTGAGGCCCGGCTCGGGCAGCCAAACTACGTCCTTGGATGCACAGCAGGGCCAAGAGGACGAAAGCCACGACGTGCCGACTTTGTGATGCACTTCCGCGGTTCCGACGTATCGCAGAGCCTCCATGGCTGGACAGCGAAACCCCACTCTTCCCGGGCGTCCGTGGGGACGGAGTCGGTGCGTATACGCAGGGGCTTGCCATTGCCGTCCTTCAGCTGGACCCACCGTGTGGTCTGGTAGGGGTCGGTGTAGCGGACCTTGATGCCCCACTGGCACGACTTCCCCCATGGCGCGATCGCCTGCACCTTGAAACCACCCGAGGGCTGACCGCCTCCGACCTCGATGTAATGGGTGCTGAAGTAGGACTCGCCTTGTCCCTCGGTCTCATCGGCCAGCACCGGTTCGCCGACGAGGGGCGGAATATGGAGCTGAAGACCTTCGTAGGATGCTCCGCCCTGCGACGGAAGCGCCACGAGGGTGTGCCCGGTGCTCTTCCGGCAGGTGACGTCGGTGACCTGCCAACCGTTGATGACCACCGAGGTGGACCGGGTGCTCATCACGCTCATCTGGAACACGTCGGCGTAACCTCCGAGGGTGCTCGACTCCAGCTGATCCTTGTACCGCTTGGGGGCGTTCTCCAGCGTGGCCTCCTCGGCGAGCGGGCGACCACCCAGTTTCCTCAGGTACGCGAAGGCGCCCGAGCGGTCGTTCTCGACGGCTACCAGTTTCTGCTTCTCTTCGGGAGTCAGCGCCCGGTCGAGAACCACCGTCCATGCCTCGGGCTCGTCCTCCAGGGGCCGCACGGACACCGTGAACGGCACCTTGTTGGCGTCATACTCCGCATTGGAGTCGTTCTCCCTGATCACACTGGGTTTGATCATGAGGTAGTCGGTCAGCGTGTCTCTGAAGACGGCCACGAAAGCGATCGACAGCATCACCAGCAAGGTCACCGCTCGTCGCCGCCGTGAGGAGCCGGGTG
>NZ_JANCLX010000059.1 GCF_024295805.1 Streptomyces cucumeris
CGACAGGCCACCGGCCACATACGCCGCGGCGATCTCACCCTGCGAATGACCCACCACCGCAGACGGCTCAACCCCATAGGAACGCCACAACGCGGCAAGCCCCACCATCACCGCGAACAACGCGGGCTGGACCACATCCACCCGCTCCAGCGACGGCGCACCCTCAACCCCACGCAGCACATCCTCAAGACGCCAGTCCACGAACTCCGACAACGCCTCACCACACGCAGCGACCTCCGCCGCGAACACCGGCGAGGAGTCCAGCAGACCAACCGCCATCCCCTCCCACTGCGCACCCTGACCCGGGAACACGAACACCGGCTTGGCGCCGGGCGTGGCACGGCCCTCGACGACCACCGGGGACGGCTCGCCGAGGGACAGCGCGGTCAGCCCGGCGAGGAGCTGGTCGCGGTCGGTGGCCGCCACCACACCGCGGTGTTCCAGATGGGCCCGGGTGGTGGCCGTGGAGAAACCGAGGTCGGCCGGGGACAGGTCCGGCCGCGCCAGCGCGTGCGCACGGAGCCGGTCGGCCTGGGCGCGCATCGCGGCCGCGGTGCGTCCGGACACCGTCACGGGGACGGCGGTCAACGGACGGGGAGCAGCGGTGTCCTCGGCGGACTCCTCGGCCGGGGCCTCCTCCAGGATGATGTGGGCGTTGGTGCCGCTCACACCGAACGAGGACACCGCGGCGCGGCGGGGCTTCTCCCCCACGGCCCACTCCCGGGCCTCGGTCAGCAGCGCGACCTCGCCCGCCTCCCAGTCGATATGCGGGGAGGGGGAGTCCACGTGCAGGGTCCGCGGCAGCTGTCCGTGCCGCATCGCCATCACCATCTTGATGACACCGGCCACGCCCGCGGCCATGGAGGTGTGGCCGATGTTCGACTTGATGGACCCCAGCCACAGCGGATCGCCGTCACGTTCGCGCCCGTAGGTGGCGAGCAGCGCATGGGCCTCGATCGGGTCACCGAGGACGGTGCCGGTGCCATGGCCCTCGACCGCGTCCACCTCGGACGCCGAGAGCCCGGCGTTCGCCAGCGCCTGACGGATCACCCGCTCCTGCGACGGACCGTTCGGCGCCGTCAGACCATTGCTCGCACCGTCCTGGTTCACCGCGGTGCCGCGGATCAGCCCGAGGATCTTCCGTCCGTTGCGCTTGGCGTCCGAGAGCCGCTCCAGCACCACCAGACCCAGACCGTCGGAGAAACCCGTCCCGTCGGCCGACGCCGCGTACGCACGGCAGCGGCCGTCCGGGGAGACGGCCTGCTGGCGGCTGAACTCGGCCAGCAGGAACGGCCCGGACATGACGGTCACACCGCCGACGAGGGCCATCGAGCACTCGCCCGCGCGCAGCGCCTGGGTGGCCATGTGCAGGGCGACCGCGGAGGAGGAGCACGCGGTGTCCACCGACACCGCCGGGCCCTCCAGGCCGAACACGTAGGAGATGCGGCCGGAGGAGACGCTGGCCGCCCCGCCGGTCAGCTGGAGGCCCTCGATCTGCGGCAGGCTGCCCGCGGGCGCCGTGCAGTAGTCGGTGGTGCCGACGCCGCAGAAGACACCGGTGTCACTGCCGCGCAGTGACGTCGGGTCGATGCCCGCGTCCTCGAACGCCTCCCACGACGCCTCCAGCAGCAACCGCTGCTGCGGGTCCATGGCCAGCGCCTCGCGCGGGCTGATCCCGAAGAACTCGGCGTCGAACTCGGCGATCCCGTCGAGGAACCCGCCGCCGCTGGTGGATACGGCGCCGGGCCGGCGCATGCTCGGATCGTAGATCCGCTCCGGGTCCCAGCCGCGGTCGGTGGGCAGTGCGCTGACGGCGTCGCGCCCCGACGACACGAGCTCCCACAGCTCGTCCGGGGAGGTGACACCGCCGGGGTAGCGGCAGCTCATGCCGACGATGGCCAGCGGCTCACTGGCGTTGGCGAGCAGTCGTTTGTTGAGCTGGCGGAGCCGGTCGGTCTCCTTGAGGGATTTCCGGAGCGCCTCGATGAGCTGGTTCTGATCGGTGGCCATGTCTATTCCTTCGTCTCCAAGCCCATTGCGGCGACGGCGTTCCCGGCGGGGGTCATGCGAGGTCCTCCTGAGCCATCCGGATCAGGGCTTCCGCGTCCATGTCCTCGAACGACGCGGTCTCCCCGTCCTCGCCGACCTCCTCCGGCGGGTCGCTGTCCGCCAGTTCGCGCAGGGTGCCGAGCAGCCCGGCCCGGCGCAGCCGGTCGATGGGGATCGACACCAGCAGCGCGCGGATCTCGTCCTCCTCGGACCGCGGCCTGGCGGCCCCGTCCGGAACGATCTCCGGCAGCAGGTGGCGGGCGATGGCCGCCGGGCTGGGGTGGTCGAACACCACGGTGGCGGCCAGCCGCACACCGGTGGCCTGGGTGAGCCGGTTGCGCAGTTCTACGGCGCTCAGGGAGTCGAAGCCGAGCTCCTTGAAGGCGCGTTCGGGGTCGACGGAAGCCGCCGAGGCGTGTCCGAGCACCGACGCCACCTGGGCCTGGACCAGTTCGAGCACGATCCGCTCGCGGTCCGCCTCCGGCACTCCGGCCAGCCGCTGGGCCAGCGCCGCGGCACCGGTGTCGACCGCCCGGGCCGGGGTACGGACCAGGCCGCGCAGCAACGGCGGCAGCATCCCGGCCCGCGCCTGGGCACGCAGCGCGGCCGTCTCCAGCCGCACCGGCGCCACCACGGCCGCGTCCACGTCCAGCGCCTGGTCGAACAGCGCGAGTCCGGTCTCGGCGGTGAGCGCGCTCATGCCCATGCGCTCCAGCCGGGCCAGCTCTTCCTGGCCCAGCTGGGCGGCCATGCCCGCGGCCTCCGACCACAGACCCCACGCCAGCGACGTGGCGGGCAACCCCACCGCCCGACGCGACGCCGCCAACGCGTCCAACGCGCCGTTCGCCGCAGCATAGTTGGCCTGCCCGGGGCTGCCCATGAGCGACGCCACCGAGGAGAACAGCACGAACGCCGACAGGTCCATGTCCTGGGTGAGTTCGTGCAGATGCCACGCCGCGTCCACCTTCGGCCGCATCACCCGCTCGACCTGCTCCGGCGACAACGACTCGACCACACCGTCGTCCAGCACACCGGCCGCATGCACCACACCGGTCACCGGGCGATCCAACATGCCCAGTGCCGAGATCAGTTGGTCACGGTCGGACACATCACACGCGACGACATGCGCCCGGCAGCCCAGATCCTCCAGCTCCGCCACCAACGCGGCGGCACCATCGGCCTCCGGACCCCGACGACTCAGCAACAACAGATCACGCACACCCTGCACAGCCGCCAGATGACGGGCGAACAACGCACCCAGACCACCCGTACCACCGGTCACCACCACCGTGCCCTCCGGGCCCAGGGGCGCCGGAACGGTCAGGACGACCTTGCCGACGTTGAGGCCCTCACGCAGGTGGCGCAGCGCCTCACGGCCCTGCCGCACGTCCCAGGTGCGGATCGGCGCGAACTCCAGGACACCCCGCCGGAACAGGTCCACGATCTCGGTCAGCAGCTCACCGAGCCGCCGCGGCCCCGCCTCCCACAGGTCGAAGGCGCGGTACGCGACATCCGCGCGCTCCGCCGCGACCGCCTCCGCGTCGCGGATGTCGGCCTTGCCCATCTCCACGAACCGGCCGCCGCGCGGCAGCAGGTCCAGGGAGGCGTCCACGAACTCGCCCGTGAGCGAGTTGAGCACCACGTCCACACCGGCGCCCTGGGTGACCTCCAGGAAGGCGTCCCGGAAGCCGGTCTCGCGTGAGGTGGCGATGTGGTCGCCCGCGACACCGGCGGCCCGCACCACCTCCTGCTTGGACGGACCGGCCGTGGCGAACACCTCCGCGCCGAGGTGCCGGGCGATCTGCACGGCGGCCGTACCCACACCACCGGCGGCGGCGTGCACCAGCACCCGCTCCCCCGCGCGCAGCCCGGCCAGATCCACCAGGCCGTAGTAGGCGGTCGCGTAGGCCACCGGCACCGAGGCCGCCTGGGTGAACGACCACTCCTCCGGCATCGGCGCGACCAGCGCCCGGGGCGCGACGGCCACCGGGCCGAAGGACTCCATCACGATCCCGAACACCCGGTCGCCCACGGTGAGGTCGGTGACCCCGGGACCGGTCTCCAGCACCACACCGGCCGCCTCGGCGCCCAGGGGTACGTCGTCGGGGTACACACCGAGCGCGATCAGCACGTCCCGGAAGTTCACGCCCGCGGCACGGACACCGATCCGCACCTCGTCGGCGGCGAGGGGACGACGGGCGTCGGAGGCGATGACCTCCACGTCCTCGAGGGAGCCCTTGCGCGTGACGGACAGCCGCCAGGTGTCATCGGCGGGAGCGGTGGCCGTGTTCAGCCGCGGCGCGAACGTCCGGTCACCACGGACGGCGAGCTGCGGTTCGTCCCCGTCGAGCACCCCGGCCCAGTCCGGCTCGTCGCCGTCCAGGTCGACCAGGACGAACCGGTCCGGATGCTCGGACTGGGCGCTGCGCAGCAGGCCCCACACCGCGGCTTGCGCCACGTCCGGCGCTTCGCCACCGACGGACACCGCGCGCCGGGTGACCACGACCAGCCGGGCCTCGCCCAGCCACTCACTGGCCAGCCACCGCTGCACCAGCGCCAGCGCGCCCGCGGCGGCCTCCCTGGCGGCACCGGCCACCTCGCCGTCCGGAGTGTCGACGGCGACCAGCACCAGCCCCGGCGCGGATGCGCCGTCGGCGAGGGCCGTCTCCAGCGCGGCCAGGTCCGGGAACCGGTCGCCGGTGGCGGCCAGTGCGCCGAGCACGGCCGCCCGGACGGGCTGCCGCCCCGTGCCGACCGCGACCGGAGCCCAGTCGAGCCGGTAGACCGACTGACGGCCACCGTGCCGCAACCGCTCGAGCTGGGCCGGGTCGACCGGACGCATGTCCAGCCGGGCCAGGCTCAGCACCGGCTCCCCGTGCTCGCTGACGACGTCGAGGCCGAAGGCCGTCTCGTCGACCCGCCGCATCCGGACGCGCACCCGGGACAGTCCGCGCCGCCCGGTGCGCACACCGGACCACGAGAACGGCAGGAAGGCGGTGTCCCTGGGCCCGTCGTCCTGGAGCAGACCCGAGTGCAGCGAGGCGTCGAAGAGCGCCGGGTGGATACCGAAGCCCTCGCCACCGGTGTCACCGGGCAGGGCGACCTCGGCGTAGCAGTCGCCGTCGACCTGCCAGGCGACGCGCACCCCCTGGAACAGCGGCCCGTAGTCGAAGCCGAGTTCGGCCATTCCCGCGTAGAGCGCGTCCGCGGTCATCTCGGTGCCACCGGCGGGCGGCCACTGCGCCGGGAGCCACGACGACACCGGTGTGGTGTCCTCCGCGGCCAGCCAGCCACGGGCGTGGCAGGTCAGCTCGGGCTGCTCGTCGTCCCCGCCCTCGGGACGGGCGAACACCGCCACTTCACGCCGGCCGTCCTCACCGGCCGGACCGACGGTGACGCGCAGCTGCGCGGCGGAGTCCTCCTCCAGCAACAGCGGGGATTCCATCACCAGTTCGTCCACGACCGGAGCGCCCACGCGGCGACCGGCGACGGATGCCAGCTCCACCCAGGCCGTACCGGGCACGATCACCGCACCGAGCACGACGTGGTCGCGTACCCAGGGCTGGGTCTCGGCGGAGATCCGGCCGGTGAACAGCCACTCGTCGCGGTCCCCCAGCTGCACGGAGGCGGCCAGCACGGGGTGCTCGACCTCATCGAGACCGGCGGCCGCGACATCACCCCGCGCCGACGCCATCAGCCAGTAGTTCTCACGCTGGAAGGCGTAGGTGGGCAGCTCGACGGACCGGGCCCCGGTGTTGGCGTAGAAGGCGGTCCAGTCGACTTCGAGGCCCGCGGTGTGGGAACGACCGAGGAAAGCGGCGAAAGTGTCCCGCTCGGTTCGCTTGGCACGCAGGGCCGGGATGAACGCGGCCTCAGTGTCGTCCTCGACGCACTGACGGGCCATGGCGGTCAGGACCGCGTCCGGGCCCAACTCCAGGAAGCGCCGCACACCGAGACCCCACAGCGTCGCCACACCATCGGCGAAACGCACCGCCTGGCGGACATGACGTACCCAATACTCGGCATCAAAGCCCGCGACCAGCTCACCGGAGACATTGGAGACCACCGGGATACGGGGCTCGGCATACGTCAGACGCTCCGCCACGGCGCGGAACTCGGCGAGCATCGGCTCCATCCGCGGCGAATGGAACGCATGCGACACCCGCAACCGGGACGTCTTACGCCCCTCCCAGCACGGCAGTTGCAGCCACTCCTCCGCCGCACCCTCATCACCGGACACCACCACGGCCATCGGGCCATTGACCGCCGCGATCTCCAACCGGCCCTCAAACCCGGCCAGCGACTCCGCAACCTCAACCTCGGTGGCCTGAACCGCCACCATCGCACCACCCGAAGGCAGCCCACCCATCAACCGACCACGCGCCACCACCAACTCAGCAGCATCGGCAAGGGAAAGCACACCCGCCACATGCGCAGCAGCGATCTCACCAACCGAATGACCGATCAGATAGTCAGGACGGATACCCAGCGACTCGGCGAGGCGGAACAGCGCCACCTCCACCGCGAACAGCACCACCTGCGTGAACTCCGTCGAGTTCAACACAGCAGCCTCAGCGCCCAGCAGCTCCCGCACCGAACGACCCAGACGCGGATCCAGCTCAGCACACACCTCGGACAGCGCCCGGTCGAACACCGGGAACGCCCCGGCCAACTCCAGACCCATCCCCGAACGCTGCGAACCCTGCCCCGTGAACAAGAACGCGGTCTGCCCCGGGACACCGGACTCCGGCGCCACATCGGCCAAGCGCGCCAGCAGCTCATCACGGTCCGTCGCGACCACCACCGCACGACGGTCCAGCAGCGCCCGCGAGGTCACCAGTGAGTACGCGGTGTCCACCAGCGAGAGTTCCGGCCGGGAGGTCAGATGCGTACGCAGCCGCTCGGCCTGTGCGCGCAGCGCCGTGTCCGTCCGGGCGGAGACCACGACCGGCAGCGGGGCCACGGGCGCGGTGCCCTCCCCGGCCACCGGCTCCTCGGCCGGGGCCTCCTCGACGATGATGTGCGCGTTCGTACCACTCACACCGAACGACGACACACCGGCACGACGTGGACGGCCGTCGGCCGGCGCCCACTTCCGGGCCTCGGTCAGCAGCTCGACACGGCCGGACTCCCAGTCCACGTGCGGCGACGGCTCATCGACATGCAGGGTCGGCGGCAGCAGATCGTGCCGCATCGCCATCACCATCTTGATCACACCCGCGACGGCCGCTCCGGCCGAGGTGTGACCGATGTTGGACTTGATCGACCCCAGCCACAGCGGGTCCCCGTCCCGCTCCCGGCCGTAAGTGGCCAACAGCGCCTGGGCCTCGATCGGGTCACCCAGCTTCGTACCCGTTCCATGGCCGTCGACCGCGTCCACATCGGACGGACGCAGCCCGGCGCTGGCCAGGGCCTGTCGGATGACCCGCTCCTGGGAGGGGCCGTTCGGCGCGGTCAGACCGTTGCTCGCACCGTCCTGGTTGAGCGCGGTGCCCCGGATGAGGCCGAGGATACGGCGGCCGTTGCGTCGGGCGTCGGACAGGCGCTCCAGCACCACCATGCCGAGCCCGTCGGAGAAGCCGGTGCCGTCCGCCGACGCCGCGTACGCACGGCAGCGGCCGTCCGTCGACAGACCGCGCTGACGGCTGAACTCCCGCAGCATGAACGGGCTGGGCATGAGGGTCACACCACCGGCGAGGGCGAGCGAGCACTCACCCGCCCGCAGGGCCTGCACGGCCATGTGCAGGGCCACGGCCGAGGAGGAGCAGGCGGTGTCCACGGACACCGCCGGGCCTTCCAGGCCGAGGAGGTAGGAGATCCGGCCGGACGAGACGCTGGCCGCGCCACCGGTGAGCTGGAAGCCCTCCACCTGGGCCACGTCCTTCTCCGGCCCCATGCCGTAGTCCGTGACGCTGAGGCCGCAGTAGACACCGGTGTCGGATCCGCGCAGCGAGGTCACGTCGATACGGGCGTCCTCGAACGCCTCCCACGACGCCTCCAGCAGCAGCCGCTGCTGCGGGTCCATGGCCGTGGCCTCGCGCGGGCTGATTCCGAAGAACTCCGCGTCGAAGTCCCCGATGCGGTCCACGAAACCGCCGCCCCGGGCGTAGACCTTGCCCGTCTGCTCGGGGTCGGGGTCGTACAGCCGCTCCAGGTCCCAGCCGCGGTCGTCGGGCAGTCCGGTGATGGCGTCACGCCCCGAGGCCACCAGCTCCCACAGCTCCTCGGGCGAGGTCACCCCGCCCGGGTAGCGGCAGCTCATGCCGATGATGGCCAGCGGTTCGGTCGCCCGGGACTCGACCTCCTCCAACTGCGCGCGGGTCTCGTTGAGTTCGACCGCGACTTTCTTGAGGTAGCGGACGAGCTTTTCCTGCTGATCGATGTTCTCCGTCATTCCTGTGTCCCCCGTCACGCGTCGCCCAACTCCACATCGATCATCTGGAAGATCTCCTCGGCCGTGGTGGCCGCCTCGATCCGCTCCTTGGCGTTCTGCTTCTTGTCGCCCTGACCGCCGTCTCCCGCGGTGGCCACGGCACTTGCGCTGATACCGGAGAGCAGGGTGCGCAGGCGCTTGGCCACCCGCTGCTGCTCATCCGCGGAACTCGCGGCGAGCATGTCCTCCAGCTTCCTCATCTCCTGGTCGATGAGGGGTTCGGTCTGTTCCCCGCCGCCGATCTCCGACAGCACCAGCTCGGCGACCGCGGCCGGTGTGGGGTGGTCGAACACGAGCGTGGCGGGCAGCCGCACACCGGTGGCCTGGGCGAGCCGGTTGCGCAGCTCCACCGCGCTCAGCGAGTCGAAGCCGATGTCCTTGAACGCCCGCTCCGGCTCGATGGACGCGGCCGACGCGTGGCCGAGCACCGCGGCCACCTGGGCCTGTACGAGTTCGAGGACGACCCGTCCCCGGTCCGCCTCCGGCACTCCGGCCAGACGCTGTACGAGCGCTCCCGCACCGGCGTCGACCACCCGGGCCGGGGCCCTGACCAGGCCGCGCAGCAGCGGCGGCAGCATTCCGGCGCGCGCCTGGGCGCGCAGCGCGGTCGTCTCCAGCAGGACGGGGGCCACCACGGCGGCGTCCACGTCCAGCGCCTGGTCGAACAGCGCGGGGCCGGTCTCGGCGGTGAGCGCGCTGATGCCCATGCGCTCCAGCCGGGCGAACTCGGCTTCGCCGAGGCGGGCGGCCATGCCCGCGTCCGACCACAGGCCCCAGGCCAGCGAGGTGGCGGGCAGTCCCGCGGCCCGCCGGACCCCGGCCAGCGCGTCCAGCGTGGCGTTCGCGGCGGCGTAGTTGCCCTGGCCGGGGCTGCCGATGAGGGCGGACACCGAGGAGAACAGCACGAACGCGGAGAGATCGGCATCGGCGGTCAGCTCGTGCAGATGCCACGCCGCGTCCACCTTCGGCCGCATGACGCGCTCGATGTGCTCGGGCGTCAGCGCCTCGACCACACCGTCGTCCAGCACACCCGCGGTGTGCACCACACCGGTCAGCGGGTGCTCCAGGGCGCCGAGCACGGCTGCCAGCTGGTCCCGGTCGGACACGTCGCATGCGGCGACCCGCGCGTGGCAGCCCAGGGCGTCCAGTTCGGCCACCAGCTCGGCGGCACCGTCGGCCTCCGGGCCGCGGCGGCTGAGCAGCAGCAGATGCCGGACGCCGCGGGTGGTGGCGAGGTGCCGGGCGAACACGGCGCCGAGACCACCCGTACCACCGGTGATCACCACCGTGCCCTCGGGGTCGAACGCGGTCGCCGACTCACCGGCGGACCCACGGGACAGCCTGGGTGCCAGCACCCGGCCGTCGCGCACCGCGAGCTGCGGCTCCTCCGCGTCGCACAGCGTGCCCCAGTCGGGCTCGCGGCCGTCGAGGTCCACCAGTACGAACCGCTCCGGGTGTTCGGACTGGGCGCTGCGCAGCAGACCCCAGACCGCTGCCTGGACCGGGTCGGGAGTCTCACCACCGAGGGCGTCGACGGCACCGCGGGTGGCGACGACCAGCCGGGCCTCGCCCAGCCATTCGCTCGCCAGCCAGCGCTGTACCAGCGCCAGTGCCTCGGCGGTGGCTTCGCGGGCGGCCCCGGCCACGTCCCCGTCCCGGGTGTCGACCATGGCCAGGACCAGATCCGGCGCGGGGGCGCCGTCGGCCACGGCCTGTTCCAGATCGGCCACGGACCGCTCGGGTGCGGCCAGGTCGCCGAGCACCGCGACCCGTGCGGACCGGTTCGCGCCCAGGGCCACCGGGGTCCAGTCGAGCTGGTACACCGACTGGCCGCCGCCCCGGCGCAACCGCTCAAGCTGGGCCGGTTCGACCTGACGCATGTCCAGGCGCTCCAGCGTCAGCACCGGCTCGCCCTGCTCGGACACCACGTCCACGCGCAGCGCCGTGTCACCCGCGGGCGAGATCCGCACCCGGACCCGGGAGAGTCCCGGACGCCCACCGGACACCTTCGACCAGGAGAACGGCAGGATCGTCGCTCCGCCGTCCGAGCCCTTCTCGGCGAAGGCGCCGTGCAACGACGCGTCGAACAGGGCCGGATGGAGACCGAAGCCCTCACCGCCGGTGTCACCCGGCAGCGCCACGTCGGCGTACACCACGTCGCCGACACTCCAGGCGGTGCGCACACCCTGGAACACCGGCCCGTAGTCGAATCCGAGCTCGGCCATCCCCGCGTACAGCACGCTGCCGGTCATCTCCACCCCGTCGGCGGGCGGCCACTGCGCCGGAAGCCACGACGACACCGTCACGGCGTCCTCGGCGGCCAGCCAGCCACGGGCGTGGCAGGTCATCCCGGCATCGTCACCGGCGCCGGTCCGCGCGAAGACCATCACCTCACGGCGGCCGTCGTCACCGGCCGTACCGACGGTGACGCGCAGTTGTGCGGTGGTCGCTTCCTCCAGCAGCAGCGGGGACTCCATCACCAGTTCGTCCACCACCGGAGCGCCCACCCGGCGGCCGGCGGCCATCGCGAGGTCCACCCAGGCCGTACCGGGCACGATCACCGCGCCCAGGACGACGTGGTCGCGCAGCCACGGCTGCGACTCGGTGGAGAGGCGGCCGGTGAACACCCACTCGTCACGGTCACCGACCTGCACGGCGGCGGCCAGCACGGGGTGCTCGACCTGATCGAGACCGGCCGCACCCATATCGCCGGCTCGCGCCGACGGCATCAGCCAGTAGTTCTCGCGCTGGAAGGCGTAGGTGGGCAGGTCCACCCGGCGTGCGCCCGTTCCGGCGTACACCGCGTTCCAGTCCACACCGACACCGGCGGTGTGGGCCTGGCCCAGCGACAGCCAGAACCGGCTGAGGCCGCCCTCGTCCCGGCGGAGCGAACCCACCACGGCCACACGGCCCGTCGCGTCCCGCGCCTCGACGGTCTCCTCGACCGCCATAGTGAGCACGGGGTGCGGGGACATCTCGAGGAAGCACCCGGCGCCGTGGTCGATGAGCGCGCCGATGGCGGGCTCGAAACCGACGGGGCTGCGCAGGCTGGTGTACCAGTACGCGGCGTCCATGGTGGCGGTGTCGACGAACGCGCCGACCGCCGTGGAGTACACGGGGACCTTCCCCGCCGTCGGCGACACCGGCGCCAGGGTCTCCAGGAGCTCCGCTTCCAGTGCCTCGACGTGTGCGGTGTGGGACGCGTAGTCGACGTTGACCCGACGGGCCCGGATCTCCTCGCGCTCGCACACCGCCATCACGGCGTCCAGGGCCTCCGGTTCACCGGCGACCACCACGGCAGCCGGGCCGTTGAGGGCCGCCACCGAGATCCGGCCCTCATACGGGGCGATCAGCTCTTCGACGCGCTCCACGGGCAGCGCGACCGACATCATCCCGCCGAGCCCGGCGAGACGATCCCGCACCAACTGACTGCGCACCGCCACGATGCGGGCCGCGTCCGGCAGCGACAGGCCACCGGCGACATACGCGGCGGCGATCTCACCCTGCGAATGACCCACCACCGCAGACGGCTCAACCCCATAGGAACGCCACAGCGCCGCAAGCCCCACCATCACCGCGAACAACGCGGGCTGGACCACATCCACCCGCTCCAGCGACGGCGCACCCTCCACCCCACGCAGCACATCCTCAAGACGCCAGTCCACGAACTCCGACAACGCCTCACCACACGCAGCGACCTCCGCCGCGAACACCGGCGAGGAGTCCAGCAGACCGACCGCCATGCCCTCCCACTGCGCACCCTGACCCGGGAAGACGAACACCGGCTTGGCACCCGAGGCGATGAGCTGGCCGTCCACGACGTTGACCGCCGGGTCCGCCGAGGCCAGCGCCTCAAGGCCCGCCAGCAGTTCGTCACGGTCGGCGGCCACCACGGCCGCCCGTCGCTCCAGCAGCGCGCGAGTGGTGGCGGAGGCGAAGCCGACGTCCGCCACGGACAGGTCCGGGTCAGCGGCCACCCGCTCCCGCAGCCGCTGGGCCTGCGCGCGCAGCGCGGCATCGGTGCGCGCGGAGACCACGACCGGCAGCGGAGCCACGGGCGCGGTGCGCTCGCCGGTCACCAGCTCCTCGGCCGGAGCCTCCTCGACGATGATGTGCGCGTTCGTACCGCTCACACCGAACGACGAGATACCGGCACGGCGCGGACGGCCCTCAACGCGCCAGTCGCGGGCCTCGGTCAGCAGCTCGACACGGCCGGACTCCCACTCCACATGCGGCGACCGCTCATCCACGTGCAGGGTCGGCGGCAGCACACCGTGCCGCATCGCCATCACCATCTTGATCACACCCGCCACACCGGCCGCCGCCGAGGTGTGACCGATGTTGGACTTGATCGACCCCAGCCACAGCGGGTCGCCGTCACGGTCCTGCCCGTAGGTGGCCAGCAGCGCCTGTGCCTCGATCGGGTCACCCAGCTTCGTACCGGTGCCGTGGCCCTCGACCGCGTCGATCTCGAGGGGGCTGAGCCCCGCGCTGACCAGCGCCTGGCGGATCACCCGCTCCTGCGACGGACCGTTCGGCGCCGTCAGACCATTGCTCGCACCGTCCTGGTTCACCGCGCTGCCCCGGACCAGACCGAGGATGCGACGGCCCTTCCGCCGGGCGTCCGACAGCCGCTCCACCACGACGACACCCACACCGTCGGAGAAACCCGTCCCGTCGGCCGACGCCGCGTACGCCTTGCACCGCCCGTCGCTCGCCAGACCTCGCTGCCGGCTGAAGCCGATGAGGAGGTCGGGCGTGGCCATGAGCGAGATACCACCGACGAGGGCCGTCTCGCACTCGCCCGCGCGGAGCGCCTGGGAGGCCAGGTGCAGCGCGACGGCGGAGGAGGAACACGCGGTGTCCACCGACACCGCCGGGCCCTCCAGACCGAGGGTGTACGCGATCCGGCCGGACACCACGCTCATCGTGGTGCCCGTGAGGTGGTAGCCCTCCAGTTCGGGAGCCATCGTGGCGTGGTAGCCCGAGGCGACGGTGCCGCAGAAGACACCGGTGTTGCTGCCGCGCAGCGAGGTCGGGTCGATGCCCGCGTCCTCGAACGCCTCCCACGAGGTCTCCAGCAGCAGCCGCTGCTGCGGATCGGTGGCCAGCGCCTCGCGCGGGCTGATCCCGAAGAAGTCCGCGTCGAACTCACCGATGCGGTCGACGAATCCACCGGCCCGTGTGTACACCGTGCCGACCTGGTCCGGGTCCGGGTCGTAGAGCCGCTCCAGGTCCCAGCCGCGGTCGGCCGGGAAGGGGCCCATCGCGTCCCGCCCGGTGGCCACCAGCTCCCACAGCTCCTCCGGCGAGGACACCCCGCCGGGGAAGCGGCAGCTCATGCCGATGATGGCCAGGGGCTCGCCGCTGTCGACGCGCCGCGGCCGCGCCGTACGCGGACGGCCGCCCGACGGCTCGACGGTGATCTGGGACACCAGCAGACGCGCCACCGCCACGGGTGACGGGTGGTCGAACACCAGCGTGGCGGGCAGCCGCACACCGGTGGACTGGGTGAGCCGGTTGCGCAGTTCGACGGCGCTCAGCGAGTCGAAGCCGAGCTCGTTGAACGCACGGCCCGGGTCGATGGAGGTGGCCGACGCATGGCCGAGCACCTCGGCCACCTGGGTCAGCACCATCTCCAGGGCGATCCGCTCACGGTCCGCCTCCGGCACTCCCGCGAGCCGCTGGGCGAGTGAACCCCCGCCCTCCGTACGCCGGGCCACGGGTGCGAGACCGCGCAGTACGGCCGGGATCGCCCCGGCCCGGGCCTGGGCCCGCAGCGCCGCCGTGTCCAGCTGGACGGGCGCCAGCAGCGCCACATCCGTGGTGAGGGCCTGGTCGAAGAGGTCGAGACCCTGCTCGGACGTGAGCGCCTTGGCACCCATACGCTCCAGCCGGGCCAGCTCCCCCTGGCCCAGCTCGGCGGCCATACCCGCGGCCTCCGACCACAGACCCCACGCCAGCGAAGTGGCGGGCAACCCCACCGCCCGACGCGACGCCGCCAACGCGTCCAACGCGGCATTGGCCGCAGCATAGTTGGCCTGACCGGGGCTGCCGATCAGCGCGGCCACCGAGGAGAAGACCACGAACGCCGACAGCTCCGCGTCGGCGGTCAGCTCATGCAGATGCCATGCCGCGTCCACCTTCGGCCGCATCACCCGCTCGACCTGCTCCGGCGACAACGACTCGACCACACCGTCGTCCAGCACACCAGCCGCATGCACCACACCGGTCACCGGGCGATCCAACATGCCCAGTGCCGAGATCAGTTGGTCACGGTCGGACACATCACACGCGACGACATGCGCCCGGCAGCCCAGATCCTCCAGCTCCGCCACCAACGCGGCGGCACCATCGGCCTCCGGACCCCGACGACTCAGCAACAACAGATCACGCACACCCTGCACATCCGCCAGATGACGGGCGAACAACGCACCCAGACCACCCGTACCACCGGTCACCACCACCGTGCCCTCGGGGTCGAAGGCGGTCGTGGGCGTACCAGCCGCCGCACGGGCCAGCCTCGGCGCAAGCACCCGACCGCCACGCACCGCGAGCTGCGGTTCGTCCAGGTCCGGCAGCCCGCCCCACGGCAGCCCGTCGACCACCGTGTCGGCGTCGAGGTCGACCAGCAGGAACCGTCCCGGGTGCTCGGACTGGGCACTGCGCAGCAGACCCCACACCGCCGCCTGGGCTACGGAGGGAGCCTCGCCGTCGACGGACACCGCGCCCCGGGTCACCACCACCAGCGCCGCCCCGCCCAGGGACTCACTGGCGAGCCACGTGCGCACCAGAGCGAGCGCCTCCACCGCGGTCGCCGTGGCGTCTGCGGCGGCGACGCTCGTGAGCACCAGCTCGGGCGCCTGTTCGCCGTCTGCCACGGCCCGCTCCAGGGCGGCCAGGTCCTCGAACGGTTCGCCCTCGGCAGGAAGTCCGCCGAGCACCGCGACCCGCGCGGCCCGGCCGGTGGCGGCGGCCACCGGGGTCCAGTCCAGCCGGTACAGCGATCCCTGTGGCGCGGCGGCCCGCTTCAACTGCGCCTGGTCGACCGGCCGGAACACCAGCTTGTCCATGCTGAGCACCGGCGCGTCGTACTCGTCGACGATGTCGATGCGGAACGCCGCCTCGCCCGCGGGGGTCAGCCGGGCACGGGCCCGGGTCACACCGGTACGGCTGAGCTGGACGCCGTTCCACGAGAACGGCATGACCAGCGTGTTGTCCGACTTCTCGCCGAAGAGCGAGCTCTGCACCGCGGAGTCGAAGAGCCCCGGGTGGATACCGAAGCCCTGGGTGTCCGTGCCGTCCGGCAGGGCCAGGTCGACGTATACGGCGTCGTCGTCCTGCCACGCCTCCACCACGCCCTGGAACAGGGTGCCGTAGTCGTAGCCGATGTCGGTCATGCGCGCGTAGAGCGCCTCCGCGGAGAGGGGCTCAGTGTCCTGGGGCGGCCAGACGACGTCCCAGACGGGCCCGGCCTGCGGGTCCGCCCCCAGCCAGCCACGGCCGTGACAGGTCGCCTCGCGCTGCTCGTCCGCGTCGTCGTTCTCGGGACGCGAGAAGATGACGAACTCGCGGCGGCCATCCTCGTCGGCGTGGCCGACGAGGATCTGGAGCCGGCGTGCCGCCGTCTCCTCCAGGGCCAACGGGGCCTCGATGACGAGTTCATCGAGCACGTCGCAGCCGACCTCGCGCCCGGCGGCCAGGCTCATCTCGACCAGCGCCACACCGGGCACGATGGTCGCGCCCATGACGACGTGGTCACGCGTCCACGGCTGGGTCTCGGTGGAGATCCGGCCGGTGAACAGCCACTCGTCACGATCACCGATGAGCGCCCGACCGACCAGGACGGGGTGGTCGACGGCGATGAGGCCGGTGGCCGAGACATCGCCGGGGGCGGTGCCCGGGGTCAGCCAGAACCGCTCGCGCTGGAAGGCGTAGGCGGGCAGGTCGACGCGCTGAGCGCCGGTGTTGGCGTAGAAAGCGGTCCAGTCGACCTCGATGCCCGCGGTGTGGGAACGACCGAGGAAGGCGGCGAAGGTGTCGCGCTCGGCGTGCTTGGCACGCAGAGCCGGGATGAACGCCGCCTCATCTTCGACACATTGGCGAGCCATGGCGGTCAGGACGGCGTCCGGGCCAAGCTCCAGGAAGCGCCGCACACCGAGGTCCCAGAGCGTCGCCACACCATCGGCGAAGCGCACCGCCTGGCGGACATGACGTACCCAATACTCGGCATCAAAGCCCGCGACCAGCTCACCGGAGACATTGGAGACCACCGGGATGCTGGGCTCGGCATACGTCAGGCGCTCCGCCACGGCGCGGAACTCGGCGAGCATCGGCTCCATCCGCGGCGAATGGAACGCATGCGACACCCGCAACCGGGACGTCTTACGCCCCTCCCAGCACGGCAGTTGCAGCCACTCCTCCGCCGCACCCTCATCACCGGACACCACCACGGCCATCGGGCCATTGACCGCCGCGATCTCCAACCGGCCCTCAAACCCGGCCAGCGACTCCGCAACCTCAACCTCGGTGGCCTGAACCGCCACCATCGCACCACCCGAAGGCAGCCCACCCATCAACCGACCACGCGCCACCACCAACTCAGCAGCATCGGCAAGAGAAAGCACACCCGCCACATGCGCAGCAGCGATCTCACCAACCGAATGACCGATCAGATAGTCAGGACGAATACCCAACGACTCGGCGAGGCGGAACAGCGCCACCTCCACCGCGAACAGCACCACCTGCGTGAACTCCGTGGCGTTCAGCAGATCGCTCTCCGCCGCCAGCAGCTCCCGCACCGAACGGCCCAGACGCGGATCCAGCTCAGCACACACCTCATCCAATGCGCGGTCGAACACCGGGAACGCCCCGGCCAACTCCAGACCCATCCCCGAACGCTGCGAACCCTGCCCCGTGAACAAGAACGCCGACTTACCCGCCGCACCAGGCTCACCAGCCGTCACCTCGGCCAGCCGCGCCAACAACTCATCACGATCGGCCGCGACCACCACCGCACGACGGTCCAGCAACGCCCGCGACGTGGCGGAGGAGAAGCCGATGTCCGCCACGGACACGTTCCCATCGGCGGCCACACGCTCCCGCAGCCGCTCCGCCTGGGCCCGAAGGGCGGCGTCGGTACGGGCGGACAGCACCACCGGCACCGATCCGGCGGGACGGAGGGCATCGGCAGACGCGTCCTCGGACGGCTCCTCGGCCGGAGCCTCCTCGACGATGATGTGCGCGTTCGTACCGCTCACACCGAACGACGACACGGCGGCGCGGCGGGGGCGGCCCTCGACGTGCCAGTCACGCGCCTCGGTGAGCAGCCGGACCTTGCCGGACTCCCAATCCACATGCGGCGACGGCTCATCGACGTGGAGCGTCGGCGGCAGCACACCGTGCCGCATCGCCATCACCATCTTGATCACACCCGCCACACCGGCGGCGGTCGAGGTGTGACCGATGTTGGACTTGATCGAGCCCAGCCACAGCGGGTCCCCGTCCCGCTCCCGGCCGTAGGTGGCCAGTAGCGCCTGGGCCTCGATCGGGTCACCGAGCACGGTGCCGGTGCCATGGCCCTCCACGGCGTCCACATCGGACGGCCCCAGCCCGGCATTCTCGAGGGCGCGCCGGATGACCCGCTCCTGCGACGGACCGTTCGGCGCCGTCAGACCATTGCTCGCACCGTCCTGGTTGACCGCGCTGCCGCGGATCAGGCCCAGGATGCGGCGGCCGTTGCGCTTGGCGTCCGACAGCCGCTCCAGCACCACCAGGCCCAGGCCGTCGGAGAATCCGGTGCCGTTCGCCGACGCCGAGTACGCCTTGCAGCGGCCGTCGGGGGCCAGCCCGCGCTGACGGCTGAACTCCATGTGCAGGAACGGCCCGGCCAGCACGGTGACACCACCGGCGAGCGCGAGCGAGCATTCGCCCGCCCGTAGCGCGGTCATCGCGAGGTGCAGGGCCACGGCGGAGGCCGAGCACGCAGTGTCCACGGATACCGCCGGGCCTTCGAGGCCCAGGCTGTAGGCGACCCGGCCGGACACCACGCTGGTGGTGGAGCCGGTCAGGCGGAAGCCCTCGATCTGGGGCAGGGCCCCGGCGGGCATCGACGCGTAGTCGGAGGGGCCGACACCGCAGAAGACACCGGTGTTGCTGCCGCGCAGCCGGTTCGGGTCGATGCCCGCGTCCTCCAGCGCCTCCCACGATGCCTCCAGCAGCAACCGCTGCTGCGGGTCCATCGCGGTGGCCTCGCGCGGGCTGATCCCGAAGAAGTCGGCGTCGAACTCGGCCGCGCCGTCGACGAATCCGCCCTCGCGGGTGTACACGGTGCCGAGCCGGTCGGGGTCCGGGTCGTAGAGCCGCTCCAGGTCCCAGCCACGGTCGGCCGGGAACGGACCGATGGCGTCGCGGCCGGAGGCCACCAGCTCCCACAGTTCCTCGGGCGAGGTCACCCCGCCCGGGTAGCGGCAGCTCATGCCGACGATGGCGAGGGGCTCGCCGTCGCGGGACTCGTATTCGCGGAGCTGGGCACGGGCCTGGTTGAGGTCGCTCGCCATCTTCTTGAGATAGCGGGCGATCTTCTCCTGCTGATCGGTGTTCTCTGCCATTTCCGCGCCCCTCACGCTTCGCCGAACTCGGCGTCGATCATTTGGAAGACCTCGTCCATCGTGTTGGCCGCCTCGATGCGCTCGGCCGTGCTCTCCGCTTCGCCGTCGTCGTCGGCGACGACGGACAGCAGACGGCGCAACCGCTCGGCCACCTGGCGCCGGTCGTCCCCGGCGACCGTGGCGAGCATGTCTTCCAGCTTCTTGAGTTCCTTGTGGATGGGTGGTTCGGCGGCAGCGACACCGCCGAACTCGGCGAGCAGCAGGCGCGCGATCTCCGCAGGTGTGGGGTAGTCGAACACCAGCGTGGCTGGCAGACGCATCCCGGTGGCCTGGGTCAGCCGGTTGCGCAGGTCGACGGCGCCGAGTGAGTCGAAGCCGATCTCCTGGAAGGCGCGTTCGGGTTCGATCGCGGCGGCCGAGGCGTGGCCGAGGACGGCCGCCACCTGGCCACGGACCATGTCCAGGATGATCTGTGCACGGTCTTCCACGGCCACTCCGGCGAGCTGGTCGCGCAGCGACACCGTCGTGTTCTCCACGCGCCGTACCGGAACGGGTGCCAGCCCGCGCAGTACGGGCGGGATCGCCCCCGCCCTGGCCTGGGTCCGCAACACCGCCGTGTCCAGCCGGACCGGTGCCAGCAGTGCGGCCCGGGAGGTGAGGGCCTCATCGAAGAGACCGAGACCGAGCTCGGTCGTGAGCGCCTTGGCACCCATGCGCTCCAGCCGGGCCAGCTCCCCCTGGCCCAGCTCGGCGGCCATACCCGCGGCCTCCGACCACAGACCCCACGCCAGAGAGGTGGCGGGCAATCCCACCGCCCGACGCGACGCCGCCAGCGCATCCAACGTGGCATTGGCGGACGCGTAGTTGCCCTGGCCGGGGCTGCCGATGAGCGCGGCCACAGACGAGAACAGCACGAACGCGGAGAGATCGGCGTCGGCTGTCAGCTCGTGCAGATGCCACGCCGCGTCCAGCTTGGGCCGCATGACCCGCTCCAGATGCTCCGGAGACAGCGACTCGAGCACACCGTCGTCCAGCACACCGGCCGCGTGCACCACACCGGTCACCGGCCGCTCCAGCGTGCCGAGCGCAGCGGCCAGTTGGTCACGGTCGGACGCGTCACAGGCGACGACGTCGGCGTGGCACCCCCGGGTTTCCAGCTCCGCCACCAGCTCCACCGCGCCCTGGGCCTCCAGGCCGCGACGGCTGAGCAGCAGCAGGTGGCGCACACCGTGGGCGGAGGCCAGATGGCGGGCGAACACCGCGCCCAGGCCGCCCGTACCACCGGTGATCACCACGGTCCCGTCCGGGTCGAACACCGGCGACGGGTCGGCCGCCACCGCGGCGGTCCGCGCCAGCCGCGGCGTCAGCAGCCGTCCGCCGCGCACCGCGAGCTGCGGCTCGTCCGTCTCGAGCACCGCTCCCCAGTCGGGTTCGGCACCGTCCAGGTCGACCAGGACGAACCGTCCCGGGTGCTCGGACTGGGCACTGCGCAGCAGACCCCACACCGCCGCCTGCGCGACGGAGGGAGCCTCGGCGTCGACGGACACTGCGCCCCGGGTCACCAGGACGAGCCGGGACTCTCCCAGCCACTCGCTGGCGAGCCACTGCTGCACCAGACCCAACGCCTCGCCGACGGCGCCCCGGGCGGAGCCCGGTACCTCGCCGTCCGGGGTGGCGACGGCGGCCAGCACCACTTCGGGTGCGCTCGCGCCGTCAGCCAACGCCTTCTCCAGTGAGGCGAGATCGGCGAATCGGTCCGCCGACCCACCGATCCCGCCGACCTCGCCGATCGCGGCGAAGCCGACCGGCCGGGTCGTGCCGGCCTTCGCGGGGACCCACTCCATCCCGTACAGGTGGCGTTCACCGCCCTGCCGCGCGGCTTCGAGATGTGCCTGCTCCACCGGGCGGACGTCGAGCCGTCGCAGACAGGCCAGCGGCAGTCCGTCCTCACCCGCGATGTCGAGCCGCAGCGAGGTCGGGTCCGGCAGGGTGATCCGCACCCGGACCCGGGTGAGGCCGAAGCGCTTGAGCTGGACACCGCTCCAGGAGAACGGCAGTCCGCTGGGGTTGTCCTCGCCCATGTCCAGCATGCCGAGACCACCGTGCAAGGCGGAGTCGAACATCGCCGGGTGGATGGCGAACCCGTCGGCCGGTCCCGCCACGTCGGGCAGCGCCAGCTCGACGAGCACCTCGTCGCCACGGCGCCACGCCGACTGCACCGCGCGGAAGGCCGGACCGTAGTCGAAGCCCACGTCCGTGAGGTGGGCGTTCCGGTTGAGCAGTGTGTACAGCTCGGACACGGCGAGGGCCTCGGCGTCCGCCGGCGGCCACGGCGCGGGCAGCGCCTCCAGGGGCTCGGCCTTGGCCGACAGCCAGCCTCGGGCGTGATAGGTCAGCTCGGTGGCCTCGTCCTCGCCCGCCTCGATCCGGGAGAAGAAGGCGATCTCGCGGCGGCCGTCCTCGCCGGGCTGCCCGACCGTGACCCGGATCTGCCGGGTGACGTTGTCCTCAAGGACCAGGGGCGCGGCGATGACCAGCTCGTCCACGACATCGCTGCCCAGCCGCCTGCCGATGGTCAGCGCCATCTCGACCATCGCGGCGCCGGGCACCAGCACGATGCCGAACACCATGTGGTCGCGGGTCCACGGCTGGCTCTCCTGGGACATGCTGCCGGTGAACACCCACTCGTCGCGATCGCCGACCTGCACGGCCGCGGCGAGGATCGGGTGGCGCAGCCGGTCCAGACCGGCCGCCGAGGCATCGCCGGCGCCGGACTTGCGGGCGAGCCAGTAGTTCTCACGCTGGAAGGCGTAGGTGGGCAGCTCGACGGACCGGGCCCCGGTGTCGGCGTAGAAGGCGGTCCAGTCGACTTCGAGGCCCGCGGTGTGGGCACGACCGAGGAAAGCGGCGAAAGCGTCCCGCTCGGTTCGCTTGGCACGCAGGGCCGGGATGAACGCGGCCTCAGTGTCATCCTCGACGCACTGACGGGCCATGGCGGTCAGGACCGCGTCCGGGCCCAACTCCAGGAAGCGCCGCACACCGAGACCCCACAGCGTCGCCACACCATCGGCGAAACGCACCGCCTGGCGGACATGACGCACCCAATACTCGGCATCGAAGCCGGTGACCAGCTCACCGGAGACATTGGAGACCACCGGGACACGGGGCTCGGCATAGGTCAGGCGCTCCGCGACCGTGCGGAACTCGGCGAGCATCGGCTCCATCCGCGGCGAATGGAACGCATGCGACACCCGCAACCGGGACGTCTTACGCCCCTCCCACCGCGGCAGCCACTCCTCCGCCGCATCCTCATCACCAGAGACGACAACTGCCATCGGGCCATTGACCGCGCCGATCTCCAACCGGCCCTCAAAACCGGCCAGCGACTCGGCGACCTCAGCCTCGGTGGCCTGAACCGCCACCATCGCACCACCCGAAGGCAGCCCACCCATCAACCGACCACGCGCCACCACCAGTTCGGCCGCGTCGGCAAGGGAAAGCACACCCGCCACATGCGCAGCAGCGATCTCACCAACCGAATGACCGATCAGATAGTCAGGACGGATGCCCAGCGACTCGGCGAGGCGGAACAGCGCCACCTCCACCGCGAACAGCACCACCTGCGTGAACTCCGTGGCGTTCAGCAGATCGCTCTCCGCCGCCAGCAGCTCCCGCACCGAACGGCCCAGACGCGGATCCAGCTCAGCACACACCTCATCCAATGCGCGGTCGAACACCGGGAACGCCCCGGCCAACTCCAGACCCATCCCCGAACGCTGCGAACCCTGCCCCGTGAACAAGAACGCCGACTTACCCGCCGCACCAGGCTCACCAGCCGTCACCTCGGCCAGCCGCGCCAACAACTCATCACGATCGGCCGCGACCACCACCGCACGACGGTCCAGCAACGCCCGCGACGTGACCAGCGAGTACGCCACATCCGCCACCGATATCTCGGGGCGTGATGCCACATGTGCACGCAGCCGCTCGGCCTGGGCGCGCAGCGCCACATCGGTCCGGGCGGAGATCACGACCGGCAGCAGAGCCACGGGCGCCGTGCGCTCCTCGGCCACCAGCTCCTCGACCGGGGCCTCCTCGACGATGATGTGCGCGTTCGTACCGCTCACACCGAACGACGACACACCCGCTCGGCGCGGCCGACCGTCAACCCGCCACTCCTGGGCCTCGGTCAGCAGCCGCACCTCACCGGACTCCCAGTCCACATGCGGCGAGGGCTCATCGACATGGAGCGTCGGCGGCAGCACACCGTGCCGCATCGCCATCACCATCTTGATCACACCCGCCACACCGGCCGCCGCCGACGTATGACCGATGTTCGACTTGATCGACCCCAGCCACAGCGGATCGCCGTCCCGCTCCCGGCCGTAAGTGGCCAACAGCGCCTGCGCCTCGATCGGGTCACCCAGCTTCGTACCCGTCCCGTGACCCTCCACGGCGTCCACGTCGAGCGGGCGCAGGCCGGCGTTGTCGAGGGCGCGCCGGATGACCCGCTCCTGCGACGGACCGTTCGGCGCCGTCAGACCATTGCTCGCACCGTCCTGGTTCACCGCCGTACCCCGGACCACGCCCAGGATGCGACGCCCGTTGCGCCGGGCGTCCGACAGCCGCTCCAGCACCACCACACCGACACCGTCGGAGAAACCGGTGCCATCGGCCGACGCCGAGTACGCCTTGCAGCGTCCGTCGGGCGACACCGCCCGCTGGCGGCTGAACTCGGTCAGGAGGTACGGCCCGGCCAGCAGGGTCACACCGCCCACCAGCGCGAGCGAGCACTCACCGGACCGCAGCGCCTGTCCGGCCATGTGCAGCGCGACGGCGGAGGAGGAACACGCGGTGTCCACCGACACCGCCGGGCCCTCCAGACCGAGGGTGTACGCGATCCGGCCGGACACCACGCTCGTCGTGGTCCCGGTCAGGCGGTAGCCCTCCAGTTCGCCCGAGGACATACCGCCGTAGTCGGTGGTCACCACACCGGCGAACACTCCGGTGTCACTGCCGCGCAGCGTCGTCGGGTCGATGCTCGCGTGCTCGAATGCCTCCCACGACGCCTCCAGCAGCAGCCGCTGCTGCGGGTCCATCGCGGTGGCCTCGCGCGGGCTGATCCCGAAGAACTCCGCGTCGAACTCGCCGATGCGGTCGAGGAAGGCACCACCACTGGTGTTGATCTTCCCCGCCCGGTCCGGGTCGGGGTCGTAGATGTTCCGGTCCCAGCCACGGTCGGTGGGCAGCCCGCCCACCGCGTCGCGGCCCTGGGACACCAGCTCCCACAGCTCCTCCGGCGAGGACACCCCGCCCGGGTAGCGGCAGCTCATGCCGACGATGGCCAACGGCTCGTCCAGCGCGGTCCGCTTCGTGCGGGTGACGGTCTTCGGCGTCGCTTCGGCACCGCCGAACTCGGCGAGCAGCAGCCGCGCGACGGCGGCCGGGGTGG
This sequence comes from Streptomyces cucumeris, assembly GCF_024295805.1. Taxonomy (GTDB): domain Bacteria; phylum Actinomycetota; class Actinomycetes; order Streptomycetales; family Streptomycetaceae; genus Streptomyces; species Streptomyces cucumeris. The sequence continues at coordinate 24,545 of NZ_JANCLX010000059.1, forward strand.
GGTGGTCGAAGATCAGCGTGGCGGGCAGTCGCACCCCCGTGGCCTGGGTCAGCCGGTTGCGCAGTTCGACGGCGCTCAGGGAGTCGAAGCCGATGTCCTTGAACGCGCGGTCGGTGTCGATCGCCGTGGCGGAGGTGTGTCCGAGGACGGCCGCCACCTGCTCCCGCACCGTGTCCAGGACGATCGGCTCCCGGTCGGCCTCGGCCACACCGGCGAGACGCTGGGCGAGCGAACCAGCGCTCTCGGCGCGCCGGGCGGGCACGGGCGCCAGACCGCGCAGCAGCGCGGGCAGCAGACCGGCGCGTGCCTGGGCCCGCAGTGCGGCCGGGTCGAGCTGGACGGGCGCCAGCAGCGCCGTCCCGGTGCCGAGCGCCAGGTCGAACAGTTCGAGGCCACGCTGCTGGGACAGTGCGCCCACACCGGTGCGCTCCAGGCGGGCCAGGTCGGCCTCGTCGAGCTGGCCGGACATCCCACCGACGTCTCCCCACAGGCCCCAGGCCAGCGAGGTGGCGGGCAGGCCGGCGGCACGGCGTGACGCGGCGAGCGCGTCCAGCGCGGCGTTGGCGGACGCGTAGTTGCCCTGGCCGGGGCTGCCGATCAGCGCGGCCACCGACGAGAACAGCACGAACGCGGAGAGACCGGCGTCGGCCGTCAGCTCATGCAGATGCCACGCCGCGTCCACCTTCGGCCGCATGACCCGGTCGACGTGCTCCGGCGAGAGTGCCTCGATGACTCCGTCGTCGAGCACACCGGCCGCGTGCACCACGGCGGTCAGCGGGTGTTCCAGCGAACCGAGGGCCGTCGCGAGCTGGTCCCGGTCGGACACATCACACGCGGCGACCCGGGCGCGGCAGCCCAGGCCCTCCAGTTCCGCCACGAGCTCGGCGGCACCGTCGGCCTCCGGGCCACGGCGGCTGAGCAGCAGCAGGTGGCGCACACCGTGCGCGGTGGCCAGATGGCGGGCGAACACCACACCCAGACCGGCCGTACCACCGGTGACCAGGACGGTCCCGTCCGGGTCCAGAGCGGGCGCCTGTCCGAACGTCGCGTCGGGGCGCGCGAGGCACGGAGCCAGCAACTGTCCCGCGCGCACGGCCAACTGGGGTTCGTCCGCGCCCAGCACCGCGTTCCAGTCGGGTTCGGCACCGTCCACGTCGACCAGGACGAAGCGGCCCGGGTGCTCGGACTGGGCACTGCGCAGCAGACCCCACACCGCCGCCTGCGCGACGGAAGGAGCCTCGGCGTCGACGGACACCGCGCCCCGCGTCACCACGATCAGCTTGGACTCGCCGAGCCACTCGCTGGCCAGCCATCGCTGTGCGAGGACGAGCGCCCGGGCGACGGTGGCGCGCACCGCGTCGGGGGTGTCCTCTCCGGTGGTGTCCACGGTGGTGAGCACCGCACGCGGCGCCGTCGCGCCCTCGGCGAGCGCACGCTCCAGGGCGTCCAGATCCGCGTGGGTCTCCCCCGCGCCGATCCGGACGAGTTCCGGCGTACCGATGGCCGACACGCTCTCGATACGAGCCCAGTCCACCGTGTACAGCGACTGACGCGCGTCGCCGCGCGAGCTGTCGATGCGCTCCTCGTCCACGGGACGCACGACGAGCGAGCGCACGGACACCACCGGGGACCCGTTCTCGTCCACCGCGTCGAGCCGCAGCGAGGTGCCGCCGGTCATGGTGGAGCGGACCCGCAGCCGTGAGGCGCCGGGACCGTGCAGCCGCACACCGCTCCAGCTGAACGGCATGAGGTGCGCCGCGGAGCCGCTTCCGGTGAGCAGGATGACACCGCTCTGCAACGCGGAGTCGAAGAGCGCGGGGTGGATGCCGAAGCCCTCGTGGCCCTCGGGCAGTGTCACCTCGGCGTAGGTCTCGTCACCGTCACGCCAGACGGCCTCGACGCCGTGGAAGAGCGGACCGTAGTCGTACCCGAGGTCGGCCAGACGGCCGTAGAGCTCGTCCACGGGCATCGGTTCGGCGTCCTGCGGCGGCCACTGCTCGGGCCAGGCCGCTGCGGGCGCGCCGTCGGTGCCGAGGGTGCCACGGGCGTGGCAGGTCGCCTCGGTCTCGGCGGTGGCGTTCTCCGCCCTGGAGTAGATCGCCACGTCACGACGGCCGTCCGGGTCCGACGCGCCGACCGTGATGTGCAGGTGCCGGGTGACGTCGGGCTGGACGAGCAGGGGCGACTCGAGCACCAGCTCGTCGAGCACCGGGCTGCCGGTGCGGCGTCCGGCGGCGATGGCCAGTTCCACCAGCCCGGTGCCGGGCACGACCATGGCTCCGAGCAGCAGGTGCTCCGCGACCCACGGCTGGGTCTCGGTGGAGAGGGTGCCGGTGAACACCCAGTCGTCACGGTCGCCGACCTGTACGGCCGCGGCCAGGACGGGGTGGTCGACACCGACGAGTCCGGCGGCCGAGACATCGCCGGGGGCGGTGGCCGGGGTCAGCCAGAACCGCTCACGCTGGAAGGCGTAGGTCGGCAGGTCGATGCGCTGAGCGCCGGTGTTGGCGTAGAAGGAAGTCCAGTCCACGTCCACACCCGCGGTGTGGGCACGCCCGAGGAAGGCTGCGAAGGTGTCGCACTCGGTGTGCTTGGCACGCAGGGCGGGAAGGAAGACGGCCTCGGAGTCATCCTCAACGGACTGACGGGCCATGGCGGTCAGAACCGCGTCCGGGCCCAATTCCAGGAAGCGCCGCACACCGAGGTCCCAGAGCGTCGCCACGCCATCGGCGAAGCGCACCGCCTGCCGGACATGACGCACCCAGTACTCCGCGTCAAAGCCGGTGACCAACTCACCGGAGACATTGGAGACCACCGGGATGCTGGGTTCGGCGTAGGTCAGACGCTCCGCGACCGTGCGGAACTCGGCGAGCATCGGCTCCATCCGCGGCGAATGGAACGCATGCGACACCCGAAGCCGAGTGGTCTTACGCCCCTCCCAGCACGGCAGTTGCAGCCACTCCTCCGCCGCATCCTCATCACCGGACACCACCACGGCCATCGGGCCATTCACCGCCGCGGTCTCCAACCGGCCCGCAAAACCGGCCAGCGACTCCGCAACCTCAGCCTCGGTGGCCTGAACCGCCACCATCGCACCACCCGAAGGCAGCCCACCCATCAACCGACCACGCGCCACCACCAACTCAGCAGCATCGGCAAGAGAAAGCACACCCGCCACATGCGCAGCAGCGATCTCACCAACCGAATGACCGATCAGATAGTCAGGACGAATACCCAACGACTCCGCGAGGCGGAACAGCGCCACCTCCACCGCAAACAACACCACCTGCGTGAACTCCGTCGAGTTCAACACAGCAGCCTCAGCGCCCAGCAGCTCCCGCACCGAACGGCCCAGACGCGGATCCAGCTCAGCACACACCTCATCCAACGCGCGGTCGAACACCGGGAACGCCCCGGCCAACTCCAGACCCATCCCCGAACGCTGCGAACCCTGCCCCGTGAACAAGAACGCCGACTTACCCGCCACACCGGACTCACCGGAAGCCACTCCGGTCAGCCGGGCGAGCAGTTCCTCACGCTCGGCGGCCACCACCACGGCACGTCGCTCCAGCAACGCCCGCGACGTGACCAGCGAGTGTGCGGTGTCCACCAGCGAGAGTTCCGGCCGGGAGACCAGATGCGCACGCAGTCGCTCCGCCTGCGCCCGCAGTGCCCCATCCGTCCGTCCGGAGAGGACCACGGGCACCGCGCCGGCGGGCCGGACCACCTCGACCGGCTCCGCCTCCTCGGAAGGCTCCTCGACAGGAGCCTCCTCCAGGATCAGATGCGCGTTGGTACCGCTCACACCGAACGACGACACACCCGCACGACGCGGACGGCCTTCAACCCGCCAGTCGCGGGCCTCGGTCAGCAGCTCGACACGGCCGGACTCCCACTCCACATGCGGCGAGGGCTCATCCACGTGCAGGGTCGGCGGCAGCACACCGTGCCGCATCGCCATCACCATCTTGATCACACCCGCCACACCGGCGGCCGCCGACGTATGACCGATGTTGGACTTGATCGACCCCAGCCACAGCGGATCACCATCACGATCGCGGCCATAGGTGGCCAGCAAGGCATGGGCCTCGATCGGGTCACCCAGCTTCGTACCCGTCCCGTGACCCTCCACGGCGTCGACCTCGAGGGGGCTGAGCCCCGCGCTGGCCAGAGCCTGGCGGATCACCCGCTCCTGCGACGGACCGTTCGGCGCGGTCAGACCGTTGCTCGCACCGTCCTGATTCACCGCGCTGCCCCGGATCAGACCGAGGATGCGGCGGCCGTTGCGCTTGGCGTCCGACAGCCGCTCCAGCACCACCAGACCGACGCCGTCGGAGAAGCCGGTGCCATCGGCCGACGCCGAGTACGCCTTGCAGCGTCCGTCGCGGGCCAGCCCGCGCTGACGGCTGAACTCGACGAACAGGAACGGCCCGGCCAGCACCGTGACGCCGCCGGCGAGCGCGAGCGAGCACTCACCCGCGCGCAGCGCCTGCGCGGCCAGGTGCAGCGCCACCAGGGACGCGGAGCACGCGGTGTCGATCGAGACCGCGGGTCCCTCGAGGCCGAGGCTGTAGGCGACCCGGCCGGACATCACACTGCTCTGGGTGCCGGTGACCCGGAACCCCTCCAGCTCGGGCAGTGTCGAGGGGCCGTAGTCGGAGGAGACGGTGCCCGCGAACACACCGGTGTCGCTGCCCCGCAGGGTCGTCGGGTCGATACCCGCGTCCTCCAGCGCCTCCCACGCCGTCTCCAGCGTCAGCCGCTGGGTCGGGTCCATGGCCAGCGCCTCGCGCGGGCTGATCCCGAAGAAGTCGGCGTCGAAGGTGGGGACCGTGTCGACGAACCCGCCTTCGGTGGCATACGCGCTGCCCGGACGCTCGGGGTCGGGGTCGTAGAGCCGCTCCAGGTCCCAGCCGCGGTCGGTGGGGAACGGGCCCATCGCGTCGCGGCCCTGGGACACCAGCTCCCACAGCTCCTCCGGCGAGGCCACCCCGCCGGGGAAGCGGCAGCTCATGCCGACGATCGCGATCGGTTCCACATCGCGCTGCTCCAGCTCGCGCACCCGCCGATTGGCCGTGCGCAGTTCGGAGGTCACCCGGCGCAGATAGCTGCGCAGCTTCTGCTCGTCGCTCATCGATCCGCCCGATCCACTCGATCCACTCGATCCGTTCGATCCGCTCGCGCCGTCGTCTGTCCTGCCGGTCATGCGGATCCGAGCTCCTTGTCGATCAGGTCGAACATCTCGCTGTCGGAGACGAAGTCGAGGTCGTCCTCGAGAGTGTCTTCGGTGGTGTCGTGGCTGCCGCCGGTGGCGCCCAGCAGGGTCTTCAGCCGGTTGCTGAGCGAGCGCAGCCGCGGTTCCGCACCAGCAAGCTGCTGCTCCTGCTCGGACAGGGTGATGAGAACCGCCTCGAGCCGCTGGAGCTCCTCGTCGAGCGGTGAGGGCCGCTGGGCCGCGGGACCTCCGCCGACCTCACCGAGGATCAGCCGGGCCGCCTCGATCGGGGTGGGGTGGTCGAACACCAGCGTCGCGGGCAGACGGATGCCCGCCACCTGGCTGAGCCGGTTGCGCACCTCGACCGCGGCGAGGGAGTCGAAGCCGAGTTCCTTGAAGGTGCGTTCGGGGTCGATGGCCGCGGCCGAGGCATGGCCGAGCACGGAGGCGACCTGGGTGCGCACCAGGTCCACCACGACCTGCTCGCGGTCGGCCTCGGGCACTCCGGCGAGCCGCCGCTCCAGCGAACGGCCGTTGTCGGCGCGGCGCGCGGGGGCGCGCACCAGGCCGCGCAGCAGGGCGGGCAGCAGGCCGGCCCGGGCCTGGGCGCGCAGTGCGGCGGGGTCCAGCCGGACCGGGGCCAGCAGGGCGGTCTCGGAGTCGAGGGCCTGGTCGAAGAGTTCCAGGCCGAGTTCACCGGAGATGGCGCCGATGCCGGTGCGCTCCATGCGGGCGAGGTCGGCCTCGTCCAGCTCTCCGGTCATCCCGGTGGAGTCGGACCACAGGCCCCACGCGAGGGAAAGGGTGGGCAGCCCGGCGGCACGGCGCTGTGCGGCGAGTGCGTCCACGGCGGCGTTGGCGGCGGCGTAGTTGGCCTGGCCCGCGTTGCCGAGGAGTCCGGCGGCGGAGGAGAACAGCACGAACGCCGAGAGGTCCATACGCGAGGTGAGTTCGTGCAGGTGCCACGCCGCGTCCAGCTTGGGCCGCATGACGTGGCGCAGCTGCTCGGGGGTCAGCGATTCGATGACGCCGTCGGCCAGCACACCGGCGGTGTGGATCACGGCGGTGAGCGGGCGGTCGAGCGAGTCGAGCAGACCGGCCACCTGCTCCCGGTCGGCCACGTCGCAGGCGGCCACCCGGGCCCGCGCGCCGAGTGACTCGAGTTCGGCGACCAGTTCGGCGGCGCCCTCGGCCGCCGGGCCACGCCTGCTGACCAGCAGCAGATGGCGGATGCCGTGGCGGGTGACGAGGTGCTTGGCGAACAGCGCGCCGAGACCGCCGGTGCCACCGGTGATCAGCACGGTGCGCTCGGGGTCCAGCGGCGCCGGAACGGTCAGCACGACCTTGCCGACGTTGCGGCCCTCGCGCAGGTACCGGAACGCCTCCTGGCCCCGGCGGACGTCCCAGGCGCGGATCGGCGAGGGCGACAGCATTCCGCGCTGGAAGAGATCGGCGATGGCGACCAGCATCTCCTGCATGCGGTCCGGCCCCGCCTCCATGAGGTCGTAGGACCGGTAGCGGACACCGGCGCACTGGCGCGCGATGGCCTCCGGGTCTCGGATGTCGGTCTTGCCCATCTCGATGAAACGGCCGCCGCGCGGCAGCAGTTCGAGGGTGGCGTCGACGAACTCGCCCGCCAGGGAGTTCAGGACGACGTCCACACCCGACCCGTCGGTGGCCTGGTGCAGGGCGTCGCGGAAGCCCAGCTCGCGGGAGTTGGCGATGCGCTCGGCGGGCACGCCCAGGGCGCGCACGGCGTGCCACTTGGCCGGGCTGGCCGTGGCGAAGACCTCGGCGCCGAAGTGGTGGGCGAGCTGGACGGCGGCCATGCCGACACCACCGGCGGCGGCGTGCACCAGGATCCTCTCGCCCGCCTGGAGGTCGGCCAGGTCGACCAGACCGTAGTAGGCGGTGAGGTAGACGACGGGGATCGCGGCCGCCTCGGCGAAGGTGAGGTGGTCCGGCATCGGCGCCACGGTCTTGCGGTCGGCGACGGCGACGGGGCCGAAGGCGTCCATCACCAGGCCGAACACCCGGTCACCAGGCTTGAGGTCGGTGACGCCGGAGCCGACTTCGAGGACCACGCCCGCGGCCTCGCTGCCGAGCGGGGCTTCGCCGGGGTACATGCCGAGCGCGATGAGCACGTCGCGGAAGTTGAGCCCGGCGGCCCGGATGGAGACGCGGACCTCGCCGACGCCCAGTGCGCGGGTGCCGTCGGAGGGCAGGATCGTGAGGTTCTCCAGGGAGCCCTTCTCCGTGCTGCCCAGCCGCCATGCGTCACCGGAGGGCCCGGCGGCCGGACGGGCCAGCCGGGGCGCCAGCAGGGCACCGCCGCGCACGGCAAGCTGCGGTTCGTCGAGACTGGTCAGGACGGTCCAGTCGGGCTGCACGCCTTCGTCGGTGTCGACGAGGACGAAGCGGCCGGGGTGCTCGGTCTGGGCGCTGCGCAGCAGTCCCCAGGCCGGTGACTGGGCCAGGTCCACGGACTCGGCGCCGACGGCGACCGCGCGCCGGGTCACCGCCACGAGGGTGGCCTCGCCCAGCCATTCGCTGGCCAGCCACCGCTGGGCCAGTGCGAGGCTGTGCTCGGCGACCTCATGGACGGCCTGGGCGGTGTCGTCGGTGGCCGGGGTCCGGATCGCGGCGAGCACCAGGTCGGGGCCGGGGGCGCCGTCGGCGAGCGCGGCCTCCAGGGCGGGCAGGTCGGCGTAGCGCTCACCCGGGGCGTCGAGGCCGCCGAGGACCACGACACGGCCGGGTGACGGGGTGCCGGTGACCGGCGCCCAGTCCAGTTGGAACAGTGCGTTCTGCTCATCGCGGGCGCCCGTCAGCTGCGCCGGGTCCACGGGACGTACGGCGAGGCTGTCGACGGCGGCGACCAGCTCGCCGTTCTCGTCGGCGATGTCGACGCGGAAGGCGGATTCGCCCGCGCCGCCGATGCGGACCCGCACCCGTGCGGTGGCGGGACGGCCGAAGCGCACTCCGGACCAGGAGAACGGCAGGTCGGGGGCGGAGCCGGGGTCCTTGTCGAGCATGCTGGGGTGCAGCGCCGCGTCGAACAGCGCCGGGTGGATGGCGAAGCCGTCGACGGCGGTGTCCTCCGGCAGGGCCACCTCGGCGTACACCTCGGAGCCGCTGCGCCATACGGTCTGTACGCCCTGGAACAGCGGGCCGTATTCGAGTCCGGCGTCGGCCAGTCGCTCGTAGAGGGCATCGGCCGAGGACTCGACGGCCGCGACCGGCGGCCAGGCAGCCGGGAAGGGCGTCGTGGCACCGGCCTCCGGGGCCAGCCAGCCGCGGGCGTGCCGGACGATCCGCCGTTCGCCGTCCTCTTCGGTCGCGGAGGTGGCGGTCTCGGACAGGGAGTGGAGGGCCACCTCACGGCGGCCGTCCTCGCCGGGCCGGCCGACGGTGACCCTGATGTGCCGGGCGGAGCTCTCCTCGAGGGTCAGCGGGGCCTCGAAGACCAGCTCGTCGAGGAGTTCACAGCCGAGGTGGCGGCCCGCGGCGAGGACGAGCTCGACGAGCGCGGCGCCCGGCACGATGACCGTGCCCAGCACCATGTGGTCGTTGACCCACGGCTGGGACTCGGTGGCGAAGCGGCCGGTGAACACCCACTCGTCGCGGTCACCGACCTGCACGGCCGCCGCCAGGACCGGGTGGCGCATCCGGTCCTGTCCGGCCGCCACCACGTCGCCGCCATGCGCGGACGGGGTGAGCCAGAACCGCTCGCGCTGGAAGGCGTAGGTGGGCAGGTCCACCCGGCGGGTGTCCGTTCCGGCGTACACGGCCTGCCAGTCGACGCGGACACCCGCGACATGGGCCTGGCCGAGCGAGAGCAGGAAGCGGGGCAGTCCGCCCTCGTCGCGGCGCAGGGAGCCGACGACGGCCACCCGGCCCGCCGCGTCCCGTGCCTCGACGGTCTCGTCGACCGCCATGGTGAGCACCGGGTGCGGCGACATTTCGACGAAGCAGCCCATGCCCTTGTCGATGAGCGCGCGGACGGCGGGTTCGAAGCCGACCTGACCGCGCAGATTCCGGTACCAGTACCCGGCGTCCATGGTGGCGGTGTCCAGGAAACCACCCGTGACGGTCGAGTAGAACGGCACACTCCCCGCCGTCGGAGCCACAGGG
>NZ_JANCLX010000006.1:0-12838 GCF_024295805.1 Streptomyces cucumeris
ACTGCGTGAACACCGTCCGGTCCAACGCCCCCGCGTCCCCACCGAACACCACCCCACGCACCGAACCATCCAGATGACGATCCAGCCCCCCACACACCTCATCGAACACCGACGCAAACACCGGGAACGCTTCGTAAAGCTCACGGCCCATCCCCAACCGCTGCGCACCCTGCCCCGCGAACAGGAAAGCGGTCGGGCCACTGCTGATCGCGGCCCCCGGGACCACGCCGGAGGCCAAGTCCTCCAGACTTTGCAGCAGTTCCTCACGGTCGGCGCCGACCACGGTGGCACGGTGGGAGAACGCCGAACGGCTCAGCGCCAGCGAGTACCCCACATCCACCGGGGAGAGCTCCGGCCGCGCGGCCACAAACGCACGCAACCGCTCCGCCTGCCCACGCAACGCCGCCCCACCACGACCCGACAGCACCCACGGCACCACACCCGCGGCAACCGACGGCTGGCCCCCGGCCTCCGCCGACTCCGCCACCGGACCCTGCTCCAGCACCACATGCACATTGGTGCCGCCCATGCCGAACGAGCTGACCCCCGCGCGGCGCGGCGCGTCCTCGTCCGGGGTCCACTCGCCCAGCCCCGTCTGGACCCGCAAGTTGAGGTCGGCGAGGGGGATCGCGGGATGGGGCGACTCGTGGTTGAGGCTGGCGGGCAGTTCACCGTGGACGAGGGCGAGCACCGTCTTGATGAGCCCCGTGATGCCGGCCGCGCCTTCCAGGTGGCCGACGTTGGTCTTGGCCGAGCCCACCAGCAGGGGTGACCCGGCGGGGCGGCCGGTGCCCAGGACCTCGCCCAGCGCCCGTGCCTCGACGGGGTCGCCCACCTTGGTTCCGGTGCCGTGCAGTTCGACGTACTGGACCTGGGAGGGCTCGACTCCGGCGCGCTCGTAGGCGGCGCGCAACAGGGCGGCCTGGCCCTCGGCGGCGGGGGTGGTGAGGCTGTCGCCGCCACCGTCGTTGTTGGCCTCGGAGCCGCGGATCACACACAGGACCGGGTCGCCGTCGCAGAGCGCGTCGGACAGCCGCTTGAGGACGACCAGACCGCCGCCCTCGCCGCGTACGTAGCCATTGGCGCGGGCGTCGAAGGTGAAGCAGTCGCCGTCCGGGGAGAGCGCGCCGAACCGGGCGGCGGCGAGGAAGCCGTCGGGGGCGACGTTGAGCTGTACGCCGCCCGCGAGGGCGGTCCCGGTGTCGCCGCGCCGCAGGCTCTCGCAGGCGAGATGGACAGCGGCCAGCGAGGAGGACTGTCCAGTGTCCACCGCGACGCTGGGGCCGCGCAGGCCGAGCGCGTAGGAGACGCGGTTGGCGATCAGACCGCGGTTGAGTCCGGTCAGGGTGTGCTGAGTGATGGCGGACCGGTCCCGCTGATGGGTCAGTGTCGCGTAGTCGTCGGCGATGGCTCCGACGAAGACTCCGGTGCGGCTGTCGCGGAGCCGGGCGGGGACGACCCCGGCGGATTCCAGTGCCTCCCAGCACAGTTCGAGGACCAGTCGCTGCTGGGGGTCCATCGCGAGGGCTTCGCGGGGGGAAATCCCGAAGAACTCCGGGTCGAAGGTGTCCACTTCGCGGACGAAGCCGCCGCGCCGGATTCCGGCGTCCCGGAGTTGTGCGGCATACCGGTCGTCCGGGATCTCCGTGATGGCGCTCTCGCCGTTGCGGAGCAACTGCCAGAACTCGTCCGGGGTCGACGCGCCCGGTATACGGCAAGCCATACCGATGACGGCGATGGGCTCGTCACGCACCACGGAGTTCTCCGACATCACGACCTCAGACTCTTCTCTCAGGAATTGAGAACGCATGGAATGGGCTGACCATGATCCAGAAATCGACGGTATCCGGGCGGTGGTCAAGCAGCCACCCCTAACCATCCGCACCCCTAATCCACGGATAGGGGTGGCCGGGGGCGTAACCGGGGAATCCCGGTCACGTTCACCGCCGCTGGAGCGGTTCCCACCAATCGCGGTGCTCCATGTACCACTTGGCGGTTTCCGCGAGACCGATCTCGAACGATATCTCGGGCCGGTAGCCGAGTTCCCGGGAGATCTTGGTGATGTCGACCGAGTAACGGCGGTCGTGTCCCTTGCGGTCGGGCACGGTCTCCACCATCGACCAGTCGCCGCCGAGCAGTTCGAGGAGTCGGTGGGTGAGTTCGAGATTGGTCAGTTCGGTACCGCCACCGATGTTGTACACCTCGCCCGGTTCACCTCTCTCGGCGACCAGGGCGATTCCGCTGCAGTGGTCGTCGACGTGCAGCCAGTCACGGACGTTTCCGCCGTCGCCGTACAGCGGTACCCGTTTGCCGTCCATGAGGTTGGTGATGAACAGTGGAATGACTTTCTCGGGGTACTGGTACGGCCCGTAGTTGTTGGAGCAGCGGGTCACGCAGACGGGAAGTCCATGGGTGCGGTGGAACGCCCGGGCGAGCAGGTCGGACGACGCCTTCGACGCGGAGTAGGGGGAGTTGGGTTCCAGCGGGCGGTCCTCGGTCCAGGATCCGCTGTCGATGGATCCGTAGACCTCGTCCGTGGAGACGTGGACGAATTTCCCGACCCCGGCGCCGGCCGCCGCGTTGAGCAGGGTGTGGGTGCCCAGCACATTCGTCCGGATGAATTCCTCGGCCCCGGAGATCGAGCGGTCGACATGTGATTCGGCGGCGAAGTGGACCACGAGGTCGGTGTCGCGCAGCAGCTCTCCGACGAGTTCCCCGTCGCAGATGTCACCGCGGACGAAGCGCAGCCGCGGACTGTCGGCGACCGCGGCCAGGTTGGCCTCGTTGCCCGCGTAGGTGAGCTTGTCGACCACTACGACCTGGGCGTCCGCGGTGGCCGGGTACGCCCCGGCCAGCGTCCGGCGGACGAAATGGGAGCCGATGAAACCCGCGCCACCGGTCACGACTATGCGCACTGCAGACCCTTTCAGCGGTGATGGGATGCGAGGTCCATGAGGTATTGGCCGTAGTCCGTCTTGTTCAGCTGTTCACCGAGTTCATGGCAGGCCATGGCGTCGATGAAGCCCATACGGAAGGCGATCTCCTCGAGGCAGGCGATCCGCACTCCCTGGCGCTGTTCCAGGAGTTGTACGTACTGTCCGGCCTGGAGCAGCGAGTCATGGGTTCCGGTGTCCAGCCAGGCGAATCCGCGTCCCAGGCTGACCAGCCGGGCCTTTCCGCGTTCGAGGTAGACCCGGTTGACATCGGTGATCTCCAGTTCTCCGCGTGCGGAGGGCTGGACGTTCTTGGCGATGTCCACGACGTCGTTGTCGTACAGATAGAGCCCGGTGATCGCCAGGTTGGACCTGGGCCGGGCGGGTTTCTCCTCCAGGGAGATCAGCTGCCCGTGCTCATCCATCTCTCCGACGCCATAGCGTTCGGGGTCCTTGACCCCGTAGCCGAAGAGCACACAGCCGTCGACCGCGCTCGCCTCGTGGTGGAGCATCTTCGAGAAGCCGGGGCCGTGGAAGATGTTGTCGCCGAGGACGAGCGCCACCGGATCGTCACCGATGAACTCGGCTCCGATGATGAATGCCTCGGCGATGCCATTGGCTTCGGTCTGTTCGGCGTATTCGATGGTGAGGCCCAGCCGGCTGCCGTCGCCGAGGAGCTCCCGGAACAATCCCACATGGTGCGGCGTGGAGATGACCAGGATTTCCCTGATGCCTCCGAGCATCAGCACCGACAGCGGATAGTAGACCAGGGGTTTGTTGTAGACGGGGAGGATCTGCTTCGACACCGCGTGGGTCAGAGGATGGAGTCGGGTGCCACTGCCTCCGGCGAGGACTATGCCCTTCATGCGGCCTGAAACTAGCAACGCCGCGGGCTGGTTCTCCAGATGTTCCAGGGGTATTAGGGGGGTCTTCAGGGGTGGGTGTGGAACAGGGGTGGCCGCGTGGTGCGGCCACCCCTGTGAGATCTTTTCGCACACCTCCGGGAAGGAAGCGGCGGCGACGGTTCAGGCGATTTCATCGACTTCGGCGCGCAGCGCGGACGGCAACTGCTGACGGCTTCGGATATTCAGTTTCCGGTAGACCCGTGTCAGATGCTGTTCGACCGTGCTGATGGTGATGTACAGGTTGGCCGCTATTTCGCGATTGGTGTAGCCGTCCACCGCCAGGGCGGCGACCCTGGTCTCGGATTCGCTGAGCTTCGAGCCCAGGGACGGGTGCACCGTCGTCTTCGCGCCGAGGGGGCCGCGTACCGTCTGGACCACCTGTCTGGGGTCCCCGGGGTCCAGTCCGGAGTCGAGCCGGATCCGGGCGCACAGCTCCGCGGCGCCGCACTCCTTGGCCATCTGCCAGGCTCGGCCCGTGATGGCGTCGGCCCTGCCGTGGTCGCCCGAGGTGCGCAGTGCGCAGCCGAGGTCGTCGAGAGCGCGCGCCAGTTCCAGCCGGTCGCCCGAGCACTGGAGTTCCTCCACCGCCTGGCCGAGCAGCCGGGAGCGGTGCTCGTGGTCTCCCGCCGCGGCCAGTAAACGCAGGGAGACCCCGCGGACCCGGGAGTCGCCCACGCCGATCCGGGAGAGCTGTTCGGAGACCAGGGTCGCCGCCTTCTCCCGCTCCCCCAGCGCCAGCCACGCCTCGGCCGCGTCGGAGCGCCAGGGCAGCATCGCGGGCTGGTCGAGTTCCCAGTGCTGGGCGAGTTTGCCCGCCATGAGGAATTCGCCGAGCGCCGCGTTGAAGCGGTTGGTGGCCAGGTAGTAGCGGCCCCGCGCACGGGTGTAGCCGAGCCCGTAGATGGAGCGGAACAGCGCCTCGGGGACCGGGCGGCTGAGCTGACGGGCGGCCGTGTCGTACTTGCCCATCGCGGTGTACGCGAGGATCTGGCTGGCCAGTGGGCCGCCGATGAAGACGCTGCCGTCCCGGCCGGGCACGATCTCCAGGGCGGTGGTGGCGTACGCGGCGGACTCCACCAGATTGCCCTGCCGCAGCGCGATCTCGGCCCGGATCGAGGCGAAGATGGCCCGCCAGCCGGGTGACCGGCGGCTCGCCGCCTCCTCCATCAGCGAGTCGCACCAGGGGGCGGCCTTGTCCGGGCGGCCCGCGTACACCAGCGCGTTCACCGAGTTGACGATGGACTCGAAGGTGGCGTCGGTCAGCGGGGAGACCTCCAGCACCTTCTCGGCGGCGGCGACCGGTGACTCCTCGCGCTCCCCGCCGCCGAAGAACCCGGTGAACGCGGCCGTGATGGTGGACAGCGAGGAGGGCCGGTGGGAGGAGGGGGACGGAGCGCGGAACGCCCCGCCGTCCGGGCCCTGCCGGGTGGCGGCTCCGGGAGCGCGCTCCGGGGTGCCGGGGTCCTGGGCATTCGTGTCCGTGGCACCGGAGTCCTGTGCCCACCTCGCGGTCATCCGGAACTGGGAGAGCGGGGTGGGGGCCGCGCTCTTCATGACGGCGTTGAGCCGTCCGATGGCGCAGCGCGCCTCCTCGATCCGGCCGTGGGCGAGCAGCAGCTCGATCAGCCGCCCGATATGGGAGGCGGGGAGGCGCTCGGCGCGCAGTGCGGCCAGGGGTTCTTCCAGCAGCCGTTCGGAGGCGGAGGGGTTGAGCCGCCACATGATGCCCGCGGTGCCGATCCGGATGCTGGCCCGCAGCTCCTCGTCGTCACATGCGGCGTAGGCGAGTTCCAGGCAGGCCACCGCCAGCGGTGCGTCGTCCTCGGCGAGGGCCTGCTGCGCCGCGTCGCGCAGCAGCGGTACGGCCCACGGTTCGTCGGCGGACTGGGCGGCGAGGAGGTGGCGGGCGACGGCGAGGGTCGCCCCGCCGCCCTGGTGCAGCAGAACGGCGGCGCGGCGGTTCATGTCCAGCCGCGCGCCGGGCTCCATGTCCTCCAGCACGGCGGCCTCGACGCAGGGGTCACGGAAGGCGAGCCCGTCGATGAGACCGGCGCCGGCGAGGGCGGCCACCCCGCGCTGGATGCCCACGGGGCCGAGGCCCAGCAGCCGGGCGAGCAGATCCGGGGAGGCGGAGGCACCGAGTACGGCGATGCCCTCGGCGAGCCGGGAGACGGTGTGTCCGCTGCGGTAGACACAGGTGAGTACGGCCTGGACGAACATATCGCCGACCACGGGGTCGACGGCGTGATGTGGCAGTGGGGGCACTCCCCCGGTGCGGTAATCGTCCATCAGCGCGCGTAGCAACAACGGATTACCGCCGCTTACCTCATACCAGTTGTAGGACACATCAGTTGAATCCGGGAGTCCCAGACGGGTGGTGAGCAACCGTGCGGTCTCCTCCCAGGACAGCCGTTCCAGGCGCACCCGCTGGAAATTGGGCTGGCGGAGCAGCTCGGTATTGAAGACGGCGTCTTTCTGCTCACTGTCCGTCGCCTGGGCGAAGACCATGAGCAGCTTCGCGGCGTGGGACCGGGTGGCGAGGTACAGCAGGTACTGGAGGGACAGTCCGTCGACGCACTGGAGCTCGTCGACGCAGATCACCACGGGCTCCCGGGCGGCGAGTTCATAGAGCGCGGCACGGAACTCCCGTGCGCCCTGCACCTGCGTCAGGGGGACGCCGGGGGTGGCGCTGCCTGCGGTTTCGAGGAGACCCGCGGCACCGAGGGCGCCGTGGTCGAGTGCCCGCCGCAGCCGGTCGGCCGTGGCCTTGGGCAGCCGTGGTGAGTCGAGGAGCTGGCGCAGGGTGTCGAGTGGTGCCGGGTCGGCCGACGATCCGTACGCCTTGAGGACGAGGGCCCCGGCCTTCGCCGCCTGGGCCGTGACGGCTTCGAGCGCATAGGTCTTGCCGCACCCCACGGCGCCCTCGACGAGGACGATACCCGCCTCGCGGGACAGGCATCGGGAAAAAGCTCTCCGAAGCCCTTCGAATTGTGCGTCGAATTGACTAGCTCTGGCAAATGAAAAGACCACTGCTCGCACCCCCGAATGCGACGCGAAGCATTGCATACGACAACTCAACGTCTCCCAGCACGCTATACGCCTGCCAGTCACGCCACCATGGCCGCACGTAAAATCACCGTTAACGAATTACTAATTCTGGCCGAGCTTCCGACGGTCACCGGATATCGGCACTGACGGATCACCCTACCCCGACAACATCAATGCCACCGGAGTCCACAGAGGCCTGGTCAACCGAGTGTCACCCCCGCTCACGTGGGCATTTGCAAGTGACGGCCAGCATACACGAGACCCCCTAGGGCGACCCCTGAACATTCAACGCCGTTCTTGACTCCATCAGTACTCGATCACGGATAGGGTGACCTGGAGGATCATCATTCGAACACGCATTTGCCCGTTTTGCTCGGTAATGCGTTTCTTATGTCCGTTGCCGATGATGGCAGGAAACGATTCGCCCGGAATTCCCTAGGGATATTCCAGAGGGTGGCCGTCCACTCAAATTCCGGTAGTGCTGAATTCTTGGTCCGCGGGCTGCTGGATGACTATTCCAACGGCATGTTCCATGGTCGTACCACCCTTCCCGGACATGCTGAATCAGCGCGTCCGCGCGGTGATCACGGGACGCGCCGACACCGCGGGCGGCCGTCCGGCCGCCCGCCGCGGAGCCGTTCCGGTTCCGGCTCAGACGTCGTGCGGATGCAGCCCCCTGCCGGTCTTGCGCCCCAGGTGACCGGCGTCGACCAACAGCTCCAGATGACGGGCCGGGGTCAACTGCGGCTCCCGGAACGTGCGGTGCAGGGTGCGCTGGATCGCCAGGGAGACATCAAGCCCGATGACGTCCAGCAGCCGCAGCGGCCCCATGGGGTAGCCCAGCCCGGCCGTCATCACCGTGTCGATCTCCTCCGCGGTGGCCAGACCCTCCGCGAGCATCGCCACCGCGCTGTTGAGATAGGGGAAGAGCAGGGCGTTGACGATGAACCCGGCGCGGTCCGGGCAGTCCACCGCGCGTTTGCCCAGGCCCGCAGCGACCGCATGGGCCGTGCCCAGCGTCTCGGGGGAGGTCAGCACCGTATGCGCCACCTCCACCAGCCGCATCACCGGGGCCGGGTTGAAGAAGTGCATCCCGACGACGTCCTCGGGCCGCCCCGTGGCCATCGCGCACTCGATCACGGGCAGGCTGGAGGTGGAGGTGGCCAGCACCGCGCCCGGCGGGCACACCGCGTCCAGTGCGGCGAACACCGCGCGCTTGACGCCGATGTCCTCGGCCACCGCCTCGACCACCAGATCGCACTCCCCCAGTGCGTCCATCGCCCAGCCGGTCGACAGCCGGTCCATCGAGGCGCCGAGCGCCTCCGGCGCCAGCTTGCCGCGCCGTACCCCGCGTTCCAACGACCGCTCCACGGCTGCCCTGGCCTCCTTGGCCCGCAGCTCGCTCCGGGCCACCAGCACCGTCGGAAGGCCCGAGCGCGCGCACACCTCCGCGATACCGACGGCCATCGTGCCCGACCCCACCACCCCGATCCGGCGCACCGGGCGGGACGGTGCGGCGGCCGGGCCGCCGGCCGCGCCCTCCGGCGCCCCGTCACCCGTCCCGTAGGCGTAGAAACCGCGGCCCGCCGCGCGGCCGGTGAGCCCGGCGGCCACCATATGGCTCAGGGTGGGCGCGGGGGCGAAGCGCGGATCGCCGGTCCGTCCGTACAGCGCCTCCAGGGCGTCGTACGCGGTGTCCAGACCCATCTCGTCCAGATGGGCCAGCGGACCGCGGGGCAGTCCGCAGCCGAGGGTCATGGCGGTGTCGATGCTGTCGCGCGAGGCGTAGCGCCGTTCGTACATGGTGACCGCGTCATTGAGGTACGCCATCGTCAGCGCGCCCCCGATGAAGCCCGGCCGGTCGGCCACCGGGACCGGTATGCGCCCCAGGTCGCGTATCAGTTCCCCGATACCGGCCAGCACCCCGTCCGCGGTGAGCGGGGTACCGACCACCTCCACGGCCGCGCCCTCGCGCACCGGGTCCAGCGGGAACAGGTGCAGCCCCACGGTGCGGTCGGCACGTCCGGCGCCGAAGGCGATCTCGGTCACCGACAGTCCGGTGGTCGTGGTGGCGAACACGGTGTGCGGCGGGCAGAGGGGGTGGAGCCGGGCGAACAGTCCGCGCTTGGCCTCCAGTCGTTCGGGAAGCGCCTCGATCACCAGACCGGCCCCCGCGGCGCGCGCCGGGTCGGTGGTGAACTCGGCACCGTCCCCGGTGGCGGCCACCCGGGCACGGCCGCGCCGCAGCGCCGTGTCGTCGGCCTCCACGGCGATGACCTGACGGCCGGCTCGGAGCAGCAGGTCGACGAGGTGGGCTCCGGTGGTGCCGAGGCCGAACACCGCGACGGTGGAAGAGTGGTGTGGCATGCCGATGGGTCCTTTCACATCCTGGGCGCCGACGGCGGTGGGGTGTGTCACGGCACCGGAGCCGTCGCCGGGGCGCCCCGCCACCGGCCGTCGTCGAAGGCAGGCGGGAGGGACGCGGCGCCGGTGGTGCCGTGCTCGGCCACCGTCAGTCGGGTGCGCGCCCGCGCCGGTCCGGGGCCCGAGGGGGCTCTGGCCGGCAGGACACCTCGGCCTGGTGGGGGATGCGGTGGTCGGGGCGGGCGGGACGCGGCACACCACACGGGGTGGTGTGCCGCCAGGAGCCGCCGTGCACCGACGCTACGGACCGGAGGGGACACCGATAACCCCTAACCCGGTCACCCCTAGGAGCCCCCTACCGAATGAACTCCCGCGCGGCCGGGCCCCGGGACCTCGTGGGCACCCGCCGGAGGTGGTACGGATACACGCAGGCCGAGGCAGCGACAGGCCCGAGGAGCGGCCCCCATGGACTGGTTCACCTCAACCGACTACTGGCTGAGCCGTCTGGTCTTCCAACGGGGGCTGGCCGCCGTCTACCTGATCGCCTTTCTGGTGGCGGTACGCCAGGGACCCGCGCTGATCGGCGCGCGGGGGCTGACGCCGGTGCCGCGTTTCGTGGCGCGGGTACCGTTCCGGGAGTCTCCGAGCCTCTTCCATCTGCATTACACCGACCGCTTCTTCGGCGTCTGTGGTTGGCTGGGCGCGGCGCTCGCGGCCGCGGTGCTCGCGGGGGCGGCGGACCGGGTGCCGCTTGCGGCGGCGATGGCGGTCTGGCTGGTGCTGTGGCTGCTGTATCTGTCGATCGTCAACGTGGGGCAGGTCTGGTACGGCTTCGGCTGGGAGTCACTGCTGCTGGAGACGGGCTTCCTGGCCGTCTTCCTGGGCAACGCGGACACCGCGCCGCCCGTTCTGGTGCTGTGGCTGCTGCGCTGGCTGCTGTTCCGGGTGGAGTTCGGCGCCGGACTGATCAAGATCCGGGGCGATCGGTGCTGGCGGCAGCTGACGTGTCTGTACTACCACCATGAGACCCAGCCCATGCCGGGCCCGCTGAGCTGGTGGTTCCACCATCTGCCCAAACCACTGCACCGGGCGGAGACCGCGGCGAACCATGTGGCGCAGCTGGTGGTGCCGCTCGCGCTGTTCACCCCCCAGCCCGTCGCCTCGGTGGCCGCCGGAATCATCGTGGTGACCCAGCTGTGGCTGGTGGCCTCCGGGAACTTCTCCTGGCTCAACTGGCTGACGATCCTGCTGGCCCTGTCCGCGGTCGACGGACGGCTCGCCGCCACGGTGCTGCCGGTGCCCGCGCCTCCCGAGCTCGCCGCTCCCCCGGCCTGGTACCAGGGCGTGGTGCTGGCCGCCACCGCGCTGGTGGTGGTGCTCAGCTACTGGCCCGCACGCAATCTGCTCTCCGGCCGTCAGCTGATGAACTACTCCTTCAACCCGCTGCACCTGGTCAACACCTACGGAGCCTTCGGCAGTGTCAACCGCACCCGGCAGGAAGTGGTGATCGAGGGCACCGACGAGCCGGTGCTCACTCCGGCCACCGTGTGGAAGGAGTACGAGTTCCGGGGCAAGCCCGGGGATGTGCGGCGGCTGCCGCGCCAGTTCGCCCCGTACCACCTGCGGCTGGACTGGATGATGTGGTTCGCCGGGATCTCACCGGCCTACGCCGGATCGTGGTTCTCCCCGCTGGTGGCCAAACTGCTGGTGAACGACCGGGCGACGCTGAAGCTGCTGCGGGTCTGTCCGTTCCCCGACGCTCCGCCCTCCCATGTGCGCGCCCGGCTGTACGTGTACCGCTTCACCACCCGGCAGGAGCGGCGCGCCGGTGGGGACTGGTGGCACCGCACCCTGCTGACCGAGTTTCTGCCACCGGTCCGGCTGGAGAACGTGGATCCGGCCGACCGCCCCCACCGGCCGCGTCCCTGACCGGCGGTACGGCCGCCGCCCTACGGTTCGGCCCGGTGCACCGGGCCGTGGGCGGTGAGGCAGTGCTCCGCCCGCGGGGCCGCGTCGCCGGAGTCGTAGTGGCCGCCCTCGGCATGGGCGGGTGAGGTGTGGTCATCGGCGTGGTCGACCTGAAAGGTGGTGTGGGTGATGCCGTACTCCCGCTCCAGCACTTCTTCGAGCCCCTGCCGCACCGTGTGGCAGTCGCCGAGCGGGGCCACCAGCACATGGGCGGAGAGTGAGACCTCCCCCGAGGTGATCTGCCAGACGTGCAGATCGTGCACCTCGACGACCGCGTCGTGGGACACCAGCAGATGGCCCACCTCGTCCGGTTCGACCCCGGCGGGGGCCGCCTCCAGCAGCACCCGGCCGGAGGCCCGGACCAGCTCGCCCCCCGCCTTGAGCATCAGGGCGACCACGATGAGCGCGGCGATGGCGTCGGCGCGGGCGAAGCCGGTGGTCACCACGACGAGTCCGGAGACGGCGGTGGCGATGAAGGCGTAGAGGTCGTTCAGCACATGCTGGAAGGCGCCCTCCACATTGAGCGAGGAGCGGTTCGCCTTGGACATGCACCAGGTCGCCGCGATGTTCACCGCGACACCGACCAGCGCGGTGATCAGGGTGAGGCTGCCGGTCACCTCGGGCGGGTCGATGAGCCGTTCCACCGCCTCGTACCCGAGCAGAAGTCCGAGCAGCAGCAGGGAAAGTCCATTGGCCTGTGCGGAAAGGATTTCCGATCGCTTGAGCCCATAGGTGTAACCGCCGCGCGCGGGGCGGGCGGAGAGCCGGATGGCGATGAGCGCCAGCACGATCGACGCGGCGTCGGTGAGCATATGGGCCGCGTCGGAGAGCAGGGCCACCGACCGCGCCATCACTCCGATGACCACTTCCACCAGCATGAACGAGGTGATCAGCGCCAGTGCGAGGGACAGCCAGCGGCGATCGGCGTTCTTCGCCACCCCGTGTGCGTGCCCGTCGTGGCCATCGCCGGGCCCGTGCGTATGAGCGCCCAC
The DNA here is from genome assembly GCF_024295805.1 of Streptomyces cucumeris. Lineage (GTDB taxonomy): Bacteria > Actinomycetota > Actinomycetes > Streptomycetales > Streptomycetaceae > Streptomyces > Streptomyces cucumeris. The sequence goes on from NZ_JANCLX010000006.1 coordinate 12,211, forward strand.
CCGTTCCTCCTCGGATCGCTTTCCGGACGCCGCAATTGAAACAGCACCGGGGCGAATTCGGCAAAGGCTGCAATGGACACGGTTATCAATTGGCTTTCGCGTTTCTGCATTTCTCCGGTGAATGCGGCAACGCTTTTCATTGTCATGGCGGAGGTGCCGCCAGGGGACTCGCTGACATGTGCGAACCCACGCCGGTGCGAGTGAGCTCGGCCCAGGGAAGGTGACCTGAGGGAACGTGGCGCGTTGGCCGACTATGACGACGACGATGCGACGCCGTTCTCTCTCGCAGCCGAGCAGAGCGCTGGACCGGAGCACCGAGGGTGGCGGAACGGTTCACCAGACCGTTCACCAGTCGGCATCCGTACCGATCTACGCCGCGCTGGTCGAGCGCTGGGCGTCCGCGGGCCGTGCGATCCCCGGACGGTACGACCGGGAGTGGACCGAGTTGGTGAACTGTCCGCCCTGGCCGGACCGGGTCCGCGCGGCCACCCGTCCGTCGGGCGACTGAAGCGGCTCCGGGCAGGCCGCGCCCGGAGCCCCCACCGGCCGCGGGGGGGGGGGGGGGGGCGGGGGGCCCGCCCCCCGCCCCCCCCCCCCCCCCCCCCCCCCCGGGGCCCGGCCCCCCGCC
>NZ_JANCLX010000006.1:12848-399395 GCF_024295805.1 Streptomyces cucumeris
ACAGCCGCAGACACCACCAGGCAACAGCCCGGCAAAGCCGCGCACCCGCATCCGCGCCCGCGGTTCCCCGCCGGGCGCGGACGGCTCAGCCGTCGCCCTCGAGACCGCCCTCGGTCTCCAGGTAGAGCTCGCGCACCCGCTCCAGCACCTCGGGGTCGGGCTCCGCCCACAGGCCGCGGCTCTCGGCCTCCAGCAGCCGCTCGGCCATGCCGTGCAGCGCCCAGGGGTTCGCCTCCTCCAGGAACGCACGGTTCTCCGGGTCGAGCAGATAGCTCTGGGCCAGCTTGTCGTACATCCAGTCGGCGACCACCCCGGTGGTGGCGTCGTAGCCGAAGAGATAGTCCACCGTGGCGGCCAGCTCGAACGCGCCCTTGTAACCGTGGCGGCGCATCGCCTCGATCCAGCGGGGGTTGACCACCCGGGCGCGGAAGACCCGGGAGGTCTCCTCGTGGAGGGTGCGGGTGCGGACCGTCTCGGGGCGGGTGGAGTCGCCGATGTACGCGGCGGGCGCGGCGCCCTTGAGCGCGCGCACGGTGGCCACCATGCCGCCGTGGTACTGGAAGTAGTCGTCCGAGTCGGCGATGTCGTGCTCGCGGGTGTCGGTGTTCTTCGCCGCGACCGCGATCCGCCGGTAGGCGCTCTCCATCTCCTCCCGCGCCGGGCGGCCCTCCAGACCGCGTCCGTAGGCGTAGCCGCCCCAGACCGTGTACACCTCGGCGAGGTCGGCGTCGGTGCGCCAGTCACGGCTGTCGATCAGCTGGAGCAGCCCGGCGCCGTAGGTGCCGGGGCGGGAGCCGAAGATCCGGGTGGTGGCGCGGCGCTCGTCGCCGTGGGCGGCGAGGTCGGCCCGGGTGTGCGCGCGTACGTAGTTGTCCTCGTCGGCCTCGTCGAGGGAGGCGGCCAGCCGTACGGCGTCGTCCAGGAGCCCGACGACATGCGGGAAGGCGTCCCGGAAGAAACCGCTGATGCGCAGGGTGACGTCGATGCGCGGACGGCCGAGCTGGGCGGGTTCGACCGGCTCCAGCCCGGTCACCCGGCGGGAGGCGTCGTCCCACACCGGGCGGATGCCCAGCAGCGCCAGCGCCTCGGCCACGTCGTCGCCGGAGGTGCGCATCGCGCTGGTGCCCCACAGCGAGAGACCGACGGAGGTCGGCCACTGGCCGTCGTTGTCGGCGCGGTAGCGCTCCAGGAGCGAGTCGGCGAGCGCCTGGCCGGTCTCCCAGGCCAGCCGGCTGGGCACGGCCTTGGGGTCGACGGAGTAGAAGTTGCGGCCGGTCGGCAGCACGTTGACCAGACCGCGCAGCGGGGAGCCGGAGGGGCCCGCCGGGACGAAGCCGCCGCCCAGCGCGTGCACGGCGTGGTCGATCTCGTCGGTGGTGGCGGCCAGGCGCGGCACCACCTCGCGGGCGGCGAAGTCGAGGATGGCGGTGACCGCGGCGCGCTGCTCGTCGGGCAGGACGAGGACGGCCTTCTCGACCGCGTCGGGGGCCCAGTCCGCGTCCTCCATCGCCTGGACCAGCGCGCGGGCGCGCTCCTCGGCGTCGTCGGCGCCGGTGCGGGTGGCGGCCGACTCGTCCAGGCCGAGGGCCTCGCGCAGACCGGGCAGCGCGGTGGTGCCGCCCCAGATCTGGCGGGCGCGCAGGATCGCGAGCACCAGGTTGACGCGCCCGGGGCCGCCGGGGGCGGCACCGAGGACGTGCAGACCGTCACGGATCTGGGCGTCCTTGACCTCGCACAGCCAGCCGTCGACATGGAGCAGGAAGTCGTCGAAGCCGTCGTCGTCGGGACGGTCTTCGAGTCCGAGGTCGTGGTCCAGCCTGGCGGCCTGGATCAGGGTCCAGATCTGGGCGCGGATGGCGGGCAGCTTCGCCGGGTCCATCGAGGAGATGGCGGCGTACTCGTCGAGGAGCTGCTCCAGCCGCGCGATGTCGCCGTAGGAGTCGGCGCGGGCCATCGGGGGCACCAGGTGGTCGATCAGGGTGGCGTGGACGCGGCGCTTGGCCTGGGTGCCCTCGCCCGGGTCGTTGACCAGGAACGGGTAGATCAGCGGCAGATCGCCGAGCGCGGCGTCGGGGCCGCAGGCGGCGGACAGTCCGGCGTTCTTGCCGGGCAGCCACTCCAGGTTGCCGTGCTTGCCCAGGTGCACCATGGCGTCGGCACCGAAGCCGCCGTCCGCCTGCGGGGTGGCCATCCAGCGGTAGGCGGCCAGGTAGTGGTGGGAGGGCGGCAGATCGGGGTCGTGGTAGATGGCGATGGGGTTCTCGCCGAAGCCGCGCGGCGGCTGGATGACCACCAGCAGATTGCCGTGGCGCAGTGCGGCCAGGACGATGTCGCCGTCCGGGTTGCGGCTGGTGTCGACGAACATCTCGCCGGGCGGCGGGCCCCAGTGCTCCTCGACCGCGTCGCGCAACTCCGCGGGCAGGGTGGCGTACCAGCGGCGGTAGTCGGCGGCGGGGACGCGGACCGGGTTGGCAGCGAGCTGCTCCTCGGTGAGCCACTCCTGGTCGTGGCCGCCGGCGTCGATGAGGGCGCGGATCAGTTCGTCGCCGTCGCCGGAGACCAGGCCCGGAAGGGCGTCCGGCCCGTCCTCGGGGCCGAGGTCATAGCCTTCGGCCCGCAGGCGGCGCAGCAGGGCGACGGCGCTGGCGGGGGTGTCGAGGCCGACCGCGTTGCCGATGCGGGAGTGCTTGGTCGGGTAGGCGGAGAGGACCAGCGCCAGCCGCTTGTCGGCCGCGGGTATGTGGCGCAGCCGGGCGTGCCGCACCGCGATCCCGGCGACCCGTGCGGCGCGCTCGGGGTCGGCGACGTAGACGGGCAGTCCGTCCTCGTCGACCTCCTTGAAGGAGAACGGCACGGTGATGAGGCGGCCGTCGAACTCGGGGACGGCGACCTGGGTCGCGGCGTCCAGCGGGGAGAGCCCCTCGTCGTTCTCCTCCCAGGCGGTGCGCGAGCCGGTCAGGCACAGCGCCTGGAGCACGGGGACGTCGAGCCGGGCGAGCGCGCCCGCGTCCCACGACTCGTCGTCGCCGCCCGCGGAGGCGTCGGCGGGCCGGGTCCCACCGGCGGCGAGCACGGTGGTGACGACCGCGTCGGCCGCACCGAGGGCCTCGATCAGCTCGGGCTCGGGGGCCCGCAGCGAGGCGACGAACAGCGGGAGCGGACGGCCCCCGGCGTCCTCCACGGCCCGGCACAGGGCCTCGACGAAGGCCGTGTTGCCGCTCATGTGGTGGGCGCGGTAGTAGAGCACCGCGATGGTGGGGCCGGTGGTGGTGCGCGCGGTCCGCTCCAGCGGGCCCCAGGTGGGGGCCGGGGCGGGCGGTTCGAAGCCGTGGCCGGTGAGCAGCACGGTGTCGGAGAGGAAGCGGGCCAGCTGCTCCAGGTTTCCGGGGCCGCCGTGGGCGAGGTAGGCGTGGGCCTCCGCGGCGATGCCGACCGGGACCGTGGACGCCTCCATGAGCTGGGCGTCCGGGGCCTGTTCACCGGTGAGGACCACGACGGGGCGATCACCCGCGAGCAGGGTGTCCAGGCCCTCCTGCCAGGCGCGGATCCCGCCGAGCAGCCGTACGACGACGAGGTCGGCGCCCTCGAGCAGGCCGGGCAGGTCGTCGAGTGCGAGCCGGGCCGGGTTGGCCAGGCGGTACGGCACCGGGCCCGTGGCGGCACGGGCGCTGAGCAGGTCGGTGTCGGACGTCGACAGCAGCAGGATCATGACTGGGCGCCTTCCTCGGGGTCCGCGCCCCGGGCGGGTTGAAGACGGCGGGAGTTCCTGGCTCGCGCGGCTGCTGCCGTGCTCACAGTGGCGGGACCGCGCCGGAATCTCACCGGCTTCCTCCCCTGACGCCGTCAGTTGCGTCCGGCGGGTCAGGACGACCCGCCGCTCAGCATAGTAAGCGTTGCTGACCTGCCACGGGACGGTGAGGGCCGGGCGATCGTCGGTATGCTCGCCGCCATGCCCCTCCCCCCGACAACCGTCCCACCTGGGGATCAAACGCCCGCCACCGGTGTCCGGGCCCGCTCCGCCACGGACCGGACGGTCTCCGCGGACCGTGGCGGGCGTGATGACGCATGCCCCGGCGCACTGCGGCTCCACCCGGCGCACGACGGCGCACTGGCCCGTGTACGGCTACCCGGCGGCCTGTTGACGGGGCGTCAGGCACGGACGCTGGCGGCGGTGGCGGAGGAGCTGGGCGACGGCCGGCTCGACCTCACCTCCCGGGGAAACGTCCAGCTACGGGGGCTTGCCGAGGGGTGCGGGGCACCCCTGGCGGAGCGGTTGCGGTCGGCCGGGCTGCTGCCGTCGGACGCGCACGACCGGGTGCGCAACATCGTGGCGTCACCGCTGAGCGGCCTGGACGGCGCCGGGCACACCGACACCTCCGTGTGGGCACGGGAGTTGGACACGCTCCTGTGCACGGCGGGGTCCGGCGAGTTGAGGGCTTTGTCGGGGTTGTCGGGCCGGTTCCTGTTCGCGCTGGACGACGGACGGGGCGATGTCGCCGCCCTGGGCGCCGATGTGACATTGATCGCAACGCCGGGCGGCGGGGCCCTCCTGAGCGTGGGTGCCGCCGGATCCGGGGGGCTGCGCATCGCGGCGGAGGACGCCCCGCGGGCCGCCGCGCTGGCGGCCGTGGAATTCCTGACGAGAGCGGAGGAAAGCGGCATCCGGGCCTGGCGGGTGCGGGAGCTACCCGCGCAACACGCCGTGACGGCCGCGGGGTTGGCGGCGCGACTCGCCGGGGCGGGTATCGGCCAGGAACCGGACACCGGCACCGGCGGTGCCGGAGCCGGACGGGACACGGCGCCCGGCCCGCGGACGGAACCCCGTCTCCCCTCCCCCGGTCCGGTGCCCGGCCCGCACGGCCGCCACGCGGTGTCCGCGGCCGTACCGCTCGGCCGGATGACCGCCGCCCAGTGGCGGCTGCTCGCCGCGCTCGCCTCCCGGGACGGGGCCGATGAACTGCGTGTGACACCCTGGCGCGGCGTGGTGCTCCCCGGGTTCACCCCGGAGGCCGCCCGCTCCGCGGCGGACGAACTGGCCGGAGCCGGGCTGGTGACCGATCCCGGCTCACCGTGGCTCGGGATCGGTGCCTGCACCGGGCTGCCCGGCTGTGCGAAATCGCTGGCCGATGTGCGCGCCGACGCCGGGCGGACGGCGGCGCGGACCACCGCGAGCGACGAACGGCGTACCGTGCCGCTGCCGGTGTACTTCTCCGGCTGTGAGCGGCGCTGCGGTCACCCCGGCGGCCGCTGGGTGGACGCGCTGGCGACCGGCGCGGGCTACCGGATCACCGTACGGGGCACCTCCGGGACGTCCGGGACCCCTGGTGACCCGGACGGCACGGACGTGACAGCAGAGCAGGTGGCCGACGCCGTGGCGGCGGCCCGCGGAACGAGATGATCGAGGGCACAGTGTTCGACTACGAGAAGGACGGGGCGGCCATCTACCGCGCGTCCTTTGCCACCATCCGCGCCGAGGCGGATCTCGGCGGGCTCCCCGCCGATGTGAGCCAGGTCGCGGTGCGGATGATCCACGCCTGCGGCATGGTCGACCTGGTCCAGGACCTCGGGTACTCGCCCGAGGTGGTCTCCCGCGCCCGTGCCGCGCTGCGCTCCGGCGCGCCCATCCTGTGCGACGCACAGATGGTCGCCAGCGGTGTCACCCGCAAGCGACTGCCCGCCGACAACGACGTGGTGTGCACCCTGTCCGATCCCGGGGTGCCGGAGCTGGCCCGCCGGATGGGCACCACGCGCAGCGCCGCCGCGCTGGAGCTGTGGCGGGACCGGCTGGAGGGTGCGGTGGTGGCCGTCGGCAATGCCCCCACCGCGCTCTTCCGGCTGCTGGAGATGATCGAGGAGGGCGCGCCGCGCCCGGCCGCCGTCATCGGTGTGCCGGTCGGCTTCATCGGCGCGGCCGAGTCCAAGGAGGCGCTGGCCGGACATCCGGCGGCGCTTGACCATCTGGTGGTGCGCGGCCGACGCGGTGGCAGCGCCATGGCCGCGGCCGCGGTCAACGCGATAGCGAGCGAGGCAGAGTGAGCGAGCAGCAGCAGGGCCGGCTCTACGGTGTGGGGCTCGGCCCCGGCGACCCGTCCCTGATGACGGTGCGGGCCGTGGAGGTCATCGCCGAGGCCGATGTCATCGCCTACCACAGCGCACGGCACGGCCGGAGCATCGCGCGTTCCATCGCCGAGCGGTATCTGCGGCCCGACCACATCGAGGAGCGGCTGGTCTACCCGGTCACCACGGAGACCACCGACCACCCCGGTGGCTATCGCGGCGCGATGGAGGAGTTCTACGCCGAGGCATCGGCGCGGCTCGCGGCCCATCTGGACGCCGGGCGCACGGTCGCGGTGCTCGCCGAGGGCGATCCGCTCTTCTACGGCTCCTATATGCATATGCACAAGCGGCTGGCCGACCGCTACCCCACCGAGGTGATCCCCGGGGTCACCTCGGTGAGCGCGGCGGCCGCGCGGCTCGGCACCCCGCTGGTCGAGGGTGAGGAGGTGCTGACGGTCCTTCCCGGCACCCTGCCCGAGGAGGAGTTGACGGCACGGCTGGCCTCGGCGGACGCCGCGGCCGTGATGAAGCTCGGCCGCACCTTCCCGACCGTGCGCAGGGCCCTGGAACGCTCGGGACGGCTGGCGGACGCGCGGTACGTCGAGCGCGCCACGATGGGCGCGGAGCGCACCGCGCCGCTGGCCGAGGTGGATCCCGGGACGGTGCCCTACTTCTCGGTGGCGGTGCTGCCGAGCCGGGTCGGCGCGGTCACCACGGCGGGCGCGGCGGACCCGGTGGCCAGGGACGAGAGCACGGACGGGACGGCCGGGGCGGACATCCCGGAGGCGGCGGGACCGGGTGAGGTCGTGGTCATCGGCCTCGGCCCGGCCGGTCCGCTGTGGCTCACCCCCGAGGCGCGCGGTGAACTGGCCGCCGCGGAGGAACTGGTGGGCTACACCACCTATCTGGACCGGGTGCCGGTCCGGCCGGGCCAGCGGCGGCACGCCTCCGACAACAAGGTGGAGGCCGAGCGCGCCGAGTTCGCCCTGGAGCTGGCCCGGCGCGGGCGGCGGGTCGCCGTGGTGTCCTCGGGCGACCCCGGGGTGTTCGCCATGGCCACCGCCGTCCTGGAGGCGGCGTCCGAGGACCCCTACCGCGAGGTGCCGGTACGGGTGCTGCCCGGGATGACGGCCGCCCATGCGGCCGCCGCCCGCGCGGGCGCCCCGCTGGGCCACGACTACGCGGTGGTCTCGCTGTCCGACCGGCTCAAGCCGTGGGAGGTCATCGCCGAGCGGCTGCGCGCCGCGGCCGCGGCCGACCTGGTGCTCGCCCTGTACAACCCCGGTTCGCGCAGCCGGGTGTGGCAGGTCGGCAAGGCACGGGAACTGCTCCTGGAGCACCGTGCGCCCGACACACCGGTGGTACTGGGCCGGGACGTGGGCGGCCCCGAGGAGCGGGTCCGCGTCGTGCGGCTGGCCGATCTGGACCCGGCCCAGGTGGATATGCGCACCATCCTGCTGATCGGCTCGTCCCAGACCCGTACGGTGCGCCGCGGCGACGGCACCGAGATCGTCTGGACCCCGCGGCGCTACCCGGAGGACTGACCGGTGACGGGCCGGGGCCGCGCCCCGGCCCACCCCGCCAGGGTCGTGCGCAGCCAGCCGACGGCCTCGTCCGGGGTCCCGGCCACGGTGATCCCCTCCGGGGCGGGCGGGCGGCGGACCACGACCACCGGAAGTCCGGCCTCGCGCGCCGCCGTGAGCTTGGCGGCGGTGGCCCGGCCCCCGCTGTCCTTGGTCACCACGACGTCGATACGGTGGCGGCGCAGCAGTTCCGCCTCGCCCTCGAGGGTGAACGGCCCCCGGTCGAGGATCACCTCCGCGCGCGGCGGGACCGGCGCCTGTGGTGCGTCGACCGAGCGGATCAGGAACCACTGCCGGGACAGCTGGGCGAAGGCGGCGAGCCCCATCCTCCCGGTGGTGAGGAAGATCCGCTCCCCCAGTGCCGGCAGCAGCTCCGCGGCCTCGGTCAGGGACGCGGCCGGGTGCCAGCGGTCCCCGGGGCCCGCGACCCAGCCGGGACGGCGCAGCGCGAGCAGGGGAACATGGACGGACGCGGCGGCCCGGGCCGCGTGGAGACTGATGGTGTCGGCGAAAGGATGGGTGGCGTCGATGAGCGCGTCCACCTGGTGTTCACGGAGCCAGCGGGCCATGCCCTCGGCGCCCCCGAACCCGCCGATCCGCACCCGGCCTTCGGGCAGCCGCGGCTCGGCGACCCGTCCCGCCAGCGAACTGGTGACGCGCAGCGCGGGGTCGCCGTCGAGGACGGCGGCGAGGTGGCGGGCCTCGGTGGTGCCGCCGAGGATGAGTACGTGGCGCGCCGGAGCGCTGGTCATCGGATGCCTTCCGTCCTGTGCGGGGTCGTGCGCGGGGCCGTGCGGATACGTCCCCTCGTCGGTGCGCCCGTCATCGTATGCGCGGCGGGTGCGGCGTGGCTGAGACCCGGCAGGCCAGTGGACGCGGCGCCCAGCTGGAGCGGACCGGACTCCGCCACGGCTGGACCACCGGCGCGTGTGCCACCGCGGCCACCACGGCCGCGTACACCGCCCTGCTCACCGGCGACTTCCCGGACCCGGTGACGATCGAGCTGCCGAAGGGGCAGTGCCCCGCGTTCGCGCTGGCGGCCGAGGATCTCACCGGGGGCCGGGCGATGGCCGCGGTGGTCAAGGACGCCGGGGACGATCCCGATGTGACTCACGGCGCGCTGGTCCGGGCCACGGTGCGGGTGCTGCCGGCGGGCACCGGGGTGGCCTTCCGGGCCGGTCCGGGAGTGGGCACCGTCACCCGCCCCGGACTGCCGCTCGAGGTCGGCGAACCGGCCATCAACCCGGTGCCGCGCCAGATGATGCGGGACCATGTCGCGGCGGTGGCGGCCCGGTGCGGCGGGACCGGTGACGTCGAGGTGGAGATCTCGGTGGACCACGGCGAGGAGATAGCACGCAGTACGTGGAATCCGCGGCTGGGCATCCTCGGCGGGCTGTCGGTCCTCGGCACGACGGGCATCGTGGTGCCGTACTCCTGCTCGGCGTGGATCGACAGCATCCGACGCGGGGTGGATGTGGCACGGGCCGCCGGGCGCCGCCATGTGGCCGGGTGCACCGGATCGACGTCGGAGAAGGTGGCGGTGGCCGTGCACGGGCTGTCGGAGGACGCGCTGCTGGACATGGGCGACTTCGCCGGGGCGGTGCTGAAGTACCTGCGCCGCCACCCGGTGGACCGGCTGACGGTCGCGGGTGGTTTCGCCAAGCTCTCCAAACTGGCGGCCGGCCACCTGGATCTGCACTCCTCGCGCTCCCAGGTGGACAAGGACTTCCTGGCGCGGCTGGCCCGGCAGGGCGGCGCGGACGAGGAGCTGACGGCGGCCGTGGCCACCGCCAACACCGGCCTGGAGGCGCTCCAGTTGTGTGCCGCGCGCGGTGTGCCACTCGGCGATCTGGTGGCCGCGGCGGCCCGTGGGACCGCGCTCGGTGTGCTGCGCGGTGCGCCGGTCGCCGTGGACGTCATCTGCGTCGACCGCGCGGGCACCGTCGTGGGCCGCGCCGCCGAACGCGGCCCGCGTGACGGCTGAGCCGAGGTCAGTCCACCGAACTGGGCAGGTGCACCGCCAGCTTGAGGGTGTTCTGGTCGGTCATGTCCGCGTCGATGGCCTGCTGCCCCTTGGTGAAGCGGGTGCCGCCGTCGGTGGGCACCTTCCAGCCGTCGTTCTGGAGCTTGGGGATGAAGGTCTTCAGGGTGGACAGGGAGCTGTTCTCGTCCCCGGCACGGCGGTAGGAGAACACCAGCGTGTCATCGGCGCGGCTCCGCAGGGAGGTGAGCTGTGCCTGCGGCGGCAGCGGGAGATACCCCTCGGCCTTGGGCAGGTCGATCATCAGGTTGAGGGTGCCGCCTTCGGTGTCCAGGAACAGCCGCTGGTGGCCCCGGGTGAGCGCGCCGTCGTTCTCCTCATAGCCGTTCTTCATGAAGCGTTCGGCGAGCGCGCTCTCCGCGCTCGCGGCCGGTCCGTTCACCCCGTACTGGAGCAGCAGGGTGCTGTCGTCCTGGCCCGACGCCGTCTTCGGGCGTGCGGCGTCGGGCAGCGGGAGGGCCACGTGCCGGGTGTTGTCGGCGGTTGCGCCCGAGCCGTCCGACGCGTCGCCACCGGCACCGGCGTTGGTGTTGCTGCCGCCCGTGGTGCCACTGGACGAACCGGAGGAGTCCGCGGCTTCCTCCGACCGTTCGCGGTCGCTGGGCGCGTGCGTGTCCGCGGAGGTGGTGGCCTTCGACGACCCGGACTCATCCGAGTCCGGACCACAGGCCGTCAGGCAGAGGGCGAGCGTCGCGGAGGTCAGCAGGGCTGCGGAGACGGTGGCCAGGGGCCGGGAGCGCATGGCGATCACTTTCGGGTTGACGCATGGGGGGGTGGGTGAAGGCGCGCCGCGTCTGCAGGAGACGCGACGGCGATCACCGGTCCGCCACGTTAACCACCCATGTACCGGCGAATCCCCTAATGTTCAGCGGCCGCGGGCCGGAAGGTGCACACCTGTGCGCCTTTGGGGCTGGTGGTCGCGGAGACCAGCTCGAACCCGCGCAGACCACCGTCACCCGGGAAAATCGTCTTGCCGCCGCCGAGGATCACCGGCATGAGGATGAGCCGGAGCTCGTCGACCATGTCCTCGTGCAGCAGCGCTCGGGCGAGCGTGGCACTTCCCATCACCAGCAGGTCACCCCCCTCGGCCGCGCGCAGTTCACGCAGGCGCGCCACCGCCTCGTCCCCGGGGATGGCGGTGGTGTTCTGCCAGGTCAGCTCGTCGCCGCCGAGGGTGCCGGACACCACGTACTTGGGGATGGCGTTCATCCGGTCGGCAAACGGGTCACCGGCCCGACCGGGCCACGCGGCGGCCATCACCTGCCAGGTGCGGCGGCCGAACAGCAGTGCCCCGGCCCCGGACAGCGCCTCGTCGAAGGCTCCGCCGACCACCTTCTCGTCGAAGTACCGGTGGCTCCAGCCACCGTGGGCGAAGCCGCCGTCGGTGTCCTCGTCGGGGCCGCCAGGCGCCTGGACGACGCCGTCGAGACTCATGAAAGCGGTGATCACGATACGCACAGGACTGGCTCCTCTTCCTCGCCTCGCCATGAGGCTACGGAAGGGAAGACCGCCCGGCCGCCCGGAACTCATCGTTTCCCGGCGAAGTCCGCCGGAAGTCCCTCATCCGGCGCCGGTGTCACAGGGCCCGTGCGGGCGTTCCCGCTCCGGGGAGTACAGGTGGCTGTCGCGGAACTGCTCGGCCCCCAGGGTGCGCCCCACCATGATGACGGCCGTGCGGACCACCCCCGCTGCCTTCACCGCGCCGGCGATCTCACCGAGCGAGCCGCGCAGCACCAGCTCGTCCGGGCGGCTCGCCATGGCGACCACGGCGGCCGGGCAGTCGGCGCCGTAGTGCGGAAGGAGCTCGGCCACCACGCGGTCCACGTAGCGGGCGGCGAGGTGCAGCACCAGCAGGGCGCGGCTGCGGCCGAGCGTGGCGAGGTCCTCCCCGTCGGGCATGGGCGTGGCCTGCTGGGCGATCCGGGTGAGGATGACGGTCTGGCCGACGGTCGGCACGGTCAGCTCGCGCTTGAGCGCGGCGGCCGCCGCCGCGAAGGCGGGGACACCGGGCACCACCTCGTACGGCACACCGGCCGCGTCGAGACGGCGCATCTGCTCGGCGACAGCGCTGAAGACCGACGGATCACCGGAGTGCAGCCGGGCCACGTCCTCCCCCGCCTCGTGGGCGGCCACCAGCTCGGCGGTGATCTGGTCCAGGTCGAGCCGGGAAGTGTCCACCAGGCGGGCGTCCGGCGGGCATTCGCCGAGCAGTTCGCGCGGTACGAGGCTGCCCGCGTACAGACACACCCGGCAGCGGGCGAGGGTACGGGCGCCGCGCACCGTGATCAGGTCGGCGGCGCCGGGGCCCGCGCCGATGAAGTACACCGTCATCGTGTCTCTCCTAGAGCGGGTCCGGCCGGGCTGCCGGCCGGTTTGACCACGGACCACTGGGTGACCGGCATGGCCTGCCGCCATCCGGTGAAGCCACCGACGGGGGTGGCGTGGGCGACGGCGAGGCGGACCAGTTCACCGCCGTGGCGGCGGTACCAGTCGGCGAGCAGCGCCTCGGATTCCAGCGTCACGGTGTTGGCGACGAGCCGTCCGCCCGGTGGCAGTGCCGACCAGCACGCCTCCAGCAGTCCGGGCGCGGTGGCGCCGCCGCCGATGAACACCGCGTCGGGGACGGGCAGTCCGGCCAGGGCTTCCGGCGCGGCGCCGGTGACGACACCGAGGCCGGGCACCCCGAGCGCGGCGGCGTTGCGGACGATGCGCTCGGCCCGCGCCGGGTCGCGTTCGACGGAGTACGCCCGGCAGCGGTGATGGGCGCGCATCCACTCCACGGCGATGGAGCCGGAGCCGCCGCCGATGTCCCAGAGCAGTTCACCGGGGGCGGGGGCGAGCGCGGCGAGGGTGGCCGCCCGCACATGACGCTTCGTCAGCTGGCCGTCGTGTTCATACGCGGTGTCCGGCAGACCCGGGGTCACCGCGAGCCGTGGTGTCCCCTCCGCGGCGACGCAGTCGACGGCGATGACATTGAGGGGGTCGCCCGGTGGATGCGCCCAGGTGTCGGCCGTGCCCTCCACGGTGCGTTCGCGTTCACCGCCGAGCTGCTCCAGCACCCGCATCGGGCTCGGGCCGAAACCACGGTCCCGCAGCAGTCCGGCGACCTCGGCCGGGGTGTCCGCGCCCGCGCTGAGCACCAGCAGCCGCGCTCCGGTGTGCAGCACCCGGGCGAGGGACGCGAGCGGACGGCCCACGAGGCTGATCACCTCGGTCTCCTCCAGCGGACGGCCGAGCCGGGCGCACGCGTAGGAGACGGAGGACGGATGGGGCAGCACCCGCAGCCGTGCGGCGCCCAGTTCCCCGGCCAGGGTGCGGCCGATCCCGAAGAACATCGGGTCGCCGCTGGCCAGCACAGAGATCCGGCGGCCGCTGTGCTCGGCGAACAGCCCGGGCACGGCGGGGCGCAGGGGCGAGGGCCAGGGCAGCCGCTCGGCACGGCACTCCGCGGGCAGCAGCGCGAGCTGACGGGGGCCACCGATGATCACCTCGGCCGAGCACAGCGCGTCCCGCGCCGTCATGGTGAGCCCGTCCCAGCCGTCGGCGCCGATGCCGACGACGGTCACGGGGGGTCGGGCGGGGCTCACGGCGCTCCCTGGCGTCGGTCGGGCGAGGAGCGCCGGGACGGCGCCCAGCGGAACTCTACTGACCTGCTACGACGCAGTCCGCCCCCGGGTCCGGTCAGCCGTCGGCCACCCGGGGGCCGGGCACCTGTTCCGGGCGCGGGGGCTCGTCGTCCGGTGCCAGTTCGGCGACCGCCCTGAGCTGCTCGGCCGTCATCCCCGCCGGGACCGGCTTCGGCGCGGGGGTGCGCAACGGCGGCTGCCAGCCCTCGTCGGGAGCCCAGCGCCGGATGATCCGGGCGGGCGCCCCGGCGACCACCGTGTGATCGGGCACCTCACCGCGGACGATCGCCCCCGCGGCCACCACCACATTGCGGCCCAGCCGGGCCCCCGGCAGGATCACCGCCCCGGAGCCCAGCCAGCTCCCGGAGCCGATGGACACCGGCTCCGAGCGTGGCCACTGGTGGCCGATGGGCTGCTCGGGGTCGTCATAGGAGTGGTTGTCGCTGGTCACGTAGACGTACGGACCGCAGTACACATCGTCGCCGAACTCCACGGTCCGGGAGGCGATCACATGGCTGCCCCGGCCGAGCACCACACCGTTGCCCAGCCGCAGTACGGGATCGGGGCCGAGGTCGAGTCCGGGCAACATGCCCGCGGTCAGGGTCACCTGTTCACCGATGACGCAGTGGTCGCCGAGGTGGATCCACGGTTCCCCGAAGACGGTGCCCTGGGGGAAGGCCAGCCGGGTGCCCACGCCGATGGACCCGAACCGGTACGGCCCGGGGCGGTCCCGGGTCACCGCGCCGACCCGCCGCACCCAGCGCGATCCGGCGTGCACCAGTCGGGATGCGGTGCGGCGGCGCCAGGCCGCCCAGGATGAGAACACGTTCTCGTTCATCGGCACCCGCCCACCGTACCGAGCGGGCGGTCACGGGATCAGCCCTCACCGCTGTGACCTGCGCCGCGTTCGGTGCGAGGGGCCCGGCTGAGTCCGCAGTCCCCGCACAACCCACCGCCGGGCACCCGGTAGTAGAGACAGCAGGTGCGGCGCCGGAACGCGAGCGGCGCGGTGGCCAGGGTGCCGGTGCCGGTCAGCGGCGGGGTCCGGAGCAGGGTGCGGACCAGGGCGGTGGCGCGGTCCGCCGCGTCGTCCCTGCCCCGTGCCCGGCACCAGTCGTGGAACACCCGCAGGGAACCGGCGAGCGCCGAGGCGGCGTTGCCCCACAGCAGCCGTCCGGAGACCGGACATGCGGTGCGCACCGCATGGTGCAGCGGCAGCAGGTGGACATGGGCGGTGTGGGCCAGTTGCCCGGCCACCCCGGCGGGTTCACCGTGGGTCCGCCACGGCCCCGGATGCCACAGATCGTCGGGCGCCATCCGCGCCGGGTTCCACCACAGGGCGTCGGGGCGCAGATCCGGCACCCTGCCGTGCAGGGCAGCCGGGGCCAGCGTGAGCGACCAGAGCCGGGCCGCGAGCCCCTGGAAGACCAGGGAGGCGGCGACCCGGCGCTCATCGGTGCGCAGCGTCGTGCCGACGGTGTCGATCCGGGTGAGCAGCGCGGGCGCGGCCCGGCCCCCCTCGGTCCGGTAGACCGCGCCGAGGGGGACGTACCCCTCGGCGCCCGGTCCACTGTCGCCGGCCGGCGCTCCGGTCCGCAGGGCGAAGAACGGGCCCACCGCCGCGCTCTCACACGGTTCGGCCGCCGGACCGCGGCCGTCCGCGGAAGGGTTCTGGTGATCCACGGCTCAATGATCGTCCGGCGCCCGGAACGCCTCCAGCAACCGGTCCGCGGCCAGCGTCGCCGTCAGCGTGCCGTCCCGGACCTCCTGCTCCAGCCCCGGTCCGAGGCGGCGCACCTCGGGGTGGGCGTGCAGCCGGGCCAGCAGCTGGTCGCGCACCATCGACCAGGTCCAGTCGACCTGCTGGTCGCGGCGCTTGGTGTCCAGCGCGCCGGTGGCGTCCAGCACCCGGCGGTGCTGCTCCAGCCGCTCCCACACCACGTCCAGGCCGGTGTTCTCGCGCGCGCTGCAGGTGAGCACGGGCGGGTTCCAGGGGGCGTCGTGGGGCTGCAACAGCCGCAGGGCGCCCGCCAGTTCACGGGCCGCGGACTTGGCGTCGCGGGCGTGCGGTCCGTCGGCCTTGTTGATGGTGACGACGTCCGCCAGCTCCAGGACGCCCTTCTTGATGCCCTGGAGCTGGTCACCGGTACGGGCCAGAGAGAGCAGCAGGAAGGAGTCGACCATATTGGCCACGGCGGTCTCGGACTGGCCGACCCCGACCGTCTCCACCAGCACCACGTCATAGCCCGCCGCCTCCATGACGACCATGGACTCGCGGGTGGCGCGGGCGACCCCGCCGAGCGTTCCGGCGCTCGGCGAGGGGCGGACGAAGGCGTTCGGATCCACCGACAGCCGCTCCATCCGGGTCTTGTCGCCCAGGATGGAACCGCCGGTGCGGGTGGAGGACGGATCGACGGCGAGCACCGCGACCCGGTGGCCCAGCCCGGTGAGCATGGTGCCCAGGGCGTCGATGAAGGTGGACTTGCCCACGCCGGGCACACCGCTGATGCCCACCCGCCGCGCCCCGCCGGTGTGCGGCAGCAGCTCGATCAGCAGCCGCTGGGCGAGGTCGCGGTGGTCGGGCCGGGTGGACTCCACGAGGGTGATCGCGCGGGCGATGTACGCACGCGATCCGTCGAGCACACCCTTGGCGTAGGTGTCGATGTCGATGGCCGGTCGCCTGGCTGACCGCATGGGCCTACAGCTCGTGGCCGAGGTCGGCGGCGAGCGACCTGACCAAGTCGTGGGCGGCGTCGGGGATGACCGTGCCCGGCAGGAAGACGGCGGCGGCGCCGGCCTCGTGCAGGGTCTGGACGTCCTGCGGCGGGATGACCCCGCCCACCACGATGGTGATGTCCTCGCGCCCGGCCAGTGCCAGCTGCTCGCGCAGCGCGGGCACCAGGGTGAGGTGGCCGGCGGCGAGCGAGGAGACGCCGACGATGTGCACATCGGCCTCCACCGCCTGCCGGGCGACCTCCTCCGGGGTCTGGAACAGCGGGCCGACGTCCACATCGAAGCCCAGGTCGGCGAAGGCGGTGGCGATCACCTTCTGGCCGCGGTCATGCCCGTCCTGGCCCATCTTGGCGACCAGGATGCGCGGGCGGCGGCCCTCGGCCTCCTCGAACTTCTCCACCAGGGCGCGGGTGCGGTCCACGCCGGACGACGGTCCGGCCTCTTCTCGGTACACACCGGAGATCGTACGGATCTGGCCGGAGTGGCGCCCGTACACCTTCTCGAGTGCGTCGGAGATCTCGCCCACGGTGGCCTTGGCACGGGCCGCGTCGACCGCGAGGGCCAGCAGATTGCCCTCCAGACCGGTGCCCGGACCCGACTCGGCGGCCGCGGTCAGCCGCCGCAGCGCGTCCTGGCAGACCGCCTCGTCCCGCTCGGCGCGCAGCCGCCGCAGCTTCTCGATCTGCTGGGCGCGCACCGAGCTGTTGTCGACCTTGAGGACCTCGATCTGCTCATCGCTGTCCACCCGGTACTTGTTGACGCCGATCACCGGCTGGCGGCCGGAGTCGATACGCGCCTGGGTGCGGGCCGCGGCCTCCTCGACACGCATCTTGGGGATGCCCGCGTCGATGGCCTTGGCCATACCGCCGGCCGCCTCGACCTCCTCGATGTGCTGCCAGGCCCGCCGCGCCAGGTCATGGGTGAGCTTCTCGACATAGGCGCTGCCGCCCCAGGGGTCGATCACCCGGCAGGTGCCCGACTCCTGCTGGAGCAGGATCTGGGTGTTGCGGGCGATGCGCGCGGAGAAGTCGGTGGGCAGCGCCAGCGCCTCGTCCAGCGCGTTGGTGTGCAGTGACTGGGTGTGGCCCTGGGTGGCGGCCATCGCCTCGATACAGGTGCGCGCCACGTTGTTGAACACGTCCTGGGCGGTGAGCGACCAGCCGGAGGTCTGCGAATGGGTGCGCAGACTGAGCGACTTGGGGTTCTTGGGGTCGAACTGCTTGACCAGCTTGGCCCAGAGCAACCGGGCCGCCCGCAACTTGGCGATCTCCATGAAGAAGTTCATGCCGATGGCCCAGAAGAACGACAGCCGCGGCGCGAACGCGTCCACGTCCATCCCGGCGTCCATACCGGCCCGCAGATACTCCACCCCGTCGGCCAGGGTGTACGCCAGCTCCAGATCGGCCGTGGCTCCGGCCTCCTGGATGTGGTAGCCGGAGATCGAGATGGAGTTGTAGCGGGGCATCCGCTGCGAGGTGAACGCGAAGATGTCGGAGATGATCCGCATCGACGGCTGCGGCGGATAGATGTAGGTGTTGCGGACCATGAACTCCTTGAGGATGTCGTTCTGGATGGTCCCCGCCAGCTTCTCCGGTGCCACCCCCTGCTCCTCGGCGGCCACGATGTACAGCGCGAGCACCGGGAGCACCGCGCCGTTCATCGTCATCGACACGCTCATCCGGTCCAGCGGGATGCCGTCGAAGAGCTGACGCATGTCGTAGATGGAGTCGATGGCCACGCCCGCCATGCCGACGTCACCGGTCACCCGGGGGTGGTCGCTGTCGTAGCCGCGGTGGGTGGGCAGGTCGAACGCCACCGACAGGCCCTTCTGACCGGCCGCGAGGTTGCGGCGGTAGAAGGCGTTGGACTCCTCGGCGGTGGAGAAGCCCGCGTACTGCCGGATCGTCCAGGGCTGGTTGACGTACATCGTCGGGTACGGGCCGCGCAGATAGGGCGCGGCACCGGGGTAGGTGCCCAGGAAGTCCAGACCCGTCAGGTCCTCGGCGGTGTACAGCGGTTTGACCCCGATGCCCTCCGGGGTGTCCCACACCAGGTCCTCGGTGCTCTTGCCGACGTTCTCGCCCAGAGCGGCCGCCCACTCGGCGGAGGTGGCCGTGACCCGCTCTCCGGGCGCCTCGAGCTCGATTCCCGAGAAGTCCGGAATCCTTCCGGCGTCCTGCGGACCGGCCGCCATCACGCCACCCCCATGGTGTCCAGGGCCGAGGTGAGGACCTCGACCGCGTTGCAGCCCGCGAAGACGAACGCGTCCACGCCGGCCTGCTCGTACTCATCCTGTCGATCCCCGGGCCGCCCGGCCAGATACACCTGGAGTGCGCCCGCGGTCTTCAGCCGCCCGGCGACATCCGCCGCCTGCTCCGCGTACAGCGTGTCGCTGGAGCACAGGCATGCCACGCGGGCGCCGCTGGCGGCGAACGCCTCGGCCACGGTCTCGGCGGTCACGGTGACCGGTTCATGGACCGCCTCGATACCGCCCGCCTGGAAGAGGTTGGCGGCGAAGGTGGCGCGCGCGGTGTGCGCGGCCGCGGGGCCGAGGGCGGCCAGGAAGACCCGGGGCCGGGTGCCCTCGGCGGTCTGGTGGGCGTCGGAGCGGGCGCGCAGCGCCTCGTACGCCTCGTCGCGGCGCACCCGGGGCAGTCCGCCGCCGGACGGCGCGGAGGCCTCCTCGCGCTCCACGAGCTGCTCGGTGAGGTTCGGGAACTCGCTGACGCCGGTGATCGGCTCCTTGCGGCGGGCCAGGTCGCGGGAGCGGCGGGCCCAGGTCTCGGCCAGTGTGTCGCGCACCAGACCGGAGGCGAGGGCGGCGGCGAGACCGCCGGCGGCCTCGATCTCCTGGAACCAGGTCCAGGCGGCACGGGCCACCTCGTCGGTGAGCCGCTCGATGTACCAGGAGCCGCCGCCGGGGTCGATCACCCGGGCGAGGTGCGACTCCTCGAGCAGGATGGTGGAGGTGTTGCGGGCCACCCGGCGGGCGAAGTCGTCGGGCTGGCCGATGGCGCTGTCGAAGGGCAGCACGGTGACGGCGTCGGCGCCGCCGACCCCGGCGGCCATGCTCGCCACGGTGGTGCGGAGCATGTTCACCCAGGGGTCGCGCCGGGTCATCATCACCGGGGAGGTCACCGCGTGCTGGCGCTGGGCGGCCGCTTCCGGGGCCGCGCCGCACACCTGCGCGACCCGGGCCCACAGCCGCCGGGCGGCGCGCAGTTTGGCGATGGTCAGGAACTGGTCGGCGGTGGCCGCGTAGCGGAACTCCAGCTCGCCACAGGCGGCTTCGGCGCTCAGCCCCGCCTCGGTCAGCGTCCGCAGATAGGCCACGCCCGCGGCGAGCGAGCAGCCGAGCTCCTGGGCGGCCGTGCCACCGGCCTCGTGGTACGGCAGGGCGTCCACGGCGAGAGCGCGGATCCCGGGGTGGTCACGGTGGCTGAGGGCCGCGAGCTCCGCGGCGGCGGCCAGGTGACCCGGCAGATCGGCGTCCCGGCCGGTGCGGGCCACCAGGCCCAGCGGGTCGGCGCCGAGGTTGCCGAGCGCCGCGTGCGGCGGCACCTCGCGCTCGCCGTAGAGCCGCAGCAGGGCGCGGGCGGCGGCCTCGAAGTCGGCGCCCGCGTCCAGTGCCACGGGGGCGAGGTCGAGATAGACCCCGTTCAGCGCCTCGGGCAGGGCGTCGACGGGCACTCCGGCCTCGCCGACCGCCAGCCACACCGAGCTGACACCGTTCTCCAGGTCGGCCAGGACGGCCTGGTTGGTGCGGGCCGGGTCGGGGTGGGCGTGTCGCTGGCGCACATCCCAGCCGGAGACCGTGGAGCCCTCGGGCCGGCCGCCGCGTACGAAGGGCGCGAAGCCGGGGAGTCCGGCGTCCTGCGGGGCGTCATCAGCGGTGTACAGCGGCTGGACGGTGATGCCGTCCTCGAGTGCGGTCGCGAGGACCGCTTCGGCCTGTTCCCCTACGGCGTCCGAGGTGCCGCTTTTGCGCAGCACTCCTTCGACGAGGTGGCGCCATTGGTCACGCGTCACATCCGGGAATTCGTCGGCGAGGGGAAGGCCGTCAGGCAGGACCGTCATGACAGCGGAGGCTAGTGCGATCTTCTAAAGCCAGAGCAGAGGAACCGGCTGTGAGCTTGCTCTCTATGTGCCGTTCGCCACGGGATGACGCCCGTTAAGAGAGACCCGCCCGGTGCGACGGGGGATGCACACCGGGCGGGCTCGATGACCTTTTTACCGCATCGGGCCCGGGTTATGCATCACAAACGTGTTCGCTTTCCCCGTCACCAGGCGATGGGGAGCGAGATCAGGCCACGCGTGCGGATCGATGGCCGCCACCGCAGCTCCTCCTTCGAAACATCGAGCCGCATCCCCGGAAAGCGGCTCAACAGGGCTTCCAGCGCCACTTCGGCCTCCATCCTGGCCAGCGGAGCACCGAGGCAGTAGTGGATGCCGTGACCGAACGCAAGGTGCCCGGACCGGACAACATGTGGATTGAAGTGGTCCGGATCCTCGAAGTGGCGGGCGTCACGGTTGGCGGAGGCGATGGAGAGCAGCACCGTCTCCCCCGCGGGAACGGTCACCCCACCGATCTCGATGTCCTCGAGCGGGAAGCGGCGGATCGAGAGCGGCGCGGGTCCGTCATGGCGGGCGAATTCCTCGACCGCGGCCGGGATCCCCTCCGGTTTCCCGCGCAGTGCGCTCAGCAGTTCGGGGCGGTCCAGCAGACCGGATACAGAATTGCCGATGAGATGAACCACATTTTCGTATCCGGCGAAGAGGAGCAGAAAGGCGAGTGAGGTGAGTTCGTCCTCGCTCAGCCGGTCCGCTCCGCCCGAGCCGCCCGCACCCTCCTCGTCGCGGGCGGCGATCAGGGCGGAGAGCAGATCATCACCGGGCTCGGCCCGCTTGGCCGCGATCAGTCCGGTGTAGAAGCGCAGCATGCTGCCGATCGCCTCCTTGGCCTGCTCCGGATGCTGGGGGTCGGGGGTGAGCAGGGCGTCGGACCAGGCGAGGAAGTCCTGCCGGTCGCGGTGCGGAACACCGAGCAGGTCGCAGATCACCGCGATGGGCAGCGGTCCGGCGTAGTCCGCGATCAGATCGGCACGGCCACGGGGCTCGACGGCGTCCAGCAGCGCCTCCGCCTGCTGCCGTACGCCCGCGCGCATCGCCTCGACCCGGCGCGCGGTGAATGCCTTCACCACCAGACGGCGGACCCGGGTGTGATCCGGCGGGTCCATGTTGAGGAGATTGGCATCGAGGGCCGGCGGGAGCGAGAAGCCCCGGAAGTTGCCGGGGCGGGCGTTGCCCTTGTCCAGCGAGAGCCTGGGGTCGGCGAACGCCTGCCGGACGTCCTCGTAGCGGGTGACCAGCCAGGCCGGATTGCCGTCGGGGCCGGTGATCCGGTGGACCGGTCCCTCCTCCCGCAGTGCGGCGTAGGTGGCGTAGGGGTCGGTCAGCAGCCCGCTGGTGTCGCGGGGGGTGGAGTTCGCGGTCATGGCTCCCGACTCTAGATCGTCCGGGTCGGCCGAAGTCGGCTCCGGGGCCCGGCCGGTGGGGAGGCGGTGCGGAGCCACTGAGGAGGCACCGGGGAGGTGTGCGGCGCGGCGCTGGCCGGTAGGCGGCGCCGGGACTGAATCTCCCCGGCGCCGCCTGCGCCACGGGCGGCCCCGACCCCCGTCCAGGGCCACCTCGTCTTCGATCCCCCTTGCGTCACCGCCGCGGTGCGGCGGCCCCCTCCCCCAGCTCCGCGAGCACCTCGTCCACCAGCGGCAGCCGGTAGACATCGGCGACCCTGGCCAAGTGCTCGTGCTCATCGGCCAGTTCGGTTCCCGTGGTGACCACCACACTGTCCGCGGCGGTCACCGGTACGTGTCCGTGTGCTTGATTCAGCAAACCCCGTCTGAGCGCCGCTGCTTCCACTACGGCAGCAAGTTGCCAATCGTCGAACCGTGCGGCCTGGGCCTTGACACGTGCGATCTCCAGGACGTCCGCCTCCACATGGCGTCGCACACCACGCTGGACGTCACGGATCTCCGCCATCTGGCGGTTGGCCCGCCACTCCAGATCGGCCAGCGGCCACCAGCCGGTCCAGCGCGGCTGGCCCATGGCCACTTCGGGAGCCTGGGCGGTGACTTCCCGCCACAGCGGCCGCAGTCGCCGGAACCGGCGCCACGCGGAGGCGCGCGGACCTCCGGCCGGCAGGGCGAACCCGGCCAGGACGAGCAGTGCGGCGACCGAAGCGGTCAGCGGGGCCACGCCGTTGGAGAGCCAGTACAACTCCCGGCCCGCCCAGGAGAAGCCGAACCCGATCAACTTGCAGGCGCAGTAGACCAGGCCGAGCCAGCATCCGGCGGCAAGCACCCGCAGCCCCCGGGCGAGCCACGAGCCACGCAGGGTGGCGGCGTAGCGCGGGCACAGGATGCCAAGACCCGCGAGTCCGGTGCCGAAGATGGCCAGATACAGCACCAGGAAGAGCACCACACCCGGTTCGCTCGCGTACGCGGTGCTGAAGTCCCGGGGGTGTTCCACGGCGTCCGGGCGGCCGAGGGCGAAGCCCGTGACGGCCACGGCCCACACCAGGCCCACGGCGGCCACCACCGTCCGGGGCCGGATCGCCGACCCGGTCCAGCGCAGCAGCAGGACCAGCGCGCCGGTGGCGAACACCACGACCGAGGAGTAGAGGAGGACCATGGCCAGATTGGCCACGCCCACCAGCCGGTCGAACCAGCGGTAGACACTGGGCGCCGAGAGCAGGAACACATCGGCCACGGCGGCGGTCATCACACAGGCGAGCCCCAGGTCGGCGTTGCCGGGGTCGCGGAACCAGGCGCGCGCCTTGTATCCGGCCAGCGCCCATGCGGCGGCCCCGAACGACAGGTAGACCAGGTCAAACACGGGCCCCACCGCCACCGCCACCGCTGCCGGGGGCTCGGGGTGCCCGGCGGGTGCCGGCGGTGCCGCCGGTGTCGCGCACATGGCGCAGTGCCGGGCCGAGGGCGGCGGCCAGTTCGGCGGCCCGGCCCCGCAGCGGCAGTCCGTGGTCGGCCGAGGTGGGCACCACACGCTCCATCAGCAGGGTGCCCAGTACCTCGGTCTCGCGCTCGGTGAGGTTGTCGTAGCAGTGGTGGCGGGCGAAGCCCGGGGTCATGCCCAGGCGGCGCATGGCGGTGGTGACGTCCATGGACGGGGTCCACATGCGCAGCGCGTCCTCGGTGACGGCCGGGTCCTGCTCATGCCCGAGCAGCAGGTGTCCGATCTCGTGCAGCACGATGTGGATCTGGTGCCAGGGGGACGTCCTGAGCTCGTAGAAGACCCAGTACCCGTCGTCGGTGCTGGCCGTCATGCCCGAGACCACACCGCCCAGGCTCATCGGCACCAGATGGACGGGGCGTCCGACGCGCTCGGCCACGATGGCGCACAGGCCCGGCAGATCGGTCGAGGAGGGCAGCCCGAGCTCCTTGATGAGCCGCTTGCACCGCCGTCGTATCCGACCCACTCGCATGCCTGTACCACCCTCGATTCCGGTCCGCTGCCAGGAGCAGAACAGTGGCCGTGCGTCAGCCTCGGCCACGCGGTGCCCGGCCGTCCGGCTCCGCGGGCCCCTCGGGCCCGGCCGGTTCCGGTGGCAGGTTCATCTGCTGCCGGAACTGGGAGATGATGGCGGTGAGGCTGTCCTGGACCTCCGGGGGGAGGCCCACGGAGCGCAGCGCGATGCTGCGCACCCGCTTGTCGCGCATCGCGACGAGGAACCGCACCTCCTCCTCCACCCGCTCCGCCTGGGACGGCGACAGGTCGCCGAGCAGGTAACCGACCGGCACGGCGAAGAACTTGGCCAGTGCGCGCAGCAGGTCCGGGCTGGGGTTGGTGCGCTTCCCGTTGCGCAGCATCGACAGATACTGCTCGGTCAGCGCCGCCTTGCCGTACTCCTCGCTTCCGCTGATCTCCTCCGCGACATGGGCGTTGGTGTAGGGGGAGCCCGGCGGGTGCATGGTCGCGAACAGGTAGTTCAGCCGGTCCGCGAGCCGACTGCCGGTGTCGTCCGGTGACCCGTTGGCCCCGACGGCCATCCGCTCCCCCTCTTGATCGTGGCTGTTCACGGCGGTACGCACTCACGGTTGGTTAAGGCCGGGAACGCCGCGTGAGGCATCCTGCCATGACGGTCGCACGGCGCACCAGTCCGCCCCGCGCACCCCAGAGGCACCGTCTTAACGGGCAGTTGGCCAGTAGTGGTCACGCCTCTTCCGCAGGTCACGCCGTCGGCGGGAGCCTCATTCCAGTCCGTCGGGGGCGGACTGCCAGGGGTTGGCGCCGTCGCCGGGCACCGCGCAGTGCACGGCGGCGCCGCGCCGGCGTGCGGAATCGGCCACCTGGCCGCCCCGGCCGACGGGCACGGCGTACACCAAGTGGCAGAAGCGCTCGGGGGGATACCCGGCCGTCCAGCCGGGCACCGGGATGTGCCGGTAGGTCTCCCAGCACCCTTCGAAGGTGATCAGCAGATCGCCGAGGGCGGCGTAACCGGGGTCGGGGTGGGTGCCGGGGTTGAGGACGACCGTCCGGGCGCCGAGCGTCCGGGCGGCCCTCACCTGCCGTTGATATCGCGCCAGATGGGCCGCGGCGGAGGGGACCCGGTCCAGGAACACCCCGTCCACGCCGTACCAGCGGCGGTACCGGCCGATATCGGCCAGGACCGGCGCGGTCCGGCGGTGGCCGTAGGCGGTGTCGACGTAGCCGAGCAGCGGCGCGCCCGCCGCGCGCAGCCGCGCGGCGGCTCCGGCGAACACCGCGTCGGGGCGGCGGCCCGGTCCGTCGGCCAGGTTCAGGACCACGCCGTACAGCCGCCCGGCGGCCCGTTCCAGCACCTTCCAGGGGTGCGGATCGACCGCCGGGTGGACATACAGCGGCACCAGCAGCCGCCGTTGAAGGGGTGTCACCGCGCGGGAACCACGGCCTGGTCGACGCTGGCCGCCCACAGCCCGGCCAGGGAATCGGCGAAGGTGTGGCGGGGCTGCCAGCCGATCACCCGCCCGGCCGCGGCGATGTCAGCTTGTTGCCAGGAGACCGCGGCCGAGCGGTCCGAGCCGCCGCCGCTCTCCTCGAGCCGTCCCCGGAAGCCGCTCTCGCGCACCAGTCCCTCGGCCACCGCCCGTACCGGACGGGCGGTACCACTGGCGATGTTGAGCACCCGCGGATACGCGCCGGGGGTGGTGGCGGCGAGCCCGGCGGCGCGCGCCACATCACGCACATCGACGAAGTCGCGGTGGGCGGAGAGATCGCCGACCCGGACCGTGCCCTCCGGGCCGTGAGGGGTGACGCGGCGCAGTTCGGCGGCCAGCCGTCCGGGCAGCCCGGCGGTCGGGGCGCCGGGGCCCAGCGGGTTGAACACCCGCAGCACCACGGCATCCAGCGGGGCATCGAGGACGGCGAGGGTCCCGGCCAGCTTGCTGGCGCCGTACACGCTCAGCGGCCGGGCGGGGGTGGTCTCGTCGACGGTGTGGCCGACACCGGTGGCGCCGTACTCGGCCGCCGAGCCGAAGTGCACCAGCCGCGCCCGGGGTGCGGCCTCGGCCAGGGCCTGGCACAGCACCGCCGGGCCGCGCGCGTTGGTACCGGTCAGATGGACCGCGCCGCCACCCACCGCACCGGAGCAGTTGACCACGGCGTCCGGCGCGAGCGCGCGCAGGGCGTCGGCCAGCCGGACGGGATCGGCGGTGGCGAGGTCGGCGGTCAGATCGGTGTCCGGTGACCGGCCGCCGACCAGCACCCGCACCCCGGGCAGGGTGTGCAGATGACGGGTGGTGTGCCGCCCCAGGAATCCGGTGGCGCCGAGGACCAGGATGCGCACCCGCTCTCACGCTCCCTTGATCAGCATGCCGCGACGGGCGTCGAACTCGGCGTTGGCCCGGTCGTAGTCGTCGGGCCGCCCGATGTCCAGCCAGTAGCCGTCGAACTCATAGGCGTGCGGCGGGGTCTCCGCCGCCAGCAGGTCCAGCACCAGTTCGTCGAAGCCCAGCGGGAGACCCGGGGTGTAGCGGCTGAGGGCATCCCGGGACACGCCGTAGACCCCCATCGAGACGCGGTAGTCCATGCTGGGCTTCTCGGCGAAGCCCACCACCCGGTCCGCGTCGGTGGTCAGCACACCGAAGTCGATGTGCACCCTGCGCGCGTAGGTGGCGATGGTGAGCGGGGCTCCGGCCTTCTCGTGGGTGCGCAGCACATCGCCGAAGTCCAGATCGGTGAGGATGTCGCCGTTCATCGCGAGGAAGTGTCCGGGTAGCCGGTCGAGCATGGTCAGCAGCGGCCCCATGGTGCCCAGCGGACTGTCCTCGGTGGTGTAGTCGACGCGCAGACCCCACTGGGCGCCGTCGCCGACATAGGCGCGGATGATGTGGCCGAGGTGGCCGATGGCCAGGGTGCAGCTGGTGAAGCCCGCCGCGGACAGCTGACGCATCACGATCTCCAGAATCGCGTGCTGTTCGCCGATCGGGACGAGCGGCTTGGGCAACGCGGTGGTGTAGGGGCGAAGCCGGACGCCTTTGCCGCCGGCCAGGATGACTGCGTGCATGGTGGGTTCCTCTCGGATGTGACGGTGGAGTGGCTCGGGGGTGACGCGGGGGTGACGGATCAGACGTTGTAGAGGTCCGTCTTGTAGCGGGCGAGGTTCGCCGGGTCGCGGAAGAAGGCGATGGTGTGCTCCAGGCCCTTCTCGAGGGTGTGCGCGGGGCTCCATCCGGTGGCGGTGCGCAGCCGGGTGGCGTCGCACACCAGCCGCATCACCTCGGAGTCTGCGGGCCGTACCCGCTGGGCGTCCTCGCGGACGTCGAGCGTGGTGTCCATCAGCTTGCCGACGAGGGTGACCAGATCACCGACGGAGATCTCACCGCCGGTCCCCGCGTTGAAGGTGCGGCCGACGACATCCGCGGCGGGGGCGGTGCCCACGGCGAGGAACGCCGCCGCGGTGTCCTTGACGAAGGTGAAGTCGCGGGTGGGACGGAGGTCTCCGAGGGTGATGGTGGTCTGCCCGGCCGCCACCTGGCCGATGACGGTGGGGATCACGGCGCGCATGGACTGGCGCGGGCCGAAGGTGTTGAACGGACGCAGGGTGACCACCGGGGTGCCGAAGCTGGCGTGGTAGCTGTCGGCCAGCCGGTCCCCGCCCGCCTTGGAGGCGGCGTACGGGGACTGGGTGTTGATGGGGTGGTCCTCGGTGATGGGGACGGTCCGCGCGCTGCCGTAGGTCTCGCTGGTGGAGGTGTGCACCAGCCGGGGGATCTCCAGGTGGCGCACCGCCTCCAGCACGTTGAGGGTGCCGGTCACATTGGTCTCGACATAGCTGTGCGGGGCCCGGTAGGAGTACGGGATCGCGATGAGGGCGGCGAGGTGGTAGACGGCGTCGGTGCCGCGGAGGAGACCGCCCACCGAACCCGGGTCGCGGACGTCACCGAGGACCACCTCGACGTTGGCCATCACCTCGTGGGGCAGGGACTCCAGCCAGCCGAAGGACGAGAAGGAGTTGTACTGCACCATCGCCCGCACCCGGTGGCCGGTGGCCACCAGCGCCTCGACGAGATGCGAACCGATGAAGCCCTCCGCGCCGGTGACGGCGACGGTGGTGGCGAAGGTGGCGGAGGTGGTTTCGGACATACGGGAACTCCCCTTCTGGTGCGATGGTGTGATGCGGTGGTGTGATGCGGTGGTGACCCGGTGGCGGAGCGCGCCGGATCAGCGGTGCGTGGTCATCCGGCCGAGCAGTGCGGTGGCGGCGGTGAGCAGGACGGCCGTGGCCACGCCGCAGACCGCGAGCTGGACCACCGGCGGCCGGGAGAACTCCCCGGCCGCCGCCGCGGCTTCCGCCGCCGCGGCCGCGGCACACACCACGGCCGGTGTCCACGCAGAGCCGAACGCCTGGAGCAGCAGCCCGGTCCACAGGGTGGAGCCGAGCGCGAGCACGGCGAGCAGCCGGACGGCGCCCAGGGGCGGCGCCGCGGGCCAGAGGGTGTGGGTGAGCCACACCAGTGCGGTCAGGGCGATGAGATATCCGGACAGACAGCCGCTGAGCACCCCGCGGGTCCGCCACCGCAGACCGCGGAGGGTGGTGCTGCGGGCGAGTGCCATGAGCGCGCGGCCGCGGCAGCGGTGGAGCAGCCATTCGGCCGCGCCCATGCTGAGCGTCAGCGCGATCACCACCGGTCCGGTCAGCGCCGCCCCCGCGCCGTGGCGCACCATCTCACCGAACGCGGCCACGGTGGTGAGCACGGCGCAGCCGAGGCCGAACAGGCCGTACGGCACCGAGACCGTCAGCGGTACCACAGGTTCGGGCGTGGTCTCCTTCGCCGGACCACGGCGGGCCGCGCGGCGCGGCGGCCGTACCCGTGGGCCGGGCCGTGGTGTCACCGCGCGGTGGCGGCCCCTGGGCCGGGTGTCCTCGCCCGGCCCGAGGGGCACCGTGGCCCGCCATCGCCCGCGCAGGACGGCGGTCACACCGCGACGCCATGACCCGCCGTCCGGGGAATGGGCCCGCACGGTCTCCCGGACCGCCACCAGCAGGACGGTGGCGACCGTGGTGAGCAGGGCCACCGCCCGTGCCCAGGACGGCAGTCCGGGGCCCGGCAGCAGCGTGGCACCGACGGCGGTCGGCAGCAGCGCCGGCGGCAGCAGCCGCTCCTTGCCCAGCACCAGCAGCACGGTGGCGGCGGCGAGATAGGCCGACTGCCCGGCCGCGAACGCCAGGGCACCCCCGGACGACGGAAACGACAGCGCGGCGAGGAAGGCGAGCAGCGCCCCCAGGGGCGCGCCGGTCCGCAGACAGCGTCCGGTGGCCGCGCGGCCACCGGAGGCCAGCCGGATATGGGCGCGGTGGGCAAGCCCCTGGTTCCAGGCCCAGCCCACGAGCGCGGAGGCGGTCAGCGCACCGCTTCCGGCGGGCAGCCCCAGAACGCCGGGCGGGCCGGTGAGGAAGGGCGCGCCCACCGCGTAGCCGAGTCCGGGTGACGCGAACACCAGACCGCGCAGCAGGAACGGGCCGGGCACCGCCCGCCATGGGTCGGGGCGCGGCGGTGGCGCGGGATGGACACGCGGCACCCGTGCGTAGAGTTCGGCCGCGAGCTCGAAGGTGTCCCGGCGGCCGAACCGCTCCTGGACCTGCTCCCCGGTCAGTCCGTCCGCCTCCAGCACAGCGGCGATCTCATCGGGATGGACGGCACCGGCAGCCAACCCCCCGAAGTCCACGAGGAGTTCATCCAGCGGATCCCGGGCCCAGCGCGGCCGGGACGGAACGCCGCGGGGGTGCGCGGGCCGGAGCGGTAAGAGCTCCGGGGCATCAGCCGTACCGGGTTCCGCGGGCGGTACGAGTCGCAGGGGACCGCTCATGCCGTACCGTCCGCGGCCAGGGCCATCGCGGCCGCGGGGGCGGGGCCCGCCACCCCGCCGCGGTGTCCGGACAGTTCGTGGTAGATCTCGCGGAAGGCGCTGATGGTCCGGCGCAGGGTGAACTGCTCGATCACCCGCAGCCGGGCGGCCTCCCCCATCCGGGCGCGCAGCGCCGGGTCCCGCAGCAGGGTCAGCGCGGCCCTCGCCATCCGCTCCGGATCGCGGGGCGGTACGACGAGCCCGCTGTCGCCGACGGCCTCGCGGACCCCGCCCACATCGGTCGAGACGGTGGCCCGTCCGCAGGACATGGCTTCGATGAGGGTGAAGGGGAAGCCCTCGCTGATGCTGGAGAGCATCACCACGGTGCCCGCCGCGTAGGCGTCGCGGATGTCCTCGACGCGTCCCTCGAAGGTGACGGCCCCGGCGACGCCCAGCTCCGTGGCGAGGGTCTCGCAGGAGCTCCGGTAGTCCTCGGCGCCGCGCGGGGTGCCGCCGAACAGGCGCAGCCGGGCGGTGGGTATCTCTTCGCGGACCAGTGCGAAGGCACGGATGAGGGTCTCCAGGCCTTTGATCGGGTCGACCCGTCCGGCCCAGCTGAGGGTGGGTGTGTCCGGCTCCGGACCGGCGGGCGGGAAGGCGGCCGGATCCACCCCGTTGTAGACGGTGCGGATGCGCTCGGGCGGGGTGCCACCGTGTTCCTCCCAGCGGCGGTTGTAGCGGTTGCCGGGGGTGACCAGGGCGGCCCGGCGGTAGCTCTCCTGGGCCAGCAGCCGGAAGAAGCCCAGCATCAGCGCCTTGACCGGCCAGCCGTAGGGCTCGGCGCGGAAGCCGAGATAGCGCTCGCGCAGATAGACGCCGTGTTCGGTGAGCAGGAAGGGGGTGCCGTGGCGTTCCCGTGCCACCAGGCCCGGGAGCGCAGCGAGTCCACCGCTGACGGCGTGGGTGACACCGTCGGCGGGCGGTACGGCGGCCAGCGGGCGCAGGGCGTGTTCCAGCAGGTCGGTGGCGGTGAGTGCGTCGTGCAGGGTGGGCCGGGCGGATGCGATGGGCAGGTCCGGGCGGTTCCACAGCCGGACCAGGAGGCGGACCGCGGGCTCGGAGGCCATGGCGGCGGAGAGGGTGCCGTGTTCGGCGTACTCCGCCAGCCGGTACAGCTCGGTGGCGAACAGCCGCTCCCGGTCCGGGTCGAGCAGGGCCAGCAGGAACCGCTCGTACCCGGTGAGGAAGCACCGCATCGCCCGGCCCCTCGGCGGGGTGGCGCGCACCGCCCGCGGCGGTCCCCACAGCGGTACGCAGCTCACCGCCGTGACCTGCGGCGGAATCGGCCAGGCGAGTGTTTCCCGCCCGGTGCCGGTCACCGCGATGACGCGGAAGGTGATGTCCGGCATCCCGGTCACCAGTTGGTCGCACCACACGCTCACCCCGCCGTGGCTGTGCGGGTAGGTGCCCTCGGTCAGCAGCGTCACCGTGGTGGCGCCGGGCACGGGCTCGGCAAGCGGTCCTCGCATGTCGATTCGGTCTCTCCCAGAACGGCCGGAACGGCACGGACGGCACGGCGGACGGGTGGAACGGGAACAGGAAAAGAGGGAACGGCTCCGGCGGGCACGGGGCACCCTCCCCGGGTCCGTGGGACATCACGGACCCGGGGAGCGCCGGTTGACGGATCCGGCGCGGGCGCCGCCCGCGCGGTTACGCGCGCGTGGCGTCTCCCGGCCCGTACGGCACGGGCTTGCGGACCCCGGCCGGAACCGGCAGCCGGTCGGCGGGCTTGGCGGCGCGGGCCGCGGCTGCCGTACCGGACGGGTCGGCCGGGACCGCGCCCTCGGCCAGGGTGAAGGTGATCCGGCTCTGCGACGCGCCCGGAGCGGCCCAGCCGGAGCGCAGTCCGGCGTAGGCGCTGCCGAAGGTCACGGTGCCGGAGCCGGACTGGGCCTGCCGGGTGCCGGGCGGCAGGGTCGCCGGGGCCCGTACACCGCTGGGGGCGGTGACGGTGACGGTGTCACCGATGCGGTAGGCGGTGACACGTCCGGCGGCGAGGGCCGCGTCCCAGGCGGCCCGGCGGCGCATCTCCTCACCGATGTCCTTCATCCGGAGGTTGACCACCGGGGTGTTGTCCGCGAAGAGGCGGCCGTAGTCAGCGAGGACCTTCTCCAGCGCGGGGTAGGCGATCCGCTCCTCGGCCAGGTTGGACTGGTGGATGTAGTGCGGACGGGGATCGTTGGACAGCACATGGCCCAGTGCGATCCTCGACTCCAGCGGCACGATGTACGACGCATAGCCGGTGGAGGTGTCCAACGGCTCGTTCAGACAGGTGGTGTTGGCGGAGCCCTCGCACACACCGCTGCCGCCGTCGGACTTCCTGGCGTAGATCCAGTTGTACTCGTCCACCTGCTCGGCGGCGTGCCCGGCGTTGTAGAAGATGTTCATCGGATGGCGCGGCACGGTGGTGGCGGGGCCGAGGGTGCGCTGCTCCTTCTCCCGTGAGGCGTCGGCGGCCAGCGAGGTCACCCGGGTGAGGGTGAGGGCGGGCGCCAGGTTCGGGTTGTCGGAGGGCTGCTGGGGCAGTGTCTTCAGTCCCGAGTGCTCACCGGTGACCAGTTCGGCACGGTCCACGGAGAGGCTGTTCCGCCCGGCCCAGCTCAGGTTGTCGTTGATCTGGCCGGTGATGTCGGCCGGTCCGACCCAGCGGGTGGTGCCGAGGAGGCCGGTCGAACACTTCCACGGGACGACGGAGGTGTCCTGTACACAGCCGAGGAACGGGTGGTTGTAGGTGTGGTTGATCCAGCGGTAGGAACCCTGGTCGGCCAGGAGCCGCTGGGCGAGCGGGTCGCTGCCGCCGTTCTCGTCCTTGTACGCCTCGCTGCCGCCGCCGTTGAAGGCCATGTCCAGGGTGAACCCATGGTCGGTGGACCACTCCTCGGCGTACCGGGCGTCCGCCGCGGTCATCCGGATGGGGTCGTTCTCGGCGTCGTCGCCCGCGCCCGCGCAGTCCACGTCGCCCGGGGTGCAGTTGAGTTCGGTGTCCCAGCGGTCGTCACCGGCGAACACATCGTCCACGTGCACCGCGTAGTAGTTGCGGTCGGCGCCCAGGTGGATGCCCTGGGTGGCCCATTCCACGATGCCGCGCGCCAGCAGCCGGAACTGGCTCTGGTACTGGTTGTAGACGAAGGTGACGACCAGCTCCCGGCGTCCGTCGTGGGCGTATTCACCGACCAGCGCACCACGGGCGTCGCCGCCCGGGATCGGGGCGTCGACGTAGGGCGTGAAGGTCGCGCCCTCGGTCTGGTTCGCCAGCGGCACCGACAGATAGCCGTAGCTCTCGGTCACGGCGGGGTCGTTGTCCTCGAAGGGCACACTGCCGCCGAGGTAGCCGAAGGGGCCGGACTCACCGGCGGCCGTGACCTTCGCGGTGCGCCCGTCCAGGGAGCCGATATAGCCCGGGTTCTGGGGGTAACCCAGGCCGACGGCCGGACGGGCGTAGGTGTAGGCATCCACCTGCCGGATGCCGAAGCGCTTCTCATAGGCGACGAGTGCGGCCATCTCCGCGGAGCCGTCGCCGAACGGATTGTCATTGGGCACTACCACTGCCTGGTACTTGGCGCGCGGGCGCCCGTCGACGGTGTCGCCGAGGAAGGCGGCGTCGATCCGCGACCGCCCGGAGGCGGTCAGGTCGACGGTGGTGTAGGGCGTGCCCGAACCCTTGAGTTCGGTGGTGATCGCCGCGGTGGCCGGGCCCTTGTCGTCCAGGACCAGGACACGCAGATCGATTCTCGGTGCCGGTGCGGCACCGGCGCCGATCGCCGGTGCCGTCGCCGACAGCAGGACCGCCGCGGCGCACGCCGCGGCAGGCCGGGTCATCCGACCCATGGTGAACTCCCCCCAGGGGCAGCCGCGCAGGGCGCGGCAGCCGACCGGTGTGTGACACACGTGAACAAGCCACTCAGTGGCAGGTGTTCACGCGGAATGAACGATGAGTGATCCTCAAGAAGCGGCTTCGCCGCGGCCGGGGCTCCCCTCCCCGGCCGCTGTCGGGGCTCCCCTCCCCGACCGCCGTACCGAATCGCCGGCCGAGGACACCACCGTCCTCACCAGCAGCGCGACCGAAGCCGAAACCGCGCAGACCATATAGTGCGGCATGTCCGGGGGGATGGACTGCCGTATCACCGTATGACCCGTCTTCGGCCGGACCGACCATGGCCGATTATCGACGCTCCGGAACACACCACCCGGCACGCGGCTTCACAGATGTGTGGGACCTGTGACGATCGGACACCTCGCGGTGACCTGTATCGTCATTGGTCTATACCACTAGCGTGAGCCCTTCATTCGGCGAGGTGGCCCGGCAGGGGGCCACCCTCTTCGATCGTGCCGAATTCGGCTGAATGATGGCCGTCCGAAATGTTCGACATTGAAGCGATTGGCCGCGGAGCCCTCAGTCCACGCTCTGGAGGATGTGCGGCTCGGCCAGGTCGTCCTCGTAACCGGCGAGGCGGATCGGCGCGGAGCGTGCCCACACCTCCAGACTGCCCACTTCCGAGGGCTCTGCGCACCGCCCGTCGTCGTCTGCGTGCGACTCTTCGCTCTGTGTCTGTTCGGGGGTCACCGCACACTCCCTGTGTCGGCTGAACCGGATCTGTCGCCAGGTTAACCAGCAAGGGAACGCTCCGCGCGTCGATTTCCACGGAGTGGACAAGGAATGGACAACGGCCCGTCGCGGCGTTACGTCCGGTGGCCGCGGGGCGCCAGTCGTGCTGAGCTGGATGCCGGGGGCCGGTGGGCATGACGGCCGAACGGGTGACGGACCCCTGGCGCGCGGCCCGGGGCCGGAGGCGGCCGGCCGGCCCCTCGCCGGAGTGTGCGCACGGCCCGTGCGGCGCTCCGGCCACGAAGATCGACTCCATCGCCGGCCGCACCCCGCGCCCCCTTCCGGCGAGAGCGCGACGGAAGTGCGGCGGACGCTACACCGCCGGGCCGGGCGCCGCACGCCGGTGCCACGACCGGGCGTACGCACCGCACACGGTCCGGTCAGGCCGCCCCGGGCAGCCTCACGGCACCGTCCACCGCACGGCGCGCCCAGGCGATATGGCCGTCCGGTCGCACCAGCACGGTGGCCAGTCCGTCCCAGCCCGGGTGGGCGGTGACCGGGCGGGCGGCCACGGTGCGGACCCGGTCCGCGCCACCGGCGAGCCCAGCGGCCGCGGCCACGAGATCCGCTCCCGGCCCCTCCGCGGTGAGGCCGAGCAGCACGAAGCGCCCGTCGGCCAGCAGCGGGTACAGACTCGGTCCGCACTCCCCGTCCAGTCCCACATCGGGGGCGCGGTCACCGGCCAGCGGCCCGCCGTCCGGGGCCGGGTAGGCGACGTCCAGCGCCGAGACCTGCCCGGCCAGCCGCCGGTTGACATCGGGGTGGTCGGCCAGGATCCCGCTGAGGACATCGCGCAGCGCCTGGGCGTCCGCGGTGTGGGCGGCGCCGATGGCCGTCTGGGCCCGGGTGTTCTCCAGCAGCGCGGTACCGACCGGATGCCGTTCCGCGTGATAGGTGTCCAGCAGCGCGGCGGGAGCGCGTCCGTGGCAGACGGAGGCCAGTTTCCATCCGAGGTTGAAGGCGTCCTGGACGCCCACGTTGAGCCCCTGGCCGCCGAAGGGCATATGCATATGCGCCGCGTCCCCGGCGAGCAGCACCCGCCCGGCGCGGTAACGGGCTGCCTGGCGCGCGGCGTTGCCGAAGCGGGACAGCCACCGGGGCGCGCGCATCCCGAAGTCGGTGCCCGCCACGGCGCGCACGGCGGTGCGCAGCTCCTCCAGAGTGAGGGGCTGGGCAGTGGGGACGGCGGAGGACTCCTGGGTGGAGCCGACGATGCGGTGGTACCCGTCCGCCAGCTCGACGATCAGAATGCCGCCCCGGGCGTTGTCGTACGACGGGGCGCCCGCGGGCGGCGGCGCGTCGAGCAGGACGTCGCCGAGGAAGCCGGTGGTGGTGGTCGGGGTGCCGGGGAAGTCGATCCCCACCGAGGAGCGCACCGCGCTCCCGGCACCGTCACAGCCCACCACCCAGGCCGCCCGCAGGACATCGGTCCCGTCCGGTCCCGCCACCTCCACCTCGGCGCCGTCCGCGTCCTGGCGCACCGCGAGGACCTGGTGCCCCCACCGGACCTCGCCGCCGAGTTCCTCCAGCCGTCGCTCCAGAAGCTGTTCGGTGCGCCGCTGGGGAAGGACCAGGGTGTACGGGAAGCGGGTGTCGAGCGCGGAGAACTCCAGCCGGGTGGGCAGCCCCCCGTAGTGGCCGACGGGCAGCGGGACGCCCTCGGCGGTGAACCGCCCCGCGATACCGCGCAGCGCCAGCACTTCCAGGGTGCGCGGATGGAGCGTGAGCGCCTTGGAGTGCGGACTGCGTCCGGCCGCGCGCTCCACGACGGTGACCGGCACTCCCGCCAGCTGCAATTCGGCGGCGAGCAGCAGTCCGGTCGGCCCGGCCCCCACCACGACGACGTCATCCACCACAGCGTCTCCTCCGGTTCGGTCTCCTGCTCTTGATCCTGGATCAAGAGCCTTGTCCCAGTACACTTGATCCCGGGTCAAGACGCAAGCGCGGATCGCGACGCGCAGGGACGCGCGGGACAGAGGGAGACAGTGCGCATGGGCCTGGACCGCACGGCCGTGGTGACGGCGGCGCTGGAGCTGCTCGACGAGTCGGGGCTGGAGAAGCTCACGATGCGCAAGGTGGCCGAGCGGCTCGGCGTTCAGCTCAACACCGTCTACTGGCACGCCTCCAGCAAGCCGCGGCTGCTGGAGCTCATGGCCGACGCGATGCTCGACGGCTGCGCGGCCGAACCCCTGCCGGAGCCGTGGGAGGAGCGGGCCCGCACCCTGGCCGGGCGCTATCGCTCGGCGCTGCTGGCCCACCGGGACGGGGCGCGGGTGGTGGCCGGTACCGATGTGACCGAGGACAACACCCTGCGCTTCGCCGACGCGCTGACGGGCGCGTTCCTGGCCGGGGAGCACGATCCGGCGGAGGCGGCGTGGCGGACCTGGGCCCTGGTCTACTTCACCCTCGGCCTGGTCCAGGAGGAACAGGCCGCGGACGGCACCGGCGGCGGCCCTCAGGCGCTGCGGCGGGCGGTCACCGCCGAGCGCTACCCCTCGCTCGCGGCGGCCGTTCCGCACTTCGGCGGCTTCGAGGACCGCTTCGTACACGGTGTCGGACTCATCGTCGGCGGCCGTACCCGGGAGCCCGCCCGCCGGCGGGTTTGATCACACTCGGATTCCGATGACGCGTGCCGACGGCGGATCCGGGATACCCATTGACGCATGAGACGCATCAGTGAATTCGACCGCCGGCTGTTCGCCCGGGTCGCGGCCGGACGGCTGCGCGGCGCGCACCCCACGCTGCCCCGGCTCAGCCGGGCCGCCGACCACGGACGGCTGTGGTTGGGTGCCGCTGGTGTGCTGGGCGCGGTCGGCGGACGGACCGCGCGACGGGCCGCGCTGCGCGGGGTCGGCTCCCTCGCCGCTGCGTCCCTCGCCTCGAACATGGTCGTCAAGTGGACCGTGGACCGGCGGCGTCCGGTGCTGGACGGTGTACCCCTGATGCGGCGGCTGCGCGAGCAGCCCTGGACGAGTTCGTTCCCCTCCGGCCACTCGGCCTCCGCCGCCGCGTTCGCCACCGGAGTGGCCCTCGAGTCCTCCCGGTACGGCCTGCTGGTGGCCCCGCTGGCCGCCGCCGTCGCCGCCTCCCGGGTCTACGTCGGGGTGCACTACCCCAGCGATGTGCTGGCGGGCATCGCGATCGGGGTAGGCGCCGCGGTGTTCACCTGCCGCTACTGGCCGCCGCGCCCCGAGGTCCCGGCGCAGGCCCGGCCCCGGGTCTCCGCCCCCGCGCTGCCCAAGGGGGAGGGGCTGGTCCTGCTGGTCAACCAGCGGGCCGGCGCCGCTGCCGTGGGCGGACTCAGCACCGCCGATCAGCTAAGGGTGCTGCTGCCCGCCGCCGAGATCCTCGAATGCGGCCCCGACGACGACTTCATGACCCTGCTCCAGGCGGCCGGGCGACGGGCCTCCGAGCGGGCCGGGGCGCTGGGCATCTGCGGCGGCGACGGCAGTGTGAACGCGGCCGCCACCCTCGCCGCCGAGCGCGGACTGCCGCTCGCGGTGTTCGCGGGCGGCACCCTGGACCACTTCGCCCTGGACGTGGGCGTACCGGCCTTCGAGGACACCGCGCACGCGGTGACCGAGGGCGACGCCGTGGCCGTCGACCTCGCCCGCGCCGCCCCGGTCTCGGACGGGGACGACGACACCAAGCACTTCGTCAACACCTTCAGCATCGGCTTCTACCCCGAGCTGGTGCGGATCCGGGAGAGCCTCCAGGACCGGCTCGGCAAGTGGCCCGCGGCGGCCGTCGCGCTCACCCGGGTCCTGCGCACCGCGGAGCCGATGGAGATCGAGGTCAACGGGCACAAGCGGCGGCTGTGGGTGCTGTTCGTCGGCAACGGCGGCTACTCCCCCGACGGTTTCGCGCCCGCGTACCGGGACCAGCTCGACGACGGGCTGCTGGACGTCCGGGCGATCGACGGGGACCAGCGGCTGGCCCGTACCCGGCTGCTGTTCGCCGCGCTCACCGGAACGCTGGGCCGCTCCCACATCTATTCGACGGCCCGGATGCGCACACTGCGGTTGTCGGGTCTGGACGATGTGCGCTCCCTCGCCTACGACGGCGAGGTCTCCGGCACCCGCGCCGGGGCGCTGCGGCTCGACAAGCTGCCGGGCGCGCTGACCGTCTACCGGCCCGCGGAACCGCAGAACGAACTCCTCCAGCGGGCCCGTTCGGCCGCCGCCAAGGCCCCCCATTGGTGGCGGTCCGTACTACGCAGGTAGTACATGGAAGTCTGTGCTCAAGGACGACGACGAGAGCCCCCTCCACCCCCCAGGGTGGAGGTATGGACGACGACCGAACGGCCCAGGGGGTCACGACGTGACCTCCTTCGCGCTGTCTGTGCTGCTGGCCCTGGCCTCCGCGGTCTGCTACGCCGCCGGAGCCATCCTCCAGGAGCATGTCGCGGCCACGACGCCGCGTTTCCCGTCCGCGCCCCTGCGGCGCGGGAGTTGGTGGGCCGCGGTGACCCTGAACGGGACGGGCGCGGTCCTCCATGTGATCGCCCTGGCCTACGGGCCGCTGAGCGTGGTGCAGCCGCTGGGCGCCCTCACCATCGTGTTCGCGCTGCCGATGGCGGCGCTCTTCGTACGCCGCCGGGTGGGCGCGGCGGGCTGGCGGGGCGCGGTGCTGGCCACCGCCGGACTGGCCGGACTGCTCTCGCTGACCGGTTCCTCGCACGCACAGGCGCTGGCGGACCGGGAGCGGATCGTGGTGACCGTGGTGACGGTCTGCGTCATCGCGGTGCTCGCCGGGGCCGCGCGCTGGGTCGCAGTGCCGGGTGTGCGCAGCGTGCTGCTGGCCGCGGCGGCGGGCACGGCCTTCGGCATCTCGTCGGTGTTCACCAAGAACGTTGCGGTGGAGTGGAATTGGGGCGCGCTGGGTGACGCCCTGCCGAGTCTCGCCATGATCGGCCTGCTGGCGTCCAGCGGGGTGCTGCTGTCCCAGGCGTCCTACCGTGGTGCCGGGCTGGCCTCACCGCTGGCGACGGCCACCGTGGTCAATCCGGTGGTCGCCGCGGTCGTGGGCATCGCCGCGCTGGGCGAGCACTTCCGGTTCGGCGCCCCCGGCGCCCTGCTGGCCCTGGTGGCGGCACTGATCGCGAGCACCGGTCTGGTGATGCTGACGGTGCACGGCGCGGAGGCGGAGGCGCGGCGGACCGCGAAGGCCGGGGCGGCGGACGCGGCGGAGCGGGAGCGGGTCGAACGGACCGAAGCCGCCGAGGTCGCAGGGGAGTTGGAGGAGAGCGAGCGGCTGGACACGGCGGGGGCCACCGGGAGCGTGGGAACCGCCGAAACCGCCGATACGGCCGGGAAGGGCGGGGCGGTCAGGGCCATCGGTGCCGCGGGGGCATCCGATGTACCGCTGCGGATCGCACGACAGATACCCCGTCGGTCCCCGGCCGCACGGGATGAGCCGCCGGTCCTGCCGGACTGCGGTGAGG
This sequence comes from Streptomyces cucumeris, assembly GCF_024295805.1. GTDB lineage: Bacteria > Actinomycetota > Actinomycetes > Streptomycetales > Streptomycetaceae > Streptomyces > Streptomyces cucumeris. The sequence goes on from NZ_JANCLX010000006.1 coordinate 52,342, forward strand.
CAATGCTCCAGCCGCACGGCTGAGTTGAGCCCGACAGGGGCCGGTCCGACCGCGATGGTCTGGGCCGGCCCTGTTGCATCCCGCGCAATTTCCCTACGTTACCTGCGGACACACTGTCGGTCCTGGCGATCTTCGATCACCATGGGGGCGCCCCCACCCCGTCCGTGATCGAAGTATCCGGTGGTCCTTCTTGCCCCCTGCGGAACAACCCCCCACCTACGCCGAGTTGTCCGACGCACGGCTCGTCGAGTTCATCAGGGCCGGTGCGCCCTCACCGCATCCGGCGGCGCAGGAGCTGCGCCGCCGCCATCTGCCCCGGGTGCTGGACTACGCCCGGCTCTGCTGCCGTGACGAGTGGTCCGCCGACCGACTGGCCGCGCGGGCCTTCACCCTGGCGTTAGCCCAGATCTTCCAGACCGATGAACCGGCCGCCCCGTGGCGCCACCGCATGCTCAGCCTGGTCCACGAGGCGGCCGCCGACTGGATCACCAACCGCTCCCGCGAACGCCTCGACCCCGCCTACGCGGCCCACCTCGATGAGGGGCACGGCGGTGAACCCTCCGGCCTCCCCCTGGTGCGGGGCTTCGCCGCGCTCCCGCCTGCCACCCGGACCCTGCTGTGGCACACCCTGGTCGAGGGTGAGCCGGACAGCGAGGTGGCGCGCTGCACCGGCCGCCGGGCCGCGGATGTCCCCCGGCTGGCCGCCCGGGCCCGGGAGACCTATCGCGACCAGTGTCTGCGTGTCTATCTGGAACGCGACGCCGACGAGGAGTGCTGGGCCTTCGGACGGATCCTGGAGGTGGCCGCCGGGCGCGAGGACACCGGACGGGGCTCGGACCTCCCCGGCCACCTCACCGACTGTCCCGGCTGCGCCGCGGTGCTCTCGGGCCTGGGTGAGCTGGCCCGGCGGCCCCGCCCGCTGGTGGCCGCCGCCCTGCTGGGCTGGGCGGGCGAGCGCTACCTCCCGGACGTCCCGGTGCCCGCGGCCACCGCGCTGGTGCCGGTGGCCGCCGGGGCCGCGGAACCGGGTCGGTCGCCCGTGGCGGTCCGGCGGGTGTTCCAGCGGCCGTTCACCCGTGCCGCCCCGCTGGTGGTGTGCAGCGGTGTGGTCGTGGCGGCGGTGATCACCGGTATCTCCGCCACCGCGCAGACCGGTGGCGACTCCGAGCGGGGACGGCCCGGGAGCGCCGCGGGCGCCACTCGGCTCCCGGGCCCCTCGGCCACCTCCCCGTCCGCCACCGGGTCGCCGGGCCCCAGCCGGACACCGTCGGCGTCTCCCTCGTCCGAAGCCCCGGAGGAACCGCCCTCGCCCACCCCCACCGGTCCCTATATGACGGTGATCAACGCCGCCACGGGGCAGTGCCTCGACGTCCAGGGGGCGTTCTTCAACGGTGCCGACGTGATCACCGGGGACTGCCGCTCCGGCGCCGACACCCAGAAGTGGCGGCTCGACCCGGACGGCCTGGTGCGCAACCGCGCCAACCCCGGCTACTGCCTGGACACCCGGGGCCGGATCAGCAAGGGCGTCGCCATCTCGAACTGCGAGCGCACCCTCGATCTGCTGTTCTTCTTCGACGACCGGGGTCGGCTACGCCCGCAGCTCGCCTCCGACCGCGCCGTCGTCCCCGATGACAAGGCGGCCGGTTTCCTCTCCTTCGCCCCACTGACCACCGACACCTCCCAGCGCTGGCGCACCGGCTAGGTGGCCCGCTCTGTTAACCGGACGTTAGCTCTCGGTGCCGGAGCTGTACGCCGCGGCCTCCACTGCCGACGCTACGAGCGGCGGCGTTGCCCTCCCCGGGGCCCGCCGGACACCGTTCATGAGGAGGCCACGTGACCGACAGCGCTCCCCGGCAGCATGCCCGCACCCCCTGGCGAGCCGTAATCGGCGGTTCGATCGGGAATCTCGTCGAGTGGTTCGACTGGTTCGTCTACGCCAGCTTCGCCACCTACTTCGCCAGTGCCTTCTTCCCCAAAGGCAATGAGACCGCCCAACTGCTCAACACCGCCGGTATCTTCGCCGTCGGGTTCTTCATGCGCCCGGTGGGCGGCTGGCTGCTCGGCCGGTTCGCCGACCGGCGGGGCCGCAAGGCCGCGCTGACCCTCACCGTGACCCTGATGTCGGCCAGCGCGCTGCTCATCGCCATCGCGCCCACCTACGACCAGGTCGGGTACTTCGGCGCGGCGGTCCTGCTGGTGGCCCGGCTGCTCCAGGGGCTGTCGGTCGGCGGTGAGTACGCGGCCAGCGCCACCTATCTGACCGAGGCGTCCCAGCCCGGCCGCCGCGGCTTCGTCTCCAGCTTCCAGTACGTGTCGATGACGGCGGGACAGCTGATCGGCCTCGGCCTGCAGATCGTGCTCCAGCGCACCATGTCCGAGGACGCGCTGCACTCCTGGGGCTGGCGCATCCCGTTCATCGTCGGCGCCGTGGCCGCGGCCGTGGTCTTCTGGCTGCGGCGCAACCTGCTGGAGACCGAGGCGTACGCCGAGGAGGACGGCCACTCCGGCGAGCACCGCGGGACCATCGCCGAGCTGCTGCGCCACCGCAAGGAGGCGGCGCTGGTGATCGCGCTGACCATGGGCGGCACGGTCGCGTACTACACCTACACGACCTACCTCACCAAGTACCTGTCGAACACGGCCGGGCTCAGCAAGTCCGACGCCTCGATGGTGAGCTTCTGCGCCCTGTTCCTCTTCATGCTGCTCCAGCCGGTGGCCGGGGCGCTCTCGGACCGGATCGGCCGGCGGCCGCTGCTGATCAGCTTCGGGATCGGCTCGATGCTGGGCACCGTTCCGCTGATGACCGCGCTGTCGCACACCGACACCTTCGCCGGTGCGCTGCTGCTGTCGCTCACGGCGCTGGTCATCATCACGGGCTACACCTCCATCAACGCCGTGGTGAAGGCCGAGCTGTTCCCCACCCACGTCCGGGCGCTCGGCGTGGCCCTGCCGTACGCCCTGGCGAACGCGCTGTTCGGAGGCACCGCGGAGTATGTGGCGCTGTGGTTCAAGAAGAGCGGAGTGGAGTCCGGTTTCTACTGGTACGTCTCGGCTTGTGCCGCGGTCTCGCTCATCGTCTACCTGACCATGCGGGAGACCCGGGACACTCTGCTCACCCGGGGCGGGGCCGCGGACCGGGCGGCCTCCGGGAAGCCGCAGACGACCTCTGTGTGACCGGTCGGCCCGCCGCTTACCCTTACGCCCATGCACGTTCTCCTGGTCGAAGACGACAACCGGCTGGCGGCCGCGCTGACCGCCGCGCTGGCCCGTCTGGGCCACCAGGTCGTCCGCGCCGGGCGCGCGGACGACGCGCTGCGGCTCAAGGACGGAGCCGACTTCGTCCTGCTGGACCTGGGGCTGCCGGATATGGACGGTCTGGAGGCGCTGCGCAGGCTGCGCCGCGCCTCCGCCGTCCCGGTCATCGTGGTCACCGCCCGCTCCGAGGAGCGGGACGTACTGCGGGGGCTGCGCGGCGGGGCCGACGACTACCTGGTCAAACCCTTCCGCACCGCCGAGCTGATCGCCCGTATGGAGGCCGTGCTGCGGCGCGGCACCCGGCCGCTCACCGCCCCGGGCCCGGTGGTGGTGGCGGCGGGCGGCGTCCGGATCGACCTCGCCACGCGGCGTCTGGAGGTGGACGGCAGGCCCGTCACCCTCACCCGCCGGGAGTTCGACGTACTGGCCCTGCTGGCCCGGGAGCCCGGGGTGGTCCGCAGCCGCGAGGAGATCCTCGACGAGGTGTGGGGCGATCTGCTGCTGTCCGCGTCCCGCTCCCTGGATGTGCACATCGCCGGGATCCGCGCCAAGACCGGCTGCCCGGGGCTGGTGGAGACATTGCGCGGCACGGGATACCGGCTGGGGACCGGCGAATGCACCTCCGGATCCTGACCGTCTACACCGTCCTGATCGCCTGCCTGGTGACGGCGCTCGCGGTGCCGTTCTCGCTCGCGTACTCCTCGCACCGCACCGGGAAACTGCTGCTGGAGCGGCGGGCGGACGCCACCCGCTTCGCCGAGCTCGCCGACCAGGCGATCCGCGAGGGCGACACCGCCGGACTGGCCCAGGAGGTATCCCGCTACCACACGCTGTACGGCACCGCCGTGGAGATCCGCGACCGGGACGGGGCGCGGGTCGCGGGCGGCGGCGCCTGGGACCGCGACCAGGCCGACCGCGCTCTGTCCGGCCGCACCACCGGCAGCCTGCCGCTGATCACCCCGTTCGGCCCGGAGTCGGCGGTGGTGGCCGAACCGGTCGGCCGGGACGCCCAGGTCTTCGGGGTGGTGGTGATGCGGGCGCCCACGGCCGCGGCCCGGCGGGACGTGGCGCTGGTCTGGTCCGCGGTCGCGGCGGGCTCGGTGGTCGCGGTGCTCATCGCCCTGATCGCGGCACGGCGGCTGGCCCGCTGGATCCTGCGCCCGGTGACCGAACTGGACGTCACCACCCGTGCGATCGCCGAGGGCCGGATGGACGCCCGGGTCGCGGCGGGCGGCCGGGGCCCGGCCGAGCTGCGGCTGCTGGAGCGCCGGTTCAACGCCATGGCCGACGCGGTCTCGGCCGCCCTCGAGCGGCAGCGCGCGTTCGTCGCGGACGCCTCGCATGAGCTGCGCACCCCGCTGACCGTGCTGTCACTGCGGCTGGAGAACCTGGAACCGCATCTGAGGAAGACCGGCGACGGCGAGTTCGCCGAGGCCCTCGCCGAGGTCGACCGGCTGGCCCAGCTACTGGAGGACCTGCTGGAACTGGCCCGGGTCGAGGCGGGCGCGGCGGCGCCCGAACCGATCGCGCCCGCGGCGCTCGCCGCCCGGCTGGCCATCTGGCGCGAGGTGTACGCGGCGCGTGAGCTGACGCTGACGGTGACCCTGGACGGCGGCGGCACGGCGGACGAGGAGACCGCGCTGCCCGCGGCGGCCGGGCGGATCGCCGACATCGCCCTGGACAACGCGGCGAAGTTCGTACCGCCCGGCGGCACCGTGACCGTCTCGCTGGACGACGGGGCACTCCGGATCGCCGACGACGGCCCCGGGCTCGACCCCGAGCACCTGGCGGCCGCCCCCGGCCGCTTCTGGCGCTCCCCCGGCCACGGGAACATCCCCGGCAGCGGGCTGGGGCTCGCCATCGCCGCGGAGCTGGCCCGCGCGGCGGGCTGCACGCTGGCGCTGCGCGCCGCGGAACCGCACGGGCTGGTCGTCGAGGTACGGCTGCCGCACGGGCCGGTCCCGCTCCCGGCCTCCCGCTCTCAGCCGTAGACCTCGCGGTAGTGGGCCGCCGCGCCCGGGTGCAGCGGCACGGTGCCGGTGCCGATGGCGTACCGCTCGTCGAGCCGGCTGCCGGGCGCGTCCGGCACCGGCAGCCGGTCCCGCCGGTCGAACAGCACGGCGGTGAGAGCGCGGGCGGTGGCGGTGGCCAGACCGGCCCGGCAGACCAGGTAGCTGGGCGTGCCCACAGTGGCGGTCGGCCCGCGCAGCCCGTAGATCCCCGCGGGGATGGACGCGTTCTCGTAGACGGACCCGTGGCGGCGGCGCAGCGCGGCGGCCAGGCCGTCGAGCGGTATCAGCCGCACGGGCCGGCGCCGGGCGAGCTGGGCGATGGTCCGGGTCGGTGCGCCGCCGGACCAGAAGAACGCGTCCACCTCGGCCGCCGCGAGCGCGTCGGCGGACTCCCCGAGCCCGAGCCGGACCGCCCGCTCATCGCGCACCCCGGCCACCTCGAGCACCCGCCCCGCGGTCACCGACGTACCGGACTCGGCGGCGCCGAGCGAGACGGTCCGCCCGCTGAGGTCGGAGGGGCGCCGGATCGAGGAGTCGGCGGGCACCACCAGATGCAGATAGTTGAGGTACAGCCGGGCGAGGGCGGCGACCGGCACCGGCCGCCGGAAGGGACCCCGCCCCTTCGCGGCGTCGGCCGCGCTGTCGGCCAGCGAGAGCGCCACATCGGCGCGGCCGTCGCCGAGCATCCGGAGGTTCTCCACGCTCGCCGCGGTGGTGAGCACCCGGACGTCGATCTGCGGATGGGTCCGGTGGACCTCGTCCGCCAGCCGACTGCCGAAGATCGCGTACGGCCCGCCCCGCGGGCCGGTGGCCAGCCTGACCCGGCCGGGCGGCTCGGCCTCCTCGCACCCGGCCAGCCCGACCGCCGCAAGCGCCACGAACACGCGACGGGAAACGCGCAGCACCCGCCGATGCTAACCCGCACGGCGCGACGCGCCGCACGGGCATCACAGGGGTCGCCCCCGTGCCCCCTAGGACCGCGCCGTATCCCGCCCCTTGCACGGGGCCACGGCGGCAACCCGGGCCCGTATCGCGCCGACCGGACCGGAAGGCGCCGTATCCCGCCCCCCGGCACGGGTCACAGAGGCCGGGCCCAGGCGCCCGACGGAACCAGACCCCATGGCCCAAGACGACCCGTGCGCGGGCCCCAGGCAGCCACCCATGACCGCCACCACCGGGAGCCGGCCACATGGCCGCGACCTGGACGGCAGCGCATGCGCCGCAGGGCGGCCATGGGCTGCGCCCCGCTACCCTGCCTCTGGCTCCCTGGGCTCGGCGGCGCGTCGTGCCAGGCGGCGCCCGGGTCGGTGCCGGGGGGGCGTCCGCCGCCGGCCCCGCCGGGCGGTCGGCCGGGCCGGTGCCGTGGGGTTCATCGCGGGCGGGCGCCGGAGGGGCCGCGTGGGCATGTTGCTCTACGGACGCGGCTCGGACCGCACCGGTCCGCCGCAGAGCCGGTCAGGTCGTGAGGGCGCTCAGCTGGGCCCAGACCACGCGGCCGCCGTTGGCGGCGGGGCGGTCGCCCCAGGCGTCGGTGAGCGCGCGGACCAGGGCGAGGCCGCGGCCGCTCTCGTCCTCCACACCCGCGTCCCGCGGGGTGGGGCCGAGGGGGCCGCCGCCCTGGTCGGTGACCTCGACGTAGAGCGAGCGGCGCTCATGGGCGCGCAGCACACACAGGATCTGCTCGCTCCCGGTGTGCACGAGCGCGTTGGTGAACAGCTCGGACATCACCAGCTCCGCGGCGTCGCAGACGTCCTCGCAGAAGCCCCAGACGGGAAGTTGGGAGCGGACCCGGCGGCGGGCGGCGGCGACCGAGGCGCCACGGGCGGGCAGTCGGAAGATCTCCTGACGGAGGGCGGCGTCGTAGCACTCGGCGCTCACGAGGGGGGCCATCGTCGGGCGTTGACGCAATGCCACGGCCATTTGCCTTCCGTCTCGCTGTGGGGGGCTCAGAGGAGCACAAGTCCGCTTACCGGCCATCCTGTTGGCCCGGACACTACGCCACTATTCAGTCTGTGAGCATCAGTTGGCAAGAGGCGTTCTGCAAAATGCAGAATAGCCAGAGCACTCTGTTCCACCCATCCCGCACGTGGCACACTGACTCTCGACAATGACCGTCCGAGGAGGTACGACGTGGGTGAAGCGCGGTCTGCCCCGACCGTCGGGCAGATGGTCCTCGGTATGCGACTGCGGGACCTCCGCGAGAAGGCCGGCGTCAGCTACGAGGCAGCCGCCAGGGCCCTGCACGTCAACCAGACCACGGTCCGCAGGATGGAGAAGGCCGAGGTCGGCCTGAAACTCCCGTATGTCGAGAAGCTGCTGCAGACTTACGGGGCCGAGCAGGAGGAGATCGACGCCTTCCTCGCGCTCGCCGAGGACGCCAACAGACCCGGCTGGTGGCACCGGTTCCGCGATGTACTGCCGGACTGGTTCAGCCTCTATGTGAGTCTGGAGGGCGCGGCCAGCCGTATCCGCGCATACGAGCCGCACTTCGTGCCCGGTCTGCTCCAGACCGAGGCGTACGCCCGCGCGCTGCTGCGCATCGGCTTCCCGAACGGCAGTGAGCGCGAGGTCGACCGCCGGGTCGCGCTGCGGATGGAGCGCCAGGAGCTGCTCACCCGCCCGGACGGACCGCATCTGTGGGCCGTGATGGACGAGACGGTGCTCCGTCTCGGCATCGGCGGACCCGAGGTGATGCGGGGCCAGATCGACCGGCTGATCGAGGCCACCCGACTGCCGAACGTCACCCTTCAGGTGGTGCCGTTCTCCTCGGGACCGCATCCGGGCATGGGCGGACCGTTCCAGCTCTTCCGGTTCCGGATCGCGGAACTGCCGGACATCGTCTACGCCGAGGCCCTGACCGGCGCCGGCTATCTCGACCAACGCGCGGATGTGGCCACCTACCTGGAAGCTCTTGACCGCATGGGCACCCAGGCCACACCGGCGCGGCGCACGGAGTCGTTCCTCCGTGAGATGCGCAAGGAGCTCTGACTGTGGACCACGTGGACAACGTGTACAACGGCATGCCTGCCAAGCACCTGGGGGCCGAGGGCTGGCGCAAGCCCTGGAGCGGCCCCAACGGGGGAGCCTGTGTCGAAGTGCTGAAGCTGACGGACGGACGGGTGGCGCTGCGCCAGTCGACCGACCCCGACGGGCCCGCCCTGATCTACACCCACCATGAGATCGAGACGTTCATCCGGGGAGCCAAGGCGGGTGCCGCGGACTTCCTGCTGGGGCGGGATCCCCATCTGACCTCGCCGAAGGGGACCGGCGCGGAGCGGCGCGCCGCATGACCGGGCGCCCGGAGCACATCCGTGGCGCGGACCTTTCAGCAGACCTTCCGGCGGACTCTTCCGCGGACCTTTCCACGGGGGCAGGAGTGGCACACACATCATGAACATCGACACGACCAAGCCGCACTCGGCGCGGATGTACGACTACTACCTCGGGGGCAAGGACCACTACCAGGTCGACGAGGAGGCCGCGGGCCATGTGCTCACGGTCTATCCGGGGATCAAGACCTGCGCCCGCACCAACCGCGCCTTCATGCACCGCGCCACGCGCTGGCTCGCGGGCGAGGCCGGGGTCCGCCAGTTCCTCGACATCGGCACCGGTATACCCACCGAGCCCAACCTCCACCAGGTGGCGCAGGGCGTGGCCCCGGACGCCCGGATCGTGTACGCGGACAACGACCCGATCGTGCTGGCCTACGCCCAGGCGCTGCTGCACGGGACGTCGCAGGGGCGCACCGCCTACCTCCAGGCCGATGTGCGTGAACCCGAGCGGATCCTGAAGGCTCCCGAGCTGCACGAGACGCTCGACATGAACCAGCCGGTGGCGCTGTCGTTCAACGCGCTGTTCCACTTCGTCCCGGACGAGTACGGTCCGTACGACCTGGTCCGGCAGTTCGTGGACGCCCTGCCGTCGGGCAGCTTCCTGGTGCTCTCGCACTGCACCTCGGACTTCGACCCGGACACCTGGGGCAAGGTCGTCGAGATCTACCGCCAGGGCGGAATACCGTCGCAGGTGCGGTCCAAGGACGAGGTGGAGCGGTTCTTCGAAGGGCTGGAGCTCATCGAGCCGGGAGTCTCCGAACCCCACCTCTGGAAGCCGGACGGTGAGGTGCCCGCACTCAGCAGCACGGACGTCTCGCTCTGGGTGGGGGTCGCCCGCAAGCCGTGAACCCCTCGCGCGCCCTGGACGGGGGTCAGGGCCGCACGGGCGGTACGGGGCGGTCGCCCACCGTGAAGCCCAGCACCGCGCCGCCGCCCGACCGCGGCCGGGCGAAGACGGTGCCGCCGTGCGCGAGGGCGATCTCGCGCACGATGGCGAGGCCGAGTCCGGAGCCGGGCAGACTGCGGGCGCCGGGTGCCCGGTAGAAGCGGTCGAAGACCCGCTCGCGGTCCTCCTCGGCGATCCCGGGGCCGCGGTCATGGACCTCCACCCGGCGGCCGGTTATCACCACCTCGACCGGTCCGGTGCCCTCCCGGTCGAACTTGGCGGCGTTCTCCACCAGGTTGGAGACCGCCCGCTGCAGGGCGGACGGGCCGCCCTCGACCCGGGTGTCGCCCGACGCCCGTACGGTGATCTCGCGGCCGGTGCGGCGCTGGGCGAGGGTCGCGGCGGTGGTGGCCACCGCCTCCAGCGACACCGGTGTACGCGGTTCGTCGTCCTTCTGCCCCGCCGCCAGCTCCACCAGCTCATTGACCAGATCGGTCAGTTCACGGGTCTCCCCCGCCAGATCGGCGAGCAGGTCCTCGCGCGCGGACGGCGGCAGTTCCTCGAAGCGGCGCAGCAGCGAGACATTGGTGCGCAGTGAGGTGAGCGGGGTGCGCAGCTCATGTCCGGCGTCCTGGACCAGCCGCCGCTGGTCGTCCTTGGAACGGGCGAGCTGTCCCAGCATGCCGTCGAACGCCCGGCCCAGCCGGCCCACTTCGTCCTGTCCGGCGACCGGTACGCCCACCTCCATCCGGCCCGTGGCGGCGACGCTCTCGGCGACCCGGGTCAGCCGCACCAGCCGCCGGGTGATCCGCCCGGCCAGCCACCAGCCGACGAGTCCGGCGGCCGCGATGACGGCGGCGATGAACAGCGCGGTGCGCTTCTGGAGTTCCCGCAGCAGATCCTCGGTGTCGCTGAGCTGCTGGGCCACCTGGATCGCCCCGGTGCCGTCGCCCACGGCCACGGTGGCCATCCGGTACCGCTCGTCGCCGATGCCGATGTTGCGCCGCACCACGGCACCGGCCGTACCGGACGCGGCGGTGGCCCGGTCCTCGGCGCCCACCGGCAGCGGGGGTTTGCCCGCGTCGTGGACGGCGCCCCGGCCGTTGATCACCTGGACGTCCATCCGGCTGATCCGGCGCAGATCGCCCCGCAGTCCGTAGCGGACCGGCCCGTCCGAGGGGTAGTCGCTGAGCACCACCTTCTCACCGCGCACCTCGGTCCGCAGATCGCGGACCACATCGTCGAAGGCCGACTGCTGGTCCACCCGGACCAGTCCGGCCGCGGTGTCGTAGCTGAGCCCGCCCACCAGCAGGGTGACCACGGAGGCCACGGCCGCGAAGGACAGCGCGAAGGTGGTCCGCAGACTGGGCCGCGGGTTCCGGAGCCGTGGGGGACGGCGCATCTCCTCAGCCCTCCCGCAGGGTGTAGCCGACACCGCGCACGGTGTGGATGAGCGGTACGGCGCCCTCCAGGTCGACCTTCCGGCGCAGATAGCCGATGTAGACGGCGAGGTTCTTCGAGCCGGGGTCGAACTCATAGCCCCAGATGCGGGCGTAGATGGTGGGGTGGTCCAGCACGATGTCCGCGTTGCGCACGAGCAGTTCCAGCAGGTCGAACTCGGTGCGGGTCAGCTCCAGTTCGGTACCGGCGCGCCAGACCCGCCGCGCCGAGGGGTCCAGCCGCAGGTCCGCGACCTCGACCACCCCGTCGGCGGCCGGTTCACCGGGGCCGGCGGGAGCGGGCCCGGGGGCCGCGCGGCGCAGCAGGGCCCGCAGCCGTGCGAAGACCTCCTCGACCTCGAAGGGCTTGGCCACGTAGTCGTCGGCACCCGCGTCCAGACCCTCGATCCGGTCGGCGGTCCCGACCCTCGCGGTGAGCATGAGGATGGGTGTACGGTCCCCTTCGGCGCGCAGCACCCGGCACACCTGGAGCCCGTCCACACCCGGCATCATCACGTCGAGCACCACCACGTCCGGATGCTCGCGGTGCGCGGCGGCCAGCGCCTCGATGCCGTCGGAGACCGCGGTGACCCGGTATCCCTCCAGGGTCAGGGCACGTTCCAGGGCATGGCGGATGGCGCGGTCGTCCTCGGCGAGCAGCACGGTGTTCATCACGCCCCGAGTCTGCCAAGCAGCCCCGGACGCCGGACCGGCCCTCCCCCGGCCGCGCTTCTTACCCCGCTCTCACCTGGTTCTCGCGCCCGGCTTACCGGGCCCGGAGATGGTGTCGAACACGTTCCGGGGGAAACCCGCCCCAGCGATGCCATCTGCCGGAGAAAATCACCGTATGAAGATCGTATTCCTGCTGCACAACGCCTACGGGATCGGCGGAACGATCCGGACCACGCTGAATCTCGCCGCGGCGCTGGCCGACCACCATGAGGTGGAGATCGCTTCGATGCGGCGGCACCGCGAGGCGCCGCGGTTCACCGTGGACCCCCGGGTGCGGCTGGTTCCGCTGGTGGACACGCGCCCGGAGAGCGCCGACGCGCGGGACCCGCGGGCCGGGGAGCCGGCCCGGGACTTCCCGGTCCACGAGAAGCGCTATGAGCAGTACAGCAGGCTGACCGACGAGCGGGCGGCGGAGTATCTGCGCGGCTGCGGGGCCGATGTGATCGTGGGCACCCGGCCGGGTGTCAATGTCTATCTGGCCCGCTTCGGCCCGCGCGGCGCGCTGCGTATCGCCCAGGAGCATCTGCGGTACGAGGCGCACAGCAAGCGGCTGCGGGCGGAGCTGGCACCGCACTACCGCAGGCTCGATGCCGTGGTCACGACGACCGAGGCCGATGCCGCCGTCTACCAGGAGCGGATGCCGCTGCCGGGGGCGCGGATCCTGGCGATACCCAACAGCGTCCCGGAACCGGACGTCCCGCCCTCCGAGGGCACCGAACCGGTGATCGCGGCGGCCGGCCGGCTGGTCCGCGGCAAACGCTTCGACCTGCTGATCGACGCCTTCGCCGAGGTCGTGGACAAGCATCCGGAATGGCGGCTGCGGATCTACGGCGGCGGTGCGGAGAAGGACCGGCTGAGCGAGCGCATCACCGACCGCGGGCTGGTGGGCAGCGCCGAGCTGATGGGGCCGCGCTCCCCGATCGAGGCGGAGTTCGCCAAGGCATCGCTGGTGGCGGTGGCCTCGGACGCCGAGTCGTTCGGCATGACGATCGTGGAGGCGATGCGCTGCGGTGTGCCGGTGGTGAGCACCGACTGCCCGCTCGGCCCCTCCGAGATCATCCAGGACGGGGCCACCGGGCGGCTGGTGCCCACCGGGGACAAGCACGCGCTCGCCGGTGCGCTGCTGGAGCTGATCGATGACGCCCCGGCCCGGCAGGCCATGGGGGTCGCGGCGCTGGAGTCCGCGCGGACCTATGACCCGGCGCCGATCGCCCGGCGCTACGAGCGGCTCTTCGAGGAGCTGGCCGACAGCCGCGGCGCCCGTGCGCGGGCGCGCATCCGGGCCGCGCTGCGGTCCCGCGCCGGACGGCTGCTGCGCCGCTGCACGGCGGTGTTCCGCCGCCGCCCGAAGGCGGCGGCGGGCGGCTGAGGGGCGCGCCGCCGCGCCCGGCGACCGGCCGCCCGGCGACCGGCGACCGGCTACCAGGTCGTCGGCGCGTAGTCCTTCAGGAAGCAGCCGAAGAGGTCCTCGCCCTGCTCACCGCGGACGATCGGGTCGTAGACCCGGGCCGCGCCGTCGACGAGGTCGAGCGGGGCGTGGAAGCCCTCGGCGGCCAGCCGCATCTTGTCCGGGTGCGGCCGCTCGTCGGTGATCCAGCCGGTGTCGACGCTGGTCATCAGGATGGCGTCGGACTCGAACATCTCCCGTGCGCTGGTGCGGGTGAGCATGTTGAGCGCGGCCTTGGCCATGTTGGTGTGCGGATGTCCGGCGCCCTTGTAGCCACGGCCGAACTTGCCCTCCATCGCGGAGACGTTCACCACGTACTTGCGCCGGGCGGACGAGGCGGCCATCGCCGGGCGCAACCGGCTCACCAGGATGAACGGCGCCGTCTCATTGCAGAGCTGCACTTCGAGCATCTCGACCGGGTCGACCTCGTGGACCCGCTGGATCCAGGTGTTGGTCGGGTCCAGGTCCGGTATGAGCCCGCCCGCGTCGATCGCGGTACCGGCCTCGATCCGGGCGGGTGAGGCGGAGCCGCTGGTGAGGGCGAGGGCGGTGAGGTCCTGTGCGGTCAGCGCACCGTCCCGCGGCCGGCGCGGACCCGGCAGGGCCGTCTGGGACCCGCTGCCGAACGCGCCGAGGACGGTGGCCTCGGGCAGCTCCCCGGCGGGCAGCGGCGCCGACTCCCCGGTGATCAGCTCCGCGTACGCCTGGGGCGTACGGCGGACCGTCTGCGCGGCATTGTTGATCAGGATGTCCAGCGGACCCGCGGCGCTCACCGCGTCGGCCAGCCCGATGACCTGGGCGGGGTCCCGCAGATCCATCCCGACGATCTTCAGCCGGTGCAGCCATTCACCGCTGTCCGGCATGGCCTTGAAACGGCGGATGGCGTCGTTGGGGAAACGGGTGGTGACAGTGGTGTGCGCACCGTCGCGCAGCAGCCGCAGCGCGATATACATCCCGATCTTCGCGCGGCCGCCGGTGAGCAGCGCGCGCCGGCCGGTGAGATCGGTACGGGCGTCGCGCCGGGACCGGTTCTCCGCGGCGCACGCACGGCAGAGCTGGTGGTAGAAGGCGTCGACCTCGACATAGCGGGTCTTGCAGACGTAGCAGGAGCGGGGGCGCTCCAGAATGCCCGCGATCTCCGAGGACACCGAGCTGGTGAGGGCCCGGCCGAGTGTCTCGTCGTCGATCCGGTCGGCGGCGCCGGTGGCGGTGGCCTCGGTCACGGCCTTGTCATTGGCGGTCTTGGCGGCCCGCCGCTCCTGGCGGCGGCGCTGCTTCACCGTGCGGTAGATCCCTGCGGTGGCACGCCGCACGCTGATGGCGTCCGGGTGGTCGACCGGCAGCCGGTCGAGCTCCGCCAGCACGCTCAGGCAGGTGGCCAGCCGTTCGGGGGCGATACCGGGCGCCCCGGCGGCCCCGGCCACCTGTCCCGTCTCCGCCGTCGCCGCTGCCTCCGCTGTCATGGGATCGACGTCCGTCGTCCCGGCCCGGCCGTCGTCAGTCACCGTCATCGCCGCTGCCGCTTTCTGGTATCGCCGTTTTCCCTGGGTAACGGCGGAACTGTACGAAAGCGGCGCCGGATGCGCCAATCCCGGGACCTCCGGCGCAGGCTCGCGGGCCGTCCGGCGCGGGCTCGCCGGGCCGGGCGCGCGGTGCGGCGTACCTCCCGGGGGCGGTATCGCTACGCCGTCTCGAAAAGGTGACTGACCGTCACTCTCCCTCCCTGATCGGGACGTTCCGTCACCACACAGCCGGTTCAAGGCCATACCCTCGGGACAGAGGCGACGACAGCGGCGACAGAGGAGGACGTGCATGGCGACGGGCGATCGCGAGCGGGCGTACGCGCGGGCTCGGCAGGAGGCCGAGCGGCTGGCCGCGGACGGGGTCGGCGGGGTCGCGCTGACCTGGGTGGACAACGCGGGCCTGACCCGGGTCAAGACCGTGCCGACCGCACGGCTCCCGCACGCCGTCCGCCGCGGTGTCGGCATGTCCCCGGTCTTCGACGTCTATCTGGTGGACGACTCCATGACCACCAGCCCCCATATCGGCGGCCCCGACGGCGATCTCCGGCTCTTCCCCGACCTCGACCGGCTCACCCCGCTGGCCGCGCAGCCCGGCTGGGCGTGGGCACCGGCCGACCGGTACGACCAGGCCGGGGTGGCGCACCCCGCCTGCCAGCGGCTGTTCGCACAGCGGATGACCGAGCGGGCCCGGGAGCGGGGGCTCACCCTGCGGATGGGGTTCGAGACGGAGTGGGTGGTCACCTCCGACGAGCCGTCGGAGGACGAGCCGCGCTATCCCAGCGCGGGTCCGGCGTACGGGATGGCGCGGGTGGTCGATCTCTCCGGCTACCTCGGCGAACTGCTCGGCGCCTGCCACGCCCAGGGGGTCGAGGTGCTCCAGCTCCACCCGGAGTACTCCCCGGGTCAGTTCGAGGTGTCCGTGGCCCCCTCGGACCCGGTCGGCGCGGCCGATCTGGCCGTGCTCGTGCGGGAGACGATCCGGGCGGTGTCGGGCCGGGCCGGACTGCATCCGCTGTTCGGTCCGGTGGTACGGGCGGGCGGGGTGGGCAACGGCGGCCACCTTCACCTGAGCCTGTGGCAGGACGACCGCAATCTGTGCCGGGACGGCGACGGCCCGCTCGGTATGACGGCGACGAGCGAGGCGTTCCTCGCCGGTGTGCTGCGGGCGCTGCCCGCCCTGCTCGCGGTCGGCGCCCCCTCCCCGGCGAGCTATTTGCGGCTGGAGCCGTCCCGCTGGGCCGGGGCGTACCAGTGCTGGGGGCTGGAGAACCGGGAGGCGGCGCTGCGGTTCATCACCGGCGCGCCGGACGATCCGGGGGCGGCCAATGCCGAGGTCAAATGCTTCGATCCGGCGGCCAATCCCTATCTGGTGACGGGTTCGGTCATCGCCGCCGGACTGGCCGGGCTGGATGCCGGGCTGACCCTGCCCGCCCCGGTCAGCGGTGATCCGGTGGGCCAGGGCCGGCAGCGGCGGCTGCCCACCTCGCTGCCGGAGGCGGTGGCGGAGTTCGAGGACTCCACCGTGCTCCGGGAGGCGATGGGCGATCCGCTCTTCGAGTCGATCGCGGCGGTGCGCCGGGCGGAGTCCGAGCTGTTCGCGAAGGCGAGCCCGCAGGAGATCGCGAACGCGACCCGCGGGCGGTACTGAACGGTGGCCGCCGAGAGGCCGGACCCGGCCGAGCTCCCGCTGCCGCCCCTGGTGGACCACCACTGCCACGGGGTGGTCCGCTCCGAGCTGGATCCGGCCGCGTTCGAGGCGTTCCTGACCGAGTCCGACGCACCCGCCGCGCTCGGCACCACGTTCTTCGACAGCCAGCTGGGCTTCGCGGTGCGCCGCTGGTGTCCGCCGCTGCTCGGGCTGGAACCGCACTGTCCGCCCACCCACTACCTCGCCCGGCGGCGCGAGCTGGGGGTGCGGGAGGTGACCCGGCGGCTGCTGGCGGCGTCCGGGATCGGTGAGTTCCTGGTGGACACCGGGCTGCCCGGAGACCTCACCTCACCACGGGAGCTGGCCGCGGCCTCGGGCGGTACGGCCCATGAGATCGTCCGGCTGGAACACCTGGCGGAACGGACCGCGGACACCGCGCTGACCGCGGACGACTTCCTCACCGGGCTGGCGGACGGGGTGCACGAGGCGGCCCGTACGGCGGCGGGGTTCAAATCGGTGGCCGCGTACCGCTACGGACTGGACTTCGCGCCCGAACCCCCGGCGCCGGCCGCCGTGCACACCGCGGCCGAGCGCTGGCTGGCCCGCCGGGCCGAGCAGGGCACGGACGGCGGCGCGGCCGCGGCCCGGGTCACCGACCCCGTACTGCTGCGCCATCTGCTGTGGTCGGCCGCGTACACCGGGCTGCCGCTCCAGTTGCACACCGGGTTCGGCGATCCGGACCTGCGGCTGGACCGCTGTGATCCGCTCGCGCTCACCGACTTCGTCCGCGCCGTACGGCCCACCGGCTGCACGCTGATACTGCTGCACGGCTATCCCTACCACCGCGGGGCGGGCTATCTGGCCGCCGTCTTCCCCCATGTCTACGCCGATGTGGGGCTGGCCCTGTCGCACACCGGGGCGCGGGCCGGGGCGGTGCTCGCCGAGATGCTGGAGCTCGCCCCCTTCGGCAAGGTGCTGTTCTCCACCGACGCCTACGGACTGCCGGAGCTGTACGTGGTGGGGGCGCGGCTGTTCCGGGAGGCGCTGACGGCGCTGGTGGACGGATGGGTGGCGGAGGGGGCCTGGTCACGGCGGGACGCCCACCGGGTGGCGGCGCTGCTCGCCGCGGACAACGCCCGCCGGGTGTACGGGCTGGGCAGCGCCTCCGCCCGGGACCGCTGAGGACCCCTGGCCTCCCCCCGGGTGGCGCGGACACCGGGTGCGCGCAGTACGGTGCCCGAACGAACCCGTCAGTAACCGGAGGAGATCGCATGCGGATCAGCGGTACGACCGTCCTGCTCACCGGGGCGACCGGAGGCATCGGCCAGACTCTGGCCCGCGCGCTCGCGGCCAAGGGCGCCAAGCTCCTGCTCACCGGGCGGCGCGAGGAGGTACTGCGGCCGCTGGCCGACCGGCTCGGCGGACGGGCGCTGGTGGCCGATCTGTCCGATCGCAAGGACCTCGAGCGGCTGGCGGAGGAGGCGTCGGACGCCCGGATCCTCATCGCCAACGCGGCGCTGCCCTCCAGCGGTCCGGTCCTGGACTACGAGACCGACCAGCTCGATCGCGCCCTCGACGTCAATCTGCGCGCCCCGCTGCTGCTGTCGCGGCTGATGGCCCCGAAGATGGTGGCCGAGGGCTCCGGACACCTGGTGATGATCGGCTCGTTGTCGGGCCGGGCCGCCTCCCCCGGCGCCGCCCTCTACAACGCGTCCAAGTTCGGACTGCGGGGCTTCACCCTGGGACTGCGCCAGGATCTGCACGGCACCGGGGTCGGGGTGTCGCTGGTCCAGCCCGGATTCGTCGGTGACGCGGGCATGTTCGCCGATTCCGGCGCCACTCCCCCCGCCGGGGTGCGGACCGTCTCCACCCGCCAGGTGGCCGTGGCGACCCTCCGCGCCATCGAGCGCAACCGCGCCGAGGTGAACGTGGCCCCGGTGGAGCTGCGTTTCGGCAGCGCCCTCGGCGGCCTCTTCCCGAGCCTGTCCGAGCGGGCGCAGCGGCGGGCGGGTGCCGACAGGACCGCCCGCCAACTCGCCGACGGGCAGCGCGACAAGCGCTGAGCCACCGGTGCGCGGAGGGCCGGCGACCGCCTTCCGCGCACCCGGCGCGTACTCCGCCGTCGCCGGGCCCGGTACGAGCGGGCCGATACCGGCCGGTTGTGGTGTAGGTTCGAGCGCCCCCACCGGGAGTTCGAGCAAGGAGCGGGTCGATGCGTGCTGTGGTGTTCGACGACTTCGGGCACAGGCCCGAGGTCCGGGTCGTCGACGACCCCGCCCCCTCCCGGAGCGGTGTGGTGATCCGCGTCGAGGCGACCGGACTGTGCCGCAGCGACTGGCACGGCTGGATGGGGCACGACCCGGAGATCCGGCTGCCGCACGTCCCGGGCCATGAACTGGCGGGCGTGGTCGAGGAGGTGGGCGCGGACGTCCTCAACTGGAGCCCCGGGCACCGGGTCACCGTGCCCTTCGTCTGCGCGTGCGGGCGCTGCGCGGCCTGTGCGGAGGGTGCCCAGCAGGTGTGCGAGCGGCAGACGCAGCCCGGCTTCACCCACTGGGGGTCGTTCGCGGAGTTCGTGGCGATCGAGAACGCCGATGTGAACCTGGTCGGCATCCGCAACGAGCTGTCGTTCACCACGGCCGCCGGTCTCGGCTGCCGGTTCGCCACCGCCTTCCGCGCCGTGGTGACCCAGGGCCGGGTCGCCCCGGGCGACTGGGTGGCGGTGCACGGCTGCGGCGGGGTGGGGCTGTCCGCGGTCATGATCGCTGCGGCGGCCGGGGCACGGGTGGTGGCGGTGGACATCTCCCCGCGGGCGCTCGCGCTGGCCGCGCGGTTCGGGGCGGAGGTGTGCGTGGACGCTGCGTCCACCCTGGGATCGGTGGCGGAGGCGGTCGCGGACGCGACGGGCGGCGGGGCGCATGTCTCCCTGGACGCGCTGGGCTCCCCGCGGACCTGCGCGGCCTCCATCAAGTCCCTGCGCCGCCACGGCCGTCATGTCCAGGTGGGGCTGCTGCCCCCGGCCGCCGGGACGCCGATGCTGCCCATGGACCGGGTGATCGCGCTCGAACTGCAGCTGCTGGGCAGCCACGGTATGGCCGCCCACGCCTACCGGCCGATGATGGAGATGGTCGAGGCCGGGTCGCTGCGGCCCGATCTGCTGGTCACCGATGTCATCGGACTGGACGAGGTGCCCGACGCGCTGTCGACGATGGCGGCGGGCGCCAAGGGCGGGGTCACCGTCATCGAACCGGGCCGTCCGCCCCGGAGGCGCTGAGGCGGCGCGGCGGGACCGGGCCGGGGCGGCCGCGCTGGGCCGGATGACTCCACCCGACACGCGCAACGGGAACTTTTGCGGTGCGATGAGGTGCGAGCTACGTTCACGGAGTACGAAACGGTTTCGTTCCCCTGCGTAACCGTTCAGCCTCCCGTCCGGAGGGCACCGCCATGCGCCAGACCACCACCGGCACCCCGACCGGCCCGACCACTCCGACCTCCCCGCCCACCGATCCGGTGCGGCACCGCTGGTGGATCCTCGTCGCCATCGGCATCGCCCAGCTCATGGTGGTCCTCGACGCCACCGTCGTGAACATCGCACTGCCCTCGGCCCAGCGGGACCTCGGCTTCTCCGACGGCAACCGCCAGTGGATCGTGACCGCCTACTCCCTCACCTTCGGCAGTCTGCTGCTCCTCGGCGGGCGGCTGGCCGACCTGTTCGGGCGCCGGGCGGTCTTCCTCATCGGTGTGACCGGGTTCGCCGCCGCCTCCGCGCTCGCGGGAGCGGCGAGCGGCTTCGGACTGCTGGTCACCGGCCGCGCCCTGCAGGGGCTCTTCGCCGCGCTGCTCGCCCCGGCCGCGCTGTCCCTGCTCAACACCACCTTCACCGATCCCAGGGAGCGGGCGAAGGCGTTCGGCGCGTACGGTGCGATCGCCGTCTCCGGCGGCGGTATCGGGCTGCTGCTCGGCGGACTGCTCACCGAGCACCTGAGCTGGCGGTGGACCCTCTACGTCAATCTCGCCTTCGCCGCCCTGGCGCTGGCCGGCGGTGTGGCGTTCCTCCGCCGCGGGGCACCCGCCGACCGGCCCCGGCTGGACCTCCCGGGCACCGTGCTGGTCTCGGCGGGCCTGTTCGGGCTGGTCTACGGCTTCTCCAACGCCGAGAGCCACTCCTGGTCCTCCGTGCACACCTGGGGGTTCCTGGCCGCCGGGACCGTACTGCTGCTGCTCTTCGCGCGCTGGCAGACCCGCACCGCCCATCCGCTGCTGCCGCCCCGGGTGCTGCTGGACCGTGACCGCGGCGCCTCCTTCCTGGCCATCGGGCTCTCCGGCGCGGGCATGTTCGGCGTCTTCCTCTTCCTGACCTACTACCTCCAGGGCAGTCTGCGGTTCAGCCCCGTCCAGACCGGTCTGGCGTTCCTCCCGATGATCGGCGGACTGATGGTCAGCGCACAGCTCTCCACCATGGTCCTGGTCCCCCGGATGGGCCCCAAGGCGGTGGTGCCGCTGGGCATGGGGCTGACCGCCGTCTCGATGGTGTGGCTGACCGGTCTCGGCCTGGACAGCGGCTATGCCGCGGCCGTACTGCCGCCGCTGCTGCTGTCGGGGATCGGCCTCGGTCTGGTGATGCCACCGGCGATGGCCATGGCCACCGACCGGATCGCCGCGGACGACGCCGGGGTCGCCTCCGCCGCCGTCAACACGATGCAGCAGATCGGCGGTTCCATCGGCACCGCGCTGCTCAACACCCTGGCCGCGGACGCCGCGGCGGACTACCTCACCGAACACCGGCCGGGTCCGGTCACCGCGGCGCGGGCCCAGTTGCACAGCTACGCGGTCGCCTACTGGTGGTCGGCGGGCATCTTCATCGCGGGGGTGCTGCTCACGGCGGTCCTGTACCGCAAGGGCCGGACCACCAGGGACGCCGGGACACCGGCGGTGGCCGTGCCCGTATGAGCCAGGGCGGGGCCGATCCACGGACGGGGCGGGGACCGGCTGCCCGGCCCCCGCCCCGTCCCGGCGCTCCGGGTGCGTCAGCCAGGCAGCTGGGTCTCGATCGCGGCCACCAGCTCCGGCGCCTCCGGCTCGGTGCGCGGCCGGAAGCGGCCGACCACCTCACCGCTCGGCGAGATCAGGAACTTCTCGAAGTTCCACTGCACATCCCCGGCCTCCCCGGCGGCGTCCGCCGCCTTGGTCAGCTCGGTGTAGAGCGGGTGCCGCCCCTCGCCGTTGACATCGGCCTTCTCCAGCAGCGGGAAGGTGACGCCGTAGCTCGTGGAGCAGAAGGTCTGGATCTCCTCGCTCGTACCCGGCTCCTGGCCCGCGAACTGGTTGCAGGGCACGCCCAGTACGGTGAAGCCGCGCCCGGCATACCGCTGCTGGAGCCGCTCCAGGCCCTCGTACTGCGGGGTCAGACCGCACTTGGACGCCACATTGACCAGCAGCACCGCGGTGTCCTGGTGCGCGCCGAGCGTGGTGGGCTCGCCGGCCAGCGTGCGCAGCGGAATGTCGTACAGGCTCATCGGGTCAACCGCCTTCGTCGTTCCTCCGGTACGCACAATCTATGTGACCAGGATGAGCGGGATGCCACCACAGGGCCGCAGCCGCCGTCCGCCGTGCGCGACACCGTCGGCAGGACCGTCGGGGACCGCCGCGAAGTCCGGGCCCTTGAAGAGGGCGCCGGTGAGGTAGTCGGCGCAGGTCGAGGCGGCGACCCGGCCGCGTGCGTTGACCAGGAAGGCGGGGGCGGGCAGCCGCTGCATCACCGGCATCACCGCGGCCTCGAAGTGCGAGAGGTACACATCCGCCGCCGCCACACCCATGAAGCGGCCGTCGACCGTCACGGGCACGGAGAGGGTGAGGCTGTACTCGTCGGAGCAGAGGTAGTCCACATACGGTCCGGCCACCGCCCGGCGGCCGGTGTCACGGGCCAGTGCGAACCAGTCCCAGTGGGTGTAGTCGGAGTACGCCGAGTGCTCCGGGTCCAGGTCGAGCAGGAGCGGGCGCACCTCACCGCCCGATCCGATCTGCCACCACTCCAGCCAGGCGGGGACGTCAGCGAGCAGTTTCGGCGCGGCCACGAACCCGGCGCCGGAAACCAGTCCGAGGCGGGTGAGCCGGCTCTGGAGGCCGGGGCGGAGCTCGGCGAGATCGGTGGTCTCGGGCTGTCTCCCGGCCGCGGTGACGGAGGTCAGCAGCGCCGCCGCATCGTCACGGATCTCGCGGACGGCGTCGAAGACGCCCTCCAGGGTGTCGCGGACGCGGGCCGCCACATCGGCGGCCGTCACCTCACCGAAGAGGTCCGGCCCGGCACCCGCGGGACGGGGGCTGCTACCCATCGGTGGTCTCCTAGGGAGGGGATCCGTCGGCGGAGCCGGGGGTGGCGAGGCGGAGTTCGACCAAGCGCCCCACGCACAGCCGGACGCACGCCTCGGCCAGCGTCCTGGCCCGATCGTCCGCACCATCTTGCAGGGCGCAGATCACAGCGCGGTGACGATCGCACACGTCCTTCAGACACTCGTCGTCCGCGAGCACCAGCGAGAGCAGCGCGCCCACTTCGGTCTGGAGGGCGATGGCCTCGCGGGTCAGCCGCGCGGACTGGGCGGCGGCGGCCAGCTCCACATGGAAGCGGCCGTGCACCCGGCTGCGCGCCGGGGGCTCCACGGCGGCGGCCAACTGCTCGACGGAGCGGCCGAGTTGGACCAGGTCATCCGGTTCGGTGCGATGGGCGGCCAGCCGGGCGGTGGCACCGGAGACGGCGGCCCAGTGATCGCCGAGGTCCCGCAGCTCCTCGGTGCTCCAGCCGATGAGCAGACCGCGCAGCCGCTCCTCGGCGGGGCCCTCGGGAACGGTGACGAAGCTGCCGCCGCCCCGCCCCCTGCGGGTGGTGACCAACCCCTGCTGACGCAGGGCCATCAGAGCCTCACGCAGGGTCACGGTCGAGACCCCGAGCCGCGTCGCGAGGTCGGACTCACCGGGCAGCTGCTCCCCGTCCGCCAGCAGCCCGAGCTCTATGGCATCCCCCAGCCGCCGCACGACGGCGTCCACTCTGGCCTGGCTGTCGACAGGTGCGAAGACACCCTGCCGAGCACCGCCGAAGTCTCGCGTCACGGCACTCACCCCCTCGTCATTGACTCAGGCTTTACCTTAACGGGGTCTTGTAATTAGACCTATGACTTCATAGTTTTACGGACCAACGACCAGCGGCATCAGAAAGGTTCCCGCCCATGGAGGGGAAAGCCATCCGCCTGCAGAGCCTGCGCAAGTCCTTCGGCAAGACGGAGGCGGTCGCCGGAGTCGACCTGGAGATATCGGACGGCGAGTTCTTCTCCATGCTGGGACCGTCCGGATCCGGCAAGACCACGGTGCTCCGGATGATCGCGGGCTTCGAGCCGCCCACCGGCGGCACCATCGAGCTGGCGGGGCGCGACGTCACCCGGCTCGCCCCGTTCGAGCGCGATGTCCACACCGTCTTCCAGGACTACGCGCTCTTCCCGCATATGACGATCGAGCAGAACGTCGCCTACGGCCTGAAGATCCAGAAGGTCTCGAAGGCCGATCGGCTGCGCCGCGCCCGCGAGGCCCTGGCCGACGTCCGGCTCGACGGACTGGGCGACCGCAGGCCCTCCCAGCTCTCCGGAGGCCAGCGGCAGCGGGTCGCCCTGGCCCGGGCCCTGGTCAGCCGCCCGCGCGTACTGCTGCTCGACGAACCGCTGGGCGCCCTCGACCTCAAACTGCGCGAGCAGATGCAGATCGAGCTCAAGGAGCTCCAGCGCGAGGTCGGCATCACCTTCGTCTTCGTCACCCACGACCAGGACGAGGCGCTGACCATGAGCGACCGCATCGCGGTCTTCAACCGGGGCCGGGTGGAACAGGTGGGCACCCCCGCCGAGATCTACGAACGGCCCGCCACCCCCTTCGTCGCCGGCTTCGTCGGCACCTCCAACCTGCTCACCGGCCCGGCCGCGGAGCAGGTGGTGGGTGAGACCGGCACCTTCAGCATCCGCCCGGAGAAGATCCGGGTGCTGAAGGAGGACCGGGACGGCGGTACGCCCGACGCCTCCGGCGCCGTCGGCACCGTCGCGGAGGTCGTCTACCTCGGGGACGCGACCCGTTTCCTCGTCGACCTCGACGCCGGAGGGCGGCTCACCGCCCTCCAGCAGAACCTGGAGACCTCCTCCGAGGACGTCGCGGCCTACCGCGGCTCCCGGGTCAGGCTCCAGTGGCAGCCGCGCCACACCGTCCGGGTGCCCGACGCACCGTAAGGCCCCCACCGCGTCCGTCCGGTCACTCCTCGCCCGTCCCTCACCTCTGTGTGTCCCGCCCTCCTTCCCTGTGGAGATTCGTCGTGCGTATGTCCCATGCATGGAAGGCCGCCGCGGCGGCCGGAGTCCTGCTCCTCGCCACCGCCTGCGGCTCGTCCGGTACGTCCTCGTCCGCCGGCGGCTTCGACCCGCCGGACCTCAAGCCGCGCAAGCAACTCGGCAAGACCGAGGGCAAGGTGAACCTGATCGCCTGGGCCGGGTACGTCGAGGACGGCAGCAACGACCCGAAGGTCGACTGGGTCAGCGACTTCGAGAAGCAGACCGGCTGCCAGGTCAGCACCAAGACCGCGGCCAGCTCCGACGAGATGGTCAGCCTGATGAAGACCGGTCAGTACGACGCGGTCTCCGCCTCCGGTGACGCCTCGCTGCGGCTGATCGCCTCCGGGGACGCCGAACCCGTCAACACCAAGCTGGTCCCCCACTACAAGGACGTCTTCGAGGGCCTCAAGAAGAAGGAGTGGAACTCGGTCGACGGGGTGCCCTACGGCATCCCGCACGGCCGCGGCGCCAACCTCCTGATGTACAACACCCAGAAGGTCTCGCCCGCCCCCGACTCCTGGTCGGCCGTCTTCGACAAGGCGTCCGCCCACAAGGGCAAGGTCACCGCGTACGACTCGCCGATCTACATCGCCGACGCCGCGCTCTACCTGATGAAGAGCAAGCCCTCGCTGGGCATCAAGAACCCCTACGCGCTGGACCAGAAGCAGTTCGACGCCGCCGTGGACCTGCTCAAGGACCAGAACGCAAACATCGGCGAGTACTGGAGCGACTACCTCAAGGAGATCTCCGCCTTCAAGAGCGGCAACTCGGTGGTCGGCACCTCCTGGCAGGTGATCGTCAACGCCGCCCAGGCCGAGAAGGCCCCGGTCAAGGCGGTGCTGCCGAAGGAAGGCTCCACCGGGTGGTCCGACACCTGGATGGTCTCCCCCAAGGCCGAGCACCCCAACTGCGCCTACAAGTGGATGGACTGGATCATCTCCCCGAAGGTCAACGCCCAGGTGGCCGAGTACTTCGGCGAGGCCCCGGCCAACCAGAAGTCCTGTGCCCTGACGGCGGCGAAGAACCACTGCGACACCTTCCACGCGGCCGACGAGCCGTACTGGAAGAAGGTCCACTTCTGGACCACCCCGGTCGCCCAGTGCCTCGACGGCCGCAAGGACACCAAGTGCGTGCCGTACGCCAAGTGGGTCCAGGCATGGACCGAGATCAAGGGCTGAGCCTGATATGACCAAGACCGCGCCGGCCGCCGGATTCGTCCGGCGGCTCGCCGGGACTCTGCACCGCCGCCCCCGGCTCCAGCTGTCCCTGCTGCTCACCGCACCGCTGACCTGGCTCGTCCTGGCCTATCTGGGCTCGCTCAGCGCGCTGTTCCTGTCCGCGTTCTGGACGACGGACAGCTTCACCTCCAGCGTGGTGAAGGTCTGGAACACGGACAACTTCACCACCCTGTTCGAAAGCGACGTCTACCGCCAGGTCGCCCTGCGCAGTGTCGGCGTCGCCCTCGCGGTCACCGCGCTGTGCGCCGTGATCGCCTTCCCCGTGGCCTTCTACACCGCCCGGATCGCCAAACCGCGCTGGCGGCCCCTGCTGGTGGTGGCGATCCTCACCCCGCTGTGGGCGAGCTACCTGGTCAAGGCGTACGCCTGGCGCCTCATCCTCGCCGAGGGCGGACTGCTGGACTGGCTGCTCGGCCCGCTCGGGCTCGAAGGACCCGGCTACGGGCTGACCGCCACCGTGCTGGTGCTGACGTATCTGTGGCTGCCGTACATGATCCTGCCCATCCACGCCGGTCTCGAGCAGCTGCCGGACAACCTGCTGGACGCCTCCGCCGACCTCGGCGCCCGCACCGGCCGGACGTTCCGTTCGGTGGTGCTGCCGATGCTGCTGCCGTCCATCGCGGCCGGGTCGGTCTTCACCTTCTCGCTCAGTCTCGGCGACTACATCGCGGTGCAGATCGTCGGCGGCAAGACCCAGCTGATCGGCAATCTGATCTACTCCAACATCACCCTCGATCTGCCGCTCGCCGCGGCGCTGGGCACCGTTCCGGTGGTGATCATCGTGGGCTATCTGCTCGCGGTGCGCCGTACCGGAGCTCTCAGCAGCCTCTGACGGCCCGCACACCGAAGGCGCTTCGATGAATCTCTCCCGCCCCGCGCGTATCACGCTGCGCATCGCGGCCGGGCTCGGCTTCGCGGTCATCTATGTGCCGCTGCTGCTGGTCCTGGTCAACTCGCTCAATCCCGACCGCAGTTCCGGCTGGCCGCCGCCGGGACTCACGTTCCACTGGTGGGCCGACGCCTGGCACAGCACCGGCGCTCGTGACGCGCTGTGGACCTCGGTCAAGGCGGGCCTCGGCGCCACCGCGATCGCCCTGGTCCTGGGCACCCTGATCGCCTTCGCCGTCCAGCGCTTCCGCTTCTTCGGCCGGGAGACCCTCTCCTTCCTGGTCGTCCTGCCGATCGCGCTGCCCGGCATCGTCACCGGTGTCGCACTCAACACCGCCTTCCGCACGGTGCTCGAACCGCTCGGGGTGGGTCTGGGCATGTTCACCGTCGTCGTCGGCCACGCCACCTTCTGCATCGTGGTCGTCTTCAACAACGTGGTCGCCCGGCTGCGCCGGATGGCCGGGTCCTATGAACAGGCGGCCATGGACCTGGGCGCGACCTCCTTCCGTGCCTTCGTCGACGTCACCTTCCCGCTGGTGCGCTCGGCCCTGGTGGCGGGCGGACTGCTCGCCTTCGCGCTTTCCTTCGACGAGATCGTGGTGACGACCTTCACCGCGGGCCCGGGTGTCCAGACCCTGCCGATCTGGATCTTCTCCAATATGGCCCGCCCCCAGCAGGCCCCGGTGGTCAATGTGGTCGCCGCCGTCCTGGTGCTGCTGTCGGTCATCCCCATCTATCTCGCCCAGCGGCTGTCCTCGGACACCGCGACGGGCAGCCGGATCTGAGGCTCCGTCACGCGCTATCGTCTCTGAGGAGCGCGGAGGGGGGCGCCGGTGGCGCGGGACGGGAACGGCGAAGCGGAGACACTGGCCAACAGGCTGCTCATCGTGGAGTACGAGCAGGTGAAGGAGGAGCAGCGGGCGCGGATCGGATTCCGGGACAACCTGCTGTACGCCACGCTCGCCTCGATGGTGGCCATCATCACCTTCTCCTTCCAGAACGGCGGCCAGCCGGAGCTGCTTCTGCTGCTGCCGCCCGCGTCGGTGGTGCTGGGCTGGGCGTATCTGGTCAATGACGAGAAGATCTCGGCCATCGGCCGTTATGTGCGCGGGGACCTGGGGCCACGGCTGGCGGCGCTGGCCCCGGGGTCCACGCGGGTGTTCGGATGGGAGACGGCCCATCGCGACGACCACCGCCGGATCTCCCGCAAACGGCTGCAACTCGCCGCGGACCTGCTGCTGTTCTCGGCGGCACCGCTGGCCGCGCTGATCGTCTGCTGGTCCGCCGAGCCGCTGCGGCCCTGGCTGCTGGCGCTGTCGGTGGCCGAGGTGGCACTGGTCGCCGTGGTCGGTGTGCAGATCGTGCTCTACGCGGATCTGCGCCGTCCGTGATGTGACCACGTACATCGACGCCGGGCCCACGGTGGCGCAGCATGGTGGGTCCGGGTCGGAACGGTGCCGAGGGGGAAACGGTGACGGCTGGCGACAACGGGGGATCCGTACGGGCGGACGTGGTGGTGCTCACCGCGCTGGAGGTGGAGTACCGGGCGGTGCGCGCCCATCTGGAGGAGGTCCGCCCGGCGGGAGCCGAGCGGGGCGCGCTGTTCGAGGTGGGCACCTTCGCCGAGGGGCCTGCCGGGCGGCGGGTGGCGATCCATATGACCGGCCCCGGCAATCCGGGTGCGGCCGCCGCGGTCGAGCGGGCCGCGGCGCTGTTCGCACCGCGCGCGCTGCTGTTCGTCGGAGTGGCGGGCGGACGCAAGGATGTGGCGCTGGGCGATGTGGTGGCCGCCGACGCGGTCTACGACTACGAGACCGGCAAGGACACCGAACAGGGCTTCCTGCCCCGGCAGAAGACCCACCAATCGGCTTACGGACTGGTGCAGTTGGCCCGGATCGTCACCGCCGGGGACGCCTGGCAGCGGCGGATCCGCCCGGCGGACGGCTCACCACTCCCCCGCGCCCATGTCAAACCGGTCGCGGCGGGCGGGCGTGTGGTGGCGCACCACGGCTCGGACACCGGCCGCAGACTGGCGGCGGTCGCGGGGGACGCCGTCGCGGTGGACATGGAGGGCTTTGGGTTCCTGGCCGGGGCGTATCTCAACCAGCATCTGGACGCCCTGGTGATCCGGGGGATCTCCGATCTGCTGGGCGACAAGGGCGAGGCACATGACGAGCGCTGGCAGCCGGTGGCGTCCCGGCATGCGGCCGCCTTCGCGTTCGAGCTGATCGGGCGGCTTCCCGGGGCCTCGCACCCGGCGCCGCCCGCGCCCGCCGCGCCCTCGCTGACGGCGCACACGGTCGTGCCGTCCCCGCGCCGCGGCCGGGTGAAGCTGACGATCCATCAACTCGGTGCGCTGGCCGATGTACTGCTGGACATCCCCGGGATGACCGCGCCCGCCCGCTGGCAGCAGCTGCTCGACGAGCTGCCCACCGTCGGCACCGCCGTGAGCCGTCAGTCGGCAGGCCGGGCCGAGGCACTGGCCCTGCTGCGCACCTGTGAGGCGCACGGCGCGCTGACCGAACTGGTGGAGGTGGTGTCCGTCCTCGCGCCGGACACCCCGGCGGCGGCCGAACTGGCCCGGCGGGTCGGGGAACTGGGCCGGGGGTGAGCGGGGCGCCCACCGGCGCCCCGGCGGCCGCCGGGGCGGGAGGGTGTGTCACCGGAGGCGTGCGGGGCATACCAGTTGTCCGGAGTCCGGGCGGGCGGCGCCCGTGTGTGGCAGGGTCTCCGGCGGGGGATCACCGGCGGCGGGGACCGGTGATACGGGTTCGGGGGAGGGCATGGCATGGCGGCCATGGCGGAAGGCGGCCTGGCATCGGTCACCAACCTGGTCACGGCGCTCAAGGAGTTCCGCTGTCTGACGGACCCGGACTCCCGTGCGCTGTGTCTGGAACTGGTCGCCATGGAGCTGGAGTCGGCCGTACCGGTCCGCAGCCACCGGGTGACCGACTACTTCCTGGTCGAACTGGCCCGGGAATGTCTGGACAACGTACGGGTGATGCGGGCGCTGCGCGCCTCCCTCGCGGTGATGGTCTCCGACACGGCCGCGATGAAGCAGCTCGACGCGGTCATGGAGCAGATGACGGCCCGTCCGGCGCTGCCGGTGCCCGCCACCTCTCAGCTGCGCTCGCTGCTGGAGGAGCTGGAGATCGGGCATCTGGGGCAGCTCTGCCGGGCGGCGGCGGGCCCGCTCCAGGACGTCCCCCCGGTCACCGGCCCCTGGCACGCCTTCGAGGTGCTGAGCCGGATGAACGCCCAGCCGGGCAGTCTGCCGCCGGGTCTGGCCCTGGTGGAGTATCTGGCCGCCTCCGCACAGCCGTTGACGACGGCGGACGCGCTGCGGGCGTGGGCCGATGAGCGGGCCCGGGAGTTGTCCCTGACCTCGCAGCTGAGGTCGCTGCGCCAGCAGGTGGGCCATACCGCCCCGGCGGAGCCGGTGGACGCCTATCTGGTGATCCGGCTGCTGCCGCAGGCGGAGCCGGAGCGCTACGAACTCTCCTCCTGGCACCAGTACGACCCCACCGGCTGGCATCCGGTCCGCGGTCCGGTCACCCAGGTCACCGCGGCCACCGCGGAACGGGCCGTCCAGGACCTGGTGTACGCGGCGGCGGAGGAGTGGGACGACGCCCGGTGCATCCATGTGGAGTTCATGCTGGGCCCCGAGGACCTGAACCTCCCGGTGCACCTGTGGCGCCAGGAGCTGGACAGCGATCTGGCCACACCGCTGTACATGGACTTCCCCGTGGTGATCCGCAGTCTGGAGCGCTGCCAGACCCGGCGCTGGCACCGTTCCTGGAAGCAGCGCTGGCAGATCTTCGCCGACCAGCCCCAGCGTTCCAAGCAGCTGGTCATCGACGGCCCCGACCCGGACAGTCCGCGCTCGGGCGATCCCGGCGGGCTGCTGGCCCGGCTCAAGGCCGATCCGTATGTGGTCGCGCTCGTCCTGAACTCGCCCCCGGGGACCACCCCCGAAGGTACGTACGAGGCACTCGCGGCATGGCGGGCCGGGATCCCGGTGGTGACCTGGGACCGCCGCCACGCCCGGGCCCCCGACCTGGTCCACCGGCTGGGACAAAAACCGGCCGAGGCCAGCGGGAACCTGGCACGGCTCCGCGAAGCCGTGACAGAGTTACGTCTGGACGCCCATACGATCGACGCCGCGGAGCGGGAGCATCACCCGGGACAGCACGTGATGCTCGTCTGGGACGACCCGACCCGTCCCGTGGAGCCGGTGGGGCGGTTGACGGGGCCGGACGAGGGGGTGGGGAGCCGATGAGCGAGGCGGAGTCCGCGCGACGGCACAACGGACGGGTCCACGGCGATCCGGGGTCCACCGCCGCCGCGCCGCCGTCCGGGATCCCACGTCCCTGGTGGATCTACCAGGGCACCGGCCGCCCCCTGCACGATGTCGACCTGGAGGAGATCCTTCCGCCGCCGCCTCCCTGGCGCACCTTCGGCGGGGTCTCGGCCTGCCCTCCGGACGCCGACGCCCCCGGGGCGTTATCGGACCGGGACGGTGTGCCGGCCGAGCCCCCGGCACCCCCGGAGGAAGAGCAGGACGCGGCCCGCCGGCTGGGCGCCACTCCCCTGGGTCTGCGGGCCGGGGCCGAGGAGGCCGATGTCGTCAACGCGGCGCTGATCCTGCGCCGTCCGCTCCTGGTCACCGGGCGCCCCGGCACCGGCAAGTCCACGCTGGCCTACCGCGTCAGCCGGGAGCTGGGGCTCGGCCGCGTGCTGCGCTGGCCGATCACCACCCGCACCACGCTGCGGTCGGGGCTGTACGGCTATGACGCCGTGGGCCGGGTGCACGCCGCCGCGGCCGGACAGGCCGCGGAGGGCGATCCCCAGGAGCCGGGTCCTGAGGACATCGGGGACTTCCTCCAACTCGGGCCGCTGGGCACCGCGATGCTGCCCTACCGGCTCCCCCGGGTGCTGCTCATCGACGAGTTCGACAAGAGCGATATCGATCTGCCCAATGACCTCCTCGACATCTTCGAGGCCGGGGAGTACGCCATCCCCGAGCTGGTGCGCGTCCGCCGCCGCCGGCCGGCCGTATCGGTCCTCACCGACGACCCGGACCGCAGCACCGTCATCGCCTCGGGCCGGGTGCGCTGCAACGCCTTCCCGGTCGTGGTCATCACCAGCAACGGCGAACGGGAGTTCCCGCCCGCGTTCCTGCGCCGCTGTCTCCAGCTTCGGCTCCCGGATCCGGACGCCGACCGGCTGGCCGCGATCGTGGCCGCCCATCTGGGCCGGGCGGACGATCCGCGGGCCCAGGAACTCATCCAGATGTTCCTGGAGCGCAGTGAGCTCGAAGGCGGGCTCGCCGCCGACCAGTTGCTCAACGCGGTGTACCTGGTGACGTCCCAGTCGCAGGTACCGGGCCCCGAATGGGAGGAGCTCCTGCGCGCCGTCTGGCACCGGCTGGACGCAGCAGGCCCGACATGACTCACGACCCAGGCCGCGGATCCCCCGGGCCCGGCCCACAGGGCCTGGACTGGCGGCAGGTCGCCGACGCCGTATGGCTGGCCGTCTGCAAGGCGGAGACGGACCGCGGACCGGACCGGGCCCCTCCGGGACCGCTTCCCCCGACCCCGGAGGCGGACGCCCCGCCGCCCGGTGACGACCCGTCCGAACCCCCGCCGGAGCGCGGACCGGAGGAG
This sequence comes from Streptomyces cucumeris, assembly GCF_024295805.1. Classification (GTDB taxonomy): domain Bacteria; phylum Actinomycetota; class Actinomycetes; order Streptomycetales; family Streptomycetaceae; genus Streptomyces; species Streptomyces cucumeris. Next base: position 84,765 of record NZ_JANCLX010000006.1, read on the forward strand.
GAACGGGCGCCCGGACCGGACCACTCCCTCCTCGCACCCCAGCCCGTCGGACTCGTCCCGGCCGCGGAGCGTCCGGATCCTGCCGCGGAACCGGCCGCCGCCGACGTGGTCGTCCCCGCGCCCCGGCTGTCCCTCACCGCTCCGCCGCTCGCCGAGCGCGCCCTGTCCCGGGCGCTGCGTCCGCTCAGGCGCACCACACCGTCCCCGGTCGCGCTGGAGGTCGACGAGGAGGCCACCGCCGAGCGCGCGGCACGCGAGGGGCTGTGGGTGCCCGAATGCGTACCGGTGCGGGAGCGCTGGATGGACGCGGTCCTGGTACTCGACTGCGGACGTTCGATGGTGGTGTGGCGGCGGACCGCGGCCCGGCTGGCCACCGTGCTGCAACGCACCGGCGCCTTCCGGGACGTACGGGTGCACCGGTTCGACAGCGACCGCGCGTTACCCGACGGCGGGCGCGGCACGGCCGGCCCCGGGGAGCCCCCCGGCAGCGGTTCGCCGGTGGCCGGAATGGCGCCGCGCGACAAGCGGGCGGTGCTGGTGCTCACCGACGGCATCGGCGCGGCCTGGGCCGATGAGAGCGCCCAGCGCGCCCTGGCCCGCTGGGCGCGGTGCGCCTCGGTGGCCGTCCTGCATGTACTGCGCCAGGGCCGCTGGGCGCACACCGGGGTGTCACCGGAGCGGGTGCGGGTGCGCGTTCCCGCACCGGGCGCCCCCAACGCCACCTGGCGCCCGGCCGACGGTGGCGCCTGGCCGGGGGGCGAGCCCCCCGTACCGGTGCTGGAGATGGACGCGCGCTGGATGGCCGGATGGGCCCAGCTCGTGGCCCGGCCCCCGGCCCGGGGCCAGGAGACGCTGGCCCTGCTGCCCGGGGCACCGGCGGAGCGCTGGGAGCAGGAACCGGAACCGAGCGCGCTGGACCGGGTCTTCCGGTTCCGCTCGACCGCCTCCCCCAGCGCCTTCCGGCTGGCGGCCCGGCTGGCCGCGGCCCCGTTGAACATCCCGGTGATGGAGTTCGTCCAGGGCATCCACCAGCCGGAGGGCAGCCCCGGCGATCTGGCGGAGATCCTGCTGGGCGGGCTGCTGCGCAAGGTGGGGGCGGCTGATCCGCTGGACGAGACGGGGATCGGCTATGAATTCCACAGCGGTGTGCGGGAGCTGCTGCTGTCGGCGGGGATGCGCGACGAGTCGCTGTACATCCTGCGCAGTGTGCTGGACCGGCTGGGGAAGCGCTGGCAGCCGCTGCATCTGCTGCGGGACCTGCTCAACCACCCCTCGGAACCGGTGCGGGACCTGCCCACCACCGAGCGGCTGCTGCCGTATCTCAGACTCCAGGAGCAGGTCTACCAGGCGCTGTCGGGGCCGTATCTCGAAGGCGCGCGCTCCTTTCGCGCTCTTGTCCTCGCCCATCAGACGGTCGCCCCTATGGGCGAACGGCCCCCGGATCCCGTTGATGAAGGGGCCGACAGGGGAAAAAATGTGGTCCCCGAAGCGGCTGAGGCGGTTGCCGTGACTGACTCCATCACTCCCCGATCCACCGCGCGTTCCCATGCCGACGATCCACCCGACCCGCCGGCGCACCGCGCGCCGGGCCCGGCGGGAGAGCACCTGAGAGGAAGTTTCGTGTCCGTGACCGCTGCCCGGTCCCTGCCCGCCGTGGAGGAGCGCCGTGCCGGGGATCCCCCGTCCATCTGGGGCAACGTACCGCCCCGGAACAACAACTTCACCGGACGGCAGACGCTGCTCGACATGCTCCACGAGCGGCTGCGCAGCGAGGGCACCGCGGCCGTGCTGCCGGAGGCGCTGCACGGGCTCGGTGGTGTGGGCAAGTCCCAGATCGCCCTGGAGTACGTCCATCAGCACGCCGCGGACTACGACGCGGTGTGGTGGATCCCCGCCGAACGCCCCGAGCAGATCCGCCATGCGCTGGTGCAGCTCGCCGAGCGGCTGGGGCTCCAGGCGGGCATGGAGGCCAACACGGCCGTGCCGACCGTCCTGGACGCGCTGCGCACCGGACGGCCCTGCCGCAACTGGCTGCTGGTCTTCGACAATGCCGAGGAGCTGGAGACGGTCCGCCCGTTCTTCCCGGCGGGCGGTCCCGGCCGCATCCTCGTCACCTCGCGGAACGCCCAGTGGTCACGGGCCGCCCGCACCGTGGAGGTCGATGTCTTCGAGCGCGAGGAGAGCATCGAGCTGCTGCTGCGCCGGGGACCCGAACTCCCGCGCGACCAGGCGGACCGGGTGGCCGACGCGCTCGGGGACCTTCCGCTGGCCATCGAGCAGGCGGCGGCCTGGCTGACCGAGACCGGGATGCCGGTCGACGAGTACCTCCAGGTGTTCGAGGACGAACGGGCCGATGTCTCCACCCGGCGCAGCGAACTGCTCGCGGCGGGCGTCCCGGTCGACTACCCCGAACCCGTCGCCGCGGCCTGGAACATGTCGCTGCGCAGGCTGGCCGAAACCCATCCCGGGGCGCTCCAACTGCTCCAGATGTGCTCCTTCTTCGCGCCCGAGCCGATCTCCCGGCGGCTGTTCTCGGGGGTGCGGGGCGTCTCGTTGTCGCCCGAGCTGTCGGAGGTGCTCCAGGACCCGATCAAACTGGGCCATGCCATCCGCGAGATCAACCGCTATGCCCTGATCAAGATCAATCACCGCAGCAACACCATCGAGATGCACCGGCTGGTGCAGGCGGTGCTGATCGGCCAGATGTCCCCGCAGCAGCAGGCGGATATGAAGCACAGCGCCCATGTGCTGCTGGCCTACGGGGACCCCAATGACGTGGCCCCGCCCAACTGGGGCCGCTACGCCGATCTGCTCTCGCACGTCCGGGCCTCCCGGGCGATGGACTGCGACGACAAGTGGGTGCGGCAGATGGTGCGCAACCTCGTCCGCTTCCTCTATGTCTGGGGCGACCACGAGGGCGCGCTCGAACTGGGCCGCCAGGTGCGCGAGAAGTGGGTGGAGACCCTCGGCGAGGACAGCCCCGAGTCGCTGGCGGTCTCCCGGACCCTGGGCCATGTCCTCACCGTGCTGGGCCACTTCGAGCAGGCGCGGGAGCTGAACAGCCGCACCCTGGAGCTCCAGCGCGCCGCCGAGGGCGACGACCATGAGAACACGCTGGTCACGCTGGGCGCGGTGGCCAGTGACGCACGCTTCCAGGGCGAGTTCGCCCGCTCGCTGGAGCTGGAGAGGGACCGCTGGAGCCGGACCCGGCGGCTGTTCGGCGAGGAGGATCCGTACACCATCGCCGCGGCGAACGACTACGCCCTGGGGCTGCGGACGGCCGGTGACTACGCACGCGCCCGCGAGGTGGACGAGAGCGCCCACGCCCTCGCGGAGGTCATCCTCGGCGAGGACAACCTGCTGGCCATCCTGCTGGAGACCAACGTCACCATCGACGTGCGCGAATGCGGTGACTACATGACCGCCCGCGGCATGCTGGAGCAGACCTGCGCCCGGATCCGCAGGGTGCTGCCGCAGAACGCGCCCATCGGCGTCTACGCCCTGCGCAATCTCGCCGTGGCGCGCCGCAAGGCCGGGGACCACGAGGGTGCCCTGGAGATCAGCCAGGAGGTGCTGGAGCGCTACCGGCTGCGCTACACCGAGCCCAATCTCAACATCACCGCCACCTCGCTCAACCTGTCGATGGACCTGCGGCAGACCGCCGATCTCGACGGCGCCCGCGAACTCGGCCGGAGCTGTCTGGAGGACATGCGGGCCGCGCTGGGGCCGCGCCATCCGGTGACCCTGAGCGCGGCGCTCGACCTGGCCATCACCCTGCGGCTGCTGGGCGAGACGGAGGAGGCGCTCCGGCTGAACACGGAGACGCTGCCGCTGCTGGTCGAGCGGCTGGAGGCCGACCATCCGGTCTCCCTGGCCTGTGCGATCAACCTGGCCAGCGATCACTTCACACTGGCGGACTACGAGGAGGCCCGGCGGCTGGACACCGGCACCCTCGCGGCCTGCCGGTCCCGGCTGGGCGAGGACCACCCCACCACGCTCGCCTGCGCGCTCAACCTGTCGGGTGATCTGCGGGCGCTGGGTGAGGGACGGTCGGCGGAGGAGCTCCACCAGGACGCGCTGACCCGGATGCGACGGGTGCTGACCGCCGCCCATCCGGCCACGGTGGCGGCAGCCCGGGGCATCCGCGCGGACTGCGACGTGGAGGCCATGGCGTTCTGAGCCGGCCGGGAGCGCTCATCCGGCGCGGGAGCCGATCCACTCGGCGAGGGCCAGTGGATCGGGGCCCGGGCCGGGGTGCGCCGCCGCGTCCCGTAACGCCCGGTGGACGGCGAGCACCAGCTCGGGACGGGTCCGCAGTGCCCGACGCGCGGTGCTGTCCGGCAGGCTGAGCGCGAGCCCGGCCCATGCGGAGAGATCGTCCGGCGACTTCTCCAGCCGGGCCCGGTAGCCGTCGAGCGCGGCTCCGGACCGTCCGGCGGCCCAGTCGAGATCGGCTGCGTCGGGGGTGCCGCCGTCGGGGCCGTCGCCGCCGGGGAGCCGGACTCCCCCGTCCGCGTGGAGCCGGGCGTACGCCACTGGATCGCCGAGCCGCCGGCGTACGAGCGCGGGGCGCGTCGGGGATTCGGTGGGGGCCGCCCGGACGACGGTCCCGGGCAGGTCCCGCGGCGGGGCGGCGCCCTGGTGCCGGGCCCGCGCCCACTGGGCGGTCCGCTCCGGGTCGCAGCGCAGATGGCGCAGCCGGTAGAGGAGCTCGGCATCGAGGAGCACAGCGTCGGCCCATCGCCGCGGCAGCGCCGGTACGGTCTCGGCCGGCCAGTCGGCGAGCCGTTCCCCGGCGAGCCGAAGGAACCTTTCACCGCGGGATGTGAGCCGGGCGTGTGTGAGCAGTGTGCGCAGCCCCCGGGCGGTCTGCGCCCGGCGCAGGGCGAACTCGAACGCGGCGGTGTCCCGGACCGGTCCGGCCCCTGTGCGGTGCCACCGGTCCCACCAGAACCCGGTGACGCCCAGGAAGGCGTACACCCCGTGCAGCAGTCCGCGCAGCGGTCTGGGGTCCGGGCGCCAGGGGGCGTGGTGCACCTCCTCCAGTCCCCCTTCGATCAGCGGCACCAGGTCCATCAGCGCGCTGAGCTTGATGTGCTGGGCCTCGTGCACCAGCGACGCGGCCAGGGCGAGCGGGTCCGCGGGGCGGCCCAGCAGGACGCATCCGTGCGCCTCCGGGGACGAGGCGCTGAACAGCTCGGGGTGGGCGGTGTACGGCACGGGGACGAGGGATCCGATACACGCGGCAATACCGCCCGGATCCACCTGTGTCTGTTCGGCGACCAACCGCCAGGCGCCGTCGAAACACGTCCGCCAGTGCCGCCACTCGTCCTCGTCGAGCCTTTCCGGCGGGGTGGTGCGGAGGAAATCGCGATAGGGGTCGACATCGTCGAGGAAGGGGGCGCTGATATGCCCGTGGTGTTCGCCGCGCAATCGCCGGAGACCGTACCAGCCGGGCGCATTCCCGGCGCATTCGGCCGGCGCGTTTCCGGCGCGGTTCCCGGTGGCCTTCCCGGCGCGGTCGAATGGCAATGGCACGCTATGGGGTCCGGCGGTGAGCGCGGCCTTCCCTTCCGGTCCGCGGACGACCTCGGCGGTTTCCGCCGTACGGTCCGGAAGGCGCGCGAAACCCAGGGCGGGCAGCATCACTCCGCCCTCGCGCACCGCCACCGTGATACGGAAGTCGATCCCCGCGAGAAGCGCGGCCGAGGCGGCCATCGCGTACAGATAGCCGGTTTCGGTCCACAGCGGTGCGGTCCCCGGTGACCGGCCGCGCAGCCTGCGCAGACAGCGGTTGAGCCAGGTGCCCGTCTGGGGGTGCAGCAGGACGCGGTCCACGGCCGCCGGGTCCGCGCGCTCCGCCCGGATGAGGAGGCGCCACGGCTCGCGGACAGCGGGGAGCGGGCCCGGCAGCGCGGGGTGGCCGGAGGCGATGCCGACCAGTGCGCGCAGCAGGAGCATGGTCCGGCTGCGCTGCCCGGACCGCAGCTCGGCCACCGACGACACACCGCCCGCACCCCGGCCCAACTCGGTGAAGCACCGCTCGGAAAGGCGATGAAAGGAACGCTCAGCCGTCATGGCCACCTTGTTCCACAAAGCGAGGGATGCGGCACTATTCCGGTGTTCTCTCGCTGACGCAATTCTGTCCGGACGTGGCGGCGGTCACCAGGGTGGGTGGAAATTGGACGGCATCGAGCAACCGCTGGGTCACCGAAGGGAATCCGTCGCCCCGGTCAAGGTCCTCGAGGGTCGCTCCCGAAAGGTCCAGCAGCTCCGTCTCGACCCCGGTCGCGACTCGCTCCATGACACCGTCCCCCTCCGGACGCTCACCACCGGCTCACCTGAGGCACCCCTCATGGTGACCTACCCCTTTTGATTGCGAAAGGGTGAACACAGCCAGTCGGCGCCTGGCTTGTCAAGATTTTCGGACACTTCTACCCGAGATGACAGCGGTCCGGTATGCCGCTGACAGATGTCAGGCGCCGCCCCCGGAACGCACCGCTTCGACATCGAAGACCCCGCCGCAGACACGGAAGGAGTGCGCCGCGACCTTCATCGCGCGGAAGGAGTCCGGCGGATAGACCCGGATGCTCGTGGCGGACTTCCAGCAGGGGGTGTCGGTGACGCCCTCGTTGAGGGTGTGCAGCAGCGCGGAGGCGCTGCCGCCCGGGGGCAGCGGGATGGTGGAGTGCGAAGCGCCCCGCCGGGCGGCGGGCTCGCCTATCAGCGCGCCGTCGGCGTCGAGCAGGGACACCCCCGGGAATCCGGTGAGGGTGCAGGCCGAGGTCGAGGCATTGGTGAGGACCAGCGGCAGATACACATTGCCCGCACCCACGTCCTTGCGGCCCACGGTCAGCTTCAGCCGTTCCGTGGAGCAGATGCGGCGCGCGGAGGGAGCGGCACCGGAGCCGGATGCCGACGCGGAGGCCGATGCCGACGCGGGACCCGCGGCGGTCCGGTCGGCGGATGGAGTGGAGCGCCGCTCCCGCGGAGCCGGGGCCGCCGCCGATTCCGCAGCGCGGGCCGATTCCACGGCGCGGGCCGATTCCGCCGCGTGAGCGGCACCGGAGCCGCCGGAACGCTCCCACGCCCCCTCCCCCTCGTCGGTGCCGCAGCCGGTGGCCGTGGCCAGCGCGCCGATGAGCAGCGCGGATAAGACCAGCGGCCGGGAGCGGGCCATTGCCGTGTGCCGTGCTCCCGTCGCGCCGTGCCCTTGCACCATGAGCGACCTCCCCAGGTCAGCCGTCGGCCGGGGCAGCGGCCGCGAGGGCGCGTGCCCCGAATGCTTCCCGTCCATCCCCCTTGGCTCACCCTTCCCCGCTTTGGCGCCCTTATGTCACCCGATGCATTGGCCGCATTTCCCTGGCAAATCCGCATATCACGCACTACACCGTTATCGGTTTAAATCGGAAAGCAGTGACGCAGGTCACAAAGAAAGCCACCAATTGATCGATTTCCAGGCGGAGATCAACAGACGGCAACGGATTCCACTGTGGCGTAACGTTTCTGACGGACATTCGGAAGTTTTCGCTCTCGCTCTCCGGAGGAGACCCGGCGCACAGAGTGACACCGGACGCGATGCCGGAGAACCGGTGCCTTGATCGAGAACCCGAGACCTTGTCGTGACCAAAACGATGTGTTTACTGTGCGGCTCTCGTCGCATTCCATGCGGCGGCCTCCTTCGCCGGAGCGCCGAGTCCTGCCGTCGGCTGAGGGGTAAAACGACGACCTGTCACGGCAGGAGCGGGGGAACCAGGTAGGTGCCGTACCGCGTGGACCGCGCGGCACGGCTTGGGGTGAAGACGCAGCACGAGGCCATGGCCCCGTGCGCCTGCGGCCGGGCAACTCCAGCCCGAACCCGACAGCTCACCTCGCAGGCGTAGGAGAGGAAGAGCTCAATGGCTGCACGCGGACGTCACCGCCGGCCTAAGCCTCGTCGCGTCTCCCGCGCCCAACTCGCGTTCACCGCGGGCGGTGCCGGAGTGGCCCTGCCGCTCATCGGCGTCGGCCAGGCGAACGCCGCCTCCGTGGACACCTGGGACAAGGTGGCGGAGTGCGAGTCCGGCAACAACTGGAGCATCAACACCGGCAACGGCTACTACGGCGGCCTCCAGTTCTCCCAGAGCACCTGGGAGGGGTACGGCGGCGGCTCCTACGCGCCCCGCGCCGACCTGGCCACCAAGGGCGAGCAGATCACCGTGGCCGAGAAGGTGCTCGCCGGCCAGGGCCCCACCGCCTGGCCCGTGTGCTCGGTGAAGGCCGGGCTGACCCGCGGCGGTCCCGCCCCGGACGTCTCGACCGGCTCCGGCGGATCCACCGCGCAGACCCCGAAGGAGACGCCGAAGGCCACGCCCAAGGCGGCCCCGAAGGCCGCACCCAAGGCCACCACCAAGGCCGTCCCCCAGTCCGGCTCCTACACCGTCGCCGGGGGTGACACCCTCTCCCGGATCGCCGGTGCCGAGCACGTCGACGGCGGATGGGAGGCGCTCTACGACGCCAACCGCCGGACCATCGGCGACGACCCCAATCTGATCCTGCCCGGCCAGCGGCTCTCCCTCGACACCGAGGGCGGACAGAAGCAGGCTCCGCGGGCCACGCCCAAGCCCAAGCCGAGCACCGACGCCGGGAAGGCGAGCAGCTCCGGCTCCGCCCAGGGGCGGCAGGACTCCACCGCCCGCTCTTCCTCCTCCTTCACCACCCCGGTCGCCAGCACCCAGGTGGGCACCGCCTACGGGGTGTCCGGCAGCAGCTGGTCCAGCGGTCACCACACCGGTGCCGACTTCCCCGTGCCCTCGGGTACCCAGGTGCGGGCGGTGGGCCCGGCCGAGGTGGTCGCGGCGGGCTGGGGCGGGTCGTACGGCTACCAGGTCGTGCTGCGCCACTCCGACGGCATGTACAGCCAGTACGCGCATATGTCGGCGCTCTCCGTCCAGGTCGGCCAGTCGGTCAAGGGCGGCCAGCAGATCGGCAGCTCCGGTTCGACCGGCAACAGCACCGGCCCGCATCTGCACTTCGAGGTGCGCACCGGTCCCGACTACGGCTCGGACGTCAATCCGCTGAGCTATCTGCGCTCCAAGGGCGTCTCCGTCTGAACGAGGACTGAGCGGGGTCCGAACGGGGTCCGAGCGGCCCCGGCCCCGGCGGGCCCGGGGAGAAGACACCGGTGGGCTGCCCGGACGGCACTGTCGTCCGGGCAGCCCAGCATGTCCGGCGCGGCACCCTCATGCCACGGCGGACGGCCCCGCTTCCCCGCGGTCCTCATCGGTCGCGACGCCTGCCGCCGCGACCGGCGCCTACATCGTCAGATGTGCCTTGGTGTGCGTGAGTTCCTCGATGTCGCCACCCGCCTTGCCGATCAGCCGGTGGGCGAGGTTGCTCAGCGCCCGTGCCGCCGCGATCTCCTCGCCGACCCTCGGCTGTGCCGGGTCGTCGGGGTTGCGGTTGGCGCGGCCCTGGGCCAGCATCTCCGTGCCGTCGTGCATTCTCAGCCTGACCACCGCTTCGGTCAGGGGGCCGACCTCACGGAATTCCATCTGTATGTCGCATCCCACGATCGTCTCCATCACGATCACCTCCTGCCTCACCTTCCAGGATGCGCCTCCCCCGTCTCTCCGGTCGACCCGGACAGCAGCTCCACCACCTCGGCGTCCCCGGTCTGGGAGAAGTCCTGGTACCACTCCCCGACCGCCGAGAACTCCGGCGGTGCGAACAGGCACACCACCTCGTCCGCGTCCTCGCGCAGAGCCGTGACGGCGTCCGGCGGCGCCACCGGTACGGCCAGGACGACCCGGGCCGCACCCTGGGCACGTGCCACCCGGCAGGCGGCGCGCGCGGTGGCCCCGGTGGCGATCCCGTCGTCCACGACGATCACCGTCCGGCCCTCGACCGGGACGCGCGCCCGGCCGCGGCGGAACCGCCGCGCCTGCCGGACCAGCTCCGCCTGCTCGGCGCGCTCGACCTCCGCGAGGTCCTCCTCGGCGGCCCGGCTCATCCGGATGATCGCCTGGTGCACCACCCGTACCCCGCCCTCGCCGATGGCGCCGAAACCCAGCTCACGGTGGTGGGGGACGCCCAGCTTGCGGACGATGATCACGTCCAGCGGCGCCCCGAGGGACCGGGCGACCTCGAAGGCCACCGGCACCCCGCCCCGGGGCAGCCCCAGCACCACCGGTTCCTCCTCGCCCAGCGGCCGCAGCGCCCCGGCCAGGCGCCGCCCGGCGTCCACCCGGTCATTGAAGATCATCACTCACCCCGCTCACCCCCGGCACAAAGGCTCTCCTTCGAATCAAGCGGACAATGCCCCGCGCCGCAAACGGGCCGGACCGCGGACCGGACCGCCCCCGCGCCCGGTCGCGTCCCGTCGCGTCCCGGTCCGCGCGCCTCCGCCGTCGTGGAGGCACCCTGGAGACATGAGGAACACGACGCATCCGGTCGAGTCCGGGTACCCCGTCTTCGTCGAGCCCTTCGACGCGGACAACCGCTACCGGCGGGTGCGGCTGCGGGGCCTCGGCTCTGAACCCCTCGAACGCGAGGAGTTCGAGCCCACGGTCCGCAAGGCCTTCCCGGACATCGACTTCGACGATCCACAGCAGGTCCACTGGGCCGACCGGCCGGGACAGTGGCCGGCCTGGCACCCGGGCGAGGCATGACCGTCCTGGTCGGCACCTCGGGCTGGCAGTACAAGGACTGGCGGGGTGATCTCTACCCGGCCGACCGCCCGCAGCGGCTGTGGCTGGAGGAGTACGCGCATGCCTTCGCCACGGTCGAGAGCAACAACGCCTTCTACCGGCTGCCCGACCGCGACCAGTTCGCCACCTGGCGGGAGCGCACCCCCGACGGTTTTGTGATGGCGCTCAAGGCCAGCCGCTACCTCACCCACATCAAGCGGCTGCGCGACCCCCAGGAGCCGGTGGCGCGGCTGATGGAGCACGCACGGGGCCTCGGCGACCGGCTCGGCCCCGTCCTGCTCCAGCTGCCGCCCACCCTGCGCGCCGACCCCACGCTGCTGGACACCTGTCTGGGCCGGTTCCCCGGCGGCACCCGGGTGGCGGTCGAACCGCGCCACACCTCCTGGTGGACCGATGAGGTGCGCGCGGTGCTGGAGCGGCACGGCGCCGCCCTGTGCTGGGCGGACAGCGGCTCACGCCCGGCCGCCCCGCTGTGGCGCACGGCCGGATGGGGCTATCTGCGCTTCCACGGTGGCCGCGCCCACCCGGCCCCGCACTACGGCGCCCAGGCGCTGACCACCTGGGCGCACCGGGTGGCCGAGACCTGGCCGGAGGGTGCCGAGGTGTACGCCTACTTCAACAACGACACCGGCGGCGCGGCGGTGCACGACGCCGTCACCTTCGCCCGGTCGCTGTCCCGGCTGGGCCGGGAGGTCAGCCGTACGCCCTCCCGGCTGCCGGCGGCCTGACCCGGCCCGCTGCCGCGCAGCGGCTCACTCCCCGCCGCGGCTCACTCCTTGACGGCGCCGCCCAGCATCCCCTCGATGAAACGGCGCTGGAGCGCCACATAGACGACGACCACCGGCAGCGCGATGAGCACCGAGGCCGCCGCGAGCAGGGACGCGTCGGAACTGTGCTGCCCCTGGAAGAAGGCGAGCCCCAGCGGCACCGTGCGATGGGCCTCGTCGCTGACCATCACCAGTGCCATCAGGAACTCGTTCCAGGTCCACATGAAGGTGATGACGACCATGGTGGAGATCGCGGGCCGGCCCATCGGCACCAGCACCCGCCACAGGGTGGTCCAGGTGTTCGCGCCGTCGATCCGCGCCGCCTCGATCACCGCCCGGGCGCTGCCCCGGAAGTAGGTGCGCATCCAGAACACACCGAAGGCCAGGGACTGCGCGGTCTGCGGCAGGATCAGCGCCCAGTAGGTGTCGGTGAGCCCGGCCCAGCGCAGATCGAAGTAGAGCGGGACGACCAGCGCCTCCTGCGGCAGGGTGAGCCCGATGACGAACAGGTAGAACAGCACGGTGGAGCCGGGGAAGCGCATCACCCCGAAGGCGTACGCGGCCAGTACGGCCAGCACCGTGGTGGCCGCCACGACGACCGCGGTGACCAGGACCGAGTTGCCGAGGTAGGTGCCGAAGTGGCCGCGGCTCCAGGCGTCGGTGAAGTTGCTCCAGTGCAGTCCGCCCTCGGGCAGCGAGAACCCGGTGTCCAGGGAGTCCGGTGAGCCGAAGGCCGTGGAGAGGATGCCGGCCACGGGGGTGAGCGCGATGACCGCGAACAGGGTCAGGATGCCGTAGGTGACACCGCGTTCCAGACGTGTGGTCATGACCGCCGCCCTTCGACGAGCCGGGAGACCGTGACGGTCAGGACGAAGATCAGCACGGTGAGGGCCACACCGACGGCGGCGGCCGAGCCGACCTGGTTGGTCTCGAAGGCCCGGTGGTAGACCTCGTAGGCGGGGACGGAGGTGGCGTTTCCGGGGCCGCCGCTGGTGGTGATGTAGATCAGGTCGAAGTTGCGCAGCCCCGCGATGATGGTCAGGGTCAGTGCCACCGCGATCTGCGGCCGCAGGCCGGGCAGGGTGACGGTGAGGAACTCCCGCACCGGCCCGGCACCGTCCATCCGCGCCGCCTCGTAGAGCTCCCGGGGGATCCGCTGGGCCCCGGCGAGGAAGAGGATCATGCACAGTCCGGTGCCGACCCAGGTGCCGACCACACCGACGGCGGGCAGCGCCCAGGTGTAGTCGCCGAGCCAGGGGCGGGCCAGTGAGCCGAGGCCCACGGCCCGGAGGGTGTCGTTGAGCAGTCCGTCCGGGGCGAGGATGGAGCGCCAGGCCACGCCGACCACGATCAGGGCCAGCACCTGGGGCAGGAACAGGACGGTGCGGAAGAAGGTCATCCCGCGCACCCGGACCCGGGACATCACCGCGGCCAGCAGCAGTCCGATGGCCACCGGCAGCGCCGAGTAGAACAGGAGCAGCAGCAGGGCGTGGGCGAACGGGGCGCGCAGCGAGGGGTCCCTGAACAGGTCCCGGTAGTTGTCGAACCCGGCCGGGGTGGCGACGCCGAGACCGTCCCAGTGCACGAAGGACAGCCACACCGACTGGCCGAAGGGGTAGAGCAGGAACACGGCGTACACCGCGAGGGCGGGCAGGACGTAGAGGTAGCCGACGGCGCGGGGCTCACCGGGTGCCTGCCGCCGGTGGCCGCTCCTCAGCGCGGCGAGTCGGCGCTTCATCCGGTGCTCGCCGGGCCCGGCTTCGCCGCGTGGCGTTCACGCTGTTCCGTCATGAAGGGGCCGTAGTCCTGTTGGAGGGTGGTGGCCAGCTTCGCCGGTGAGGTCCTGCCGCTGACGACGCCCTGGAGGGCGGCCGAGAGGGTGTCGTAGAAGGTGGGTGTGGAGTAGTCCAGGTACGGCACGAGGCCGTCGGCGGCGCTGAGCCGCTTCCAGCCGTCGATCATCTGGCCGTCCACGGTGTCCGGGGCCACCGCGGCGGCGGCCTTGCCGGGGACGGCGGGCAGCACCCCGTGGCGGGTCATGACGTCGGCCGCGTGCTCGTCGGTGATGAAGTCCAGGTAGGCGGCGGCCACTTCGGGATGGCGGGAGCGGGAGGTGACCGACCAGGCCAGGCCCTGTCCGCCGGTGGTGACGGGGTCACCACCGGCCTTCGCGGGCGGCGGTGGCATCAGCCCCAGCTTGTCGCCCATGGTCTTCTTCAGATCGGCCAGCTGCCAGGTGCCGGTCAGCAGATAGGCGCCCTCGCCGGAGGCGAACTTCTTGGCCGCGTCGTCGTAGCCGAGGCCGTTGGCGCCCTTGGGCAGGTAGCCGCGTTCCATCCAGTCGGTGAGGGTGGCCGCGGCGCCCTTGGTGGCGGCGTTGTCGAAGCCGTCGCCGCGGCCGAGGACGGTGTCCCGGGTACCGGCGGCGTCGAGCTGGTCCTGGAGCACCCCGAAGGTGTGGATGGCCGGGTACTTGTCCAGGTTGCCGAACTGCACCGGCAGCTCACCGCGGTCCTTCAGCTCCGCCAGGCCGTCGGTGAGGTCCCGCCAGGTCTCCGGTGGTTCGAGACCGGACTTCTTCAGCAGGTCCTTGTTGTAGTAGAGCCCGATGTACTCACCGGTCTGGGATATCCCGTACAGCCGACCGGTGCCGAAGTCGGTGCCGTCGGCGGAGACCCGGTTCAGATTGAGCAGGGTGTTCGGGTAGCGGGTGTTCCAGTCGTAGATCCCGGCGTAGTTGTCCAGCGGGGCCAGCAGTCCGGCCCGGACGAAGGAGACCATATCGGGGTAGCCCTGGTTGGCCTGGATGACGTCCGGCGGGTTGTTGCCGGACACCGCCAGTTTCAGCGTGGTCTTCAGATCGGTGAAGCTGCGCGCCACCCGCTTGATCCGCACATTGGGATACTTCTGCTCGAACTCCTCGTTGAGCTCCGTCAGTTCACCGTCGGTACCGCCGCGGATCTCCTGGTCCCACACGGTCAGCGTGACCTTCCCGGCCTTCGCCGGATCCGGTACGGCGGTGCCCGCCCCGGCGCCGGAACCGGCGGCCCCCGAGCCGTCGGTTCCGGGTACACAGCCCGCGGCGAGCAGGACGAGGGCGGCGGTGAGCACGGTGGGCGCGGCTCTGGTGTGCCGTCGGCGCGCCCCGGTACCGGGGATTCCCATGGAGATCTCCTTCAGGCGGTGAGCAGGACCGGCGGGCGGTGTCAGGCGCCCCGGAAACCGATGGTGGGCAGGGCCCTCAGCCGTGGCCAGTCGCGCACTCCGGCCGGGATCAGGGCGGAGAGGAATCCGTAGCGGCGCGCCAGTTCGCGGGCGTCCGCGGCGCCGCCGCGCGCCGAGCGTTCGGCGCGGTTCCACCACACCGCCACCTCCGGCCAGCCGGGCGCGGCGAGCGACCCGCCGAAGTGCTGGACGGACAGGGCGGCGGTGAGGTTGGCGAAGGCGAGCCGGTCGGTGAGCGGCCACCCGGCGAGCGTTCCGGTCATGAACCCGGCCACGAACACATCACCGGCGCCGGTGGGGTCGAGCGCCTCCACGGCGAGCCCCGGCACCTCGGCGCTCTCCCCGGTGACCGAGTCGATGGCCACCGCGCCCTCGGGGCCCTTGGTGACGACGGCGATGGGCACCCGTTCGGCCAGGGCCCGCACCGCCCGCCCGGGGCTGTCGGTGCCGGTGTAGCGCTGGGCCTCGGCCGCGTTGGGCAGGAAGGCATGGGCGTGGGGCAGGTCGGGGAGGGCGGCGAGGTCCCAGCGGCCGCTGTCGTCCCAGCCGACGTCGGCGAAGACCTTGCTGCCCTGGGCGTGCGCCAGGCCCACCCACTCCTGTGGCCGTCCCGGTTCGAAGGAGGCCACACAGGCGCGGGTGCGGGGCGGGGTGCCCGGCACGGCGGGCGGGGGCGCCGGGTGCTCATGGGTGACCATGGTCCGCTCGCCCTCGTACGCCATGGAGACGGTGACCGGGGAGTGCCAGCCGGGGACCCGGCGGGAGGGGGCGAGATCGACGCCTTCGCCGTTCTCCAGGCTCTCCCAGCAGTAGTCGCCGTAGACATCGGCGCCGAACGCCGCGGCCAGGGTGGTGTGCAGCCCGAGCCGGGCCAGTGCGGTGGCCATGTTGGCGATGCCACCGGGGCTGGAGCCCATCCCGCGCGCCCAGCTCTCGGTGCCGCGCACCGGAGCGTGGTCGAGCCCGGTGAAGATGATGTCCAGGAACACCGTGCCGGTCAGATAGACGTCGTGCACCGGGTCATCGGGGGCGCGCAGCGCCGCGAGCGGATCGATCGGGTGGATCGAGTGGATCGGATCGGGTGTTCCGGCCGTGGAGCTCACCAACGCGCCTTTCTCTGAGTCGGGGGAAGGTGTTCCAGATGTGAGCGACACCTTGCACCCGCCTGACGACTAATGCAAGAGGTCGGTCACACTCGCGCAGAGTCGCTCATGTGGAGTAGGTTTCCCCCATGCTGCGAGAGACCCGCCACGAGAAGCTGCTGAGCATCCTCGGCGAGGAGGGCGTGCTGCCCATCGGGGAGATCGCATCGCGTCTGGGCATCAGCGAGGCCACCGCCCGCCGGGACATCACCGAGCTGGGCCGCGCCGGGCGGCTCACCCGGGTCTACGGCGGCGCGGTGGCCGCCCCCAGCCCGGACGAGGAGCGCCCGTTCAGCGAGGTGGCGGTCGACGACCTGGCCGAGAAGCAGGCCGTGGCCCACCGGGCGGCGGAGCTGGTGGCGGACGGCGATGTGGTGCTGCTGGACATCGGCACCACCACCCTCCAGCTCGCCAAGCAGCTACGGGGACGGCCGGTCACCATCGTGACCAGCAATCTCGCCGTCTACGACGAACTGCGCGACGACCCGCGGGTCACACTGATCCTGCTCGGCGGGCAGGTCCGCGCCAACTACCGGTCGGTGGTGGGCTTCCTCACCGAGTCCAACATCCGGCAGCTGCACGTGGGCCGTCTCTTCCTCGGCGCGAGCGGGGTGCTGCCGGACGGCAGCGTGCTGGACAGCACCCATGTGGAAGTGCCGGTGAAACGGGCCATGCTCGAGGCCACCCGTGAGGTGGTGCTGCTGGTCACCACGGGCAAGTTCCCCGGCGAGACCGGCCTCGCCCGGATCTGCGGGCCCCGGCAGATCGACACCCTGATCACCAATACGAGATCCGATCCGGCGACGCTCGATGTGTTCCGCGAGGCCGATGTGGAGGTACTGACGGTATGAGGCTGACTGTGCTGGGTGGCGGCGGTTTCCGGATGCCCCTGGTGTACCGGGCCCTGCTGGACGACACCGGCGACGCGGCCGGGCGCTGCACCGAACTGGTGCTGTACGACACCGACCGCACCCGGCTCGACGCCATCGGCGCGGTCCTGGCCGAGCAGGCGGCCGGCCACGCCACCGCCCCCGCCGTACGGGCCACCACCGATCTCGACGAGGCGCTGCGCGGCGCCGACTTCGTCTTCTCCGCGATCCGCGTCGGCGGTCTGGAGGGGCGTGCGCACGACGAGCGGGTACCCCTGGCCGAAGGAGTGCTCGGCCAGGAGACCGTCGGTGCGGGCGGGGTGCTCTACGGACTGCGCACCCTTCCGGTGGCGGTCCGGATCGCCGAGCGCATCGCGGCCGTGGCCCCGGACGCCTGGGTCATCAACTTCACCAACCCCGCGGGCATGGTCACCGAGGCCATGCAGCGGGTGCTGGGCGACCGGGTGATCGGCATCTGCGACTCACCGGTGGGGCTGTGCCGCCGGGCCGCGCGGGCGCTGGGTGCCGACCCGGACCGGGCCTCCTACGACTACGTCGGACTCAATCACCTCGGCTGGCTGCGCCGGGTGGTGGTGGACGGCCGGGACCGGATGCCCGAACTCCTCGCGGACACCGCACTGCTGGAGTCCTTCGAGGAGGGGAAGCTGTTCGGGGCCGAATGGCTGCGGGCCCTGGGCGCCCTGCCCAACGAGTACCTGCACTACTACTACTTCAACCGTGAGGCGGTGGCCTCGATCCGGCAGGCCCCGGCCACCCGCGGGGAGTTCCTCAGGGAGCAGCAGGCTCGCTTCTACACGTCGGCGGCCGCCGGGACCACCGGGGCGCTGGAGGTGTGGGAGCGGACCCGGCTGGAGCGCGAGGCCACGTACATGGCGGAGAGCCGTGAGGCCACCGGTGGCTGGCAGCGCGACAGCTGCGACCTGGACGGCGGCGGCTACGACCGGATCGCGCTGGCCATCATGCGGGCCATCGCCCGCGACGAGCGCACCACGCTGATCCTCAACGTCCGCAACCGCACCGCGGTCCCCGGCCTGGACGCCGACGCCGTGGTGGAGGTGCCGTGTCTGGTGGACGCGGGCGGCGCGCGTCCGCTGGCGGCCGGGGCGGTGGCCCCGGACCAGCTCGGGCTGATGCTCTCGCTGAAGGCCGTGGAGCGGTCGACCATCGAGGCGGCGACCGGAGCGGGCGCCCGCGCGGGCAGCGCCCGCGGCGCGGCCCTGCGGGCCCTCGCCCTCCATCCGCTGGTGGACTCGGTGACCGTGGCGGCCCGGATCCTCGACGCCTCGGGAGCACTCACCCACGACGTGCCCCGCGCCTGAGCTCCCTGCCCCCTGGCTGTCCGAACGGGCAGCCGTCCGTCGCCGGTCACGCCCGGTCGGGCCCTCCGGCCGTGGCTCCTGCGATGAAACGGGCGGCAAACGGGCCCGCTACAGCGCCGACCAGGCAGTCCGGATCCGCACCATTTGCCACTTCACACCGGGTGACCTGCTGAGATAACGTTCGTGAAACGGGCACATACGGTCACGATCTCTTCGGCGTCAAGGCTGGCCACGTGATGACGGGCTTGTAAAACTTCCACGCAAGCCAGGAGAGCGACGCAGGGAGGTGCGGTATGGACGCGGAGGAACGCCGTCGGGAGATCCTCGACACGGCGCGCCGCGCCGGTGTGGTGGACGTCGGCAAACTCGCCGCGGACCTCGGTGTCTCCAAGGAGACCGTGCGGCGCGACCTGAGGGTGCTGGAGGAACACGGTCTGGTGCGCCGCACCCACGGTGGCGCCTACCCCGTGGAGAGCGCGGGGTTCGAGACCACCCTGGCCTTCCGCACCACCATGCATGTCCCGGAGAAGCAGCGGATCGCGGAGGCGGCGGCCTCACTGCTGGGCGACGCCGAGACGGTCTTCGTGGACGAGGGGTTCACCCCGCAGCTGATCGCGGAGGCCCTGCCCCGGGACCGTCCGCTCACCGTGATCACCGCGTCCCTCGCCACCGCCGGGGGGCTCGCCGGACGGGAGAACACCACGGTGCTGCTGCTCGGCGGCCGGGTCCGTGGCGGCACCATGGCCACGGTCGACCACTGGGCGACCCATATGCTCTCCGGCTTCGTGATCGACCTCGCCTTCATCGGTGCCAACGGCATCTCCCGGCAGTACGGTCTGACCACCCCCGATCCCGCGGTCAGCGAGGTCAAGGCGCAGGTGGTCCGGGTCTCCCGGCGGAAGGTGTTCTCCGGGGTGCACACCAAGTTCGGCGCCGTGAGCTTCTGCCGGTTCGCGGAGGTGTCCGACTTCGAGGCGATCGTCACCGACACCGGGCTGCCGCTCACCGAAGCACATCGCTACTCTCTGCTGGGTCCGCAGATCATCCGCGTCTGACGTGACGTCACGCGCCCCGCTGCGCACCGCTGTTCCTCGATCGCTCCCGTCCCCACACGTCCCTTCGATTGGACCCGTCATGCCCGTCCTGACTCTTCGTGCTGCCCGGATACCGCTGGTGGCCCTGACCGCGGGAGCGCTCCTCGCCGGGTGCGCCGGTATGGGGGGCGGTGGATCCGGCGGCAAGACCATCAATGTGCTGATGGTCAACAACCCCCAGATGATGGAGTTGCGGAAGCTCACCGAGAAGCACTTCACCAAGGAAACCGGCATCAAGGTGAACTTCACGGTGCTGCCGGAGAACGATGTCCGCGACAAGATCAGTCAGGACTTCGCCAACCAGGCCGGCCAGTACGACGTGGCGACCATCAGCAACTTCGAGGTCCCGTTCTACGCCAGGAACGACTGGCTGCTGCCGCTGGACAAACGGGTGGCGCACGACCGGGCCTTCGACCAGAAGGACATCCTGCCCTCGATGCGCCAGTCGCTGACGGCCGACGACGGACATCTCTACGCCCAGCCGTTCTACGGTGAGTCGTCCTTCCTGATGTACCGCAAGGACGTGTTCGCGGAGAAGAACCTGACCATGCCCAAACGGCCCACCTGGCAGCAGGTGGCCGATCTGGCGGCCAAGGCCGACGGCGCCCGCGACGGGATGAAGGGCATCTGTCTGCGCGGACTGCCCGGCTGGGGCGAGCTGATGGCACCGCTGACCACGGTGGTCAACACCTTCGGCGGCACCTGGTTCACCAAGGACTGGAAGGCGCGGCTGACCTCCCCCGAGTTCACCAAGGCCACCAAGTTCTACGTCGACCTGGTGCGCGACCACGGTGAGGCGGGCGCCGCCCAGTCCGGCTTCGCCGAATGCCTCAACAACCTCACCCAGGGCAAGAGCGCGATGTGGTACGACGCCACCTCGGCCGCCGGATCGCTGGAAGCCGCCGACTCCCCGGTCAAGGGAAAGATCGGCTATGTGCAGGCGCCGGTGGAGAAGACCGAGAGCTCCGGCTGGCTCTACACCTGGGCCTGGGGCATCCAGAGTGCGTCCCGCACCCCCGACAACGCCTGGAAGTTCGTCCGCTGGGCCTCCAGCAAGCAGTACGAATCCCTGGTGGGAAAGACCTTCGGCTGGGCCAACGTCCCGGCGGGCAAACGGGCCTCCACCTACGCCAACCCCGACTACCGCAAGGCCGCCGGAACCTTCTCGGAGGTCACCCGCGAGGCCATCACCAGTGCCCGGCCGCGCGACCCGGGTGTGCAGCCCAGGCCGACGATCGGCATCCAGTTCGTCGACATCCCCGAGTTCTCCGACCTCGGCACCAAGGTCGCACACGAGATCAGCGCCGCGATCGCCGGAAAGCAGTCCGTCGACGAGGCATTGCGGAAGTCGCAGAAGCTGGCCGAGAAGGTCGGCGAGGAGTACCGAGATGAGTAATCCCACGACCACCGCGCCCGCCCGCGGCCCGCGCCCGCCCGCCGTGGCCGGCGCCCCGCGGCGCACCGCCAAGGCACCCCGCAACCGGGCCCGCGAATGGGCCACCCGAGCTCCGCTGATGCCCGCGCTGATCTTCCTGATCGTGGTCACCCAGTTGCCGTTCGTGGCCACCCTGGTGATCTCGTTCTTCGACTGGAACGCCTTCCGGCCGGAGCGGCGCGAGTTCGTCGGCCTGGAGAACTTCCGCACGGTGGCCAGTGACGAGGGTCTGCGCGAGTCCATCCTGACCACCGTGCTGCTGACCGCCACCGTGGTGGTCGTCAGTGTGGTGCTGGGCCTGCTGCTCGCCCTGCTGCTGGACCGGAAGTTCCGGGGCCGGGGACTGGTGCGCACCATGCTCATCGCGCCGTTCCTGCTGGTCCCGGTGGCCTCCGCACTGCTGTGGAAGCATGCGCTGTACAACCCTGAGTACGGGCTGTTCAACGGGGTACTCCACTGGCTGGGCGGACCCCAGCCGGATTGGATCTCGGACATGCCGCTGCTGGCCGTGGAGATGTCCCTGGTGTGGCAGTGGACACCGTTCATGATGCTGATCCTGCTGGCCGGGCTGCAGAGCCGGCCGCTGGACATGATCGAGGCGGCCCGGCTGGACGGCGCGGGCAACTGGCAGATCTTCCGCTACCTCACCCTGCCGCATCTGCGCCGCTATCTGGAGCTGGGCACCCTGCTGGGGTCGGTCTACATCGTGCAGAACTTCGACGCGGTGTTCACCCTGACCCGTGGCGGTCTGGACACCGCCAACCTCCCGTACACCATCTACGAGACCTTCTACAACGCCCATGAGTACGGACTGGCATCCGCGGCCGGTGTGCTGGTGGTGATCGGCACGATCGTCATCGCCACCTTCGCGCTGCGCGTGGTGTCGTCCCTGTTCCGTGAGGAGGTGTCCCGCGCATGACCGCGTCGACCGCCCCGGCGGCCACCACCGCCGTTCCCCCGTACGCCCGCCGGGCCAGGCGCCGCGGCGCCGCGCTCGGACTGCTGGCCTGGTTCATCGGCATCGTGTTCGTCCTCCCCGTGCTGTGGATGGTGCTGACCTCCTTCCACGCGGAGTCGGACGCCGCCACCAATCCGCCCTCGGTGGCCGCGCCGCTGACCCTGGACGGCTACCGCGAGTTCTTCGGGGCGGACGGCGGCGCCAGCCCGTGGCCGCCGCTGCTCAACTCACTCGGCGCGAGCGTGTTCTCCACGCTCTTCGTGCTGGTCCTGGCCCTTCCGGCCGCGTACGCGCTGTCCATCCGGCGGGTGCGCAAGTGGACGGATGTGATGTTCTTCTTCCTGTCCACGAAGATGCTGCCGGTCGTCGCCGGTCTGCTCCCGGTGTTCCTGTTCGCCAAGGACACCCACTTCCTGGACAACATCTGGCTGCTCGTCATCCTCTACACCTCGATGAACCTGCCGATCGCGGTCTGGATGATGCAGTCCTTCCTCGCCGACATCCCGGTGTCCGTGATCGAGGCGGCGCAGATGGACGGGGCGCGGCTGCCCACCGTCCTGGTCCGGGTGATCGCCCCGATCGCCGGTCCGGGGATCGCGGCCACCTCCCTGATCTGCTTCATCTTCAGCTGGAACGAGATGCTCTTCGCGCAGGTGCTCACCGGTGTGGTCGCCCAGACCGCTCCGGCGTTCCTGACCGGTTTCGTCACCAGCCAGGGGCTGTTCCTCGCCCAGGTGTGCGCCGCCTCGGTCGTCATTTCCCTGCCGGTGCTCGCCGCCGGTTTCGCCGCCCAGGACAAGCTGGTCCAGGGCCTGTCTCTAGGAGCCGTCAAATGAGGGCCGCCGTCATCGAAGCTCCCGGGAAGGTCACCGTCGAGACCGTTCCGGACCCCACACCCGGCCGCCGCGAGGTGGTGGTCGAGGTGTCGGCGTGCGGGCTGTGCGGCACGGATCTGCACATCCTCCAGGGCGAGTTCGCCCCCACGCTGCCGATCGTCCCCGGGCATGAGTTCGCCGGACGGCTGGTGGGCGTCGGCAGCGATGTCACCGAGCTGTCGGTGGGCGACCGGGTCGCGGTGGATCCGTCGCTGCACTGTCACGAGTGCCGCTACTGCCGGATCGGCCGGGGCAACCTGTGCGACAACTGGAACGCCATCGGGGTCAGTGTCCCCGGCGGCGCCGCCGAGTTCGCCGTCGCGCCGGTGGCCAACTGCGTCAAGCTGCCGGAGCATGTGGAGACGGCCGACGCGGCCCTGATCGAACCGCTGTCCTGCGCGGTGCGCGGCTATGACGTGCTGCACGGCAATCTGGGCGCGGAGGTGCTGATCTACGGCTCGGGCACGATGGGCCTGATGATGCTGGAGCTGGCCAAGCGGACCGGCGCCACCAGTGTGGACATGGTGGACATCAACGCCGAGCGGCTGGCCACCGCGAGCACCCTGGGCTGCTCCCGGTCCGCCGCCTCACCGGACAAGCTGGAGCAGCCGCGCGGCTGGGACGTGGTCATCGACGCGACCGGCAACCAGGCCGCCATTCAGGACGGACTGACCCGCGTCGCCAAGGCCGGAACGTTTCTCCAGTTCGGTGTCTCCGACTACGCGACCCGGGCCACCATCGAGCCGTACAAGATCTACAACCAGGAGATCACCATCACCGGTTCGATGGCCGTGCTGCACAGCTACGAGCGGGCCGCCGGACTGTTCGCCTCGGGCGTCCTGGACCCGAAGGTCTTCATCAGCCACCGGCTGCCGCTGGAGGAGTACCCCGCGGCCCTGGAGCGGTTCGCGTCCGGTCAGGGCCGCAAGATCGTGGTGGTCCCCTAACGTTCCGGCGACGTACCCGACGCGCACCGGTGGGGAGGGCATGATGCCCTCCCCACCGGTGCGCGTGCTCATGACGGAGTGGCCATGCCCACGCCGGTCTCCTGCTCATCGGTGTCCGGCTCCTGCGCCGGATCGCTGAGCTGTTCGCGCAGATAGTTCCAGAACACCGCGATCAGCGCGGCGACCGGTACCGCGAGCAGACTGCCCACGACACCGGCCAGACTGCCGCCCAGCGTCACCGCCAGCAGGATCACGGCCGCATGCAGGCCCAGCCCGCGGCTCTGGATCATGGGCTGGAACACATTGCCCTCGAGCTGCTGCACCACGATGATGATCGCGAGCGCGATCAGCGCGTCCGTCACCCCGTTGGACACCAGTGTGATCAGCACCGCGACCAGACCCGCGAACAGCGCACCCACGATCGGCACGAACGCGGAGACGAAGGTCAGCACCGCCAGCGGAAGCACCAGCGGCACCCCCAGGATCCACAGGCCGAGGCCGATGAAGACGGCGTCCAGCAGGCCCACCAGGGCCTGGGAACGTACGAACGCGCCGAGCGTGTCCCAACTGCGCGCGGCCACCACGGGGATGTCGGTGGCGAGCCGGCCGGGAAGCTGACGAGCCAGCCACGGCAGGAAGCGCGGGCCGTCCTTGAGGAAGAAGAACATCAGGAAGAGGGCCAGGACCGCGGTGACCACACCGTCGACCACGGTGTTCACGCCCGTGATGACCGTGGTGACCATGGATCCGGCGCTGCTCTGCAGACGGGCGGCGGCGCTGTCGGACGCCTCCGCGATCTGGTCCTCCCCGATGTTCAGCGGCGGCCCGGCGGCCCACTCGCGCACCTGGTGAATACCTTTGGTCACGCCGTCGGCCAGCTCCCCGGACTGGGAGGCCACGGGGACCGCGATCAGCGCCACGATGCCGGTGACCACCAGGAGGAACAACACGGTCACCACGGACGCGGCCAGGGCGGGCCGCCACCCGCGCCGGCGCAGGAACCGGGTCAGGGGCCAGGTCAGCGTGGTGAGGAGCAAGCCGAGTACGAGCGGCCAGACGATCGACCACATCTGCCCGAGGAGCCACAGGACCACTGCGGTCATCCCGAGGACCAGGAGCAACTCGACGGAGATACGCGCCGACGCGCGGAGCGCGGCGCGGGTTCTTGCGGAACTGAACGTGGCAGGCATGAAACACCGTACCCCGTTCGCGCTCCGCCATCGCCGCCGGTGTCCTCCAGAGCCCGCCCATTCCCGTGCGTGGCGCCCGTGGGGTCAGAATTCGGCGAAGTCGGAGAAGTCCATGTTGCCGAGAGCCAGGTTGCAGTGCATCTCGTGCGGAGTCTCCACGGCCGGTATACGGCACGGCTCGGTCTCCTCCGGGTCGGTGCTCACCGCGAGCAGCGACGCTTCGGCCCCCTCCATGCCGACGCGGTCGGCGAGGAAGACCACGTCCCAGCCGCACTCCTCCGGTTCCTCGCCGTCCTCGGAAGCGGTGAGGGCGGCGAGGACGTCGGCGGGGGTGGCGTCCGCCCACTCCGGGGCGTCCACACAGAGGATCTTCTCCTTGACCGAGCCCTCCTCCTGATCGCGCGCGTCGAAGACCCAGGGCTGGTCGAGGGCGGTTCGCAGCCGCTGCCAGGCGGCATCGTCCCCGTAGTGGGTGCGGACGAGCAGCATGGGCGGGTAGTCCTCATCGGTCTTCGGCAGAACGCGCATGGGTGGGCACTCCTTCCAACGGGTCACGTGGTGACCCGTGTTGATGGTGTGCCGAAGCGTAGAGGGAGGGTCCGACAACGGCGGCCCGGTGACGGGGCGGGCCGGGGTGCGGCTCGCCCCGTCGGGTCGCTCGTTCAGGTGGTTCCGGCGCGCGGGGTCAGTCCGCGTACACCGTGGTGGTCCGGGCCTTGGCCGAAGTGGCCCCCGCGCCACCGAAGTTGTCCTCGACCTCGGACTTCTCGGACGCGTCCGGGTTCGGGTTGGTGCAGGACGTCCCGGCCGAGGCGCCGGACATCAGGCTGGAGCACGGGCCCGGCTTCTTGTCCGGCAGTCCCAGGATGTGGCCGAGCTCGTGGGAGGCGATCCGCACCGTGTTGTAGCCCTCGTTCACCGCTTCGCGGCCGAAGTAGACCGTGCCGCTGCCCAGTCCGCTGACCTGGGCGCGGGGCCAGCCGTCGTCGGCGACGACGCGGACGTCCGCCCGCTGCCCCGAGGTGGCGGGCTTGAGCTGGACGCCGGTCACGTGCTCGTTCCACACGGCCGCGCCCTTGGCGACCGCGTCCTTGAACTCGGCGGCCCCGGACGCGTCGTAGGTCACCACCCGGGCGGCGGCGGACGCGGTGGCGGCAGGGGCGGCGGGGGCGGCCACGGCCTGTCCGCCCGCCAGGGCGAGTACCGCCACCACGGCGGCTGGCAAGGCGCGCACAAGCCTGCTGGATGTCACGATCGGCCTCCTTGTGGGGGAAAGGAACCTTTTGGTGTATTCGGTGTGAACATGACGAGCCGCCATGTTCTCCGGCCACCATGCCCACCGCGGCGACGGTCCAACCGGAAGCCCGGCCCCTCGCCCGGCGGCCGGGCGCCCACCCGTTCGGCCCCGGGGTGCCGGGCGAGCTGCCCCGCCCACACCATGGGCTCACCGGCCCGCCGGTGCCGCCGGGCGGGGGAACGCCGCCGCGACAGGCCCGGGCGCGCTGCTTAGCCTGCAGGGACATATGCCGTCTGCGAAGGACGTGAGCGCCATGGCGGACACCGCCGACACCAACCCCGTCTCCCCCGCCGCTGCCGTCTCCTCCGGCTCCCCCGCCGCGGGCCACTGGGAGCTGGACGCCGACCGGTCATCGGTCCGGATCCGGCACCGGACCATGTGGGGGCTGGTCAACGTCAAGGGCACCTTCACCCGGGTGGAGGGAGAGGGCGAGGTACGGCCCGACGGCTCCGGCCACGGCACCCTGACCATCGACGCCGCCTCGCTGGACACCGGCAACCGCAAGCGCGACACCCATCTGCGCGGTCCGGACTTCTTCGACGTGGCCACGCATCCGCGGATGGTCTTCACCGTGGTGGACGCGGCGCCCGAGGGCACCGGCGAGGCACGGCGCGAGGATGAGGCACGGATCAACGGCGAGCTGACCGTCGTCGGCCGCAGTCAGCCGGTCACCTTCATCGCGCGGATCGACGAGATGTCCGCGGACGCCGTCACCCTCACCGCGGACGTCGTGGTCGACCGTACGGACTTCGGGATGACGGCGAACCCCGGCGCCATGATGACCGGCGCGGCCACCGTCTCGGTCACCGCCCGGTTCACCCGCCGCTAGAGGCGCGCCGGCCGAGGTTCACCCCGCCCGCCGGGCCCGGCCCGCGGGCGGGGCCGCTCGGGTGACACGGACCCCCGCCCGGACCCCTAGAATCGCCGGATGGCTCTCCCGGAAAACGGTCCCGAACCCGGCAACGGTCCCGACGGCAGCGAGGCGGAGCGGGTACTGCACCGCGTCTTCGGCTACGACGCGTTCCGGGGAGGTCAGCAGGAGATCATCGAACATGTGGTGGCCGGTGGCGACGCGCTGGTCCTGATGCCGACCGGCGGCGGAAAGTCGCTCTGCTACCAGATCCCCGCGCTGGTCCGGAAGGGCGTGGGCGTGGTCGTCTCCCCGCTCATCGCGCTGATGCAGGACCAGGTGGACGCGCTGCGCAACCTCGGGGTGCGGGCCGGGTTCCTCAACTCCACCCAGGACCTCGACGAGCGGCGGCTGGTCGAGGCCGAGTTCCTCGCGGGCGAGCTGGACCTGCTGTACCTGGCGCCGGAGCGGCTGCGCGTGGAGTCCACACTGCGGCTGCTGGACCGGGGCACGGTGTCCCTGTTCGCCATCGACGAGGCCCACTGCGTGGCGCAGTGGGGACACGACTTCCGCCCCGACTACCTGGCCCTGTCCGAGCTGCACGAGCGCTGGCCCACCGTGCCCCGGATCGCGCTCACGGCGACCGCCACCGAGGCCACCCACTCCGAGATCGCCTCGCGGCTGAAGCTCCAGGACGCCCACCACTACGTGGCCAGCTTCGACCGCCCGAACATCCAGTACCGGATCGCCCCCAAGAACGACCCCAAGCGGCAGCTGCTGGAGCTGCTGCGCACCGAGCACGCGGGCGATGCGGGCATCGTCTACTGCCTGTCCCGCGCCTCGGTGGAGAAGACCGCCGACTTCCTGGTGGCGAACGGGATCGAGGCGGTGCCGTACCACGCGGGGCTGGACGCGCGCGTCCGCGCCGAACACCAGGGGCGCTTCCTGCGCGAGGACGGTCTGGTGGTGGTCGCCACCATCGCCTTCGGCATGGGCATCGACAAACCGGATGTGCGGTTCGTGGCCCATCTGGACCTGCCCAAGTCCGTCGAGGGCTACTACCAGGAGACGGGCCGGGCCGGGCGGGACGGGCTGCCGTCCACCGCGTGGCTGGCGTACGGGCTCCAGGACGTGATCCAGCAGCGCAAGATGATCGACACCTCGGAGGGGGACGACGCCCACCGGCGGCGGCTGGGCGCCCATCTGGACGCCATGCTTGCACTGTGCGAGACGGTCGAGTGCCGCCGGGTCCGGCTGCTGGCCTACTTCGGCCAGCAGAGCGGTCCGTGCGGCAACTGCGACTCCTGTCTGACCCCGCCGGAGTCCTGGGACGGCACCGTCCCCGCGCAGAAGCTGCTGTCCACGGTGGTCCGGCTGAAGCGGGAGCGCAATCAGAAGTTCGGCGCAGGCCAGATCATCGACATCCTGCTCGGCAAGAAGACGGCGAAGGTCATCCAGTTCGACCATGACGCGCTGTCGGTGTTCGGCATCGGCACCGAGCTGCGCGAGGCCGAATGGCGCGGTGTGGTGCGGCAGTTGCTCTCCCAGGGGCTGCTCGGCGTCGAGGGCGACTACGGCACCCTGGTGCTCACCGAGGCCAGTGCCGAGGTGCTGAACCGGCAGCGCGAGGTCAGGCTGCGGCGGGAGCCGGAGAAGGCCGCCCGCGCGGCGAAGCCCGCGAAGGGGTCCCGGCCCAAGGGCGCGGAGGCGGCCGCCGAACTGCCCGCCGAGGCCGTGCCGGTCTTCGAGCGGCTGCGCGCCTGGCGCGCCGCCTCGGCGAAGGAGCAGGGCGTCCCGGCGTATGTGATCTTCCACGACGCCACGCTGCGGCAGATCGCCACCGAGCACCCCGCGTCGCTGGAGGCCCTCGCCACGGTCAGCGGGGTGGGCGAGAGCAAGCTGGAGAAGTACGGACAGCAGATCCTGGACACACTGGCCGGGTAGCGGAAGCCGTTCGCCGCTGCCGTCAGTCGGATGGCAGCGGCAGCCAAACGGACTCCCCCGGCGCGAGGGTCAGGGTGCGGTCGGCCATCCGAACCTCGATGGGCGACTCCTCCGAGTCCGGCACCCTGATCCACAGCCGTCCGGAGCGCAGCCTCAGCACGATCCCCCAGTGGCCGCGGTAGCGCACGGACACCGCGTACTCCGAGAGCTCCGGCAGCGGCACCGGGTCCAGCCACAGGGCGTCCTCACGGGTCTCCAGACCGGTCAGGCCACGCTGCACCAGATCGAGCGTGCCGCCCATGGCACCGAGATGGATGCCCTCCCCGGTGGTGCCGCCCTGGATGTCCGCGACATCGCCGGTCAGCGCCTCCTGGCAGTACCCCCATGCCTCGGCCCGCCGGGCCCGTGCCAGCACCCAGCCGTGCACCAGTCCGCTGAGCGTCGAGCCATGGCTGGTGCGGTGCAGGTAGTACGCCACGGTGGCGTGCCAGGTGTCGTCGTCCAGGCCGTAGCCGAGCCGCAGGAAGAGCTCGGACAGTTCGGCGGGCGAGAAGAGGTAGCCGAGCATCAGCGCGTCGGCCTGCTTGGACGCCTGGTAGCGGTTGACCGTATCGCCCTCGGACTCCAGGATCCGGTCCAGCCGCCGGATGTCGCCGTAGCGCGCGCGATAGCCCTCCCAGTCCAGCTCCGCCAGGTCCTGGTAGCCGTCGAACTGGCTGATGACACCCTGGTGGAAGGGGATCCGCAGCCGCCGGGAGACATCCTCCCAGCGCTCCGGTTCGGCGCGGTCCAGGCCGATGCGCTCGAACAGCTCCCGGCGCCGCGGTTCGGGCAGGGCGCGGGCCAGCTCCAGGGCGCGGGTGAGCACCCAGGCGGCCATCACATTGGTGTAGGCGTTGTCGTCGAGGCCCGGCTGCTCGGCGCCGGGGTAGCCGTCGTGGTACTCGTCGGGGCCCACCACCCCGCGGATGCGGTAGCGCCCCAGGGCCGGGTCGAGCACGGCGGCGTCCGCCCAGAACCGGGCGATCTGCACCAGCATCTCCGCGCCCTTGGCGTGCAGGAACTCGGTGTCCCCGGTGGCCTGGCAGTACTGCCACACGTTGTACGCCACGGCCGAGCCCACATGGTGCTGCAACCGCGAGTGGTCGGGCAGCCAGCGGCCCGAACGCGGGTTCAGATGGAGGGTCTGGGTCTCCTCGCGGCCGTCGCTGCCGCTCTGCCACGGGTACATCGCCCCGGCCCGCCCGGCGTCCGCCGCGGCGCGGCACGCCTGGGGCAGCCGGCGGTGGCGGTAGTGCAGCAGCGCCCGGGACACCTCGGGGAAGTGCAGGTTCAGATACGGCAGGACGAACAGCTCGTCCCAGAACACATGACCGCGGTACGCCTCACCGTGGAGTCCCCGCGCCGGTACGCCCACGTCCCGCTCGGCGGTGTGCGGGGAGAGCGTCTGCAGGACGTGGAACAGGTGCAGCCGCAGGATGCGGCCCGCCTCGCCGGGCACCTCCAACGCGCCCTCGCGCCAGAGGTGTTCCCAGGCGGTGTGGTGGGACGCCAGCAGTCCGGCGAAGTCCGGGGCGCGTTCCACCCGGTCGACGGCGGCGCACAGCGGATCGGCGATGGCCGCGTCCCGGGAGGTGTGCACCGCCACGGTCTTCTCCACCGTGACGGGCGCCCCGTCGGTGATCGGCACGGTGAGCGCGCGGACGGCCCCGGTCGCGGTGAGACGCGCTCCCGCGGTGGTGGACGCGCCCTCGGTCATCCGGGTGCGCGCGGCCATCGCCACCCGTACGTCGGAGGTGGAGGTGCGGCAGCTCAGCCACACCGTGTCGGGCGCGGCGGCCCCGGTGCGCAGCTCGGTCAGATGGTGTCCGGACAGATCGCGGTAGCGGGCCACTCCCCGGTTCGCCACAGCACCGTCGAGGGCGGACTCGATCTCGAGCGTGCCCGACCAGCCCACGGCGGTGAAGGTGGTCCGCTGCGCCGCGAGATGGGGGTCACGCATATGGACCAGCCGCCACTGCTCCACGACGAGCACCCGGCGGTGGCGGTCGGTGAACCGCAGCCGCCGGGTGAGCGTGCCGTGCCGCAGATCGAGGACCTGCCGGTACTCGGTCAGCTCCGCGCCGTCGGGCGTGAGCCAGGGGCCGGGGTCCGCGGGGTCCGCGGGGTCGGGCCCGGTGAGCCGGTAGCGCAGCGGGAGCCAGTTCGGCAGGTTGACCAGGTCCTCGTTCTCGACCTGGCGTCCGGACACCTCCGAGACCAGCCGGTTGTAGCAGCCCGCGGCATAGGTGCCCGGGTAGTGCGTCTCATCGGCCCCGGTCTCGGAGGCCGCCCCCCGGGTGGCGAGGTAGCCGTTGCCCAGGGCGCACAGCGACTCCCGCAGCCGCTCCTCCGCGGGCGCGTAGCCCTCGTACTCCCACACCCAGTCCGACACGGCCGCTCACCGGCTCTCGCTCCTCGACACCCCCATTCTCCCCGGGGGTGTCGAGGTTCACCGGTCGGCCGGGCCACCGGGGTGGCCGGCGGCCCCGTCGTCAGCAGATCTTGTAGTCCGCGCGGCTGCTGTTGTACGAGCAGGTGTCGACGGCGGATCCGCTGCTCTTGCGCAGCGTGGCCTTGTCGCTGGTGTTGTTCCAGACGTAGGCCCGGCGGTCCTGGTACTTGGTGGCGGAGGTGTCCGAGCCGGTGCCGGTGCGCACGGTCACCGTCTTGCCCGCGCCGAGGGTGTAGCCCGGGAAGGTGTACCGGTGGTTACTGGCGTCGGCCAGCACCCAGCCCGTGAGGCTGACCGCGCGCGAGGTGGAGTTCTTGATCTGGACGTACTCCGCGTTGAGGCTGGAGTTGCTGCGGTTGTCGCTGCCGGGAGAGTCGTAATAGATCTTGGACAGGTGGACCGAGCCGGCGGCTCCGGCGGGTGCCGCGGGGTACAGCAGTGCGGCGGCGCAGCCGACGGCGAGCAGGACACCGGTGCGGGCGGCGGTTCGGGACATACGTCTCCCCCTTGCATGTGGTGCGTGATGAGCGTGATGGCACAGGACGGACGGGCGGCCGCGCCCGAAGATGGTTGGAGTCGGTGAGATGACTCCTTCGGTGCGGCCGCCCGTCCGTCTTCCCCCCACTTTGTGTGGAGCACCAGCGTGGCGTGGAGCGGGTCCCGGCGGCAGGGCTGCGCGGCCCTTGATCCAGGGCCGTCCGGCCCTAGTCGCCGGGGGGGCGGCATGGGCGGTGGCGGGCCGGTCGGCGCGGGGGACGCAACACCCCGTCACGCCGGTCGGCGGGCGAAGCAAACGTCCCGCCACGGCGGTCCTGTGGCGCCGTCACTCTTGAAGCCCGTCCCGGGCCGTGCCAGCGTGGCGATCCGTCCGTCCGCCCCCCACCCCGGGAGACACCGGTGACCGCATCCTCCCTGCCCGTGGACATCGTGCGCGCCCGCCGCCACGGCATCGCCGATCTGCTGTCCCGCACCGCGCTGCGGCTGCCGCACAAGACCGCCGTGGTCGACGGCCCGCTGCGACAGACGTTCGCCGAACTGGACGCGGTGGTGGACCGGACCGCGGGCGCGCTGGCCGCGCGCGGGGTGACCCCTGGCGACCGGGTGGTGCTGTACGCGCGCAACTCCCACGGCTTCGTGGTCGCCTACTTCGCACTGGCCCGGCTGGGCGCGGTGTCGGTCCCGGTGAACTTCATGCTGACCCCGCCCGAAGTCGCCTACGTCCTGGACCACTCGGGGTCCGTGGGCATCGTCGCGGGTGCCGATCTGCTCGACGCCGCCGATGTCGCGCTGGCGGAGGCGGCGCCGCCGCGGCTGGTGGTGCGCGCGGCGATCGGCGGGGGGCGCGGGGACTGGGAGGACCTGGCCGAGCTGGGCGAGGAGGCCGGGCACCGGATCCCCGACCCGGTCCTCTCCGACGACGATCCGGTGCAGCTGATGTACACCTCGGGAACCGAGTCCCGGCCCAAGGGCGCCATCATGACCAGCCGCAATCTGATCTCCCAGTACCTGACGGCGATCGTGGTCGGTGACATGTCCGTCGATGACGTCGAGATCCACGCGATGCCGCTGTACCACTGCGCCCAGCTGCACGCCTGTCTCACACCGGACATCTATCTGGGCGCCACCTGCCTGGTGCTGCCCGGCCCGGATCCGGCCACCCTGCTGGCCGCCATCGAGGCGGAACGGGTGACCAAGCTGTTCGCGCCGCCGACGGTGTGGATCGCGCTGCTGCGCCATCCGGAGTTCGGCACCCGCGATCTGTCGTCGCTGCGCAAGGGGTACTACGGCGCGGCGTCGATGCCGGTGGCCGTCCTCGCCGAACTGCGCCACCGGCTGCCCGGACTGGCGCTGTACAACCTCTACGGGCAGACCGAGATGTCCCCGATCGCCACCGTGCTGGGCCCGGCCGACCAGGAGCGCAAGGCCGGGTCCGCGGGGCGGGCCGCGCTCAACGTCGAGACACTGGTGGTGGACGAGGACGACCGCCCGGTGCCGCCGGGCACCATCGGCGAGATCGTGCACCGGGGCCCGCACACCATGCTCGGCTACTGGCGCGACCCCGAGCGCACCGCGGAGGCGTTCCGCGGGGGCTGGTTCCACAGCGGCGATCTGGGGGTGCTGGACGACGAGGGGTATCTGACCGTCGTCGACCGCAAGAAGGACATGGTGAACAGCGGCGGTGAGAACGTGTCCGGGCGCGAGGTGGAGGAGGTCATCCACGCCCATCCGGCGGTCACCGAGGCCGCAGTGTTCGGGGTGCCGCATCCGTACTGGATCGAAGCGGTGACGGCGGTGGTGGTGCCCCGGCCGGGTGAGACGCTGGATGTCCAGGACATCCTGGACCATTGCCGCTCCCGGCTCGCGGGGTACAAGGTGCCCAAGTACGTGGCGCTCGTCGAGTCCCTGCCGAAGAACCCCAGCGGCAAGATCCTCAAGCGTCAACTCCGCACCTCTTGGGCGCACTTGGGCGATATCTGACCACCATATGGACCGCGGTTGACGGACGGTGTCCGCGCGGTGCTCAATGATGTGCGTGAGGAGTGCGCTGCCCCTGGTCACCCGCGACCACATCGACTTCGGTCGGGTGTGGTCGGCGTTGTGTCCGTTCTGATCCGGCAGCGGACCGTGCCGGTGGCCGGTCCCCCATCGCGGCTCCGCCGCCCCTTCCCCCGCGTCTGACGGCACCGCCCGGCCATGTGCCTTCCCGTGCCGGGCGCACTTCCCCGTGTCCCGTTCGTCCTGTCGCGCGTGATCCGTCGCGCAGGTCTCCCTCGCGAAAGGCCCTTCCATGGCTGTGGAGTTCATGTCCGCATCCGTCGCCGCCCCTGGGGCGCGGCTGTCGGTGGCCCATGTCACCGCGGACGATCCGCTGGTGGAACCGCTGCTGCGGGAACTGGGGGACGAGTACTCCCGCCGGTACGGCAAGGACGCGCACGGCGAGCTGAGCCGCTATCCGGCCGAGGAGTTCACACCGCCGCACGGAGTGCTGCTCCTGCTGCTGGAGGACGGTGAGCCGGTGGCCGGGGGCGCGTTCCGCCGCTACGACGCGCGGACCGCCGAACTCAAGCGGATCTGGACCCATTCCGCGCACCGCAGGCGCGGTCTCGCCCGCAGGGTGCTGACCGAGCTGGAACGGGCCGCCGCCGAACGCGGCTATCACCGCCTCTACTTGACGACGGGGCCGCGTCAGCCCGAGGCGCGCGGACTCTACCTCGCCACCGGGTACTCCGCGCTGTTCGACGTCACGGCCGATCCGGAGACCATCGGCCCATTGCCGTTCGAGAAGTTCCTCTTCCCCCCTGGCCGGTGACACGAGGGCGAGGACGGTCAGCGGCGGCGTGAGCGCCGCCGTGGCGCCTCCTCCTCTTCCTCCTCCTCTTCCTCTTCGTCCTCGTATGCGTCATCCTCGTCGTACTCGTCGTCGTCCTCGTATTCCTCGTCCTCGTCGTACTCGTCCTCGTCTTCTTCCTCTTCCTCGTCGACGACCTCGCCCTCGCGGATCTCACCGCGCCAGCCCTCGATGTCGTCGGGGTTGAGCAGCACTTCGGCCATCAGGTGGCGGCGGAAGTGCTTCAGCTCCAGGCGCACCCGACGGCCCTGGGCCCGCCAGATGTTTCCGGTGCGTTCGAAGAAGCCCTGCGGGTAGTACTGGAGGACCACGAGGATCCGGGTGAGCTCGGGGGCGATCTCATGGAAGGTGACCGCGCCGTTCACATGGCCCTTCTCGGCCCGTGAGGTCCAGATGATGCGCTTGTCCGGCACCTGCTCGACGATCTCGGAATGCCATTTGCGGTGCGACCAGAAGACCTGGGCCTTCCAGTCCAGTTCGGTCTCGGACTCCTGCGAGACGTCCTCGACCTTCTTCATATAGCTGGGGAAGTCCTCGAACTGGGTCCACAGGTCATAGGTGAGCGACAGGGGCGCGCCGATGTCGATCTGCTCCACGATATTGGTGACCTTGAGCTTCTTGTCACGGTCGCCGTCCTTGCCGCCGCCCAGGCCCGGGATCACTTCCTCGGCCTTGTCCACGGCCTTGTCCTTGACGGTCTCAAGACCCGCCTTCACCAGCGGCTTCATCGGGACGTCCAGACCGTCCCCACCCTTGCCGAGACCCTTCTTGCCGAGCTGCGTCACCGAGGAGAGGGCCTTCTGCCCCAGGGCGCCGGCAAGGTTGCGCGCCTCCTGCTTCAGCCGGTCGGTGGGCAGTTCCTTGGCGAGGGCGCCGAGCGCTCCTCCCGAACCTCGTTCATCCGCCTTCTGCGCCATGTCCCCTCACCCCTGGCTCCGTCGTCCGGACCCGCTCGACTCGCTCTGTTTGCGGGCCTTCGCCGGGCGGTCGGCGGATTTCCGCTGTCCGCTCCCGTTCCGGCCGCGTCCGCCGGGCCGCGAACCGGACGTGTCCTTGCGCTCGCGCGCCGCGCCCTTGCTCCGCTTGCCCTTGCCCGCCTGGCCTTTGCCCTCCTCGCCCCTGCTCTCCTTGCCCTTCGTCTGCCGCTTGCCGGAGGGCTCCCGCTCCTCGGACTCCTCCGATGTCCCGGAGGTGTCCCGGCCGTTGCGCAGGGTGCCCGCCCGCCGCTCCATGCGGTCACTCAGGGCTTCCATGCGGTTACTGGCGGCCGACACCACGGCCGAACGCCCCGCGGACACCAAGGTGCCGCGGACATCGCGGCCCACCTTGCCGATCTCGGCGGTGGGCAGGGCGTCGGTGTTCACCGGAACGCGGCCCGACGCGAGGCGTTTGCCCGCCGCCATACCGGCGAGCGCCATCGCCCACCGCATCCTGCGGCGGCGCCCGAAGAGGTAACCACTGGCGAAGGCCAGTGCCGCCTCGCTCTTCATGATCGGTCCTCCTCACCGCCGCCACACCACGGCCACACTCGGAGAGCCCGTAACCCGGGCCTCACTTTCGAGTATGTCTCATTTGCCCCATTCGGGTATTCCCGGGCGGAGGTGATCAGGCAAGGGGTGGGGCCGCTCCGGGCTAGGAGACCTGCACCCAGTCCAGGGTGCGCTGCACGGCCTTCTTCCAGCCCGCGTAGCCCTCCTCGCGGCGCTCGGCGCTCCACTCCGGCTCCCAGCGCCGGGACTCGCTCCAGTGGGAGCGCAGCTCATCGGTGTCCCGCCAGAAGCCGGTGGCGAGACCGGCGGCGTAGGCGGCGCCGAGCGCGGTGGTCTCGGCCACCACCGGGCGGCTGACCGGTACGCCCAGCACATCGGCCTGGATCTGCATACACAGGTCGTTCTCGGTGACACCGCCGTCCACCCGGAGCACACCGAGGTGGATCCCGGCGTCCTTCTCCATGGCCTCCACCACGTCCCGGCTCTGGTAGCAGATCGCCTCCAGGGTGGCGCGGGCGAGGTGGCCATTGGTGTTGTAGCGGGTGAGGCCGACGATCGCGCCACGGGCGTCGGAGCGCCAGTACGGTGCGAAAAGACCGGAGAACGCGGGGACGAAGTAGACCCCGCCGTGGTCCTCGACGGTCCGCGCCAGCCGCTCACTGGCCGGGGCATCCTCGATGATCTTCATCTGGTCGCGCAGCCACTGCACGGCCGAGCCGGTCACCGCGATGGAGCCCTCCAGGGCGTAGACGGCGGGGCTGCCGTCGAACTGGTACGCCACCGTGGTGAGCAGTCCGCTGGTCGAACGGACCAGTTCCGCACCGGTGTTGAGGACCAGGAAGTTGCCGGTGCCGTAGGTGTTCTTGGCCTCGCCGGGGTTGAAGCACACCTGGCCGACGGTGGCCGCCTGCTGGTCACCGAGGACACCGGTGATCGGGGTCGCGGTGCGCAGCGGACGGCTGGTGCGGGCCTGGCCGAACGCCTCGGCGTGGGACGAGGGGTTGATCGTCGGCAGCATGGCCCGCGGAATGCCGAAGATCTCCAGCAGTTCGTCGTCCCAGTCCAGCGTCTCCAGGTTCATCAGCATGGTGCGGCTGGCGTTGGTGACGTCGGTGGCGTGGATACCGCCGCCGGGCCCGCCGGTGAGGTTCCACAGCACCCAGGCGTCGGTGTTGCCGAAGAGCGCGTGGCCGCGTTCGGCTGCCTCGCGGACACCCTCGACGTTGTCCAGGATCCACTTGATCTTGCCGCCGGAGAAGTAGGTGGCGGGCGGCAGTCCGGCCTTGCGGCGGATGACCTCGCCGTGGCCGTCCCGTTCGAGGGCGGCGGCGATGGTGTCGGTGCGGGTGTCCTGCCAGACGATCGCGTTGTGGTACGGCTGGCCGTTGCGCGGATCCCAGATCACGGTGGTCTCGCGCTGGTTGGTGATGCCGATGGCGGCCAGGTCGGCGGGTGAGAGCCCACCGGTGCGGATGGCGTTCTGCATCACGGAGTTGGTGCGCTCCCAGATCTCCACCGGGTCGTGTTCGACCCATCCCGAGCGCGGCAGGATCTGCCGGTGCTCCAGCTGGTACTTCGCCACTTCGCCGCCGTCATGATCGAAGATCATGAAGCGGGTGCTGGTGGTCCCCTGGTCCACCGCTCCGACGAATTCCGGCATCCTTCCGCCGCCTCTCCTGGATGGGTCCGGCCCGGATCAGCTCTCGGGGGCGGGGGTGCGGCCCACTTCCTGCTGTCCGGCGACCGGGAGGAAGCGGCTGATCAGGAGCTTGTACAGGGCCGCGCCGACCAGTCCGCCGATCAGCGGTCCGACGATGGGCACCCAGAAGTAGAGGTTCCCGTACTGATCTCGCCACGCGGTGTCGTAGCCGGTGAGGAAGCTGGCCAGCCGGGGGCCGAAGTCACGGGCGGGGTTGATGGCGTACCCCGCGTCCGCACCCCAGGCCATGCCGATCGCCACCACGATGAGGCCGATGATGAACGGGCCCAGATTGGCCCCCGGCGGCGAGTTCAGCAGATCGGTGACGGCGAAGATGAGCAGCACCAGGATGGCGGTGCCGATGATCTGGTCGCGCAGCGCGCCCCATTCGCTCACCGGCAGCCCGCCGTTGCCCGGGAGGGTGGAGAACACGAACTGGGTCTTGAAGGTGTGCTTGGGGTCGGCGGCCGCCAGCACTTCGGTGTAGTTCCAGCGCACCAGCAGGGCGGCGACGAACGCGCCGAGCGTCTGGGCCAGGGTGTAGGGCAGCACCTTGCTCCACGGGAAGCCCTTGAAGGCCGCCAGGGACAGGGTGACCGCCGGGTTGATGTGCGCGCCGCTGAGCCGTGCGGCGACATACACGCCCAGGGTCACACCGAGCCCCCAGGCCCAGGCGATGGAGTCGTGGTCACCGAGCGCGCCCGGCGGTTTGGTCAGCGCACCGGCGGCCACCACCTGGGCGACGACACCGCATCCGAAGAGGATGAGCACCATCGTCCCGGCGAACTCCGCGGAGAGTTCACCGATCAGTCCCGAGCGCCCGCCTTGCCGCTTCTCCTCCGTCATGCGCCCATGGTGTGCGCGCCGCGGGCGGATCGGCCTGTCCTGCTGCGCCGTACGGGTCACGGGACGCCGGGGCCGGTACGGCGCCCGGCGCCCCCGCACGGTGGTTCAGCCGCTCCAGGACCACTCCGCCACTTCGGGCATATCGGTGCCGTGTTCGCGGATCCAGGCGTGGTGGCGGCTGCGCGCGTCCTGCATCCGCTGGCGTACGGCGGCGGCACGCACCGCCAGGCCCGGGGTGCGGTCGATGACGTCCATCACCAGCCGGTAGCGGTCCAGGTCGTTGCGGACCACCATGTCGAAGGGTGTGGTGGTGGTGCCCGACTCCAGATAGCCGCGGACGTGGAGCTGCGGGTGGACGGTCCGGCGGTAGGCCAGCCGGTGCACCAGCCACGGATAGCCGTGGTAGGCGAAGATGACCGGCCGGTCACGGGTGAACAGGGCGTCGAACTCGGCGTCCGGCATCCCGTGCGGATGTTCCTTCTGCGGCAGCAGCCGGGTCATGTCGACGACGTTGACCACCCGTACCGCCACATCGGGCAGATGGCGGCGGAGGATCGCGGCGGCCGCCAGGACCTCCTGGGTGGGGACGTCGCCGGCGGCCGCCAGCACCACATCGGGTTCCCCCATGCCGTTCTCGGTGCCCGCCCAGTCCCAGCTCCCGGCGCCGCGGGCGCAGTGGGCGCGGGCCTGTTCGAGGTCGAGCCAGTCGAAGCACGGCTGTTTGCCCGCGACCACCACATTGACGTAGTCACGGCTGCGCAGCACGTGGTCGGCCACGCAGAGCAGGGTGTTGGCGTCCGGCGGCAGATAGACCCGCACCACCTCGGGGCTCTTGTTGAGCACGTGGTCCACGAAACCGGGGTCCTGGTGGGAGAAACCATTGTGGTCCTGCCGCCAGACGTGGGAGGTCAGCAGGTAGTTGAGGGAGGCCACCGGGCGGCGCCATGGCAGCGCCCGGGACACCTTCAGCCACTTGATGTGCTGGTTGACCATGGAGTCCACGATGTGCACGAACGCCTCGTAGCAGGAGAACAGTCCGTGCCGTCCGGTGAGCAGATAGCCCTCCAGCCAGCCCTGGCACATATGTTCGGAGAGGATCTCCATCACCCGGCCGTGCCGGTCCAGGTGCTCATCGGTGGTCAGGGTCCGCTCCTGCCACGCCTTGCCGGTGGCCCGGAACAGGGCCTGGAGCCGGTTGGAGGCGGTCTCGTCGGGGCCCACGACACGGAAGTCACGGCTGTGGGCGGTGTCCTCCATGATCCGCTCCAGCAGATCGCCGAGCACCCGGGTGGGCTCGTGCAGGGTCACCCCCGGCTTCTCGACGGGCACCGCGTACCGCTCCAGGGCGGGCACCGGCAGATCGCGCACCAGCAGGCCGCCGTTGGCGTGCGGATTGGCACCCAGCCGCCGCGGCCCCTGGGGTACACACGCCAGTACCTCCGGGCGGGGCCGTCCGTCCTCGTCGAAGAGCTCCTCCGGCCGGTAGGACCGCAGCCACCGCTCGAGCTGCCGCAGATGCTCCGGGTTCTCCCGGACGCCCGGCAGCGGGACCTGGTGGGAACGCCAGGTGTCCGCGACCGGGAGGCCGTCGACCCGGTCGGGACCGGTCCAGCCCTTGGGGGTGCGCAGGACGATCACCGGCCAGCGCGGGCGTTCGGCGACGCCTTCCTCGCGGGCGGTGCGCTGGAGCAGGGCGATCCGGTCGAGCGCCTCGTCCATCGCCCGGGCCAGGTCCCGGTGGACCTGTTCGGGGTCGTCGCCGGACACCTGGATCGGCTCATGGCCGTATCCGCGCAGCAGCTCCTCGAGTTCGGGCGCGGGGAGGCGGGCGAGCAGTGTGGGGTTGGCGATCTTGTAGCCGTTGAGGTGGAGGACGGGCAGCACGGCGCCGTCGTGGACCGGGTCGAGGAACTTGTTGGCGTGCCAGGAGGCGGCCAGCGGTCCGGTCTCCGCCTCGCCGTCCCCGATGACGCAGGCGACGAGGAGGCCGGGGTTGTCCAGGGCCGCGCCGTAGGCGTGGGCGAGCGAGTAGCCGAGCTCACCGCCCTCGTGGATGGAGCCGGGGGTCTCGGGGGCGACATGGCTGGGCACCCCGCCGGGGAAGGAGAACTGGCGGAACAGCCGGGCCATCCCCGCCGCGTCCCGGCCGACGTCGGGGTAGACCTCCGCGTAGCTGCCGTCCAGCCAGGACCCCGCGAGCACCGCCGGGCCGCCGTGGCCGGGGCCCCAGACACAGATGGCGTCCAGGTCACGGGCCTTGATGACCCGGTTGAGATGGGTGTGGACGAGGTTGAGCCCGGGAGAGGTCCCCCAGTGCCCCAGCAGCCGGGGTTTGATGTGCTCGGGGCGCAGCGGCTCGGTCAGCAGCGGATTCGCCAGCAGGTAGATCTGACCGGCCGCCAGGTAGTTCGCGGCCCGCCAGTGGGCGTCCAGGGCGCGGAGTTCGTCGTCGGCGAGTCCGCTCGTCGCCGTGGTCGGTGCGTCGTCGGGCATGGACCTCTCTCCCTCGTGGGATGTCCGGCTCGTGCAGTGTCCGTTCCGTTCTCTTCCCCGCGTACGGGGCGTCCCCCGTGGGTACGGGGCGTCCCACGCGTACGAGGCGTCATATCCGCTCGGGGACGATCGCCACCGGACACGGGGCGTGGTGCAGCGCCGTATGGGCCACCCGGCCGAGCTGGAGCCCCGCGAGGTGGCCGTGGCGCCGGTGGGCGCCGACGACCAGCAGGTCGGCGGTGGCCGCCGCGTGCAGCAGTGCCTTGCGGGCCGGGCCCTCGACGGTCTCGCGGCGGACCACCACCTTGGGGTGGTCCCGCT
The DNA here is from genome assembly GCF_024295805.1 of Streptomyces cucumeris. Classification (GTDB taxonomy): domain Bacteria; phylum Actinomycetota; class Actinomycetes; order Streptomycetales; family Streptomycetaceae; genus Streptomyces; species Streptomyces cucumeris. Next base: position 126,078 of record NZ_JANCLX010000006.1, read on the forward strand.
CCGGGATCCGCAGGGCGTCGTCGAGCGCGCGCTCGGCACGGGCCCAGTGGGCGCGCACCGGATCCCCGTAGATCATCAGGTCGTCCGTGACCTCACCGGCCGGGCAGCGCCAGGCGCGTACGGCGGCCAGTTCGCGGCCGCCCGCCTCGGCCTCCAGGAAGGCGTACCGCAGGGCGGGGGCCGGCTCACCGGCGGGTTCGTCCACCCCGAGCACGATCCGGCCGAACGAGCCACGGCGGTTGGGGGTCCCGCCCCGTACGACGGTGACCGGGCAGGGGGCGCGGGCGGCCACCATCAGGGCCACCGACCCCAGGAGCAGCGCGGACAGTTCACCTCGTCCGCGCGCCCCGGTGACCACGCCGAACGCCTCCTGACCCGCGCGCAGCAGCAGGGACACCGGGTCCTCCGGCACCACTTCGGTGAAGACCTTCACCTCGGGGCCGCGCCGCCGCGCCCGGTCGGCCGCGGCATCGGTGATCTGCTCGGCCAACACCCGGTCCCAGGGCCGCTCGGGGTCGGTGGCGGGCTTCATCCCCTCGTAGCGCTCCCACAGGGAACCGTGCACCAGCCGCAGCGGCACCCGGTGCCGGGCCGCCGCGTCCGCCGCCCAGTCCACGGCGTTGAGGCTGGACTGTGAGCCGTCGACACCCACGACCAGGGGGAGCGCCACCGTGTCCACCGCCCTTCGCAGTGGTGGCCTTCGCCGTCGTCCCCACCCTCCCGCCGTCCGGCCCCGGGCGCGAGGGGCGATTCGGCCCCGCCGGGGGTCGTTCGGCCCACATCCCCGGGGCGGGCCGGTCGGCCCCGAGCGCACCCCGGGCAGCCCAAGAAGCGGCACGGGGCGACGGCGGAGGCTGGAGACAGGATCCGGGCAGGCAGGGATGAGGCAGGGATGAAGCACCGCAAGATCGGCAACGTGATGACCGACGATGTCGTCCGGGTCGGCCACGGGGCCTCGTACGAGGAGGTCAGCCAACTGCTGGCACGGCACCGCATCAACGGTCTGCCGGTGGTGGACGAGGACGACAAGGTGGTCGGTGTGATCACCGGTACCGATCTGGGTGAACTGACGGCCCGGCAGGGGAACGGCCACCCCGGCGGCGGACGGACCGACCGGGTGCCGCGGCAGTCCGCCGACGGCCGCACCGCCCGGCAGCTCATGTCACGGCCCGCGGTCACCGTACGCCCCCAGGACACCATCGTGGACGCCGCGCGCTCCATGGCCCGCCACCGGGTGGAACGGCTGCCCGTCGTGGACGAGGAGGACCGGCTGATCGGTATCGTCACCCGCCGTGACCTGCTGCGGGTCTTCCTCCGCCCGGACGACGAGATCCGCGCCGAGGTGATCGACGAGGTGCTGGTGCGCTCGCTGTGGCTGCTGCCGCACACCGTCACGGTCACCGTGACCGACGGGGTGGTGCGGCTGGAGGGACGGCTCGACCGGCACAGCGAGATCCCCATCGCGGTGCGGATGGCCGGACAGGTGGACGGGGTGGTGGCGGTGGTCGACCGGCTCACCTACCGCGTGGACGACTCCCGCGGCCAGGGCTCCCGCAGCCAGGGGGGTGCCGCGTCATGACGGAACGCGGCAGGCGGGCCCAGGACGGACGGGTCGTGGTGGGCCTCGACGGCTCCGACAGCGCCTGGAGCGCGCTGGACCGGGCCGTGGCCGAGGCCCAGCGGCGCGGTGCCACGCTGGAGATCGTGCACGCCTGGCCGTGGGCCCGTACCGATCCGCTCGCCTTCGACCGGGACAGCGAACCCCAGCGGCCGCCCGTCGAGGTGGCCCGCACGGTGCTGCGGCTGGCGGTGGCACGGGCCTCCGAGAAGGACCCCGGCCTGCGCATCGTGCCCACGCTCACCGCGCAGGACGCGGTGCCGGAGCTGCTGCGCATCGGACGCGGCGCCTCGCTCATCGTCATCGGTACGCGCGGCCTGGGCGGCTTCACCGGTCTGCTGCTGGGCTCGGTCGGCCTCCGGCTGGCCGCCCACACCGACCGCCCGCTGCTGGTGGTCCGCGGCGACGTACCCGCTGCGTACGGGCCCGAGGGCCACGGCCGGGTGCTGGTCGGGGTCGAGGGCGGCGCGGACGAGGCGGCGGCGCGGTTCGCCTTCGAGGAGGCGATCCGGCGCGGGGCGCGGCTGCGTGTGCTGTACGCGTGGACACACCCGCGCGCCTTCGGCGGCGACCACACCCTGCCCTCACGCGAGGTCGTGGCCCTGCGCGCGGAGCGCGCACAGGAGGAGACGTACCGCGTGGTGGCCGGGCTGCGCGAGGAGTTCGGCGAGGTGGGTGTCCGCGAGGACACGGTGCACAGCGCCCCCGCGCAGGCCCTGGTGGAGGCGTCACGGGCGGCGGACGTCCTGGTCCTGGCCGTCCACCGCCGCACCGCCCGGCTGGGCCTCCAGCTCGGCCCCGTCACCCACGCGGTCCTCCACCACGCGCACTGCCCGGTGGTCCTGGTCCCGGTCGGCTGAGCGCCCCCGCGACCACGCGGCGGCCGTCGACCGGCCGGACAGGCGCGGGAGCCGCGGGCCGGCCGAGCACCGGCCCGCAGAGCGCTGCCGGGCTCGGAGCACCGCGGGCATGCCCGTTCGAACCCGCGGGGCGGCGTTCCCCCGCAGGGCACCCGCGGGAAACAGACCGCAGGCACCGCACGGCACCACCGCCGCGCCGGGCTTCCCGGGCGTGCGCTTCCGGGCGAGGCCCGGCCGCGCGTTCGGCCGCGGGCGGCGTTCCTCCCGCGAGGCATCCGGTGAACGGGGTGCCGGGATGTCCGCGGCCGTCGGATACGGGTGGCGCGCGGGCGCCCCCGGCCGCGGGGGGCCTGCGCGGGGTGGATGGGCCGGTTGTCCCGGGGGGGTCCTCGTGGCGGGACCGGTCGGCCCTGGCATCGGAGGGCCGGGCGTGGTGCCCTGGAAGTGGCACCGGGGGCATCCAGCAGACGCGGAGAAGCGGACCGGTGAGGCGTCACTGACACCGACGACCGCGCACCGCGCAATCAGGGCCCGCGAGAAGCGGGCGGCCCCCGGCGCCGCGGGTGTACCGCGGGAGCGGCCCCGAGCGGACCCGATGGGCCCCACCGTCCCGTATCACCCCGCCGGAACACGCCGGTCGGACCGATCGGCGACGACACGTTCCGGCGGGTGTCCCGGGGGCCGACGGGCCCGGGAGGTCCGACGGCCGCTCCCCCGCCACGCCGGAGAGGAGGCTGCGATGGCGCGCCCCGTCACCGCGGGCCTTGACGGGTCCCCCGAGAGCCTGGCCGCCGCCGACTGGGCGGCGCACGAGGCGATGCTGCGGGACGCTCCGCTACGGCTGGTCAACGCCTGGCCGGGCCCGGACCAGTTGGACCTGACCCCCGGCCGGGAGGCCGCCTGGCACTACTGGGCCGAGCGCGCGCTGCGTTCGGCGCGGGCCGAACTGGACGCCGCGCACCCGGACATGCCGATCCTCACCGACCAGATCCCCGGCTACCCCGGACCGGTACTGCTGGCCGAGGCGGAACGGGCCCAGTTGCTGGTGGTGGGGTCCCGTTCGCTCGGGGCGGTCGCCGGTTTCTTCATGGGCTCGGTCGGGCTGGAGCTGGCCGCCCACGCCACCACGCCCGTGGTCCTGGTGCGGGCGGACGCGCCGGACACCCGCGACAGCGATGTGGTGGCGGGGGTGGATCTGCGCGGGACCTGCGACGACGTCCTGGAGTTCGCGTTCGACGCGGCGGCCCGGCGCACCGCCGGGCTGCTGTGCGTGTACGCCAGCAGGGTCCCGGCGATCCGGGGCTCCGCGCCGTGGGTGGTGGACGTCGGGCTGACCGATGCCCGCGAGGAGGCCGAGCGCACACTGGCGGACGCGCTGGCGCCGTGGCGGGACAAGTTCGCCGAGGTGCGGGTCGTCGAGGAGATCGCGTCCGACAGCCCGGCCCGGCGACTGGTGGAGGCCGCGCGCGGAGCGGCGCTGCTGGTCGTGGGGCGCGGTCCGCGCCGGTCGGGCCCGGGGCCTCGGCTGGGTCCCGTCGCCCAGGCCGTGGCACACCACGCCGCCTGTCCGGTCGCCGTCGTACCCCAGACTTGAGTGAGGAGAGGGAACGGCCATGAAAGGACTCGTCTTCCACGGACCGGGGCGGTCCTCCTGGGAGGAGGTGCCCGACCCCGACCTCGAGGAGGTCACCGACGCGATCGTGCGGATCGACACGGTCACCATCTGCGGCACCGACCTGCACATCCTGAACGGCGACGTACCGGACGTCAGGCCCGGTACGGTCCTCGGCCACGAGGCCGTGGGCGAGGTGGTGGAGACCGGGGAGGACGTGCGGAGCGTCCGGCCCGGGGACCGGGTGCTGATCTCGTGCATCTCGGCGTGCGGCCACTGCCGGTTCTGCCGGGAGCGGGCCTACGGGCAGTGCCGCGGCGGGGGCGGCTGGATCCTGGGGCGCACGATCAACGGCACCCAGGCGGAGTACGTCCGGGTGCCGTTCGCCGATCTGTCGGTGCATCCGCTGCCCGGCTCGGCCGAGGGGCAGGACGCGGTCCTGCTCGCGGACATCTTCCCCACCGCCTACGAGGTGGGGGTGCTCAACGGCCGGGTGGGGCCCGGCGACACGGTCGCCGTGGTGGGCGCCGGACCGATCGGGCTGGCGGCCATCGCCACCGCGGAGTTCTTCTCCCCCGGCCGGATCATCGCGGTCGACTACCCCGGCGCACGGCTGGACGCGGCGAAGCGGGTCGGCGCCGACGCGGTGGCCGCCGCGGACGAGGATCCGGAGCGGCTGGTCGACGACCTCACCGAGGGACTTGGCGCCGATGTGGTGATCGAGGCGGTGGGCACACCGCAGAGCTTCGAGGCGTGCACCCGCATGGTGCGGCCCGGTGGCCGGATCGCCAACGTCGGGGTGCACGCCAGGCCCGCCACCCTGCACCTGGAGAAGCTGTGGATCAAGAACGTGACGATCACCACCGGGCTGGTCGACACGTACTCCACGCCCACCCTGCTGTCCATGCTGGCCGCCGGACGGCTGCCCGCGGCCATGCTGATCACCCATCTCTTCGAGCTGGACCAGATGGAGGAGGCGTACGACGTCTTCTCCCAGGCCATCGACACCGGCGCCATCAAGATCGCGCTCGGTGGCCCGGCCCGGCCCCTGGCGACCCGGGAGGGATGACCGGTGGCGCCCGGGGCGACGGGACCTGATCCGGAGGCGGTGACGCGTCCGGTGACCGGCGCAGGTGACATCGGGCGCCGGGTGGCCGACCGCCGCGTCCAACTGCACCTCTCCCGTGAGGAGTTGGCGGAACGCGCGGGCACCTCACCGGGCTATGTGCGCTATCTCGAGGAGTATCCGGCCGATCCCGGGGCCGGGGCGCTGCTGCGGGTCGCGGCGGCCCTGGACACCACCGCGGCCGCACTGCACGGCGGCGGCACCGAGCGGCCGCCCGGCAGGGCGCGTGCGGCACCCCACCCCGATCTGCTGGAGATGGGACCCGAGGAGTGCCGGGAGCGGCTGGCCGCCCACGGCGTGGGCCGGGTCTCGGTGTCCACCGCGCGGGGCCCCGCCGTCATCCCGGTCAACTACAGCGTGGTGGACGACGCCGTGGTCTTCCGGACCGCGCCCGACGCCACCCCCGCCGCGGCCGCGGACACCGAGGTCGCCTTCGAGGTGGACCATATCGACGAGGCGCTCAGCGAGGGCTGGAGCGTGCTGGTCGTCGGACGCGCGCAGCGGGTCACCGACCCGGCGGCGGTCCGGCGGCTGGCCGACACGGCGTACTCGGCCCCCTGGCCGGGCGGCAGCCGCGATCTGTGGCTGCGTATCGAACCCGGCAGCATCACCGGCCGCCGGATCCGGGCGGGCTGAACGGAGAAGGAACACCACACGGCGCAACCACACGCCGGAAGAGAGATACGGAGGTGACGGTCGTGCGACCGCCCATCACCGTCGGCATCGACGGTTTTCCCGAGAGCCCGCCCGCCGCGCACTGGGCGGCACGTGAGGCGCTGCTGCGCGATGTGGCGCTGCGGCTCGTCCACGCCTGGATCCTGCTCGCGCCCACGGACCCGGATGTGACGTCCGGGGAGGACATCCCCCGCGGAGACGACCAGAACTACTGGGCGCGCCGTCTGCTGAGCGACACCGTGGGCGAGTTGCGCGCCGCCCATCCGGAACTGAGGGTCACCGCCGAACTGGTGCCGCAGGAGACGGTGCCCGCGCTGCTGGCCGCGGGCCGCGACGCGGAGATGCTGGTGCTCGGTTCACGCGGACGCGGCACCATCGGCGGATTCCTGCTCGGTTCCACCGGGCGGCAGACCCTGGCCCGCGGCACCCGGCCGATGGTGCTGGTGCACGCGGACGACGGCGGCCGCAACGCGGATGTGACCGTGGGCCTGGGGCTGCGGCGGGCGTCCGACGAGGTGCTGGAGTTCGCCTTCGACGCGGCTGCGCGGCGCGGCGGTTCGCTGCGCGCGGTGCACGCGGGCGCCCACCGGGCGGACCCCGACGCCACGGCCGCGCTGAGCGCGGCGCTGCTGCCGTGGCGGGACAAGTATCCGCGGGTGCCGGTGGCCGAGGAGATCACCTCCGAGCGCGCGGGCCGCGGTGTGGTGCGCGCCGCCGCGGGCTCCGGACTGCTCGTCCTGGGGCGCGACGGGGCCGGACACGGTGGCGGACCACGGCTGGGCGCGGTGACCCACGCCGCCGTGCACCACGCGCCGTGTCCGGTGGCGGTGGTGCCGTGCGGCTGAACACCGGCCCGGTTCGCCGGTCAACCCGCCCTGGCAGCCCATGAGTCGGGACGAGGCATGAGTTGGGACGAGGGAGAGCACGACGATGTCGAACGCGATGACCACCGATCTCTACGAGGCGACCATGGCCCTGTCCTATGTGCGGGAGGGCATGACCGCACCGGCCACCTTCGACCTCTACGTCCGCGACCTCCCGCCCGAGCGCGGGTTCCTGGTGGCCGCGGGGCTGGAACCGGCGCTGGACTACCTGTCCGGCTTCCGGGTGTGGCCGGACGACGTCGAGGCGTTCGCCGACGCGCTGCACCGCCCCCGGGAGGACCTGGAGCCCCTGCTGGGCCTGGAGTTCGACGGTGAGGTGCGGGCGGTACCCGAGGGCCGGGTCGTCCTGGCCGGGGAGCCGCTGCTGGAGCTGACGGCGCCGCTGCCCCAGGCCCAGCTCGTCGAGACGTATCTGCTGGGCCAGCTCAGCCACCAGACCACCATCGCCTCCAAGGCGGTGCGGTGTGTGCTGGCCGCCGACGGCCACCCGGTGCTGGACTTCGCACTGCGCCGCACCCACGGCCCGCAGGCCGGGATGCAGGCCGCCCGGCTGAGCGCCATGGCCGGATTCGCCGGGACGAGCAATGTCGAGGCGGCCACCGCGTACGGACTCACGGCGAGCGGCACGATGGCGCACTCGTACATCGAGGCGTTCCCGGACGAGGAGAGCGCGTTCCGGGCGTTCGCCCGTGCCCATCCCGGTCCGGTGACCTTCCTGGTGGACACCTACGACACCCTGACGGGCGTGGCCACCGCCGCCCGGGTCCTGCGCGACCTGGGTCCGGACGCCGGTTCCGCCATCCGGCTGGACAGCGGCGACCTCGGCGCGCTCGCGGTGCGGGCGCGGCGGATCCTCGACGAGGCGGGGCTGGAGCGGGTGCGGATCGTGGCCAGTGGCGGGCTGGACGAGTACGCCGTGGCCGAGCTGGTACGCGCGGGGGCTCCGATCGACGTGTTCGCGGTGGGCACCCGGGTCGGGGTCTCGGCGGACTCCGCCTATCTGGACTCCGCCTACAAACTGGTCGCCTACGACGGACTGCCGGTGATGAAGCTGTCCTCGGCGAAGGCCACGGCGCCCGGCGCCAAACAGGTCTGGCGGCGGCCCGGCTTCGCCGATGTGATCGGGGAACGGGACGAGCTGCCGCCGCGCGGTGGCAGCCCGCTGCTGGAGACGGTGATGCGCGACGGCCGCAGGACCGGGCCGCCCGACACCCTGGAGCGGGCGCGGCAGCGCCTCGACGCCGACCTGGCCGGGCTGCCGCCGCAGGCCCGCAGGATCCGCGAACCCATGCCGCCGCGTCCGGCCACCTCACCTCCGCTGGCCCGGCTCGCGGGCCGGGTGCGCCACCGGATCGAGCACCGGATCGCCGGGGAACACCAGGCCGAACGGCCGGCCCCCGGAGCCGAGCGGACCAGGCCGGGGGCCGCTCGGCCCCTGCCTTCGGCGGGCGGCACGCCGGCACGATGGAGATGACGGCGTCGGCGGCGCCGATGCCCGCCACCCGTGACCCGCGCACCTGTGGAAGGGGCCCTTGATGATCACCAGAAACGGGGTGGTGGCCGCCGTACCGCCGGACCACCGCGACCAGTTCGTCCGTCTCGCCCATGAGGTGTCCTTCCCGATGGGCACCCGCATCTTCGAGGAAGGGGGTCTGGCCGACCGCTTCTGGATCATCAGCAGCGGAGGGGTCGCCCTCGATGTGCACGTACCGGGGCGGAAGGCACCCGTCGTGGCCACCCTGGGCCCCGGTGATCTGCTCGGCTGGTCGTGGCTGATCCCGCCCTGCCGGTGGCACCTGGGCGCGGAGGCGGTCAGCCCGGTGCGGGCCGAGGAGTTCGACGCGGCCACGGTGCGTGCGCTGATCCAGGAGGACCCGGTACTGGGCAATGCGCTGTCCACGTATGTCGCGGGTGTGGTGGGACGGCGGCTGCGCTCGACCCGCAGCCGGCTGCTGGACCTCTACGGGCCCCACAGCCACGCGTTCGACGTTTGAGGGACCGAGGGGTGGTCACCGTGCAGCGGGGCTCGCACATCGTCAGTGATGTGATGACGCATACGGTGGTGGCCGTCGGCCGTGAGGCGCCGTTCAAGGAGATCGTCAGAACGCTGGAGCAGTGGCGGGTGAGCGCGCTGCCGGTGCTGGAGGGCGAGGGCCGGGTCGTCGGAGTGGTCTCCGAGGCGGATCTGCTGCCGAAGGAGGAGTTCCGGGACAGCGACCCCGCCCGGGTGGCCCAGTTGCGCGATCTGCCGGACGCGGCGAAGGCGGGCGCGGTGACCGCCGACGAGCTGATGACTGCCCCGGCCATCACGGTGCACGCGGGCGCGACGCTGGCGGAGGCGGCGCGTGTGATGACGCACCAGCGCGTCAAACGGCTGCCGGTCGTCGACGACGAGGGCCGTCTGGAGGGCATCGTCAGCCGTGCCGATCTGCTGAAGGTCTTCCTGCGGCCGGACGAGGACATCGAGGAGGAGGTGCGCCACGAGGTGGTGGCCCATCTCTTCCCGGGCCCGGGCCAGACGGTGCGGGTCAGTGTCAGTGAGGGCGTGGTCACCCTCACCGGGCGGGTCCGGGACGCGGTGCTGGTACCGGCGGCGGCCCGGCTGATCCGGGCGGTCGAGGGCGTGGTGGACTTCGAGAACCGGCTGACTTCGACAACCGGCTGACGACGGCGCCGCCCGCGGCCCGGCCATCTTGAGCCAACCGTCCGTCGGACATGGTCCGCACCGTCACAGATGACGGTCACAGATGACGGCTCCAGCGCGGTTCGACCTCGGCCCAGGCACGCTCCCACTCCCGTGCCCGCCCGCGGTCCAGCCGCCACCGCACCACACCGCGCCCGGCCAGCGCCACCGCCGCCACCCCCGCCGCCGCCGACGCCCCGGCCAGCGAGGCCCGGGTCGCGACCTGCTCCTCGGTGGGCGGGGCGGGGACGAGCCGGCCGCGGCCGTCGACCCACACCGGCGTCGTCGTACCGGCCCGCCGTCCCTCGTGGACCAGGGCGGAGCCGGTCTGCACGGCGCCGTCGGGAGCGGTCCACCGCACATTGGTGCGCACCTGGTCGGTGTCGGTGCCGTCGCCGGTGGGCGGCGCGGCGGGCGCGTGCTCCAGCAGCACCGCGGGCACCCGGTAGCGTTCGGCGCGCTCCTGGCGCAGCGTCTCGTCCACGGCGCTGCCCGCGAGCACACCCGCGGCCGGGCCGCCGACCACCATCACCGCGGTGGTCACCAGTACGACCCACGCCTCGGCCACGTCGGAGCGGCGTCTGAGCGGACTGCGCCGCCAGCGCCACAGCCACCGCCCCCGCACATTCGTGCCCATGCCGCGACCGTCGCATGCGCGGGAGCCCGGGACGAGGGCCGGGCAGACCCCTGTGTTGGGGGCCTTTCGGTCCCGTCGCCGCTCCCCGGGGGCCCGTTCGGCCCTGGTGCGGTCCCCGCCGGATGCGCCACGCTCGTCAGCGAGGGGGCCGGGCAGGACCACGGGTCGGGCAGACACCGGCCAGGCGGACACCGGCCGGGCGGCCGGAGCCGGACAACGGGCGGATACGGACCAGCGGTGCGAGGAGCGCCATGACCGAGACGCGGGAATCCCCGCCGACACCGCACCCCATCAGGGTGTTCCTGCTGGATGACCACGAGGTGGTCCGGCGCGGTCTGCACGACCTGCTGGACGCCGAACCGGATATCGAGGTGGTCGGGGACGCCGGAACCGTCGACCACGCGCTGGCCCGGGGCCCCGCGCTCCGGCCGGACGTGGCCATCCTGGACGTCCGGCTGCCGGACGGGGACGGCATCACGGTCTGCCGCGAGCTGCGGTCCCGGATGCCGGGGCTGGCCTGTCTGATGCTCACCTCGTTCGACGACGACGATGCCCTGCTGGACGCGATCATGGCCGGGGCCGCGGGCTATGTCCTCAAGCAGATCAAGGGCTCCGACCTGGTCTCCGCGGTCCGTACGGTCGCCTCCGGGCAGTCGATGCTCGATCCGGCGACCACCGCCCGGCTGATGAGCGCCCTGCGCGGGGACACCGCCCCGCAGGAGCCCAAGGACGAGGTGCTGGCCGGGCTGTCACCCCGGGAACGGGAGATCCTGGCGCTGATCGGCGAGGGACTGACCAACCGGCAGATCGGCAAACGGCTCTACCTCTCCGAGAAGACGGTCAAGAACCACATCTCCCGGCTGCTGGCCAAACTGGGCGTCGAGCGCCGCATCCAGGCGGCGGTGCTGGCGACCCACTCCTCCCCGGCGGCCCCCGACGACCATACGGCGCGCTCCGCGCCCCAGGCGCCCCATGTGCCCCACGGCTGAGGGCCGGTACGCACCCATCGGTCCCCCACCGGGACCAACGGCCCCTGCCCCACCCGCTCTCCCGAGCCGCACGCTGACTGCGCGGGGTACCTCCCGCGCCCACCGGCGAGGAGAAGACCATGCAGCCCGCAGTACTCGACGCGGCGATCCTCGAGAAACTGATCTCCGCGGCCGTGGCCGCTCCGTCGATGCACAACACCCAGCCGTGGCGCTACCGGCTGAACCCCGACACCGTCACGCTGGAGGTACGGGCGGCTCCGGAACGCGCCCTGCGCGAGGCCGACCCGATGGGGAGGGCCATGAGCGTCTCCGCCGGGGCCGCCGTGTTCAACCTGCGGGTGGCGGTGGCCCACTTCGGCTGGGAGCCGGTGGTCCGGCTGCTGCCGCACCGCTCACAGCCGGATCTGCTGGCCACGGTGCGGCTGGCCGCGTCGTCCCGTGCCCGTCCGCACCCCGCGCACGACGAGCTGTACGACGTGATCTGGCGCCGGCACAGCAGCCGGTTGCCCTTCACCGGGCGCCGGCTGCCCCGTCAGCTTCTGTACCGGCTGGCCGACGCCGCCCGTGAGGACGGCGCCGGTCTGCATCTCGCGGGCCCGGAGGAGACCTCCCATCTGCTGCGGCTGACCGCCGAGGCCGAACAGCGCAACACCCACGACCCGCGGCGGGTCTCCGAGAGCCGGGAGTGGCTGCGCGACAGCGGTCCGTACGGGATCCCCGCCGCGGCCGTCGGCCCCCAGGACAGCGCGCACCGGATGCCGGTGCGGGACTTCCGCGCCACGGGCACGGGCGCCCGGCAGCCGACGGCGCTGTTCGAGAGCCGTCCCACCCTGGCGGTGCTGACCACCGGCCACGACCGGCGGGCGGACTGGCTGCGGGCCGGGCAGGCCCTGGAGCACGTCCTGCTGCTGGCGACCTCGCACGCGGTACGGGCCTCGCTGCTGCACCAGGCGCTGGAGTGGTCGGATCTGCGGTGGGCGCTCAACGACGGCCGCCGGACACCGGGCCATGTGCAGATGCTGATCCGGCTCGGCTACGGGCCGGCGGGTCCGGCCACCCCGCGCAGCGGCGCCCATGACGCACTGGACGGCGGCCCGGCGGGCCCGGGCGGTACGGCCGCCGGGCACTGAGCGGAGTCGGCACCGAGCGGGGCCCGGCGGCTCAGGGGCTGCGCAGCGGTACGCCCCACACCAGCCGGGTGCCGCCGCCGGTGGGCACCTGGATGTCCAGCCCACCGCCGTACTTCTCGGCGCGCTCGGCCAGATTGCGCAGTCCGCTGCGCCGTCCGCCCTCCGGGACGCCCACGCCGTTGTCGGTGACGGTCAGGGTCAGCCGCCCGGAGGCGACCACCAGGGAGACCTCCGCGGCCCCGGCCTCCGCGTGCCGGGCGGTGTTCGACAGCGACTCGGCGAGGACCGCGACCATGTCGTCGGCGACCGGACGCGGCACATCGGTGTCGACCAGGCCCTCGGTGCGCAGCGAGGGGGTGAAGCCGAGCGCGGGCACCGCCTCCTCGATGGTCTTGGCGGTGCGGACGCGCAGGCCCTGGACGGCGGGGCCCGCCTCATGGGACCGCAGGCCGAAGATGGTCGACCGGATGATCTTGATGGTGTCGTCGAGGTCGTCCACCACCCGCAGCAGCCGTTCGGAGCCCTCGGGGTGCTGGACGAAGCGCAGGGTGCTCTGCAGTGTCATCCCCGCGGCGAACAGCCGCTGGATGGCCAGGTCGTGCAGATCGCGGGCGATCCGGTCGCGGTCCTCCAGCAGGGCGAGCTGTTCGGCGTCCCGCCGCCGCTCGGCCAGTCTCATGGCGATGGCCGCCTGGCCCGCGAAGCCCAGCAGGGTGTCGGTCTCGATCTGGGTGAAGGGGGCGCTGTGCACCGAACGGGCCAGCGACAGCACCCCGCCCACCCCGTCACTGGTGCGCATCGGTACCGCGACGGCCGGACCGAGCCCCTCCCAGCGCCGGGGGCCGACCGTGATCCGCGGATCGTTCTTGACGTCGGTGCTGGTGACCGGCTCGGAGGCGGTGAACGCGGCCCCGGCGAAGGAGCCCCGGCAGGGCAGCACCAGTCCGCGGTGGGCCTCGGCGTCGGTGCCCGAGGCGAGCGCGACCTCCAGGTCGTCGCTCCCCTCGACGGGCAGCATGAGCACCCCGAGGTCGGCGGCCAGGATCCGCCGGGCGTGGTCGACGATCAGCTCCAGCACGCTGGTCTCGTCCACCCCGGACAACAGACTGTTGGTGACCTCGGCGTTCGCCTCCAGCCACGCCTGGCGGTGCCGGGCCTCCTCGTACAGCCGGGCGTTCTCGATGGCCACACCCGCGGCAACGGCCAGGGTCGACAGCACCGTCTCGTCCTCGCCGTCGAACTCCTTCCCCCCGCGCTTCTCGGTCAGATACAGATTGCCGAAAACCTCGTCCCGCACCCGGATGGGCACCCCCAGGAACGAGCGCATCGGCGGATGGCCCGGCGGGAAGCCGTACGAGGCGGGGTGCTCGGAGAGCTCGGCCAGCCGCAGCGGCTCGGGGTGGCGGATCAGCTCGCCGAGGATGCCGTGCCCGGCCGGCAGGTCACCGATCGTCTCGATCCGCTCCTTGCCGATGCCCACCGGCAGGAACTCCGCGAGCCGCTGGTCCTCGCCGATGACGCCGAGCGCCCCGTACTCGGCGTCCACCAGGACCACCGCGGCCTCCACGATCCGCCGCAGCACATGGGACAGATCCAGCTCGCGGCCGACCGAGAGGACGGCTTCCAGCAGGCTGTGCACCCGGTCCTGGGTGCCGCGCACCGCGTCGATGCGGACCTGCAACTCCTCCAGCAGCTCGTCCAGCCGCAGGCGGGGCAGGTACTCCGAACTCCTCGCGCTCTCCATGCCCACCGTGCCTCCGTCGGCTTCAGCGCGCGCGGCGCGGCGTCCCCACGGTCTTCCCCTTCACGGTAGCGGCGCCCCGTTGAGCAGCGCGTCGAGCCGGTCGAGAAAGAGCTCCTGCCTGGCCACGATCTTCGTACGGGCCGTTTCCGGATCCATCCACTCGACCCGGTCGAGCTCCGGGAACTCCCGCATCCGGCCGGATCCCCGGGGCCACTCCATGGTGAAGGTGCCGGGAGTGATCCGGTCCGGGTCGAGATCGCCCGCCAGGGCCCAGACGGTCACCAGCTTGCCGCCGGTCTGCCGGACCGAGCCGAGCGGCAGCAGCTCGCCGTCGGGCGGCGGCATACCGAGCTCCTCCGCGAACTCCCGGCGCGCGGCGGCCTCGGGGGTCTCCTCCTCGGTGTACTCGCCCTTGGGCACGGACCAGGCACGTTCGTCCCGGGTGGCCCAGAACGGGCCGCCCATATGACCGAGCAGCACCTCGACGGCCGGTCCCGTGCCGCGGAACAGCAGGATTCCGGCGCTGCGCCGCTCGGTCCGCCGCCCGGTGCGCCGCTCCGTGCCGTGCTCCGTGCTCTTCTCCGTCACAGTGCCCAGTGTGCGGCCGGAGCGGCCGGGCCGCCGCCCCGTCCGGCCGCACGGCGCCGCCGGAGGCCGCCCGGCGGGGCCGGGGCGGATGCTTCGGGGCGGTACCGCTGGGCACTCGGCGCGCAAGCGCGGGCATCGACCGATCCAGGGAGCGCTGATCCACGATGCGCTACGAAGAACTCACCGACCAGGTCCGGACCCGGGCCCGGCTGCGGGACCGGCGGTCGGCCGAGCGGGCGGTCCGGGCGACGCTGGAGACCCTCGCCGAGCGGATCCCCGGTGGGCTGGCGGCCCATCTGGCGGCCCAGCTCCCGGCCGAGGCGGCGGAGCCGGTGCTCCGGGTGACCGCCTCCGGCCGGGGCTCGCCCGAGGAGCGGGCGCACCGGCGCGACCACGGCGAGCGGTTCGGCCTCACCGGTTTCGCGGGCCGGATCGCCTGGCGCGCCGAGCGCACCGAGGAGGAGGCGCTGCGCGAGGCGAGCGCCTTCTTCGAAGTGCTGGACGCCGCGGTGGACCCGGAGCTGATGGAGAAGGTGTACGGGGTGCTGCCGGGCGACATCCGCGCACTGCTCCCTGAGGCACGGGCCGATGTCGACGCCCGCGACGACGGCCCCACGGGCGGCGCCGGATCCGCGGGCCGCGAAACTCAGTGATCATCCCGGGCCCGCGCGGCGTACGGTGCTGCCATGCCCGAACTCCAGCGCCTCCGGCGCGATCACGCCGCGGCCCTGCTCGCCTTCGAGCGGGAGAACCGCGCCTACTTCGCGCAGACGATTCCCGACCGCGGTGACGACTACTTCGCCGGGTTCGACGCGCGCCACGCCGAGCTGCTCGCCGCACAGGAGGCCGGACTCGACCACTTCCATCTGATCGTGGACTCCGACGGCGAGGTGCTGGGCCGGGTCAATCTGGTCGCCGTGACCGGCGGGACGGCCGAGCTGGGGTACCGGATCGCCGAGCGGGCCACCCGGCAGGGCCTCGCGACCAGCGCCGTCCGGCAGATCTGTGTCCTGGCGGCCACCGCGTACGGGCTCACCGCGCTGCGCGCCGAGACCACCCTCGACAACGCCGGGTCACGCGCCGTCCTGACCCGGGCCGGGTTCGTCCCCACCGGGGAGGAGGTCGTCCTCAGCGGCCGGCCCGGGCTCGCCTACGTCCGCGATCTGACGGACGTCCGGGAGGCGGCCGCCCGGGAGACGGCCGCCCCGTAGCGCACCGTCTCCCTCCGCCTCCCGGACGCGAGGAGCCGCCGCCCCGCGGGCACAACGGGGAAAGCACCGCGGGAGCGGCGGCGTCCCGAGTCGGAAGGACCCGGGTGAGCGCCCGGGGCGTGGGATTCCCCGGCGTCTCATGAGTGAGTACGGACCCCGTCCGCCCCGCGTTCACCGGTCGTGGACGGGGTCACGCCCGGCCGCGGGCAGCCACCCCGTCCCACACATTGCCGCGGCCTGTCCGGCTTGCCAGGCTGTGCCCTATGCCGACCTCCAGCCTGTCCGAACTCGTCGACGAACTGCTCTGCGGCACCCATCCACTGCCGATCATCTCCGCGGGCGTCCCCGTCCTGCGGCAGCCCGCCCTCCCCTACGAGGGCCAGCTCTCCGCGGACCAGCTCGACCGGCTGCTGCGGGCGATGCGCGACACCATGCACGCCGCGCCCGGTGTGGGGCTGGCCGCCCCGCAGATCGGCGTACCGCTGCGGCTCGCCGTGATCGAGGACCCGGCCGAGGTGACGGCCGAGGTGCGGGAGGCGCGCGGCCGGGTGCCGCAGCCGTACCGCGTCCTGGTCAACCCGTCCTACGAACCCGTGGGCGGGGGCCGGGCGGCGTTCTTCGAGGGATGTCTGAGCGTTCCCGGCTGGCAGGCCGTGGTCAGCCGCCCGGAGCGGATCCGGCTGCGCGGTCAGGACGAGACGGGGCGCGAGGTGGACGAGGAGTTCACCGGCTGGCCCGCCCGGATCGTCCAGCACGAGACCGACCACCTCGACGGTGTGCTCTACCTGGACCGCGCCGAGACCCGCTCGCTGGCCTCCGCGCAGGCGGTCACCGACTACTGGTCCCAGCCCACACCGGAAGCGGCGGCCCGTTCGCTGGGCTTCCCGCTGGACGGCACCGGCACGCGCTGACCCGACGGCGGGCGCGTTCCCGCCACCGCACCGCCGTGGCACCGGGCCGACCGCCCGGCTCGCCACGGCATGCGTTCGTCATCGGCTGGCAGTCGCCGAATCACCACGCGGACACTGTGGCGTTCGCCGCCACGGCGAGACTGGGGTCGACGCGAGCGGTGCGGACCGTCTTCCGCACCGCGCCGATGAGCGGGCCGCTGTCCCCCGCCCGCTCCCTTCTCTCCCCTTTTCTCCTTCTCCTTCCTCTCTCCCGCTGCCGCTCCTGACGTCCCCCTGAACGGAGAACCGGAATGTCCGTGCTCACGACGTCCCCCGTACCGGCGTCCACCAGCTCGTACGTCACCTCCATCGCCCATACCGAGGAGCAGGTCCACGCCGCGCAGCGACTGCGCCACCAGGTGTTCGGCGTGGAGCGGGGAGGCCGGCTGTCCTCGCCCTTCCCCGGACGCGACGTGGACGAGTTCGACGCGCTGATGGACCACCTGATCGTCACGGACACCGCGACGGGCACGGTGGTCGGCACCTACCGGCTGCTCCCCCCGGGCCGCAGCGAACGGCTCTACTCCGACACCGAGTTCGATCTGCGCGGCCTTCCGGAGGAGGTCCGCTCCGCCATGGTCGAGGCGGGACGGGCCTGTGTGCACCCCGACCACCGCTCGGGCGCCGTGATCAATCTGATGTGGGCCGGACTGGCCCGTTACGTCCTGCTGTCCGGCCACCGCTACCTCGCGGGCTGTGCCTCGGTCCCGCTGGGCGACGGCGGACGGGCCGCGGCCAACGCCTGGCTGCTGGGCACCACCCGGCACGCCGCCCCCGCCGAGCTGCGGGTGCATCCGCTCGACCCGTGGGTACCGGACCAGCCGCTGGACACCGAGCCGAGCTACGCCGGAATGCCGCCGCTGCTCCGCGGCTATCTGCGGGTCGGTGCCTGGATGTGCGGCTCCCCGCAGCACGACCGGAGCTTCGACGACGCCGACTTCTTCGTCCTGCTGGACACCGAGCGGATGAACGACCGCTACCGCCGCTACTTCCTGGGCGAGCCCAGGTGACCGTCACGGTACCGATGGGCGCACCGGCGCAGGCGTGGACCGTATGGTCCCCGTGCGGCCCGGACTGTGTCGCCCACGCCGCCGGCCGGACCCCCGCCCTCCGCGCCCTGCGGCGCACCGCCGCCTTCGGCCGGGCGCTGGTCGGCGCGGTGGCGCGGGGTGAGCGGATCGCCGAACCGGAGACGCTGCGCTCCCACGCCGCCGGGCTGCTCACCGCGCTGGGCATACGGCTGGAGGTGGCGGGCGACCCCGCGCTCGGCGCACCGGGCCCGACCGGCACCCTCGTCGTCGCCAATCACATCTCCTGGCTGGACATCGTGGCGCTGCTGGCCGTGGAGCCGGTGGTCATGCTGGCCAAACGGGAGGTGGCGGACTGGCCGGTGGTCGGCCCGCTGGCGGAGCGGGCCGGAACGGTGTTCATCGACCGGGCCGGACTGCGCCAACTGCCCGGCACCGTACGGGAGATCTCGCATCTGCTGCGCGCGGGCCGGTCGGTGGTGGTCTTCCCCCAGGGCGTCACCTGGTGTGCCGGCACGGGCGGGGACTTCCGCCGCGCCACCTTCCAGGCCGCGCTCGACGCGGGCGCGCCGGTGCGTCCGGTGGCCCTGGAGTACCTCCAGCACGGCGCGCCGTCCACGGTGGCGGCCTTCGTCGGCGAGGACGACTTCGGCAGTTCACTGCGCCGGGTGCTGCGTGCGGACGGGCTGACCATCCGGGTGCGCAACCACCGGCCGCTGCTGCCCGTACCGGGGAGGGACGACCGCCGTACGCTCGCCGCGCGGGCGCAGGCCAGGGTATGCGGAACGGGGCCGGCCCGGCACGGCTGACCGCACCGTCCGGCCCCGGGCGGGTTCCCGGGGCCGGACGGTGTGGCGCGGTGCCCGGTCAGTCCGCCGTGTCCGCGAACTCCCCGCGGAACGCATCCGCCACCCGCAGCGCTCCGGCCGCTTCCCGGTCCCGTCCCTGCCGCTGCAGGGTGCGGCCCAGCATCAGATGGGCGTACGCCTCGACCGGATCGCGGGCGATCACCGCACGCAACTGCTCCTCGGCGCGGGTGAGTTGGGCGGAGTGGTAGTAGGCGCGGGCCAGCAGCAGCCGCGGGGCGATCTGCTCCGGCTCGTCCTCGACCACGGTGGTGAGGATACGGGCGGCCTCGGTGTACTCCTCCGCCTCGAAGAACAGCCCGGCGCGCGCCCAGCGTTCGGCCAGGGTCTCCTCGGGGACGTACGCGGTGGGGTGCGCGGTCATGCGTGCTCCTCTCCGGACGCGGTGTGCGGAACGCGCCCGGCGGGGACGACCCCGAGGCGGCCGCTGCGGAAGTCGTCGACGGCCTGGGCGATCTCCGCCTTGGTGTTCATCACGAAGGGTCCGTAGTGCGCGACGGGCTCGCGGATCGGCCGCCCGCCGAGGATCAGGACGTCGAGGTCGGGGGTACGGGCGTCGGGGCGGTCGGTGGCGGCCACGCTGAGCGCTCCGCCCTGGCCGAGGACGGCGAGCTGATGCGTGTCCAGCGGACGGTTCTCGGCGCCGACCGTGCCCCGCCCGGACAGCGAGTAGACCAGCGCGTTGAAGTCGGGGCGCCAGGGCAGGTCGAGCCGGGCGCCCGGGCTGAGGGTGGCGTGGATCATGGTGATCGGGGTGAAGGTGCCGCCCGGGCCCTCATGGCCCGCCATCTCACCGGCGATCACCCGCACCAGCGCACCGCCGTCGGGCGAGGACAGCAGCGTGGCCGCGCGGCCCTCGATGCTCTGGTACCGCGGCGGATTCCACTTGTTGGCGCGCGGGAGGTTCACCCAGAGCTGGATGCCGTGGAACAGCCCGCCGGACACCACCAGATGCTCCGGTGGCGCCTCGATGTGGAGGATCCCGCCACCGGCGGTCATCCACTGGGTGGCGCCGTCGGCGATCAGACCGCCGCCGCCGTTGGAGTCCTGGTGTTCCATCTGGCCGTCGATCATGTAGGTGACGGTCTCGAAGCCCCGGTGGGGGTGCCAGGGGGTGCCCTTGGGCTCACCGGGCGCGTACTCCACCTCGCCCATCTGGTCCATGTGGATGAAGGGGTCGAGATCGCGCAGCGAGGCGCCCGCGAAGGCCCGGTACACCGGGAAGCCCTCCCCCTCGAAACCCTGCGGGGCGCCGGTCACGGACCGGACCGGACGGGCCGGGGCGGTCTGCGGATCGGGGGTGGGGACGCGGGGCAGTTCCAGCGTGTTGGCGACGGTCACGGCGGGCATGACGCTCTCCTCCTGGCGGACGGCGGCCGGCCGGCCAGGACGGCCGACCCTGAGACATCTAGTTGAACAGTGAACTATCTGCCTTCATTCCCGCCCCACCGGGTTCACCGCCCGCGAGCTCCGCTCACCCGGGAGTAACCGACATCACCCCGGAGCGACGGCCCGGCGGTCCGCGGCCGACGCCTCCAGCAGCACCCGCGCCGCCTCGCGCGCCTCCCGGGCGGGCTCGGCCGAACCGCGGATGGCGGCCGCGGTCATGGCCCCCTCGGCGAGCAGCGCCACCTGCCCGGCGAGGGCCGCGGGCCGCCCGGCGTCCGCCACCAGACGGCCCAGGTACGCCCGGAACGCCTCCTTGTGCGCACGGGCGGCCTCCGCCACCGCCGGGGTGGTGGCGCCCAGCTCACCGAAGGAGTTGATGAAGCCGCATCCCCGGAAGTCCGGTGCGGCGAACCAGCCGTGCAGCCAGTCGAAGACCGCCAGGATGCGCGCCCCCGGGTCCTCCTCGGCCTCCACCTGGCGGGCCAGCGCCTCCCGCCAGCGGATGTCGCGCCGTCTCAGATACGCCTCGACCAGCTCCCCCTTGGACGGAAAGAGCTGATAGAGACGTTTGAGGGAGACCTGTGAGGCGTTCCGGATCTCATCCATGCCCACGCTCTGCACCCCGCGGCCGTAGAACAGCGCCTCCGCGGCGTCGAGCACACGGGCCCTGGCCGGCTCCTGGTCCCTCACGGGTCACCCCCACCTGAGAACTGTCGTTCTCATACGGTACCGCGCACCCCGGACCGGTCCGCCGGGCGCGCACCCCTCGCGCCCGGCGGTACCTCTCCCCTCACCCGGCCCGGCTTCAGCCCTCGCGCAGGTCCTTCACCCGGCGGATCTTGCCCACCGAGCGCTCCAGGGTCTCCGGATCCACGACCGCGACCTCGGCCGTGACCCCGACCCCGTCCTTGATCCCCCGGGCGATCGTCGCGGCCGCGGCCTCGCGCTGTTCACCACCGGTTCCCGGGCGGGCCTCGACACGGACCGTCATCCGGTCCATCCGGCCGGCCCGGGTCAGCTCCACCTGGAAGTGCGGCGCCACCGCCGGGACCCGCAGCACGATCTCCTCGATCTGGCTGGGGAAGACGTTCACCCCGCGCACGATGAGCATGTCGTCGCAGCGGCCGGTGATCTTCTGGATACGGCGGAACGCCGGACGGGCCGTACCGGGCAGCAGCCGGGTGAGATCCCGGGTGCGGTAGCGGATGACCGGCAGCGCCTCCTTGGTGAGGGTGGTGAAGGCGAGCTCGCCCTCCTCGCCGTCGGGCATCACCTCACCGGTGAACGGATCGACGACCTCCGGGTAGAAGTGGTCCTCCCACACATGCAGACCGTCCTTGGTCTCCACGCACTCCTGCGCCACCCCGGGCCCGATCACCTCGGAGAGCCCGTATATGTCCACCGCATGGATGTCCATGCGGTCCTCGATCTCGCGGCGCATCTCCTCGGTCCACGGCTCGGCGCCGAACACCCCGACCCGCAGCGAGGTGGTCCGCGGATCCACGCCCTGGCGCTCGAACTCATCGAGGAGCGTGAGCATGTAGGAGGGCGTGATCATGATGATCTCGGGTGCGAAGTCCTGGATGATCTGCACCTGACGCGCGGTCATGCCCCCGGATGCGGGGATGACGGTACAGCCGAGCCGCTCCGCCCCGTAGTGCGCGCCCAGACCTCCGGTGAACAGGCCGTACCCGTAGGAGACATGGACCTTGTGGCCGGGGCGGCCGCCCGCCGCGCGCAGCGAACGGGCCACCACATCCGCCCACATCGACAGGTCGTTCTCGGTGTAGCCGACGACGGTGGGTCTGCCGGTGGTGCCGCTGGAGGCGTGGACGCGGCGCACCTCGCTCTGGTCCACGGCGAACATCCCGAAGGGATAGGTGTCCCGCAAATCGGCCTTGGTGGTGAAGGGGAACCGGGCCAGGTCCTCCAGGGTGCGGCAGTCCTCCGGAACCACTCCGGCCGCGCGGAACTTCTCGCGGTACAGCTCCACGTTGTCGTACGCATGGCGCAAGGTGGCGCGCAGCCGGGTCAACTGGAGGTCCCTCAGCTCCGCGCGGCTCATCCGCTCAGCGGCGTCCAGCAGTTCGGGGGGTGGTGGGGTGCCGGTCACGGTCCCTCCCCCGGCTCGGTCGCACGGCGGGCGAGGGTGCGGCTGCGGCCCCGGAACTCGGCGATCACCTCGTCGCCGCGGCGCACCGTCACATCGTAGACACCGCTGCGCCCGTAGCGGGTGCGCTCCTCGGCGGTGGCCTCCAGTACATCGCCCTCACGGGCGGGGGCGACGAAGGTGATGTCGGCACCGGCGGCGAGGGTCACCGGGCCGTGGCTGTTGCATGCGCAGGCGAACGCCGTGTCCGCGAGCAGGAAGACATAGCCGCCATGGGCGATGCCGTGTCCGTTCACCATCGAGGCGGTCACGGTCATCCCGAGCACCGCCGCACCGTCCCCCGTCTTCAGCAGTTCGATACCCAGCCCGCGGGACGCCCGGTCCGCGGCGAACATCTCCTCCACCGGCCCGACGGCCGCGTATCCGGAGCCTGTCACCTGGTTCTCCACCGCCTTCAGATACCGACCGAACATTCGGTCTCCGCCAGAGTGCGCACCAGTAATCCAGCATCCGCCCTGGCTGTCAAGGGTTCGCGCATCGCGCCGCCGGGACGCTGAACGATCCGCCCGGCGCGTCCGTATCCGTGGGTGTCACGCCTCGCCACCGCCCGTTCCGGACACGCCACGAGAGGGCCCCTCATGGACGCTTGCCCCCACCCGGTCCGCACCGCCGCCACCGGAGCGGGGCGCGCCCGGTCCCGCCCCGGCCCGCGTCTGACACCGGTGGTGGCGGCGGTGTGCGGAGTGCTCACCGTCGCGGGGTGCGGTGGCGGCGGTGCGGATGAGGCCACCGCGGAGACCGGACGGCGCGGCGCGGACCGGCCGGGCGCCACCGCGAAGGCCACACCGAGACCGGCGACGGTGGAGAAGCTGGCCTCGGCCGTCGGCTGCAAGCCGCAGTTCACCGTGGACGTCGACGACTACCGCCAGGCGGTGTGCAAGACCTCCCGCGGCAAGTACCTCCTCCTGGACTTCGTCAAGGCCAAGGGGCAGCGCGACTGGCTGGAGACGGCGCAGATGTACGGCGGGGTGTACCTCATCGGCAATCGCTGGGTGCTCTCGTCGTCCCCGCGGAAGAACATGGAGGAGCTGCGCGAACGGTTCGGCGGCACCATCGAGGACACCACCTCGCACGGCGCCTCCCCCGGCGGGCGGTGAGCACGCGGCCGCGCCGCCCGGGAAACACTCAGCCCGCGGCCCCCAGATGGTGGGTGGCGTACGAGCGCCACGGCCGCCACCGCGCGGCCGTCTCCGGGTCCACCTCCGTACCCGGCGGCAGGAGCAGCACATCGGGATCGCCCAGCGCGCGCATCCGGATGTATCCGGCGGTGCGCGGTCCGATGCCGTCGAGGTTGAGCAGCTCCTTCTCCGCCTGGTCACGGTCGGCCCCGGCGTCCAGCGGCACGGTGCCGTCGGCGAGCGCGGTGACCAGCGCGCGCAGCGCCGCACGCCGCGGCGCGGAGGGGACCGGCTCCTCCAGCGCGGCCCCTGCCAGGGTGTCGGTGCCGGGGAAGAGATGGGTCAGTCCCCCGCTGGGCGTCGCCAGCGGCTGCCCGTACGCGCTGACGAGCGCGGCGCCGTGGGCCCGCGCCTCCTCGGGCGAAAGCTGTTCGCCGAGGACGGCGCGGACGGCCAGTTCCCGCGGATCGGCCGCGCCCGGGGAACGCAGCCCCGGCCGGGCGGCCACCAGGGGCGCCAACAGCGGATCGGCTCCGAGGTGTTCGGCCACCGCGTACGGATCGGCGTCGAGGTCGAACAGCCGCCGCATCCGCTGGGTGGCCGTGGTCAGATCGCGCAGCTCCGTCAGACACAGCCGGCACTCCAGCCAGCCGTCACCGGGGCGCTCGTCGACCTCGGCGACGCCATGGCCGTGCGGCAGCCGCAGGGTGCGCCGGTAGGTGCGGGCGCCCCGTTCGCCGACCACCTCCTCCACCCCGGCGACGGCGTGCCGCGCGAGCTGGTCGAACAACGCGGCCGCGGCGTACGGTCCGCGGAAGGCCAGCCGCAGGGGCACCCCGCCGTAGAACGACCGCGGCGCCACCGGGCCGAACCGTGAGGCATGGCCGGGCCGGGCCTCGCGCAGCCCGGTCGGGGTGATGGCGTAGATCTCCTTGATGGTGTCGTTGAACTGCCGCACACTCGCGAACCCCGCCGCGAACGCGATCTCCGCGACCTGCATCCGCGTGGTCTGGAGGAGGATCCGGGCGGTGTGGGCACGCTGGGCGCGGGCGAGCGCGATCGGTCCGGCGCCCAGTTCCGCGTTGAGCTGCCGCTGCACCTGGCGCGGGCTGTAGCCCAGCCGGTGGGCCAGTCCCGCCACGCCCTCGCGGTCCACCACCCCGTCGCCGATCATCCGCATCGCGCGGCCGACCACATCGGCGCGGGTGTTCCACGCGGCCGAGCCCGGTACGGCGTCGGGACGGCAGCGGCGGCACGCCCGGAACCCCTCGCCCTGCGCGGCCGCCGCCGTGGGGAAGAAACGCACGTTCTTCTGCCGGGGCGTGGTCGCGGGACAGCTCGGACGGCAGTAGATACCGGTCGTGGCCACGGCGAAGAAGAACTCACCGTCGAACCGCGCGTCCCGGCCACGCACCGCCTCGTACTTACCGTCTGCCGTCGTCACCTTTCCACTGTGCCCCGGTCCGGGGCATGGCGCTGGCGGAAATCGGACATGGCGTTCACCGCTGTCCACGACCGTCGCGGCGGTCAGGACACGCCCGACAGCCGGGCGGCCCGCTCCCTGAGTTCCCGCTCGGTGCGCAGCCCCTTGCGGAGCATCAGCAGCAGTGCGGTCACCAGCAGGGTGAAGAACACGATCGGTGCCAGCAGGGCGGGGGCACCGGCATTCACCGCGTGCACCGCCATGACGGCGATACCGAACACCATCACCACCAGGACCGCGATCAGCTTGGGGAGATTGCGCTCACCCCGGATCATCTCGGCGTGGTTCCGGGCGGCACGGGCGCTGAGTCCATGGAACGCCGGGTGCTCGGCGACCACCTCGACCGGGGTGCCGGGGGCCAGCGCCTCCTGACCCGCCGCCGGGTCCGGGTCCGGTACGAAGATCCGGTACCGGACGGCCTTCTGCCCCCGGGTGCGCAGATAGCGGTAGCCGAAGGCGGTGGCCAGGTACACGGCGTCGTCCGGAGGCAGTTTGACGTTGGAGATCTCCACTCGCGGGCTGCCGTCGAAGAGCGGGGCACACCGTCCCCAGCGCTCCTGGCGCACCCGCCGCTTCTGATCCGAGACGGGTTCACGCCGTTCGCCCCCGGCCATGTGCCGCTCCTCACCGTTGTGCCCGGCCTTCCGGCCGCCTGTGCGCGGCACAGGCTACCTCCGGGGTGAACGGGGGAACACACCAGGTCAGGGACGGGTGACACAAGGGGCCGCCATACGGCCGAACGGAACGTGCTGGACGCGGTGTTGGAGCCGTTCACGGCCCCGGGGAACCACCCGTCTGTCCCCTTTCTTTTATAGTCGCCGATTTACGGCGGAGCCGGACCATCACTCCACCCTGAACACACACGGCCTTTCTCAGGAGACTCGGTCACTTCGGACGCGTGACAGCGGGCCAGGGGGGAGCGGACCCCGGCCCGCGGGAGTAACGGTTCGAAGATCGATGTCGCTGTTCGCATCACAGATGCCCTTCGGACGGGGACGGCTTCTCCCCGTTGTACGGACGGCACCGGCGATGTGCTCAACGCGCCGGAAAAAAATTTCCGGGGCCGCCATGGACGTGGCGGCCGAAGGTCGACCGCGCAGGGTACCAGTCGGTAACGATGGTTGTCCCGGGTTTATTCGTTAGTGATGAGGTCTCCACGTCCGGGCCACACCAGGCACTAGCGTCCGGTGTCACTCCGAAGCAAGGAGGGCGCTGTGCGATCAACCTTCGTCAGCAGATCCATCGCATCCAGCCGAACCATCGGCACAGGCCTCATCATTGGGGCACTCGCCATGACACTCGCGGCGATCCTCATCCCCGTGCAGCTGTTCGGTGAGAGCAGCGCCGCATCGTCACTGCCGCCCGGCGTCATTGACGACGGTGGCGGCACGGTCAGCACCCAGTACGGGCCGCTCACCGCCCTGGACCGGGACTTCGTCCGCAAGGTGAAGCTCGCCGGCCTCTGGGAGCTCCCCTCCGGCCGGGAGGCCCAGGAGCGCGGCACCAAGGACTCCGTGAAGACCGCGGGTGAGCACCTCATCGAGGGCCACACCGAACTCGACCGCCGCGCCAACGAGGTGGGACGGGCACTGGGGATCGATCTGCCCAACCAGCCCAATGAGCAGCAGCAGGGCTGGCTCAACCAGATGAACAGCGCCCCGAGCAGCGCCGAGTTCGAGCGGCTGTTCGCGAACCTGCTCCGCGCCGCACACGGGAAGGTGTTCTCGCTGGTCGCCAAGATCCGGGCCGAGAGCGAGAACTCCATGGTGCGATCACTGGCCACCAGGGCCAACACCATCGTTCTCGACCACATCACGGTCCTCGAGGACACCGGGCTCGTCGACTACGACGCCCTCAACGACTAAGTGAAGTGATCTCATGAGGCAACAAACCCACAAACGCGGCAGGTTCACGAACAAAACCGTCGCTATCGTCGCCGCACTGGCACTGGGCGGAGGCGGGGCCGCGATCATCGCGGCGAACGCGTCCGCCAGCGGCGACAACAACGACTCCGGCGAGAACCGCACGGTGGCCGCCGGATCGTGGACCATCAGCTGCCCCGACGTGGGCCAGCAGCTGTCGTCCGTACCGAGCGGCGCACGCCCCGAGGTCGACAAGAACCTCGCCGAACTCGACTCGCAGGTGGCCAAGGCCTACCAGCAGATGTCCGAGGGCGGGGACTCCAACGACACGGTGCTCTCCTCCCTGGAACAGCAGCGGGGCGAGACCATCGACAACATCGGGAACGCCATCGACCAGGACGGCCAGCGCCCCGATGACCTGGACTCGATGAGCAACTGCCAGATGCAGCAGGTCGACGACGGCGGTGACCAGAACGACCAGCAGGGCGACGGCCAGCAGCAGGACGACGGCCAGAACGACCAGCAGGGTGACGGTCAGCAGCAGGGCGACGGCCAGCAGGGCGGCGACCAGCAAGGTGGCGACCAGCAGGGTGGCGAGGGCGCCAATGACGTGCCCGGCAACGCCGGTGGCCAGGCGGGCAACGGCCCGTCGCAGGACGACTTCGTGGACATCACCCAGGTGCAGCCGAACGCCCAGGGCGACGACGGCCAGGGCCAGCAGCAGGGCGGTTCGAACGGCACCTTCACCTCGGAGTGCGGGGTCGGTGAGGCGAACCTGCGCAACAGCGACAACGTGATCGTCGCGCCGGGTGTGGGCAACGGCGCGCACCACATGCACGACTACGTGGGCAACGACGGCAACGACGCGTTCGCCAACAACCAGACCTTCGAGCAGGCCGGGACCTCCTGCAACAACGGCGACAAGTCGACCTATTACTGGCCGGTGGTGCGCGCACAGGACGGTCAGGACGAAGCGGACGCCAATGACCTCGGCGGTGGCCAGGAGGGCAACGTCGGGACCATCCTGACGCCCAAGAGCTCCACCATCGAGTTCCAGGGCAACCCGCAGAGCGAGGTCGTGGCGATGCCGAAGTTCCTGCGCATCATCACCGGTGACGCCAAGGCGTTCACCAACGGCGACAAGAACGCCAACGCGTCCTGGAGCTGCACCGGCTTCGAGGACCGGCAGCTCACCGACAAGTACCCGCTCTGCCCCGAGGGCAGCTCGGTGACGCGCACCTTCGACTTCCAGAGCTGCTGGGACGGCCAGAACATCGACAGCGCCAACCACCGGGACCACGTGGCCTTCGCAGGCGAGGACGGCTCCTGCCCCAACGGGTTCAAGGCCATTCCCAAGCTGGTGAACACCATCACCTACGATGTACCGCCGAACACCCCGTTCGCCGTGGACGGCTTCCCCGAGCAGTTGCACAAGCCCATCACCGACCACGACGACTTCATCAACGTCATGCCGGACGACCTGATGAGCAAGGCGGTGGACTGCATCAACAGCGGCCAAAAGTGCAATTGATGAACGACGAGAACCACGAGGCGCGCGTCGGCCACCAGGCCGGCGCGCGCCGCGCTGCGACCTCCCACGAGGCGGCCGACGAGCCGTCGGACCAGCATGGCGTGGAACATCCCGATGTGGCGGGCCCGGGACATACCGACCGACCGGTCCGCTCGCTCTCCGACCCGGAGCTGACCCGGTTGCTCCTGGAGGGCTATCGCTCGGGCACCACCAGCCCGGCCGCGGGCGAGATCCTCTACCGCCGCCACCACGCGGCCACACTGTCGTATGCGCGGACCTGCTGCCGCGCCCTCGATGACGCGGAGGACCTGGCGTCCGAGGCGTTCATCCGCACCTTCCAGGCGGTACGGGCCGGTGGCGGACCGCGCGGGCCCTGGCGGCCGTATCTGCTGACCGTGGTGCGTCACACCGCGGTCGAGTGGAGCGCCGGGGAACGGCAGATCCTGCTCACGGCCGACTTCGAGTCATGGCGCCAGCTCGCGCCCTCGGCCGACCCCCAGCAGTATCTGGTGGCCAGGGAGAACCGCCAGTTGCTCGTCCGCAGTTTCCGCAGACTGCCCGAGCGCTGGCAGACCGTGCTGTGGCTGACCCTCGTCGAGGACGATACTCCGCACCAGGTGGCCGGCATACTGGGGATTTCCCCCAGTGGTGTCACCTCGCTCGCCTTCCGGGCCCGGGAGGGGCTGCGCGAGTCCTACCTCCAGGCACATCTGGAGTCCGCCCGGGACGACCGGTGCCGCCACTTCAGCGCGATGATCGGCGCCTCGGTGCGCCGTGGCGGCGTCCGCGGCCACGCCCTCGCACACCACCTCGCGTCCTGCGCCTTCTGCGCCCATGCGTACGGCGAACTGCTCGGGCTCAACGCCGCGATGCGCACCGCAGCACCGGCCCAGGCGCCCGCGGCCGCCCGGCGCTGACCTGCCCGGACACCACGCACAAGGTGTCCGTCACCACACCCTCGCCATGTCCTCGGCCACGTCCTGGACACACAGAACTGCCGACCGCGTGACGCGGTCGGCAGTTCCGGTGTGCGGTGGCCGGCGCGATGCGACGGCCACCCGGATCACAGTCCGTTGACGCGGGCCTCCCGGGCGATCCCGAGCGGCCGGATTCCGGGGGCCGTTCCGGTACGGGTCCTGCGGCCCACCCGTGAGGCGTGCCGGCGGATCCGGTCCATCTGTGCCATCAACCGCCGTCCGCGCAGCGCCATCTCCAGCTCGAAGCGTATCCGCGGATCCCGCAGCCCCGGTCCGAAGAGCTTCTCTATCTGGCGCAGCCGGTACCGCACGGTCTGCGGATGCACCTTGAGCGCCTTCGCCGCCTCCGGTGCGCCACCGCCCTCGAGCCACGCCAGCAGGGTCATCTGCAACCGTTCGCTCTGCCGGGGGGTCAGCCCGACCAGCGGTTTGAGCCACCGTGAGGCCAGGGCCCGGACCAGCGACTCGTCCTGGAGCAGCAGCAGCATCGACAGGTGGTCGTCGACGAAGAGCACCCGGGCCTCGGGGCCGCTGCGTGCGGGAGCCATCGTCAGCAGCTTCCGCGCCCAGCGCACCGAGGACGCCGCGTCGTTGAGCGGCACCACATGACCGACCGCGGCGGTGCGGCCGCGCAGTGCGGTCTCCAGCGCGCCACGGGTGGCACAGTCCACCGGGGGCTCCCGGTCCGGGTCCCGCTCACCGTCCAGGGCCCGGTCGGCGACGGCCTCCGGCGCGGACTCGGTGTCCGCGTCGGGGTCCGGGATCAGCAGGCACAGTTCGTCCCCGACCGCGCCGATCAGGGTGTCTCCCAGCACGGCGGCCAATTGCGGCGCCTCGCCCGGGGTGGGCAGGGCGATGGCCTGGACGGTTTCGGGGAGGGGCCACCGGGCGGCCCGCGAAAGCTCCGCCAGGGTCCGTTCGGGGACGGCCACTTCGCTGGTCAGGGCCTCGAACAGCTCACGGCGGGCCCGCTCGGGCGGCACCTCCGCCATCCGTTCGTCACCGGGGCGGGTCGGGGCGGAGGTGACCGGTTCACCGGCGCCTTCCTCACCGGGCTTCCGGTAGCCCAGTGCCGCCAGCAGAGCCTGCTCGACTCCGGACCGGACCTTCTCCCGCTCGGAGTCCTCCAGGAGTTCGGAGAATCCCGGGAGTCTGTGCCGAAGGGTCTCAACCACCTCATCGGCCAGGGACGGAAGTTCATTCCGCAGAACGCGGGTCCACTCGCCACGGGGGCGGGACCACATGCGGTTCACGAGTTCGCCCATCATTACCTCGTT
Source organism: Streptomyces cucumeris (assembly GCF_024295805.1). GTDB lineage: Bacteria > Actinomycetota > Actinomycetes > Streptomycetales > Streptomycetaceae > Streptomyces > Streptomyces cucumeris. Next base: position 156,486 of record NZ_JANCLX010000006.1, read on the forward strand.
CTTGCCGGGGGGAGGGCCTGGCCGTTGGGGGGTCGGTCAGGCCCGTGGAGGTGCCTCCGTCTCCGGTTCGTCCAGTCCGGAAAGGGAGTCGAGGGTCCTCCGCTACGTCATAGAGGATCCTCACCCCCACCGGTCCCGGCATTTTGCCGTTTCTTTGCCACGGGGATGGCAACGGATCGGTGGGAGACGGTGTGGACACGGTTTCTCCACAAGAAGTTGTCACGTTACGACAAATCTTATGGAGATCACGTGTAGTTCCGAGAAGCTGCTGATCCCAAGACGACTTTGACGTATCTCGTCACCCGCGCGAATCCGCGCGATCGGGAGGCTCCATGTCCATGTCCCAGTTGCCGACTCCCCGCTCCCAGGGGCCGCGCCGAAGGGGACGTCACACCGGATCGGTTCCCGAGGGAACCCTCGGAGCACCCGGCGGCCGACGAGCCGACCGACGGTCCCGGACACGTGCCCGCCCCGGGGGCGGTCAGTCCCGGCACCTTCGTCTCTACGCTATCGGTGCGGCGGTGCTGTTGTCCCTCGTTGTGGCGAACAACGCGGGCGCATTCACCAAGACCTGGGCTTTTCTGGACTTCGGTGCCGGTGTGCTCGCTCTGGTGTCTCTCACTTCGGCGGTACTGTGGGGACTCGCGGCCACCGACCAGCTCTTCCTGCGCACCAACCACCGGCTGATCGCGCAGGGGGTCCACCGGGCCGCCGCCGTCGGCGGATTGTGCTTCCTCGCGCTGCATGTCTGGGTGAAGGTGGCGGAGAGCCACACGCCCGCCGCATCCATCGTGATACCGTTCGCTGACGCAAATCGGCCTGTGCTCATCGGCCTTGGCACCATCGCCGCGTACCTCTTCACCACCGCGGCGGTGACCGGGGCGGTCCGCAGCGCTTTCGCATCGGCCGGCAAATCCCGCTGGCGGTACCGTTGGTGGCGTGCGCTGCACGTGGCCGCGTATCCGGCGTGGTGTGCCGCGCTGATCCACGGCCTCAAGGCAGGCCGCGCCGCCAAGGACTGGGCCACCATCGGGTATGTCATGGCCCTGGCTGGTGTGGCGGTCGCGTTGTGGATCCGGCTCGCTTCCCGGCGGGCCCGGCACGGTGAGAGGACGGACGGCATCGAGGTGCGGAATCCCCCAGCTCGCGGTCGACAGGACGGCCGGACCGCACGCAGCGGACCGAGTGTTCCCCGTCCGCGCTCCGCGGAGCCCGACCGGCGGAACACTGAGCCGCTCGGCGCATCCCGCGGGTGGGACCGGTGATCACAGCCAAGCCCAGGCTGGCCTGCATCGATCCGCCCCGGCTGCTCGCCGGGCTGGACGAGGCATACCGGCTTGACCGGGTCGGCCACCTGACGGTGCACGGGCAGATGCCCGCCCTGCGCGCCGATGAACTGGTGGCCCTCGCGGAGAACATCGACCTTCGTGGTCGTGGTGGCGCGGGATTCCCGTTCGCCAAGAAACTCACCGCCGTCATCGAGTCGGCGTCGCGCCGGGACGGCCGCTGCGCCGTCGTCGTCAACGGCAGTGAGGGCGAGCCCAGCTGTCTGAAGGACACCGCGCTGCTGCTGCACACTCCGCATCTGGTGATCGACGGGGCCATGCTGGCCGCCGAGGCACTCGGTGCGGAGGACGTATGCATCGCGGTGCACCGGCCCGATGTGGAGGAGTCCCTCGCCGCCGCCATCGCCGAACGCGGCCCGAGCGGGCCCCGGCTGCGGGTCTCCCGCACCCCGGACCGCTTCGTCGCGGGTGAGGGCGGTGCCGTCGTCAACGGCATCAGCGGCGCCCCGGCCATCCCCAACGGCCGGAAGATCCGCACCAGTGACAGCGGGCTCGGGGGTCTGCCCACCCTGCTGTCCAACACCGAGACCTTCGCCCAGCTCGCCGTGGCGGCGCGGATGGGCGCCCTGCCGTACCGCTCGGTGGGACTGCCCACCGAACCGGGCACCACACTGCTGACGGTGGCGGGCAAGTTCGTCATGGAGACCCCCACCGGGGTCCCGCTGACCTACATCCTGGAGCTGTGCAACCTCACCCCCGGCCAGGGCGTTCTGGTCGGGGGGTACCACGGCAAGTGGCTGGACCCCAACAGCATCAACGCCACCACCATCTCCCGCGAGTCCATGAAGAAGTACGGCGCCCGGCTGGGCGCCGGAGCGGTGCTGCCGATCCCCGAGGACACCTGCCCCTTGGGTGAGACCGCCCGGGTGACGCGCTGGCTGGCCGCGGAGACCGCAGGCCAGTGCGGGCCCTGCTTCATCGGGCTGCCCGCGCTCGCGGACGCGCTCGGCCAGGTGGAGCGCGGTGGCGGCCAGGCCGCCGTCGACAGCGTCCGGGCGTTCATCAACTCGGTGAAGAAGCGCGGTGCCTGCAGCCATCCGGACGGTACGGCCGGTTTTGTGACCACCGCGCTGGACGCCTTCCCCGAGGAGATCGAGTCCCACGCCCTGGGCATGGGGTGCGGCCGGCCGACCCTCGGTGTGCTGCCGCTGCCCGAGGACTCCCAGCCCCTGGCACTGCCCCCGGGCCCCTCCGCGCCCGAGCCCCGCCGTGAACGGGAGCCACGGGAGCGGATGGAGCAGCTCATCGTGGACTGGTCGCTGTGCCAGGGCCACGGCCTGTGCGCGGACATCATTCCCGATGTGCTCCAGTTGGGCATCGACGGCTATCCCGCCTCGGCGAAGATGGACGTTCCTCGCCAGCTGCGGGCCCAGGCGGTGCGCGCGGTCCGGCGCTGCCCGGCGCTGGCCCTGCGCATCGAGGAGTAGCCGCCCCCAGTACCCCCGGCACCATCCCCGACGGCCGTTATTCAACGGCCGTCGACTGCTGTGTGCTCAATGATTCCCGTTTTTTTGCGTCGGATGACAAATTCCGGGCCCGCTGAACGTCGCTCGGCACCGGCTCCGTATGCACATGGCGTCGGCGCAAACACCGCCGGACCGAGAGAGATTGCAGAGGAATGGTCATGGAGAAGCGGCGTCAGATCGCATTCGCCGGAGTGTCCGTCGCGATGGTTCTGCTGACGGCGGCGTGTGGAGCCAGCAAGGACAACTCCTCCGGTCAGAGCTCCAATGTCCAGCCCGCCGGCGGTGCCCAGAACGTGGGCGCGGGCTCGACGCCCGGTACGGCCGGGGCGTCCTCCGGTGCGGCGGGCGGCTACGAGGCGGGCGGCGACACCGGTGCGGCTGCGGGCTCCGGCAGCACCGGCAACTCCGGCTCGGCCAAGAAGGTGACCGCCAAGAAGGACGCCAAGCTGGGCGAGATCGTCACGGACGCGAAGGGCTGGACGCTCTACCGGTTCGACGAGGACACCCCCAAGCCCGCCAAGTCCAACTGCAACGACGCCTGCGCCACCAAGTGGCCCCCGGTGCCCGCCGACGCGGCCGCCGGTACCGGGATCGAGAAGTCCGCGCTGGGCTCGGTCACCCGCTCCGACGGCACCAAGCAGCTGACACTCGAGGGGTGGCCGGTCTACCGTTACGCGGGTGATACCAAGGCCGGTGACACCAAGGGCCACGGCGTGGGCGGCACCTGGAACGCGCTGGCACCCGACGGCAAGCCGGCCGGCAAGAAGGCCGCGGGCACCGACGAGAGCCTCCAGCTGATGGTGAACAACAACGCCGAGCTGGGCAAGATCATCGTGGATGGCAAGGGAATGACGGTCTACCGGTTCAACAAGGACAGCGCCTGGCCGATGAAGACCGGCTGCCTCGGCGCCTGCCTGGACACCTGGAAGCCCGTCAAGGCCGTGAACACCTCCAAGGTCGCGGGTCTGGACGCCACGAAGGTCACCTCCTTCACCCGTCCCGACGGCAGCAAGCAGGCGGCCTTCGACTGCTGGCTGCTCTACACCTTCACCGGTGACACCAAGCCCGGCGACATCAACGGCCAGGGCAAGGCGGGCCAGTGGTTCGCGGTCACCGACAAGGGCAAGAAGGCGAGCGCCGCGGCGCAGTGAACACGGAACACGGTCACCGCAGGGGGCCCGAGGTCGCAGAGGACCCGGGCCCCCGCCGGACTCCCATCAGGAGGTTGTAGTGTCACCCGCACTCCGAGCCACCGCGCTGTGCGCGGCTTTGCTGTTCGTGGGCGGCTGCGCGGGGAGCAGCACGGAGCACGACGCCGCGAAGCATCCGCGGGAGAAGGCGGCTCCTGCCAAGGAGTTCGGCAAACCCGGCAAACCCGCCCAGCTCACCGGGATCGCCGATGCCATCGGCTGCAAGGCGAATGTCATCACCGAGGCGGAGGAGCTCCGGCAGGGTGCCTGCACCTCCGGTAAGAACCGCTACACGATGGTGACCTTCGCCACCGCCAAGGGTCAGCACGAGTGGCTGGCGACCTCCAAGGACTACGGAGGCACCTACCTGGTCGGCAAGCGCTGGTCGGTGACCGGCCTGTCCACCGGTGCGCTCAAGCCCCTGCGCGCGAAGATCGGCGGGGCCATCGAGCACGGGATGTCCATGTCCCACGGGGGTTCGGGCTCGCACAAGGGCTCCCCCTCGAAGGGCGGCTCCGGATCGCACGGTGGTTCCGGATCGCATGACGGCATGGACGGTATGGAGGGCATGGACGGTATGTGACCCGCGCCGCCGACCAGGTGGCGAAGCGTTTCAGCCGGTCATGCCACCCTCGTCTCGGCCCACCTGACCAGATCGGGGTCGGCGAGGGTGTCCACCCACAGGTCCACCGGGGGGCGTTCGTCCACCGGTTTCCGCGGGCCGACGCCGAGGACCTTCATGCCCGCGCGGGCCGCGGAGAGAAATCCACAGTGGGAGTCCTCGACCGCGAGGGTGTCACCGGGGGCCGCCCCGCACAGCCGGGCGGCCTCAAGATAGACGTCGGGGTACGGTTTGGGCCGCATCTCGCCCTCGGGGACGAGTACATGCCCGAAGTGGCGCAGCAGCCCCGCCTTGGCGAGCCCGTCCTCGACCACGTCCCGCGGGCAGTTGCTCGCGATGGCCAGCGGGGCGAACGCCGCGGCCTTCTCGACCAGTTCCGGCGCGCCCGGCATGGTGACCGGGTCCTCCGCCACCAGGGCGCGGAAGGCGTCGAGCAGCTGCTCGGTCATCTGCTCGGCCAGTTCGGGGTGTCCCGCGAATTCCGCCAGCATTCGGCCGCATTCGCTGAAGTGGAGACCCTTGGTGCGCCGGGCGAACTCTTCGGTGGGGGCGGCTCCGTGCTCTCTGAGCACGATTTCACGCGCCTCCTCCCAGTGCCGTTCGGAATCCATCAGGGTGCCGTCGCAGTCGAAGACGATGGCGGCTGGGGTCCATGCGAGGAGCTTTTCGGCTGTCATCTGCCTGCCGTTCCATGGGAGGTGGAGGAATCGGCGCAGGGGGTGCCTGTACCTGCGGGGAGCAGCGCAGTGGATTTCCTGGCGGCTCGGTGCGCGAATGCGCCCACCGCTGCTGTCCGATGCACGAGCGCCTTATGGCGTGCGCGACATGGGAGGCCGTACAGACGGAGAATCCGCCTGCCCGAAACATAACGATCACTACGTTAATTGGATGACCCGGAGTAGGCAAGACATCACGGAACGTCGGCGGTTCGTTCACCGTCGCGCGCGTTCGTCACTCAATGCGTTCGTCGTACGGGCGGTTTGACGGTCAGATGTACGGTCACTGGTACTGGAGCACGCCGACCGCCGTGCAGATCGCCGCCTGGCGCAGCCGGAAGACACAGGTCCTGCCGTGGGAGGTGCACTCCACCACGGCGGGCGGATACGACTCGGTGAAGCGGATCGCCTTCAACCGGCAGGCGACGGGGCGGATCAGCGTTCCCTCGGTGGCCAGGGCCGCGGCCTGCCGGGCGCTCTCCAGCAGTACCAGGCCCGGGACATGGTCGCTCCAGTGGTCGAAGAAGAACGGGTGGCGGGTGTCGGCCGGGTCCAGGTACACCACTCCCCCGTCCCTGACCACCAGGACGTCGCGGGCCGCGGGAACGCCCAGTTGACCTGGGGAGGGACGGACCGCGGCGCGCAGCCGGCGCCGTGCGGTCTGGCCCGAGGCGGCCGAGCGGGTCTCGGCGTAGGAGGTGCCGTCGAGGAAGCGCGCGGTGCCCCCGGCCCAGGCGAACCGTCTGCCGCCGGCCGAGAGCGCGATGTCGAGCCGCATCCCGGAGACGAACCGCCCGCTGGGCGTGGTGTGGAGGTCCGTCACGGCGGCGTGGCAGGTGATGTCGGTGGCGCCGTGCGGCGCGCGCGGCTCGGCCTCGGGGTCGAGGCGGTAGAAGAGGTCGCGGATGAGGAAGTGCGCGCCCGCGGGCACCGCGTAGTACCGGGTGGGGATGTAGATCCCCAGCTCCCGAAGGGTTTCCGCGATCATCAGCGGATGGTGCCGCCCGTCCCCGCCGTGCGGGAAGGTCGGATGGGAGCGGGGCCACTGGGCGGCGGCCTCGAAACGGTCGTCACCGAGCGTGCGCACGTCGGTGAGCAGCACCTCGGCCACCGAGACCCGGTGCACGGCCTCGCGTTCCACGGTGCGGGACCAACTGAGCGGCCGCCCGGTGGGACCGGACGGCTCCGAAAGGCCATGAGCCTCACGAACGATCACTATAAAATACTAATAATGTTTGACCTGACTCGCCTCATCTCCATGGCGGGGTGAAATTCCGCTAAGTTCGCTCCGTACCCGAAGCGGCTGATGAAGGACGGCGAACACGTGCAAGAGCGGGCCGAACAGACGCGCCGATCCCTTCTGGAGGCGGCCGCATCCCTTTTCGACGAACGGGGATACGCCGGGACGAGCATCAGCGACATCACCCACCGGTCCGGGCACACCAGCGGCGCCATGTATTTCCACTACACGAGCAAGGAAAGGCTCGCGCTGGCGGTGGTGGAGGAGCATTTCGCGACCTGGCCGCCGCTGATCGAGCAGCACACCGCCATCGCCGCCTCCGGGCTGGAGCAACTCGTCCGGCTCAGCTTCGCGGTGGCCCGTGCCTTCCGCGATGACATCGTGGTGCGGGCGGGGGCCCGGCTGTGGACGGAGCGCACGCTGATCGAGGCACCGCTTCCGCCGCCCTTCGTGGGCTGGATCGACGCGGTGGGGAAGATGCTGGAGCACGCCCACACCGAGGGCGAGCTGGCCGCCCATGTCGAGCCGCAGGCCGCGGCCAGGACCGTGGTGTGCGCCTTCTTCGGTCTGCACACCGTCTCGGAGGCGCTGGACGGCCGACGGCTGGTCGAGGACCATCTGACCGATCTGTGGACACTGCTGCTGCCCTCGCTCCAGGCCCGCCCCGGGTCCGCTGCCGAACTGCTGGCGGCGGCCCGGAGCACGGACCCGGTGCCGCTGCGCGCCGACGGCGGGGCCGTCGGCGCGGACGAGGCGTGAGCGGCGGGGCCTACTTCCAGATCTCGCCGACCCACTCCGGGTGGTCGATGAACGGGTTGCGGTTGTGCTGGACGGTGTCGAAGATGACGTCGTTGCGGTGCTTCTCGAAGGCGTCCGGCGGGTCCTCGTCGTTCCACTTCTTCAGCACCGACAGCCGCCCGAGGTTGGGCTGGGAGCCGTTGTCCGTCTTGTCGTTGACCTCCAGGTCGGGGAAGTCGTCGTCGCCCTGGTAGCGCACGGACATGTAGAGGACCATCCGGGCCACATCGCCCTTGACCTCGTCCCGCGGCTCGAAGGAGTCGTCGTCGGTGCGGTTGCCGGGGGCTCCCTCGACCTCGGAACCGCCGGCGTCGAAGTCCTTGTTCCCCCGGATGCTGTTGACCGTGACATTGGCCGGACGCAGGTGGTGGACATCGGTCCCGGGACCGGTCGCGGTGCCGAAGTCGCCGTGCGACTTGGCCCAGACGTGCTCACGGTTCCACTGGTCGGGTCCGGAGCCGCCTGCGTCCTTGCTCTGTGAAGTCCCGGTGTAGAGCAGGATCACATTCGCGGAGTTGTCCGGGTCCTCGTCGGTCTTCTTGAGGGCGTCCCAGACCTCGTCGTACGACAGCTTGGTGACGTCGGTGCTGATGATCGTGTGCAGCGCGTTCTTCAAGGGGTCACCGGTCTTGCCGATGGCGTCCTTGTAGTAGGTGTCGTCGTACGGCGTGGAAGTGGCCGTGACCTCGGCGGTTGCCGGGGTCTGTACCGTGACGGCGATGGTGGTGACGCCGGCCAGCAGGGCCAGTGCTTTCCATCGGTGGGGGGTGACGTGCACGGGTGGTCTCCTTTCCCCTCTTTGCGACCGTTGTTCGATCCCCGAAAGCGTGTCAGACACGTGATCGTCCGATGGTGAACAATCTGCAGAGGTTCTGTGTCAGGGCCATGACGAGATGGGAGTGGTCAACGGGGCGATCCGAGCCAACGACCGGAATCGGCCAGGTCCGTCGTACGGGTGAATTTCCGCCGCGAACGGCGTGGGGTCATGCGTGGACGGCGGGGGACGGGGCACTCGCCCCGCAGATGACGTGGCCACCGCCGACGACCCCGGGAGGACACCGTGGCACGGCAGAACGACCCGATTCCCCCGCACCCGGCACCGCGTGACCCCGGGCCGGCATCGTCCACCCCGTCACCCGGCCCGGGCGGCCCGGAGCCGGGTCCCGCACCGGGGCCGGTACCCGGCCCACCGCCGGGACCTTCGCCGGACCCGGTACCCACTCCCCCGCCCAGCCCGCCACCGAGCCCCACTCCGGGACCGCCGCCGGGGCCGTCCCCGGACCCGGTGCCCAACCCGCCGGGCCCCGACCCGGTCCCCGATCCCTCACCGGCCCCGGGACCGCTCACCGAGAACCCGTAGCCCCCGGACCGTCCACCGCGCCCCGCCGTGCCCTCGCCGCACGGTGGGGCGCGGTGCGTCCACGGGCATCCGCTTGCGCGAGAACGACCGTTCTCCTACCGTGGTGACTCCAGGGGAGAACGATGGTTCTCTCGCCTTGGCGCGGCCGTTCGCCGTGCCCGTCCCGAGGAGACACCGCCATGACCGGCCAGAAGCCCCCGCTGCCGCCCTTCACCGAGGAGACCGCCCGCCTGAAGGTGCGGCTCGCCGAGGACGCCTGGAACACCAAGGACCCCGCCCGGGTCGCCCTCGCGTACACCGAGGACTCCGAGTGGCGTAACCGCGATGTGTTCCTGCGCGGCCGGGGTGAGATCGTCGAATTCCTGACCGCCAAGTGGGAGCGCGAACTCGGCTACCGGCTGCGCAAGGAACTGTGGGCCTGGACCGGCGACCGGATAGCCGTCCGCTTCGAGTACGAGTACCACGACACCGAGGGCCGGTGGTTCCGCGCCTACGGCAACGAGAACTGGGAGTTCGACGGAAACGGCCTGATGCGCAAGCGCTACGCCAGCATCAACGACCTGCCCATCACCGCCGGGGAGCGCCGCGTCGCGGTGTGACGGTGGCGGTGGCCGGGCGGACGGCGGCGCTGCCCCCGCATGTCGAGGAGAGGCGATGGAGAAGCAGATGTCCCGTGACACCGCCCCGGCCCGCCCGGTACTGGAGCCCGCCGCCGCCGAATTGGCCGAGGCCAGCGCCAAGCCGCCGTTCCTGTACCAGATGTCGCCCGCCGAGGGCCGCAGGGCGGTGGACGAGGCCCAGTCAGGGCAGGTGGACAAACCCGAGGTGGACGAGGAGTGGATCAGCGTCACGGGGATCCCGGAGGGCGGTGTCAAGGCCCGGATCCTGCGTCCGCCGGGGGTGGGCGGCACCCTGCCGGTGATCCTCTACATCCATGGCGCGGGCTGGGTGTTCGGCAACGCGCACACCCATGACCGGCTGGTCCGGGAGCTGGCCGTCCGGGTCGGCGCCGCGGTGGTCTTCCCCGAGTACGACCTCTCGCCCGAGGTCCACTACCCGGTGGCGCTGGAGCAGAACTACGCCGTCGGGCAGTGGATCGTGGCCCACGGCGAGGGCGCGGGACTCGACCCGGCGCGGATCGCGGTGGTCGGTGACTCGGTGGGCGGCAACATGTCCGCCGCGCTCACCCTGATGGCCAAGGAGCGCGGCGATCTCTCCCTGATCCACCAGGTGCTGTTCTACCCCGTCACCGACGCCGCCTTCGACACCGGCTCCTACGACCAGTTCGCCGAGGGCTACTACCTCACCCGTGAGGGGATGCGCTGGTTCTGGGACCAGTACACGACCGATCCGGCCCAGCGCGCCGAGATCACCGCCTCCCCGCTGCGCGCCGACCCCGCCCAGCTCGCCGGACTGCCCCCGGCCCTGGTGATCACCGGCGAGGCGGATGTGCTGCGGGACGAGGGCGAGGCGTACGCGGCGAAGCTGCGCACCGCCGGAGTGCCGGTCGCCGCCGCGCGGATGCAGGGCATCATCCATGACTTCCTGATGCTCGACGCGCTCCGCGACACCCGGGCCGCGCGCGCCGCCCTGGACCTGGCCGTGGACACCCTGCGCGGTGCGCTGCACACCGGCTGAACCGCCGCCGGGGACTCACTTCCCGGCGGCGCGCTTCGCCTGCCGCTTGAGCTCCTGCTTGTGGGCGCGGACCTTGTCCAGCGAATCGGGGCCGGTGATGTCGGCGACCGAACGGTGTGCGTCCTCCTCGCCGTAGGCACCGGCGGCCTCCCGCCAGCCCTCGGGGCGCACCCCCAGCCGCTTGCCGAGGAGCGCCACGAAGATCTGGGCCTTCTGCTTGCCGTACCCGGGGAGCTCCTGCAGCCGCCGCAGCAGTTCGGCACCGCTGTCCACATCGCGCCAGACCGCCTCGGCGTCCCCGTCGTAATGCTCGACGAGGTACTGGCACAGCTGCTGGATCCGCTTGGCCATGGACCCGGGGTAGCGGTGCACCGCGGGCTTCTGCGACAGCAGCTCCACGAACCGCTCGGGGTCCTGGGCGGCGATCTCCCGGGCGTCCAGATCGTCGGAACCCATGCGCTGGGCGATCGTGTGCGGACCGGAGAACGCCCACTCCATGGGGACCTGCTGATCGAGCAGCATCCCGGTCATCAGGGCCAGCGGGCTGCGCCCGAGCAGGGCGTCGGCCGCGGGCTGCTGGGCGAGGCGAAGGGTGGCGTCCATCCCGGCTGTGTACCCGGTGCCGGATCCCCGAACCCCGGACCAGTCCGCATTCCCCCTGAAAAGCGCATAAACGCATACCAATATGGCCGAATTGCGAGTGGTTAAGGATCATGCGACGGTGGGGGGAAACCGCCGTGACATCGGACCACGGAGGCGAGTGACCATGTCAGCAACCGCGACTCGCCGACGGCGCCATGACGACACTCCCGACACCGGCGGTGCCTTCCAGCGTCTGTCCCGACTGCCCTCCGGGCCCGAGCGCGACGCCCTGCGCGAGGCCATCATCTGCGCCTGGCTGCCGGTCGCGAAACGGCTGGCGCTGCGCTTCCGGAACAAGGGCGAGAACATGGAGGACCTCACCCAGGTCGCCTCGCTGGCCCTGGTGAAGGCGGTCGACCGCTATGACCCGGACCTCGGGCACGCGTTCCCCTCCTATGCCATCCCGGTCATCACCGGTGAGCTCAAACGGCACTTCCGCGACTACCTGTGGACGCTGCACATCCCGCGCAACATCCAGGAGGTGCGCTCACGTACCCGCTCCGCCCGGGACGCGCTGGAACAGGAGCTCGGCGGCCGCACCCCCACCGTCACCGAGATCTGTCTGCGCACTGGGATGCCGCAGGAGGATGTGAAGGCCGGGCTGGAGGCCAGCGCCTCGTGCACCCCGCTCTCGCTCAACGCCGCGGTCCAGGGCGCCGAGGAGCGGCTGCTCGCCGAGACGGTGGGCGCGGACGACGCGGCGATCGAACGCGTCGTCAACCGGGAGGCGCTGCGGGTACTGATCTCGCATCTCTCGGAACAGGACCGCTATGTGCTGTACCTGCGCTTCTTCGCCGGACTCTCACAGAGCCAGATCGGCGAGATCCTCGGCTTCTCACAGATGCACATATCCCGCAGGCTCTCCCGCCTCTACAGCGAGCTGCGCCAGGGACTCATGGCCTGCGCCTGACGCCTGACACCTGACCCCCGGCAGGAGGTGCCGATGCGCTCCGAGACCGCCCGAATCGCCGTGGACGACGCCATGCTGGTGGGAGATCTCGTGGTACCCGAACACCCCGTCGGCGTGGTGGCCTTCGCGCACGGCAGCGGCAGCTCCCGGCACAGTCCGCGCAATCGCGCGGTGGCCGAGGTGCTCCAGCGGGCGGACCTCGCCACCCTGCTGTTCGACCTGCTCACCGAGGCCGAGGAGCGAGTGGACGCGATCACCGCCGAGCACCGCTTCGACATTCCGCTGCTGGGGCGGCGGCTGGTGGGCGCGGTGGACTGGCTCGCCGGACATCCGGCCACCACCGGGCTGCCGGTCGGCCTGTTCGGCGCCAGCACCGGCGCCGCGGCGGCGCTGACGGCCGCGGCGGAGCGGCCGGACCGGGTGCGGGCCGTGGTCTCGCGCGGCGGGCGGCCGGATCTCGCGGGCGGGGTGCTGAACCGGGTGGGCGCGCCGGTCCTGCTGGTGGTGGGCGGTGACGACCATGAGGTGCTGGCGCTGAACGAACAGGCCGCCGCCATGCTCGCCGCCCCGCACGAGGTCCATGTGGTGCCCGGTGCGACCCATCTGTTCGAGGAACCCGGCACCCTGGAGCAGGCGGCCGAGGCGGCGCGCGACTGGTTCGCGCGGATGAGCCGCCGTCCGGCCCGCGGCGCCCGCCGCTGACTGCCCTTAAGCGCCGGTGCCCAGCACCTGCGCCAGGTCGTAGGAGACCGGTTCCTCCAGCTGGGCGTAGGTGCAACCGTCGGGGTCGCGGTCGGGGCGCCAGCGGCGGAACCGCGCGGTGTGCCGGAAGCGGTCGCCCTGCATATGGTCATAGGCCACCTCGCAGACCCGCTCGGGGCGCAGCGGCACCCAGGACAGATCCTTGACCCCGGTCCAGCGGCTGGGCGCGCCGGGCATCCGGGACCGGGCGTGCGCCTCCTCCCGGGCCCAGTCCGCCCAGGGGTGGCCCTCGACGGTGGGCATGACCAGCGGCTCCAGTTCGGTCATCAGCTCCTGGCGGCGGCGCATGGGGAAGGCGGCGCACACCCCGACGTGCTGGAGACGGCCGGTGGCGTCGTGCAGTCCCAGCAGCAGCGAGCCCACGACCGGGCCGGACTTGTGGTGGCGCAGTCCGGCGACGACACAGTCGGCGGTGCGCTCGTGTTTGACCTTGACCATGACGCGTTCACCCGGCCGGTAGCCGAGGTCGAAGGGTTTGGCGACGACTCCGTCCAGCCCCGCGCCCTCGTACCGCTCGAACCACTCCCGGGCCACCTGCTGGTCGTCCGTCCAGGGCGCGGTGAAGACCGGATCGGTGGCTTGGCGCAGTGCCTCGGTCAGGGCGTCCCGGCGCTCCCTCAGCGGGGCGTCCATCAGGGAGGCGTCGCCGAGGGCGAGGAGGTCGAAGGCGACGAAGCTCGCGGGGGTGGCCCCGGCCAGCATCCGGACCCGGGAGTCGGCGGGGTGGATGCGCTCCAGCAGGGCGTCGAAGTCCAGGCGTCCGCCGCGCACGATGACGATCTCACCGTCCAGTACGCAGCGCGGCGGAAGCTGGGCGAGCAGGGCCTCGGCCAGTTCGGGGAAGTAGCGGGTCAGCGGTTTGCCGGTGCGGCTGCCGATCTCCAGCTCGTCGCCGTCGCGGAAGACGATGGCCCGGAAACCGTCCCACTTGGCCTCGTAGCGCATACCGGCGGGGATGGCGGCCGCGGACTTGGCCAGCATCGGCGCGACGGGGGGCATCACCGGAAGGTCCATGGTGTCCGATTGTGCGTCGGCCAGGGGCCGCGCGCCCGCCGGGAGGTGCCCGCCGGGAGGTGACCATGGCCGGCCGGGCCTAGCGTGACCCTATGGGAGAGACGGTGGAGCTCACGGTCGGCGAGCGTACGGTGCGGCTGTCCAACCCCGGGAAGGTGTACTTCCCCCAGCGCGGGTACACCAAGCTGGACCTCGCCCGGTACTACCTGGCGGTCGGTGACGGGGTGCTGCGGGCGCTGCGGGACCGGCCGACGACGATGGAGCGCTACCCGGACGGCGTAGACGGGGAGTCGTTCTTCCAGAAGCGGGCGCCGAAGAACCACCCCGACTGGATCCCCACCGGCCGGATCTCCTTCCCCAGCGGGCGCTATGCGGACGAGATCTGCCCGACCGAGGTGGCGGCGGTGGTGTGGGCGGCCAATCTCGGCTGTCTGACGTTCCATCCGTGGCCGGTGCGGCGCGAGGACACCGATCACCCCGACGAGCTGCGGATCGACCTCGATCCGCAGCCGGGCACCGACTACCGGGACGCGGTGCGCGCGGCGGAGCAGCTCCGCGAGGTGCTGGACGGACTGGGGCTGCGCGGCTGGCCCAAGACCTCGGGCGGGCGCGGGCTGCATGTCTTCGTCCCGATCGAACCGCGGTGGACCTTCACCCAGGTGCGCCGGTCCGCGATCGCGGTGGCGCGGGAGCTGGAGCGGCGGGCACCGGACCGGATCACCACCGCGTGGTGGAAGGAGGAGCGCGGCGCGAAGATCTTCGTCGACTACAACCAGACCGCCCGGGACCGCACCATCGCCAGCGCCTATTCCGTCCGCCCCCGCCCCGACGCCCCGGTCTCCGCGCCGCTGCGCTGGGACGAGGTGGCCGACGCGCGGCCGCAGGACTTCGACCTGGTGACCATGCCGGTGCGCTACCGCGAACTGGGCGATGTGCACGCCGATATGGACGAGCACGCCTTCCGGCTGGAGAGCGCGCTGGAACTGGCCGACCGGGACGAACGGGAACACGGACTGGGCGATCTGCCCTATCCCCCGGAGCATCCCAAGATGAAGGGCGAGCCCAAGCGGGTGCAGCCGAGCCGGGCGAGGAGCGAGGGCTGAACCTCCGGTGGACTCCCGGGGACCTCCGGTGGACCACCGGCGTTCCGGCCGGATCCGGCCGCCGTGAAAAAATCGGGCCATGGCTGCCTCGCCGTCCTTCGTCCACACCGACCGCCACCGGGTCGCCGTGCTGGTCCGGCATGGACTGCTGCCGTTCGAGCTGGGCATGGCCCACCGGCTGTTCGGCCGGGCGGTGTCCGCCGCGGGCGAGCTGCTGTACGAGGTGGTGACCTGCGCCCTGGTGCCCGGCGAGGTCCGTACCGACTCCGACGTCAGCGTGAACGTCCGCCATGGGCCCGAGGCGCTGGCCGAGGCCGACACGGTGCTCGTCCCGGCCGCCAACGAGGCGGATCCGCCGCAGACCGAGGGGTCTCTCGGCGCCGGACTCGGCGCCGCCTTCGCACGGATCCGCCCCGGCACCCGGATCGCCTCGATCTGCACCGGCGCCTTCGTCCTGGCCGCCGCCGGGCTGCTCGACGGCCGCCGGGCGACCACCCACTGGCAGTCCGCCGACCACTTCCGCAGGCTGTTCCCCGCCGTCGAACTGGACCCCGATGTCCTCTACGCCGACGAGGGCGCGGTGCTCACCTCCGCCGGGGACGCCTCGGGGATCGATCTGATCCTCCATATGATCCGGCGCGATCACGGTTCGGCGGTGGCGGGCGAGGTCGCCCGGGGCTCCGTGGTGGCCCCGCACCGGGAGGGCGGACAGGCCCAGTTCATCCGGCGGCCGGTCCCCGAGCGGCGCGGCTCGTCCACCGGCACGGCCCGCGCCTGGGCGCTGACCCGGCTGGACCGGCCGGTCAGCCTGCGGGAGATGGCCGAGCGGGAGTCGATGAGCGTACGGACCTTCACCCGGCGGTTCCGCGAGGAGGTCGGGATGACACCGGTGCAGTGGCTGACCCGGGCCCGGCTGGAGCGTGCCAGGGAGCTGCTGGAGGAGACCGATCTGCCGGTGGACCGGATCGCGGCGGACGCGGGGTTCGGCACCGCCGCGTCACTGCGCCGGCATCTGCACACCGCACTCGGTGTCTCCCCCCGCGCCTACCGGTCCGCCTTCCGCGGCACCCCGGCCCGCTGACCGCCACGGGAACCGGAACCCCGGCTACGACGGCGCGCGCAGCCGGGCGAGCAGCAGCGCCACATCGTCGTCGGGCGCGCCGTGCAGTGCGGCGAGCACCTGGTCGCAGATCCGCTCCAGGGAGCCGTGGTGCCGGCGCAACAGCTGGACCAGGGTGTGCAGTCCGACGTCCAGCGACTGGTGCCGCTTCTCCACCAGACCGTCGGTGAACAGGGCCAGCAGCGCGCCCTCGGCCAGTACGCAGTCGACCGCGGCGAAGGGGACACCGCCGACGCCCAGGGGTGCCCCGGTGGGAATGTCGATCAGCTCGGCGTCCCCGCCGGGGTGCACCAGCACCGGGGGCAGATGACCCGCGGTGGACAGTTCGCACCGGCCGGTGCGCGGATCGCAGACCGCGTAGAGACAGGTGGCGATGGACTCGCCGAGGCTGAGGGTGATCTCGTCGAGATGGCGCAGCAGTTCCACGGGCTCCAGGTCGAGCTGGGAGAAGGCCCGGGTGGCGGTGCGGAGTTGGCCCATGATGGCCGCGGCGTGGATGCCCTTGCCCATGACGTCCCCGACCACCAGTCCGACCCGGCCGTCCTGGAGGGGCAGCACATCGAACCAGTCACCGCCCGCCGCGCTGACCGCGGGCAGATAGCGTGAGGCGATCTCCAGCCCGTCCAGGTCGCGTGGCTGCTGGGAGAGCAGACTGCGCTGGAGGGTGAGGGCGGCGTCGCGTTCCCGCCCGTAGAGCCGGGCGTTGTCGATGCACAGCGCGGCGCGGATGGCCAGTTCACAGGCGAGGGTGAGGTCCTGTTCGTCGAACGGCCGGGGGTTGACGGTGCGGTGCAGGCTGAGCGTCCCCAGCACACTGCCCCGGGCGATCAGCGGCGCCGCGAGGTAGGAGTGCACCCCTTCCCGGTGGAGGACCGCGGCGGCTGCCTCGTCCCGTGCGATACGGCGGACGTCCTGCTCGGTGACGTGCGGAACGAAGATCGGCTGGGCATCGCGCACACATTTGGTGATCAGGCGGGTGGGGTCGTAGCGGGCGATCTCGCCGACCGGGTCGGCCGCGTGCACCGCCTCGGTGGGATAGCCGGCGGCCACCGCCAGGGCCCGGAAGCGGGCCGAGCCGTCGGTGCGCACCCGGGCCATGGCCTCGCGGTGCACCACGGCGTCCAGCACATCGACGGCCGCGAGGTCGGCGAGCCGGGGCACGGTCACATCGGCCAGCTCCTGGGCGGTCTGCCGCAGATCCAGGGTGGTCCCGATGCGGACCCCGGCGTCGGCGATGACGGCCAGCCGCTCCCGTGCCTCGGCGATCTCACTGGCCGCCCGGTGGCGTTTGGAGACGTCGATGACCGACACCGCGACGCCCAGGATGCGGCCGCTGGGGTCCTCCAGCCGGTAGTAGGAGTCCGACCAGGCGTGGTCGTGGTCGGGGTCGGCGGGGGTGCGGCCGACGCTCTGCTGGTCCAGCAGCGGTTCGCCGGACTCCAGGACGTGCCGCATCGCGCTCTCCATGGCCTCCGCGTCCAGCCCCGGCAGCACCTCGGCGATCCGGCGGCCGCGTACCTCGTCCTCGGTCAGCCCGTTCATCTGCTGGAGCGAGGGATTGGCGCGCACCCACCGCAGCCGGGTGTCGAAGACCGCCATGCCGACGGGCGACTGGGTGATGAGGAATCCGGAGACGGCCAGATCGGTCTCCAGCCGGAGGACGGTCCCCTCGTCGGCGGCGAGCCCGAGGGCGTAGGCGTCGCCGTCCACATCCCGCAGACCCATGGTGCGGAATTCGACCTGGAGGGTACGCCCGTCCTGGTGCCGTACCGGGAAGACGCCCGCCCAGGTGTCGCCCGCCCGTACCCGTGCGAAGAGCTCCACGGCCGACCGGCGGTCGTCGGGGTGGACCAGCAGCCGGTCCGCCCGGCAGCCCAGCGCCTCCGCGGCCCGGTATCCGAACAGTTGTTCCGCCTCGGGGCTCCACAGCACGATGCGGCCGTCGCCGTCCAGCACCACGGCGGCGACCTGCAACAGGTCGAGCACCCCTCCCGGGGCGGCGGTCAGGCCGCTCATGCCCGCCTCGCCGCCCTGGTCAAGACGGTCATGCGTCATACCGGCACCTCACCGGCTCGTGTGCGCTTCTTCTGTCATACCTCGCCGGGCGGACCCGCGCACACCAGTGGGATACGACCGCGCCATCAGATGGTGAACGGACGCTGCCGGGCGAAGGCCGGGTTCGGCGCCCCGGCCAGGAACAGATGGGGGGTCTGGTCGGGCGGCATCCGCTTCACGATCTCCCGGTGCAGCCCCCGGTAGCTGCCGGGGAAGGCGCCACCGCGCCAGACCTCCAGCAGGGTGCCGGTGAACAGCCCGTTGACGATGCCGTCCGCCGAGGTCTGGTTGTCCTGGCAGCCGGAGATCTCCAGCACGCTGGCCTCGATCTTGGCGAGGTCCTTGGCGGTCCGCGCCTTCTGGATCCGGTCGTACATCTCGCGGTCGCGCCGGTAGACGGTGGACTGCACCGTCTGGGGCATCGCCCTGATCCTGCGGCCGACCTCGTCGGGGTCCTCGGTGTGGAAACGGCGGTCCAGTTCTCGGGCGCTGAGGAGCTCCGGCAGCCGGCGGGCCACGGTTCCGCTGTGGCAGCTGTCGGAGAGCATCCAGATCCGCACCCCCTTGGCGAACTTGCCGAACAGCTCGAAGAGTTCGTCGTCCACGAGCTGGCGGTCGTAGAGCACCCAGGTCTCGTCCAGCCGGTCGCCGGTCTCGTCGTGGTTGAGGTCGGGCACCTGGCCGCCGTGGCCCGAGTAGGTGAGGAAGAGGATGTCACCGCCGGCCAGCCGCCCGGCGGCCGCTTCGAGCGCGAAGACGACCGCCTCGGAGGTGGCCTCGGAGGTGATCAGCGGATCGGTGACATCGAACCCCGCGCTGTCGGCGAGCGAGGCCATGTCCGTGGCGTCCTGCTCACAGGCGTTCAGCTCACCGCTCCAGCCGTCGTAGGCCGCGGGGTCGACCTGGTTGAGTCCGATGTGGAGGGAGAGGCCGATTGCCATGGGGGACTCCTGGTCAGGGGTGTCGGGCGGGGCGGTCAGGTCAGCAGGTCGGAGAGTTCGGCGGCGTAGTCCGGGGGCAGATTGGGCTCGGCGGCCAGGCTCGCCAGGAACCCGGGGTCGCCTCCGGCGGTCAGACCGTCCAGCGCCAGGGCGGTGAGCGCGGCCGCACCGGCGGCCGGCGGGGCGATCTCGGGTCCGCTGGGACCGGGCCGGGCCTGCCGGGCGGCTCCGCGCGGTGCCAGCCGGGGGCGCAGCTCGGTACCGTTCGGCTCGATCTCGTCCAGGGCCAGCCGCCAGCGCGGGCCCTCGTCCGCCGGGGGCGGGGCCCGTCGCGCGGCCCGTTCGGCGAGGCCGGGCAGATCGGCCAGGGCCCGGCTGAGCCGCTCGGCGGCCTCGGTGAGGGTGAGACCGCCGACCACCGGATCGGCGGAGGTCTGCCGGAGCCGGACGCTGCGCCGGGCGGGTGCCCCGTCGGTGAGCGGCTCCAGCTCCCCGGGGTCGGGGGTGAGCTTGCGCATCAGGGCGGTGGTGCCGTAGCGCGGGACACCGTCGATGGCGACGAGGACGATGTCCCGGTCACGGGCGTCGATCAGCGCGGTGTACGGGTCGCCGTCCGCCCCGGCGACGGCGACCAGATCGGCGCGCATCCCGGGCCGCAGCGAGCCCAGGGTGTGCTCCCAGCGCAGGATGGCGGCCGCGTCACGGGTGGCCATGGCGACCAGGTCGCGGTCGTCGAACACACCGTCCGCGGCGGCGGAGGCCAGCCGGGCCGCCTTGAGCTCGCCCAGCAGCCCCTTGCTCCCGGAGACCGACCAGTCCGAGCCGAGCCCGATGAGCATGCCGGTGCGCCGGGCAGCGGCGATGTCCGCGGTGCGGCCGTAGAGCAGCAGGTTGGACAGGGGTGACCAGACCATGGAGCCGCCGTGCCCGGCGAAGACCGTGAAGTCCTCGGCGCTGAGCCCGGTGCAGTGGATGCCGACGAGGTTGTCGGTGATCGCCCACCGGCCCCGCTCGAACTCCAGCGCCTGGAAGTGGCCGCGCGCCTCCTCGTCGGTGCCCTCGGCCAGGTGCAGCAGCAGCCGGTGGGGCTGCTGGAGCCGGGTGAGGAACCGGCGGGCGTCGGCCGCCTCGACATCGGCGATCCGGGAGGCGGCCTCGGGCAGCGCGGGGTCATCGGTGGCCTCGACGTTGCGGACGATACCGCGGTACATCCGGCGGGAGCCGGTGTTGCTGAACAGCGCGATGCCCTGACTGGTGGTGGTGCCGTTGACCAGGGCCTTGGCCTCGACGTAGCGCACCACCGCGGGCATCAGCCCGGGGTCCTCGCCCAGCACCGTCATCGGTCCGGTGACCAGGGTGCGGTAGGCCGGGTTGACCCGGCCGCCCCAGTCGGAGCGGTTGTCGTAGCGCCGCGGGATCCGCCACAGCGGGAGCACATCGTAGGGCAGATGGTTGTGCAGCTCGATCAGACCCGGGTAGACCGTGCCGCCGGTGCGGACGACCGGGGTGTCCTCATGGCCCGGGGGCCGGGGCGCGCCCGCGGGCAGCACCGCGTCGATGAGGCCCCGGCCGATGTAGAGCACACCGTCGTCGAGCACGGTGTCATGCGGGTCCATCGTGACGATCCGGCCCCGCAGTGCGAAGCGCGGCTCCTCCTCGGAATCCACCGGAGGTGGCATGGCTGGTCCCTTCACCTCGCTGCCGGACCGGCGGCCGTCCACGGGCGACCGCCGCCCCACTAAGCGATGATGATGTGACTTATCCAGCTATGCCCTGTTCTCCGGCCCATCCGGTGGAGAGACCGGAAGCCCCCACGGAGGAGGAGTCCGCGGTGCACGACTTCGACACCGGGTACGCCCACGAGCCCTACGCCACCCTGGTCCGCTCCCACCCCGGCCCCGAGGTCTACCCACCGGCGGACTTCCGCGTGGAGTGGGGCCCGGTCTTCCACCGGGGACGGCTCGACGGCAGCGCCCGGGTCCTGGTCATCGGACAGGACCCGGCGGCCCACGAAGCGGTCACCCGGCGGATCCTGGTGGGCACCGCGGGCCGCCGCGTCCAGGGGTTCCTGGCCAAACTGGGCATCGACACCGGCTATGTCATGGTCAACACGTTCCTGTACAGCGTGTACGGACAGGGCGGTGGCACCGCCCATGCCCATGACCCGGCCATCGCCGACTACCGCCACGCCTGGCTGGACGCACTGATGGAGCACAACCCGGTGGAGGCGGTCATCGCCTTCGGCGGACTGGCCGACACCGCGTTCCGCACCTGGCACGCGACCCCGACGGGCCGCCGCTACAAGGGCGCCTACCAGCACGTACTGCACCCCACCTACCCCGAGAGCGCATCGTCCTCCGGGAGCACCCCGCTGGCCACGGCGATGGCCAAGCTGCTCGCCGACTGGAACACCGCCCTGGAGGCGCTGCACGGCGCGATCGTCCGCCCCGACCACGCACGCCCCCTGGCCCCGTACGGCGGCTCGGGCTTCGCCCCGGGCGATCTCGCGGCCATCCCGGAGGCCGATCTGCCCGCGGGGCTGCCCGCGTGGATGCGCTCCGCGGAGCCGTGGGCCCGGCGGGAGGGCGCCACCGCCGAGGAGAAGCGGGCCACGCTCGTGGTGCAGATCCCGGAGGGGCTGCGCCCGTTCTGAGCCCGCTCCCCCGGCGCTCTCCGCCAACGCTCAGCGGAACAGGGCGCCCGCGAGGCGGTCGGCGGGCCGGTCGGCGGCCTCCTCCAGCGCGGCGCGCAGGGTGTGACTGTCGGTCAGTCCGCCACCGGGGCGGATCAGCCACACATGGCCCTGCCGTACACAGCCGGGCCGGGGGCAGCGCAGGGTCCGGCCCGGTCCGGCCGCGGCCACCGAACGGCGACGGGCGTACGGCGTCCCGGTCAGCCACGCCTTCCACTCGGCCGCGGAGCCGGGCGGTACGAGGAACGAGAGCACATGGCTGGCGGTGGCCAGCATCACCGGACCGGTGGCCGCGTCCCGCCGCTGGAGGGCCTGGATCACCGAGGTGCCGATGTCATCGGCCATTCTGATCAGGTCGAAGAGCGGGCCCACCGGAAGGTCGGCGAGACCGCTGCCGCTCGCCCACTCCAGCCGTACCCGGCCGGGGTCCTCACTGGCGGACAGCAGCCAGTCGGCCGCGTCGCCCTCGGCGGTCAGCCGCGTCCGGCGCTCCCCCGCCCTCATGACAGGCTCCCCAGGTGCTCGAGCGGCAGGGTGAACCACACCTTCTTGCCCACGCTCCCGGGATCGGGGGGCTCGGTGCCCCAGTCGCTGGCCAGACCGTCCACGATGGCCAGCCCCCGGCCGGACTCGGCGGTCGGCGCCGCCTCGCGGAACCGGGGGACGACGGGCGAGCCGTCGGCCACCTCGACCCTCAGCTCATGACCGCGGTTCTCCAGGGTGACGGTGATGGTGACGGTGTCGGCGGGACCGGCGCTGCCGTGCTCCACGGCGTTGGCGAACAGTTCGTTGGTCGCGAGGACGGCGCAGTCCAGCAGCGCGTCGAGCCGCCATTCGTGCAGATGACCGGTGACCATACGGCGTACCGCCGAGGCGCGGTCGGCCAGCGCGGGGAACTCGGCACGGAAGAGCCGGCAGGTGTCCACGGACATCATCGGGCTCCCCCCTCGCCGGCCGGGGAGGGTGCGCTGGCCGGACGCGGTGCCCGGTTCGGCGCGGGGGCGGTTCGCGGACGGCGCGAGCGCGGTGGTCGTGGACGGGAACACGGTCGGTTCACCTCCCTCATCGGCCGCCGCCGGCCGCCGCTGCGGCCCTGGGAAGGATCGGCTCACGGTGTCGGTCCTCACGGTCCTCTTCGGTCTGTCGGCTCTGCTGGCATACGGGCACGGGGCGTGGTTGACGTCCAGGGGAGCGGGTAAGCGCATTCTGGCGACCGACCACGCCGTATCCGTGCTGGTGAAGGGTGGGGGGCGCGCCCAGCCCGAGCCGCCTGGACCGGCTGCCATGGACGGAGAGGGCCCGGTCGCGGTGAGTGCCGGATACCGGCATGATTCCTCCTTCGAAGGCAGCGCACAGCGTCAACGGCCGCCGTTCATGTAGACAAACGGTTGGACCGACCGGCGGGCGAGAGGGCATGGGGGTTGTCCGGTTGTACGGGCGTAGTGGTTCGGGCTGTACGGTCCCGGCGTGGCACGGATGAACGGGGGCCGGAACGGGCGGTTCCGCCCGAGGGACCGGTCCGGTGTGGAGGGCAAGCGGATTCTGGTCACCGGCGGTACCCGCGGGCTCGGCGAGCAGATCGTGCGGCTGCTGGCCGTGGACGGCGCTCGGGTGGCCACCTGTGCACGGACAGCGGCTGACCTGCGCGGACTCTCGGCTTCACTGGCCGCCGAGGGATATGGCCCGCTGTTCACCCGGGCCCTGGACCTCACCGAGCCGGACCGGCTGGAGGAGTTCGTCCTTGCCGCGGCGGAACGTTTCAGCGGACTGGACGGAGTGGTGGCCTGCGCGGGTGGGGCCCGTGGCCGCGGGCTGGAGGAGGCCGACGCCCGGGACTGGTCCCTCACCTGGGAGATGAACGTCGGTCACACCGCGCGGCTGGTGAAGGCCGCGGTGCCGCATCTGCGGCGGGCGGGCGGCGGCTCGGTGGTGGTGATCGCCTCCATCTCCGGATGGAAGCCGGGGCCGCAGGCCCAGTACGGGGCCGCGAAAGCGGCCCAGATCCATCTGGCGGGCTCACTCGCCCGCGAACTGGGGCCGGACGGGATCCGGGTCAACGCCGTCTCACCGGGGTCGATGCTCATCCCCGGGAAGCGCTGGGACCGGATGCGCGCCGAGGAACCCGAGGCGTTCGCCCGGTTCGCGGCGGAGTTCCCGCACGGCGAGCTGGTGGCGCCGCAAGAGGTCGCCCGAGTCATCGCGTTCCTGCTCTCGGATGCCTCGAGCGGTATCTCCGGCGCACACCTGCCCGTCGACCGCGCTCAGAACGCCCCTACGCCGGGGGGCTACTAACAACCACCCGGCGCTCCCCCGAAGGGGCGTTGCCGAACGCCACCGGTCAGGCTGCCGTCCCGAGCACGGTCCGTGACCGCCGCTCGAACTCCCTGACCAGAGGCTCCTTCTGGCGCGGCCGAAGCCGCGCCCGGAAGTCACGCAGCGCCTGGATGGAGCGCTCGCTGTGCACCCCGCCGAGGGTGTCCAGCGCCTCACTCGCCGTGCCTATCGCCTCATCCAGCCGGTTCTGCTGGAGGTAGGCGGTGGCCAGGACGGACCGGCTGATGGCCTGGCGGCGCCGCCGGTCGGCATTGGCCCGCACCGACTCGGCCGCCGCGTGCTCGGCCTCCGCGGAGTTTCCCAGGTCGCGGAAGCACAGCGCCGCCTCGGCCGCCAGATAGTGGTGGTCGAGGAAGCGCACCCACGGCGATTCCTGTTCGGCGCCGCGGCTCGCCTCGAGCTGGGCGTCGGCCGCGCGCAGCGACTTGGACGCCTCCCGGGGCCGGTCGAGGGCGGCATGGCCACGGGCCGCCATGGCGTGCAGCCGCATCAGTCCCAGCGGACTGCCCGCGTGCTTGGCGGTGGCCACCCCCACCCGGGCCAGCTCGACCCCCGCCTCGGGCTGGCCCAGGCTGGTGGACAGATGGGAGAGCCCGGCGAGGATCTGACCGCCGAGCACCCGGTCGCCGCCTTCGGCGCACAGCCGCAGGGCCTGGGTCATATAGCGCTGGGCCAGGCCGTATTCGGCGTTGTCATAGCTGCTCCAGCCGGCCGTGGCGGCCAGTTTGGCGGCCGCCGTGAACAGCTGGCGCCGTTCGTGCGGGGGCGCGCCGCGCTGCTGGAGCATGGGGACGACCTCGGTCGACAGATAGAGCACGATGCTGGCGCGGACCTGGCCGCCGCCGAACCGGTTGTCCATCTCGTCGAACATGCTGATGGCCGCGTGGACCTGCTCGACGCGTCCGCCGTCGGCCGCGGCGGCCAGACGGGCGGAGTCCTGGTTCTCGACCAGCCACAGCAGCCATTCGCGCTGTGGGGTCACCAGCGCGCCGGCGACGAAGGGCACCGCACCGAGCAGGCTGCGGCGGGAGATATCGGTGGAGCCGAGTTCGGCGAGCGTGTGCAAGGTTTCGCTTACGTCCTCCCGGTAGGCCAGCGCCCTGGCGACCACCGGGCGCTGTCGGTCGGCGATGAAGCCGAGCTCGGCGGGGCCCACGGGCCTGCCGAGCCGGTGGGAGAGCACGGCGGCGATCAGCTCCGGAGTGCTGCCGCGCGGCTGTCCGCCCTGGAGCCAGCGGGTCACGGACGCCTTGTCGTAGTTCGACTCGTGTCCCTGACGGCGGCCCAGTTCATTGACCCGGTGGGCCAACGAGGCGTAGGAGCACCCGGATTCCTTGAGGGCGGCGGCCAGGGCGCCGTTGGCGGCGCTCCGGCGTGGGCCCGTGGACTGTGCGTCGTGCGTCACCGTGACCGTCCCGAGTTCGGGCCACGGCGATCTGCGGGATCCCCGCCGCGGGGCGCCGACCGGCCGGCCGGACACCCCAACGGCGCTGTGGGCAGGGGTGAATGGGAGCCCTCGCCATGGAGGGTGAGATGGGTCACGTGCTCACTATGGGTGGTGACACACTCACCCCGCAACCGTCGTTCTGATAATTTCAAATCGATCCGCGCGTGCTGTATATGTCGCGCAGATGCGTGGCACACTGTGCGGGCATATGACGGCCATTTGGGGAGGCGGGACGTGAGCGAGGCACGCTCGGCCGGGGCCGCCCCCACCGTATTGCGCAGGGTGCTGGGCAAGCGTCTGCGTCAACTGCGCGAACGCGCCAAGGTGTCGTTCGAGGATGCCGCCAAGGCCATCGAGGTCACCCCGCTGACCGTCCGCCGGATGGAGAAGGCGGAGGTCGGCCTCAAGATCCCGTACGTCAAGGAACTGCTGCGCAACTACGGTGTCCGGGGTCCGGAGATCGAGGACTTCCTCGCCCTCGCCCGGGAGGCCAACCAGCCCGGCTGGTGGCATCAGTTCCGGGATGTCCTGCCCGACTGGTTCAGTGCGTATGTCAGTCTCGAGAGCGAGGCGACCGTCATCCGGGCGTATGAGCCGCACTACGTCCCCGGGCTGCTGCAGACCGAGGACTACGCCCGAGCGGTACTGCGCACCGGCTTCCCCAATGACACCGAGGAGGAGCTGGACCGGCGTATCGCCCTGCGCGTCCAGCGGCAGGAGCTGCTCACCAAACCGGACGCGCCGACCATCTGGGCCGTCCTCGACGAGACGGTGCTGCGGCGCCCGGTCGGCGGTCACCAGGTGATGCGCGAACAGATCGACCATCTGATCGCCGCTCTGGACCGGCCCAGGATCCGGCTCCAGGTGATGCGGTTCGCGGCGGGTCCGCATCCGGGGGCCTTCGGCCCGTTCCACTACTTCCGGTTCGGCTTCTCCGAACTCCCGGACGTGGTCTACACCGAGAGCCTCACCGGCGCGGTCTACGTGGACCAGCCGGCCGAGGTGGTCGCCTATCTGGAGGTCCTGGACCGGATGGCGGTCCAGGCGGAACCCATCGCCGACACCGGCACCGTCCTGGCCGAACTGCGTAAGGAGTTCTGAGATGCATGACCCCGTCTACACCGGTATGCCGGCCGACGACCTGGGCACGGAGGGCTGGCAGAAGCCCTGGAGCGGCACCAACGGCGGCACCTGCATCGAGGCCAAGCGGCTCCCCGACGGCCGGGTCGCCCTGCGCCAGTCCGCCGATCCCTCCGGCCCCGCGCTGATATACACCCGCTCCGAGGTCGCCTCCTTCCTGGAGGCCGCCAAGGCGGGCGAGGCCGACTTCCTGATCGCCTGACCGCTCCTGACCGCCGCGGCGCCCGCCCGTTGCCGCCGCAGCCGGAAACCACTACGCCCGCACAACCGAACAACCCCGCAGCTCACTCCCGCCCCTGGCGTTACGCCACGCACACTGGAGGGGCCGTGGCGGGCGGCGGTGTCGTCCCCCTGAACCGAGTGCGGGACGCATGGGACGACGGGACGACAGGATGAACCTTCACCAGCTGGCCGCGAAGCGCCGCACGCTCGTCGTCGAGGGCTGCGACGGGGTCATCAGGGACCGGCTGCTGGGCTCGCTCACCGAGCACCACGGATACGCCGTCAGCCGCGCTCCCCGGGAGCTGCCGCACCTCGACCCGGTCCGGCCCTACCGCGACGTCCTCCAACAGGGCGGCGCACTCGCGGTGGACGCCCATCTGGTCGGTGAGCTGGTCTACGGACCGCTGCGGCGCGGCCATTCCCGGGTGACCTGGATCCAGGCGTTCGACTTCGCCGACGCGCTGGCCGAACGGCGCGGCGCCCTCGTCCACGTCCGGGCACCGGTCACGGTCCTGGAGGACCGGCTGGCCGCCCGCGGCGGCCCGGCGGCCGACCTCCCGGAGATCGCCGCCGCGGTGGCGGCCTTCGAGAGCGCACTGCGCACCCTCGCCCAGCATGTCCCGGTGGTCACGGTCGACGAGACTCCGCTGACCGGCCCCGGCAGCGGCCCGTCCGATCTCTCCGTCGCACTGCCGGTGAGCTCGCTGGCCCGGCGGCTGCCGAGGATCCGCTCCCCCGTCCCGCTCTTCGCACAACCTCACTGAACCACCGGACGGCACCCCCGCGTTGGCGCCCGGCACAGGCAGTCGTACGGCAGGAGACCCTCCCCATGGCAGACGCAGCGTCCACCCCCGACCCGCGGGCCTTAACGAAGATCGACACCTCCGTGCCGCATTCGGCCCGGATCTGGAACTACTGGATGGGCGGCAAGGACAACTACGAGGTCGACCGGGTGGCCGGGGACCAGTACCGCGAGATCGCCCCCAATATCGAGGTCATGGCCCGCGCCTCGCGCGCCTATCTGATCCGTACCGTCACCCATGTGGCGGGCGAGTGCGGGATCCGCCAGTTCCTGGACATCGGCACCGGACTGCCGACCTACGACAACACCCACCAGGTCGCACAGCGGGTGGCACCCGAGGCCCGCATCGTCTACGTGGACAACGACCCCATGGTGCTGCGCCACGCCCAGGCCCTGCTGACCAGCACCCCCGAAGGGGTGACCGACTACATCGACGCCGATCTCCACGACCCGGACCGGATCCTGGAGGCCGCGGCCAAGACCCTGGACTTCGAGCGGCCGATCGCGCTGATGCTCATGGGCATCCTCGGCCACGTCCAGGACTTCGAGGAGGCCGTGTCGATCACCCGGCGGCTCCAGGACGCCCTGCCCTCCGGCAGCTATTTCGTGCACTACGACAGCACCGACACCGACCAGGCGCTGAAGAAGGCCCAGCAGGGCTATGACGACACCGGCGCGGTGCCCTACGTCCTGCGCAGCTATGAGCAGATCACCCGGCTCTACGAGGGTCTTGAGGTGATCGAACCCGGTATCGTGTCCTGTCCGCTGTGGCGGCCCGGTCCCACCGAGACCGCCATCGAGACCACCGATGTCCACGGCGGGGTGGCGCGCAAGCCCTGACGCCGGCTCGCCCCCCACTGCCCCGACTGGCGGTAGCCATAACGAATGGTTCGGCCGGCGGGCAGGTAACCCCCGCCCCCGCGCCCTCGTCAGACACAGCGCCGGAAAGCCGAGGGCGAGGGCGGAGGGACGCGGGGTGTTCGAGGTCGGAGCCTGGAGGGTGCCCTCCGTCAGGCGCTTGCTGCGCGGGGCGGAGCACCCGCCCGGTGAGATGCCCGCCGTCGTGCGGCAGCGCCGCGGTCCGCGCGAGGAGGAGACCGGACGGGACCGGCCCCGGCACGTGGGGATCATCATGGACGGCAACGGGCGGTGGGCGGCCTCCCGCGGGCTGCCCCGCACCCGGGGCCACGAGGCCGGGATCCGGGCCCTCCCCCGTGTGGTGGACACCGCGCTGGAGGAGGGCGTCGAGCATCTGTCGCTGTTCTTCTTCTCGACCGAGAACTGGAACCGGCCGCGCGGTGAGGTGGCCGCCCTGATGCGGCTGACCGCCCAACTCGCCGATGTCTTCCGGGGCTACGGCGAGCGCGGCGTACGGCTGCGCTGGCTCGGCTCGGAGGCCCGGCTGCCCGCCGCCACCCTCACCGCCCTGCGCCGCGCGGAGGCCGAGACCCGCGACAACCGCGTCATGACGCTGGCGTTCTGCTTCAACCACGGCGGCCGGGAGGAGATCGCCCGTACCGCGAGCTCACTGGCGCGTGCCTCGGCGGACGGTGCGCTGGATCCCGGGACGATCGACGAGGCCCTGTTCACCCGGCATCTGCCCCATGCCGATCTGCCGGATCTGGACATGCTGGTGCGCACCTCGGGCGAACAGCGCATCTCCAACTTCATGCTCTGGCGGGCCGCTTACGCCGAGCTGTTCTTCGTGGACACCTTGTGGCCCGACTTCACCGGTGAGGAACTGCGCGCGCTGCTGGAGGCGTTCACGACCCGCAAACGGCGCTTCGGCGCCGATGTGGGGTGACCCGCCCCTGGGCCGTGTCTTGTGGATCACCTCGGGCCCACGACGCCTGGCACGGCACCTCGCTGCGTTGTCGGAACATCCGAGTAGGCCCACTACAAGGAAGCTCCTCCGCCTTGCGATCCGCCCCCAGCTACCGCTGGGAGGTGCCCCCTGCACCAGACGCCGCGGGCTGATCCGAGCTGAACCACAAGACACGGCCCAGGGCTCGGGACGGGCCACCGGTCCATCGAGGGTCCCACCACCACGACTTCATCACAACTGAACCACTATTCACGCACATCCCCTTCACATTTCAACCATCGCCGATACGGTCATCTCCTCACGTATCAGCCAAGGGGGGCCCATGTCCTGGGATGGTCACCACACACCGCAGCCGCCTGCGTCCGCTCCGGCGCCGCCCCGCCCCAAGTGGGCGCGCAAGCGCATTCTCCTCCCGGTCGCCGGCGCCCTGTTCCTCGCCGGTGTCGGCGTCGGCAGCGCGAACGGCGAAGAGGGCGGCACCGAGAGCAAGAAGCCCACACCGAAGGTCACCGTCACCGTCACCGCCGAACCGCCGTCCAACCGGGCCAAGGCCGAGCCGACGCCGACCGTCACGGTCACCAGGACGGTGACGGCCAAGCCGAAAGCGAAGCCCAAGCCCAAGCCGAAGCCCGCCGACGAGGCACCGGCGGGAACCGCCGTCTTCAAGGTGTGGGGGTCGGCCCCCTCCGGCGTCGACATCACCTACGGCAGCGACAGCGAGAACCTCGACGGGCACGGGCTGCCGCTGACCAAAACGCTCCGGATCAAGGACGACTCCCTCTACTACCACATCAGCGCGCAGCTCATGGGTGGTGGCGACGTCAAATGCTCCGTCACCATCGACGGGGAGACCAAGTCCGGGCATGCACGCGGCGGTTACAACATCTGCTCCGCCCAACTCAACGGAGACTTCTCCGGCGGCTGGGAGTAAGCCGTAGGCCCCAGGGGCCCAGGGCCCTCCCCCGAGGCCGGGAGGGCCCTTCACGGCCACCGCTAGCGGATCGGCATGCCCGACAGGGTGCGGGCGATCACCAGACGCTGGATCTCACTGGTGCCTTCGAAGATGGTGTAGATCGCCGCGTCGCGGTGCATCCGCTCGACCGGGTACTCACGGGTGAAGCCGTTGCCGCCGAGGATCTGTACCGCCTGAGCGGTGACCTCCTTGGCGGTCTCGCTGGCGAACAGCTTGGACATGGAGCCCTCGGCCGAATCGAAGGGCTTGCCGCTCACCGCCATCCACGAGGCGCGCCAGACCAGCAGCCGCGCGGCGTCGATCCGGGTGCGCATATCGGAGAGCTGGAAGGCGATGCCCTGGTTGTCGATGATGGGGCGGCCGAACTGCTGCCGGGTCCTGGCGTAGTCGAGTGCGACCTCGTACGCGGCGCGGGCGGTGCCGACCGCCATGGCGCCGACGGCCGGGCGGGACGCCTCGAAGGTGGCCATCGCGGCGTTCTTCAGCCGCTCGCCGCCCTCCTTGGCCCGCTCCCGGGCGCGCGCGAGGCGCTCGTCCAGCTTCTCCTTGCCGCCGAGCAGGCAGTGGCCGGGCACCCGGACGCCGTCCAGGACCACTTCGGCGGTGTGCGAGGCGCGGATGCCGTGCTTCTTGAACTTCTGGCCCTGGGACAGACCGGGTGTGCCGGGCGGGATGATGAACGAGGCATGGCCCTTGGAGCCCAGTCCGGGGTCGACCACCGCGACCACCACGTGGACATTGGCGATACCGCCGTTGGTGGCCCAGGTCTTGGTGCCGTTCAGCACCCACTCGTCCTTGGCCTCGTCGTAGACGGCGCGGGTGCGCATGGAGGCCACGTCGGAGCCCGCGTCGGGCTCGGAGGAGCAGAAGGCGGCGACCTTCACATCGTTCGCGTCGCCGTACATCTGCGGAACCCAGGTGCCGATCTGCTCCTCGGTGCCGTTGGCGAGGACGCCGACGGCGGCCAGACCGGTACCGACGATGGACAGGGCGATACCCGCGTCACCCCAGAACAGCTCCTCCATGGCCATGGGGATGCCGAGACCGGTGGGGTCGAAGTACTGCTGGGCGTAGAAATCCAGCGAGTACAGCCCTATCTTGGCGGCCTCCTGAATAATCGGCCAGGGGGTCTCCTCGCGCTCGTCCCACTCCGCGGCGGCCGGGCGCATCACATCCGCGGCGAACCCGTGAATCCAGTCCCGCACTGCCTTCTGCTCGTCGTCGAGTTCGAACGAGAACTCCGCCATGGCCCCTCCACCTGCTTGTTACCTGCGGTAACAAGAGTGTGTTACTCACGAGTAGACCGTGTCAACTCCCCTGGCCGCCCGCGCCGGACGCACCACACTGGTGTTACGTTGCGCAGAGCACAGACGGCCTGGACGTGTGCGGACGTCAGGGGGCGGGGAGGAAGCGCGATGGAGACCGGGACCAGCCAGCGGGATGATCAGCGGCAAGCGGCCGAGCGGCGGCGCAGGGAACTGCTCGAGGCCGCGGACCGTGTGGTGCTCCGCGACGGCCCCGAAGCCTCGATGAACGCCATCGCCGCCGAGGCGGGCATCACCAAGCCCATCCTCTACCGCCACTTCGGCGACAAGGGCGGGCTCTACCGCGCGCTCGCCAAGCGCCACACCGACGCGCTGTTGTTCTCGCTGCGGGCCGCCCTGGACGCCCCCGCGCCCGACCGGCGCCGGCGGGTGGAGGCCACCCTCGACACCTATCTCTCGGCGATCGAGGCCCGGCCCCAGGTCTACCGCTTCCTGATGCACCCCGCCGACCACGGCCAGCAGCAGGAACAGGGCTTCGACGTCGGCCACCACTCCGCCCCGCTGCTGCGCCGCCTCGGCGAGGAGCTGGCGAAGGTGATCGTCGAGCGGGTCGAGCTGGGCCCCGGCGGCGAGGAGCAGGCGCGGGTCTGGGGCCACGGGATCGTCGGCATGATGCACGCCGCCGGTGACTGGTGGCTGCGGGAACGCCCGTGCTCACGGGAGCAGTTGGTGAGCCACCTCGCGGAGCTGATGTGGGGACGGCTGGCGGTGGCGGACGACCGCGTCGGCGGCCCCACCTTCTGAGGCCGCCCGCCGGGCCGCGCGCGGCCGGGGCCTGCCGGTGGCGTGGGACACATCACACCTCAGCGCGTCAGACGCTCGGCGCGCACACCTCCGGGCCGCGTCA
Source organism: Streptomyces cucumeris (assembly GCF_024295805.1). Lineage (GTDB taxonomy): Bacteria > Actinomycetota > Actinomycetes > Streptomycetales > Streptomycetaceae > Streptomyces > Streptomyces cucumeris. The sequence goes on from NZ_JANCLX010000006.1 coordinate 189,016, forward strand.
CGCCTCGTCGCGGGCCCAGGGCGCCCGCCGGGCCGCCCGCAGCGCCCGGCGCCGCCGCAGTCCGGTGAGCCGGTCGGTGAAGAGCGCCCCGTCCAGGTGGTCGCACTCGTGCTGGAGACAGCGCGCGAAAAACCCGGTGCCCTCGACCCGCACCGGCTCCCCGGTCGCGGTCACCCCCTCCACCACCGCACGGTCGTGGCGCGGGGTGCCCGCCTCGATGCCCGGCAGCGACAGACAGCCCTCCGGGCCGCGCACCAGCACCCCGTCGGCCTCCACCAGCCGGGGATTGACCACATGGCCCAGGTGGCGGCGGTCCTCGTCGTCCGGGCAGTCGTAGACGAAGACCCGGCGGGCCACCCCGATCTGGTTGGCGGCGAGACCGACGCCGTGCGCCGCGTACATGGTGGCGTACATGTCCTCGACCAGCCGGATCAGCTCGACGCCGAACTCCGTGACCTCCGCGCAGGGCGCGCCGAGCACCGGATCGCCGAGCAGCCTCATCGGCCGTACCGCTCCACTGCTGCCGGGGATCACGCCGTTTCGCATGAGAGCCAAGGGTACGGGCCACCCGGTTGGAGCCTGTAGGGGTCACGGAATTCGGGCCAGCGGCAGGATCTCGATAGGCTGATCCCCGACCGTGGCCTCCCGGCTGGAGATTCGGCTCGGAGGGGGCGTACCACCGGTGCTCGGGGGGCAGGAGCGGCGCCGGTATGCGAGGAGGATCTAGGACGATGGCAGGCAACTCGGATCCGCTGTCGCCGCGGGCCAAACTGGCCGTGACAGCGGGCAAGGCCGCGGCCGCGGTGTCGCGGGCGGCGGGCCGCGGCAGCGGATCGGTGATCGGCGGCAAGGTGGCCCTGCGGCTCGACCCCGATCTGCTGGGCAGGCTGGCACAGCACCTGGACGTGATCCTGGTGTCGGCGACCAACGGCAAGACCACGACCACCCGGCTGATCGCCGAGGCGCTGCGGGCGGCCGGACCGGTCGTCTCCAACGCGCTGGGCGCCAATATGCCGGCCGGTATCACCTCGGCCCTGGCGGGGGGCTCGGACTCCCGTTACGGGGTCATCGAGGTCGACGAGAAGTACCTCGCCGGTGTGGCCCGGGACACCGAGCCCAAGGCCATCGCGCTGCTCAACCTCTCGCGTGACCAGCTCGACCGCGCCGCCGAGACCCGTATGCTCGCGGAGAAGTGGCGGGAGGGGCTGACCGGCACCAAGGCCGTGGTGATCGCCAACGCCGACGATCCGCTGATCGTCTGGGCCGCCTCCTCCAGCCCCAATGTGGTGTGGGTCGCCGCGGGCCAGGAGTGGAAGGACGACGCCTGGTCCTGCCCGTCCTGCGGCGGGGTGCTCCAGCGCCCCGGTGACGACTGGGTCTGTGCCGAGTGCGGCTTCCGCCGCCCGGTGCCCAGCTGGGCGCTGAACGGCGACTACGTCCTCGACCCGCACGGTGCCGCATGGCCGATCCACCTCCAGCTGCCCGGCCGCGCCAACAAGGCCAACGCGGCCACCTCCGCGGCGGTCGCGGCGACCTTCGGGGTGCCCCCGCAGGTCGCGCTGGAGCGGATGTACCAGGTCCAGGCGGTCGCCGGACGGTATGACGTGGTCACCTTCCAGGAGCGCCAGATGCGGCTGCTGCTGGCGAAGAACCCGGCCGGCTGGCTGGAGACCTTCTCGCTGATCGACCCACCGCCCACCCCGGTGATCCTCTCGGTGAACGCGCGCGGCGCGGACGGCACCGACACCTCCTGGCTGTGGGACGTGGACTACACCCGGCTCGCCGGGCACCCGATCTGCGTGATCGGTGACCGCAAGCTGGACCTGGCGGTCCGGCTGGAGGTCGCCGGGCTGGACTTCCGGGTCTGCGCCGATGTGGACGAGGCGGTACGGATCGCGCCCCCGGGCCGGATCGAGACCATCGCCAACTACACCGCGTTCCAGGACCTGCGCCGCCGCGTCGGCAACTGACCCCGTACGAGAGGCACAAGACATGCGTAGCACGAGCCAGAACGGCCTGCGCCTGGTGTGGGTCTACCCCGACCTGCTGAGCACGTACGGTGACCAGGGCAATGCGCTGGTGGTGGAGCGGCGGGCCCGTCAGCGCGGGCTGGACGTCTCCCGGCTGGATGTCCGTTCCGACCAGCAGATCCCCACCTCCGGGGACATCTACCTGATCGGCGGCGGTGAGGACCGTCCGCAGCGGCTCGCCGCCGAGCGGCTGATCCGGGACGGCGGACTGAACCGCGCCGTCGCGAACGGGGCGATCGTCTTCTCGGTGTGCGCGGGCTACCAGATCCTCGGCCACGAGTTCATCAACGACCTCGGCCAGCGCCAGCCCGGTCTGGGGCTGCTGGACGTGATCAGCACCCGTGGCGAGGGCGCGCGCTGCGTCGGGGACGTGCTGGCCGACATCGACGAGCGGCTGGGGCTGCCGCCGCTGACCGGTTTCGAGAACCACCAGGGCGTCACCCACCTCGGCCCGACCGCGCGCCCCTTCGCCCGGGTCCGCTTCGGCAACGGCAACGGCACCGGCGACGGCTTCGAGGGTGCGTACAACGAGACCGTCTTCGGCACCTATATGCACGGTCCGGTGATGGCGCGGAACCCGCACATCGCCGATCTGCTGCTGAAGCTGGCGCTCGATGTGAACGCGCTGCCGCCGGTGGACGACCAGTGGTACGAGGCGCTGCGCAACGAGCGGATCGCGGCCGCCAGCCAGCCCGCCTGAGCGGCCTGCGGCCCAGGTGAGCCGCCCCGGTACGGATCCCGCCCGAATGCTGGACACATGGCGGACGGCCGCGACCCCGCCACCCTCGCGCTTGTAGGGTGGCGGGGTCTTCCGCCGGACAGCGCGGTCCGGTCCTCGACCCCTCGCGAACAGAGGAATCCGTGCCATGCGCATTGGTGTGCTCACGTCCGGCGGCGACTGCCCCGGTCTGAACGCCGTCATCAGGTCCGTCGTCCACCGGGCCGTCGCCGATCACGGCGATGAGGTGATCGGCTTCCACGACGGGTGGAAGGGTCTGCTGGAGGGCGACTACCGCAAGCTGGACCTGGACGCCGTGGGCGGCATCCTGGCCCGCGGCGGCACCATCCTGGGCTCCACCCGGGTGCAGCCCGCCCATCTGCGGGACGGTGTGGAGCGGGCCAAGGGCCATGTCGCCGATCTGGGCCTGGACGCGGTCATCCCGATCGGCGGGGAGGGCACCCTCAAGGCGGCGCGGCTGCTCTCGGACGCCGGGCTGCCCATCGTCGGGGTGCCGAAGACCATCGACAACGACATCGCCTCGACCGATGTGACCTTCGGGTTCGACACCGCGGTCGGGGTCGCCACCGAGGCCCTGGACCGGCTGAAGACCACCGCCGAATCGCATCAGCGGGTGCTGATCGTCGAGGTCATGGGCCGCCACACCGGCTGGATCGCGCTGCACTCGGGGATGGCCGCGGGCGCCCACGCGATCGTGGTGCCGGAGCGCCCGTTCCACATCGACGAGCTGACGCGGACCGTCGGACAGCGCTTCGAGGCGGGCAAGAAGTTCGCCATCGTGGTCGCCGCGGAGGGCGCCAAGCCGGTCGAGGGCACGATGACATACGAGTCGGGCGGCAAGGACGTCTACGGGCATGAGCGGTTCGCCGGGATCGCCCGTCAGCTCTCCGTCGAGCTGGAGCACCGGCTCGGCAAGGAGGCGCGTCCGGTGATCCTGGGCCATGTGCAGCGCGGTGGGACGCCGACGGCGTACGACCGGGTGCTGGCCACCCGCTTCGGCTGGCACGCGGTCGAGGCGGCGCACCGCGGCGACTTCGGCCGGATGACGGCGCTGCGCGGTACGGAGATCACGCTGGTGCCGCTTGCGGAGGCCGTGGAGCGGCTCAAGACGGTCCCGGACGAGCGCTACGCCGAGGCCGAGTGCGTGCTCTGAACTGACCGGTTCTACGCTGGTGCGGGCACATCGGTGCACAGCGGGAGAACAGGGAAGGCCGGGGAGAGTCAATGGATCACGGCGGGCACGGCATGAACATGGATCTGCCGCCGTTCACCTTGTCGCGTGGGCTGGAGTTCGGCGGCGATCCGGTCTTCCTGGTCGGCTGTGTGGTGGCGCTCGGTCTCTACGGCTGGGGCGCGGCGCGGCTGTGGCGGCGCGGTGACGCCTGGCCGGTCGGACGGCTGGTCTCGTTCGCCCTCGGGGTGCTGACCATCGCGATCGCGATGTGCACCGGGCTGAACGACTACGGCATGGTCATGTTCAGCGTCCATATGGTCCAGCACATGATCATCAGCATGGTCTCCCCGATCCTGCTGCTGCTGGGCGCGCCGGTGACACTGGCGCTGCGTGCCCTGCCCGCAGCCGGGCGTGGCCGCAAGGGGCCGCGGGAGCTGCTGGTGGCGCTGTTGCACAGCCGCTATATGCGGATCATCACGCATCCGGCGTTCACGATCCCGCTGTTCATCGCGAGCCTGTACGCGCTCTACTTCACCCCGCTCTTCGACTTCCTCATGGAGAGCAAGCCCGGTCATGTGGCGATGATGATCCACTTCCTCGCGGTGGGCCTGGTGTTCTTCTGGCCGATCATGGGCGTGGACCCGGGGCCGCACCGGCCGGGCTATGTGATGCGGATGCTGGAGCTGTTCGCGGGTATGCCGTTCCACGCGTTCTTCGGGATCGCGCTGATGATGGCGACCGAGCCCATGATCGGCACCTATGAGCACCCGCCCGCCTCGCTGGGCATCGACGCGCTCTCGGACCAGAACGCGGCGGGCGGCATCGCCTGGGCGTTCAGCGAGATCCCGTCGGTGATCGTCCTGGTCGCCCTGGTCTACCAGTGGTACAAGTCCGATCAGCGCCAGGCGCGGCGGGCGGACCGCACCGCGGACCGGGACGGCGACCAGGAGCTCGCGGCGTACAACGCCTATCTCGCCTCGCTCCAGGGCCGCGGCCGCTAGCGGGATGCTGGCGGCCGGGGCCCGGCCGCGAGACGATATGGGCCGGCCCGTGGACGGGCCGTGGTCCTGACGATGGGTCGTCAGAACCGCCGTGAGGAGGTCGGGGATGCCCGGATCCGCGAAGGCGATGACGGTGTGCACGGTGGGGGGCCTGGTGCTGGTGACGGCCTACACCGTGACCCTGGAAAGCAATGGCTGGCTCTGGTTCGGCTGGGTGGTGCTGGGTCTGCTGACCGTAGGGGTGATGCTGGCGCGGAGCTGAGCCGGCGGTCGCCTTCCGGCGTCAGGCACGGTCGGCAGGGGGCTGCTCCGGGTCCGCGGGGCGGCCCGGATCCGCGACACTCGCCGGATCCGCGGTATGCGCCGGGCCCGCCTCATGCGCCGGATCCGCGGGGCGGCCCACCAGCCACCGCCACAGCGCGCGCCACCACGGCACGGACGCCGGTGCCTCGGGTGCGTCGGCCACCACCGGCCGCGGCACCGCGGGCGGTTCCTCCGCGCGCAGCCAGCGTGCCCGGATCTCGGGCGAGAGCGTCGTGCCCGAGGTGTCCTCCATGATGTCCGGCCGGGCCCGGCGCGGGGCGAACTCGGCGGGCAGCGCCTCCAGCCTCCGGGAGATCCAGGTGGCGTGCCAGCTCAGCTCGGACTCCGGCACGGCCAGCCGGAGGTCGGGCAGCCGCAGCAGCAGGGTGTCGATGGCGGTGTCGGTGATGGCCCGGCCGATGTCCTGTCCGGGGCACTCATGGGGGCCGCCGCTGAAGGACAGATGGGAGCGGTTGCCGTACATGGGGGCGCCGATGTCGGGGCGGATGGCCGGGTCCACGTTCCCGGCGGCCAGTCCCAGCAGCAGCATGTCCCCGGCCCTGATCTGCTGACCGCCCAGTTCGGTGTCGCCGGTGGCCCAGCGGCCGGGGATGACGGTCAGCGGCGGTTCGTTCCACAGCACATGCTCGATGGCGTCCGGCAGGGTCATATGGCCGCCCGCGAGCGAGGCGCGGAAGCGCGGGTCGGTGAGGACCATGCGCAGGGTGTTGGCCATCAGGTTGGTCGTGGTCTCGTTCCCGGTGAGCAGCACCAGCCGCAGATGCTGGACCACCTCCTCCTCGGTGAGCTCCGAGGGGTGCGCCAGCAGCCAGGACGCCAGGTCCTCGGCGGGCGCGGCGCGTCTGCGGTCCACCAGGCTCTGGATGGCCTCGGTGACATAGGCGTCGCTGCGCAGCGCGGTGTCGGTGCCCTGCATCAGGTCCCGGGTGGCGGCGACCAGCCGCGGGCCGTACTCGTCGGGCATACCGAGGAGATGGGTGAGGACCAGCATGGGAAGCTGCTGGGCGAAACCGGCCACCAGATCGGCCTCGCCGTCCGCACAGAACTCATTGACGAGCTGGTGGGTCAGACGGGTGATGTGGCGGCGGATGCCGCGCCGGTCGAAGCGGCCCATGGACCCGGTGAGCGCGGCCCGCAGCCGTTCGTGCTCCTCGCCGTCGGCGAAGGTGCACATGGGCTGCCAGCCGACGACGGGCAGCAGCGGGGAATCGGGGGGCAGCGTCCCCTCCTTCCAGGCGTACCAGTGCCGGGAGTCACGGGAGAAGCGGGAGGGAGTGCGGGTCACCTCCAGGTTCTCGCGGTAGCCGAGCAGCAGCCAGGCCGGGACGTCCCCGTCGAGCCGGACCGGGGCCACCGCGCCGTGCTCGGCGCGCAGCCGCTCGTACAGCGCCATCGGGTCCCTGGCGTTCTCCGGCCCGAAGAGATCCGTCGTGGCACCCTCGGACATCAGGGCGTGGGCGGGGCAGGCGGCGGGGGGCGCGGCCGGGTGCCCGGCGCCGCTGCCGGGGTGGTCGGCTGGAGGGGTCACGATGTCTCCGGGGTCATGGTGAGGGCCTGCAGATAGCTGACGAGGGTGATGAGGGTGTCGCGGCTGGAGCCGCGGTCCCGGGCGTCGCAGTCGATCAACGGGACGGCGTCGGGCAGGTCCAGGGCGGCGCGCAGCTCCTGCAGGGGGTAAGCGGGCGCCCCCGGGAAGGCGTTGACCGCCACCACGAACGGCACCCCGCGCTCCTCGAGCCGGCCGACCACGTCGAAGCTGACCTCGAGCCTGCGGGTGTCGAGCAGGACCACCGCGCCGAGCGCGCCCTCGAAGAGGCCGTTCCACAGGAACCAGAAGCGCTCCTGGCCCGGGGTGCCGAAGAGGTAGAGCACCAGCCGTTCGTTGAGGCTGATCCGGCCGAAGTCCATCGCCACGGTGGTCTCGGTCTTGCGCTCCACCCCGGCCAGGTCGTCCACGCCGACCCCGGCCTGGGTCATGGTCTCCTCGGTGGTCAGCGGACGGATCTCGCTCACCGAGCCGACCATGGTGGTCTTGCCGACGCCGAACCCCCCGACGATCACCACCTTGACGGCCGCCGCGGCGGAGGCGGGGAGGACGTCCTCGCGGCGCGGTCCGGTGATCCCACCGACCCCACCGACACCGCTGGTGCCGCCGTCGTCATCAGAGATTCTGTAGTCCATGCATCACCGCCTGCAGCAGTTCGGTGTCGGGCAGTACGGCGGCGGGGACCGGCGCCCGCGCCTCCACCCGGCGTTCCTTGAGCAGTCCCGCGAGGATCACCGAGACGGTGGAGACCGGCAGCACCAGATACGCGGAGATCTCGGCGACGGAGAGCGGGAACTGACACATCCTCAGCACAGCGGCGATCTCGGGCTGCATGCCCGGCTCCGGCTCGGTCCGCGCGACGATCAGGGTGACCAGTTCGACGGAGGTCCGGTCGTGTCGGCCGGCACGGCCACGGCTGACCGTGTACAGCCGCTCGGGACCGCCCTCGTCCCAGGGCGTGGCCGGTCCGCCGCTGCCCTGCCCGCTCATGTCAGTCCGTCGGCGCGGGGCGCGCTGCTCAGATGTTCTCCGAGCCGGGCGACCAGGTCTCTCATGCACTGGCCCATCAGCCCCGCGTCCACGCTCTCCTCGGCGAGCACCGCCAGATACGAGCTGACTCCGGCCGCCATCAGATAGAAGAACCCGCCGCCGACCTCGATCACCACCAGCCGCATCCGCCCGTCGCCTTCGGGGAATTCGGCGGCGATCGCCGTCGACAGGCTCTGTAATCCCGCACAGGCGGCGGCCAGCCGGTCGGCGGTGTCCTCGTCGGTGCCGACCTGTGCCATGCACAGGCCGTCCGAGGAGAGCAGGACCACGTGGCGGGTCTGGGGAACGCTGGACGCCAGGTCCCGGAGCATCCAGTCCATGTTGAACCGCGCTTGCCTCACTTGGCTATTCATCCTTGTTCGAGGGGTCCGAGTGGTCTGAGTGTTTCGAGGGGTGTGACGTGGTGTCGAAGACGGCGGTGCAGTCCGGGTCCGGGGACTCACCGGAGAGGCCCTTGTGGAACGCGGCCAGCCACATCCCGGGCTGTACCGGCGGGGTGACCGGTGCGGTGGGCCGGTCGGCGGCGGGCGCCGCGGCCGGGGGTTCCGCGTCGATCCGGATGGGCGGGGTGACCACCGGCATCCGACGGCGGCGCTGCGGCAGCCCGGCGGTGTTCTGGCGGAACCCGGGGTGGTCCGGGGCGGGTTTGGGGGCCCGCGCGGGCATCGGTGTCGGCGTCGCGCGCCTGACCGGTTTGGGCGGGGGCAGTTTGGCCGCGCGGGCGATGGCCCCGCCGGGCGCGGGGGTGGGGCAGGTGATGTCCTGCGGTACGACCAGCACGGCGCGCACCCCGCCGTAGGCCGAGGGCCGCAGGGAGATCTGGAACCGGTACCTCAGCGCGAGCCGCCCGACCACGGCGAGGCCCAGCCGGGGCGTCTCGCCCAGATCGTTGAGGTCCAGTCCGGTCGACGCCTGGGCCAGCACCAGTTCGGTGCGGCGGCGGGCCTCCGCGGAGAGTCCGACGCCCGCGTCCTCGATCTCGATCGCGATACCGGACTGGACCTCGATCGCGGTGAGGTGCACCCGGGTCTTGGGCGGGGAGTAGCGGGTGGCGTTGTCGAGCAGTTCGGCCAGGGCGTGGATCAGCGGCTCGACCGAGGGGCCGACGATGGCGACGTCCGCCACCGAGTGCAGGTCCACCCGCTGGTACTCGAGGATGCGCGACATGGCGCCGCGGAGCACGTTGAACAGCGGCACCTCCTTCTGCCACTGGCGTCCCGGGCGGGATCCGCCGAGCACCGCGATGCTGTCCGCCAGCCTGCCGACCAGCGCATTGCCGTGGTCGATATGCAGCAGGTCCTCGAAGACCTCGGGGTCCGCGCCGTGTTTGTCCTCCAGCTCCCGCAGATCCTGGGCCTGCTGGTGGACGATGGCCTGCACCCGGCGGGCGATGTTGACGAACGCGCGCTGCGCGGCGTCCCGCAGGTCCTCCTCGGCCCGCACGGTCTCCAGCACCGCCCGCAGCAGCGCCCGGTGTGCGGATTCGAAGTCCGGGTCGAGGGCGGGTGTGTGGTCGATGTCCTTCATGACCTCGTCGACCATGCTGCCGCGCTGCAACCGTGCCACCGCGGCGGGCAGCAGATCGCGGGCCAGCCGCCGGGTCTCCTCCTCCTGCTCCACCAGCCGGCGGCGAAGGACGTCCTCCTGGGCGCCGTGCCGTTCGCGCAGTGTGGCGATCAGCCGGCCGCGGCGCCTCGACTCGGCCGCCGCCGCGGTCACCATCAGCGTCGCCACCACCCCGCACCAGGCGACCGCCGCCCGTGCCGCGGCCGGGACGGCCGTCACGGCGAGGGCCGCGCAGACCGCCATGGCGGCGGGAGGGAGGACCCATACGAGCGCGGAGGCGGGCCGTCGGCCTCCGGGTGAGGCGCCAGCGAAAACCATTGGCTTCCTTAAGAAGAGCGGAAGAAAATGCGTGCGAGGAGCTCGCTATGGGCCCTGGAGCTTAGCGGTTTCACCGGACACCAAGACGAATATGCTTTTTTCTCGGAATTGCACTGGCGAGCGAATTCATTCAACGTAGGGAATCGATCAGATTCATTCAATTCCCTCTGCGCTCCGAAACCCCACACCCGCAAAAGCTGGTTGATTCACGGTGATTGCGGACATTGTGCGGTGACTCCCCGATGGGGTACCCGGGTTGTAGAGTCAGTCGGTTGACCACAACGGCGTGGAGGGCGGTCACGTGTTCTACCAGGTGCTCAAATATGTACTGTTGGGGCCGTTGCTGAGACTTCTCTTCCGGCCCCGGGTCGAGGGGCTGGAGCACATCCCCGCCGAGGGGGCCGCCATCGTCGCCGGGAATCATCTGTCGTTCTCCGATCATTTCCTGATGCCCGCGATCGTGCCGCGCCGCATCACGTTCCTGGCGAAGGCGGAGTACTTCACCGGACGGGGTCTCAAAGGGCGGCTGACCGCGGCATTCTTCCGCGGTGCCGGACAGATCCCGGTGGACCGCGCGGGCGGCAAGGCGGCCGAGGCGGCGCTGCGTTCGGGGCTCGCGGTGCTGCGCAAGGGCCGGTTGCTGGGGATCTACCCGGAGGGCACCCGCTCGCACGACGGACGGCTCTACAAGGGGCGGACCGGGGTGGCGGCGATGGCTCTCACCGCCGGGGCCCCGGTCGTCCCGTGCGCCATGGTGGGCACCTTCGAGATCCAGCCGCCCGGCCGTGTGGTGCCCCGGATCCGCCGGGTGACCATCCGCTTCGGCGCACCGCTGGACTTCTCGCGCTACGCCGGGCTGGAGGAGGAGCGCACCGTGCTGCGGGCCGTCACCGACGAGATCATGTACGAGATCCTGCGGCTGTCCGGACAGGAGTACGTCGACGCCTACGCCTCGGATGTGAAGGCCGGGCAGTCCCGGCGCCGCTCCCGGACGCCACGCTGACGGCGAATCTGCCACCGGCCGAATGCCCTGGTCCGCCCGGCCGGCGGACCGTAGCGTCCCGGCATGACCACAGCAGACGTATGTGTGATCGGGGCGACCGGACAGATCGGCCGGGCGGCGGTGCGCGTGCTGGCCGAGGAGGGCCTGCGGGTGCGCGCGGCCTCCCGCGGCGGGGGCCGTGACGAGCGCTGGCCCGGGGACGTGGAGTGCATGGCCCTGGACCGGGAGGACGGCGCGGCGGTGGCCGCGCTGGTCGGGGACGGCTGCGAGGTGCTGCTGGACTGCGTGGCCAACGGCCGGGCGCACGCACGGCAGTTGACCGCTCTGGCGGACCGGATCGGCTCGGCGGTGGTGATCTCCACCGGCGCGGTGTACGAGGACGACCGGGGCCGCGGCTTCCACACCCAGGACCAGCCGGACGGCGCACCCGAGTACCCGGTGCCGATCCCCGAGTCCCAGCGCACCGTGCCCCCGGGGGACACCGCCGGGAACCGCAAGGTCGCACTGGAGCGGGAGCTGCTGGCCGCGGGCGACCGGCTGCCGGTGACCCTGCTGCGGGCCGGGGCGATCCACGGACCGCACTGCCGCACCCCGCGGGAGCTGTACTTCGTCAAGCGGGCGCTCGACCGGCGGCCGGTGCGGGTGCTGGCCTACGGCGGCGGCAGCCGGTTCCACCCGGTGCACGTGGACAACCTCGCCGAGCTGGTGCGGCTGGCCGCCCGCCGGCCCGGTTCCCGGGTGCTCAACGCGGGCGATCCGCAGGCACCGACGGTGGCCGACATCGCCGCCGCGGTGGACGCCGTGCTGGCGGAGCGCTCGGAGCTGGTACTGATCGACGGCCCGCCGCCGCGCCCGAACGTGGGCGTCACCCCGTGGAGCCTCCCCCACCCCGTGGTCTACGACATGACGGCGGCGGAGCGGGAGTTGGGCTACCGCCCGGTGACCGGCTACGCCGAGTCACTGCCGCGGACGGTGGAGTGGCTGGCCCGGCGGCTCACCGACGGCGGGGGCTGGCCCGCCGCGTTCCCGGAGATGGCCGCGGCCTACGGCCCGAGGGTCGATCTGTTCGACTACGCGGCCGAGGACGCGTGGCTGGGCACCGGCGGCCGGGCTCGCTGACCACCACCCCGGAAACGGACCGGGCCCGGTTCCGTACGCGCCGACACGTACGGAACCGGGCCCGGCGGCCGTCACTTGACGGCGGTGGCCTTCGCGACCTTCGCCGCCTTGGCCGCCTTGGCGGCCGAGTCGGACTTCGCGGGCACCGGCGTGGCGTGCGGGGCGCACGTCACGTCCTTGGCGTCCACCGTGCCCTTGAGCAGGTAGGCGTCCACCCGCTCGTTGATGCAGCCGTTCACCAGTCCGGTGACACCGTGCGAACCGGCGTCCTTCTCGGTGATCAGACGCGAGCCCTTGAGCCGCTTGTGCAGTTCCACGGCACCGTCGTACGGGGTGGCGGCGTCGCGGGTGCTCTGCACGATGAGGGTCTTGGGCAGGCCCTTGGACGCGCCGACCTCCAGCGGGGTGTGCTGCTTGGCACCCCAGGTGGCGCAGGGCAGGTTCATCCAGGCGTTGGACCAGGTCAGGAACGGGTAGTCCCGGTGGAGACGGGTGTTGTCCCGGTCCCACTTGGCCCAGCTCGTCGGCCACTTGGTGTCGGCGCACTCGACGGCGGTGTAGACGGCGTTGCCGTTCTCCGAGGCGATGTTGCCCGCGGTGTCGGACATGTCCGGGCCCGCGGCCTCGATCAGCGGCTTGTCGTCACCGGCGAGGTAGGCGCTCCACACCTCCGCGACCTGGGTCCACGCGGAGTCGTAGTACGGGGCGCTCTGGAAGAATCCGAGCAGCTCGGAGGGGCCGACGACCCCGCCGATCGGGCTCTTCTTGGCGGCCGCACGCAGCGTGTTCCACTGCTTCTGGACCTTGGCCGAGGTGTTGCCGATGTGGTAGGCGGCGTCGTTCTTGGCGACCCACGCCTTCCAGTCGTTCCAGCGCATCTCGAAGGCGACGTCCTGGTCCAGGTTGGCCTGGTACCAGATCTTCTCCCGCGAGGGGTTGACCACGCTGTCGACGATCAGACGGCGCACATGGTTCGGGAACAGCGTCGCGTAGACGCCGCCGATGTACGTTCCGTAGGAAACGCCGAGGTAGTTGAGCTTCTTGTCGCCCAGGGCGGCCCGGATGACGTCGATGTCACGCGCGGTGTTCGGCGTCGTCATATGGGGCAGCATCCGGCCGCTGCGCTCCTTGCAGCCCTGTGCGTACGCCTTGGCGAGCTTGCGCTGAACGCGCTTGTCCGCCTCGCTGTCGGGCACCGGGTCCATCTTGGGTGCCTTGACGAACTCCTGCGGGTCCACGCAGGAGATCGGGGCGGAGTGGCCGACGCCGCGAGGGTCGAAACCGACGAAGTCATACGCCTTCGCGGCGTTCGCCCACACCGGGTTCTTGTTGGTGACGCGGGTCGGGAAGCGCATACCCGAACCGCCCGGACCGCCCGGGTTGTAGACCAGCGAACCCTGGCGCTCCGAGGGCGACCCCGTGTTGCCGATACGGTCCACCGCGATCTTGATCTTGCGGCCTTCGGGCTTGGCGTAGTTCAGCGGCACGGTGACGTAACCGCACTGGATGGGCTTGGCCAGACCCCAGTCGGCCGGGCAGTCCTTCCAGTCGATGCCCTTCTTCGCGGCCTTGGCCGCGGCGATGGCGACACCGCGGGCCTCGGCGGCGCCACCCGGCACCGGCTCCGAGGCTCCCGCGGTCGGGGCGACGAGCGCCCCGGTTATCAGCGCACCGGTCATCACACCACCGGCCACGCCGAAGAGTGCTGTGCGTCTCACGTAGTTATCCCCCTGCATGGTTGCGCCGCTCGTGGCGGCGATGGTCACAGAGTGTCAGGAGGATTCTTGTGTCTGGCTTACCGCCAAGTACAGGGCAAACCACCGTTTCTTTATCAACACGTGAACATCAGCCCAGCCGCCCCAGGTGTCTCCCGGCCCTGTGTTCGCCCCACACCAACATCCGTATGGCGATGCGTTGTCGCAGGTGGGAGGGGGTTGCTCCGCTCGGCGGAGCACGCCGTCCGATATTTGCCCTTGACGGAGGCCCTGTTGAACGTCGATTCTCATGTGCGCACAAATGATCCACCGCTCCGCAACATCCCCCCACATCACACGGAGCCAAACTGTGAAGCGAATAGTGCCCGTCCGCCGTGGAGTTCTCGCGGCGGGCGCCAGTGCCGCCCTCGCCGCCGCCCTGCTGTCCGGCGCGTCGATGGCCCAGGCCAACATCTCCGACACCGCCACCGTGGCGGCGCCCGACATCGACGTCGAGGCGGTCAAGGGAGATCTGAAGGAACTCCAGTCCATAGCGGACAGTAACGGCGGCAACCGTGCCCACGGCCAGCCCGGTTACAAGGCGTCCGTGGACTACATCAAGAAGAAGCTCGACGACGCCGGGTTCAAGACCGCCATCCAGGAGTTCGACAGCGGCGGGGCGAAGGGCTACAACCTCATCGCCGACTGGCCGGGCGGCAGCGAGGACAAGGTCGTCATGGCCGGCGCCCACCTGGACTCGGTCTCCGAGGGTCCCGGAATCAACGACAACGGATCGGGCTCCGCCGCGATCCTGGAGGTCGCGCTCGCCGCGGCCAAGGCCGACCTCAAGCCCGCCAAGCACCTGCGCTTCGCCTGGTGGGGCGATGAGGAGGACGGCATGGTCGGCTCCACCAACTACGTGGAGAAGCTGGAGTCCGGCGACAAGTCGAAGATCGACTCGTATCTGAACTTCGACATGCTCGGCTCCCCCAACCCGGGGTACTTCGTCTACGACGACGACACCGAGCTGGAGAAGGTCTTCACCGACTGGTTCGCGGCCAAGGACATCAAGACCGACCCGGAGACCGAGGGCGACGGCCGCTCGGACCACGCGCCGTTCAAGGACGCGGGCGTGCGGGTCGGCGGTCTGTTCACCGGCGCCGAGGCCACCAAGAGCCAGGAGCAGGCGGACAAGTGGGGCGGCAAGGCGGGCGAGCCGTTCGACCCGTGCTACCACTCCGCGTGCGACAAGACGTCGAACATCGACGACAAGGCCCTGGACCTGAACACCGACGCGATCGCCAACGCGATCTGGACGCTCAGCTCCTAGGCCCGTACGGGACCGGCCGCGCGCCGGTCCCGTAGTGCGCCCTTTGCGACCCGGTCGCCGGTCCCCGGCGGCCGGGTCGCGGTGTGTCCCCCGACCGGCGTAACCGCTCCCGGCAGGAGGACGTGCCGCCCACTTGCGCCGAGCACCGCCGCAGCTCGGTGAAGCGGGGATCGTCGCTGGTCAGAGCTCTGGCGTCAGAGAGGTCCTGTCACCCGAACGGACCATCCGTGAGCACCGTCACACCGGGGCGTCCCGACGCGGAACCGGCCGCCGCGATGCGTGACGATCTCGGGGACGACAGGACCCCGCCGCAGCATCCGGGGTGGGGTCGGCAGATGAAGGGGGTGCGCGATGACTGCGCACATTCGGATCCCCAGGATGGTCTCCCGGGCGAGTGCCGTCTCCGCTCTCACCGTCGCCGCTGTCGGCTCGACCGTCGCGGTGCCGGGGGCGACCCCGGAGGCGGAAGCGGCGACCGTCGCGGTCAAGGCGCTCCGGATCGCCGCGTCGAAGAAGGGCGCGCCGTACGTCTGGGGCGCGGCGGGCCCGCACCGCTTCGACTGCTCGGGGCTGACGCAGTACGCGTACAAGCGGGCCGGGAAGCGGCTGCCGCGGACCGCGGCGGCGCAGTACAACCGCGCGCGCCCCATCAAGGCTTCCGCTCGCACCCATGGTGACCTGGTGTTCTTCCATGGCAGCGGCGGTGTCTACCACGTCGGTCTGTACGCGGGCGGCGGCCGGATCTGGCATGCGCCCAAGACCGGCACCGTGGTGCGGCTGGAGCGGATCTGGACCCGCCAGGTCTCCTACGGCAAGGTCCGCTGATCCGGGCCGGGTTGGCGGCCCCCGCCCCGGGGCCGGCGGCCCCCGCTACGTCGGGGGCCGGGGGTAGGTTGACGGGGCAGGGGCACCACCCCGTCGACCTTCGGAGACCGCATGTCCTACCTCAACCCGGTCCGGCACATCACCTTCGACGCCCATGATCCGTACCAGCTCGCGCAGTTCTGGTCGCGGCTGACCGGCTATCCGCTGGAGGACTCGGACCCGGGCGATGACGAGGTGCTGATCGCGCCGGACCAGCCCGGTGTCCCGGGTCTGCTGTTCCTGCGGGTGCCGGACGCCAAGACCGTCAAGAACCGGGTCCACCTCGACATCCAGCCGCCGTCGGGCACCCGGGACGCCGAGGTGGACCGGCTCATCGGACTGGGCGCGAAGGTCGTGGACGACCGGCGCACGGACGACGGCATGGGCTGGGTGGTGATGTCCGACCCCGAGGGCAATGAGTTCTGTGTGGAGCGCAGCGCGGTGGAGCGCGGTCTGGTGGGCTCCTAGGCCGTCTCCCCGGCCGGGAGCCATGGCCCTCCGCCGTCTGGAGCCGATCGGGACCAGGCGCTAGCGTGAACCGGTGCCGGCCGTGCGCGGGCCGGCACCGGGAGGGGGCGCGTGGTGACCGAGCAGTTCCAGCCGGACCGGACCTACGACCAGGTGTATCTCGTCTTCGTCGACACCTCCGGGTATTCGACGATCGTGCGCTCCAACCCCAGGGACCGGGCCGCCCACGCCTTCGACCTGCTCCGGGAGCGGATGCGGGCGCGGATCGCCCAGCTCTCCGCGCAGTACCGGTGCGCGCGCAGCGATCTGTGGAGCTGGCGCGGTGACGGCGGGTTCTTCGCGGTCCACGACGAGAGCGAGAGTGTGGCCCGCGATGTGGCGCTGGAGGCCGCGCGGACCTTCCTCACCCTCGATCTGCGCCATCTGCGGGACGAGTTCGCGCAGGCCGGGGTGGACGGTGAGCTGCATGTGCGGATGGCGGTGCACAAGGGGGCGATCCGGCACAGCGCCGAGGGCCGGACCGGTGCGATCCACTCCCCCGACATCAATCTCGCCGCCCATCTGGAGAAGGTGACCCCGCCGGACTGTCTGGCGGTGTCGGAGGACGTCTACCGCACAGCCGGTCCGTACGCGGAGCTGTTCGCGCCCGTGGGACGCCATGAGGGCAAGGACGTCTATCTGATGGCGGGCGACGGCGGACCGGAGGTGGCGGCCAAGGCGTGGCTCGCGGGCCGGGGGCTGGCCGAGGGCACACCGGTGCACGCCTATCCCGAGCGGCCGAGTTCACAGGAGAAGGCTCGGCTGCTGGACGCGGCCGCCGAGGAGGTCCTCGACATGGGGACGGCGCTGCGCACCTCCTCCAGCCGTCTGGTGACCACCGAGCGTCCGGCCCGCTACCGGGACGCGGTGCTGGGGCTGTTGCGCCGGGGCGTCACCTACCGCTGCTATCTGCTGGACCCGTCCTCGGAAGCGGCGGACACCCTTTCGCGCCAGTACGAGGAGGACATGGCGCGGAAGATCAAGGACTCGCTGGAGCGGTTCGGCCGGTTCAAGGAGCGCTACGGCGCGGAGGCGGACGGGCTGCTGGTCTACCAGACCGACGGGTTCCCGGGGTTCTCGGCGCTGGGGATCGATCTGGGCCGTGCCGACGGGCTGATCCTCTACTCCTCGTACCTCATGGGCGCGAGTCCGTACGGGGTGATCGAGCGCGGGGACATGCCGCACTATCTGATCGGCCCGGCCGCGGGGCGGGTGTTCACCCGCATCCGGGAGCTGGCCGGGGCGCGTTCGGCCACGGGGCGGGTCGAGCGGGTGCTGTAGCCGGGGCGCGGGTCAGTTGACCCCGGCGGTCCACGGCAGCGCGATCCAGACGGTCTTGCCGCCGTCGGCGGTGGGCATGATGAAGACGTCACCGCCGGATTCGGCGGCCAGGGAACGGATGATGACCAGACCGCGGCCGTGGTCACGGCCGTGGTCCTGCTGGGTGGCGGCGGGCGGCCGGACCGGCCACCGGGGGTGGCTGTCGGTGACGCCGATCTCCAGCCGCCGGGTGTGGTCGAGCCGGAGGTCGACGGTGAAGGTGGGCGACCGTCCCACGGTGTGCTGGACCGCGTTGGTGGCCAGTTCGGAGACGATGAGCCGGACGGTGTCGGCGGCCTCCGCCCGAGCGCCGAGCCCCCATTCGGCCAGTACGTCCGTCACATAGGCACGGGCCGCGGGGACCGAGGCCGGGGCGCTCGGCAGAGTGACGGATGCTTCCTGCTGGTCTGCCATGGCGGCCTGTCCCTTTCCGCCGGGGGCGCGGCGCGGACGCGTCGGGGTGGTGCCGCGCAGCCGGGGGTTTCCCGGCGGCTTCGGCGGGCTCAGCGTCAGAGTGCCATCGATGCCCTCCGTGACGGGGCCGATCCACCGGGTTATGCATATATCTGTCGCCCGAAGCGGTGAACTCTGCTACGGAAGACCGGATTTGGGCGGCAGACTGGGGAGCGAAGCGCGGCAGAGGGCGCGCGCGGGGGCGCGCGGGCAGGAGGGAGAAACGGATGCGGTACGGCCCGGCGGTGCGCCGCCGCAAGCTGGGCGCGGAGCTCCGCCGTCAGCGCGATCTGGCCGGGCTCACCAGTGGTGAGACCGCACGGCTGCTGGGGTGGCACCAGTCGAAGGTGAGCCGGATCGAGACCGGCCGCAGCGGGGCCAGACCCGCGGATGTGACCCGGCTGCTGGATCTGTACAAGGTCGCCGACCCGGAGCTGCGGGCGCTGCTGGAGGCGCTGTGCGGCGGAGGTGCCTCGGATCCGGAGGGGTCACGGCGCGGCTGGTGGCACGCCTACCGCGATCTCCTGCCGCCCGCCTACCGGGACTTCATCAGCCTGGAGGCGGAGGCGTCCGGGGCGTGCACCCTGGAGACCACGGTGGTGCCCGGACTCCTCCAGACCCCGGACTACGCCCGGACGGTCACCCGGGCGGCGCTGGCCGATCTGCCGCAGGCGCGGGTGGACGCGCTGGTGGAGGTGCGCATCGCCCGGCAGTCGGTGCTGCACGGCGCGCAACCGCTGCGGCTGCACGCGGTGCTGGACGAGGCGGTGCTCCGCCGCGCGGTCGGCGGACCGGAGGTGATGGCGGCCCAGCTCAGACATCTGGCCGCACTGGGAGAGCTCCCTCAGGTGTGCTTGCAGGTGCTGCCATATTCCGCTGGAATGCCCATTGGCATTACCAGTCCTTTCATTATCTTCTCTTTTCCGCACATTACTGACCTCGACGTGGTAGTTCTCGACCACTTGACGAGTAGCCTCTATCTGGAGCGGAAAGAAGACCTCCGGGCGTACAGCGCGGCCTTCGACGTGCTGCGCACCCACGCCCTGGCACCTGAGGAATCACTCACCTTCATCAGCGAAATCGGGGGCGGCGCCTGAGGGGGCTCCATGTCCGCACTGCCGGCCGCATCGGCCGTGACCGCTCTTTCCACCCCATCCGTCGGACCCGGCGGCTGGCTGCGCAGCAGCTACAGCGTCGGGATGAACAACTGCGTCGAGACCGCCCGGCTCGGTTCCGGGCTGCTCGCCGTGCGCGACTCCAAGAACACGGCAGGTCCCGTCCTGCGGTTCACCCCGTCCGGCTGGGCCTCGTTCCTCGACGGCCTGACCGGCGGCGGGTTCGGCCCCGGCAGGTCCCACACCACCGGGAGCTGATCCGCTCAGGCGGTCGGCGCGGTCCCCACGATCACGCCGACCGCCCGCTCGATCTGCTCGTCCGTCAGATCCGCGCGTGCGGTCAGCCGCAGCCGGGAGATGCCGTCGGGGACGGACGGCGGGCGGAAGCAGCCCACCTGAAGCCCGGCCGCGCGGCAGTCGGCGGCCCAGCGCACCGCCTGCTCCGGTGACGGCGCCCGCACCGACACCACCGACGCGTCCGGCCGCACCGCGGACAGCCCGGCGGCGGTCAGCCGCCCGTGCAGCGCGGTGGCGACCGCGCGGGCACGGACCGCCCGCTCCGGCTCCGCGGCCAGCAGCCGCAGACTCGCCAGCGCCGCGCCCACCGCGGCCGGGTTCAGACCGGTGTCGAAGATGAAGGTACGGGCGGCGTTGACCAGGTGCTCGATCACCCGGGCGGGCCCCAGCACCGCCCCGCCCTGGCTGCCAAGCGATTTGGACAGCGTGGCGGTGACCACCACCTGCGGCGCGCCCGCGAGTCCGACCGCGTGCACCGCCCCGCGTCCGCCCTCGCCGAGCACCCCCAGCCCATGGGCGTCGTCCACCACCAGCGCCGCGCCGTGCGACCGGCAGGCCGCGGCGAGGGCGGGCAGCGGGGCGGCGTCCCCGTCGACCGAGAAGACCGAGTCGGTGACCACCAGGGCGCGGCGGCCCCGGCCACCGCCGGACTCGCGCCCCTCGGCGTCGAGGACCTTGCGCACGGCGGCGGGGTCCGCGTGCGGCACCACCTCGACATCGGCGCGGGAGAGCCGGCAGCCGTCGATGAGCGAGGCGTGGTTGCCCGCGTCGGAGACCACCAGCGCATCACGGTCGCTGAGCGCGGAGACGGCGGCCAGATTCGCGGCATAGCCGGACGAGAAGACCAAAGCCGCCTCGAAACCGCAGAACGCCGCGAGTTCCTCCTCCAGCGCCGCGTGCAGCTCGGTGGAGCCGGTGACCAGCCGGGAGCCGGTGGCCCCCGCGCCCCAGTGCCGCGCCGCATCCGCCGCGGCGGCCGTGACCTGTGGATGCCGGGCCAGTCCGAGATAGTCGTTGCTCGCGAGGTCCAGCAGCGGGGAGTCGGCGGGGCGGGGGCTCAGCCGGCGGACCAGTCCGGCGCGCGAACGCCGCTCCCGCTCGCCGTCGATCCACCCGAACGGGTCGTCCTGCCGGTCCTCGGCCATGCGCTGTCCTCGCCTTCCACGGGGTACCAACTGTGGGGTCCGGATAGAACGTAGTCCTCTCCATGCAGGGGCAGGGTGTGGCGATACCCACACCCTCACATCGCGGTCTTGTACGGTTCCTCCTTTGCCGGGAGCGGCGGCGTAGGACAGGATCGGCGCCATGGACCTGCTGAACACGCTGGTGGACAAGGGGCTGCGGCGCGAATCGCCGACCCGCGAAGAGGCGCTCGCCGTACTGGCGACCTCCGATGACGATGTGCTCGATGTGGTGGCCGCCGCGGGCAAGGTGCGCCGCCACTGGTTCGGGCGGCGGGTGAAGCTCAACTACCTGGTCAACCTCAAGTCGGGCCTGTGCCCCGAGGACTGCTCGTACTGTTCGCAGCGGCTCGGCTCGACCTCGGAGATCCTGAAGTACACCTGGCTGAAGCCCGACCAGGCGGCGGCCGCCGCCACCGCGGGGGTGGCGGGCGGCGCCAAGCGGGTGTGCCTGGTGGCCAGCGGACGCGGCCCGACGGACCGGGACGTGGACCGGGTCTCCAAGACCATCGCCGCCATCAAGGACCAGCACCAGGACGTGGAGATCTGCGCCTGTCTGGGACTGCTGTCCGAAGGTCAGGCGGAGCGGCTGCGGGACGCCGGCGCCAACGCCTACAACCACAACCTCAACACCTCCGAGGCCACCTACGGCGACATCACCACCACCCACACCTACGCCGACCGCGTCTCCACGGTGCAGCAGGCGCAGGCGGCGGGCATGTCCGCCTGCTCCGGGCTGATCGCGGGCATGGGCGAGTCGGACGAGGACCTGGTCGATGTGGTCTTCTCGCTGCGCGAGCTGGACCCGGACTCGGTGCCGGTCAACTTCCTGATCCCCATCGAGGGCACCCCGCTGTCCGGGGACTGGAACCTCACCCCGCAGCGCTGTCTGCGGATCCTGGCCATGGTCCGGTTCGTCTGCCCCGATGTGGAGGTGCGACTCGCGGGCGGACGGGAGATCCATCTGCGGACCCTCCAGCCGCTGGCCCTGAACCTGGCGAACTCCATCTTCCTCGGCGACTATCTGACCACCGAGGGCCAGGCCGGCAAGGACGACCTGGCGATGATCGCCGACGCGGGCTTCGAGGTGGAGGGCACCGACACCACCACCCTGCCCGAGCACCGCGCCGACGCGCTCGCCGCGGCGGCCGGGGGCTGCGGTTCACACACCGGAGCGGCCGGCGGCTGCGGTTCGCACGGTGCGGAGGGCGGCGGCTGCGGTCCGTGCGGCGGCGACACCGCGCCCGAGGCGGAGGCCGGGGCCGAGCCGCAGCCCGCGGCGGTGGCGGCGCGCGAGGACTCGCACGCCGATCTGGTCGCGGTGCGCCGTCGGGGCGTGGGGACGGACCTGCCGCCCAATGCCTGAGCCGCTGACCCCCGGTGAGCTGCGGGAGCTGGACCGCCAGCACGTCTGGCACCCGTACGGTCCGATGCCCGGACGCGAGGACCCGCTGGTGGTGGAGTCCGCGTCCGGGGTCCGGCTGCGGTTGGCCGAACCGGTCGAGGGCGTCCGGGAACTGGTCGACGGCATGTCGTCGTGGTGGTCCGCGATCCACGGCTACAACCACCCGGTGCTCAATGAGGCCGTACGCGGCCAGCTGGGGCGGATGAGCCATGTGATGTTCGGCGGACTCACCCATGAGCCCGCCGTACGGCTGGCCGCCAAGCTGGTGGAGATCACCCCCGAACCGCTGCGCCATGTCTTCCTCGCCGACTCCGGTTCGGTGTCGGTCGAGGTGGCGGTGAAGATGTGCCTCCAGTACTGGCGGTCGCTCGGCCGTCCGGAGAAGCGCCGGATGCTGACCTGGCGCGGTGGCTACCACGGCGACACCTGGCAGCCGATGGCGGTGTGCGACCCGCAGGGCGGAATGCACCAGCTGTGGTCGGGGGTGCTCCCCGAACAGGTCTTCGCGGACGCCCCGCCGGCCGGATTCGACGCCGGTGCCGACCCGGCCTACGAGGCCCATGTGCGCGAGCTGATGGCCCGGCACGCCCATGAGCTGGCCGGAGTGATCGTGGAGCCGGTGGTCCAGGGCGCGGGCGGGATGCGCTTCCACTCCCCCGCGCTGCTGCGGCTGCTGCGCGAGGTGTGCGACGAGCACGACGTGCTGCTGGTGTTCGACGAGATCGCCACCGGCTTCGGCCGCTCGGGCGAGCTCTTCGCGGCCGGTCACGCGGCCGTGAGCCCGGATGTGATGTGTCTGGGCAAGGCGCTGACCGGTGGATACCTCACCATGTCGGCCACCTTGTGCACCACGCGGGTGGCGGAGGGCATTTCGCGCGGCGAGGTGCCGGTGCTGGCCCACGGCCCGACCTTCATGGGCAATCCGCTGGCCGCGGCGGTCGCCAACGCCTCGATCGAGCTGCTGCTCGGCTACGACTGGCGGCAGGAGGTCAAGCGGATCGAGGCGGGGCTGCGCGACGGTCTCGCCGAAGCGCTCGAACTGCCGAACGTCCGGGAGGTACGGGTGCTGGGCGCGATCGGCGTGGTCCAGCTCGACCGTCCGCTCGACGCGGCGGGCATGTCCGCGGCCTCGCGGGCCGCGGTCCGCGAGGGCGTCTGGCTGCGGCCGTTCCGCGATCTGCTGTACGTCATGCCGCCGTACATCACCGGCGATGACGACCTGGCCCGGATCTGCACGGCGGTGCGGGCGGCCGCCGCCGCGGCGGGCCGCTGAACCGAAGGCCGCGGGCCGCCGTCCGGGGGACCACCCTCGGGCAGCGGCCCGCGGAACCCAGCGAAAGGCACGGAAACACCATGTCAGTACTGGTCGTCTCGGGCACCGGCACCGAGATCGGCAAGACCGTGACCACGGCTGCCGTCGCCGCCTGTGCCCTGGCCCGCGGCCGGTCGGTGGCGGTGCTCAAACCCGCGCAGACCGGCGTCGGCGCGGAGGAGGCGGGCGATGCCGCCGAGGTGGCCCGGCTCGCCGGAGAGATCACCACCCTCGAACTCGCCCGCTATCCCGAGCCGCTGGCCCCGGACACCGCGGCCCGCCGCTCCGGGCTGCCGACGGTCCGTCCGTACGAGGTGGCGGAGGCGGCCGGGAAACTGGCCGCCGAGCACGATCTGGTGCTCGTCGAGGGCGCGGGCGGACTGCTGGTGCGCTTCGACGAGGAGGGCTCGACGCTCGCCGACGCGGCCCGGCTGCTGGCGGCCCCCGTCCTGGTCGTCGCGCACCCGGGCCTCGGCACCCTGAACATGGCCACGCTGACCACCGAGGCGCTGACCGCCCGCGGGCTGGACTGCCCGGGGATCGTCATCGGGAGCTGGCCCGCCGAGCCCGATCTCGCCTCCCTCTGCAACGTCGGCGATCTGCCCGCGTCGGCGGGTGTACCGCTGCTGGGCGCCCTCCCGGAGCGGGCCGCCGCCCTCGGCCCGGCGGCCTTCCGCGCCGCGGCTCCCGGCTGGCTGGCCCCGGAGCTGGACGGCGTCTGGAACGCGGCGGCCTTCCCGGCGTAGCCGCACCCTCGCCCTGGGCAGACTCCCGGTACCGGTCCTGGACCGTGTCGTTCGTATCCGAGGGGGTCCCCCATGCCCGTACGCCGCCGCACCGCACCGCCCGACGCCGTGCACCACCCGCTCTTCGCCCGCTGCTGGGACCGGCTCTCCGCGGTGGCCGACGAGCGGGCCGGGGTGGCGGAGCTGCGCAGTGAACTGCTGACCGGGCTGTCCGGCCGGGTGATCGAGATCGGGGCGGGCAACGGCCGCAACTTCCCGCACTATCCCGAGACCGTCTCCGAGGTCGTCGCCATCGAGCCGGAGCGCCATCTGCGGCGGCTGGCCGCGCGGGCCGGGCTGCGGGCGGCGGTTCCGGTGGACGTGGTGCCGGGGGTCGCGGAGGCGCTGCCGGTCAAGAGCGAGGCGTTCGACGCGGCGGTGGCGTGTCTGGTGCTGTGTTCGGTGCGCGATGTGCGGCGCGCGCTGGCCGAGCTGACGCGGGTGCTCAAACCCGGCGGCGAACTGCGCTTCCTGGAGCACGGCCGGGCGGACGGCCGGATGATGGCCACCACGCAGCGGGTGCTGGACCGCACCATGTGGCCGCTGGTGTTCGGCGGCTGTCACACCGCGCGGGAGGTTCGGGCGGAGCTGGCGGCGGCGGGCTTCGAACCGGTCGGGCACCGGCTGCTGCGGGTGCCCGAGCGGGGGCTGCCGATGCCGACCTCCTCCTGTGTGCTGGGCACGGTCCGCCGTCCGCCGCTTCCGGACCCCGGGGCGGGGACGGGCCCGGCCTAGACGCTCCAGCGGCGCAGTTCGTCGGCGATGGCACGGACGTCGGCGCGGCCGTCCCGGACCAGCCGGGCCAGGTCCCGCACCCGCTCCGGCGAGGTGGTGATCTTCAGCCCGCTGGCCACGAGATAGGCGTAGGCGACGGCGGAGGCGAACAGCGCGTTGCCCCGCTCCAGCGCCGGGACCAGGAGCAGCAGTTGGAGCAGGGCCGCGGCCCGCTCCTGGGGGTCGGTGTAGACGGGGATGCCGAATATCTCCGCCTCATGGCGGCTCACGGCGGCCACCAGCGCACCGTAGTCGGTGACGCGCGGATCGCCGGGGGTGTGATGCTCGGCGATCATCAGCAGCCAGGCGAGGTCGATACGCACGGTCAAGGGCGGGGCTCGCCCTCCTTGCCGAACTCCTCGTCGAACACGGCCCGGTACTGCTTCATGAAGTCGGCGGCGGCCTCCACGAAGGTGTGGCCCGCCTCGCCCGCGTCCTGCCGGACCAGCTCCTCGATATAGCGGTTCATGCTCATTCCCCGCTGGAGGGCGCGCTCCCGGGCCTTCTCGGCGGTGGTCTCGTCGACCCGCACATTCAGCTGTGTCTTCGCCACACGGTCACGCTAGCGCAGATTTGCTAGCGCATTCAAGGGCGCGCCGGAGCGGCCGGATCCCTACCATCGAGGTCTGAACCGTTCCGACACGGGAGGCAGGGTGTCCACACCGGCGGCGACGAAGACGGACGGATCGGCGGAGGGCGGAGCCCGCACGGCGGCCCGCACACGCTCCCTCACCAAGGCGTACGGCACCGGCGAGACGGCCGTGATCGCCCTGGACGCGGTGGACGTGGAGATCGAACAGGGCAGATTCACCGCGGTGATGGGCCCGTCCGGCTCCGGCAAGTCCACCCTGATGCACTGTCTCGCGGGGCTCGACACCGTCTCCTCGGGGCAGGTGTGGCTGGGCGACACCGAGATCACGGGCCTGGACGACCGGCAGCTCACCCAGCTTCGGCGGGACCGGGTGGGCTTTGTGTTCCAGTCGTTCAATCTGCTGCCCACGCTGAACGCGGCCGAGAACATCACGCTGCCGATGGACATCGCGGGGCAGAAGCCCGATCCCGCGTGGCTGGACCGGGTGATCGACACCCTGGGGCTGCGGGACCGGCTGAAGCACCGTCCCGCGCAGCTCTCCGGCGGTCAGCAGCAACGGGTGGCCTGCGCCCGCGCACTGGCCTCCCGCCCCGACCTGATCTTCGCCGACGAACCGACCGGCAACCTGGATTCGCGGTCCGGCCTCGATGTGCTGGGGTTCCTGCGGGAGGCGGTCGACGAACTCGGGCAGACGGTGGTGATGGTGACCCATGACCCCGGCGCCGCCGCCCACTCCGATCTGGTGATCTTCCTCGGCGACGGCCGGATCGTGGACCGGATGGAGCGGCCCACGGCCGAAGCGGTGCTGGAACGGATGCAGATCTTCAGCCAGACCTCCGCGACCGGGGCGGCGCCGGACCCGCTGGGCTGACCCACCATCAGCCCCCGGACGACGGGAAACCCGTCGACCCGCGGGCCGTCCGGTGATGGGATGCGGGATATGGACGACCTTCGGATACGGGCCGCGACCCCCGACGACCTCGACCGTGTGCTCACCTTCTGGCGGCAGGCGGCCGAGGGGACGAGCATCAGCGACGACCGGGACGGGGTGGCCCGGCTCCTCCGCCGGGACCCGGAGTCGCTGCTGCTGGCCGAGCGGAACGGGATGCTCGCCGGAACCGTGATCGCGGGTTTCGACGGCTGGCGCTGCCATCTGTACCGGCTGGCCGTCCACCCCGCCCAGCGCCGGCGAGGCGTGGCGACGGCGCTGCTGACGGCGGCCGAGGAGCGGTTCACAGCCCTGGGCGGACGCCGTGGGGACGCCATGGTGCTCAAGGAGAACGCGCCGGCCCACAGCGCGTGGCAGGCGGCCGGCTACAGCCCCCAGCCCCAGTGGAGCCGCTGGGTCAAACCACTGGACTCGTAACGAGCCCGGCCACCCGCACCGGGCACTTTGCCGACCCTTTACCATGGATGCAGGACACGGCGCCCCGGTGCGCCGTGGACTTCCACCCCTCCCGTCGAAAGGTGTGAGCGTCCGCCCATGGGCGAGCCTCCCAGTAGTCCCCGGACCCGACATCGCGCGTTCCTTCCCTCCCTGCTGGATCATGGGACGGAGGTGAACCGATGACCGAAGTCCTCCTCCTGGTCGTGGCGCTCCTGCTGGCGCTCGCCTGCGGCGCCTTCGTCGCGGCGGAGTTCTCGTTGACCACGGTCGAGCGCGGCGAGCTCGAGCGGGCGGTGGAGCGCGGGGAACGGGGTGCGGGGAGCGCCCTGAAGGCCGTGCGGAGCCTGACCTACCAGCTCTCCGGCGCCCAGCTCGGTATCACCGTCACCAACCTGATCGTCGGTATGCTCGCCGAACCGTCGGTGGCCGTCCTGCTGGCCGGGCCGCTCACCGCCATCGGCGTCCCGGAGTCCGCGGTCTCCTCGGTCGCCCTGGTGACCGGCACCGCCCTGTCGACCGTGGTGCTGATGGTCATCGGTGAGCTGGTCCCGAAGAACTGGGCGATCTCCCGGCCGCTGCCGGTCGCCAAGGCCGTGGCCACTCCGCAGCGGATCTTCAGCGCGGCCTTCCGGCCGCTGATCACCCACCTCAACAACACGGCGAACCGCACCGTCCGCCGGATGGGTCTTGAGCCCGCTGAGGAGCTGGCCTCCGCGCGCGGACCGCAGGAGCTGGTGGCGCTCGCCCGGCACTCCGCGAAGGAGGGGGCGCTGGAGGAGGACACCGCCGAGCTGTTCGTCCGTACCCTGAGCCTGGCCGGACTCACCGCACAGAGCGTGATGACCCCGCGGGTGCAGGTGATCGCGCTGGACGAACGGGCCTCCGCCGAGGACGTGGCGAACGCGACCCGCGCCACCGGGCTGTCCCGCTTCCCCGTCTACCGGGGCAGTCTGGACACCGTCGGCGGAGTGGTCCACATCAAGGACGTGCTGGCGATCCGCGCCGACGAGCGGATGCGGCATCCGGTCTCCCGGCTGATGCGCGAGCCGCTGTTCGTCCCGGAGTCGCTCACCGTGGACCGGCTGCTGGACCGGCTGTCCGCGAAGCGCAGCATGGCCGTGGTCATCGACGAGTACGGCGGCACGGCCGGTGTGGTGACGCTGGAGGACATCGTCGAGGAGGTGGTCGGTGACGTCCGCGATGAGCACGATCCGCAGGAGACCCCCGACCTGGCCCCGGCGGGCGAGGACGCGGAAGGCCACGCGCTGTACGACGTGGACGGCTCGGTCCGCGTCGACCAGCTGGAGCAGGTCGGACTGCGGGTGCCGCCGGGACCGTACGAGACGCTGGCCGGGCTGATCGCGACCGAACTGGGCCGGATCCCGGCCGCGGGCGACACCGTCGAGCTGGCGGGCTGGCGCTCGGAGGTGGTCAACGCGGCGGGTCACCGGGCCGCCCGGGTCCGGCTGCGGGCCCCGCTGCCCGATGAGGACGAGAACGCCGGGGACGCCGGGGCGGCCGAGGACGGCGGCGCCGGCTGCCGGATGCACGGCCGGGGCCGCAGGGGCGCCGGTCACACCAAGGGCGAGAAGGGGGCGGGCCGATGACCGCGATCCAGTTGATCATCGGTCTGCTGACCCTGGTCGTCAACGCGTTCTTCGTCGGCGCCGAGTTCGCCCTGATCTCGGTCCGGCGCAGTCAGATCGAGCCCCATGCCGAACAGGGCGACCGCCGGGCACGCGCGGTGCTGTGGGGTCTGGAGCACGTCTCCGCGCTGCTGGCGGCGGCACAGCTCGGCATCACGCTGTGCACGCTGGTGCTCGGTGCCGTCGCGGAACCGGCCATCGCCCATCTCCTGGAGCCGGTCTTCCACGCGGTGGGGCTGCCGCTGGGTCTGATCCACCCGGTGTCGTTCGTGATCGCGCTGAGCCTGGCGACCTATCTGCACATGCTCTTCGGCGAGATGGTGCCGAAGAACGTGGCCCTGGCCGCGCCGGTCCGCACCGCGCTGGTGCTGGGCCCGCCGCTGGTGGGGCTCGCCCGTGCGCTGCGTCCGGTGATCTTCACGATCAACGCCTTCGCCAACGGTCTGCTGAAGCTGTTGCGGGTGGAGCCCAAGGACGAGGTCGCGGCCACCTTCTCCGACACCGAACTGGCCCGGATGGTCGCGGACTCCAGTGAGGCCGGACTGCTGGACGACCGGGCCACCGAGCGGCTGCGGGAGGCCCTGGAGCTGGGCCGCCGCCGGGTGCGGGACGTGGTGCTGCCCATGGACCGGGTGGTCTCCGCCCGGCTCGGGGTGACCCCCGAGGAGCTGGAGGAGCTGTCGGCCAGCTCGCGCTTCTCCCGGTTCCCGGTGGTCGACGACTCCGGGCGGATCGTGGGCTACCTCCATGTGAAGGACGCGCTGGACGCCCGGCCGCGCGATGTCCCGTTCCGCCCCGACCAGCTGCGGCCGATCCCCCGGGTGCGGTCCCAGACGGCACTGGACGACGTGCTCACCGCGATGCGTGACAGCGGTACCCACCTCGCGGCGGTGATCGGTGCCGAAGGGCGGCTGGAGGGGCTGGTGACCATGGAGGACGTGCTGCGCGAGCTGGTCGCCTAGGTCGTACCACGCCCGGTACGGGCGGGGGCGTCGGTCATGGCCCCGCCCCCTCACTCGTCGGTGCGTCTGGACTCATGGGCGATGATGCACGCCTGCCAGTGCGCCAGTGCCTCGGCCCGGCCGCCGCCGCTCTCCTCGGCGACCGCCAGCAGCGCGTCGGCGGCCATCGCGGCCAGCCGCACCGCGACCCGGCTCACATCACGTCTCTCCAGCGGCTCCAGCAGGGCCGCCGCGCCCTCCCCGTCGTCGGCGAGCGCGGCGGCGACGATGGCCATGGTCGTACGGTCGCATTCGAAGGCATCCACGCCGAGCACCCTGCCCCGCCGGACCCCGGGCGGAACCCCACCCGGTCCAACCGGGGTATCACCCCTGGGGGCGCGGCCCGGGGCGGCGGGCGGAGGGGTCGTAGCGGAAGACGACGTACTCGATCCGGCCGAGCACCTTGACCCTGGTCGTACGCCGGTACAGCTCGGGCGGCCGGAAGATGTTGTCGTCGAAGATGTCCGCGCCGGGCTCCACATTCCAGCTGACGGTCGTCCCGTTCCGCGCGCCGCCCTCGAAGTAGATGTGGGTCATCGCCATGCGGCTCATCATGCTCGCGCCCGGCCGCCCGCGCAGCACACCGGCACGGGAACACCCGGGCAAGGTGGGTACCGACCGGGCGGTCTGGAGATCCGGATAGGATCGTCGCGCCATGCAGACGAACCTCACGTACACCAGCTTCGCCGCGCTGGGCGACTCCTTCACCGAAGGCATGTCCGATGAGCTCCCGGGCGGCGCCTACCGCGGCTGGGCGGACCTCCTCGCCGGGCGGCTCGCCGCCCGCACCCCCGGCTTCCGCTACGCCAACCTCGCGGTGCGCGGCAAGCTGATCGGCCAGATCGTCGACGAGCAGACCGGTCCCGCGGCCGCCATGGGCGCCGACCTGGTGACACTGGTCGGCGGACTGAACGACGTCCTGCGGCCCACGTGCGACGTGGACCGGGTGTGCGCGCTGCTGGAGGAGGCGGCCGAGCGCCTGGCACCGAGCTGCAAGCGGCTGGTGCTGATGCGCAGCCCGGGGCGGCGCGGACCGGTGCTGGCGCGGTTCCAGCCGCGCATGGAGCAGCTCTTCTCCTTCATCGACGACCTGGCCGCGCGGCATGACGCGACCGTGGTGGACCTCTATGCCTCCGAGGCGCTGGGCGACTCCCGGCTGTGGGCCGATGACCGGCTGCACCTCAACGCCGAGGGGCACCGCCGGGTGGCCGAGGCCGTGTGGCAGGCGCTGGGGCACGAACCCGAGGCCGACTGGAACGCCCCGCTGCGGCCCCCGGTCCGGCCCGGCTGGGTCGCCCGGCGCACCTCCGACGCACGGTTCGCCCGGGAGCACCTCGGACCCTGGATCGTGCGGCGGCTGACGGGCCGTTCCTCGGGTGACGGACGCCTTCCCAAGCGGGCGGAGCTGCTCCCCTACCCGGCGCCGGACGAGGGCTGACCCCACGGCCGACCGGGGGACCGGTCTGGCCTGCGCGGATCGCCAGTAGACTCTGTGCACGTGACTGCTAAGCCGCGCATCCCGAACGTCCTGGCCGGCCGCTACGCCTCCACGGAGCTGGCCGTCCTGTGGTCCCCCGAGTACAAGGTGACACTGGAGCGGCGGCTGTGGCTCGCCGTGCTCCGCGCCCAGAAGGACCTCGGGATCGAGGTGCCGGAGGCCGCCCTCGCCGACTACGAGCGGGTCCTGGAGGATGTGGACCTGGCCTCGATCGCCGAGCGCGAGAAGGTCACCCGCCACGATGTGAAGGCCCGGATCGAGGAGTTCAACGCCCTCGCCGGTCATGAGCATGTGCACAAGGGCATGACCTCCCGCGACCTCACCGAGAATGTTGAGCAGCTCCAGATCCGGCTCTCCCTGGAGCTGGTGCGCAACCGCACGGTGGCCGTGCTGGCCCGGCTGGGGAAGCTGGCCGCCGAGCACGCCGAGCTGGTGATGGCGGGCCGTTCGCACAATGTCGCGGCGCAGGCCACGACGCTCGGCAAGCGGTTCGCGACCGGCGCGGACGAGCTGCTGGTGGCCTACGCGCGGCTGGAGGAGCTGCTCGGCCGCTATCCGCTGCGCGGTATCAAGGGCCCGGTGGGCACGGCGCAGGACATGCTGGACCTGTTGGGCGGGGACGCCGGGAAGCTGGCCGAGCTGGAGCGGCGGATCGCCGGTCACCTGGGCTTCGCGCAGGCGTTCACCTCGGTCGGCCAGGTCTACCCGCGGTCGCTGGACTACGACGTGGTGACCACCCTGGTGCAGCTCGCCGCCGCGCCGTCCTCGCTGGCCAAGACGATCCGGCTGATGGCCGGGCACGAGCTGGTGACCGAGGGCTTCAAGCCCGGCCAGGTCGGCTCGTCCGCGATGCCGCACAAGATGAACACCCGCTCCTGCGAGCGCGTCAACGGCCTCGCGGTGATCCTGCGCGGCTATGCCTCGATGGCCGGGGAGCTGGCGGGCGACCAGTGGAACGAGGGCGATGTGTCCTGCTCGGTGGTGCGCCGGGTCGCGCTGCCGGACGCGTTCTTCGCCTTCGACGGTCTGCTGGAGACCTTCCTGACCGTGCTCGACGAGTTCGGTGCCTTCCCCGCGGTGGTCGCCCGTGAGCTGGACCGCTATCTGCCCTTCCTCGCGACGACGAAGGTGCTGATGGGCGCCGTGCGGGCCGGGGTGGGCCGCGAGGTGGCGCATGAGGCGATCAAGGAGCACGCGGTCGCCGCGGCGCTGGCGATGCGCGAGCGCGGCGCCGAACGCAACGAGCTGCTGGACTCCCTCGCCGCCGATGAGCGGATCCCGCTGGACCGGGCCGCGCTGGACGGGCTGATGGCGGACAAGCTGTCCTTCACCGGCGCCGCGGCCGACCAGGTCGGTGCGGTGGTCGCCCGGATCGAGGAAATCGCCAAGCGGCATCCGGAGGCCGCGGCGTACACGCCCGGGTCCATCCTCTGACCCCGGCGGCGACCCGGTGTCCCCTTCGCTGACGCCCGAGGAGCTGGAGGCCGCCCGCGACCGTCTGGTGCCGGACGTGGTCGCGGACGGTCTGCGGGTGCTGTTCTGCGGGATCAACCCCGGGCTGATGACGGCCGCGACGGGCCACCACTTCGCCCGTCCCGGCAACCGCTTCTGGCCCGTTCTGCACGCCTCGGGGTTCACCCCGAGGCGGCTGGCCCCGTCCGAGCAGGCGGAGCTGGTGGAGTACGGTCTTGGCATCACCAATGTCGTGGCCCGGGCCAGCGCCCGCGCGGACGAGCTGAGCGACGAGGAGTACCGCCGGGGCGGCCGGGTCCTGGAGGAGAAGGTGCTGCGGCTGCGGCCCCGCTGGCTGGCGGTGGCCGGAGTGACCGCCTACCGGGTCGCCTTCGGGGACAAGCGAGCGGCCATAGGTCCCCAGACGCGGACCATCGGGGAGACCAGGATCTGGGCCCTGCCCAATCCGAGCGGGCTGAACGCGCACTGGACCCTGGCGACCATGGCCGAGGAGTTCGGCAGGCTGCGGGCAGCGGCGGAGGCGGAGGGCTGAGCGCCCGGCGGGGCGCTCAGCGCGGATCCGCGCCCAGGTCCGGATCCTCCGCCATGGCCACCACGAGCTGGAACGGCAGCTCCCGGCCCGCCTGTCCCACCCCCAGCGCGACCCACCGCCCGTCCACCCGCCAGACGCACAGCTGGGGGACATAGCCGCACAGGACGTCCAGCGGGGGCGGCACCGGCTCGCCCATGGCCGAACGCTCCAGGTGCCCGGTGAGGTCCAGCACCTCGGGATCGCCCCACCGTAAGGACAGGACCCGGACGAGGGCGTACAGCTCGGCCTCGAACTCCTCCTCCGCCTCCCGTATCCGGACCGCGTCCGCCTCCCAGAACTCCTCGCTCACCCGGAGGTCGGCGACACGGCACCCGGAACCGCGCTGCGCGGGCAGGGCATCGGCGCGCAGCCGGTCGATCGTGGCCAGATGGCGGGCGGTGGTGCTGCTGGTCATGCTGTCAGTAAACAACGCGGGTCGGACATGTGGCCCTCCGTCAGGGAACGGACCTCCCGCCCCGCGCCCCCGCGCGCGGGCTCGCCCTCCCGGCCCGGTGCCCCGGCCACTCGCCGCGTACGTCCCCAGCGGATACGATCCGCCAGACACGGACAGCGAGGGAGGCCGACGACGTGGGGCGGCTCACCGGCGGGGACCCGTCCCTGCTGCGGCGTATCAACTCCGCGGTGGTGCTGCACGCGCTGCGCGCCGCGACGGCGGCCGGATCCCAGGACGCCGCCCGCGGCCCGGGGGCCGCGACCCTCACCGACCTCACCCGGGTCACCGGACTGTCCCGCCCCACCGTCGAGGGCGTGATCGACGGGCTGATCGGCATCGGGCTGGCGGCGGATGTGCCCGCCGAGGAGGGCGGGGTGCGCCGCCAGGGCCGTCCCGCACGCCGCTTCCGCTTCCGGGCCGAGGCCGGACATCTGCTGGGCATCGAGATAGGCGCGCACCGGATCGCCGCGCTGCTGTCGGACCTCGACGGCCGGTTGCTGGGCTCGACGGTGCGCGAGGTGTCCGAGAAGGCGTCGGCGGACGAGCGGCTGGAGCGGGTGCGCGGTGCCGTCGCCGATCTGCTGCGACGGGCCGGGGTGGCACGCCACTCGCTGCGCGCGGTCGGGGTGGGCAGCCCGGGGGTGGTCGAGGACGACGGCGCGGTGCATCTGTGCACCGCACTGCCCGGGTGGACCGGGCTGCGGCTCGGGGAGCGGCTGCGGCGGTCGTTCCGCTGTCCGGTGCTGGTGGAGAACGACGCCAACACGGCCGCGGTGGCCGAACACTGGAAGGGCGCGGCGCTCGGCTCGGACGATGTGGTGTTCGTGCTGGCCGGGCTGAGTCCGGGCGCGGGTTCGCTGATCGGGGGGCGGCTGCACCGGGGGTTCGGGGGCGCGGCCGGGGAGATCGGGGCACTGCATCTGCTGGGCCGGGAGGCGACTCCGGAAGAGGTGCTGTCCACCACCGGGGAGCCGCTGAACCCGCTGGACGAGGAGCAGGTCGCCCGGGTCTTCGCGCTGGCCCGGGAGGGGGACGCGCGGGCGCGCGCCGCCGTGGACCGGTTCGTCCGGCGGCTGGTGCACGACGTGGCGGCGCTGGTGCTGGCGCTGGATCCCGAGGTCGTGGTGGTGGGCGGCTGGGCCGCGGGGCTCGACGGGATGCTGGAGCCGTTGCGCGAGGAGCTGGCCCGCTACTGTCTGCGGCCGCCGCAAGTGGCGCTGTCGGTGCTGGGTGAGGCGGCGGTGAGCACGGGCGCGCTGCGGCTGGCCCTGGACCATGTGGAGGCGGAGCTGTTCGCGGTGGAGGGCACGGTCACGGCCCGCCGCGCGGGCCGATGACCGTCGGCGGGCCCGCTCAGCCCGCCAGCAGTTCCCCGGAGTCGTGCGATTCGCCGAAGGTGAGGCGGCAGGTGTCGGCCCGGTAGGTGGCCACGGCGACGGCGGCGGTGCGTCCGGCCGCGACATAGCGGGTGGTGACCACGAGTACGGGGGCGCCGGGCAGCCGGTCCAGCTCCTTGGCGTCGTCGGCGCGGGCCGAACCGAGCTCGACCGACTGGTCATTGCCCTCCAGCTCCAGGCGGCGCAGCTCACGCAGCACGGCGCGGGCGCGGGCCAGCCCGCTGGTGGTGTCGATGGCGGCGAGACCGGGCACCGACTCGGCCGGGACGTAGAGCAGTTCGGCGGCGAGCGGCTGGCCCTGGCTGATCCGGGTGCGGCGGACGCGGTGCACGGGAGTGTCGGGGTCGGTCTCGAGCAGCCGGGCGACGGCGGCCGGGGGGACCGCCTCGACGCTGTCGACCGACTGCCAGGCGTCCGCGCCGCCGTCGGTCCAGCCGTGGGTGGAGTCGCCGACGGCCACCCCGACGCGGGGCGGGGCGACAGTGGTGCCGACGCCGCGGCGGCGCTGGAGCCTGCCCTCCAGCTCGAGCTGTTCCAGGGCCTGCCGGAGGGTGGCGCGGGCGACTCCGAAACGGGCCGCGAGCTCACGCTCGTTGGGCAGGATCTCCCCGACGGCGAACTCGGTGTCGAGCGCGTCGGTCAGCACGGTCTTCAGGTGCCAGTACTTGGGCTCCGGCACCGATTCCAGCTCCGTGGTCCCCACCCTGTCCCCCTGTTCCCGCACCGGTCATGTGTGCTTGGTTCTGCGTGCTTCTTTATTAAAGGTTGTTGCAGTATCAATGCGACGATAAGGCGGCCTGCCTGGTTGGTCAAGACCAATCCATGGTCAGCTAGGGTCAGTGATCACTAGTCTTTGCAGCCGGCACCGAGCCGGAGCGGAGGGCGACTAGGGGCGGGAGTGGATCGATGGACCAGGTCACGGTGGTCACCGGCGGCAGTCGAGGCATCGGGGCGGCGGTGGCCGTGCGGCTCGCCCGCGCCGGACACCACATCGCCATCGGCTACGAGCGCGCGCGGGACGCGGCCGAGCGCAGCGCGGAGGCGGTGCGCGCCGAGGGGGTCCGCGCGGTCGTCGTCCAGTTGGACACCAGCGTCGAGGAGCAGGTCGAGACGCTGTTCGACACCGCAGCCGCCGAGCTGGGCCCGATCACCGGACTGGTCAACAACGCCGGGATCACCGGGCGTCTGGGCCGGTTCACCGAGACCTCGCCCGAGGTGATGCGCCGGGTGGTGGACGTCAATGTGACCGGCGCGCTGCTGTGCGCACGACGGGCGGCGCGCGAGATGTCCACGCGCCACGGCGGCCGGGGCGGCGCCATCGTCAATATCTCCTCGGGCGCGGCGACCACCGGCAGCCCCGGGGAGTACGTCCACTACGCGGCCAGCAAGGCGGCCGTGGACACCATGACCGTGGGGCTGTCCAAGGAACTCGCCGCGGAGGGCGTCCGGGTCAACTCGGTCCAGCCCGGGATGACGGTGACCGACATCCATGCGCAGATGGGGGACCCGGAGCGGCCCTGGAAGGGTGCGGGCCGGGTGCCGCTGGGGCGGCCGGGTGAACCGGAGGAGATCGCGGGCGCGGTGGCGTGGCTGCTCTCGCCGGAGGCGTCGTACACCACCGGTGCGGTGCTGCGGGTCGCGGGCGGGATGTGAGTCCGCGCCACCCCGGGTGAGCGGTCTCGGCCTCAGCGGGCGAACGCGGCCAGCTTGTCGGGGTTGCGCACGATGTAGACCGCCTGGACGCGGCCGTCCGCCACGTCCAGGCTCATCACCGAGTCCGGCACCCCGCGCGAGAGGATCAGCAGCCCGGGCCCGCCGTTGATCTCCGTGATCCGCAACTCCGCCTCCTCGACGGGCCGCTGGGCCACCCCGTGCAGGAAGCGTCCGACCTTGTCGGCCGTCTCCAGCACCCGCAGCGGCGCCTTGGCCTTGCCGCCGCTGTCGCCGATCAGGCGGGCGTCGGGGGCGAGCAGTGCGAGGAGCTGTCCGAGGTCGCCGCCGGTGGAGGCGGCGAGGAACTTCTCGGTCAGTTCCCGGCGCTGCCGCTGGTCCACCTCGAAACGCGGTTTGCGCTCCTCCACATGGCGCCGGGCCCGGCCGGAGAGCTGCCGCACCGCCGCCTCGCTGCGGTCCAGCGTCTCGGCGATCTCGCCGTACGGGAAGCCGAACGCCTCGCGCAGCACGAACACCGCGCGCTCCAGCGGCGACAGCGACTCCAGGACGACCAGCACCGCGAGCGAGACGGTCTCGGAGAGCAGGGCACGCTCGGCGGCGTCCGGGGTGGTGCGGCCGAGGTCGGTGGCGATCGGCTCGGGCAGCCACGGGCCGACATAGGACTCCCGGCGGGAGGTGATCTGGCGCAGCCGGTCGATGGCCAGCCGGGTGGTGACGCGCACCAGGAAGGCGCGCGGATCGCGGACCCGCTCGCGATCGGTGCCGGACCAGCGCAGCCAGCTCTCCTGGACGACATCCTCGGCGTCGGCGACCCGGCCCAGCATCCGGTAGGCCACTCCGGTCAGCAGGGATCGGTGTGTCTCGAAGACGTCGCTCGCGGTATCGGTGGCCACGGCCCCATCCCACCCGACGCCCGGCGCGTTGTCCAGGCGGTTCCGACCCGGTGCCCCAACAGGTCTACCCGGCGGTAACTCTTGCTGACATGCTGTCTCATACGTCTGCCCGGCAGATCATGACGAACCGACCCGAGGAGCCCTCCCATGGCCGCGACCATCTCCTTCCCCGTCGACACCCCCGGCGGCCCCCGCACCGCGCGGATGGTCCACGAACGGCGCGGCACGGGACGTCCGCTGGTGCTGCTGCACGGGATCGGCCACCACTGGCAGGCATGGGAGCCGGTGCTCGACATCCTCGCCGTGGAGCGCGAGGTCATCGCCGTCGACCTACCGGGGTTCGGCGCCTCACCCGCGCTGCCGGAGGGCGTCCCCTACAACCTGGACGGTGTGGTGCCGGTGCTCGGGGCGCTCTTCGAGGCGCTGGAGGTCGAGCGCCCGGACGTCGCCGGGAACTCGCTGGGCGGACTGCTCGCCCTGGAGCTGGGCCGGGTCGGTCTCGTACGGTCCGTCACCGCGCTCTCCCCGGCCCGGTTCTGGAACGAGGCCGAGCGCCGCTACGCCTTCGGGGTGCTGAACGCGATGCGGGTGGGCGCGCGGCGGCTGCCGCCCTCACTGGTGGAGCGGCTGGCCCGCAGCGCGGCCGGGCGGGCGGCGCTCACCGGCACCATCTACGCCCGCCCCGGGCGGCGTTCGCCCCAGGCCGTGGTGGCCGAGACCCGGGCGATGCGGGAGGCGGTGGGGTTCGAGGCGACGCTCGCGGCCGGGGGCACCGGGCTGTTCACCGAGGACGTACCCGATGTGCCGGTCACCATCGGCTGGGGGTCGCGCGACCGGCTGCTGCTGCGCCGTCAGGGCGTGCGGGCCAAGCAGGTGATCCCCGCAGCACGGCTGGTGCGGCTGCCCGGCTGCGGCCATGTCCCGATGAACGACGACCCCGCGCTGGTGGCCCGCGTGATCCTGGACGGCAGCCGCTGATCCATGACCGCTCGCCGGATGCCGCCGGCCGGGGCGGGCGGTGTCCGGCGGCCGGGGGAATCGCCGGCGCAGCCCACTTCCCCCGGCACCGCGGCCGGTTGTTCACTGTCCGTTCGGGCGCGGGGCATCTCGCACCGATAGCAACGACAGGGGTACGGCAGCACAGCGGCCACGCACGGTACGGCGGTTCTTCGATTCTCACGGGAGGTTCCACATGGCGCGGGATTCCGGCAGGCGGATGGGGCGGCGGGCGGTACTGCGGGGTTCGGCGGCCGCCTCGGCCGCGCTCACCCTGCCCTCCGTGACACCGGCCGCGCCCGCGCAGGCGCTGTCCGGGCGGCCGAACGCCCGGTGGGGCGTCCAGGTGGGCGATGTGACGACCTCGTCCGGGCTGGTGTGGGTGCGCTCCGACCGCCCGGCCCGGATGATCGTCGAGACCGCCGCGACCGAGTCCTTCTCCCGCCCGCACCGCTGGCACGGCCCGGTGGTGGGCCCCGGCACCGACTTCACCGGCCGTACGGCACTGCGCGGACTGCCCTCCGGCAGCCAGGTGCACTACCGGGTGCTGCTGGCCGACCCCGATGACCCGCGCCGCACCGGAGAGCCGGTGTACGGCACGTTCCGCACCGTCTCCGCCCGCCGCCGCGAGGGGGTGCGGTTCGTGTGGTCCGGCGATCTGGCGGGCCAGGGCTGGGGCATCAACCCCGATCACGGCGGCTTCCGCATCTTCGAGGAGATGCGCCGCAGGGACCCCGACTTCTTCCTGTGCAGCGGTGACAACATCTACGCCGACGGCCCGCTGGCCGAGAGCGTCACCCTGCCCGACGGCTCCACCTGGCGGAACGTGGTCACCCCGGAGAAGACCAAGGTGGCCGAGAGCCTGGACGAGTTCCGCGGTGCCTTCCGCTACAACCTGCTGGACACCGCCCTGCGCCGGTTCCACTCCCAGGTGCCGGTGATCAGCCAGTGGGACGACCACGAGGTCCTCAACAACTGGTACCCGGGCGAGATCCTCACCGACGCCCGCTACACCGAGAAGAACGTGGACGTACTGGCGGCCCGCGCCCGGCGGGCGTTCGCCGAGTACTCCCCCGTCGGCACCCTGCGCCCGGACGCTCAGGGCCGGGTCTACCGGGTGCTGCGCCACGGTCCGCTGCTGGACGTCTTCGTCCTGGACTGCCGCACCTACCGGGACGCCAACTCGCCCGGCCGCCAACCGGAGAACACCCAGGGCATCCTGGGCGCGGAACAACTGGCCTGGCTCAAACGGGAGCTGTCGCGGTCGCGCGCGGTGTGGAAGGTGATCGCCTGCGATATGCCGCTGGGCCTGGTGGTCCCGGACGGCACCACCGCCATCGAGGGCGTGGCGCAGGGCGACCCCGGCGCACCGCTGGGCCGGGAGCTCCAACTGGCCGAACTGCTGCGGCACATCAAGCACGGGAAGATCACCGGCACGGTGTGGCTGACGGCCGATGTGCACTACACCTCGGCCCAGCACTACGACCCCGCGCGGGCGGCGTTCAAGGACTTCGCCCCGTTCTGGGAGTTCGTCTCCGGGCCGCTCAACGCGGGTGCCTACCCCGCGCTGAAGCTGGACGGCACCTTCGGACCCGAGCAGCCCTTCGTCAAGGCTCCGCCCCGCGCCAACGTCGGACCCGCCGAGGGCTTCCAGTTCTACGGCGAGGTGGACATCGACGGGGACAGCGGCGAGATGACCGTCCGGCTGTGCGAGGACGGCGGAGCGGTGCTCTACACCAAGGTGCTGCGGCCGGGCCTGGTCGGCCAGTAACCACCCCGGGGTACGCCGCGCGGCCGCCCGCCGCGCGGCGTACGGTACGGGCATGACGACCCCCGGCGGTCCCGGCGCCCCCGTCACCCGGCTCACCTATCCGGAGGTGGGCGCCACCCGGCGGTGGCCGCTGCCGGACGGCTATCACCATCTGCGGGTGCGCACCGTCCTCGGCCACGGGCCCGCGGTGTTCGAGCGGGCCGGGCGGGCGGTGCTGGACTGGCGGATGCACCGGGCGGTCGGGGTCTCCGTCCGCTCCTGGGACCCGGAAGCCACCGCGGGGCGGCCGGTCGTGGTGGGTCTGGGCATCGGGCGGCTGCGGCTGCGGGCGCCGTGCGAGGTGGTGTGGACGGTCACGGACGCAACCCGCACCGGCTTCGCCTACGGCACGCTGCCGGGCCATCCGGAGCGCGGCGAGGAATCGTTCGTGGTGGGTCGGGAATCGGACGATTCCGTGATCCTGACGGTGACGGCGTTCAGTCGCCCGGCAGAGTGGTACACGCGTCTGGTGGGGCCACTGGTACCGGTCTTCCAGCGGGCCTACGCACGGCGCTGCGGCCTGGTGCTGCGGCGGCTTGCCACCCAGCACGACGACCCTTCCAGGAATCGGAGATTCCATCTTCAATGATTGCATGCCGGACAAAGCGAACTTCTCACGGCAAAGCCTTACTTAACCCTCCGGACACATGGTGTTCGTGATCAGGCAACACCCCTGCGCGAAGGTGTTTTCCATGACCTCACGAGCGAACTCCCCGCACGAGTCCCGCCTCCGCCGCAACTGGCGGCGCACCCGGGCCGAACTGGCCGCCCCGTTCGGCGCGGTGGCGGCCGCCCTGCCCGTGCGGTGGTCACGACGCAACGGTCACCGGCCACCGGACGGCTCGCCCTCGCCCGCGGGCGGCGGGCCCACCGCCGCCCCCGCGGGCGCCCCGGCGACCGAGCACCCCGAGACCACCGCGCTGTGGCGGATGCGCACCACCGTCCGGGACCAGCCCGGCACCCTGGCCGCCCTGTGCGCGGCGCTGGCCGGGTACCGGGTGGACATCCTGGCGCTCCAGACCCATCCGCTCGCGGACGGCACGGTGGACGAGTTCCTGCTGCGCGCCCCGGAGTCCGTGGCCGCGGCCGAGCTGACCCGCGCGGTCGGGGCCGGGGGCGGCAGCGACACCTGGCTGGAACGGGCCGACGCCCACGATCTGGTGGACGCCCCCACCCGGGTGCTGAACCTGGCCACCCGCACCGCGCTGGACGGCGCCGAACTCCCGCTGGCGCTGCGGCAGCTCCTGGGCCGCTGCACGATCCACTCACTGCCCGCGAAGTCCCTCACCGGCCGCCGGCTGGACGGCACCCCGCCGGTCGAGGGCGTACTGGAGGAGACCGTGATGCGGCTGCGCGACCCGTCCGGTGGCGCGATCACCATCGAACGGCCGCATCTGCCGTTCACCCCCACCGAGTTCGCCCGGGCCCGGGCCCTGGTGGAGCTGGACGCCCGGCTCGGTCCGCGCATACCGCACCGCAGCGATGTGCTGACCCTGCCCGAGGGCAACGAGATCACCGTGCGCCGCGCGGGCACCGGCGATCTGCCCGCCGCCCGCGCGATGCACGGCCGCTGCTCCCCCGCGACGCTCGGTCTGCGCTACCACGGCCCGATCGGCGACGCGGACCGCTACCTCGGCCATCTGCTCAGCCCCCGCTTCGGCCGGACACTGGCCGCCTACACCGCCTCCGGGCGGCTGGTGGCCCTCGGCCATCTGCTGTGGGACGGCGACGAGACCGAGGTCGCGCTGATCGTCGAGGACGACTGGCAGCGGCGCGGTGTCGGCGGCCGGCTGCTGCGGCGGCTGGTGGCGATGGCCGCCGAGACCGGCTGCGAGAGCGTCTACGCCGTGACCCAGTCGGCCAACACCGGCATGGTCGCGGCCATGCGCGCCCTCGAACTGCCGCTGGACTACCAGATCGAACAGGGCACCCTCGTGATCACCGCCCGGCTCAGCCCGGCACCGGCGCCCGCCGCTGCTGCGGCACCGCTTCCGTCACCGGCCCGGCCGCACGGGCACTGAGCGCCCGGTCCAGGTCGCCCCACAGGTCCTCGACGTCCTCCAGACCGACCGACATCCGCAGCAGCCGGTCGCTGATGCCATGGGAGTGCCGGTCGCCCTCGGCCACGATGCGGTGGCTGATGGAGGCGGGGTGCTGGATCAGGGTGTCGACGCTGCCGAGGCTGACCGCGGGGGTGATCAGCCGGACCCCGGCGATCACCTCGTGCGGATCGCCGTGGGTCTCGAAGGCCACCATGGCGCCGCCCAGCCGCGGATAGTGGACCCGCGCCACCCGCGGGTCGGCTTCCAGCCGCCGGACCAGCTCCGCCGCGGTCGCCGAGGCGGCCCGCATCCGCACCGGCAGCGTGGACAGCCCGCGCAGCAGCAGATAGCCCGCGAGCGGGTGGAGCACCCCGCCGGTCGCGAACCGCACCTGGCGCAGCGACCGGGCGAAGCCCTCGTCACAGGCGACGACACCGCCCAGGACGTCGCCGTGGCCGCCGAGGTACTTCGTGGCGCTGTGCAGGACCACGTTCGCACCCTGTTCGGCCGGGCGCTGGAGGACCGGGGTGGCGAAGGTGTTGTCGGCGAGCAGCGGCACCGTGCCACAGGAGTGGGCGATGGCCCGCAGATCGAGCTCGCGCAGGGTCGGGTTGGCCGGGGACTCGACCACCACCAGACCGGTGTCCGGGCGGATGGCGTCGGCCACCCCGGCCGGGTCCACCCAGGTCACCTCGGTGCCCAGGAGTCCGGCGTCCAGCAGATGGTCGCTGCATCCGTACAGCGGACGGACCGCGACCACATGCCGCAGCCCCTGGGCCACCCGCACCAGCAGACA
Organism: Streptomyces cucumeris; assembly: GCF_024295805.1. GTDB lineage: Bacteria > Actinomycetota > Actinomycetes > Streptomycetales > Streptomycetaceae > Streptomyces > Streptomyces cucumeris. The sequence continues at coordinate 232,153 of NZ_JANCLX010000006.1, forward strand.
GGCGCTGAGCGCGGCCATCCCGCTGGCGAAGGCGACGGCGCTCTCGGTGCCCTCCAGCCGGGCGAGGGCGGTCTCGAAACGGCCGACGGTCGGATTGTCGAGGCGGGCGTAGACGGGCGGGCCGTCCGGCCGGGCCCCGGTGGTGGCGAAGTCGTCGATCCGGGCGGCCTCCTGGCGGCTGTCGTACGAGGGGTAGGTCGTCGACAGGTCCAGTGGCACGGCGTGCAGTCCCATGGCCGCGAGGTCCTCGCGACCGGCGTGGACGGCCTCGGTGGCGAGTGCGTGGCTCCCGCCGTACCGCGTGCTCTCCGTGGTCTCCGTGCTCTCCGTGAAGTCCATGGGTGAAGGGTGAACAAGCACCGATTCAATACGACTGATGTTCGTGCTACGTTCGGCCGATGGCCGAAACAGTCGCTCTCGATCCGGTGGATCTCCAGATTCTGCGGCTCTTGCAGAACGACGCCCGGACCACCTATCGGGACCTCGCAGCCCAGGTGGGTGTGGCGCCCTCGACCTGCCTGGACCGGGTCACCCGGCTGCGCCGCTCGGGAGTCATTCTCGGCCATGAGCTCCGGCTCGACCCCGCCAAGATGGGGCGCGGTCTGGAGGCGCTGCTCTCGGTGCAGCTCCGGCCGCACCGCCGTGAGCTGGTCGGACCGTTCGTCGAACGGATCCGGGCGCTGCCGGAGTCCCGGTCGCTGTTCCACCTCGCCGGACCCGATGACTACCTGGTGCATGTCGCGGTCGCCGACACCGCCGATCTCCAGCGGCTGGTGCTGGACGAGTTCACCTCACGCCGTGAGGTGACCCGGGTGGAGACCCGGCTGATCTTCCAGCAGTGGGCCTGCGGGCCCATGCTGCCCCCTGCCCACGGTGGCGCACCGGTCGGCTAGGCCCTGTCCTGCCGCCGCTTCCGGCCACCGTGACCGGCGGGTTCAGGTACGTCACCGGATATGCTGCTGACGCAGTGGCCCCGTGCGTACGAGGATGGCCGCATGTCCGACACCAAGAACGCTCCGCTGCCCCGTGACGTCGCCGATGCCTATGTCGACGCCCTCATCGAACTCGACCCGATCACCGGCACCTACATGGGCGTTCCGGAGAGCTCCCGCCGCCTCCCGGACTTCTCCCCGGCCGGTGCCGGCGCCCTCGCCGAGCTGGCCCGCACCACCCTGGACCGGCTGACCGAGGCCGAGGCACGGCCCGGCGCGGACAGCGACGCCGAGCGGCGCTGCGCCCGGCTGCTGCGGGAGCGGCTGACCGCAGAGCTCGCGGTCCACGACGCCCATGAGGAACTGCGGGCCGTCAGCAATCTGCACTCCCCGCTGCACTCGGTGCGCGGCATCTTCACCGTGATGCCCACCGGGTCCGACGAGGACTGGGCGGCCATCGCGGCCCGGCTGCGCGCCGTACCGGCCGCGCTCGAGGGCTACCGCGCCGCGCTCGCCGAGGGGCTGCGCCGGGAGCTGCCCGCCGGGCCCCGGCAGGTGGCCACCGTGCTGGAGCAGCTCGCGGAGTGGATCGGCACCGACGGCGGCTGGTTCGCCGAGTTCGCCGCGGGCGGTCCGAAGGACCTGCGCGAGGAGCTGGACGAGGCCGCGAAGGTGGCCACCGGGGCGCTGGTCACCTTCCGCGACTGGCTGCGCGACACCTACGCGCCCGCCGTCGAGGACGCCCCGGACGTCGTCGGGCGCGAGCGCTACCGGCGCTGGGTCCGGATGTGGAACGGCACCGATCTCGACCTGGACGAGGCGTACGCCTACGGCTGGTCGGAGTTCCACCGCATCCACGCCGAGATGCGCACCGAGGCCGAGAAGATCCTCCCCGGTGCCACCCCCTGGGAGGCACTGCGCCACCTCGATCAGCACGGCACCCATATCGAGGGCGTGGAGGAGACCCGGGTCTGGCTCCAGGAGCTGATGGACGAGGCCATCGAGCAGCTCGACGGCACCCACTTCGACCTGGCCGAGCGGGTCAAGCGGGTCGAGTCGATGATCGCCCCGCCCGGTGGCGCCGCCGCGCCGTACTACACCCAGCCCTCGGTGGACTTCTCCCGGCCCGGCCGCACCTGGCTGCCGACCATGGGCGAGACCCGCTTCCCGGTCTACGACCTGGTCTCCACCTGGTACCACGAGGGCGTACCCGGCCACCACCTCCAGCTCGCCCAGTGGGCCCATGTCGCCGACCGGCTCTCCCGCTATCAGGCCACCGTCGGCATGGTCAGCGCCAACGCCGAGGGCTGGGCGCTGTACGCGGAGCGGCTGATGGACGAGCTGGGCTACCTCTCCGACGCGGAGCGGCGGCTGGGCTATCTGGACGCCCAGATGATGCGGGCGCTGCGGGTGATCGTCGACATCGGGATGCACCTGGAGATGGAGATCCCCGGCGACTCCCCGTTCCACCCCGGTGAGCGCTGGACCCCGGAGCTGGCCCGGGAGTTCTTCGGCCTGCACTGCGGCCGCCCCGCCGAGTTCCTCGACAGCGAGCTGGTCCGCTACCTCGGGATGCCGGGCCAGGCCATCGGCTACAAGCTGGGCGAACGCGCCTGGCTGACCGGCCGTGAGGCCGCCCGTAAGGCCCACGGCGACGCCTTCGACGCCAAGAAGTGGCATATGGCCGCGCTCTCGCAGGGGTCACTGGGGCTGGACGACCTGGTCGAGGAGCTGTCGGCGCTGTGAGCCCCGAGGGCTCCACGGACGCGGCGGGCGCGTAGGCGCACGGGGGCGGCCCGGCCGGGAAACCGGCTTGTGGCCGGGCCGCCCCGCTTCCTAGTGCCGCGTCAGCCGGGGTTTGCCCGATAGCGAGGCGTCCTGGTGCGGTCAGCTGCAAGGCGCCGGATCGGCCTCGCGGGGGCACCCCCGGACGAAGTCTGGGGGCGGGCCTACTCGGCCGGTTCGGCAACGCCGCAGGGGGCACCTCCCGGCGGTAGCCGGGGGCGGCCGTGCCAGGGCGGCGAGCGGGGCGAACCTTGGCTGACGCGGCACTAGGGTCCGCCCATGGGCCCCGTCTTCCTCTTCTCCCGCGATCCGCTCGTACCGCGCCGGGTCGACCCCGAATTCGCCGACGAGGCGCGGGCCGTGCGCACGGCCGGAGCCGCAGTCGCCCTGATCGACCACGAGGCCCTGGTCTCCGGCGACACGGCGGGCGCGGTGGCCCGGGTGCCGCGGGAGAGCGGGCCCGCCTGGTACCGCGGCTGGATGCTGCCGGGCGACCGCTACGCCGAGCTGGCCACCGCGCTGGCCGGGCGCGGCCGCACCCTGCTCACCTCGCCCGAGCGCTACCGCAGCGCCCATGAACTCCCCGGCTGGTACGCGGTGTTCGCGCCCCTGACCCCGCCCAGCGCCTGGCTGCCCACCGCCCCGGGCCGGGCCCTGGTGGAAGCGGCGCTCGCCGGGACGGCGGCCCGGCTCGGCGGTACCGGTCCGGCCGTGGTGAAGGACTGGGTCAAATCCCGCAAACACGAGTGGGACGAGGCGTGTTACATCCCCGACCTGGCCGACACCAAGCACCTCGCGGCGGTCGCCGCCCGTTTCGTCGAGCTCCAGGACGACTTCCTCACCGGGGGCGTGGTGCTGCGCCGCTTCGAACGCTTCCGGCCGGTGGGCGAGGCACGGGTCTGGTGGCTCGACGGTGAACCGGTGCATATCGGCCCCCACCCCGACTCACCCGCCCTCCGTCCCGTACCGGATCTGACCGATATCGGCCCGGCGGTAAGGGAGTTGGGCTGCCGCTTCATCACCACGGACCTGGCGCTCCGGGAGGACGGCCGGTGGCGCGTGGTGGAGGTCGGCGACGGACAGGTCAGCGGTCTGCCCCGGGACACCGATCCACGCCCGCTGTTCATGTCGCTGGCGGCGGCCGCCGCCCGCTGACCGACGCCCCCGGCAGCCGCCAGGGCCGGTGCCGACGCGGGGGGGGGCTCAGGTCCCCGTCGTCAGGCGGTGGCGGACCGTCGAGCCCTGACGGGCCTTGAGAACCTCCAGTTGGGCCGGGATCCGCTGACGCAGATCCGCGACGTGGCTGACGATCCCGACCGTGCGGTCCCGCTCGCGCAGCGAGTCCAGGACGTCCAGGACCTCGTCGAGGGTCTGCTCGTCCAGGCTGCCGAAGCCCTCGTCGATGAAGAGGGTGTCCAGGCGGACCCCGCCCGCCTCGTCCGTGACCACGTCGGACAGGCCCAGGGCCAGCGCGAGCGAGGCGAAGAAGGTCTCCCCGCCGGAGAGGGTGGCGGTGTCGCGCTCGCGGCCGGTCCAGGCGTCGATGACATGCAGTCCGAGGCCGGAGCGGCCGCGGCCGCCGGCGCGGGCGTCGGAGTGCACCAGGGTGTAGCGGCCCGAGGACATCCGCGCCAGCCGGACGCTCGCCGCGGCGGCGACCTGTTCCAGCCGGGCGGCCAGCACATACGCCTCGAGCCGCATCCTGCGCTCGTTGTCGGTCGCGGTGCCCGCCGTGAGCGTGGCGAGGCGGGCCACCCGGTCGTACTCCTCGCGCAGCGGGGCGACGCGGTGGGCGTCGGCGACCGCCTGCCGCGACAGCGCGTCCAGGTCCGTGCAGCGGGCGCGGGCCGCGGCATCCGCGGCCGAGGCGTCGCGCAGCGCCCTCGTGGCCGTCTCTGCGGCGGCGCGCGCGCCGTCGGGGTCGGCGGGCGGTGTCCGCGCGGCGGCGCGCACGCGCTCATCGGCCAGTTCCGCCGCGACGGCCGCGGACTCCGACTGCCACCGCTCGACGCGCAGCCGCGCCTCACGCTGCCGCTCGGGCGGCAGCACGGCGGCCGCGGCGGCCTGGGGCGTGTCGAAGCCCGCGCGGTAGGCGGCGTCGGCGAGCCGGGCGTCGGCGTCCTTCAGCCGCCGCGCGGCGGACTCGGCCGCGAGGGCCGCCTCGGCGGTACGCGCCAGCAGGGCGGCCTGCCGCTCCAGCCGCTCCGCGCGCTCCGCCACGGTGGCGGCGCCACCCCGGGCCCGCTCCAGCTCGGTGCGCAGCGCGGAACGTTCGCGCAGCAGCGCCTCGCGGTGCGAGGTGCGTGCGGAGGCCCGCCGTTCGGCCTCCTGACGCTGGGCGAGCCGCCGCTCGTACTCGCGCCCGGCCCGGTCCAGCGCCTCGCGGGCGGGATGACCGTCCGCCGCCGCCTCACGGGCCCCGGCGTACGCGGACCGCAGCTCGGCCAGGGCGCGGGCGAGTCCGGCGGTCTCACCGCCCCCGGCGGTGGTCCCGGCCGTCGCGAGGGTTTCGCACAGCCCGTGCAGAACGCGCTCGGCCTCCTCCCGGCGTGCCTCGGCGCTCTGGTACTCCGCCAGCGCGGTTTCCTCGGCGGCCCGGTCCACATGCCCGTCGCCGGGGCGCGCCGGGTCCGGGTGTTCGGCCGATCCGCATACCGCACACGGCTCCCCCGCCCGCAGCCCGGCGGCGAGTTCGGCGGCGATCCCGCGCAGTCGGCCCTCCTTGAGGTCCAGCCAGTTCTGCCGGGCGTCGGTGGCGTCCTCCCGGCACCGCATTCGGTGCTCGCGCGCCTCCGAAGCCTCCACGGTGAGCCGGTCTCGCAACCGGGCGGCGTCGAGCCGTCGTTCGGCGGGTTCGATCCGGCCGCCGAGCTGTTCGGCGCGGGTGGCGGCGTCCTGGGCGTCGTCGATACGCCGCTGGTGCTCCGCGCGGACCGTCTCCCAGCCGGTGAGCCAGTCGGCGGCCTCGGCGAGCGCCTCGTCGTCGGCGCGCGCCTCCCGGTCGAGCCCGGCGATCTCGTCGGCCACGGCCTCGGCCCGTTGTTCGGCGCGCCGGGCGGCGGCCAGGGAGCCGAGTTCCTCGCGCAGCCCGCGCTCGACCCGGGCCAGGGAAGCGGCGTCCGCCTCGGAGAGACGGGTGCGGAGGTGCCCGTCGTCGGCCGGGGCCGGGGACTGCGGGCCGTGCGGCGCGGGGCCCGGCAGCCACGGCCGGGTGTCGTCGTCCCGGTGGTGCGCGGCGGACGGCCGGGGCGTGCCCTCGGGAGGCGGTGCGGCGTCATCGGTCCGTCGGGGGTCCTCGGGCCGCGGGGCCGCGCCCGGCTCAGCGGAACCCCCGTCCCTCGGTCCATCCCCGGTCCCCGCCACGGATGCGTCTCCCCGCGCGGCGCCGGAGGTGCGGTGGGCCGTGTCGCCGGCGGCCACCGCCTCGGCCGGGACCTCCCGCTCGTCCGCCGGGCGCTGACCCGGGATCCCGGGTGCGGCGGGCCGGTGGAGCGCGGCGGTCAGGGTGTCGAGACCGGGGTCGGCGGCCAGTCGGGCACGGGCGGCGCGTTCGGCGTCGGCCGCGGCCCGGTGTTCGTGGTCCGCGGCGGCGCGCAGTTCGAGGGCGGGGGCGACCGCGTCCGCCGCGCGGGCGCGCTCCAGCCGCTCACGCACGCGGTCGTGTTCGGCCCGCTGCCGTTCGAGGTCGTCCGCACGCCGCCGGGCCTCGGCGTGGCGCTGCTGCAACCGGTCCCGTTCGTGCTCGGTGTCGGCCGCGTGCCGGGCCTCGTCATATGCGGCCTCGGCGGCGCGCACCGCCGCGGACGCGATGTCGCGCCGCTCACGCGCCCCGGCGCGGGCGACGGCGGCCCACTCCAGGACGGCGTCGGCCAGCCCCGGTGCGCCGGGGGCGAGTTCGGGGAGCGGCCACGCCACGAGGTCGGGGGCCGGTCCGGCCGCCTGGGCCATCCGGTGGGCGAGCGCCAGAAGCCGCTCGTCACCGCCGGTGACCCGCTTCTCCGCGGCCCGCCGCAGTTCGGCGAGCCGGTGCTCCACGGCGGCGAAGCGGCCGGTGTCGAACAGCCTGCCCAGCAAGGTGCCGCGGGCCATCTCATCCGCGCGCAGAAAGCGCGCGAAATCGCCCTGCGGCAACAGCACCACCTGGCAGAACTGTTCGCGGCTCATCCCGAGGAGCTGCCCGATCTCCTCGCCGATCTCCTGGTGCGAGCGGCTGAGCGCCTTCCACTCCCCCGGCCGGCCCGGCGCCGTACCCGTCGCGGGGATCCGCTCGCGCAGCAGGCTCTGCGCCTTCTCACGCGTCGTCCCGGTGCCCCGCTTCTTGGGGCGGGGCTGTTCGGGGCTGCGGGTGATCTCCAGATGCCGTTCACCGACGGTGAGTTCGAGGACGACCTCGGTCGGGGTGAACGGATCGGCGTGATCGCTGCGCAGGGATGGCGCACTGCCCTGCCGGGCCCCGGGCACCTGCCCGTACAGGGCGTAGCAGACCGCGTCGAGGACCGAGGTCTTGCCCGCGCCGGTGGGCCCGTGGAGCAGGAAGAGCCCGGCGGCGGAGAGTTCGGCGAAGTCGATCTCCTGGGTGGAGCCGAACGGACCGAAGGCGGTGATGGACAGCCGGTGCAGCCTCATCGCGTCCCCTCCGTGCGGCCGGTGCCGCCCCCGGCGTCCCGTCCGGCGCCGTTCTCCTCGGTCCGCACGGCTTCGAGCGCGTCGCCGAGCACTGTGCGCTCCGCCGCGTCCGGACCGCGTCCACCGCGCACATGGGCCACGAAGTCCTCGGCGATCTGCTGGTCGTCGCGGCCGCGCAGCCGCCGGGCGTAGGAGGCGAGCGGGTCCTCGGGGGGCCGCTCGGGGTCGAACGCGAGGGTGAGGACGTGCGGGAAGCGCCGCGTCAGCCGGGCCATCGGCTCCTGCGGACGGACCGGATCGGTCAGGGTCGCCTCGACCCAGGCGTCCTCGTGCCGGGCGAGACCGGGGTCGGCGAGCAGGTCCTCGATACGGCCGCGGATCCGGGCGAGCGGCCGGGGCACGGGGCAGTCCACCCGCTCGGCGGACAGCGCGGCGCTGCCCGGCCCCACCGCTTCTGCCGTATCCGCCGGGCCCAGCTCCACCAGCCACATGGACTTGCGATGGGGGGCCTCGGAGAAGGAGTAGGCGAGCGGTGAGCCGGAGTAGCGGATCCGCTCGGTGAGGGTCTGGCAGCCGTGCAGATGGCCGAGCGCCACATAGTCCACACCGTCGAAGACCTCGGCGGGGACGGAGGCCACACCGCCGACGCTGATGTCGCGCTCGCTGTCGCTGACCGCGCCACCGGTGACGAAGGCATGGGCGAGGACGACGGCGCGGGTGCCGGGCGGCCGGGTGGCGAGATCGGCACGCACCCGCCGCATGGCGGCGTCCAGCACCGCCGTATGCCCGGCGGCCGGGGCGTCCAACGTCTCGCGCACCAGGCGGGGTTCCAGATACGGCAGACCGTAGAAGGCCACCGCGCCATGGGCGTCGTCGAGGACGACGGGGGTGGCGCACTCGGCGGGGTCGGTGCGCAGGTGGACCCCGGCGCGTTCGATCAGTCCGGCGCCGACGCCGAGCCGGCGGGCGGAGTCATGGTTGCCGGAGATCATCACGGTGGGAACGCCGAGCTCCGCCAGCCGGTGCAGGGCGTCGTCGAACAGCTCGACGGCGGTGAGCGGCGGCACCGCGCGGTCATAGACGTCGCCCGCGACGACCACGGCGTCGGCCTCCCGCTCCCGCGCCGTGGTGACCAGGTGGTCGATGAACTCACGCTGGGCGGTGAGCAGGTTCACCCGGTGAAAGGACCGTCCGAGGTGCCAGTCGGAGGTGTGCAGAATTCTCACCGTTCATCCCCGACCCGCACGTTTGTCCTTCCCCCGCCCCATGGACCTCGGTCACCATCGCGCCCGCACCGGATGGACGGTACGGGCTCCGGCCACGGTATCGGCGATCGGGGCCCCGCCCTAACAGGACGTCCCTTCCGGAACGCCCGGGGCCATTGCCGACCGCCCGTGATGACGTACTCCGCGGCGGTCCCGTTCCGCCGATTCCGGCCCCCGCTCGGAGGATGACAAAAATCGGCGGGGCCCGGAGCGGCTGCGGTAGACAGACCGCATGACGGTACGTGCACTGCTCATCGAGGACGACGAGACCATCGCCGAGCCCCTGATCGAGGGTTTAGGGCGGTACGGGCTGACCGTCGACCATGTCCGCACCGGGACCGAGGGGCTCCGGGGGCCGTACGGGGACATCGTCCTGCTCGACCTGGGACTGCCGGACATGGACGGCATCGATGTCTGCCGCGGCATCCGGCGGACGTCCGAGGTGCCCATCATCATGCTCACCGCCCGGGGTGAGGAGGCCGACCGGGTCCTCGGACTCGAACTGGGGGCGGACGACTATCTGGCGAAACCGTTCAGCATGCGGGAGCTGATCGCACGGATCCGGGCGATCACCCGCCGCACCCGGCCCGCCGCCTCCGTGGGCACCTCCCCGCCGTCGGCCACGTTTCCGGTGGTGGTCCCGGCCCCGGGCCCGGGCCCCTCCGGCGCCGCGCGTCCGGCCGGGGCGGCGTACGAGCCCCCGGTCGCCGATCTCCGGGGCCCCCTCGCCGAGCCGCTGATCGTGGACCGGCGGACCCGGCAGGTCTGGGTGGGCGACTCCCCCGTGCCCCTCACCCCCAAGGAGTTCGAGCTGCTGGCCCTGCTCACCGAGGACCCCGGCGCCGTCTGCTCCCGTCAGCAGATCCTCGACCGCGTCTGGGACCCCCACTTCGAAGGGCCGACCAAGACGCTGGACGTCCACATCGCCACCCTGCGCCGCAAGCTGGGGGATCCGGCCTGGATCCAGACCCTGCGCGGCGTCGGCTTCCGGCTCGCGGTGCACGCCCGGGTGCCCCAGACCGCCCGGCCGTGACCCGCCGTCTGCTGCTCGGCTATCTGACCCTGGCGGCCCTGGTGCTGCTGAGCCTCGAGATACCGCTGGGGTACGTCTACAGCCGGGCCGAACGGGAGCGGATCATCACCGCCGCCGAGGACGAGGCCGAGTCCGTCGCCGCGTTCGCCTCACTGTCCCTCGCCGCGGGCCGGGAGGACCGGCTGCCACCGAGGGTGATGCACTGCGCCGAGCGCATCGGCGGAACCGTCCTCATCGTCGGTGTCCACGGCCGGCTGCTCGCCGCATCGCAGCCGCTCTCCGTCGGGCAGCGGCGGAGCGCGGCGGCACGGCCCGAACTGCGGGCCGCGCTGAACGGCCATGACGCGTTCGACGTCCGGACCTCCACCATCGGCGGGGTGCGCCATCTGTCCATGGCCGCCCCCATCGGCCACGGCGAGCGGCCGCAGGGCGCGGTCTGGCTCACCCTCCCCACCGACGCGGTGGAGGGCCGGGTCCACCGGATCTGGCTGATCCTGGCCCTCGCCGGGCTCGCGATCCTGGTCGCCGTCGCCGTCGTGGCCCTGGTCTTCGCCCGCTGGACCAGCCGTCCGATCCGTGAACTCGAGCGTGCCGCACACCGGTTGGCCGACGGAGAACTGGCCACCCCGGCCCCGGCGAGCTCCGGACCGCCCGAGGTGCGCAGCCTCGCGGCGACGTTCAACCAGACCGCCGCGCGGCTGGAACATCTGCTGGCCTCCCAGGGCGCCTTCGCCGCCGAGGCGTCCCACCAGCTCAAGACGCCCCTCGCGGCGCTGCGGCTGCGCCTGGACAACCTGGAGCCCGAGGTGTCCGGCCATGCGCACGACTGCCTCACCGCGGCGATGACCGAGACGGACCGGCTGGCCCGGATGGTGGAAGGGCTGCTGGCGATGGCGCGCCTGGAGGAGGGGGCCGTCGTCCCCGAACCGGTCGATGTGGACCAGGTGTGCGCCGACCGACTGCGCACCTGGGCGCCGCTGTTCGAGCGGGAGGACGCCCGGCTGGTGCTGACCGGCGGACCGGTCGGCCATGCGCTCGCGGCGCCCGGGGCCGTGGAACAGATCCTTGACAATCTGCTCTCCAACGCGTTGCGGGCGGTCCCGGCGGGCGGCACGGTCACCCTCGGGCCCCGGCTCTCCGTCTCCGACCGGCGCCCGCTCCATCTGCCCGGTCACCAGACGCGGCCGCCCTGGGTCGAACTGCATGTGATCGACGAGGGGCCGGGGATGACTGCCGAACAGCGGCGCCGCGCCTTCGACCGTTTCTGGCGCGCCCCCGACGCGCCCAAGGGCGGCACCGGTCTGGGCCTGTCGCTGGTCCAGCGACTGGCCCATGTGAGCGGCGGGGAGGCGACGTTGGCCGCGGCACCCGGCGGCGGGCTGGACGCCTTCGTCCGGCTGCGGCCGGTGTCCCGCGCGGGTGCGGCCCGTCCGGTCAGGATCGCCCTCGGCCGCAGACCGGCCGGGGCACCGGGGCCGGGGCAGCAGGGCTCCCCGGACGCCGCGTCCGACGCGGAGCCACCGGTCCGCGGTTCCGCCCGGGCCGTATCGTCCGGATCGTCGTGAATCAGACCGCGGCGCCGGACTCCGCGCGGTCTCCTCCGTCGCCGGACCCGTCCGGCTACGCGTCCTGGTACGCCTCGCCGCCCAGCACCAGGACGGCGGTCCCGGCGGTGGTGTCCGCGAGCCAGCCGCGGAACGCCTCGACGTCCGCCTCGGGCAGCCCCACCTCGATCGTGACGTCCTCGGCGTAGCGCACATCGCGCACCGCCCGCCCGGTGGCGCGCAGATCGTTCTCCAGCTTTCCGGCCCGCTGGTGGTCGACCGTGATGGTGACCAGCCGGAAGCGCTGCCGGACCACGGTGCCCAGGGTGTCCAGCGCCTCGCCGACCGCGCCGCCGTAGGCGCGGATCAGCCCGCCCGCGCCCAGCTTCACACCGCCGTAGTAGCGGGTGACGACGGACACCACGTAGCGCACCTCCCGGCGCACCAGCATCTGGAGCATCGGCACACCCGCCGTACCGCCCGGCTCACCGTCGTCGGACGCCTTCTGCACTCCGCCGTCGGCGCCGATGACGTAGGCGAAGCAGTTGTGCGAGGCGGTGGAGTGCTCCTTCCGGACGCGCTGGATGACGTCCTGCGCCTCCCGCTCGGTCGCGGCGGGCGCGAGGGAGCAGATGAAGCGCGACTTGTTGATCTCGATCTCATGCACGCCCGCGCGGGCGACCGTCCGGTACCGCTCCTGCATCCGTCCACCCTATGCGCCGCGGGGAGCGCCGTGCGGAGACCGCCCTCCGGGCGGCCCCATTGCCCGGTAACTGGTTATAGTGGTTACATGAGCGAGTCGTCGCACGGCCTGGTGCTGACCTCCCCCGAGGGCACCCGCTACCTGTTCGATCCGGGCGCGCTGTGCCTGGAGTTCCTGACCACCGGCGGGCCCGGGGCGCTGAGCCGTTACGAGGTGCTGCACACCCCGGCGGACCTGGCCGACTGGCTCGGCCGCTGCCGGCTCGGCCTGGACCCCGCCGATGTGCGAACCGCCCCGGAGGACGTGGCCGCGGGCCGTCGGCTGCGTGACGCGCTGTGGGGCCTGGCGCGCGCCGCGGCGGACGGCGGACCGCTGGCCGCCGGAGACCTCGCCGAACTCCATCGCGCGGCGGCTCGTCCCCCGCTGGTCCCGTACGTCACAGCGCGTCGAACCCATGGCTGGGACACCCCGGCACAGGCCCGCCAGGCGCTGTCCACGATCGCCCGTGACGCGGTCGAACTGCTCACCGGCCGCTTCGCCGGGCGGATCCGGGTCTGCGGAGCGGACGACTGCTTCCTGGTCTTCGTGGACACCTCCCGCCCAGGGCGGCGCCGCTGGTGCGCGATGGAGCGCTGCGGCAACCGCCACAAGGTCCGGGCGCTGCGCGCCCGCCGTGACACCGAGGAGAACACCGCACCATGACGCATCCCACCGGACTCACCAGGACCGCGGGCTTCCAGATCGGCGTCTCCAAGACGCTGCCGCTGCCGCCCGAGACCGTCTGGCGCTTCGTCACCGGACCGGAGGGGCTCGCCCTGTGGCTGGGGCACGGCGTCCGGATCCACCCCGAGCGCGGTTCCGCGTACCGTACCGACGAAGGCGTGACCGGCGAGGTGCGCGGCTACCAGGAGGGCACCCGGCTCCGGCTGACCCACCGGCCCGCGGCGGCGGAGCGCGAGACCACCGTGCAGATCACGGTCACCGCACAGGGCGCGGGCTGCGTCCTGCGCTTCCACCAGGAACGGCTCTCCGGTACACGGGAGCGCGCCGAGCGGCGGGACCACTGGCAGGCGGTGATGGCCGAGGTGGCGGGCGTCCTGCTGCCGGAGCACCGCGGATGACCGGATCACCGGGAATCCGCGGGCGCCGGTGACGGTTGTGATGCGAGGAGCCCTGGAACGGCACATTCGAGCATCCCCGCAGGAGGCACCCATGTACGGCGATCCGGAGACGGTCCGCAGGATCCTGACGGAGCGGGGTGACACCTGGGCCGTGGTGGGACTCTCCGCCAACCAGGAGCGCGCGGCCTACGGGGTCGCGGGCGTGCTCCAGCGCTTCGGCAAGCGGATCGTGCCGGTGCACCCCAAGGCCGAGACGGTGCACGGCGAGCGGGGCTACGCCTCCCTGGCCGACTTCCCCTTCCCGGTGGACGTGGTCGATGTGTTCGTGAACGCGGGACAGGCGGGCGGTATCGCGGACGAGGCGGTGAGCATCGGGGCGAAGGCCGTCTGGTTCCAGCTCGGCGTGATCGACCCGGCAGCCTACGAGCGCACCCGGGCCGCCGGACTGGACATGGTCATGGACCGCTGCCCGGCCATCGAGATCCCGCGGCTCGGCTGAGCCGCGCGTGCCCGCAAGGACTCCCGGGCGGATCGGCGTGCGGGGCGGCCCTGACCGGCGGGTCAGACGCCGAGACCCTCCAGGACCACCGCGCCCGGCAGTCCGGCCAGCAGTGCGCCCGGCACGATCAGCTTGCCCCGGCGGCCGCCACTGCCGATCACGGCGTGGGGGATCTCCGCGACGGCGGCGTCCACCAGCAGCGGCCAGCCGTCGGGCAGACCGATGGGCGTGATGCCGCCGAACTCCATACCGCTCTCCCCGGTGGCGGTCCCGGCCGGGGCGAACGACGCCTTCCGCGCGCCGAGATGACGGCGGACCACACCGTTGACATCCGCGCGGGTATGGGCCAGCACCATGCAGGCGGCGAGGGTGACCGCACCGCCCCGCTTGCCCGCGACGACCACGCAGTTGGCGGACTGTTCCAGCAGCCACGCCCCGTAGTGCTCGACGAGTACGGCGGTGTCGGCCCGCTCCGGGTCCGTGTCGACGTAGCGCACCTGCTCGACCGGCACGTTCCCGCGCCAGTCGCGCAGGGCGGCGGCGACGGGGGCGGTCAGCAGGTCCAGGCACTCGACAGCGGGGCGGACGTCGTCGAAGGCATCCATCGGCGTGCTCATGGGGTCACGCTAGCCGAGCGGGCGGACGGACGGTTCAGCGAGCGGGCGGGACCGAGACGGCCATGGTCATCGCCACCGGGACATCGCCGTCGTTGCGGTAGCCATGAGGGGTGTTGGCCTCGAAGGCGGCCGATGTCCCGGTCGGTACGGTGTGCTCCTCGCCGCCCGCCACCAGGGTCAGCACCCCCTCCGTCACGACCAGCAGCTCGAAGGTGCCCGCCGGATGCGGATCGGATGTGCTGCCCTCACCGGGCATCAGCCGCCACTCCCACAACTCCAGCGGCCCCTCCGCCTCGGTCCCGACGAGCAGCGCGGTGTAGCTTCCCCCGTCGGTGGACCACATCCGCACCGCCTGATCGGCGGGGACCAGGCGCACCTGCGGTCCCTGTTCATAGTCGAGCAGTGTGGTGATGTTCACCCCGAGGGCGTCGGCCAGCTTCACGGTGGTGCCGACACTGGGGTTGGTGCGGGCCTGCTCAATCTGGATGATCATGCCCCGGCTGACCCCGGCCCGGGCGGCGAGGGCGTCGAGGGTGTAGCCGCGCTCATTGCGCCAGCGCTTGAGATTGCGGGCGAGTGACTGCGTGAGCTGGTCGAGGTCCGTCACGGTCCGGATGTCCGTCCAATATTTTGAATGGCTTAGTCGAACGCATTGAACTACGGTGGGGTGTACTCCCACGTCCAACACACTGTACGGCGAGGTTCCACCATGTCCGCACTCTTCGCTCTTGCCACCAGCCTGCTCTGGGGGCTGGCCGACTTCGGCGGAGGGCTGCTCACCCGGCGTATGCCCGCCCTCACCGTCGTCGTGGTCTCGCAGACCATCGCGGTGGCCGTCCTCGGGGCGATCGTGGTGGCCACCGGCGGCTGGTCCGAGGCCGGACCGCAGCTGTGGTTCGCGGTCGCGGCGGGTGTGGTCGGACCGGCCGCGATGCTCTGCTTCTACCGGGCCCTCGCGCTGGGCCCGATGGGCGTCGTCTCCCCGCTCGGCGCGCTGGGCGGGGTGGCGGTGCCCCTCGGCCTTGCGCTGGTGCTGGGCGAGCGGCCGGGTGTGCTCCAGGTCGCGGGGATCGTGGTCGCGGTGGCCGGTGTGGTCCTGGCGAGCGGACCGCAGACCGGCGGCGCGCCCGTCCAGCGGCAGACCCTGGTGCTCACCCTGGTCGCAGCCCTCGGCTTCGGCTCGGTGATGGCGCTGATCGCGGAGGCGTCCTCGACCCTCACCGGGCTCTTCCTCGCGCTGTTCGTGCAGCGGCTGGGCAATGTGGCGGTCGGCGGCGCGGCGCTCTACGTCTCCGTCCGGCGCGGCAACCCCGCACTGCCCGAGGGCCCCGAGGGCGGTATCGCCGTGGTCCGGGCGGCACTTCCGGCGCTCGCGTTCGTGGGCCTGTCCGATGTCGCCGCGAACGGCACCTACAACCTGGCCGCCCACCACGGTCCGGTCGCGGTGGCCGCCGTACTCGCCTCGCTCTACCCGGTGGTGACCGCGCTCGCGGCCCGCGGGCTGCTCAACGAGCGGCTGCGGGCGATCCAGGCGGGCGGTGCGGGACTGGCGCTGGTCGGAACCCTGCTGCTGGCGACGGGCTGAGGGACCGGCGGGGTGCCCGGGCCCGCGGGGTCGCCCGGTCGGCGCCCGCGCATCCTCGGCGGCCTCAAGGGCTCAGGGCTCAGGCGTCCACCAGCGCCCGCACGAAGCGGCGGCGGTCACCGGGCTGGTCACGGAACCAGGCGCCGAGCCAGTGTTCGGCCTCGGGCAGCACGAGATGGCCGAGAACGGCCTCCTCGGCCAGCGCGTCCGCCACGGCCTCGGTCACCTCCGGCGGGATGACCTCGTCCCGGGCGGGCACCGCGAGGACCGCCCGCGCGCGGTAGGCGCGGAAGGTGTCGAGGGCGGCGGAGGAGCGCCAGCTCTCCGGGGTGCGGATGATCTCGGTGAAGCCGGATCCGGCACGGAACGGCACCTGCCAGGCGTCACGGGCGTAGACGGCGGGTGCGCACAGGCCGATCGTGGTGACCCGTGGACCGTAGTGGACCAGCAGATCGGCGACCGTCTGACCGCTCATGCTGAACCCGATGAGGACCAGTTCATCGGAAGCGGGTACCGACTGGTCGATCAGAGCGCGGGCCTGGGTGAACCGCCGCTCCAGGCTCAACTCGCCCAGTTCACCGGAGCTTTCGCCATGGCCGGAGAAGTCGCAGGCGACGGCGGTACGGCCGGTGGCCGCCAGGTCCCGCATCAGGCCGAGCATGCGCTCCTTGTCACTGGTCCCGGCGCCGTGCAGCACCACCGCGGTGGCGCCCACCGCCGGGGCAGCGGGGGCGAACGCGGCACAGCCGAGCCGCTCGCCGTCGCCCGCCACGAAGAAGCGGCGCGGTTCCTGTGTCTGCTCTTGCCTGGTCCCCATGGACCCTCCCGGTGTTCCCACGGAGATCAGGACGCATGATCGATTGCTGTGGTTCCGCCGGTTGCGGTGGTTCGGTACGGGGGTACCGTGCCGGGGACATGCCCAGACGGACCGAGGGAGACATGCTGTGACGGAGCGGGCGTTGATAGCCGGGGTGGGCGGCAGGGAGCCGAAGGTCGACCCGGAGGCGTTCGCCGCCCCGACATCCGTGGTCATCGGTGAGGTGTCGGTGGCACCGGAGGCGAGCGTCTGGTACCACGCCGTGCTCCGCGGGGACACCGCACCGATCAGTGTCGGGGCGCAGAGCAACATCCAG
This sequence comes from Streptomyces cucumeris, assembly GCF_024295805.1. Taxonomy (GTDB): domain Bacteria; phylum Actinomycetota; class Actinomycetes; order Streptomycetales; family Streptomycetaceae; genus Streptomyces; species Streptomyces cucumeris. The sequence goes on from NZ_JANCLX010000006.1 coordinate 248,996, forward strand.
GACAACTAGGATTTACCCTCTGACCTGCGGAAACGCGGCGCTTAAACCCCCAAGGTAGACCCCCCTCGGGGTCGCGTCAACGCCCCCAAACCCCCGCATTCGAACGTCCATCCGAATGCGCCATTGAGGGGCGATCTCGAATTTCGGGATACCCCAACATGCGGGAAGCTGCATGCGTATACTTGTATTGAACCTAGACGGTTCGGGGCTTGACCAGCTTCCCATTGGCAGCTAGTCAGGCACCCCACTAGCTTGATCAACAAGCTTCCCCCACCTCGAAGGACCCCTTATGCCGGCCCCCAGACAACTTCCAACGAGCGACGTACTGAGAGACCACCGCTCGAAAGGTAAGACGTACCAAGAGATTGCGGATATGTACGGGGTCACGAAGGGGGCCGTGTACTGGCAGCTTCGAGACGCTGGCCTGGCGAAGCAGAGGCCCGACCACAAGAAGTACCTTCCGTGGACGGTCAAGACGGAGCACGCGCACGCGCGCCCCGCAATGATGCTGCGCCTGCTCTCGCGCCGGGAACAGGGTGACACCCTGCCCGAGGTGAAAGAGAGGATGCTCGATAAGTGGCTCAATGAGGTGAAGGCCGCGGATGTCGTGGTCTGCTATCACCGGGATATGGGCCCCAATCCGGCTAACCCGACTACTGGCGGGTTCTACTACTCGAAGCGTCGAGCCGCGGATGGTGATGATCTCGTTCGCGATACCAGCGATGACGATACTTCCAGCCTTCCCAAGATCGTAGATCCTTCCGGTTCGCGATAGCGGCGTGTAAACGATTTCCACGGGGGAGAAGCCGGGCCGTCCTACAAGGGGGTAGGGCGGCCTTTCTGCTGCCCTGAAGCTAGTATTTGACTCCGCCAGGGGGGCCGGGCGAAGATGAATATGTCAGCGAGGGAAGCCACGGAGGAACCGGCAAGAAGTCGGGGACGTGAGCAATACCGGCGGCCAAATACACCGGCATAAGTGAGGCGTCTTGTCGTACCCCTGTGAGGTCAGTCCCGAGTTCTGGTTCTCGGAGAATTCCCGGGACATGGAAGACGCGAAAGAAGCGTGTGGCCATTGCCCGGCCCGCACTGAGTGCGCCGAACTGGGCGAGGATGAGGAATTTGGCGTATGGGGTGGACTGTCCCCGGATGACCGAAAGGCCGCCAAGCGGTTCCGGGTGGTCATGATCGAGGAGACGTTGAACGCGAAGGTCAGGGGCATGCAGGCTGAGGGGATGTCGATCTCTGCCATGGCGCGTGAACTCGACATGCCGCGCAAGACCCTAGCCGACCGTTTGCGCCGGATTAGCGGCCTTGCCGCCTAGAGGGAACTTGAGTTTCCCTTGAGGTAAGGCAAAGCTAAGTATAACGATCACATAACGCAGTAGTTGAAGTTGCAAGAATGTGTAGGCCCTGTGAAGTTATACGGGGTAAGCTTCGATCCCGAGTGCTACTGACGGCGCGCGGGAACCGAAATCATATTGGTGTGGTACTGGCCGCCGGGACAACAAGAATGCTCGTAGACAGCTCGACCGGGATTGATCTCAACAACGCGGGTGAAGACCTTCAGGGGGTTGACATCCTCATGGATGTGCCGCAAGTAATCTCGGTCGTGAGAGTTCGATACGCCAACGGAACGCGCCTCGAAATCTCGTACTGCGGTAAGAACACCGAAGGTGAAGACGTACAGACCGCCCGCGAAATGATGCCCATAAGAGCCATAGCCCTTAAGGGCTGGTATAGCGACACGCTCGGGTGCGATCACGGCGACGAGTACACGACCGCATATTGGGTTTTCGAGTAACCCAACACTCAACAACTGAATACCGAACCAGGGGCAGCTAACCAGGCTGCCCCTTCTGTTTGCCCTGAACCTAGCATTTGGAAAAGAGAGAGCCTGTATGTCTACCGCCGACGCCTTCAACGACGCCCCCACGATGAACTTCGCCGACATCGACGGCCGCCCCATCGCTGTGCGCCCCCTCCGTGACGCTGGCCTCGGCCGGAACGTGGTCGAACTGGTCGTTCACGGCGCGACCGTCCGCCTCTCGAACGCTGTCGTCCCCCAGTTCGTGGACGGCGTGACCATGGCTGCTTTCCTCGGCGAGATCGAGAACGTCGCCACCGGAAACCACACCCCCACCGGGGCGTGACGGTGGCCCATCGCTCCGTATCGCAGTACACCGGGTTCGTACGCTGCGGTGAGGCGTACCGGCTAGAGAAGGTCGCCAAAGCTCCCCAGAATCAAGCCGGTTGGTTCATCCAAGGGACCGCCTACCACGAAGCCGTGGAGAAGTGGGAGAAGAGCCACCGGGCCTACGGGCCCGACCAGATGGCCGAGTGGTTCGAAGAAGCATGGGAGCGAGAGCACGCGGCGGCCCTGGCCGTCGAACCGGACGTGACCCGGTGGCTCACCGGGGGCACCACGAAGCCGGAGAACGACCTGAAGAAGCGTCGTGAGCGTGGACGCGGGCAGGTCGAAGCCTACTTTGAGTACGCGATAGAAGCGCCCGAACGCATCTGGGAACCGGTCGACGGACAGCCGGCCATTGAGCTTCCGTTCACGCTCGTCCTCGACGGGATCGAAGTCCGCGGGTTCATTGATCAGGTGGTGGAGTACCCGGACGGCCACCTTCGAGTCAGGGACCTGAAGACGGGGACTCGGCTCCCCGATACGCCTTTTCAGCTAGCCGTCTACGACCATGCGCTGAACGACATGTTCGGCGTGAAGCCGGGATTCGGTGACTTCTTCATGGCGAAGAACAATGCCCCCACCGACCCGTGGAACCTTCAGGACTACTCGCTAGAGAAGGTCAAGCGATGGTTCCGGAACATGGATAGGGCCGTTCGCCTCGGCCTGTTCCTCCCCAACCCTGGCGACGCTTGCCGTACCTGTACGGTCCGGCGCTTCTGCGATGTCAACGGCGTGGACGCACGCCAGTACCCCTATCAGGAGAGTGTGAATGTCTGAGTCCGAGAAGTTCTCTGTGACCCTGAAGTCCCACGGTGGCCATGACGCCACCTGGGTTGTGATCAAGGCCGATTCGCAGGCCGAGTTGGTCGACCTTCTCGACGGGTACACGAAGACGGGAATCTCGGCCCTGATCGGTGAGGCCGTGAGCGCCCTTCGGGCCGAAGAGACCCTTGGCGCTCAGCTCGGGGCGCGCCCGGTTGAGCACCCCGGCAACTATGACCGCGGTGCCCAGGCCCCCGCCCCGGCGCCCGCTCAGGCCCCGGCCGGCCAGACCCCGTACGGCACTCCGCCCACCTGTCCGCACGGACAGAAGCGGTTCCTTGAGAAGCCGTACAAGAACAAGCCGGGAACCTGGCGAGCCTGGGCGTGCCCCGCCCCGCAGGGAACCCCGGACGCGTGCTCTCTGGAGTTCATTCGCTAGGCCCGAACCTAGTATTTGGAATGGCAGGGGCGCGACTGCCAGGCCGTGAGGCCGCCCAACGCGCCTTTCTCATGCCCGTTTAAACAAGCCCGCGGAGTGCCCCCATGCCTACGAACCTCGACGCCCAGAAGACCCGTGACGCCGCTATCGCCCAGGTGGACGCGAACGCGGATGACGAGTGGAAGCGATACGCCCTCGGCTTCGTTGCCGAAGTGTCCGGCGTCCTCGACGACTTCACCACTGACGATCTCTGGGACCTGGGCTTGATCAAGCCGCGTGAGCCGCGCGCCCTCGGCCCCGTGATGCGTCGAGCCGCGAAGCGCGGCCTGATCGCCACCACTGGCGAATTCCGGAAGAGCCGCTATCGCAACTGCGCCCCCCTGCCTGTCTGGGCTTCCGCCTAAGAACTCTCGAAGGATCGCCCTTGTACACGATTGTTCGAGCGAAGGGCGATGCCGGTAAGACCGGCGAACCCCTCCCCGTACTCTTCAAGACCTTCGCCGCGAACACCGTCCATTTCCGCCGAGGACAGTTCACGATTATCTCTGCGGCGCCCGGTGTCGGTAAGTCTGCCCTCTCCATGGCCCTGGCCCTACACGCCCGCGTGCCGGCCTTCTACTTCAGCGCGGACACCGACCCCCAAACCATGTTCGTTCGCTGCGCCGCGAACGTCTCGGGCTGGTCGACCAGGGACATCGAGAACGCGCTAGAACACGGCAAGACCACGGCCGTAGAAGCCCAGTTGGACGGCTTCGATCACCTTCGTTGGGACTTCACCGCGAGCCTAACGATTGATGACCTCGAAGCCGAGCTGAAGGCTTTCGCGGTCACCTACGGCATGTGGCCGGAACTAATCATCGTGGACAACCTGTCCAATGTCGTCCCGGACGCCGAGGGCGACAGTAACTCTTATGTCGCCCTGGAGAAGGTCTGTGAATACCTTCATGAGCTAGCCCGCATGACGGGCGCGTGCGTGGTGGCTCTGCACCACGTAAAAGGCGACAGCAACGACGGGAATTCGCCGGTACCCCTGTCCCAGATCAAGGGGCAGATAGGCCGCGTGCCGGAAATGATTCTCACCCTTCACCGCATCGGTGACGACGCTTCGCGCCAGATGGGCGTGTCGGTCGTGAAAAACCGAACCGGAAAGGCGGACGCGTCCGGCGCCATGATCCTCTATCTCGACGCCGACATGGAACGCATGAGGCTCGCCGGATGATCGAGATAGACGTGATCGGCACCCCTGCCCCGCAGGGCAGTAAGAGGCACGTTGGCGGGGGTCGAATGGTGGAGTCTTCGAAAAAGGTCAAGCCGTGGCGTGCTGCCATATCGGCCGAGGCCCTGAACCACACCTTCGACCCCTGGACGTACGTCGCCGTGCGGGCCGTGTTCCGACTGAAACGACCCAAGAGCCATTATCGCACTGGCAAGTTCGCCGACCAGCTCAAGCCGGACGCTCCCGTATATCCGGCGAAGTACCCGGACCTGGACAAGCTTTGCCGCTCGACCCTGGATGGCCTGAAGGCCGGCGGGGCCTTCGAGGATGACGCCCAGGTGGTGAAGCTCTACGCGCACAAGGTCTATGCGTCACACGACGAAGAGCCTGGCGCACGGATTCGGGTCTATCCCGTCCTTTGATTCCGCCACCCGCGCGAAACTAGTATTTGGAGCGTAAGGGAGGGCGGATGGAGAAGCCGCCGATCGCGGAAGTGCTGGAGCACTACGGAGCGACTGACGTTCCAGAAGGGGCGCGTTTCCGGAAAATGAAGTGCCCCTTTCACGAAGACCGAAATGCCTCGGCTTCTGTCTGCACCGAAGAGAACAAGTTCCGGTGCTTCGCATGCGATATCTCGGGCGACTCGTTCGATGTAATCGCCGACCAGGAAGGATGTCGCGATTTCTCTTGTACCCGATCCTGCGCTGAAAAGCTTCTTGGAGGAAGCTACGGCCAGGTACGAGGGGGATCTAACCCGGAGTACCGCCGCCGTGGAGTATTTGAAGAAGCGCGGCCTGTCCGCGGACAGCGCAGCATCCTTCAGGCTGGGCTACGTCGAAAACCCCTTGCCGGGGCATGAGACGGCAAGGGGGATGATTGCGATTCCCTACCTCACCAGGGCCGGGGTCATGACCATACGATTCCGGCGCCTCGGCGACGGGGAAGGGCCGAAGTATCGGTCTGTCCCCGGTGACCCTCCCCGGATCTATAACGCAAATGCCCTTCTCATGCCGAGCGATTATATCGCCATCTGTGAAGGCGAGTTTGACGCGATTGCGGCACACGAAGCGGGTATTCGAGCCGCACACGGGCGGGCGGTCGAACTTGGGCTTCCTGCCGTCGGCATGGCTGGCGTGAGCGCATTCAAGCCGTACTTCGCTCGATGCTTCAAGGGCTATAAGGCGGTCTTCATGCTTGCCGATGGCGACGATAAGGGGCAGGGGCTGGAGTTCGCCGAGAAAATCGCCGAGCTTGTCAAGAACGTTCGAATCTGCCCCATGCCGGCCGGGCATGACGTGAATTCTTATGTCCTAGCTCACGGGCCCGAGGCCCTTCTAGACCTACTGGAGATCAAGCGATGACCAGTCACGAACTCGCCGACGAATTCGGCCACTTCATTCGGCAATGCCGCGGGCGAATCCTCGGAATCGGGGCCGAACAGTACGACGAAGGCGACGGGCGGCAGAAGTTCGAAACCATGCCGCTGGTCGAGCTGGTCGTGTACGCCCGTGAAGAAGCTCAAGACCTAGCCGTGTATGCGGCCATGCTCGATATCCGACTGAAGAGACTCGAAGAAGCCCTTCGAGAGAAGGGCGTCACCCTTTGAAGCGCATCGTTGTCCTGTCCGACATGCAGATCCCGTTTCACGATCGGCGGGCCGTCCGGAACGTCCTCGGCTTCATCGGGGACTACCGCCCGGACGAGATAGCCAGCGTGGGGGATGAAGTCGACTTCCCCCAGATCAGCCGATGGACTCGCGGAATGGCCGGTGAGTACAAGGGGGATCTTCAGGCGCACTGTGACGCGGGCAAGCGGGTTCTTGCCGGCCTTCGTGCGGTGCACGAAGGCCCCATTCACGTAAGCCGTTCCAATCACATGGACCGGCCTCTCAACTACGTGCGGACGCGCGCCCCTGGCCTTATGGGCCTGAAGGCCCTCGAAGTGCCGTCCCTTCTCGACTTCGAGAAGTACGGCGTGACCTACCACGAAGAGCCGTACGAGATTGCCCCCGGATGGCTTCTCGCCCATGGCGACGAAGGCGCGTCGTCCCGGATTCCCGGCGGAACCGCTATGGCCCTTGCTCGCAAGTGGGGTTACTCCGTGGTCTGCGGCCACACTCACAAGCTCGGAATCCAGCACGAACACACGGCCGTCAATTCGAAGGTGACGCGCGAGCGATTCGGCTTCGAAGTCGGAAACCTCATGGACATGAAGAGCGCCCACTACCTGAAGGCCGGTCACGCGAACTGGCAACAGGGCTTCGGGATTCTCTACGTCGACAAGAACCGCGTTACCCCCGTCCCCGTATTCATCCGCCCGAACGGCTCTTTCGTGGTCGAAGGCAAGACGTACGGCCTGAAGGCCGCTTAGGAGAAGCACGATGATTGACTGGACGAAGTACACGAAGATCGCCGAGGGTGTTGCCCGCCGGGTCGCCGACGAGTACCCCGGGATTGACGCCGAGGACATTCGGCAGGAGATCCTTCTTCACGTCGTCGAGAAGCAAGGAGTGTACGAGGGGGCCGCCTACCCCGATGGACAGCTTCGGAACAACTTCCGGAAGATCGCGATCAGCTACGCGGGACGCGAGCGATACACGTACATCTATCACTCGGCCGAGTACGTTTACACGTCCTCCGAAGTTCGACAGCTCTTCGAGAGGGCTTTCTTCCAGCCTGAGCTTTGGGAAACCGCCCCGACGAAGGAAGACGGTGTATCCGTCTCTGCGGGCGGTGTCGTCGTCGCCCTTTGGGATCTCGACCGCGCTTACAGCACCCTGCCCGTTCTCGACGCTCAGGTAATCGCGAAGCGGTATGAGCGCGGAGAGGCCCTTTCTTCCGCCGAGACCATGCGGCTTTCTCGCGCTATCGACAAGATCGTTCGCGTTCTGAACAACAGCGTTGTTAAGCGTCAGCAGGAAATGAAAGCCCATTCCGGCCCCCAGCGTCGGACCGTTGGCGCCACCGCCTGAACCCCCGGAAGGAAATCGAAGAATGCGCACCATGCATCGCTTGAAGCGGGTCGCTGTCGCTCTCGCTCTGGCTCTCCTTGCCGCTATCGGCATCGTGTCCTGTGACACGGACCGCGCGTGTGCGGCCCCCATGGGCTTCACTGCGCCGAGGCCCGCCCCGCGTCCGCCGTCCTTCTCGAAGCCTGCCCCGGCCCCGCGGCCGGCCCCCGGCCCCCGACCGGTCCGGCCTGCCTCTCCGCAGCCTCACGGCCACACGACCACCGTCGTTCCCGTGTACGCCGGGAGCGGCTGTTGAAGATACTCGTCACCGGTTCCCGGGACTGGACGGACGCCCGGACGATTGAGCTGGAGATCTTCCGGGCCCTCTACGAGGCGAAGGCTCCGCACCACGAAGCCGTACTGATTCACGGAGCGTGCCCCACCGGGGCCGATGCGCTCGCCGACGAGTACGCCAGAGCCACGGGGATGCACATCATCCGCCGTCCGGCCGACTGGGACCGGTGGGGGAAGAGCGCGGGTGCCATCCGCAACGCCGAGCTGGTCGACCTAGCGCCGGATATCTGCCTGGCCTTCATCCGCAACGGAAGCCGCGGGGCTTCCATGACCGCCACTCTCGCCGAGAAGGGCAGGGTCGAGACCCGGAGGTTCCTCGCATGATTCAGGTGATCATCGACAACCCGCACGCCTATTACCCGAAGTTTCCTCGGGTGATCGAGGGCGACACCGAAGAGGCCGTTCACCGCCAGGTGCAACGCTGCCTCTCCGGCATGAAGGGCCAGTACAGCGCCGCCCGGTATGCGAAGACCACTGTCACTCGCGTTGCGGCGACCGAGGACCATTCGGCGCGGTACGTCCTCGGGGGTGCCGAGTGAAGGCTTACCGCCGCGCGCGACTGGGACACCCCTTCTGTCTGTACCTCGACGGCCAGGAGGCGGACGCCGTCGAGTCCGAGCTAGAGCGGCTGGACCCCGAAGACTTCCCGGCCCTGGCGAAGGTCGAGCGCTACCTAGCCCGTGTCCGTGGGGCCGTCGGTGAGTGAGCCGATCGTGGTCCTGGCGGGAAGCCTCGCCCAGTTCCGCATGTGGTGCCGGTCGGCCGGCCTCGACCCCGAGTCGCGACACATCACGTACGCCCGAGACGTGAACGCCCTACGGGGCCGCCACGGGGCCCGCGTGGTCAGGTGCGGCACCTGGCACCTTCGGCCGGACGCTCGGGCCCTCGACAACGTCGCCCAGGCCCTCGAAGGCTGAATCGGCAAAATGGCCTTCGCCATGCGCCTTCGGCTAGTCTCAAAACCGCATCCCCCCTTCTCTCGCTGACACGGTGAAGGTCGATGCAGCGGCCCCCGCTTCGGCGGGGGCCGTTTTCGTTACCCCAAAGCTAGCATTGAACGTAGCCCGTTTAAACCTTGCGCGAGATTCCAAATGCTAGTAACGTTCCACCTGTCAGCGAGACGGACGCCGGAACGGCCGGCGCCCGAGCGAAGGGGAACACAATGAACGTCATCTCTGTTCTGGGCGGCAAGGTCCACAAGCGACAGACGGCCTTCGACGATGGCGGCCCGGAATTTCACTTCCCTCTCTGCCGTACGGGTTCGATGACCAATCGGGGCACGAAGTACCGGCCGACCGAGGCCGAAGTGACTTGCTCGGTGTGCCTCTCGTACGGCACCCCGAAGCCCGAGACGGAAGAGGTCGCCCCCGTCAACCCGAAGGCGACCCCCGAGCGTCACATGACCCGGGAAGAGTGGCTTCACATGGCGATTGACGCGCTGCGGCCGGAATTCGCGAAGATCGAGTTCCCGCTTCCCCAGCGGGTTCACGTCTCGGTCGGCTTCGGGTACGGCGCTAAGCGCGAGTCCGCGACGATCCTCGGCCAGTGCTGGGCGCGTCGCGTGTCCGAGGACGACGTGAACCACATCTTCATCTCGCCCGAGCTGAACGACACGGCCCGCGTTCTCGACGTGCTGATTCATGAGCTGGTGCACGCGGCCGACGACTGCCAGAGCGGCCACAAGGGCGCCTTCGCCACGGCCGCTAAGGCCCTCGGCCTCACGGGGAAGATGACCGCCACGGTTGCTACCCCGGAACTGAGCGAGAAGCTTCGGGAGTTGGCGAAGGCCCTCGGGCCGTATGCGCACGCCACCCTTTACCCCATGGGTAAGCCGCTTCAGCCGAAGCGAGAGCCGAAGCCGGAAGACCCCGAGGAGACTCCGGAAGAGCCCCCGGTTTCCTCCGGACCCAAGAAGCAGGGAACCCGCATGATCAAGGTCTCTTGCAAGCCGGATTGTGGATGCGGCGGGTACGTTGTCCGCACTACCGCGAAGTGGCTCGAAGTCGGAATGCCGATCTGCCCCATGGGAACGGTCATGGAACTTGCCTGACCCCTCTTAGGCGGCCCCTTCCAGGGGCCGCCTGTAAGCTCGAACAACTCAGTCCCGCACAGGAGGATTTCGAAGTATGGCAACGGAACAGCCGCCGAAAGATGGCATGACGCCCCGAGAGCGCTTCATTCGCGGTGCTGAAGTGGTCCTGAAAAGGTACGGGTACGACGCGACGAAAGAAGCCGAGTCCGTTCCCGAAGACTGATGAGAGTTGAGGCCCCTGCGGAAGCAGGGGCCTCCTTTGCTTCACTCGAAGCTATAACTTGAAATTCTGCGACGCCTAATGCTAGATTCCCATTGTCAGCGAGAAACGGCCTTCGGGCCGGAAGGGGAATCCATGCAGAGAACTGACAGGGCCGCCGCTAGCGTGGTGGCCGGTATCGCGGCGGGCGCCTTCACCCTCTCCTATGAAGCGCTCCGGCGCGTCTACTTGGAGAGCACCGGGAACCATGACCTTTCGGTGGTCTACCCCTTGATAGTGGAAGGCTTCGTCACGGTGGCCGTATGGGTGGCCTACCGGCTCCGTGACTACGGATGGAAGGCCACGGCCTACCCGTGGCTTCTGGCCGGCGCCTTCTTCTCGTACTCTCTGTGGTCCAACAGCCTTCCGGACACCGTTCCGGCCCCCGTGATCCGGGGAGTTCCCTCCCTGGCCGTCCCCTTGGCCGTCCATCTCTTCACGCATCTGGTGAAGCGCCGGGAACCCGCCCGCACCGAGCTGGTCGAGCTGGTCGACTGGGACCAGGACGACGAAGAGCCCCTGTCGGATGGCCCTTGGCCGGACTGGGAGCTTCCCCCGGTCAAGGCCGAACAGCCCCGCATCTTCGAGGCCGTACCGGCAGCCGCCCACGTCTCGACGGACGCCGGGCCTCTCATTCGAACTTGGGCGCGACGACACGGCTATGACGTGAAGGACACCGGCAGGATTCCGGAAGCCGTCATCAAGGCGTTCACGAAGGCGCACAGCGATGAGCTGGTGAACGCGTGACCAAATTCGGATGGTGCCTCACTGGGCATCACGGGAAGTGCCCTCGGCTCAGCGTCAGCGGAGACGGTTGCGGCTGTAAGTGCCACGCTGATAAACACGACAACATCACTGCGCTATTCAGCGCGAACAAGGAAGAGGACGAACAGACCATGGCTCAGAAGGTAATCACGCTCCTTACGGATGACCTCGACGGCTCCGAGGCGAGTCAGACCGTGCTCTTCGCCCTCGACGGGAAGTCCTACGAAATCGACCTGAACGACACTCACGCGGAGAAGATGCGCGAAGCTTTGGCGCCGTTCGTTGGGTCTGCCCGGAAGACCTCTGGGGGCCGCGCGACGGTTCGACGCATCGGTTCGAGCAAGTCGAACGAGGACACCGCCGCCGTCCGTGCCTGGGCGAAGGAGAACGGATACGACGTGAACGACCGCGGCCGTGTGCCCGCCAACATCCGTGAGGCGTACGCGAAGGCCAAGACCGCGTAACAGCGCACCCAGCTCGACCCCGGCCCCCGCCCTCGGCGGGGGCCTTCTTCATGCCCGCGAACGCTCCAACTCACCCCCAGGGCGGCCCGCACACGCCCCCTGGCCCACTCCCCCACCGGCCCCGCGAACGGCCCTCTCGCGGCTTCCTCGACCCTCGACGCTCGAAGCCCCCGAAGCTAGCTTTGGGAAGACGTGTAAACGTGTGGCCCTGATCACCACCGTATAGCTTGCTCGTCTAGTTTCAATACTAGTAACGTCAGCGCCGCACGGCCCGAGCGATCGGGGCGTGGCCGCGCACGACGGCCCCGAGGGATGGCACCCAGGGGAGACGACATGCCAAGGGAGAGCGGTCCCAGGAAACCGCCCTGCGGCCCCGGGTTGACGCCCTGGGGAGTCCAGACCAGTCGGCAGTAAGAGAACGGCTCTGCCTCACAAAAGCCGACCCCGGATTCAGCCACCGGGAGGTAGAGAAGCCCCGGAGGGGGCGTGACGGCATACCGAGTGACAGACAGACCGGGTGAAGGCAGGCCCGGACCGGTGACCGTGCAGAACGGTCGGGCATGCGGCCCCTGGCTCTGATCACACATCCCGGCCCTGCGGCACAGATAATCCCTGTAATGCCGGTTCTGATGGCGACGTACCGTGACGGGCGTACCGGAGATCCCCCTACGAAGTGAGCAACCACCATGACTGGGGGACCTATTGCTTTCTTCGTAGGGGGGTTCACAGACTCCACCCGACTCGGGGCACCCGGAGCATGGAGAAACGCAAAGACGAAAGACAACCGCAGCAACCACCCAGGCCGCTAGACAGGGATTCCAAATACTAGTAACCTCGCTCTCGTCAGTGAGGGAAGGTAAGGGAAGGGTGCGGCATGGCAAAGGTCAAGCGGACTCCGGAAGGTCTCGCAAAGGCAATCGAGGCAGAAGGCTTCAGGGTCGAGCGGAGAACTCACGGTTGGCTTTGCTATCCGAAGAACCCCCAGGCTCCGACGGAATGGATAAGCCGCAACGTCGGGGGCCGAGGGCAGCGCAACAATGAGGCCGTAGCGCGCAGATTCGGGATTCTGTAGCCTCCACGGGGGCCGGGCAACCGGCCCCCTTCACCGTGTCAGCGAGAGAGTTGGTTTAAACGATGCATGACTATCAGGCCGTGATCAGGGTGAGGCACCAGGGGCGCAACCTGGCCGAGTGCGCCGACGAACTCGACGCCGTAACCGGCGAACTGGTCGACTACGGGGCCACGGCCCAGATGTGGGACGGCGTCACCGAGTGGACCATGACCGTGCGCGTACCCTCCCTGTGGGACGTGGCGGCCACGGCCGGCCGAGCCGTGCGAGCCGCGTACCACAAGGCTGGCTGGACGGTGAGCGTTGTTCGCGCGGATGCGTGGCAGGTCGCCGAGTGGGAGAACGCGAAGGGCTTGAGCGAATGACCGAGAAGACCATGACGGCCTACCAGTACCAGGCCTTGAAGGCGGCCAGCGTGCACCCGCACGGACGGCTACCTGATACGCATGAACGCACCCTCGAAGCCATGGATGAGGCGTGGTACGGCTTCGCCACTCAAGGCGATTGGTGGGGCCACGTCATCACCGACGCCGGACGCGCGGCCGTGGCTGCCCATGAGGAGAATTGCCAGAAGAAGGGTAAGCCGATCCCGCCTGTCAGCGTGGCGGTGCCCCTTCACATCGAGGCCGGAGAGTGGGGGCGCTTCGTCGCTCGGGCCGAGCGTGAAGGACTCGACCCTTACGAGAAGTTGGCTCAGCTCATCACCGAGAACGCCAACTAGTGATCAGGGGCCGGGTGACCGGCCCCTTCTTGCTGGCGCGAAGCTAGTATTTGGAATCTCGTTTAAACGCTGCTACTGTCTTCCTTGTCAGCGAGAGAAGCCCCCGGAAACGGGGGTGATGAAGGGAAGAACAATGGCCGTCAATCTCCGCAAGGGAATCCATCGTTGGGTGCACTTCTACGAGGAGAGCGTGACCTTCTGCCGGATGTGCGGAACCGTCCTCGACGCGGGGGACACGCCCGCTAGTGAGTTCTGCACCGTCCTGCACGATGCGCATTGCGCTTGCGACCACTGCCGAGAACTGATCAACGGATAGGGGAATGCCGAAGGGGGCCGGGATACCGGCCCCCTTTCTCGTTGCCATGAGGCGGCCCCTGCCATCCGCCACGGGGGTTAACAGACAGCAGGGGCCTATATGGTGCACGACTCGACCGACCGGCCAAGGTGGAAGCCGTGCACCAGCTTGAGGGCCCCGGTGGGGCGTCGAGAGGTCCCCGCCCGCCGGCCTCGGGGAAGAAGTCGGCGAGCAGGGCCTTCGGGGGCAATGCGGGCCTGTTCAGGGCCCTGCCCCCTCATCCTCTAAGGCTGACTCCCGATGGACGCCTAAGAGGGCCATGCACCCGCCCCGACCGTCTGAACCTCCAGGGTTCGCCGATCGGTTTGGGCGTCCGCGCCTGGCCCGACTGGGCTAGGCTCGCTCTATGGCTGAACCCTTCGTCAACGGTGACGTTCTGCACCTTGCTTGCGGTGTTTGCCCCTCCCGTCGTTTCCCCGTTGGGGAGTTCGACGTTTTCGAGCGACCGACGAAAGAATGCCCGTTCAATCAGGCAGACGGACACCGATACCTGAGTGACGGCACCCCGGTTTGCGTCCACCCGGAAAAGGTCGGGCTGCCCGCGGCCCGCTACAAGAGCGAAAACGTGCCGTTGACCGCCGAAGTGCATTTGCCGCCCGACCCTTCCGCGCTGGTGCAGTACTTGCACGACGTGCTTTACGGCGCCGCACCGGTCCTACTCGACCAGCTCATTACGCAAGCGACAGCGGAAATCCGGCGACAGTTCCCGGACCTTGACCCGCTAGACGTGCTGCGCCGTGCGCTGAGCTGACGACTACGCCGCGGCGAAGTCGATGGAGTGCGCCTTGCCGGAACGCCGGAACCCCGCCGCCTCGTACTTGGCGTCAAGGATCTCCAGCCGGCGTTGCGCCTCGGTGTGGCTGACCCAGTACCGCGGGTTGGGCTCGCCCCACGCGGCCACGTACGCCTTGTGCGTGAAGTCGCCGGGCGCGTAGTCGTGGTGCTCCTTGTCGGTCTGGTGAATGACCGACACGCCGACCCGCTTTGCGATCCGGTCGAGAAGCTGAGGCTGCGCGATCATCGCGTGCATCATCTCGTCCACGGGAACGGCGACGGGGATTTCCGTCATGTCCTCGTCCTGGCCGCCCAGCTCGTACACGGCCGCCTTGAGGGAAAGGGCCCGAAGTCCCTCCGTGAGAAGCGGGCGCTTGTCAGCGTCCAAGTCCCAATTGGCGATGACGGGAAAGCCCGTGAAGCAAGTCCACGCTTCGTCGTACTTGAGCGCGGCGGCACAGAACGCCCCGAACTCAGGGTCAGCCTCGAAGGCCGACATGATCTCTCTCGCTCGCTCCGCTACCCTCTCGGGCGCGGGAAGGGTTGCACTCATTCCGTGTTCTCCTTCGGTTGCGTGCATCTGCTGACCCGCCCGACTGTCGCTGTCCATGAAGACAGCCGGGCGGGGGTCTTACCCGCCGCCGCCGAGGCTCAGTGGAGTTCGGCGGGGCGGAGTCTGATTGCGAATGGCCGCGCTGCTACTTAGGCTTGTCGTCCTTCACGACATACTCCGAACCGCACTTGTACGTGCCTTCCGGTGCGCCGGACGCGCGAATCAATGTCGCGTCATGCGTCGTGCATTGCGGCTGTCCACCAGCGTCCTCGCCGTCAGCGTTGCACGGAAGTTCGTTCTTGGCCATTTCGCCTAACTTCTCTGGTTGTTGGAACCCGTTCCCGAAATACGAGAGTTCAGAAGCGGGGGGAATTTGAGGCCGCCCAAGACTGCTCCCGTGGCCTCGGGCGGCCTTCGCGCTCCCCTCTTCGTCTCCCAGACGACAGCGGGGAAGACTGGGGCCGGCGGGGATGGTTGGGCCCTCCGTGAGGAGCGCGCCCGGCGGACTCGATCGCCGGGGGCCTAGGTGGTACTCAGGAAGGACCAGAGCAGAACCGGCACGGCTCTTTACCTGCCCGCTTGGCCCTTGCGAGAGAGACGACGTGAGCCTTGGGCGAGTTGCACCGACCAAGTACCACGCAGTCATGGTCCTTGTGATAACGGCGGCCAGTCGGAATGACGTATACCGATGTGGTCGTTGCCTTCTGTCCGCTCATGGATCTTCCCTACAGATGACTACGGAAATTCGTAATTCAGATACGGCAGCTTTCCAACGATCTCTCGCCCGTCCCTGCGGAATACGATCAAGGGGAGGGCAGTGCTGGAGCTGAGCTTGAATCCGTACTGGTTGCACAGTCGCTCAAGGTCACCCTTGAACCTGTCAAAGGCTGCCCTGTCGGCGGACGTTGACGTCATTAAGTTCCTCTTGCCCGCTCCGGCCTAGGCGACCGGTTCGCGTTCGCCATCCAAGCAGTCCGAGCAATTCACGTTACGCGCCCACTCATAGACAGGCTCATTCGGTTCGCCGGCCCCGCACTTCGGCCTCAACGACTCCTCGACCGTGACGAGTTCGTGAACCGTACGATCCGCCGTTCCGACCGTCCCGGCCTTCACGTAGGCGGCCCCCTCGATCTTGGCCCGCATGCGGGCGGCAAGCTCGGTCTTCTCCGTGAACTGCTTGTTCTTGTTCCGGTCGTGCTTGTCGCACTTCACGTCACATTTGGCGCTGATCTTCGGCTTTCCGAAGTGAAGCGGCCTGCTCACTCCAACCTCCCCTTTCTCTACATTCTTCCCGCGATGCCCAGGGAAATGATCAAGCCGCAAGAGGCGGCTACCAGCAAGACGAAACACAGCCAGAAAATGCGGCCGAGGAATCGCTTCACCATTTGATCGGCTCCAGAGTTCCGCCCGAGCACTGAGGGCATGGAACCTTGTACGTGAATGCGCAGGTGTCGCACCCCGCGAATCCGCAGCAGTCCGGGCACCAAATGCGCTTGTGGTCCGTGCAGGTTCCGCAGTACGTCACCAGCTCGGGTATGGCAGGTTTCGTCGGGGCGCGCGTCGTACGGCTCGACCGCGGCTTGCGCTTCCGCTCGCGGGTGCGCTCGGCGGTGGTGGCCGGCGGAGTCACCGGCGCCTACTCAGCCGGTGCGAACGAAGCTCAGGCTTCGCGGCCTTGGCGAGTGCCGCCCGCCTGCTCATGCCGACCCCAGGCAAACGCCGCGTGTACCCACTAGCTCTCTCGCGATCACATGCTCAGGGAGGCGCGGCACCGCCAGCGTGGCGAAGACCCACTTGCCACAACCCGCGGGCTTCGTGCCGCACCGACCGCCGCTCTCGGCCGTAAGGGCCTCGATCAGGGCCAGGCCGCGCCCGCTCTCCGAGTCGGCACCAACGGTCTTCCGGGCGGGGGTCTTGGGGCTCTCGTCGTAGACCTCGATGGCGAACATCCCGCCGAGGACGGCGAATCGAACGATCACGCAGGTTGAAGCGGGGGCATGCCGTATCGCATTGGTCACCAGCTCAGAGGTGAGGAGTGCCGCCGTCTCGATCACGTCGCCTTCGTACTCCCACGCGGATAGCGCGTTGCATACGGCACGACGCGCTAGACCGGGCGCCTTCTCGTTGTTCATGAGCGTCTTGTACCGCTCCACTCTGGACACGCGCCTACCTCCCAAACCCGCGTTGGGGCGCGACGAACTAGCGGCGGCAGACGTTAGTTTGACCAAACATCAGATACCGCCAGCAAGCTGGTGCGCTGGCTTCGTCGGTAGCATGGAGCACACGCAGCCCAAGTTGCAAGCGGTACAACTTACTTGTTCATCAAGACGGGTGATTGGCATATTCAGTCGCATGCGATCACAACGGATCGAGAGGGAGGGCAACGCATGGCTGTAGTGCAGCGACCCACCGTGCGGCGGCGCGTCCTGGCCGCGAATCTGCGCAGGCTGCGCGAGGCGCGCGAGCTTCAGCAGGAGGATGCCGCGAACGAGCTGAGCTGTGATCCTTCGAAGATCAGCCGGATCGAGAAGGCGGAGTCGGGCATCCGGCAAGTCGATCTGAAGCTCTTGCTTCAGCTGTACGGCGTCAAGAGCAAGAGCGATCAGGAAGGATGGCTTGCCCTGGCGCGCGAGAGCCGCAAGCGCCGGTGGTGGCGCGACCTCGAAGACCGGCTTCCGGACGACTTCCTCGATCAAGTCGGCCTCGAAGAAGACGTGTCACACTGCAGAGGCTTCGAGCCTGGAGTGGTGCACGGCTTGCTCCAGACGCAGCCCTACGCCGAGGCCGTCGTGGGGCGCGGGGAGCCCGGCCCCCTTGACGAAGAG
Source organism: Streptomyces cucumeris (assembly GCF_024295805.1). Lineage (GTDB taxonomy): Bacteria > Actinomycetota > Actinomycetes > Streptomycetales > Streptomycetaceae > Streptomyces > Streptomyces cucumeris. Next base: position 266,725 of record NZ_JANCLX010000006.1, read on the forward strand.
CGGCAGGCGCGCGTTCAGGTCCGGATGGAGCGACAGAAGGCCATCACCCGCGGCGAGTCACCGCTTGAGGCGTGGCTGATCCTCGGGGAGGCCGCCTTGCGGCAGGAGTACGGCGGGCCGGCCGTCCTCCAGGACCAGTTGCGACACCTGACGGAGATCTCCGAGCTTCCGAACGTAACGTTGCAGGTACTACCCTTTTCGGCAGGTGCCTACCGGGGTGGACCGTTCCCCTTCATGATCTACCGCTTTCCGGAGCCATCTGAAATGGAAGTGGTGGCCCTCGAAAACCATACTTCTCAGAGCTACTTGGAGACCCCGCGTGATACTGAATACTACGGAGATGTTTTCAACCATCTCCGCGCCGCAGCGCTGGGCCCGATCGAATCACAGTCCCTGATAAGGGAAATCGCTAGGCAACTTGGCCAATGAGGGAAAGAACGTAAATGCACGCAAACAGGTCCGAATGGTTTAAAAGCAGCTATAGCGCCGAAAATGGTGGCTGCGTAGAGGCGCGGTTCCGAGCCAACGGGGTGGGCTGCCGCGACTCGAAAGATCCCGAAGGCCCGGCGCTACTGCTCCAGCCGGAGCAGTGGCAAGCCTTCGTGGACGATGTGAAGGCAGGCCGGTATCCGGCCCTCGGAGCCTAGGAGCTTCACGCGCGCGGGAGCGTGTAAACGCAACGACCGGCCAACCCCGCGTGCAGCAACGCGAAGAGCCCCCGACCCTGTGAGGGTCGGGGGCTTCTTCGTCCGGTCGCGGTGAGTGGCTTACGAACGACGAAAGCCCCCGGTCGCCCGAGAGGGCGCCGGGGGTCCGGGCATCAGCCTTCGTCCGCCAGGTCGACATGCCCAGGCGACGGGGTGAGGAGAGCGTCACGGGTCTTCGCGTCCTCGACGCGCTGAACCGCCTCACCAGAGATCAGGGCCAGGACGGCCGCGACCACACCGAGAACCTGCCCCTCGGGGACGTGCACGCCGAGGGCGGCCACCAGGCCGAGGACAGCAACCGCAAGCGCGTAGACGCGTGCCGGATGGGTCTGGAGAAACTTCACGGTATTCCTTACTTGCCGTAGGCCAGGGTGAAGAGGTAGGCCCAACCCTTCGGGCCAATCGCTACGTCCCAGGTCGACCCCTGGGACGCGTACCGCGGGTACTTCCGCAGGAAGAGACCCACGCCTTCCTGAGTCTTCGGGCCGTAGTTGTCCGACTCAGGGACGCTCTTGTTCATGAAGCCCGCGGCCTTCAGCGCACGCTGAAGCGACTTCGCCGAGGGGGTCGAGCTGTTCGGCTTCAGCCCGGTCGGGAAGGCCGGCGGGGCGTACCGCGGCTTCGGCTTCGAGGGGGCCGGAGGAGCGGGCTTCTTCGGGTCCATGTACGCGCTCACGCGCGAAAGGAAGTAGTCCCAGGGGAAGCCGGGCCCGGGGTCCGAGTGGTCCGTCTGGCCGTAGGCCGCCGACACGTCACGGTGACCGACGATGCCGCGCTTGCCCGCGACCAGCTCGGCGACGGACAGCTTCCGGGCCGGGATGTCGTGCTTCTGGCACCAGCCGGCCACGACGCGCGCCGCCTGATCGAGCACGCCCTTCGAATACTGGTCGAGCCATTCCCCCCGAGACTGCCGCGCGTACCCGGCAAGCTCGATGCCCAGGCCATCACTGTTCGCGCCCGGCGCGTGCCAGGCCCGGTCACCATCGGCGACACAGCGAACTGCCGAGTTGCTGTCCACGCAGACGTGCGCGGAAGCCTTCGAGGTCGCGCTCATAGTCGCGAACCAATGCGCAATGTTCTCCGCGGTAAGCGGCCCCTCGGGCGCCTCCATGTCGTGAATGACGATCACGCGGATAGGGACGGTACGGCCGGGGCCGTACCACTTAGCCTGTACGAAATCCATCAGGGTGCCTCCGAACGGAATAGAGAAGTAAGTTCCTGGTGCTGAGCCACGACAAGGGACCGAAGCTCAGCTATGGCCGCCTGGCCGGTGACCAGCTCGGAAAGGTGCCGGTTCTCGGCTTCGAGTCGAGCAACACGGCCGCATAGCTCATCTAGTTGCGCTTCGAGCCGATCGGCTCGGGCCTTCTGCGCTTCCGCTTCGCCCTTCCAAATCTCCGCCGTCTGGTTATCGACGGAGGATCGGACGCGAACGTACGCGGCGGCCAGGGCGCCGACGGTGGCCAATGCACCGAACGCCCAACCGGCAAAGCCGATAAGTGTCATCGGGGTGTTCTTTCAAGTCGTGCATCACGCGGTGTTGTTCGTGCCAACCCAACGGGCCATAATCCCGGTGACGCGTTCGCCGGAATCGAGTCCAAGGCTTGCGCCGCTCGACTGAGTCACGAATAGCTCGACGTAATCGCCAGCGTTAGTGATCAGGAGATCGAAAGTCCTGCTGATAGACGTTGAAGTCGTAGGGCCGGCGGCCTGGGCGAAAGTCGTGAGCGTGCTCCCAAGACCGGGATCACCAGCACTGTTCAGGCGCAAGTTCATCTGTCGATAGCCGGTCGCGTTCACCTTGAACCGCGCAAAGATGCTGATCTCATACAGGCCCGGGGTGTTGAAGACAACTCGACTCGGGTTGACCGCGGTCGAGTGCATGGAATCCGTATCCCAACCTTCAGTACCGAAGGGGATCAGCGTTGCGGTACTGGTCGCAATCATGTCCGAGGCAATGTCACTCGACTTGTAAGCGACGGAACACCGGGGCGGATTCATCAGGAAGTCAATCGGGGTCTTCGTCGCGGCCGTCAGCTTCGAGGCCGTGACCTTCTCCCCCGCGAGGAAAGGTTGAGTAGCCGGAATGGTAGCCATACGGCCAGGACTCCAAGGGGGTAGGCATGCTGAGGGGGCGGCCGGTCGGCCGCCCCCTCAGAGCGTGTAAACGGGCTAGTAGGCCAGGACCGTTGTCCGGTCGAGCCGCCCTAGCGTGGGATCTTCGAGAACCCACACGTCGGAATTTTCGGCAGGCGAGAGCGCAAGGGTGGTTACCCATTGCAGCGTGCCGCCGTCGACCGACACATCGGTTTCGATGGCTTCGACGTAGTAATCGAGGCTGGATTCCGGGGCTTGGGAGGGCAGATCGGAAAGGGTGATCCGGTCGCCGATCTCGACCCCTAGCGCGACCATGAACAGGCCCGGGGTGGCCGTAGCGTTCAGTGTCACCGAATCGCAGCGAACAACAGGTTCCGAGTAGTGGTTCAGCAGGGTATACGCCGCATCCTGAACCGCACTGTCCGAACTCAGCCGAAGTTCAATGCTCTTCGACTTCCGGCCGAACGCGTCGATGGAACCTTGGTCCTTAACGGCACCTTCGGTGCCGTTGGCCCGCTTGTACGAGACTTCATTGATGATGCGGTCTTCGTCCATCTCGAACTGAAGCCCAGGCTCGTAAGGCAAGCCCAAACTATCGCTCAGCTCATACCGGACTGCGGCGCCCTGGCGCCGATCGCGGTTGTGGTAGGTAAGCCTTCCATCACCATCCATGAAGAGGTATCCCGAAGCATCCTCGGCCGTCTGCTGAAGCTCATCAAGCGCGCTCGCACCCGCAGACCAATCCGGCCCCTGGAGCGTGCTCATACCGGTGTCATACGCCGTCTCGCCCCAGAAGTTCGCCATGGTGGCAATGCGAGCCAGGCGCGTTTGCTCATCCTCGGGGAAATCAGCCCCGCTGTTATCGCCCAGGCGCCAAATCTCATCCAACTCGGCAGACGTAAGGCACCTATCCCAGATAGCCAGATGAGCTATCCGCCCGTTGGCGTACTCCCCATAGACCGAACCAGCTTGCCGGCCAGCGAACGAAGCCCACCGAAGATCTCTGATGTCCTTATTCGTCGGCGTGGGCCCTAGGTCCAGCAGTCGATAGACCCCGTTCAGGTACGCCCGCGTGACGCCCTGTTCGATGGTGACAACCACGAAGGACGGGGTCGACGTACTGAGAGCAGGCCACACAGAGAAAGTTGTCTGAGTGCCCTCGGCATACGTCGTGCTTACCTGAAGGTTCCCGTAGGAGTCGAGCCGAATCCAGAGGAAGTCAGCCGCCGTATCGGACCATCCGGAAAAGAGCGTCGTATAGAGGCCCGATGAGGGGCGGACGGGCAGGCACCAGAAGGCCACCGAGAAGTCAGTTCCGAGCGGATACCGCCTCTGCCCACCGTCGCAAATATCAACGACCGTGCCCTGATTGCTCGCCACGTTGGCCAAGCTGTAACAGGTATTCGCATCCTTCTTCACGATCGAGTCCGCACCAAGAAGGGGAGTCCCCGCACCGTACTTCGAGGCGACCAACCGTGCCGGTTGCTGGTCATTGGCCAGATTCTCAAGCCGTGCTGAACCGGCCGGATCACCTAGCGGCCAATACCCGAGGGGCCCCGTAGTCAGGATCTCCGCTTGCAGGGCGCCGCGGAGATCGGTGTTCGACAAGACGGAGAAGCCGTCAACGGCGGAAACCTCGACCGTGGCGGTAAGGCCCTCGGAAGTCACCGGCCACTTCTCAATGTAGCCGTGAAAGATGGAACCGCCAGGAGCCCACTCCGCCAGCGTCGGCCCTTGCTCGAACTGAATCTCGTCCATGAAGAAGTACCCGTGGCCCCCTCCATCTCCGCCGCTCGTACCGATGGAGAGGCCGGCCCAGGCGGCCCCAGCCGGGGCCGTCACGGTCGACAGGGTGACGGGCAGCCACTGGCCCGAGGTCAGCGCGACAGTTGGACTGTCGGCCGTGCTGGACAGGTAGGCCCCGTTCGCGTCGTACCAGCGGACGAGTTGCTTCACGCTGAGCTGAGGTGAAGCGTCCCCTTGCCGGACCTGGACGCGGGCGCTGTATGTCTGGCCGGGGGCAACCCGCGCCAGGCCCACGGGCTTGCCGTTGTCCACGTAGCCGCAGCGGATCGAGGATGCATAGTCAGCGGCTCCGTTGGAGCCACAGTTGAAGAGCACACCACCCACCCCCGACTTATGGACTCTCGTCCAGGCGCTGGTAGCCCCTGGGCTGTGTGCCGTGGAGAACTGAGCCGATGTGTGGCTGATGTCCCCGCCCGTCGAAAGGTCCTTCGGGGAGAGGTTCGCGGTCCGCACCCGCACGCGCCGCCTGGGGACCACGTTCGGGTAGTAGGGCTGCGTCTTGTACCACTCGGCCTTCTCGCCGTACGCGGTAAGACCCGCGGTGCCCTCGGGGTACGTGTCCGCGTAGAGGTACACAACCGCCGTGGCGACCCCGGCCGGCGGAGTCTCTTCGTGCGTGTAAACGGCCGGAGAGGAGTCGGCGACGAACCGCGTACCCGCCACGAAGCGAAGGGTGTTCCCCGAGGCGTCGAGCCACTTCACGGCGAAGTACGCCGAGACGGGCGCCCCGGACGTGTAAACGGTTCGGGACATCACCCGCGGCTTCTGGTCATCGTCGACCTGGCCCACGTTGATGGAGGACATCACCGTGTTGTTCGCGCGGCCGGCGAGGTCCCAGGCATATTGGCCCTGGGCGCCGATGAGGATGTTTCCTCCGGCTTTCCGCTTCCCGGGAGTAAAGCGGCCATCCGAGTTGTCAAGCGTCACCGAAAGGGTTCCGGCCTCGATCCGGTCCAACTCGTTGTTCCGGCCCCGCCGGACCTGGAACCCCTTCACGTAGTCGCTGATGTCCGTCCACGTATACGCGGCGGAGAAGGGGCCACCGTCAAAGGCGACTTCGACAGTGACCTTCGGGATAGAAGCCATGCTTAAAGTCCCGTCCTTCCCCCGTTGCGCTTTCCGTTGCGAACGATCTCGTCTCGAATGGTTGAAGCGATGGACTTCGCTAGGGCCTTCTCGGCCGTGACGTTGCCCTGAACGGTGACGTGAACCACCGGAGCCACCGAAGCCGACTTGTCGGCCCGTGCATGGGCTATAGACCTGTTAGCCAGGCGCCCCGTGGGGCGCGTGCCTGCAAGCGAATTCACCGCGTCCTGCACGGCGTCCGCCTGGTCTTCAACGCCGAGGGCGAAGCCCTGGCCCGTGAAGTTGCCCTGAGCCCGGAATACCCGCGAAGGGGACCTGATGCCGAGCTTCTTCTTCAGGGTCTTCACCATGGACTTCGCCATGCGCTCGATAGCCTTCGTCAGGCTCTTTTCCTGGGCCTGAAGGCCCTTCACCAGTCCGCTCACGGCATGAATGCCAGCGTCGTAGTAGTTGCCCGAAACGAACTTTCCGAGCTGGTCGGACTGCTTCCCGATCTGGGAATAGGTCGAGTTCAGATCCTTGATCTGACTACCACCAGCGTTAAGAAGAGCCTGGGCCATCTGGCCGCCCTCGTCGGGGCCAGCCTGGGCAATCTGGTTGATGATGCCCTTACCGAGGCCACGCTTAGCGAGAGTCTGAAGGTTCTTCCGGAAATTGATGATCCCCCGGAGCTTCCCCTTCAGCCGGGCGAGGATCGAGTTCGCCGAGTTGTCTCCGTACTGCGACGTGTCGAGAGCCCCCATGAAAGACCCAAAATCCTTGGCCTTCGAAGAGACCGAAGACGCCATATCGGCCTTTGCCTTCTTCAGGTCTTCCAGCTTCTTTTGGGCGCTCTTCAGCCGGTCCGCAACCTTCTCGCGATTCTTCGCAAGCCGGTACAGCTTCGTGTCTTCCCGGTGAAGCCAAGCATGAATACTCTTGTTCCGGCCTCGGCTGATCTTCCCGGCCTTGAATGCCTTCGTGACGAGTTGGTGAAGCTTGGTCGCGGTCTTCTGGACGGACTTCGTGCCGCCCAGCATGCCCTTCACAAGACCGGCAGTAATCCACTTTCCGATCTCGGCCATAACCCTTGAAGGCGAGTGGATTCCGAGCGCGGACCTAATGGGGCCGGGGATGTGATCAACGATGGAACGAGCGGCGCTCATGACCGCCCCGAGGGAATTCCGGATGCCTCGAACGAGGCCCTGAATTACGTTCTTTCCGATCGTGACCAAAGCCCCCGGGAGTCCGGATAGAACACCCTTCACCTTGCCGGGGATTTCCTGCACGGCCCCGACGACGCTCGACAGCTTTCCGCGCACACTCGTATAGAGCGACTGGAAGCCGTTCACGAAGAAGTTCTTCACGGCGCTTACACCGGAAGAGGCATAGCCCTTCAGTCGCCCTATGGCGCCAGAAAAGAATCCGGTTATTCCGCTCCAAATTCCGCGAAAAAAAGAACTCACGGCCTTCCAAGCGAGATTCCAGATTCCCTTTACAGCATCGACGCCAATGCGCAGGATGCTGGTTATGGTGTTCCAGACGGCCCGGAAAACGCCGACTATGACATTCCAGATTCCTGAAAAGATCTGCTTTACGCCTTGCCAGGCGCGCGACCAATTTCCGGTGAAAATTCCGATGAAGACGTTATAGATGCCCTGGATAACAGAAAGGACGCCGCTTATGACCTGCCAGACGGCAGACCAGGCCGCTTTCACGTAACCGAGGATGGTGGCACCGAAAGTCTGCCAAAGCCACACGACAGCGGCCACGAAACCCTGAATTCCAAGCTTGATCAGATCAAGGTACGTCTTGAAAGTCGACCAGAGCTGAACTAGAACAGGCTGGGCTTTTGTCCAGAGTTCCTGAAAGACGGGCATTAGCTGCGTACGGAAGAACGAGACCAGGCCGCCGAGGGCCGGCCCCACAACCTGCCAGATACCCGAAAGCTTCTGCCCGAGCTGGTCGAGCGCCGTGCGGGCCGCGCCAGTCTCGAAGCTGGTCTTGATCTTCGAGCCGATCTGACCCAGGCCCCGCATGAAAGGGGCCGCGGCCTTCCCCACCTTGTCAAAGATGGGAGAAACGTTTCTGCTCAGACCCTGAAGGCCCGTGATCGCACCAGCGGCAGCAGTGGTGAAGCCATATTCAAGCTTCCGCTTGAACATGTCGACCTTCGCACCAGCATTGTTGTGCATGGTGTCCGACATCTGCTGAGCCGCACCCTTGACCTTCCCGAGGGAGCCAACGGCGCTCTTCGGATCAATCGAATAAAGGGCCTTACCGAGGTCTTCGCTCTGAGTTCCAAAAAGGGCAACGGCCGCTTGACTCTGCTTAACCGGGTCCTTCATGGCCCGAAGCTTGTCCATGGTTTCCTGAAGCGCACCGGAAGCGGACTTGCCGCCCTTGCCGATACGCTTCGCCATGTCTCCGGCATTCAGGCCAATGGCCTTGAACCCGTCGGCGGTAGTCGTACTACCGTCGATCGCGCGAATACCGAATTCCTTGATCGCGTCGGCGACCAGGTCAGCGTCTCGCGCGCCGCCCTTCAATCCCTGAGAAAGGATGCCGGTAGCGGTGGCGCCATCGAGGCCCATCTTCCGAAATTGCGTTCCGTACTCATTAAGGGTGTCCAAGAAGTCTTCACTCTTGTCGACACCGTGAGTGAAGCCCGCGGCAACAATGTCGAGAGCTTCGTTCGCATTCCGGGCCAGGCCGTTTCGCATCAGGTTCGCGACGGCCCGGGTAGTGCCGCCAACGTCCTGATCCATGACCTTCGAAACGGTCGCGACCTTATCGGCGATCGGCTTGAAGTCGACCGAGTTAACCGACATGTTCAGATCGTCGTGAACCCGCTTGACGATCTGGCCAGTCTCGGCGGTCGATTCGCCAAAGCCCGATACGTAAAGGTCGCCCGCAAGCGTGCCGGCCTTGGCCGCATCTGCTCCAGTGAGCCCCATGGAAGCCGCGGTCTTAGCGCGGTTCCCAATCTCGTCTAGGCCCTTCTGGAAGGCCATAAGACCGGCAAGGGGAAGGGCGGCCAGGACCGTAGCCCCGAGGCCGCCCAGCATGCCCTTGAACTTGCCGAACTTCCCGCCCATCGCGTCGACCTGGCCGCCCGCGTCCTCGGAAGTCTCGGCGAGCCCCTGAATCGCGTTCTCGGCCGAATCAGCGTTGCCAACAATGACAACCCGAAGCGTTCTCTGATCGGCCATTAGAAGGACTCCCGACTAGCGTGGTATTCGTTCATGTACGCGCAGAAGGCGCGATACTCGGCGGCCGAAAGGCCGCGCACTTCGACGGGAGTCATTCGGTAGAACCGGCAGAACGCCGCCCGTTCTTTCAGGCGTTCTGCGCGTTGTCGTTTCCCGGGCCGTCCTCGGCGCCGACCAGCTCAAGCGCGGAGACACGCACATTCCGCGCGTCCTCAAGAGAGAAGCCCGGAGTATCGGCGCGCTGCGTTATCCAGATGAGGGCCTTAAGGGCCTTCGTCGGGATCTTCGTCTCAAGCTCGGGACGGCCCTTCTCGTCAAGGACCTTCTTTCCGTCCGGGCCGATAACGGGCCGGGGGGAGAGCACGTCATAGATGGCGGCACCCACAACGTCCTCGAAGTCTTCGAGATCGCCGATCGTCAGAACGTCCGGATCGATGCGAAGGGAAATGGTCTGCGGGGTCTCGCTCATTCGGGAAAAGCCTCCGACATTAGGCGGTCAATGTGATTCATGTATTCGCGGATCAGGGCAGGGCCCTTTTCGCGAATCGAGGGGTGAAGGAAGTAACCGGGGCCGCCGTTCCAGCCGTCGAATTGGTTTCCCCGCCAAGGGCGGAAGCCCCGGGCGATCTGGCCACTACGCGTCTTCTTCTTGGCGCCGAACTCGGCACCCAGGGCGTACGGCTTTCGGGCCGAACCCATCCGGACCGATGCATAGTTCTGCGTTTTAGTGGCCCGGAGAGATTCGGCCGCGGCGCGCTGTTGGCGCGTGAGGCCAGCGGCCTTTTCCTTGGCGGCGCGGGTCAGCTTGTCGGCGACATCGAAGTTCGCCTGTTTCACTTCCTGCTTCGTGCCGTCGACACCGGCACGCGAAAGGGCCCGGGTGAACTGGGCTAGTCCCTCGACATTCGCGTAAATGCCTTCCGTGGGCATAACCCAGCACCATTCCAAATACTAGCTTCAGGACAAAAAAAGGGGCTGCCTTACGAGATCGCCTTGTAGGTGATCGTGACCGGCGAAGCCGCGCCGTCCGTGAGGGCGATACCGGAAAGATCCTGGCCGACCACTTCGAGGCCGCCCACGTTCACGGGCCCCTCATCGAACCGGGCAAAGGGTAGGTCTACCTTGAACTGCGAACCGTCCGGCCCATCCCAAAGAACCGTTATCTGAGCGACTGCACCACTCGCCAGGGCCGAAGCGACACGCTGAATGTGCGTGGTGCCGTTGAACTCGCCCTTGACACTCCACTCGAACTTACGAAGGTCCGACTCCAGCGGCTCGGACTTCTTGCCGCCCGACCGGATGAAGTACCGGTCATCCTTGAGGCCGTTGGAAGCCTTCAGCGAGAAGTCGTTGATCTCGAAGGCTGAACCGGCAACGGTGACCGTGCCGCCGCCGAAGCTGAACAACTTGGTGTTGGCAACATAAGAGGGCGTAGCCAGGGCGTATACCCCGGAGCCGACCCCGATGGTCTCCTTAGCGAAGTCGCACGTCACCGAGAGCTTCAGAAGCTCGTCAACGGCGTTCGTAAGCTCCCACTCCTTGACCTTGCCACCCTCGTAAGTGAACGGGGTCTTCGTGCCGGTGTTGTCGACCCGGCCAACCTGAGCCGTGAACGACTTACCGTTCAGGTCACCGAGGGTCGCCGTGTAGGTGGTGAAACCGCCGGAAGGGGCGCCGGCCGAGACGGAGCCAAGCATGTGCTTAAGCCAGAAGTCGAAGCCGCCCGAAAGGACTTCCATCTTCACGTCACCCTCGGCACCCTTCGCGTTCGGCGCGAAGCGATCCGCCCTCAGAACCCGGGTACCGGCGCGGATCGCCTCGGAGTCAATCCGCTCGTACTTACCCTCAATGCCCTCATCGGTGAACTCGAAGAACTTGCTGGGGGCAACTGCCGTGCCGTAGGTGGACTCATCCGCCACACCAAAGTAGGAATCGTGAATGGTGGCCATTTACTTAGCCGTCTCCTTCTTCGCCTTGATCTCCTGCCAACCCTGGCGAATGAGAGCCTGGGCAACCTCTTCGGCAACCTCGATCGGGTTGCCCTTCGTAGCGGTGAGACCCAAAGAAGGGACCTCTACCGCCGAATAAGGCCCGTTGTACGCAACGGTGGTCTTCACTACAGCCTCGCCTTCACGCGAACAACGGCTTCGAACTGCCCTTCATAGACCTGATCCGAGGGGAAGCTAGAGAGCTTCTTAGGAACGAAGTCCGTAGTGACCACGGACTGAATGCCGAGATTGGGACTGGCCTTCATGCCGTCCTCAATCCCCGCGGCCATGCGCTGAAGCTCCCGCTCGACCTCTTCGGCCGTACCGGCCGAGAGCTGACAATTCACAATGACGCTGACCTCAAAGACCTCTTCCCGGCTTCGGTTCGTCACCCACTGCGAATCCGGCCACTGCACTTCACCGACGAACACCCAACGGCGTTCAGGGTTTCGGGCCGGATAGCCCCAGGTGACTTGATAGCCGGCCAGGGCCGGAAGGCCCCTGATCATGTCCCGAAGGGCGGCCTTCGCCTCGAAGGCGTGTGTACTCACCTGGCCACCCCGAACACGTCATAGAAAATCCCGTACTTGTACCGCTTCAGAACCGCGTCTACTTCGGGAAGACCTGTTTCCCACCCGTTCCGGCCCGCTGTCGCCAGCGTGAAATTTCCGCCCTCGGCGGCCACGAAGCTCGTAGCGCGATCCGGGATGCCGGACCGCTCGGCCGTGAGGAACGACCGAAGCCGCAGCAAGCCCGCGCGCTTCACGTCCTCGGGGGCCTGGCCGAAGCCGTACCCGAAGGTGACCGTGTACCGGTCGCCGTCCCGAAGCTCGAAGGGCGCCCTCAAGAAGCCCGAGGAGTCGACGGCCCAACCGGCCAGATCGAGCGGCCCAGATGGGCCTTCAACGGCCTTGACGGCCGTCACATCGAAGTACCCGAGGAAGAGGGTCGCCGACCCATCCGCCTCGACCTCGATTCGCGTCGTACGCGGTACGAACGAGCGGTCAGTGATGGCCTCGAATTCGTCCTCGACCACGGCCCGGTAGTGCTTCAGCTCGGCCGTGGGGAAGCGCACCGTGTCCGCTAGGTCCATGTCCGACTGTCGAGCCTCGGGAAGCGAGAACAGGAAGGCGCCGACCACCTCGAAGCCGCCCTTGTCGACGGCCAGGCCGGCCGCCGTCCAATCGACCGTGTAAACGCCCTCGGGTTGGGCCGGGAGCGTGGCCGCCCACTCGTCCCCCGAGCTGGTCGCGTCACCCGTGTAAACGGTCTGCCCGAGGGCATCCCGCACGGTCACCGACACGGCAGGGACAGTCAGGGGCGACTCGTCGTCTAGGAAGGTGTGCGTCAGCTTGACGCCCCTACCGCTCAGAAACCGCACGATGCCCCCTTACGCGGCCTTCCGCTGCCTGCCGGGACCGCGCTTCTCGGGGGTCGCAGAAGCGGCCGTCTCGCGCGTCTCTGCGGCCGTCTCGGCCGTGGCTTCCGCGCGCTGGTCGTTGATCAGAGACACGGCCAGTCCCGCAGGAAGCTCGACCTCTTCCCCAACCGAGGGGAACGGCTTGCCGTCGAGAAGCCCCGACCCGCTCTCAAGAATCCGGATTTTCATCAATGCCTCCGCAAAGGTCCGGCCCGGCCCCGAAGGGCCAGGCCGGAGAAACGTTTCTGCTTACGCGGTAACGGTCAGAGCCTTCACAGAAGCCAGGTCGAACAGATCGCCCGCCCCCCGCCAGGTCACCTTGAAGGCGACCACGTCACGGTCAAAGCCGTACTCATCCGAGCGGACAACCCGGAGACTCTTCACCTGGCGAATCAGGTACTTCGACGGGTCGCCGTACACCAGCACCTTCGCGCCCGCGCCGGACGTGACGACGTTCGGGTCAGTCATGATCGGGGTGCCAAGGATGGTGTCCGGGGCACCCGCGGTAAGGGCCGGCTGCCAGATGTAGTTGCCCGTGGTGTCCTTCAGCTTTCGGAGCCCCTGAATGGCCGTGTCGCTGGTCATGAAGACCGCGTTCCGGCGGTACGGCTTGAGGATCGAGTGCTGAAGGTCGATCAGGTTGTCGGTCGTAACGCCAGCCATGTTCGCGGCGTTCACCGCGCCGGTAGCGCGAGTGATCCAGCCGAACGGCTTGCCGGAACCGTTCCCGACCAGAAGATCAGCCATGACCTTGTCCGCGACAGCCTCGCCCGCGTCCTCGGCGAGAATGCCGAGGATGTCAAGCTGCGAGTCATCGACGATTTCCTGAGTGGCCTCGACAATGACGCCGTACTTGTACGCGCCAATGTTCGTCTTGCTCCAAGAACCGTCGCTCTTGCTGTACGCCGAGTTCTCCGCGACCTGGGCGGCCGACGGACGCCCGTTCTTCACCGGGTACTCAAGCGTCTCGCCCGAACCGGTGGTCAGGGTGCGGGCCTTCGAGAAGAACTCGGATCGCACCCGCATGGCCTCGATGACCTGGGCGACGAACGAAGTCGAGAAGGTGTTGCCCGCGTTCGCGGCGGTGCCGCTGGTCGCGGTGCGAAGGTCGAAGTCGACGCCGGGCAGCTCACCGCGGGCAACCGCGCGAAGCTCGGCGGCCTCGTCGCGCTCGCCCTGGCGGGCCTCGGGGGCGCCGCCGGGCACCACCAGGCCGCCGGCCCGTGCGGCCAGGGACCGGACCTCGGCCTCTCGCTCACCGCGCTCAACGGCCTCTCGGGCCTCGACCTCCAGGGCGCGAAGGTCAGCGTCGATCCGCTCGACACGCTCGCGCTTCTCGGCGTCGGACAGGGAACCGTCAGCCTCGACAGAACGAAGGTCAGTAACCAGATTGGCCCGCTTCTCCAGCGCGGCCTTCGCCGTGGCAGCGAAATCCATGAGTGCTCCAAATACTAGTATCAGGGCAAAAAAAGGGGAGCGACCTAGAGCCGCGCCGCACGAAGGCTCAGGGTCACGGCTTCGTGATCCCTGATGTGCAGATCAAAGGGGCGAGTCCGCGCTTCTGCCAGCGCCGGAGCGTCGCTGTCCCCTCGAATTGCGGCCCGGATCGCTTCCGGCGAATCCAGCCGCGCTACAGAAAGACCGCGCTTCTCCGCGAAGAGCTGAAGTGCGCGGGAACCGACTCCCGAAGTGGAGTCGGCATATGCCGGGTAGGTGACCGGCGAAACGTCAAAGAGGTTGACCTTCTGAAGAGTCCGAAGCGGGAAACCGTCGTCGTCCTCGGCCCAGGAATCGCCCTCGGGGCCAGAAGTCTTGAAGCCGAAGCTCGACTGTGAAACATCCCCCCGTTCCATGGCCGTGGCCAGGTCGCGGGCGTAAGTCGTGTCGGGCATGTCGACTTCGTAATGAAGCCCCGTGCTGTCCTCGGAAAGGCGAAGCGTGCCGCTTCGGTTCCTGCCGAGGATCAGGTTCGGGTCGTGATTGAAAAGAGCGCGAATGTCATCGCGGCCGATGCTCTCTGCCGTCGCCCCCTGGGCGACACGTTCACGAAAGCCGCCGAGGTTCGAGGAACGGGCGTCCCACTTCAGCGCATAGCCGTAGAAGTTGAACGTCCCGCCCTCGGATCGAACCTCGAATTCGGTAGGGACTGCCCTACGCTCCATCTGCATTCTGTTGGTCCTTCTGATCCGTAGCGTTCGGGTCCTGGTTTGCGTTCGGGTCCGCGTTTGGATCAGGGACAACGGGGGGCACCGGAAGGGCTGGTGGAGTCTGGCCGGCCTCGGCCTTCTTCTCTTCCTTGCCGTCGTCCCCGACTACGCCAAGGTTCAAGGGCCGGTAGAACTTCTGCCCGAGCTTCTTCGGGAGCGGCGGAAGGTCTTCCATTGCGCGAATCTCATCCGCGTTCAAGAAGCCGTTGTTCAGGGCGACTTGATACGCCTCGTATCGGTCCTTCGTCTTCGCTCGAAGTCGAGCGTCCACGTTGAAGCGGATGTACTGAAGGCCGGGAAGGAGGAAGGTGCTTACCGCTTGCTCAATGCGAACGATCCAGGGCATCAGCGTCTGGTCTACGAAGAACTTGTTCTGTTCCTCGATACCGGTTCCCCAGGTCGAGCTAACGGAAGAGTCGACCAGGTAAGCGGGAACGCGATAGAGAAGAGCGATCTCCGTCTTCTGGAACCTTCGCGTTTCGAGGAATTGAGCCTGCTCCGGGCTAAGCGTGATCGGCTTGAAGGAAGCCCCACCGGTAAGCACACCGACGCTGTGACTGTTCTTCACGCCCGCGTGCGTCTTCCGGAACATGTCTCGGAGAAGTCGCGCTTCATCAGGCCGCGGGCTACCCGGGTGCTCGATGACGCCGGCCATCGTGGTGCCCTGTTCGAAGAACCGGGAACCGAACTCCTCGGCAACCAGCCCCAGGCCGATAGCCTCTCGGGCAACGTCAATCGGGGACAGACCCCGGCTTGCGCCCGGAACCGTGAAGGCCGGAATGTGGAGAAGCTGAGACCGGTCTAGGACGCCCTGAACGGCGCCCTGGTCGTCGCTCACCTCAAAGCGGTTGTCCCCTAGGGGGCCGTCGAGAATGCTCACGTACTGCGGGTGAAGGCAGTACAGAGCGGCAACTTCGCCCCTGTCGTTCCGCAGCGTGTAGATGAACGCGTTGCCATCAGTCAGAAGACTGATGATGACGCGGAACCAAAACTCGTAGCTCGTCTGAAAGGGGTTCGGCTGTCGAATCCAGCGCGGCGACCGAACGGGATCGAAGGTTTCCTTCTGTCCGTTGATCTTCGTGTAGTGGTCGACCGGAAGGGACGCGACCGCATCCCCAATGAGGGACTGGCAGGCGTAAACCGCAATCATCTGAATCGAGTTGCGACGCGACACCTTGCGCCCCGAAGAGGTGCGAACCATGCCGACCGACTCAATGTCGCGCGCCCAATCCGAGGCCGCGCCAGACACCGCCGAGCGAAGTTCGCCAATGCGTGTAAACAGGCTCACTGCCGCTTACCCCCGTCCGTCGCGTACCCGAGAAGCCCGAGGCACACGGCCACCGCGAAATGCCCGAGAGGGCGCGCAACGTCGTAGGCAGCCACAGCGGCGAAGCCGAGGCTGCCCACCTGAAAGACGTTCGGGACAAACGAATTGGCGACCGACCGGAGCGAGCGGCCCAGCTTGGGCCGATCCATGAATCTCCTAATCGTCGTCGTCAAGGAAGTAATCCCTCTGCCGTGAGGCAGGAGTAAGGAGGGCTTCCAAGTCGGAATCTGAGTACTCTTCGTTGAAGTTCACGAAGGTCACATGAACCTCTTCGTCCGCTGGAAGGGCGGTAAGGAAGAAGGCGTTAGCCAAAGCGGCGATACCGTCGATCTTCTCGCCGGACTTCGCCTTAGAAGGCTTGACGAGGCCATCCCCGGTAACGTCGAGTTCGACGTTATCCGCCATCCAACGAAGCACCGGATGCCCGCCGTGGTGCAGCTCCCGAGCCGCTAGCGCGCTCTCAATGGCCTTGCTCGGGTCATTGAGTCGAGCCGCACTCTGCGGAACCTTCACGGCCGTAAGGCCCTGTTCCTCAAGCTCGTTCACAAGCTGAGTGGCATTCCACGGGTCATAGCCAAAGCACCGAAGGCGGAACGTTTCTGCGTCCCGCGCGATGTGCCGGAAGATGGCCTTGAAGTCCGTAGTCGGACCCTCGGTCACCGTCAAATAGCCTTCGCGCTCCCAGACTTCGAAGCTCGACTTCATAGCGCTTCGCTTCGCGACCGCCGGCCTGGGAACCCAGAAGTGCGGGACAACCGTCCAGCCGTCCGCGTCCGGGTCACTCGGGCTACCGGGGAACAGGAGAACCCACGCGTTGAAGTCGCCCGTTGCGGCCAGGTCGATACCCGCATAGCAGGGACGGCCCTTCAGCCGTTCGCGGTCGACCTTCAGTGATCCGTTCTCGTCCCACAGGTGCATGTCGAGCCACCGGTTAGCCTGGCTAACCCACTGATTCAAGCGGAAGACCCTGAAGCTGTTTTGAGCTGTTGGCTTCTCGGCCGCTTCCATGGCTTCGGCGCGAAGGTTGTTGATGTTCAGGAAGGAACCGAGGGCCGGATTCGCCAGGTACCAACCCGTCCCCCTCGGATGCTCCTCCGAGGGCGGCCGGCCTTCGTCCTTCCAATCCCAGTCATCCGGCACGTTCCGCGCGAACACGAATCGCGCCGGGTCTAGGTTCTGGTCTTCACGAACACGAAGGGAGTGTTCGTGTTCCTCAAGCGCGAAGGCCGCGGTTCGGTATGCAGCCGTTGTCGCCGCGATCATGATCGGCTGTCGACGGGTACCGAAACCCTGCCGCATGGCATCCCAGAGATGCCGATCCCGCTGGGTCAGAACCTCATCAAACAGAACCATCGAAGGGTTCGTTCCGAGGGCGCCCGCGGCGTCACCGGGCAAGACCTGATAGAACGAATTCGTCTTGCGGTCGATGATCCGCTTCTTCGAATCGATGATCTCAAGCCGGTTCGAGAGAATAGGATTCAGCTCAACCATTCGCTTCGCAGTGTTGTAGACCAAACCGGCCTGATCGCGGTCAGCCGCAACCGAGTACACTTCGGCGGACTCTTCGAAGTCGCCGACCAAACCGAGTAGCGCGAATGCCGAAAGAAGTTCGGACTTCCCATTCTTGCGCGCCATTTCGAGCCACGCAATACGGTACTGGCGTACATACTCGTTGTACTGGTCGTCATACATGACCGTTCCGAAGAGCGGCTTGACGATCTCTTCCTTCTGCCAAGGATCGAGAAGGAACGGGGCGCCCGCATGGCGCCCCTTCGTGTGCACAATCAGCTTCTCCACGAAGTTGATTGCGTGCGCGGCCTTCTTCTCGTCGTAGTAGAAGAAGCCTTCTCGCGCATCCACCGGGCCGAAAGGTGAAGGAACGATACCGTCGTTCACTGGTCACCCCCTGCCCGTATCGTCTTTGCATAGTCCAAAGACCGGTTAAGGGGCGGAATCACTCACACCCGATTGCCCTTCGAAGAATTGCAACCGAGGTGTGCCGCCTGACAATTGCTTTCGACGTGCCCCGGAGTGCCGGGGCCGTGCGACAGGGGAACGATGTGGTCGAGCGACTTACTGAGCGGCTTCGGGAACCGAATCACCTTGTCGATTGGCTCGCCGCAAAGCTGACAGACCCAGCCATCGCGATTGAAGACCCGCGTCCGACTCACCTTCGAGTACGGAACACCCCATCCTTCACACCGAAGCTTTAGCGCGTACTCGCGACGCGACAGCCACCCCGCCGGCCTACGCCTACGGCGCTTCTTCTTCAGGGCCTCGGCCATCGGGCGGGTACTCCTCTGCTAGGGGGCGATCGGGAAAAGGTGGGCGCTCTCCGAAGTCGTCTCGCTGACCACCGTGGTGCCGTAGAAGTCGAGAGAGCGTGTGTTCATCACTCGCCCGGGGTTCACGGCCGCATAGAGCGCAAGCTTCGCGCTCATGTAGTCCATGGCGATCTGATCAAGCTCGGGAGTGCGCTCTACGTCCGGCGAGAAGGGGAAACCTTCGCTCGGGATGTCCTCGGCGAAAGAGAACCGGTATTCGCGGTTCGCGGAAGTGGTAGCCATTGCGGAGCCTCGATCCGGGAAGGCGTGTAAACGTGTTAGGCGCGCTACGGGATTCGAACCCGCGTTGCCCCCGGACAGGGGGAGTTCTAGGCCGCTGAACTAAGCGCGCGTTCCCTCCGTCAGGTGATCAGCCCGAGTTTCAGGAACAGGGGAGCTACCCCATCGCTGGTGTGGAAGGAATCGAACCCTCGACGTGCGGGTTTGGAAGCCGCCGCTCTACCACTGAGCTACACACCACCGGGCGCCAGCGCTTCACTGAGAGGCTGCCTGGCGCAAGACAAGAAGGGAGCCCCCACGGAGCGCGACCGCCCTTCGCGGGTCGACGTGGGGGCTCAACCCCGGCGCCTGGGAGGGCGCCTGAGTGCCCCTGTCAGCTCAGGAGAGACAGAACCTGAGCGTCGGGGCCGTCCTCGGCCGCAGACGGCACAGAGAGCCGCGTACGGTCCGAGGGAGACAGGCCGAAGCGGCTACCGAACTTCAGCATCAAGTCGGCCGCGTCGCGCATCACTTGAGCCGCCGGGTTTTTGACAAGGCCGCCGTCTCGGCCGGCCACAAGCGGGCCGTACTCGGCCATGGCTTCCCGGGCCGCGTTGAACGTAGCCCAGGCTTCGCAGTAGGCCACCAGATACGCGCGGTCGACCCGCGCCAGAAGGCCCAGGCCGTCAAGCTCGGGCACGATCCGGCCCCACTCGGCCAGGGCTTCGCCCTTGAGGTCCGCGGGCGGCCTGGGGGCGCCCCTCGTCGGCTCCGGCTCGGTGCCGTTCAGCCGCTTCTTCGACGGGTTCCCCTTCAGCTCGACCAGCTTGGAAGGGGTCGGGGGCGGTCCGGGCACGGCTGCAACCTCTCTCGGGTCTGAATTCCCCTTTCTGGGAAACACTTCTGTCAATTGCGCGGAGTCATCCGCGCTGGTCAACGGCCTAGGCGGTTGCACGCTCCGCTAACCGGAGCCATCCGGATTCCCACGAACTCAGGCGAACCCCCGCGCGCTCGCAGAGAGGGAAGGCGGCGGGTGCGGGGAAGGGGCCCCAGATCGTTTCGACCTCCCCCTACCGGCCTCGAAGGGCCGAGACTCTGAACCAGGATGCTCGTCAGTGCGTGATCTGGTGTGGTCTCGGCCTGGCCGTAAGCAGAGCGGTCGACTCCCCGGGCGCGCCGGTCGCATCGAATGCCCTGCCGTCTTCACGGCGAGCCTTTCGGCTCATCGCGGGGATTGTGCGGGGTTAGTACCGCTTCCCTTTTCGGTAGTCGTTCTCTCGTCGTGTATTGCATGAGCGACAGAGAACACGAACGTTGTCGATCACGTTCGTCCCACCTTCCTTCAATGGAAGGATGTGGTCCCCGGTTAGGTCATTGCCTGTTCCGCAGAAAGAACAGTAGGGCTGAAGCCTGATGGCTTCGGCTCTTACCTTCTGCCATTGATAGTCATAGCGTCCACGCGTGCGCGTGTTCTTGCTCTTGTGCTTGCGTGGTGCGTTAGCGCATAGGGCACATGATGTGCCCAGGGCATAGAGCTTCTTATGCCTACTGCACATGCTGTATGGCATGGGGATAGCACCCCCTTCCGGGGGTGCCCCCTGTATTGGGGCGGCCTGTTGGCCGCTTCTTCATTAGCTATAGACCTGTTGCTATGCCCAGGCTCTTACGGCCTGGGCTGAAGAAGTTCCTTCTATAGGGGCGCCCTCGGGAGGGGCGCCCTTCTGCTACTGCTCTCTGTCGTTCGCAGTAGCTCTATAGCTCTGGCCCCCGATCCCCCCGGTCTTCGCTCGCTCCGCTCACTCAGCCCGACCCCCTTACCCCCTGCGGGGCCTGTAGACCTGTTAGCTCGGCCAGGGCCTCACCGAGGGCCGCTGACCTGGGCAGCGTTGATTCCGCCAGGGCAGCGAAGCTAGGTTTTGGAGGACCAGAAGGGGCGGCGCCGAGGGGTGCCGTTCCGCTCACCCCATCGACCGCCCGGAGCCACCCCGGCCCGGTTTTCATGCGGTCGGTAACTAGTATTTGGAATGGTGGCCCCGTGACGCTGGTCAAGGCTGTCGAGATGATCCGGCCCTTCGAGGGCCTGCCCCACCACGAAACGGCCGTGGCGCAACTTCACGTCGCGGCCGGCCGCGGGAAGAGGGAGCTTCACCAGGCCGCCTATCGAATGCGAAACGCCTTCGTCGCCTACGACTACGCCGTCAGCTACGGAAAGGCCGAATCGTGAGCGATGAATCCGTATCCCTGCTGTTCGGCCTGGCCATCCTCGGAGTCTTCAATCTGGCTCTGTTCGTGGTCCTGACCCTGAATGAACTTCGCGAAGAACGGCCTAAGAGGGGGAAGCACCGTGGATAGCGAAGTGATCGAGCTGGACAGCCTTCCGGCCGAGGAGAGAGAGCGAATTCTGAAGGATCTCTTCGAAGGGGTCGAGAACGACTGTGAGTAGCGGGGCCTCGACGGTCCCCCGCATCTTGGAACTGTGCGCCGGTTACGGCGGGGTCGGGATGGCTGTAGAGGCACTAACGGGGGGTCGGGTTGCATGGGTCGCGGACAACGATCCGAGTAAGGCCCTGATTCTGGCGCGACGGTTCCCCGGAGTGCCGAATCTCGGGGACATTACTGAAATTGACTGGTCGACGCTCTCCGAACACGGCGTAGACATCATCACGGCCGGTTTTCCGTGCCAGGACATCAGCAATGCGGGGAAACGGGTTGGTATCGAAGGGTCGCGCTCGGGAATCTGGGCGAACGTATCGGACGCCGTTCGCATTCTTCAGCCGAGACTCGTCTTCCTGGAAAACGTCTCCGCCATCCGAAGCCGAGGACTCTCCCGAGTACTCGGGGACCTGGCCGCGTGCGGGTATGACGCGGTCTGGACGTGCTACCGAGCTTCCGCCGCTGGTGCCCCCCACCACCGCGATAGGTGGTTTCTCGTTGCCGCTCCTGCCGACCCCAACGGCCGCTGACGGCCGCCGAGGACCGGACTACGCGAAGGCCGCTCGGCCTGGGGCTGGTGGCGACGATCTCGTAACCGCCATGGCCCGACTGTGGCCCCGGGACAAGACCGAGAAGCTACTGAAGACCCCCACGGCGAATCTGTCGCGCAACGGCGCCCCGCAGCACCCCGACAAGCGGAAAGAGGGCGGCCACGGCCCGACCCTCGAAGACGAAGTGTGCTTCCTACTGAACGTCGAGCCTGGGGCCGACTACGGAGGGGACTTCAGCCCCTCGGGCTGGTGGGGCGACTTCGCGCCCGCCGTCCGCCGATGGGAAGTCCTCACGGGGCAACCGGCGCCCGTGCCGGTCGAGTACGGGCCGCGCGGCGGCCTTCGCCTGGCCCCCCGCTTCGCTGAGTGGCTGATGGGGATCGTGCCCGGCTGGATCACGAAGGTCGACGGCCTCGACCGCGGCCAACAGTTGAAGGCCGTCGGTGACGGGGTTGTTCCTCAGCAAGCCTTCGCCGCGTTCGCTCACCTACTCGGGGAGCTGGAGAGGAGAGACGGTGCAAGCGTCGGCGACGTTGCCTAGCGAAGAGATGGCCAGGGCCGTATACAACGCCCTGTGCTTCCTTCCGGCGCGAGCGATGGTGAAGACCGCGCGGATTCAACTCGGCCCCGCCGGCCTCACGGTGACGGGTACGGACGGGTACGCAATTGGCCAGGACGCGGCGCCGGTTGAGGACTACGAAGGG
Organism: Streptomyces cucumeris; assembly: GCF_024295805.1. GTDB lineage: Bacteria > Actinomycetota > Actinomycetes > Streptomycetales > Streptomycetaceae > Streptomyces > Streptomyces cucumeris. The sequence goes on from NZ_JANCLX010000006.1 coordinate 288,785, forward strand.
CCCGCGGATGGCGTGACGCTGCACGTCGACCGGACCGCCCTGGCGGACCTCGACACGGGCGGCAGGAAGGATAAGAAGGGCTTCGGCAGGCTCGAAGTGAAGCCCGGTGACGGCCTGATTTTCCGGCCGGGCAACAACGACACCCCCACGGCGGCTCAGGACGCTTCGGCCCAGGCCGATGAACGGCTCTGGGGGATGCTCGACAGCCTGTTTACACGCCTCGACGGGCGGCCCCTGGCCGTGCCCGAGCTGGTCGCCTTCGACCCCGCCCTTCTGGCGCGGTTCTCCAAGGTGAAGGCCCCGAAGGGGAAAGACGGCCTCGGCCGCGCGCTCGACATGTGCGTCTACGACTCGAAGGAACCGATCCTGTGCAAGATCGGCCCTACCTTCCGGGGCGTGATCATGCCGATTGATCGGGAAGTGCACGAAGAGAACGTTGGCCAGGACGGCCTTTGGTAGCAAGAAGCCCCCGACCCTGAACGGTCGGGGGCTTCTTGCATTCCGTCACCGGACTACTCGGCGCCTCGGTGCGACCCCTGGTAGGCGGCCAGGGCTTCACGGAAGCGCTGGCCCTGTTCACCCTTCGGGGCCTTGATTCGCGTCGGGTTCAGGTCCAGCACGGGCCGTCGGGCGTCCGTGACCGGCTTGCCGTTCTCGACAGCGCGGACAAAGGGAGCCAGGGCCAAGACCACCTTCTCTGAAAGAAGCGTGGTCCCGATCAGGGGGCGAGCCGCTTCGACCAGCTCGGCGGTAGCGGCTTCCTCCGGAACGGGGGTCTCCTCCGCTGCCGGAGCATCATCCGGGGGCGACGACTGCATGGGCGCGCCGAGTGAAGGGGCCCAATCCTCGATCGCTACGACCGCGTGACCGGTACGCGCGCTCTTCTTGGTCCGCGGTGCCGCCTGTTCGACGCCGAGGCCGTACAGCTCGACCAGCGGCCCCCTGTGCTCGCCGCAAAGGTCTACGTCCTTCGGCTTTCCGCCCCTGATGATCGTGAAGCCCTCCACGTCATCGTCAGTGCCGCACACGTCGCACCTGACTAGCTCGATGACCTCTTTAGCCACGGCTTCCCCTCCTCTCGTCCAGCACGACGAGCTTACCGCCGTCGAGATCGGCCATAAGGAACGGCTTGCCCTTGATCATGTCGGCGTAACGCTGCCGTTCGATGTCAAGACCTAGGTACCGCTCGGTCGTACTCACTTCCTTGTGGTTCAACGCCGCCTGCACGATCCGAAGCGCGTTGTCGTGCCCGTGCGCTCGGGCATCTTCGTAGAGGATGCGGGCGAAGGAACGGCGCAAGGTGTGCCAGGCATCCCCGGGGTCAAGCTCAATCCCCGCGGCTTCGGCGACATCCTTGATGATCACATGCGGATGACTGATCATCCCTTCGGGATTCAGGACTCGATCCCGGTTCGGCTCCTGGGCGTGGCCGGCCTTGAAGAAGGGCCGAAGGCAGACCGGAAACAGGTAGTGGTTCCGCTTCAGCGTTCCCGCGGCTTCCGTGTAGGTGGTCAGCCAGGACCGAAGCTCTTGTTCCAGGTCGAGAGAGAGCGGAAGAGTCACCTCTTCCTTCGTCTTCGGGAGGTAGACGTACAGCTCCCCCTTCTGGAAGGACACGTCTCGGACGCGCATCCGCACGGCCTCGGAGATGCGAAGACCCGTGTTGGCTACGAAGGCGATCAAGGCTCGGTCCCGCGGGAAGGCCGCCGCGTTGAGGAGTAGTCGAAGCTCGGCGCGCGTCATCCGATAGCGGCTCCGGTTGCTCTGAGTGGACTTCTCCCGAAGGCCCTCGGTGAGCTGTTCCATCGTTCGGAGGGTCCATTCCCGCCGCTCACACCACCGCAGGAAACTGCGGATGCTCATCCGGTAGTTCGCCAAGGTCGTATCCCCCGCGTTCTCATGCAGGCCGCCGGGCCCATAGAAGAAATCTTCGACGTGGTGACTCCGCAGTGAACTTACGTGGCAGTCATCGACCCGCGCGACGAAGCGCCGGAACAGGCTCCGCAGGTAGTACATCGGCCGATCCTCGGTCGGATTGCCAGACCGAGACCGGCTCTTCTTCCCCTGGGCTTCTCGCTGAGCGACATACTCGTTCGTCGCGATACTAAGTTTTGGAGTAACAGACCTGGCCATCCCAAACCTACCCTTCGGCGCGTCCACTCGACCGCCGCGCGGCAGGTCTGATCAGCGACTTCCAGGGAATCCTAGCATTTGGAAACTAGACTTCAGGACAACTGCACCGTGCACGCCGACCCCGGATTCCCGGCCAGCGTCGGCGAGCGGGTGTCGGTGGGCCACAACGCGGTGCTGCACGGCTGCACCGTCGAGGACGATGTGCTGATCGGCATGGGCGCGACCGTCCTCAACGGTGCGCATATCGGGGCGGGCTCGCTGGTGGCCGCCCAGGCGCTGGTGCCGCAGGGGATGCAGGTGCCGCCGAACTCACTGGTGGCCGGGGTCCCGGCGAAGGTCAGGCGCGAGCTCACCGAGGAGGAGCGCGAGTCGATCCGGTTCAACGCCACGGGCTATGTCGAGCTGGCCCGCCAGCACCGCGCGGCCGCGGAGGAGCGGGCGCGGCAGGAGGGCCTGCCCAGCTGAGCGGAACCGCTCAGTCGGCGGCCGGGACGGGCTCCGGCTCGGCCGCCTCGGTTCCGGCCTTGGCGGCCGCCGCCGCATTGGCCTTCTTCGAGCGCCGCTTCATGATGAGCATCGAGCCGAGGCCGAAGAGCAGGGCGATGACCAGACCGAGCCAGGAGAAGCGCTTGAGCCAGTCCTCGGCGACCTTGCCGACCGAGTAGATGACCGCCGTGGTGCCGCCCGCCCAGATGATGCCGCCGAGCACATTGGCGATGAAGAACTTCCAGTACGGCATGCGCAGCACACCGGCGAGCGGGCCCGCGAAGATCCGCAGCAGGGCGATGAAACGGCCGAAGAAAACCGCCCACATGCCCCACTTCTGGAAGGAGCGCTCAGCGGTGGCCACATGCTCGGCGCTGAAGTGCCGGGGGAACTTGCGCCCCAGCCACTCCAGGAGTGGTTCGCCGCCCTTCCGGCCGATCAGATAGCCGATGGAGTCGCCGATCACCGCGCCCGCGATGGCGCACGACCCCAGGATGTAGGGGTTGATGTGGTCCTGCGAGGCCGCCAGCAGCGTCGCGCTGACGAGGATGATCTCTCCTGGAAGCGGGATACCCAGGCTCTCCAGGCCGATGACGAGGCCCACGAGAAGATAGACGCTGACCGCGGGTACGCTCTCGAGCCATTCCTCGATGTGCAACGCCGGTTCCTCCCCGTGTGCCGATCCCTGCCGGGCGCGCACCGCTTTCGGCGCACGCCCGGGAAGCCTACTCAATCGGCGAGCCGTCGCCATCATCCCCAGGTCGTGCTCCGGGGCGCGTCGGCGTACTGCGGAAGGGGCGGCTTCAGGACTGCGGCCTCAGGGTCCATGTGATCGACATCTCGCCGGTCACCGCCCCGTCCTCACGGGTGATCTCGACGTTCACCGGGAATTCCGGACGCTCCCCCGCGTCCAGCTCGGCGATCACATCGGCGACCGGGCGGCCGAGCCGGGCCGTCGCGGTGACGGGGCCCATGGCCAGCTTCTTGAAGGCGATCTCGGAGCGCACGGCCAGCGGTACGGCACGGCCGAGCTGGTCGCCGAAGGCGGCGATCACGATCGCGCCGCTCGCGGACTCGGCGAGGGTGAACATCGCGCCCGCGTGCGGCCCACCGACGTGGTTGTGGAAGTCGGGCTGGTCCGGCAGGCGCAGGACGGCGCTCTCGGCCGTCGCCTCGACGATCTCCAGGTTCAGGGTGCGCACCATGGGAACGGTGGCAGCGAGCATCTCGCCGATGGACGGCATGGTCTGTGACATGCCCCGGAAGTTACCACCCGGTAGCAAAGCGGGGAAAGGGGCAGCCGTAGCCGCGGTCAGCACCCACCCTTAGGGTTGCTGGCCATGTGGCCAGGACAGCAGCCGCCCGGGGGCGAGCAGAACCCGCACGAGCAGAACCCCTATCAGCAGCCGGGGTACCACCAGCCCAACCCGTATCAGCAGCCGGGCTATCAACAGCCGAATCCCTATCAGCAGCCGCCGCAGCAACAGCAGCCCCAGCAGCAGCCGCAGCCGGGCCAGCCCGCCTATCCCGGTCAGCCGCAGCAGCAGCCGGGGTACGCCGGACCGCATCAGCAGCCGCACCCGCAGCAGCCGCCGCAGGGATGGGGTGGCCCCTCCGCGCCGCCCGGGGCACCGCAGCCTCCGCACAAGAAGCGCACGGCCACCATCGCGGTCGTCACGGCGGTGGCGGTGGTGGCGGCCGCCGCGGTGGCCGCGGTGTTCGTCCTGGGCAAGGACGACGGCGAGAACGACGAGTCGAACGGCAAGAAGCCCAGCGGCTCCTCCGCCCCCGCCTCCTCCGAGGCCCCTTCCGGTAGTGACCGGGGGGACGACAACCCGCGGGACGGGGAGGACGAGGAGGACGTCAAGCCCGTCATACCCGGCTGGAAGACGGTGGTCAGCGCCAAGCGGCACAACGCCTTCGACGTGCCCGCGAACTGGGGGGTCGAGTCCTCCGGTCTGAGCATCGGCTTCGAGGACGACAACGGCAAGCCGCTCGTCGTCATGTCCGCCCCCGGGATCTACAAGAAGGACTACTGCACGGTCAAGGACGAGGACGGCTACGAGAACAAGAGCGACGCCGCCGGGGCGGGCTCCAAGGGCGCCCAGGGAGCCAAGAGCGAGGCGTCCGCCGCCCGGATCGAGGCGGGCAACTGGGCCTTCGCCGCCTTCGACCAGGACAAGACCGGCAAGCTCAAGGTCGGCCAGTCCAAGAAGTTCACCAGCGACCACGGGCTCAAGGGCTACACCGCCTCCGCCACCGTCACCGGGGTCAAGAAGACCGACAAGTGCACCACGGACGGGAAGTCGGTGGCCGTCTCCTACACCGACACCAACGGCGACTTCGCGACATGGGTGCTCTACTCCGAGAAGGGGACCAAGAACGAGGTCCCGGACGCGACCATCAAGAAGATCATGAGCAGTCTGCGTCCGCTGAAGTCCGAGACCGGCTTCTGACCGCCGTGGCCGGATTCCGGTTGGACGCCGGGCCCCGCTCCCGGGGATAGTCCGCTGGTGACCACTCCCCGGGCCCCGCGCTCCCGACCCCGCCGCCCCTCGTGGGCCGGACGCAACTACACACTGCTGACCGCCGCCGCCGTGGCGACGGGCCTCGGAAACGCCGGGGCCCTCATCGCCGCGGCGTTCGCGGTGCTCGACGCGGGCGGGGACAGCGGTGACGTCGGTCTGGTGGCCGCGGCCCGCACCGTGCCGCTCGTGGTGTTCCTGCTGATCGGCGGAGCCCTGGCGGACCGGCTGCCGCGGCATCGGGTGATGGTCGCGGCCAACGCCGTGAACTGCCTGTCGCAGGCGGCCTTCGCGGCCCTGGTGCTCTCCGGTGAGGCACAGCTGTGGCAGATGGCCCTGCTCTCCGCGATCGGCGGCACCGGACACGCCTTCTTCTCCCCCGCCGCCGAGGGCATGCTGCTGTCCACCGTCACCAGCGAACAGGCGGGCCGCGCCTTCGCGTTCTTCCGGATCGGGGTGAACGGCTCGCAGATCGGCGGCGCCGCACTCGGCGGCGCGCTCATCGCGGTCGTGGGCCCCGGGTGGATGCTGGCCGTGGACGCCGTCGCCTTCGCCGTCGCGGGCTCCCTGCGCGCTTTTCTCGACGTCAGTGAGGTGGCCCCGCGCGAGCCGGGCGGCGGGATGCTGGCCGATCTGCGCGATGGATGGCGGGAGTTCGCCACCCGGCCCTGGCTGTGGAGCATCGTGCTGCAGTTCTCCGTGGTCAACGCCGTGGTGGGCGCGGCCGAGGCGGTCTACGGTCCGCTGGTCGCCGAGGAGCATCTGGGCGGGGCCCGGCCGTGGGGCTTGGCCCTGGCCGCGTTCGGCGCCGGAACCGTCCTCGGCGGAGTGCTGATGACGCGCTGGCGGCCGCAGAGAATGCTGCTCGCGGGCACGCTGTGCGTCCTGCCCCTGACCATGCCGTCGGCCGCGCTCGCCGTCCCGCTCCCGGTGCCGCTGCTGGCCGTGGTGATGTTCCTCAGCGGGACCGCCATCGAGGTGTTCGGAGTGTCCTGGATGACCGCGCTGCACCAGGAGATTCCGGAGAACAAGCTGTCGCGGGTCGCGGCCTACGACATGTTCGGCTCGATCGCCTTCCTCCCCGTGGCCATGTCCCTCGCGGGCCCGGCCGAGGGCGCCTTCGGCCGGACGGCCTCGCTGTGGGGCTGTTCGGCGCTGATCCTGCTGCTGACCCTGGCCGTGCTGACCGTGCCGGACGTCCGCCGACTGCGGCGGCGGGAATCGGAACCCGTCGTCAAGGGGCCGGTCGCGGAGGGGATGCCCGCCGCCGAGAGACCGCTCCGTGTGGAGTCCATCCTCCCCGACCCGACGACGGACGAGGGTCAGCACCGCGCCCTGCCGTAGTGCCGTGCCAGTGCGTGGAACGCCTCCTTCGGCTCCCAGTGCCAGTGGGCCGTGGGCTCCTCGGGCGTCTTCCAGATCGCCTTCACCAGGCTGTAGCCGGCCATGTCGAGGTCGTAGCGCGGCTGGTGCCGGTGCGGGGCGTCAGGGGTGACGAACTGATACACCAGGGCCGCGTAGAGGCCCATTGACTCGAACACATCGACCAGATCGGTGAGATAGGCGGCCTGGGTACGCTCACTGCGGACCAGGTCGCCGATGATCTCGGGAGGCTCCTTGTCGTAGTCGACGGTGTCCCAGCCCATCCCGCCCCGCTCCGGGGCTCCCCGGTAGGTGCAGGTGCCGAACTCGGAGATGACCACCGGCTTGCCCCACCGCTGGTACGGCGCCAGCTCACGGACATGGTCGGCCCGGCGGGGGCGGGACGCGTAATAATTGACGCCGACCAGGTCGAAGAGGCTCCAGTCCACTTCCTCGTCCTGTGCCGCGCCGTAGGTCATCCGGCCCCGGAAGACGGATCTGCCGACCTTCGCGGCCTGCGCGGTGAACGAGCGCAGCTCCCGCACCAGCGTCCGCGGGTCGTAGTTCCCGCTCGTCAGGTTCCTGATGCGCTCCACCGCGTCGGCACCGGGCACGATGCCGGGCACGAAGAGCATGAACTCGGCGCCGACGCTGAGGTGGACCTCGGCCCCCTGACGCCGCATCTGCTCGGCATGGCGCCCCGTTTCGGCCAGGTGCTCGAGGATCTCCGCCCGAGGAACATTGGCCAGCCGTGGCTGGAGCCATACGTGCAGCCCGCGCTCGGCCGCCTCCGACGAGGTGGCCGCCAGCCGCTCGACACCGGTGCCGAAGACCGAGACCGAGCTCGCGTGCAGCTCGTCCTTGATCACTCGGATGTCCCGTCGCATCCGGGTGGCGTCCCAGCCGGTGAACGGTGTCTCTCCGTCGATGACCTCGTAGGACACCCCGCGGTGGGTCAGCCCCCGCCGACCGCCCGGTGTGTGCAGCGTCCCGGTCTCCTTGGGCACCCCTCCGGCCCCCGCCGGGCCCGCTGTCAGCAACGGTCCCATCGCCCCCGCAACACCGACCGCCCCCGCCCTGGCCAGAAATCCGGCCCGGCTGATCCCCCTGCTGTGCGCCATGTCTCCCCCGCTGTGCCCTGCGTATCGTCCGTCCGCCACGGCGTCCTCGGTGCCGCGGTACGACTCCACTCTGGCAAGCGGTGGTACGCGCTGTCGTCGGCCGAAGGTCTGCGCCCCGGCGACCGAAGGAGGAACCCGTCCGCGCGGAAAGCGACATGAGTAGCGTCGGACAGCGACTTCGGTCATGTCGCCTCGGCCGAACGGCACTTCAGCCCACGCTGAACGCACCTCCGGGCGGTTCGGGCGAGGGCACCGCGTCGGCGTCCGCCACCGGCGCCGCCCCACCCATGAAGCGCTCCAGCGCCTCGCCGTGCTCGACGCGGGCCGGGAAGGCGTCGGCCGCGGCGCGGCGGGCCAGCGCGGCGACGGGCAGCTCGCTGTGCGAGGCCACCAGCACGGCGTTGCCGAACCGTCGGCCGCGCAGCACCGCCGGCTCGGCGATCAGACACAGATGCGCGAAGACCGCCCGCAGCGAGGCGAGCTGGGAGCGGAGGAACGTGAAGGGTGCCCCGTCGGCGAGATTGGCGGCGTAGCGGCCGTGCGGCCGCAGCACCCGCTCGGCGGCGCGCGCGTACTCCACCGAGGTGAGATGGGCGGGTACCCGGGAGCCGCCGAAGACATCGGCGATGACGATGTCGGCGGACGCTTCGGGCGCGGCTTCCAGGGCCTTCCGCGCGTCCGCGCGGCGTACCGTGATCCCCGAGCCGGGCGGCAGCGGCAGATGTTCGCCGACGAGTTCCAGCAACCCGCGGTCGGCTTCGATCACCTCTTGACGCGATCCGGGCCGGGTCGCGGCCACGTACCGCGGCAGGGTGAGCGCCCCGCCGCCGAGGTGCAGGACGTCGAGCGGGGTGCCGGGCCCACCGGTCTCGTCGAGGACGTGCGCGAGCCGTTGCGCGTACTCGAACTCGAGGTGGTTGGGGTCGTTCAGGTCGACGTACGACTGCGGGGCGTCGTCCACCGTGAGCAGCCAGGAGTGCGGCCGGTCGAGGTCCGGCATCAGCTTGGCGGTGCCGCCGTCCACGGCGCGGGTCACGGGTATGGGCTCGTCCACGCTCTCATTCTGCCGGGCCGGACGCCCTGCCGCGGCCCGGCCCGGGGCACGACGGCTCCCTCGCTCTTTCCTGACCGTTCTCTTTCCTTCCTGTCCGGCTCTGCCCAGCGTTGATCTGTCCGCGCCCCATAAGGCGCATGGGACGCGGACAGATCGTTCAGCGAGGTGTCACAGCCGGTCGGAAACGGTGGTCACCGTTCCCGCACCCACCGTGCGGCCTCCCTCCCGGATCGCGAAACCGAGCCCCGGCTCCAGCGGCAGCGCGCGGCCCAGCTCGACCGCCATGGTGACGGTGTCCCCGGGGCGCGCCACCCCCGTGAGCCCGAGGTCGACGGCACCGACCACATCCGCCGTACGGAGGTGGAACTGCGGCCGGTAGCCGGTGGAGACCGGTGTGCGCCGCCCGCCCTCGTCCGCGGACAGGACGTGGACCCGCGCGGTGAAGTGCCGCCGGGGCACCACGCTGCCGGGCTCGGCGAGCACATGGCCACGGCGCACCGCGTCACGCGGCACACCGCGCAACAGCAGGGCGACGTTGTCGCCCGCCTCGGCGATCTCCATCGGTTTGCCGAAGGTCTCGACCCCCGTGACGACGGTCGCCACATCGGCGCCGGGCACCTCGACCCGGTCGCCGACGCGTACCGTGCCGCGCTCGATGGCTCCCGTGACCACCGTGCCGCGCCCGGTGATGGTCAGCACGTTCTCCACCGGGAGCAGGAACGGGGCGTCGGTGTAGCGCACCGGCGTCGGCACGTAGAAGTCCACGGCGTCCAGGAGCGCCTCGATGGCACCGGTCCAGCGTGGATCACCCTCCAGCGCCCGCAGCCCGGAGACGCGTACGACGGGCGTGCTCTCACCGGGGTAGCCGTGCGCCGACAGCAGGTCCCGCACCTCCAGCTCGACCAGGTCGGTGAGCTCGGGGTCGCCCGCGTCGGCCTTGTTGAGGGCGACCACGACGTGGTCGACCCCGACCTGACGGGCGAGGAGCACATGCTCGGCGGTCTGCGGCATGACGCCGTCGAGCGCGGAGACCACGAGGATCGCGCCGTCGAGCTGGGCCGCACCGGTCACCATGTTCTTGATGAAGTCGGCGTGACCGGGCATGTCGACATGGGCGTAGTGCCGGGTGTCGGTCTCGTACTCGACATGGGCGATGTTGATCGTGATACCGCGCGCGGCCTCCTCCGGCGCCCGGTCGATGCGGTCGAAGGGCACATAGGTGCCGCCGCTGCCGCGCTCGCTGAGCACCTTGGTGATGGCGGCGGTCAGGGTGGTCTTGCCGTGGTCGACGTGGCCCATGGTGCCGATGTTCAGATGCGGCTTGGTGCGCACGTACGTCTGCTTGGACATGCTGCGGTTCCTCCTCGGAACGGCGAAGGGAAGCGCGGACCCCAGGGCCCCTCCGACCCTCCCCTTGCGGGATCCGTCGGAGTTGTCCGAGGAGGGTCAGCTTCGGGCGCCGTCGAGGCAGGCGGGATCGGTGACGACGCCAAGGGCCTTCGCGGCGGTGGCCGTGGTCACGGTCCGGGGAACGGCGGCAGCCTTCGGCGCGTCCGCGAAGGCGGACGCCGGCGGGAGGAAGGCGTACCGGAACATGTCGTTGATCATTGCGCACCGTACGATCCGCGTCGAATGGTTTTCGGGGCGGCTGGGTTCAGTGTGCCGGGAACGAACCCGTGGTGCGGGAGGGGTCGTTATGGCGTCCTCACCCATGACGGAAGTCCGACGGTCACCCGACGATCGGCCGACGATCCCGCGACGAAAGGACGACGTCACAGCGGCGATCACGGCCGGTCGGTTACGCTCCACCGATGCTCGATATCGCCGCCCCCTCCCCGAAACCGGCCGTGCGCCGCGCCCGTGCGGTGCTGCTGTCGCCGTGGTCGCGGCTGGGGCTGCTCGCCGCACTGCTGGTGGGCTCGGCGACATCGGTCTGGATGTGGCAGCCGCACCGGCTGCTGTCCCACGGCTGGCCGCCTCAGCTGTCCGGTCCGGCCGCCGTCGTGCTGTTCACCGTCGCGTACGGGCTGTGCACCGCGGCGCTGGTGCCGCGGCCGCTGCTGAACCTGGCGGCGGGTGCGCTCTTCGGCTGGCAGGCAGGACTGGCCGCGGCGGCCGCCGGTACGGTGATCGGCGCCGGAATCTCCTTCGGTCTGGGCCGGCTGCTGGGCCAGGACGCCCTGCGCCCGCTGCTCCGGGGCCGCTGGCTGACCTCGGCCGACCGGCTCCTGAGCCGTCATGGCTTCCGTTCGATGCTCGCGATCCGGCTCTTCCCCGGCGTACCGTTCGCGGCCGCCAACTACTGTGCCGCGGTCTCCCGGATGGGCTGGCCGTCGTTCCTGCTGGCGACCGGTGTCGGCTGTGTGCCCAACACCGCCGCGTACGTCGTGGCGGGCAGCCACGCGACCACGCCCACCTCGCCCGTGTTCCTCATCGCGATGGCGTGCATCGCCGTTCCCGCACTGGCCGGGGTGGTCGTGGCCTGGCGCAAACGCGGTGGACTGCGCGCCGCGGAGACTGCCGGGGGCGCCGCCGCCGAAGTCCCGGTGGCCGCCGCGGATGTCGCCGCACCGGAGAACTCCGTGCCCCAGGTCTGCTCCGTACCCGGGCGGCGCTAGGCCGGAACGGTCAGGTGGCGCCCGCCTCCGGAGCCGGGCCCGCGCCGGGTGCCGGTCGCGCGCCGGACGCCGGGGACGCCGCCGCGGCACGGGCGGACAGCGGCTCGGCGATGTCCTCGAGGGAACGGCGCTCCGCCGGTACCGCCAGGAACGCGGCGATCAGTCCGGCCACCACCATCAGCGACGCCCCGATGCAGAAGGCCAGCACCGTGTCGGCGACCACACCGCTCGCGGTCAGTTCCGCGAAGATCAGTGGGCCGGTGATCCCTCCGGCCGCCGTACCGATCGCGTAGAAGAAGGCGATGGCCAGCGCCCGCGTCTCCATGGGGAAGATCTCGCTCACCGTCAGATAGGCGGAGCTGGCGCCGGCCGAGGCGAAGAACAGCACCACGCACCAGCACGCGGTCATCGTCGTCGCGGTGAGCCAGCCCTGCCCGAAGAACCAGGCGGTGACGTACAGCAGCAGACCGGAGAGGACATAGGTGCCCGCGATCATCGGCCGCCGTCCCACCGTGTCGAAGAGCTTGCCGAGGAGCAGCGGACCGAGGAAGTTGCCCAGTGCGATCACCGCGAAGAAGTAGCCGGTGGTGCCGCTGGACACGGAGAAGAACTTCACCAGGATCGAGCCGAAGCCGAAGGTGATGGCGTTGTAGAGGAATGCCTGCCCGATGAAGAGGGCCAGGCCCAGCACGGCACGCCGGGGGTAGGAGCGGAAGAGGGTCTGGCCGATGTCGATGAAGCCGGTGCTCTTGCGGGTCCGGATGGTGATCGACCGGGCCGGTGCGGGGAGCGGACGGCCGGTCTCGTCCTCGACGCTCCGTTCGACGTCCGCGACCAGTTGCTCGGCCCCCTCCGACCTGCCGTGGATGAACATCCAGCGCGGGCTCTCCGGGACGTGGCGGCGCACCAGGAGGATCACCAGCCCCAGGACCACTCCGAGGGCGAAGGTCAGCCGCCATCCGATGTCCTGCGGGAAGATGCTGGTGTTCAGCATCAGGACGGACAGCAGTGAGCCGCCCATCGCGCCCAGCCAGAAGCTGCCGTTGATGATCAGGTCCACCCGGCCCCGGTAGCGGCTGGGGATCAGCTCGTCGATCGCGGAGTTGATCGCCGCGTACTCGCCGCCGATGCCCAGACCGGTGATGAAACGGCAGAGGAAGAACCACCAGACGGAGAAGGAGACGGCGGTCAGGGCCGTCGCCACGAGATAGACCACCAGCGTGATCATGAACAGTCTTTTACGGCCGTACCGGTCGGTGAGCCAGCCGAAGAACAGCGCCCCGCAGCACGCACCGGCGACGTAGAGGGCCGCGGCCATACCGGTGACCTGCGCATCGGTGATGGGCAGCCCACTGCCGGGCTCGGAGAGGCGGCTGGCGATATTGCCGACGACGGTCACTTCCAGACCGTCGAGGATCCACACCGTGCCGAGTCCGATGACGATCATCCAGTGCCAGCGGGACCAGGGCAGCCGGTCCAGCCGGGCCGGGACCTCGGTCGTGACCGTACCGGCCTGCGCGCGGCCGTTCCCGCCGCCTGACGCTGCGTGCCCGGTCGCGGTCATAGGCATGGCTCCTCGGCAGGTCCTCGGCATCGCGGACGCGGTGTGCCGAGCGGCCGGGTACCCCATGATCCATGCGATTAACGGGTGAGCGGACCGGGCCCTTGGTGGGCGGTCACCCGGGGGCGCTACGCTGCCTCACGGACCCGGAGGTTGATCGTCGACCCCCGGCTTCCTCCCGTCGGCCACCCCCGCCTGACCCGGTCATGCCCTGCCATGCCCCGGGACAGCGCATGATCAGCCTTTGGATAGCGTAGACGCGATGTCGTGGTTTGAATCTTTCATTCTTGGACTTGTCCAGGGGCTGACCGAGTTCCTTCCGATTTCCTCCAGTGCGCATCTGCGGCTCACGGCCGCCTTCGCGGGCTGGAACGACCCGGGGCCCGCCTTCACCGCGATCACCCAGATCGGGACCGAGCTCGCGGTGCTCATCTACTTCCGCAAGGACATCGTCCGGATCGTCTCGGCCTGGTTCCGCTCGCTCTTCAGCAAGGAGTGGCGGTCCGACCACGACGCGCAGATGGGCTGGCTGGTGATCGTCGGCTCCATACCCATCGGCGTGCTCGGCCTCACGCTCCAGGACCAGATCGAGGGTCCGTTCCGTGATCTGCGGCTGATCGCCACCACCCTGGTGGTCATGGGTCTGGTGCTGGGCTTCGCGGACCGGCAGGCGGCACGCGATGAAACGGGCGGGAAGCACCGGGTCGCCAAGCAGCGCAAGACGCTCAAGGAGCTCGGGGTCAAGGACGGGCTGATCTTCGGTGTCTGCCAGGCGATGGCCCTGGTCCCGGGCGTCTCCCGGTCGGGAGCGACCATCAGCGGCGGTCTGCTGATGGGCTACACCCGTGAGGCCGCCGCCCGCTACTCCTTCCTCCTCGCCGTCCCGGCGGTGCTGGCGTCCGGGCTCTTCGAGCTCAAGGACGCGTCCGAGGGGCACACCTCCTGGGGCCCCACCATCTTCGCGACGGTGATCGCCTTCGTCGTCGGATACGCGGTCATCGCCTGGTTCATGAAATTCATTTCCACCAAGAGCTTCATGCCGTTCGTGATCTACCGGATCGTGCTGGGCCTGGTCCTCTTCGCCCTGATCGGCTTCGGCGTGCTGAGCGCCCACGCGGCCGAGTCGGCCGGCTGACACGCCTGACCGGCACCGCGAGCGGGCGCTGATCCGCACCGCGGACAGCCGCGGACAGCCGTGTACGGAAGGAGATGGGCCGCCGGCCGAGGAGGGAGGAGTCCGGCGGCCCCTTCGCTCAGGTCTGGCGCCCCCTGAGCGGCATGGGAAGAGTCAATCGCCCCGTGGTACGGACCGGGAAGGGTGTGCGGTAGATATATGCAAGCGCTCTGGTCACACGGGGTGTGAATAGCTCACACACCGTGAAACCCTGCCCTGAGCTGCGCCCTTCTGTCGACTCCCCGGCCCCCGCCCGGCTTCACCCTGCTTCACCCCGCCCGCTTCACCCGGCGGCGGTGCCGATCAGTTCGTCCAGGGCGTCGATCCGCCAGTCCGCGAGGGCGGCGTCCGGGGTCCCGGACCACAGATGTCCCCACGGTCCGCGCCGGATATGCGCGGCCCGCAGCCCGGCGGCCTTCGCCGGACGGATATCGAGCGCCGGATGGTCGCCCACGTAGACGGTGCGGTCGGGCGCGCTGCCCGCGAGCTCCCGCACCCGGTGGAAGAATCCGGCCTCGGGCTTGGCGACACCCCATCCGCCGGATGTCCCGACGGCGTCGACCGGCAGCTCCAGCGTCCGCAGCAGCTCGCCCATCCGGACGGTCTGGTTCCCGGCGACGACGATCCGCGCCCCGGTCCCGCGCAGCCGGCCGAGCGCGGTCCGGACGTCCGGATACAGATCCGCCTCGTCCAGCCGTTCACCGTGTCCGGCCGCCTCGCGCGCCCGCCACTCGGCGGCGAGGTCCATCCCCGGCTTCACCAGCCGGAGCGCGTCGGTGTCCGCGCGCCCCTGCGCGACCACGGCGCCCACCAGGGCGGAGAGGGTGTGCCGCGGAACACCGAACCAGTCGGCCCACGCGGCCCAGTGGCGGTCCTCGCGGATGAGGGTCGAGCCGACGTCGAACACGAAGGTCTCCATCACCGGCAGCACCCTACGGGCCGACCGCCCTCCCGCCCCGGGGGCGCTCCGTTCAGCCCCGGGGCTCGCTCCGGCCGGCCTCCCAGTCCGCGTAACGGATCCGGGCGCGGTCCAGCACCTCGCCGGTGGTCCCCCACTCGTTCTTGCCCAGCCGGGCCAGCGGCTTGAGCCGCTCGATCTCGGGGTGGCCGTCGCTCAGCACGGCATCGTCGACGGCGGCGTGCACCACCCGGCCGAAGACCACCGTGGAGTCGCCCAGCCCCAGCGTGCTGTGCAGCACGCACTCGAGCGCCACCGGCGAGGCGGCCACCCGCGGCGGCTTCACCCGCAGGCTCGTCTCCTGCTCGATCCCCACCTTCTCGAATTCGCTCACCCCGTGCGGAAAGTCCGTCGCCGTGGCATTGATCTGCTCAAAGAGCCGCTCGGGGGCGAAGTTCACCACGAACTCCCCGGTCTCCTCGACATTGCGCAGCGAGTCCTTCCGCCCCACGGAGGTGAACTGCACGATCGGCGGTGAGACACAGGAGACGGAGTAGAAGGAGTGCGGGGCCAGGTTGGCCGTCCCGTCGGCCGACATCGTCGACACCCAGGCGATCGGCCGGGGCACGACGACCGAGGTCAGCAGCTTGTAGAAGGGGTACCGGTCCATGGCCTCGGGATCAAAGTCGATACGCATGCCGCCCAGTATCCGCGCCCGTGCCGCGGACCCCAACCGTGGGCCGCTCCGGCGCTCTCCCACCCCGCCGCCACGGCACACCCGCGCCCGGCCGGTGTCCGGACGGGCGCGGGCGCCCGGCGAGCAGGGACCTGGCGGCAGGGCCGTCAGTCCTGGCCGCGGCGGGGTTCACCGGGGTAGGTGCCGAAGGACCAGGTGTTGCCTTCCGGGTCCGCGATGGCGAACTCCCGGCTGCCGTAGGGCTGGTCCTCGATGGGGCGGACGATCCTCGCCCCGGCCGCGGTCAGCCGCTCGTGGAGCGCGTCGACATGGGCGGTGACGATGTACGCGCCGGAGCTCCCGGGCTGGAGGCAGCCCTTCTCCCCGGACGGGTCGTAGGAGCCGAGCATGATGCCGCCGCCCTCGGGCCAGTCGAGCTGGGCATGGGCGACCCGGTCGCCGTCCTGGTACACGGCCGTGCGCTCGAAGCCGACCGTGCCGGTCAGGAAGTCGATCAAGGCGGGGGCGTCGTGCGCCTGGAAGGTGGGCCAGACGTCGGGGGCGCGGAGCCGCCGCTCCCCGGGGGCCTGTGTGCTGTCCGTGGTACGCGTGGTGTTCATGGCTCCCACTCTTCGCCGTCGCCGTGCGCCCCGGCTTGGATATTCCGGCACTCCTCGGCGAGCCAGCCGCTCGGGCTGAGCCCGGTGTACTGGCGGAAGTCACGGACGAGGTGGGAGTGGTCGTAGTAGCCGCATCCGGCGGCGATACGGGACAGCTCCGGCGGGCGGTTCCCGGCGGCCGCGCGGGCCACCGCCGACCTGGCGCGCTGGAAGCGCATCAGCCGGGCGGCCTGTTTGGGGGCGAGTCCGGTCTCGGCGCGGAACAGGGTGGTCAGCCGGCGCGGGCTGAGGGCCACGTGGTCCGCGAGTCCGGAGAGCGTGCCGGTGCCGCGGTGGCGCGCCAGCCAGGCCCATGCCCCGGCCACCTCCGGGCGCACCGTGGTGTGCCGGGCCGACGCGACGCGCCGCCGCAGATAGCCGGTGAGGGTGGCGAAGCGCTCGTCCCAGGTGTCCTGGGCGCACATCCGCTCGCGCACCTCGGCGGCCTCCGCGCCGAGGACGTCCGTGCCGGACACGACCAGCTGGGAGGTGAGTTCGGCGGCGGGCAGCCCGAGGAGCGCACGGGCGGCCAGCGGGTGCAGCGCGAGCTGGACCCCTGCCTCGTGGCTCTCCTGAGCCACGTACGCGGGGGCCTGGTGCAGCCCGGCGACCACGATGTCGGTCCGCGCGGCGCCGGCGCCGTACACCTGCTCGGGGCTGCTGCCGGTGATCACCGGTACCTCGAGGGAGAAGATCAGCGTCAGCGAGGGCGAGGGCAGTCCGCGGTGCAGGGCCGGGGTGACCCCGGCGGAGCGGTAACCGACCGCGGACACGACCATGCCGTCGAGTCCGGGAGTGGCCCGCACGAACTCGCGGGTGCTCATGGGTCCAGTATGGGCCACCGCCGCGCCGGGGATGCCGGTCCCGGCGCGGCGGCGGGACCGGTCACCCCCCGGGCCCCCCCCCCGCCCGCAGGGCGGCGTGTGCCGCCGCCGTCAGCACCACCGCGCCGAGCACCCACGGGATCCAGTCGCCCGGGTTGGGCAGCCAGGTGCGGCCCAGCGCGATGGGGTAGATCAGGGCCGCGTACACCGCGGGGACGGCCGGGCGGACGACACCTTTCCGGGCGGCGGCGAGGAACAGTACCGGCCCGAGCAACCCGGCGGAGAACACCACCCCCAGCACCCACAGCGTCCGGCTCCGGCCGGTGGCGTAGAAGGTGGTGGTGGTCGCGCGGGTGGGGACATCGGTCATGGGTCACCTCTCGGCCGTGGGCGTGGTCGTCGAACGGCTCAACCCGTGGTGTCCCGTTCCGGTTCGGGACGCAGCCGGCTGAGCGCGTGGTGGGCCCCGGCGGTGCCGATCCCCTCCAGACTGAGGAGCTGGCGCGCCGATAAACTGCACAGGAGTTCGAGGTTGTCGACGCCCGCCCGCAGCAGGGTGTTGGCGAGCCGGTGCCCGATCCTGTCGTGGCCGAGCGCGTCGAAGAGTTCACCGCCCTCGCATGAGCAGCGGGGTTTCCCACCGGGGTTGTCCGGTGTGTTCCGCAGGGTGGTGCACGCTGAGCACACATCGATCATCCGGCCGTCCTGTCGCGCTACCGCCCAGCCCATGAGGGCCATGGCCTCCCGTACCGCGCTGACGCTCTCGGCCGCGTGGGATGAATGAGTGGCGCCACAGAGGTCACATCGAATGATGATCCAATGGCTCATGAGCGCATGATGGCAGACGGGTTGCGGGCGGGCTTGCTCCGTAGTCGCTTTGAAGTCTCCCCCGTCCCCAGCGGATTCCGGCCAGAACATGCGTTTCTCACAGTCGCTTGATTACAAAAGCAACTGTTACGCCGCCCGGAGTGGTGAAAACGTGAGCCGACAGTGGACAGCGATGCGCCTCGGAGGTGTCCGGGCGAGCCGTCGGAAGCGTCTCGAATCGCGCTGGTGGGACGGCGATCGCCGTGCTGTCCTCCCCGAGCCCCACCCGGGCTCGACTGACCGACGACCGGAACGGCTGGGTGATGAGAAGCAACGCCACTCACAACGGTGCGGCCGATGCGAAGGGCGGCCGCACACGACGATGGCGAATACCCGTGGCCCTGGGCCTGACGGCCCTGCTGGCCGCCGGGGGCACGGCGGTCCTGAAGGCGACCGGATCCGCACCCGGCACCTCCCCCGCACCCGCCGCCGTGATCGCCTCCCACAACGGTCCGCTGACCTCGGAGGAGGCCGGCAAGGCCGCCCGGATCGCCCTCGATCACACCGCCTCCCGCCGGGGAGGAAAGGGCACCGGCCGGGAACGGAACGCCGCGGGTGCGGCCGGGGCCGAACTGCTGGACACCCACCGTCCACCACGGGCCAAGTCCGCGTCCGCGGCCCCCGACGGTGAGGCCGAGGTCCAGCTCTACGACTACGCCTCGGATAGCCTGATCACCCGCCGGGTCGATCTGCGCTCCGGGAAGGTGCTGGCCTCCGACCGGCGCCGTGGTGTGCAGCCGCCGCCCAGCCTCGCGGAGGTCCGGCAGGCGGTGCGGATCCTGCTCGCCGACCGCCGGCTCGGTCCGGGGATGCGCGCGTCGTACGCGTCCGTGACGCATGAGAAGCTCACCTCGCCCGCCCAGCTCAAGCTCCAGGGCCTTGCGTTCCTGGCCGCCCGCGCCGACGGCGTCAAGGGGGCCCGCCAGGTGTCCCGGTGCGGTACGCACCGATGTGTGCAGCTCTTCGTACGCGTCCCGGGTGAGCGGGGCCGCGGCGGCAAGTGGATCGACACCAGCCGCATCGTCATCGATCTGTCGGCCCGGCGCGCCGCCGTCATCGGCCTCTGAGGGGAGCCCCGTTCGTGTTCCGTGTCCTTCGGCGTGCCCGTGTACTGGTGGCAGCGGCGGTCCTGCTGGGCCTGGGGCTGCCGGTCCCGGCCTCGGCGGCGCCCCGGGAGCGCTCGGCGGCGGCCGGGTGTCCCGCGGCCGGCCGCATCGACAAGACCCTGAAGAACGGCGCCCGTTGGCAGATGTGCTGGGACGTCGACCGCAACACCGGTGTGGTGCTGAGCGATGTGACGTACACCCCGCTGCGCGGCACCCCCACCCGGGTGCTGAAGAGCGCGTCGCTGGCCGAGGTGCATGTGCCCTACGACAGCGGTCAGCCGCGCTTCTACGACGTGTCCGCCATCGGTTTCGGCGACCTGGAACAGGGCACTCTCACCGAGCTCGGCAAGAAGGACTGCCCCACCGGGCGGCTCGGCAGCTTCCGGGACACCGCCGTGCTGTGCAGCGAGGAGCAGCCCAGGCCCTTCGCCTACAAGAGCGCGGTGGAGAAGGGGGTGTTGCACGGCAGCGATCTGACCGTGTTCTCGGTCTCGGAGATCGGCTGGTACGACTACATCATCGAGTGGCGCTTCGCCGACGACGGCTCGATCTCCCCCCGGGCGGGCGCCACCGGGTCCCTGTCGCCGTTCCAGTTCTCCGACGCGAGCCGTGGCTGGCCGACCGGGGTGGGCTCCACCCGGTTCAGCGAGAACCACACGCACAACGTGTTCTGGCGGATGGACTTCGATGTCGACGGGGAGAAGAAGAACGCCGTCGAGCAGTACGACTTCCCCGGCAGCGGTACCGCGAAGCGCACCACCAAACGCTCCGTGCTCTCCCGTGAGACGGCGGCGGACATCGCCCCCAGCCGCTTCTGGCGGGTGCTGAACCCGACCGCCGAGAACGCCGACGGCCACCCGAAGTCGTGGGAGATCGACAACCACGAGAGCGATCAGTACCGGGGGCCGGACCACACCGAGGACTTCACCCACCACGACATGTACTTCACGCAGTACCGGACGTGCGAACGGCTGGCCTACGGCAACACCGCCAACGCCAACGGCACCGGCGCGTCCGGGTGTGCCGCCTCGGTGGACAAGTACGTCAACGGCGAGAAGCTGACCGACCCGGTGGCCTGGGTCAGTGTCGACTTCCACCACGTCCCCCGGGACGAGGACGAGGACCCCATGCCCACCCACTGGCAGGGCTTCCGGATCGTCCCCCGCGATGTGACCGCCACCAGCCGGCTGCCGTGACGCCCGGTACGCCGACCGTCCCCTCGTGCGTCAAGGAGTACACCGTGTTCCACCGGTCCGAGACCGCCTCCAGAGAGGAGCGGCGTCCCAAAGACCGCCGCCTCCTCGAAGACCGTCTGACCGCCCTGGCCCGCGCCCACCGGGTGCCGGGCGCCCAACTGGCCGTGCACACCGGGGGATCCACGATCGCCGTGGAGACCGGAGTGCTGGACGCCGGCACGGCGGAGCCGTTCACCGCCGACACGGCCGTGCCCATCGGCTCGATCACCAAGTGCTACACCGCGACGGTGGTGATGCTGCTGGTGGCCGACGGGGACCTGGAACTCGACGACCAGCTCGGCGACCACGTACCGGAGCTGCGCCGGGCCGGACCGCCGTGCACGGTGGGCCAGGTGCTCAGCCACACCGCCGGGCTGCCGTCCGGTCCCGACTCCGACCAGGTGGCCGCGCTCACCGCCTCGCGCTATCTGCTGGACCACTGCACCGACCGCAGCCTGGTGATGGCGCCCGGCACCGACTTCTCCTACTCCAACGCCGGTTATGTGGCGGCGGGCCGGCTGATCGAGACGGTCACCGGGATGAGCTGGGCGGAGGCCGTGCGCTCGGTGCTGCTGGAACCGCTGGGCACGGTGCCGTGCTTCATCGGCGCCACCGGCACCGCGCGCCGCCCGCTGGCACACGGCCACGCGGGAAACACCGCCACCGGCAGGATCCGCCCGGTGCGCCAGAACCTCGCCGCGGCGGAGGCCGCCGCCGGGGCGCTGGCGGCCAGTGCGCTCGATCTGGTGGCGCTGGCCCGGGTGCACACCGGCGACGGTCCCCCGGGGCTGCTGCCGCCCGAGCTCGCGACATATGCGCGCCGCCCGGTGTCCGGCGCCGACCCCGGGGTGCTCGCCGACGGCTGGGGGCTGGGCCTCGCGCTCTTCCGGCGGGACGACACCCTGTGGTTCGGCCACGACGGCAACGCCCAGGGAACCTCCTGCCATCTGCGGGCGGATCCGGCCAGTGGCGCCGTGGTCGCGTTCACCAGCAACGCCAGCGGCGGCACCGAGCTGTGGCACGAACTGGCCGACGGGCTCGAGGACATCACCGGCATCCGGGTGCCCGCGACACCCGCCCGGCCGGCCGCGGCCACCCCGATGGCCGCGACGGCCCAGTGCACCGGGACCTATCTGAACGGTGACGTCGAGTACCAGGTGACGATGAACGACAGCGGCAGTCTGGCCCTGTCCGTGGACGGCGATCTGCCCGCGCCCCTGGTCTGTCACGAGGACCTCACCTGTGACCTGGTGGACCCGCACTCGGGACGCCGGATGCCCGGTGGCCGTTTCGTGCGCGATCCGCGGACCGGCGCGGTCGACCGCATCCAGCTCTCGGGCCGGATGGCCCGCAAGAGCGCCCTGGTCTGACGGCCGCGTCCGGTCCTCCCCGCACCGGACCGCATCACCCCCAGCGCACCGCCACGGCGCACTCCCCCACGCCCACCGCCGGGCCGCGCGGCACCACGTCCCCCGTCCCCGCCCGAACACCCGCTCCGAAGGGCCGCCCCATCATGATGGACCGCCACGAGACATCATCCGGTCAGGCAACCGCCGGTCCGGCCACCGCGTCCCCGGGGGCCCCGGGCCTGCCTCCGGCGGAGTGGAACGCCACCGGCCGGGACGCCTCCCGCGCCCCGCTGGACGCGCTCTTCGCGGTGTGGGCGGCGCGCACCCCGGACGCCGCGGCGCTGGTGGCACAGGACCGCACCTGGTCCTTCGGCGAGGTCGAGGAGTGGGCGAACCGGCTGGCCCACCGGCTGATCGGGCAGGGGGTGGGGCCCGAGGGGGTGGTGGCCCTGGTGCTGCCGCGCTCGGCCGAACTGGTCGTGGCGGAACTGGCGGTGGCCAAGGCCGGGGGCGCGTTCCTCCCGGTGGACCCGGCCCATCCCGAGGAGCGCCGGGCCATGATGCTGGCCGACGCCCGGCCCGTCGCGGTCCTGGACGACCCGGCGGCCATCCGCGCGGTGACCGGCCCCGGCCATGCACCGGGCGATACGGACCGGCTGGCGCCGCTGCTGCCCGAGCACCCGGCGTATGTCATCTACACCTCGGGGTCCACCGGTGTGCCCAAGGGGGTGGTGGTGGCCCACGGCGGACTGGGCAACTTCTCGGCCGCGACCGCCGAGCACTACGCCGTCACGCCGGGCGACCGGGTGCTCCAGTTCTCCTCGCCCAGCTTCGACGCCTCGGTGCTGGAGCTGTGCTCCTCGCTGCTCGCGGGCGCGGCGCTGGTGGTCCCCCCGGAAGGGCCGCTGCTGGGGGCGGAGCTGGCCGCCGTGCTGCGGGACCACGAGGTGACACACGCGCTGGTCCCCCCGGCGGCGCTGGCGACGGTGCCCGCCGAGGAGGTGCGCCGGGGGCTGCCGTCCCTGCGCACGCTGATCGTGGGCGCCGAGGCGTGCCCGGCCGGTCTGGTGGACCTGTGGGCACCGGACCGCAGACTGGTCAACTCCTACGGTCCGACCGAGGCCACCGTCGTGGCCACCTGGACCGGTGCGCTGCGCGCGGGCTCCGGCACCCCGGCGATCGGCCGTCCGCTGCCCAACACCCGGGTGTACGTACTGGACGGGGCGATGCGGGAGGTGCCCGTCGGCACCGCCGGTGAGCTGTACATCACCGGTGCGGGGGTGGCCCGTGGCTATCTGGACCGGCCCGGGCTGACCGCGGACCGCTTCGTCGCCGCACCCTCCGGTCCGCCCGGCGCCCGGATGTACCGCACCGGCGACCTGGCGCGCTGGACGGCCGACGGTGAGCTGGAGTTCCTCGGCCGGACCGACCACCAGGTGAAGGTGCGCGGGTTCCGTATCGAGCTGGGCGAGGTGGAGGCGGCGCTCGCCCGCCACCCGGAGGTGGGGGCCGCGGTCGTCACCGTCCGGGAGGACGAGCCGGGCATGCGCCGGCTGGTCGGGTACGTGGTGCCCGCCGGCGGGGGCACCCCGCCCTCCGCCGCCGGACTGCGGGCGGCGGTGAGCCGGTCGCTGCCCGCCCATATGGTGCCGTCCGCCTATGTCGTCCTCGACGCCTTCCCGCTCACCCCGCACCGCAAGATCGACCGTGCGGCGCTGCCCGCGCCGCGCTCCGCGCCCGGCGGGGACGCCCGTCACATCGCCCCGCGCACCGCGGCCGAGGCCGCCCTGGCCCGGATCTGGGCCGAGGTGCTGCCGGTGGACACCGTGGGCGTGGAGGACGACTTCCTCGGGCTCGGCGGCGATTCGATCCTGGGCGTGCGGCTGCTGTCCCGGGTCCGGGCCGAACTGGGCGTGGACCTGAGCTTGCGGGAGCTGCTGGACGCCCGGACGGTGGCGCGGCTGGCGCGGGCGCTGCCCGCCGAACCCCCGGCCGCGGACCCGCCGATCCCGGCCGTACCGCGGGACCGCCCGCTGCCGCTGTCCGCCGCCCAGCGGCGGCTGTGGTTCCTGGACGACCTGACCTCCGGCGGCACCGAGTACAACACCGGGGCCGGGCTGCGGCTGAGCGGCCCGCTGGACGAGGAGGCGCTGTCCCGGGCGCTGGACGCGCTGGCCGCCCGCCATGACGCGCTGCGCACCACCTTCGCCACCGTGGACGGCCACGGGGTGCAGCGGGTGGCCGAGCGGAGCGCCTTACCGCTGGAGTGCACCGATCTGGCCGGGCTGCCCGCCACCGAGCGGGACGGCGCCGTCGAGCGGCTGCTCACCGACGAGTTGAACCGCCCCTACGACCTGGAACACGGGCCGCTGACCCGGGCCTCGCTGTTCCGGCTCGCCGACGAGGACCATGTCCTGCTGCTGGCCCAGCACCACATCGTCACCGACGGCTGGTCGGTCGGGGTGCTGGTGCGCGAACTGGCCGCGCTCTACGGGGCGCAGGTGGCGGGTACGGACGCCGGACTGCCGCCGCTGCCGCTCCAGTACCCGGACTACGCGGTGTGGGAGCGGGACCGTCCGGCCCCGCCGTGGCAGGAGACCGATCTGAAGTACTGGCGCAGCAAGCTGGCCGGGATGCAGATGCTGGAGCTGCCCACCGACCGGCCCCGGCCGCCGGTGCGCACCACCGCGGGCGCGGTCCACCGGCACGAGCTGCCCGCCGATCTGGTGGCGGATCTGGTCCGGCTGGGCCGGGAGCGCTCCACCACGCTGTTCACCCTGCTCGCGGCGGCCGTCTCGGTGCTGTTCGCGCGGTATTCGGGACAGCGGGACATCTCCTTCGGCACCGTCACCAACGGACGCCACCGCAGCGAACTGGAGTCCGTCGCCGGGTTCTTCGTCAACACCCTGGTGCTGCGCTCCGAGGTGGACGGGGACACCACCGTCGAGCAGTTCCTCGACACCATGCGGGAAACGGTGCTGGACGCGTTCGGCCATGACGGGCTGCCGTTCGAGCGGGTCGTGGAGGAGCTGGCCCCGCAGCGCGACCCCAGCCGCAACCCGCTGGTGCAGGCGCTGGTGGTGCAGCAGGGCGCGATGGTGCCGACCCGGGACGCCGGGGAGCTGCGGATCACCGAGCATGCGCTGCCGCGCCCCGCCGCCCGGTTCGACCTGGTGCTGGAGTTCCTGCCGCGGGAGAGCGGTTCGCTGGGGCTCACCGTGGAGTACAACTCCGATCTGTTCGACGCCGGGACGATGGAGCGGATGGCCACCCATCTGCACCGGCTGCTGACCGGGATGGCGGCGGCGCCGGAAACACCCCTGATCGAGCTCCAGATGCTCACCGACGCCGAGTGGCACACCCTGCTCGACTCCTGGAACGGCCGGGGCCGTCCGGCCCCGGACACCACCCTGCCCGAGCTGTTCGAGGCCCAGGCGGCCCGCCGTCCCTCGGCCCCCGCGGTGGCCCACGGGGACGTCCGGCTCACCTACGGCGAGGTGAACCGGCGCGCCAACCGGCTGGCCCGGCTGCTGATCGACCGCGGGATCGGTCCGGAGCGCCTGGTGGCGCTGGCGCTGCCGCGCTCCGCCGATCTGGTCGTGGTGGTGCTGGCGGTGCTCAAGGCGGGCGCGGGCTATCTGCCGGTGGACCCCGGCTATCCGGCCCAGCGGATCGCGCTGATGCTGGACGACGCGGCGCCCGCGGTGGTGCTGACCACCGGTGAGGCGGCCGGAAGTCTGCCCCCGGGCACGGAGATCCTGGTCCTGGACGACCCCGCGGTCCACGCCGACCTGGGCTCGCGCGCGGACGGCGACATCACCGACGGTGAGCGGATACGGCCGCTGGATCCGTCGCACCCGGCGTATGTCATCTACACCTCAGGATCCACCGGCAGGCCCAAGGGTGTGGTGGTAACCCACCGCAGTGTGGCGGGGCTCGCGGCGTGGGCCGAGGCGGAGCTGGGGCGGGAGCGGCTGACCGATGTGGTGGCCTCCACCTCGCTCAACTTCGATGTGTCGGTCTTCGAGATCCTCTGCCCGCTGCTGGCCGGGGGCAGCGTCGAGGTGGTCCGGGACCTGCCCGCGCTGGTCGATCCGCGGGAGCGGCCGCGTACCCCCGGGCTGATCAGCGGGGTGCCGTCGGTGTTCGCCCGGATCCTGGGCGCGGACGCGGCGGCCTGGGCGGAAGGGGCCGCCGGGACGGTGGTGCTGGCGGGAGAGGCGCTGCCCGCCCAGACCGTACGGGACGTCCGCGCGGCCCTGCCGTCCAGCCGGATCGCCAATCTGTACGGGCCGACCGAGGCCACGGTGTACGCCACCGCCTGGTTCTGCGACGGCGAGGCGCCCGAGCAGGCCCCGCCGATCGGACGTCCGGTGGCGGACACCCGCGCCTATGTCCTGGACCCCACCCTGCGGCTGGTGCCGCAGGGGGTGACCGGGGAGCTCTACCTCGGTGGCCGGGGGCTGGCGCGCGGCTACCTCAACCGGCCCGAGCTGACCGCCCGTCGCTTCGTGGCGGACCCCTTCGGCCCGCCCGGCAGCCGGATGTACCGCACCGGGGACCTGGTGCGGTGGAACGGCGACGGCCAGCTGGAATACATGGGCCGGGCCGACGACCAGGTCAAGATCCGCGGTTTCCGCATCGAGCTGGGTGAGGTCGAGACGGCGCTGATGCGCCATCCCGACGTGGCCGGGGCGGCCGCCGTGGCCAAGGAGTCCGGCGACGTCAAACGGCTGATCGCCTATGTGGTGGCCGCGCCGGGCGCCGCACCGGACCCGGCCGGGCTGCGCCGCTTCCTGCGGCGCGGGCTGCCCGACTACATGGTGCCCGCCACCGTGCTGGTGCTGGACCGGATGCCGCTCAGCCCCAACGGCAAACTGGACCGCGGCCGGTTGCCCGACCCGGACTGGAGCGCCACCGCGGCCGGCGGCTACGTGGCGCCGAGGACGGCGACCGAGCGCACCCTCGCGGGGGTGTGGGCGGCGATCCTGCGGGTCGAGCGGGTCGGCGTGGAGGACAACTTCTTCTCCCTGGGCGGCGATTCGATCCTCAGCATCCAGGTGGTGTCCCAGGCACGGCAGGCCGGGCTTCCGCTCACCTCGCGCGATGTCTACCGCCACCAGACGATCGCCGCGCTCGCGCTGCACCTGGACACCGCCGCCCCGGCCGGGCGGCCCGCCGCGGGCGCCGACCAGGAGGCCACCGGGGAACTGCCGCTGACGCCCATCCAGCAGTGGCTGTTCGAGCATGACGCCGAGCGGGCCGGACACTTCAACCAGACGGTGTCCCTGGAGCTGGCGGAGGACGTGGACGAGGAGGCGCTGCGCGGCGCCCTGGCGGAGCTGCTGGCCCACCATGACGCGCTGCGCTCCCGGTTCCCGCTGCGCGACGGCGGTCCGGACCGCGCCCAGTGGATCGACCGTGTCGGGTCCACCGAGGTACTGCGCCGCGCCACCGCGGACAGCGGCCGCCACCTCGGCGGCTTCGACCTGGCGGAGGAACCGCCGCTGCGCGCGGTGTTCGAGGCGGGCGGCGACGGGCGGCGGCCGGTGCTCCACCTCACCGTGCACCACGCGGTGGTGGACGGGGTGTCCTGGCGCGTCCTGCTGGAGGATCTGGACACCGCCTACCGCGCCCTGGCCCGGGGCGGCACGGTCCGGCTGCCCGCGAAGTCGTCGGCGCTGCGCCACTGGGCGCTGCGACTGACCCGGCACGCGGAGACCGGCGGGTTCGACGACGAGACGGCGTACTGGAACGGGGTGGTCGCCGGATGCGATCCGGCGCTGCCGACGGACCGTCAGGGCGAGAACACCTACGCCTCGGCCCGCTCGGTCACCGTCCGGCTGGGCGAGGACGAGACCGCCGCCCTGCTCCAGACCCTCCCCGAGGTGTACCGGACGCAGGTCAACGATGTGCTGCTGAGTGCGCTGGCGCGGGTGCTGACCGGGTGGACCGGCCGGTCCCGGGTGCCGGTGGACCTGGAGGGGCACGGCCGCGAGGAGCTCTTCGAGGACGTGGACCTGTCGCGTACGGTCGGCTGGTTCACCACCCGCTTCCCCGTCGCGCTGGAACTGCCCGACGGTGACTGGGGCGCGGTGCTCAAGTCCGTCAAGGAGCAGCTGCGGGCGGTGCCGCGGCGCGGTCTCGGCTACGGGGTGCGCCGCCACCGCTTGCGTCCCGACGGGTTCCCGGACGGACCGACGGCGGGGATCAGCTTCAACTACCTGGGCCAGTTCGAGCTGCCGGGCGGTGGCGACGGGCTGTTCCGGGACACCCACCGCGAACTGTCCCTGGACGCCGACCCCGGCAGCCCGCGGCCGCATCCGCTGGAGGTGGTCGGCCGGGTCGAGGGGCGGACGCTGGAGTTCACCTGGTTCTACTCGGCCGGGCTGCACCACGAGGAGACCGTGGCCGGGCTGGCCGAGGAGTTCCGCCGGGCGCTGGTGGAGATCGCCCGGCACGGCACCTCACCCGGCGCCGGCGGCCGCACCCCGTCGGACTTCCCGCTCGCCACGCTCGACCAGGCCACCGTGGACCGGCTGGCGGGCGACGGCTCCGGGGTGGAGGACATCTATCCGCTCACCCCCACCCAGGCGGGCATGCTGTTCCACCGGCTGTCCCAGGACGACCGGCGCGTCTACTTCCAGCAGTTGGCGTTCGTACTCGACGGGGTGCCGGACCCGCAGGCGCTGGCCGCGGCCTGGCAGCGGGTCACCGACCGCACCCCGGTGCTGCGCAGCCGCGCGGTGTGGGACGGGGTGGCCGAACCGCTCCAGGTGGTGGAGCGCGCGGTACGGGTGCCGGTCACCCATCTCGACTGGCGGGGGCTGGCCGGGGACGGCCGCCGGGAGGAGCTGCGGCGCTTCCTGGCCGAGGACCGGGAGCGCGGTCTCGACCCGGGCACCGCACCGCTGTCGCGGCTGGCGCTGGCCCGGCTGTCGGCCACCCAGGTCCAGCTCGTGTGGACCTTCGACCATCTGATCCTGGACGGCTGGAGCCTGTTCCAGGTGCTGTCGGACGTCTTCCACTGCCATGCGCGGGCCCGTGAGGGCGCGGCCGGGGCGGCGATGGCCGACGGACTGCCCAGCCGTCGTCCGTTCAGCGACTATGTGGCGTGGCTGCGGGAGCGCGACGGGGAGCGGGCCGAGCACCACTGGCGGTCCCGGCTCGCCGGGCTGTCGGAACCCACCGCGCTGCCGTTCGACCGGGAGCCCACCGAGACCCATCACGCGGAGTCCACCGAGGCGGTGCGGACGACCCTGTCCGCCGACACCTCACGGCGGCTGGCCGGCCTGGCGCGGGACGAGGGGCTGACGGTGAACACGCTCCTCCAGGGGGCGTGGGCGCTGCTGCTGTCCCGGCAGACCGGCCGGGCGGACGTGGTGTTCGGCACGACGGTGTCCGGCCGCCCCGCCGAACTCCCGGGCGCGCCGGATATGAACGGGCTGTTCATCGCCACCCTGCCCACCCGGGTGCGGGTGCCCTCCGGTGCCACCGTGCTGAGCTGGCTGCGCGAGCTGCAGTCGGCGCAGACCGAGGACCGGCGGTTCGACTTCGTCGGCCTGCCCCGGCTGCGGTCGTGGACCGGGCTGGCCGAGCGGGTCAACCTGTTCGACAGCATCGTGGTGTTCGAGAACTATCCGGTGGGCGGTGACCTGGCCGCAGCCCACGGTCTTGAGCTGCGGGAGCTCGACGGTGTCGAGACCACCAACTACCCGCTGAGCCTGGTGGTCTACCCGGGTGAGGAGCTGACGCTGCGGCTCGGCTACGACCCGGCGCTGTTCGACGCGGTCACCGTGGAGCGGATGGCGGAGTACCTGTCGGTGCTGCTCTCCGCCATGGCCGAGAGCCCGGACCGGGCACCTGCCCGGCTGCCGATGCTCACCCCGGAGCGGCTGCGGGTGCTCCAGGAGTGGAACGACACCGCGGTCCCGGTGACCGGGGGCACCCTGCCGCAGCTCTTCGCCGACCGGGTCCGCGAGACCCCCGGCGCCATCGCGCTGGACGGCGCGTCCGGTCCGGTGACCTACCGGGAGCTGGACCTGCGCGCCAACCGGCTGGCCCACCGGCTGACCGGACTCGGGGTGCGTCCCGAGCACCCGGTGGCGGTGCTCATGGACCGTTCTGCGGAGCTGATCGTGGCGCAGCTCGCGGTCGTGAAGGCGGGCGGGGTGTACGTCCCGCTGGATGTGCGCGCGCCCGAGGACCGGCTGCGCACGGTGCTGGCCGAGGCGTCGGCGCAGGTGCTGCTCACCGACCGCGCCTGGGAGCGCACGGCCGACGGGATCCCGCACGGCGGACGGACCGTGGTGGTGGCGCCCGGGCAGGACGGCGCGGAGGACGACGGTCCGTCGGATCCGCCGCGGGTGGCGGTCTTCCCCGACTCCGCCGCGTATCTGATGTTCACCTCCGGGTCCACCGGGCGGCCCAAGGGGGTCGCGGTGCGCCACCGCGACGTGGCCGCGCTCGCCGCCGACCGCGCCTTCGCCGGGCACGACCGGGTGCTGGTGCACTCCCCGCAGGCGTTCGACGCCTCCACCTACGAGGTGTGGGTGCCGCTGCTGCGCGGCGGCACCGCGGTCCTCGCGCCCGAGGGGGACGTGGACGCGGACACCGTGCGCCGGGCGATCGACGACCACGGGGTGAGCTGTCTGTGGCTGACCGCCGGGCTGTTCCGGCTGCTCGCGCAGGACGCGCCGGAGTGTCTGCGCGGTGCCCGGGAGGTGTGGACGGGCGGTGACGTGGTGCCCGCCGCGGCGGTGCGCCGGGTGCTGGACGCCTGCCCGGAGCTGACGGTCGTCGACGGCTACGGACCCACCGAGACCACCACCTTCGCCACCCGGCGGGCCTTCCGCGCCGGGGAGGAGCTGCCGCGCACGCTGCCCATCGGACGGCCGCTGGACAACACCCGGGTGCATGTCCTGGACACCGCGCTCCAGCCCCAGCCGCCGGGTATCCCGGGCGAGTTGTACATCGCGGGGGCCGGTCTCGCGCGCGGCTACCGCAACCGCCCGGGGGCCACGGCCGAGCGGTACGTGGCCGATCCGTTCGGTCCGCCGGGGTCCCGGATGTACCGCACCGGGGACATCGTGGCGTGGACCGACGACGGTGAACTGACCTTCGTGGGGCGGGCCGACGACCAGCTGAAGATCCGGGGCTTCCGGATCGAACCGGGCGAGATCGAGGCCGCGCTCGTCCGCCACGAGGCCGTGGCGGAGGCTGTGGTGAACCTCGCCCGGGACGGTGAACGGGCCCTGCTGGTGGCCTACGCGGTCCCGGTCCGCGGCGGTGTGCTGCCCGGCGCCGAGGAGCTGCGGGCGTTCCTGGGCGCCGCCCTGCCGGACTACATGGTGCCCGCGGTCTTCACGGCCCTGGACGAACTGCCGCTCACCGGCAACGGCAAGGTGGACCGGCGGCGGCTGCCCGCACCGGACTGGACCGCGGCGGCCGGCGCCGGATACGTGGCGCCCCGCACCGACGCCGAACGCGTGCTCGCGGAGATCTGGGCCACCCTGCTGGGCCGGGAGCGGATCGGGGTCGAGGACAACTTCTTCATGCTGGGCGGGGATTCGATCCTCAGCATCCAGGTGGCGTCCCGGGCCCGGCAGGCGGGGCTCTCGCTGACGCCCCGGGAGCTGTTCCGGCACCCCACGATCGCCTCGCTGGCGGCCGTGGCGCGCAGCGACACCCGTCCCGCGGCCGACACCGGGCCGGTCTCCGGGGAGCTTCCGCTCACCCCGATCCAGCACTGGTTCTTCGCCACCCAGACCGCCCGGCCCGACCACTTCAACCAGTCCGTGGTGGCCGAACTCACCCCGGACACCGATGTGCCGGCGCTGCGTACGGCCCTGGCCGCGCTGACCGTTCACCACGACGCGCTGCGGATGCGTTTCGAACGGCGGGCGGACGGCGGCGTACGGCAGTACTGCCCGCTCCCGGACCCGGCGGCCGAGGTACCGCTGCGCGAGGTGGACCTGTCCGGCCTGGACGTGGCGGAGCGAAAGGCCGCGCGGGACGCGGCCATGGCCGCGGCAAACGCCGGACTCGCCCTGGAGCAGGGGCCGTTGCTGGCCGCGCTGCTGCTGCGCGGCGCCCCCGGTGAGCCCCTCTCGCTCTTCCTGACCGTGCACCACCTGGTGGTGGACGGGGTCTCCTGGCGGGTGCTGCTGGAGGACCTGGACACCGCCTACCGCCGGACCGTCCGGGGGGAGCCGGTCGCCCTCGGCGCGCGGACCACCTCGCTGCGGGACTGGTCCCGGCGGCTGGCCGAGCACACCGCCGCGGGCGGCTTCGACAGCGAACTGCCCCACTGGGCGGCGGTGGCGGCGGAGTGCGCCACCGAACTCCCGGTGGACGGCGCCGGGGAGAACACGGTGGCCGCCATGGGGACGGTCACCGTGCGGCTGGACCGTGAGCTGACCACCGCGCTGCTCCAGCGGGTGCCCGGGGTCTACCGCACCCGGATCGACGACGTCCTGCTGGCGGCGCTGGGCCGGGTGCTGGCCGACTGGACCGGGCGCCGCCGGGTCGCCGTCGACCTGGAGGGCCACGGCCGGGAGGAGCACCTGCTCGACGGGGCGGACCTGTCCCGCACCGTCGGCTGGTTCACCACCATCTTCCCGGTGGCCCTGGACGTTCCGGCGGGCGGCTGGGGCGAGACGCTGAAGTCCGTCAAGGAGCAGTTGCGGGCGGTGCCCGCGCGCGGTATCGGCTACGGGGCGCTGCGCCACCTCGCCCCGGCGGACCATCCCGCGGCCGGGGTGCTCCGGGACGCCCCGGCGCCCCGGATCAGCTTCAACTACCTCGGGCAGTTCGACTGGTCGGACGCCGGGGAGGACAGCACGTCCCTGGTGCGCGGCGTACGGGGCGGGCTGGGCGGCGACGCCGCGCCTCAGTCCGCGCGCGCCCATCTGCTGGACGTGGTGGGCCGGGTGGAACAGCGGCGGCTGGAACTCACCTGGTACTACGGCACGGCCACGCACACCGAGGAGACGGTCTCCCGGCTGGCCCGGGAGACCCTCCGCGCGCTGGAGGAGATCGTCGGCCACTGCGCAGGACCCGGCGCCGGGGGGCGCACCCCGTCGGACTTCCCGCTGGCCCGGCTGGACCAGGGCGCGGTGGACCGGATCGCCGCCGACGGCCGGGAGGTGGCGGACATCTACCCGCTGACCCCGATGCAGGCGGGCATGCTCTTCCACCACCTGGTGGACCCGGCCTCGGACGCCTACGTCAACCAGGTGCAGCTCACGATGACCGGGGTGACCGACCCCGGTGCACTGGCCACCGCCTGGCAGCGGACCGCCGACGCCAACCCGATCCTGCGCACCCATCTGGTGTGGGCGGACACCCCCGAACCGCTCCAGGTCGTCCGGCGGCGGGCCGCGCTGCGGATCGTCCACCACGACTGGACCGAGCGGCCGGAGCGGTGGCGGGACGCCGAACTGGACCGGCTGCTCGCCGAGGACCGGGCCGAGGGGATCGACCTGGGGACCGCCCCGCTGATGCGGCTGGCCCTGATCCGGCTGTCCCCCGACGAGGTGCGGCTGATCTGGACCTTCCACCATGTCCTGCTGGACGGGTGGAGTGCGGCGCAGGTCTTCGACGAGATCTGCGAGCGGTACACCGAACTCACCACCGGACGCGCCGCGGTGGTCCCGTCCCGGCAGCCCTTCCGGGCCTATCTGGGCTGGCTGGCCGAACAGGACACCGCGGAGGCCGAGCGGTTCTGGCGGGAGGCGCTGGCGGGCTTCACCTCGCCCACCGGACTGCCCCGCGACCGGCCCGCGGTGGAGGCGCACCGCACGGCCTCCTCGGGCACCCACAAGGTCACCCTCGGGGCCGAGGAGTCGGCCCGGCTGCGGACCGCGGCCCAGCGCAACGGGCTGACCATGAACACGGTGGTGCAGGGGGCCTGGGCGCTGCTGCTGGCGCGCTACAGCGGCACCGACGACGTGGTGTTCGGCACCACGGTCTCCGGGCGTCCGGCGGCGCTGGCGGGTGTGGAGTCGATGGTCGGGGTGTTCATCAACACGGTGCCCACCCGGGTCCGGGTGGACGGCGGCACACCGCTGCTGGCCTGGCTGCGGGAGCTCCAGACCGCCCAGTCGGAGTCCCGCCGCTTCGACTTCGTGTCCCTGGCGCAGCTTCGGAGCTGGAGCGATGTGCCCGGCGGGAGCAACCTCTTCGACAGCATCGTGGTGTTCGAGAACTACCCCTTCGACAGCGAGGCCATCGCCGCGCACGGTCTGGGCATCCGGCAGGAACGGGATCTGGAGCCGACGAACTACGCGCTCAGTGTGGTGGTGGCGCCCGAGGAGCGGCTGTCGGTATCGCTGGACTACGACCCGGCCGCGTTCGACGCGCCGACGGTCCAGCGGCTGGGCGCCACGCTGCGCGGACTGCTGGCGGAGATGGCGGCCGATCCGGCGCGCCGGGTGGCGGAGCTGCCGCCGGCGGACGCGGAGGAGACCCGGCGGATCCTGGAGGAGTTCAGCGGACCGGTGGCCCCGGCGCCGCACGCGGTGCTGCCGGAGCTGTTCCAGGCGCGGGCGGCCCTGACGCCGGAGGCGGTGGCCGTCCGCGGGGAGGGCGGATCCCTCACCTACCGGGAGCTGAACGAGCGCGCCAACCGGCTGGCCCGGCTGCTGATCGCGCGGGGCGCGGGACCCGAGCGCTTCGTGGCGCTCTCCCTGCCGCGCACCCCGGACCTGGTGGTGGCGGTGCTGGCGGTGCTGAAGTCGGGGGCCGGATACCTCCCGGTGGATCCGGCGTACCCGGCGGAGCGCATCGCCTTCATGCTCGGGGACATCGCCCCCGACATCGTGCTCACCACCGGGGAGCAGGCGGCGCGGATCCCGGCCGGGAGCGCCGCGCTCCTCCTGCTGGACGGCCCGGAGTGCGCGCAGCGGATGGCCGCGGAGGACGCCCACGACCTCACCGACGCCGCGCGGCACCGCCCGCTGGACCCCGCCCACCCCGCCTACGTCATCCACACCTCGGGCTCGACCGGCACCCCCAAGGGCGTGGTGGTCACGCACGCCAGTGTGGCGGCCCTGGCGGCCTGGGCGGCGGCGGAGTTCGGCGCGGAGGGGCTCTCCCATGTGGTGGCCTCCACCTCGCTCAACTTCGATGTGTCGGTGTTCGAGATCCTCTGTCCGCTGCTGGCCGGGGGCTCCCTGGAGATCGTCCGCGACCTGCTCACCCTCACCGAGCGGACCGGCCCGTGGTCGGCGAGTCTGCTGAGCGCGGTGCCGTCCGCGCTGGGCCAGGTGCTCGGCAGGGGCGCGGTGTCGGTGTCCGCCGACACCGTGGTGCTGGCGGGCGAGGGGCTCGCCGCCCGCACCGTCCAGGAGGTGCGCGCGGCCATCCCGGGCTGCCGGGTGGCCAATATCTACGGGCCCACCGAGGCCACCGTCTACGCCACCGCGTGGACCTGTGACCCGGCGGACCCCGGCCGCACCCCGCCCATCGGGTCGCCGGTCGCCGCCACCCGGGCGTACGTCCTGGACGCGCGGCTGCGGCCGGTGCCGGTCGGCGTACCCGGGGAGCTGTACCTGGCCGGGGCCGGACTGGCCCGCGGCTACGCCGGACGGCCAGGGCTGACCGCGGACCGGTTCACCGCCGACCCCTTCGGCCCCGCGGGGGGCCGGATGTACCGCACCGGCGATCTGGTGCGCTGGGACACCGAAGGGCAGCTCGAGTATCTGGGCCGGACCGACGACCAGGTCAAGGTGCGGGGGTTCCGCATCGAACTGGGCGAGGTCGAGGCGGCGCTGGCGCGCCACCCGGACGTGGCGGAGGCGGCCGCGTCGGTGGTGGACACCGCGGGCCACAAGCGGCTGGCCGGCTATGTGGTCCCGGCCCCGGGCGCGTCGGTGGACCCGGCGGCGCTGCGGGCGTTCCTCGCCCGTACGCTGCCCGACCACATGGTCCCGGCGGCCATGGTCCCGCTGGAGCGGCTGCCGCTGGGGCCGAGCGGCAAACTCGACCGACGGGCACTGCCCGCGCCGGACTGGGCCGCCCCCGCGGCGGGACACGTGGCGCCGCGCACGGAGACCGAGAAGGCGCTGGCCGGGATCTGGGCCGAGGTGCTGGGGCTGGAGTCGGTCGGGGCCGAGGACAACTACTTCGCCCTCGGCGGCGATTCCATCCTCAGCATCCAGATCGTGTCCTCGGCCCGCCGTGCCGGGATCGAGCTGACACCGCGCCATCTCTTCGTCCACCAGACCGTGGCGGCGCTGGCCGCCGCCACGGAGGGCGCGGTGTCCTCCGCGGCCACCGCGGAACAGGGGCCGGTCCTCGGCGAGGTGCCGCTCACCCCCATCCAGCACTGGCTGTTCGAGAGCCTGCCGGAGAGCCCCTGGCACTTCACCCAGTCGCTCTCCGCCGAGCTGGCCGGGCCGGTGGACACCACCGCGCTCGGCGCCGCGCTGGCCGCCCTGCTGGAACACCACGACGCCCTGCGGCTGCGGTTCGAGCGCACCGGGGACGGTCCGTGGCGGCAGCACAGCGCCCCGCCCGGTGCGGAGCCGGTGCTCGAACGGATCGATCTGTCCGGCCACCGGCCCGCGCACCGGGAAGCGGCGCTGCGGGAGGCCACGGCACGGATCGAGGCCGGATTCGACCTGGCCCGGGGCCCGTTGCTGCGGGCCGCCCTGTTCACCCGGGGCGACGGGGAGCGCCCCGTCCTGCTGCTCACCGCCCACCATCTGGTGGTGGACGCCGTCTCCTGGCGCATCCTGCTGGAGGACCTGGACACCGCCTACCGGGCGCTGTCCGAGGGCCGCACACCCGGACTCGGCCCGAAGACCACCTCGTTCCGCGAGTGGTCGCTGCGGCTGCGCGACCACACCGCGGCCGGGGGCTTCGCCGCCGAGCGGGACCACTGGGCGGCGGTGGACGGCCACGGTGAACTGCCCACGGACAGCGAGGGGCCCAACACGGTGGCCTTCGAGGAGTCCGTGGCCGTCCGGCTGGACACCGGCACCACCCGTGCCCTGCTCCAGGACGTGCCCGGGGTCTATCGGACCCGGATCAACGACGTCCTGCTGTGTGCGCTGGGGCGGGTGCTGGGCCGCTGGACCGGCCGGGACCGGGTGCTGGTGAACCTGGAGGCGCACGGCCGCGAGGAGATCTTCGAAGGCGTCGACCTCTCCCGTACCGTCGGCTGGTTCACCAGCATGTTCCCGGTCGCGCTGAAGAGTTGCGGCGGGGACGGACTCGCGGAGTCGCTGAAGGCGGTCAAGGAGCGGCTGCGGGCGGTGCCGCGGGGCGGACTGGGCCACGGCGCGCTGCGCCATCTGCTGCCCGGCGGCGCGGACCTCCCGGCCGCGACACCGCGGATCAGCTTCAACTACCTGGGGCAGCTCGACTGGAAGCTGCCCGGGGCGGGCCCGGACGGCGGGCTGCTGCACTCCCTGCGGGACGGTCTGGACGGCGGGATGAGCGCGGACGCGCCCCGGACCCATCTGATCGACGTGGTCGGCCGGGTGACCGGTGGCGAACTGGAGCTGTCCTGGGCGTACTCGCGCAGTCTGCACCGGCGCGACACCGTCCTGCGGCTGGCCGAGGAGATGGCCGCGGAGCTGCGGTCGATCGTCGCGCTGTGCGCCGCTCCGGACGCGGGCGGCCGGACGCCGTCGGACTTCCCGCTGGCCGCCCTGGACCAGGAGACCGTGGACCGGCTGGCGGGTGACGGACGGGACGTGGCGGACATCTATCCGCTCACCCCGACCCAGTCCGGGCTGGTCTTCCACGGACTGGCCCAGCGGGGCCAGGGGCTCTACGTGGAGCAGGCGACCTTCGTCCTGGACGGGGTCCGGGACATGGCCGTGCTCGCCGCCGCATGGCAGCACGTGGTCGACCGCACCCCGGTGCTGCGCAGCGAGGTGGTGGTGCGCGGGGTGCCCGAACCCCTCCAGATCGTGCGGCCCGCCGCCACCGTGCCCGTTGAGGAACACGACTGGACGGCGCTGGACGAGGACGGCCGCGCCACCGCGCTGGAGCGGCTGCTCGAGGAGGACCGCGCCCGCGGGCTCGACCTCACCGCGGCGCCGCTGCTGCGGGTCGCCCTGGCCCGGCTGTCGCCCACCGAGGTGCGGGTGCTGTGGACCTTCCACCATGTGCTGCTCGACGGGTGGAGCGTCTTCCAGGTGCTGTCGGACGTGTTCGCCGCGCATGCCGCGCTGGCCGCGGGGACCCCACCCCGCCTGCCGTCCCGCAGGCCGTTCGCGGACTACGTGGCCTGGCTGGGCCGTCAGGACCGCAGCCGGGCCGAGGAGCACTGGCGGACGGCGATGGCGGGGTTCGCGGCGGCCACCGCGCTGCCGTACGACCGCAGGCCCGCGCCGCACACCCCGACCCGCTCCTCGCGCTGGCTCTCCCAGCGGCTCGCCGAGCGGCAGACCACGGCGCTCCAGGAGTTCGCCCGCCGCCACCGGCTCACCCTGAACACCGTGGTCCAGGGCGCCTGGGCGCTGCTGGTGGCGCGCTGGAGCGGTGAGCGTGACGTGTGCTTCGGGGCCACGGTCTCCGGACGGCCGACCGAACTGCCCGGCGCCGACGACATCACCGGCATCTTCATCAACACCCTGCCGGTGCGGACCGAGGTGGACGGCGACGCCCCCACCGCGGCCTGGCTGCGGACGCTCCAGACCCAGCAGGCGGAGGCGCGCGGCTTCGGTCATGTACCGCTGTCCCGGATCCAGGGCTGGAGCGGGGTGCCGGGCGGTGCCAACCTCTTCGAGAGCCTGGTGGTGTTCGAGAACTACCCCATCAACAGCTCGGCGGCGGCGGACCACGGACTCGCCGTCCGCGACCTCCACGCCCTGGAGAGCACCAACTACGCGCTGACCGTGGCGGTCTCCCCCGGTGCCGAGCTGGCGGTGGAACTCGGCTATGACCCGCGGCTGTTCGACGAGATCACCGCCGAGCGGCTGGCCGGCCAGCTCACCCAGGTGCTCGGCGCTCTCGCCGCGGCCCCCGACGAACTGCCCCTGGACCGGATCGACATCCTGCCCGCCGCCGAGCGGCGGCGGATCCTCGCCGAGGGGGACGACACCGCCCCCGAGGCGCCGCTCGCCACCCTGGCCGAACTGTTCGAGGCGGCGGTGGACCGCCATCCCGACGCGCCCGCGGTCCTCTCCCCCGGCGCCGAGCTGACCTACGCCGGGCTGGAGCGGCGGGCCAACCGGCTCGCCCATCACCTCATCGCCCGGGGGGTCGGCCCGGGCGAGATCGTGGCGCTGGTCCTGCCGCGTTCGGTGGAGATCGTGGTGGCCCAGCTCGCGGTGGCCAAGGCGGGGGGCGCCTACCTGCCCGTCGACCCCGACTACCCGGCCGGGCGGATCGACCTGATGCTCCGGGACGCCGCACCGCTGGTCACCCTGGAGGGCCCGGACGCGGTGGACGTGCCCGGCGGACCGGACCACCGGCCCGGCGAGGCGGACCGGCGCGGGCCCGTCGGCCCGGACGACGCGGCGTACGTCATCTACACCTCGGGCTCCACCGGGACCCCCAAGGGGGTGGTGGTCACCCACCGCGGGCTCGGTGGCTTCGCCGCCGCCGAGGCCGAGCACTATCACGTGCGGCCGGGCGACCGGGTGCTGCAGTTCGCCTCGCCCAGCTTCGACGCCTCCGTGCTGGAGCTGTGCATGTCGCTGCCGGCCGGGGCCACCCTGGTGGTACCGGAACCCGGTCCGCTGCTGGGCGGTTATCTGGCCCGGGTGCTGCGGGAGCGGCGGATCACCCACACCCTCATTCCGCCCGCGGCCCTGGCCACGCTGCCCCCGGGCACCGAGGAGGACCTGCCGGAGCTGCGCACGCTGATCGTGGGAGGGGACGCCTGCGGTGCGGAGCTGGCGGGCCGCTGGGCCCCGCACCACCGCATGATCAACTCCTATGGCCCCACCGAGGCCACGGTGGTGGCCACCTGGTCCGACCCGCTGGAGCCGGACGGCACCCCACCGCCGATCGGACGGCCGGTGCCGGGCACCCGGGCGCGGGTGCTCGACCGGCGGCTGCGGCCGGTGCCCCCGGGGGTCCCCGGTGAGCTGTGGATCTCCGGCCCGTCGCTGGCCCGCGGCTATCTGGGCCGTCCGGGACTGACCGCGGAACGGTTCGTGGCGGACCCCTACGGACCGCCCGGGAGCCGGATGTACCGCACCGGCGATCTGGCCCGCCAGGACTCCCGGGGCCGGATCCACCACCTGGGGCGCACCGACCACCAGCTCAAACTGCACGGTTACCGGATCGAGGCCGGGGAGGTGGAGACCGCGCTGTGCGGCCATCCGGACCTGGTGGAGGCGGTGGTGACGGTCCGGGAGGACGAGCCAGGGGTGCGCCGTCTGGTGGCCCATGTGGTCCCCGGCGACGGGGCCACCGCCCCGGACGGAGCCGAGCTGCGCGCCCTGCTGGCCCGCACCCTGCCGGACCACATGATCCCGTCGGCCTTCGCCGTCCTGGACCGGCTGCCGCTCACGGAGAACGGGAAGACCGACCGGACGGCGCTGCCCGCGCCCACCCCCGCGACCGCCCCCGCCGCCCGCTTCGTCGCCCCGAGCACCCCCACCGAGGAGGTGGTCGCGGAGATCTGGGCCGAGGTGCTGGGCGCGGTACGGGTCGGCGCGGAGGACGACTTCTTCGCCCTGGGCGGTGACTCGGTGCGCAGTCTGCTGATCGCCTCCAGAGCGAAGGAGACGTTCGGTGTCGAGCTGACCCCGCGGGACATCCTGACCGCGCGCACCGTCCGCGGCCTCGCCGATCTGGTCGAGGAGTACGTCCTGCGCGAACTCGAAGACGCCGCCGTGAGCGGCGACCACGACGAACGGTAGAGGACACAACAGACGATGACGTCTTCGAGGAAGAGCCGCGCCGCCGCCCTGCCGGAGGAGCTGCAGGAGGCGCTGCGGCGCCGGCTGGCGGGCAGGGCCGGACGCGCCGAGGCGATCCCCCGCGCGGACCGCGCCCGGCCGCTTCCGCTGTCCTTCGCGCAGACCCGCCTGTGGTTCCTGCACACCCTCCAGCCGGACGAGGCGGGGTACAACAGCGCGGTGGCGCTGCGGCTGACCGGTGTCCTGGACCGTCCGGCGCTCTCGCGGGCGCTGGACGGTCTGGTGACCCGGCACGAGGCGCTGCGGACCACGTTCGAGGAGAGCGGCGGCCGCCCCGTACAGGTGGTGTCCGAACCCGCCCCGCTGCCGCTGTCGGTGGCGGACCTCGGCGGTGCGGCGGACGGCGCGGCGGAGCTGGACCGGCTGCTGCTCCAGGAGTACTCCCGGCCGTTCGACCTGCGGACCGGACCGCTGCTGCGGGCGCTGCTGATCCGGGTGGCCGACGAGGCGCACGTCCTGCTGCTGACGGCCCATCACATCATCACCGACGGGTGGTCGATGGGGGTCCTCACCGACGAGCTGTGCGCGCTGTACGGCGCCGAGGCCACTCCCGGGTCCGCGGATCCGCTGCCGCCGGTGCCGGTGCAGTACCCGGACTTCGCGGTGTGGCAGCGGGACCGGCTGTCCGGGGAGACGCTGGAGCGTCAGCTCGGCTACTGGACGGAGCGGCTGAAGGACACCGTGCCGCTGGAGCTGCCCACCGACCGGCCGCGGCCCGCGGTGCGCACCTCGGCGGGCGCGGTGCACACCTTCACCGTGTCGGCGGCCACCGCGTCCCGGCTGCGGGGGCTGGCCACCGAACGGCGCACCACCCTCTTCGCCGCGCTGGTGGCGGTCTGCCAGGGGCTGTTCGCCCGCTGGTCGGGACAGGACGACATCGCGATCGGCACGGTCACCTCGGGGCGGAGCCGTACCGAACTGGAGCGCGCCGTCGGCTTCTTCGTGAACACGGTGGTGCTGCGGTCGGCGGTGGACACCGCGCGCCCGTTCCAGGAGCTCCTCGATGACGCGGGTGCCCTGGTGCTGGACGCCTTCGCACACGACGACACCCCCTTCGAACGGCTGGTGGAGGCGGTGGGGGCGCGCCGGGACGCGGGCCGCAACCCGCTGTTCGATGTGATGGTGCTGCTGCACAGCACCCCGCGGAGCACACCCCGCCCCGCCGGGCTGACGGCGGAGGGCGTGGAGGTGCCCCGGCGGTCCTCGACCTTCGACCTCAGCGTCGAGTTCGTGGACGACGGGGCGGACGGCGGGGAGCTGCGGGGGCTGCTGGAGTACAGCACCGAGCTGTTCGACGCGGCGACCGTCGAGCGGATGGCGGGCCATCTGCTGACCCTGCTCGACGGGGTGACGGCCGAGCCGGAGCGGCCGCTGCGGGAGGTGCCGCTGCTGACCGACGAGGAGCGGCGCCGGGTCACCGAGGCCGGGCGCGGTCCCCTCCGCGCGATCCGGCCGACCACGTTCCCGGAGGTGTTCGCGGCACAGGCGGCCCGTACCCCGGAGGCCATCGCCCTGGTCGCCGGGGAGACGGAGTACACCTTCGCGGAGCTGGACGCGGCCGCCGACCGGCTGGCCCGTCTGCTGACCGGGCGCGGGGTGGGCCCCGAGCGGGTCGTGGGGGTGCGCCTGCCGCGCACCGCCGAGGTGGTGGTGGCGATCCTGGCCGTCCTGAAGGCCGGCGGGGTCTATCTGCCGCTCGACCCCGAACTCCCCGAGGAGCGCCTGGCATTCCTGGTCGCCGACGCGGAACCGGCGCTGGTGCTGGACGAGGCCGCGCTGCGGGAGCTGTCCGCCGAGGCGCCGGCGACCGACACCGGCCGGACCACCGCCCCGCACCCGGACGGCGCGGCGTACATCATCTACACCTCCGGTTCGACCGGCCGCCCCAAGGGAGTGGCGGTGTCCCATCGGGCGATGGTGAACCTGCTGGTCAACCACCGTCATGGACTGGTGGCCGAGGCAGGTGGCGGACGGCTGCGTGCCGCGCTGACCGCCTCGTTCTCCTTCGACACCTCGCTGGAGGGCCTGCTGCTGATGGCCGACGGCCATGAGCTGCACCTGATCGACGAGGCCACCCGGCTGGATCCGGCCGCCCTGGTCCGCCGGGTCGTCGAGCGCCGCGTCGACTTCCTCGATCTCACCCCCTCCTATCTGCGCCAGCTCCTCCCGGCCGGACTGCTCGGCGATTCCCGCCACCGCCCGCGGGTGCTGATGCTGGGCGGCGAGGCCGTCGGCGAGGCGCTGTGGCGCGAGCTGGCCGAGGTGGACGGCACCACCGCCTACAACTTCTACGGCCCCACCGAATGCGCGGTCGACGCGCTCTCCGCCCGCGTCACGGGGACCGGGCGGCCGGTGGTGGGGCGGCCGCTGGGCAATCTGCGCGCGCAGGTGCTGGACGCCCGGCTCCGCCCGGTGCCGGTGGGCGTGGCGGGTGAGCTGTATCTGTCCGGTGAGCAGCTCGCCCGCGGCTATGTGCGCCGCCCCGGACTGACCGCGGAGCGCTTCATGGCCGACCCCTGGGGGCCGCCCGGCAGCCGGATGTACCGCACCGGCGATCTGGCCCGCTGGACCGCCGACGGGGAACTGGACTACCTCGGCCGGGTGGACGACCAGGTGAAGATCCGCGGCCACCGGATCGAACCGGGCGAGATCGAGGCCGCGTTGCTCGATGTACCGTCCGTGGCCGAGGCGGCCGTCATCGCCGTGGCCGACGACCGGGGCCACGCCCGGCTGGCCGCGTACTACGTCCCGTCGCCCGGCGGGGAGCCCCCGGCCGCCGCCGAGTTGCGGGCCGCCCTGGGGCGGACCCTGCCGGGCCATATGGTCCCGGCGGTCTTCACCGCGCTGGCCACCATGCCGCTGACCACCAGCGGCAAACTGGACCGGCGGGCCCTGCCCGCCCCCCGCGCCGAGGCGGACCGGCGGGAGCACGGCTACGTACCGCCGCGCACACCGGTGGAGAAGGAGCTCGCGCGGATCTGGGCCGAGGTGCTCGGCGCCGGGCCGGTGGGCGCCACCGACAACTTCTTCGAGCTCGGCGGGGATTCGATCCTCAGCATCCAGACCGTCTCCCGGGCCCGCCAGGCCGGGCTGCGGCTCACCTCACGCGATGTCTTCCTCCATCAGACCGTGGCCGAGCTCGCCGCCGCGGTGGCCGAGCGCAGCGCGCCGGACACCACGGACACCGGACCCACCGACGACACCGGGCCCGCACCGCTGACCCCGATCCAGCACTGGTTCTTCGCCACCCACGGTCCGCTGCGCCACTTCACCATGTCCATGGTGGCCGATCTGCCCCATGACCTGGACGAGACCGCGCTCGCCGCTGCCCTGGACGCCGTGGTGGCCCACCATCCGGCCCTGCGCACCCGGTTCACCGCCGCCGAGGACACCTGGTGGCAGCGGACCGACGGCGCCGCGTCCGGCCCCCTGCTGCGCCGCCACGACCTGTCGGCGCTGGACGGCGAGGAGGAGCACACCGCCGCGGAGGCGGCGGCCGGGGCCGCCCGTGCCGGACTCGACCTGGCGAGCGGCTCCTTGCTGCGCGCCGCGCTGCTGCTGCGCGGTGCCGGGGCCCGGCCGCGGCTGTTCCTGACCGCGCACCACCTCGCCGTGGACAGCGTCTCCTGGCGCATCCTGCTCGGCGATCTGGAGGGCGCCTACCGCCAGGCGGCCGCCGGGGAGCCGATACGGCTCGAAGCGGCCGGAACCCCCTTCACCCGCTGGGCGCACCGGCTCACCGCCCAGGTGCGCGGTGGCGCACTGGACGGCGCGCTGCCGTACTGGGAGGGCGTCGGCCGTACCGGCGGCGCCCCGCTCCCGGTGGACCTCCCGGGCCGGGCGACCGCGGGCTCCACCCGTACCGTCCGGGTGCGGCTGGACCGGGAGACCACCGGCGCACTGCTGCGCCGGGTGCCCGGGGTGTACCGCACCCAGGTCAACGATGTGCTGTTGAGCGCGCTCGGGCGGGTGCTGGCCGACTGGACGCGCGATGACCGGGTGCTGGTGGCCATGGAGGGCCACGGCCGGGAGGAGATCGACGAGACGGTCGACCTGTCCCGGACCGTCGGCTGGTTCACCACCCAGTACCCGGTGGCGCTCACCCTGCCCGGCCAGGACTGGGGCGCGGTGCTGAAGTCGGTCAAGGAGCAGTTGCGCGCCCTGCCCCACCGGGGGCTGAGCTTCGAGGCGCTGGCCCACCTCGGCGCGCCCGGCTCCCCCGCCCGCGCGCTGGCCGGGCTGCCGCTGCCCGAGGTGTGCTTCAACTACCACGGCCAGTGGGAGTCCTCCGGGGACGAGGACGGGTTCACCCTCACCGG
This sequence comes from Streptomyces cucumeris, assembly GCF_024295805.1. Lineage (GTDB taxonomy): Bacteria > Actinomycetota > Actinomycetes > Streptomycetales > Streptomycetaceae > Streptomyces > Streptomyces cucumeris. The sequence continues at coordinate 333,642 of NZ_JANCLX010000006.1, forward strand.
CGAGAGCCTGGGACCGGACCTCGCGGCCGGGGAGCCGTCCACCTACGCACTCGATGTGTCCGGTCTGGTGGCCGACGGCGAACTGGAGCTGACCTGGCTCTACTCCGACCAGGTGCATCACGCCGCCACGGTGCGTCGGCTGGCCGAGGCCATGCTCGGCGCGCTGCGGGAGATCGTGTGGCACTGCGGACGGCCGGACGCCGGCGGCCGTACCCCCTCCGACTTCCCGCTCGCCCGGCTGGACCAGGCGGCCGTGGACCGGCTGGCCGGGGACGGCCGCGCGATCGAGGACATCCATCCGCTGACCCCCCTCCAGGAGGGCATGCTCTTCCACCGGCTGGTCGGCGGCGCCGAGGACGTCTACCTCGACCAGGCCACCCTGGTCCTGGACGGGGTGGCCGACCCGCGGGCGTTCGCCGCTGCCTGGCAGGAGACGGTGGACCGCACCCCGGTGCTGCGCGGCGGTGTGGTGTGGGAGGACGTCGAACGGCCGGTGCAGGTCGTCCACCGGCGGGTGGACGTCCCAGTGACCCACACCGACTGGCGCGCGCTGTCCGGGGAGCGACGCGAGGAGGAGCTGGAGCGGGTCCGGGCCGAGGACCTGGCGCACGGTGTCGAGCTGAGCGCGCCACCGCTGATGCGGCTGACGCTGGCCCGGCTCACCGACGACCGGGTGGCACTGATCTGGACCTCGCACCATCTGGTCCTGGACGGCTGGAGCCTGGCGCAGGTGTTCACCGAGGTGTGCGAGCGGTATGCCGCGGGGGTCCGGGGCGACCGCCCCGTCCTGCCCTCCCGCCGTCCGTTCCGCGACTACCTCCAGTGGCTGGACGGCCAGGACGAGGCGGAGGCGCGGGAACACTGGCGTGCGCTGCTCGCGGGCTTCACCGCGCCCACCCCGCTGCCCTGGGACCGCGGTCCCCTGGAGTCGCACGGGGCCCGGTCCTCCGCCACCCTGTCGGTTGCACTTGGCAAGGACGCCTCGGACGAGCTGCGCCGTACCGCGCAGAGCCACGGGCTCACCGTCAACACCCTGGTGCAGGGCGCCTGGGCGCTGCTGCTGTCGCGGTACAGCGGTGAGCGGGACGTGGTCTTCGGCACCACCGTCTCGGGCCGCCCGGCCGAACTGGCCGGGGTGGAGGCGATGGTGGGCATGTTCATCAACACCCTGCCCACCCGGGTCCGGGTGGACGGGACCCGCAACACCGTGGAGTGGCTGCGGGAGCTCCAGATGGCGCAGGCCGGGTCACGGCGGTACGAGGCGGTCTCGCTGGCCCAGCTCACCGGCTGGAGCGAGCTCCCGGCGGGCACCGCGCTCTTCGACAGCATGGTGGCCTTCGAGAACTACCCGTTCGACGACTCCTCGGCGCGCGAGGCGGGTCTGCGGATCGCCGAGGTGCGGTCGACCGACGCCACCAACTTTCCGCTGAGCCTGCGGGCCCATCTGTCCGACCGGCTCGGCTTCGACCTGGGCTACGACCCCGGTCTGTTCGACGAGCGGACCGCGGCCGACCTCGCCGACCGGCTGTGTCTGCTGCTCCGGCAGATGGCGGCCGACCCGGCCCGCCCCTTGCGGGCGCTGCCGTGGACCACCGACGCGGAGCGCGCCCGGCTGGTGGGCGCATGGGCCGGAGGGGACACCGCACGGTGGCCGTCACCCGAGCGGACCGTGGTGGAGGCGTTCGCCGAGCAGGTGGCCCGCACCCCCGGTACCATCGCCGTCGGCTGCGCCGGGGAGGCACTGTCCTACGCCGAACTCGACGCGCGGTCCGGACGGCTGGCCCACCGGCTGGTCGCCGAGGGCGCCGGCCGGGAGCGGTATGTGGCGCTGGCGCTCCCCCGGTCACTCGACATGGTCGTGACCATCGTGGCGGTGCTGAAGACGGGTGCGGCCTATCTGCCGGTGGACCCCGATCTGCCCGCCGCCCGGATCGCGCATCTGCTCGCCGACACCGCACCGGTGCTGGTGGTGACCACCCGGGAGCTGGCGCCACGGTGTGCCGGGGAGGTGGCGGCGCTGTGCCTGGACGACCCGGCGGTGTCCGGGGACCTGGCGGGCCGTCCCGCCACCGTCCCGGCCGGGTGCGGACCGCTGCCGGACAGCCCCGCCTACGCCATCTACACCTCCGGCTCGACCGGACTGCCGAAGGGCGTGGTGGTGCCGCACCGCAACGTGGTGCGGCTGTTCACCGCCACCGACCCCTGGTTCGGCTTCGGCCCGGACGATGTGTGGACGATGTTCCACTCCTATGCCTTCGACTTCTCGGTGTGGGAGATCTGGGGCCCGCTGCTGCACGGCGGACGGCTCGTGGTGGTGCCCTACGCCGTCTCGCGCTCCCCGGAGGAGTTCCTGCGGCTGCTGGCCGAGGAGCGGGTCACCGTCCTCAGCCAGACACCCTCGGCGTTCGCCGCGCTGGCGCGTGCCGACGAGGAACGTCCGGGCACCGAACTGGCCCTGCGCACCGTGGTGTTCGGCGGTGAGGCGCTGGACCCCCGGCGGCTTGCGGGCTGGTACGCGCGCCACGGCGACACCGCGCCGGTGCTGGTCAACATGTACGGCATCACCGAGACCACCGTCCATGTCACCCACACCGCGCTGGACCGGGCGGGCGCGGCCCGCGCCACCGGCAGCGGGATCGGCACCGGCATCCCCGATCTGCGGGTGTATGTGCTCGACGAGGGTCTGGAACCGGTGCCGCCGGGTGCGGCAGGTGAGCTGTACGTGGCCGGGGCGGGGCTGGCCCGCGGCTATCTGCGCCGCCCGGGGCTGACCGCGTCCCGTTTCGTCGCGGACCCGTTCGGTCCGCCCGGCACCCGGATGTACCGCACCGGCGACCGGGCGCGGTGGACCGCGGACGGCACCTTGGAGTACCTGGGCCGCGCCGACCACCAGGTGAAGATCCGTGGCTTCCGGATCGAGCCCGGTGAGATCGAGGCGGCCCTGACCGCCCGTCCGGACGTGGCCGACGCGGTGGTGACCGTACGCGAGGACCAGCCCGGGGTGCGACGGCTGGTGGCGTACACGGTGGCGGCGGAGCAGTCCGCCCGGCCGTCCGCCGCCGAGCTGCGCGAGGCGCTCGGCCGTACCCTGCCCGCGCATATGGTCCCGGCCGCGTACGTCCCGCTGGACGCGCTGCCGCTGACCGTCAACGGCAAACTGGACCGGGCGGCGCTGCCCGCGCCCGGCGCGGAGGGCTTCGCCACCAGCGGGGAGCGCATCGCCCCGCGCACCCCGGCCGAACGGACGGTGGCCGGGGCGCTGGCCGAGGTGCTGGGTGTCACGGAGGTCGGCGCGGAGGACAACTTCTTCGCGCTGGGCGGGGATTCGATCCTGGCGATCCGGGTGGCCTCCCGGCTGCGGACGGCCTTCGGCACCGAGGTGTCCCCGCGCGCCCTGTTCACCCATGCCACGGTGGCCGCCCTGGCCGCCGCGCTCACCGCGCCCGCCGCGGCGGAGGCCGGGCGGGCCATCCCGGCCGTCCCGCGCGGCGGGGATCTGCCGCTGTCCTTCGCTCAGCAACGGCTTTGGTTCCTCGACTCCTTCGACGACGACGGCACCGAGTACCTCACCCCGTTCGGACTGCGGCTGCGCGGAGAGCTGGACACCACCGCGCTGGGCGCCGCGCTGGACGGGCTGGTGGCCCGGCACGAACCGCTGCGCACCACCTTCGCCGAGGTGGACGGGCGCGGTGTGCAGCGGGTGCGGGAGCCCTACCGGGTGGAGCTGCCGCTGCGCGACCTGAGCGGGAGGGACGGGGCCGGGCGTGCGCGGGAGCTGGAGGAGCTGCTGGCGCGGGAGACCACGACCCCTGTCGACCTGCGCACCGGACCCCCGCTGCGGGCATCCCTGATCCGGCTGGCGGACACCGAGCACATCCTCACCCTGACGATGCATCACATCGTCACGGACGGCTGGTCCACCGCCGTCATCGGCACCGATCTGACCGAGCTGTACGCGGCGGCGCTGGCCGGACGGCCCGCCGCACTGCCCGCACTGCCCATCGGTTACGCCGACTACGCGGCCTGGCAGCGCGATCCGGACGGCGGGGCCGCGCTGGTGGAGCCGCAGCTGGCGCACTGGCGGGAGCGGCTGGCAGGGCTGGTCCCGCTGGAGCTGCCGACCGACCGCCCCAGGCCGCCGGTCCAGACCCGGAACGGGGCGCTGCTGGAGTTCGCCCTGGACGCGGAGCTGGTGGCGGGGTTGCGGGAGACCGGCCGCCGCGCGGACGGCACCCTGTTCACCGCTCTCCTCGCCACCTGCCAGGTGCTGTTCGCCCGCTGGTCGGGACAGGAGGACATCACCGTCGGCACGGTGACCTCCGGCCGGGAGCGGCCCGAACTGGAACACCTGGTGGGCATGTTCGTGCACACCCTGGTGCTGCGGAACCGGGTGCGCGCCGACCGGCCGTTCCCGGAGCTGCTGGCCGAGGTGCGCGCCACCGTGCTGGACGCCTTCGCCCACCAGGACGTGCCGTTCGAGCGGATCGTGGACGAGCTCCAGCCGGAGCGGGACACCAGCCGCAGCCCGCTGTTCCAGGTGATGGTGGCCCTGCACAACCTGGGCGGCGAGGTGCCGCGGCTGCCCGGTCTGAGCGTGGAGGCCGTCCGGATGCCCGGCCGCACCACGGGGTTCGACCTCGGGATCGACTTCGTGGAGCACGGGGACACCGTCACCGCGTTCGTGGAGTACAGCACCGATCTGTTCGACCGGGAGACCGTGGAGCGGATGTGCGCATCGCTGCGGCTGCTGCTGGCGGCGGTGGCACGGGACCCGGAGCGCACGGTGGGCGAACTGCCGCTGCTCTCGGAGAATGAGCGCCACACGGTGCTGGAGGAGTGGAACGCCACCGCGCTCCCGGTGCCGGACACCACCTTCCCCCGGCTGTTCGAGGAGCAGGCGGCCCGGACCCCGCACGCCACCGCGCTGGTGGCCGAGGACGCGGCGTACGACTTCGCGGAGCTCAACGCCCGCGCCAACCGGCTGGCCCACCATCTGATCGGCCTCGGGGTCGCCCCGGAGACGGTGGTCGCGGTCCGGCTGCCGCGCACCTCCGCGCTGCCGGTGGCGCTGCTCGCCGTCCTCAAGGCGGGCGGGACCTATCTGTATCTGGACCCCGAACTGCCCGAGGAGCGGCTGCGGTTCCTGCTCGGGGACGCGGGCCCGGAGGTGGTCCTCACCCCGGAGAGCCTGGCCACCGCGTCCCTCGACGGACTGCCCGCCACCGATCCGGCGGACGGCGACCGGCGGGCCCCGCTGCGCCCGGAGCACACCGCGTACCTCAACTACACCTCGGGCTCCACCGGCCGCCCCAAGGGCGTGGCCGTGGAACACCGCCAGCTGGTCAATCTCTGCCATGACCACCGGACCGCACTGGTCGAGCCGCACACCGCCGCGGGCGGCCGCCCGATGCGTACCGCGCTCACCGCCGCGTTCTCCTTCGACACCTCCTGGGAGGGCCCGCTGATGCTGGCCCTGGGCCAGGAGGTGCATCTGATCGGCGATGCCGAACGGCTCGACCCGGCCGCGCTGGTGGAGCTGATCCGCGGCCGCGAACTGGACTTCCTCGACCTCACCCCGTCCTATCTGCACGAGCTGGTGGCCGCCGGACTGTTCACTCCGGGACATCACCACCCGCGCGTGGTGATGGTGGGCGGTGAGGCCCTGGACCCGGCGCTGTGGCGGGAGCTGCGCGCCCTGCCGGAGACGGCCGCGTACAACTTCTACGGACCCACCGAGTGCACGGTGGACGCGGTGTACGGACCGCTGTCCGGGCTCGGCGACCGGCCGCTCATCGGGCGGCCCGGGCGCAATCTGCGTGCCTATGTCCTGGACGGCGCGCTGCGGCCGGTGCCACCGGGGATACCGGGTGAACTGCATCTGGCCGGTGCCCAGATCGCCCGTGGCTACCACGGCCGCCCCGGGCTCACCGCGGAGCGGTTCGTGGCGGATCCGTACGGTCCGCCCGGCACCCGGATGTACCGCACCGGCGACCGGGCCCGCTGGACCGCGGACGGGACGCTGGAGTTCCTGGGCCGCACCGACGAGCAGGTCAAGATCCGTGGCTTCCGGATCGAGCCCGGTGAGATCGAGTCGGCGCTGCGCGACCATCCGGCGGTGGCGGACACCGTGGTGGTGGTCCGGGAGGACACCGGCCACCGGCGGCTGGTGGCCTATCTGGTGGCCGGGGAGCCGGGATCTCCGTGCGATCCGGTGGCCTTGCGCGCCTGGCTGAAGCGGACCCTGCCCGACTACATGGTCCCCTCCGCCTTCGTCGCCCTGGAGCGGATCCCGCGGTCGGACAGCGGGAAGGTGGACCGGCGGGCGCTGCCCGCACCGCCGCTCCCGTCCGAGGACGGGGAGTACACCGCGCCGCGCACCCCGGTCGAGGCCGAACTGGCCCGGATCTGGGCCGAGGTGCTGGGCGTCCCCCGGGTCGGTGTGGCGGACAACTTCTTCGCGCTGGGCGGCGATTCGATCCTCAGCATCCAGATCGTCTCCCGGGCCCGTCAGGCCGGTCTGCGGCTGACCTCCAAGGACATCTTCCGCCACCAGACCGTCGCGGAACTCGCGGTCGGCACCGTCGCGCTCGCCGCCCCGGGGCCCGTGGCCGCCGCGGCACCGTCAGGGCCGGCACCGCTGACCCCGATCCAGCAGGCGTATCTGGAACACCGGCGGCCCGGCGAGGCCCACCACTTCACCATGACCCACCGGCTGCGGCTCACCGATGACCTCGATGTGGCCGCGCTGCGGCGGGCGGTACACGCCCTGGTGACCCACCATCCCGCGCTTCGCACCCGGTTCACCGTCTCCGACGGGCGGTGGCGGCAGGAAGTGCTTCCCACGGCCCCCGACGAGGTGTTCCAGCGCTACGACCTGTCCGGACTCGGTGACGAGGCGCGGGAGGAGGCGGTGCGGGAGGCCACCGTCCGGGCCCGGACCGGTCTGGACATCGGCGCGGGAGCGGTGGTGCGCGCGCTGCTGTTCACCGCCGGCCACCAGCAGCCGCCCGAGCTGCTGCTCACCGCCCACCACCTGGTGGTGGACGGGGTGTCGTGGCGCGTCCTCCTGGGCGATCTGGAGACCGCGTACCGGCAGGCGGCCGACGGCGGCACGCCCGGACTCCCGCCGGTGGGCAGTGGCTGCGCCCAGTGGGCGGCCCGGCTGGCGGAACACGTACGCTCCGGCAGCCTCGACGACGAGCGGGCGTACTGGACGCGCACCGCGCGGACACCGGCCACCGCACTGCCGGTGGACCGGGACGGGGTCAACACCCAGGAGACCGCCGCCACGGTGACCGCCGTCCTCGGGCGGGCCGAGACCGGTGCGCTGCTGCGCGACGTCCCCGGGGTGTACCACACCCGGATCAACGATGTGCTGCTCAGCGCCCTCGGCCGGACCCTGGCCCGGTGGACCGGTGGGGACACCGTGCTGATCGGGATGGAGGGCCACGGCCGTGAGGATCTGTTCGACGACATCGATCTGTCGCGCGCGGTCGGCTGGTTCACCGCCGAGTTCCCGCTCGCGCTGACCGTGGCGGGCGAAGCCGACTGGCGGGACACCCTGCGGTCGGTCAAGGAGCAGCTGCGGGCGGTGCCGCGGCGCGGTGTGGGCTACGGCGCGCTGCGCCACCTCGCGGCGGAGGGGTCCGGGGCCGGGGCGCTGCGCGCCGGTCCGGAGCCACAGGTGTCCTTCAACTACCACGGCCGCTGGGAGGTGTCCGACGGCGGCGCCGCGTCCGGCCTCTGCCGCGAGACGCTGCCGGTGACCGGCCGGGAGGCGCCGGACGGGGAGACCCGCGGCTGTCTGCTGGAGATCACCGGCGCGGTCCAGGACGGCCGGCTGGAGCTGGGCTGGACCTATCCGTCCCGGATGTACGACGAGGCGACGGTGCGGGGGCTGGCCGATGGCGTGATGGCCGCGCTGCGGGAGATCGTGGAGCACTGCGCCACGCCCGGTGCGGGCGGCCGCACCCCGTCCGACTTCCCGCTCGCCGGGCTGGACCAGCGCCAGGTGGATCTGCTCGCGGGCGACGGCGCCGCGGTGGAGGACATCTGTCCGCTGACGCCGCTGCAGTCCGGGATGGTCTTCCACGGGCTGGTGGAGACGGACACCGGCGAGGGCGGTGGCGCCTACGTCGACCAGATGGCGCTGCGCATCGGCGGGATCAGCGATCCGCACGCCTTCGCCGCCGCCTGGCAGGCCGTGGTGGACCGGACGCCGGTGCTGCGCAGCGCGGTGCGCTGGCAGGGGCTGGCCGCCCCGGTGCAGGTGGTGTACCGCGAGGCGGTGCTGCCAGTGGCGCACCACGACTGGCGGGAACTGTCCCCGGCGGCGCGGGAGGCGGCGCTGCGGCGGCTGCTGGCCGAGGACCGGGCGGCCGGGATGGAGCTGACGGCGGCTCCGCTGAGCCGGATCGCGCTGGCCAGGCTCTCCGACGACGAGATCACCCTGGTGTGGACCTCGCACCATGTGATGCTGGACGGCTGGAGCACCGGCCAGGTGTTCGCCGAGGTGTGCGAGGGCTACGCCGCGCTCACCGAGGGCCGCACACCCCAGCCGCCCGCCCGCCGTCCGTTCCGGGACTTCCTGCACTGGCTGGGCGAACAGGACCAGGAGCGGGCCGAGGGCTGGTGGCGGGAGGCGCTGGCGGGGTTCACCGCGCGCACCCCGCTGCCGTACGACCGGCAGCCGGCCGGGGCGCACCGCGCCGACTCCGGTGAGCTGACCCGGCTGGAGCTGAGCCGCGAGGTGTCCGCACGGCTGCGGGAGACCGCGCGCCGCCACGGGCTGACCGTCAACACGGTGGTGCAGGGCGCATGGGCGCTGCTGCTGTCCCGCTACGGCGGGGTGTCCGACGTGGTGTTCGGCACCACCGTCTCGGGCCGTCCGGCCGAACTGCCGGGTGTGGAGACGATGGTCGGCATGTTCATCAACACGGTGCCGACCAGGGCCGTGGTGGAGGGCGGCCGGGAGGTGGCGGCGTGGCTGCGGGAGCTCCAGGAGCACCAGAGCGACTCCCGCCGCTTCGACTTCGTATCGCTGCCGCGGATCCAGGCGCTGAGCGCGCTGCCACCGGGTGAGGCGCTCTTCGACAGCATGGTGGTCTTCGAGAACTACCCCTTCGACGAGTCCTCCGCGGCCGGGGCCGGGATCGTCCTCCACGAGGTGCGGGCCGAGGACTCCACCAGTTTCCCGCTGTGTCTGCGGGCCTATCTGGGCGAGACGCTCGGCTTCGACATCGCCTATGACCCGGCGCTGTTCGACGCCTCCACGGCGGAGCGGGCGGCGGGCCATCTGCGGACCCTGCTGACCGGTATCGCCGACGGCGCCGGTGGCACCGTGGACGCGCTGGAGCTGCTGACCGGGCCGGAGCGCCGGGCGGCCGCGGCGCAGTGGCACACCTCGGCCCCGCCGCCGCCCGCCACCTCGCTCCCCGGGGCGTTCACCGCACAGGCCGCGCTGACCCCGGACGCGGTGGCGGTCACCGACGGCGCCACCACCCTCGACTACCGCGCGCTGGAGGACTGGTCGGACCGGCTGGCGGGGGTGCTGGTGCGGTCCGGGGTGCGGACCGAGGAGCGGGTCGGGCTGCTCATGGACCGGTCGGCCGAACTGGTCGTGGCACAGCTCGCGGTGGTCAAGGCGGGCGGGGTGTACGTACCGGTGGACACCCGGGCCCCGGGTGAGCGGCGGCGGGCGCTGCTGGAGAGCGCGGGCGCGGCGGTGACACTGACCGCCGCCGAGGTGGCGGCGGCGCGGGACGCCGATCCGGCCCCGCCGTCCGCCCCGGCCCACCGGGATCAGCTGGCGTACGTGATGTTCACCTCCGGATCGACCGGGGAGCCGAAGGCGGTGGGGGTGCGCCACCGCGATGTGGTGGCGCTCGCCCGCCACCGTGGTTTCGACGGCGTCGGACACCAGCGGGTGCCGCTGCATTCGCCGGTGGCGTTCGACGCCGCCACCTACGAGGTGTGGGTGCCGCTGCTGCGCGGCGGACAGGTGGTCGTGGCACCGCCGGGCGAACTGGACGCCGGGGGCTTGCGGACGCTGGTGGCCGCGCACGGGGTGACGGGTCTGTGGCTGACCGCCGGGCTGTTCCGGCTGCTGGCCCAGGACGCCCCGGACTGTTTCGCGGGGCTGCGCGAGGTGTGGACCGGTGGTGACGTGGTGCCCGCCGCCTCGGTGCGCCGGGTGCTGGCCCGGTGCCCCGGGCTGACCGTGGTGGACGGCTACGGGCCGACGGAGACCACGACGTTCGCCACGTCCTTCGCGATGTCCGGGGCGGACACGGTGCCGGAGATCGTGCCTATCGGCCGTCCGCTGGACCACACCCGGGTCCATGTACTGGACGCACGGCTGCGGATCGTGCCCCCCGGTGTGGTCGGCGAGCTGTACGTGGCCGGGGAGGGCGTGGCCCGTGGCTATCTGGACCGGCCCGGCACGACCGCCGCGTCGTTCGTGGCCGACCCCTACGGGCCGCCCGGCGAGCGGATGTACCGCACCGGGGACCTGGCGCGGCGCCGGCCGGACGGTGCGGTGGAGTTCGCCGGACGCGCCGACGACCAGGTGAAGGTGCGGGGTTTCCGGATCGAGCCCGGTGAGATCGAGGCGGTCCTGACCGCCCGCCCGGACGTGGCCGACGCGGCGGTGGTGGCCCGGGAGGACCGGCCGGGCGCGAAGCGGCTGGTGGCGTATGTGGTGGCGCCGGACGGCGGCGCGGTGGACGGTGAGCTCCTGCGCTCCCACGCCGCGGAGCGGCTGCCCGACTACATGGTGCCGTCGGCCGTGGTGACCCTCGCAGCGCTGCCGCTGAGCCGCAACGGCAAGGTGGACCGCGGTGCGCTGCCCGCCCCGGCCCCGGCCGCGGGCGGTGTTCCCTCACGGGAGCCGCGCGGTGCGGCGGAGCGGGTGACGGCGGAGGTCTGGGCCGAGGTGCTGGGGGTGGAACGGGTCGGCGCCGAGGACGACTTCTTCGCGCTGGGCGGTGATTCGATCCTCAGCATCCGGCTCACCTCCCGGCTGCGGGAGGCGTTCGGCCGGGAACTGTCGCCCCGGATGGTGTTCACGCATCCGACCGTCGCCGCGCTCGCCGCGGCCCTCGGCGCGCCCGAGGCCCGCACCGGACGGCGGCCCACCCCGATGGTGTCGGTGCGCCGGGACGGGGAGCTGCCGCTGTCGTATCCCCAGCAGCGTCTGTGGTTCCTGGACTCCTTCGAACCGGACAGCGCGGAGTACATCACCCCGCTGGCGCTGCGGATGCGCGGGGAGCTCGACCTCGGGGCGCTGGGCCGGGCGCTGACCGCCCTGGTCGCCCGGCACGAGTCGCTGCGGACCACCTTCGACGCGGTGGACGGCCGGGGCACACAGATCGTGCACCCGCCGGCCGAGGTCCGGCTCGACCCCACCGATCTGTCGTCGCTGGCCGACGAGGCGCGCAAGGCCGAACTGGCGGAGCTGCTGGCGTACGAGCGGGCCCGCCCGTTCGACCTGCGGCGCGGTCCGCTGCTGCGCGTGGCGCTGATCCGGATGGACGCCCACGACCATGTCCTCGCCCTGACGCTGCACCACATCATCACGGACGGCTGGTCCACCGGGGTGCTCACCGGCGATCTGCGGGAGCTGTACCGGGCGGAGCTGACCGGGGAGCCCGCCGCCCTGCCGCCGCTGCCGGTCGGGTACCCGGACTACGCGTCCTGGCAGCGCGCCGAACTGGCCGGACCGCATGCCGAGGAGGAACTCGCCTACTGGAAGCATCAGTTGGCCGGGGTGCCACCGCTGGAGCTGCCCACCGACCGGCCCCGTCCGGCGGTCCAGACCCGCAACGGCGCCACGGTGGAGTTCCGTCTGCCCGTGGACGTGACCGGACGGCTGAAGGCCGACGGCCGGGCCCGGGGCACCACCCTGTTCATGACCCTGGTGGCGGCGTCCCAGATCCTGCTGGCCCGGCTGTCGGGGCAGCGGGACATCGCCGTGGGCACGGTGACCTCGGGCCGGGACCGCACCGAGGTGGAGCGGCTGATCGGGTTCTTCGTCAACACCCTGGTGCTGCGGTCCACGGTGGACCCCCGGCGTGGGTACGGCGACTTCCTGACCGAGGTGCGCGGCACGGTCCTGGACGCCTTCGCGCATCAGAGCGTGCCGTTCGAGCGGGTGGTGGACGAGGTGCAGCCGGCGCGGGACACCAGCCGGACACCGCTGTTCCAGGCGATGGTGGTCCTCCAGAACATCCCCGCCCCGGCGATGGAGCTGCCCGGTCTGACGCTGGAGGACGTCGAACTCGATGTGCACACCGCCAGCTTCGACCTCACCCTGGAGTTCGCCGAGGGGGCGGACGGCGCGCTGCGCGGACTGATCGGGTACAACACCGATCTGTTCGACACCCCGACCGCCGAGCGGATGGCGGGCGCCCTGACGTCCCTGCTCACCGGGATCGCCGAGAATCCAGACCGGCCGGTGGGCGCACTGCCGCTGACCACCGCGGAGGAGCTGCGGCGCACCCTGGTGGAGTGGAACGACACCGGACGGCCGGTGCCGCCCGCCACCCTGCCCGAGCTGTTCGCACGGCAGGTGGCGGCGGCGCCGGAGGCCACGGCCGTCCGGCACCCGGCAGGTGAACTCAGCTACGCCGCGCTGGACTCGGCGGCGAACCGGCTGGCCCACCGGCTGGCCGGGCGGGGCGTGGGCCCGGAGCGGCTCGTCGCGCTGGTGCTGCCGCGGTCGGTGGAAATGGTGGTGGCCCAGCTTGCCGTGGTGAAGGCGGGCGGTGCGTTCCTGCCCGTCGACCCGGCCTACCCCGAGGAGCGGAAGGCGTTCATGCTCCGGGACGCCGCACCCGCGGTGGTGCTGGACGACCCCGCGTCGGTCTGGGTCGAGGAGGGTCCGGCGGACCCGCCGGACACGGCGCAGCTGACACCGGACCACCCGGCGTACATCATCTACACCTCCGGATCCACCGGGGTGCCCAAGGCCGTGGTGGTCGCCCACACCGGTCTTGCGAACTTCTCGGCCGCGGTCACCGCGCACTACGAGGTCCGCGCCGGGGACCGGGTGCTCCAGTTCGCCTCGCCCAGCTTCGACGCCTCCGTCCTGGAGCTGTGCGCCGCGCTGACCTGCGGGGCCACCCTGGTGGTCGCGGACGAGGGCCCGCTGCTGGGCGACCGGCTGGCCGGGGTCCTCCGGGACCAGCGGATCACCCACGCCCTGATCCCCCCGGCGGCCCTGGCCACCGTTCCGGAGACGGACCTGCCCGGGCTGCGCACCCTGATCGTCGGCGGTGACGCGTGCACGGCCGCGCTGGTGGACCGCTGGGCGCCCGGCCGCAGGATGGTCAACTCCTACGGCCCGACCGAGGCCACGGTGGTGAGCACCTGGTCCGGGCCGCTGACCGCCGGTTCCCCGGCGCCCCCGATCGGCCGTCCGATCCCCGGCAGCCGTGCCTACGTCCTGGACGAGGCGCTGCGCCCGGTGCCGGTCGGAGTGGCCGGGGAGCTGTATGTGGCGGGCCCCGGACTGGCGCGCGGCTATCTGGGCCGGGCAGGGCTGACCGCCGCGCGGTTCACCGCCGATCCCTTCGGCCCCGCGGGCGGGCGGATGTACCGCACCGGCGATGTGGTGCGCTGGGAGGCGGACGGGACCCTGCGGTTCCTCGGCCGGGCGGACGACCAGGTCAAGGTGCGCGGGTTCCGTATCGAACCCGGCGAGGTGGAGGCCGCGTTGCGGCGCAGCCCCGAGGTGCGCGAGGCGGTCGTGGCGGTCCGGGACACCTCCGCCGCGGCGGAATCCCCTTCGGGTCTGAAGCGGCTGGTCGGCTATGTGGTCCCGGCGCCGGGCGCCACCCCCACCGCCGCGTCCCTGCGTGACTTCCTGGGCCGGATCCTGCCGGACCACCTGGTGCCCTCGGCGTACGCCACCCTGGACGCCCTGCCGCTCACCCCGAACGGCAAGGTGGACCGGCGGGCGCTGCCGGATCCCGATCCGGCACCGGCCTCCTCCGGCGCCGGACATCTCGCGCCGCGCACTCCCCTGGAGAGCCGGATCGCGGCGATCTGGGCAGATGTCCTGGGTCTTGAACGGGTCGGCGCCCACGACAACTTCTTCGACCTGGGCGGGGACTCCATCCTCTCCATCCAGGTGGTCTCGCGGGCCCGGCAGTCCGGTCTGCACATGTCCACCAAGGACCTGTTCACCCATCAGACGGTGGCGGCGCTGGCGGAGGTGGTGACGGCCGAGCGGGCCGCGGAGCGGTCGGGGCCGGTCACCGGGTCCCTTCCGCTCACCCCGATCCAGGACTGGTTCTTCACCACCCACACCGTCCATCCGCACCACTTCAACCAGTCCGCGCTGCTGGAACTGCACCAGTATCCGGACGAGGCGGCGCTGGAGCGGGCCCTCACCGCCCTGCTGACGCACCATGACGCGCTGCGGATGCGCTTCGTACGGGACGCGGAGGAGTGGCGGCAGGAGAACCCGGGGCCCGACCCCACCGCCACCGTGCTGATCCGGCACGATCTGTCCGCACTGCCACCGGCGGAGGCCGACGCGGCGATGGAGCAGGCGGCCGACGCGGCTCACGCGGGCTTCGCGCTGGACCGGGGACCGCTGCTGAAGGCGGCGCTGTTCCGGCGCGGGGACACCCGGCGTCCCTTCCTCTTCCTGACCGCCCATCACCTGGTGATCGACGGGGTGTCCTGGCGGATCGTGCTGGACGACCTGGACACCGCGTACCAGCAGGCCCTCCGGGGCGAACCGGTGGACCTCGGCCCGAAGACGACCTCGTTCCGCGACTGGGCCACCGGGCTCGCCGCCCATGTCGCCGACGGCGGCCTGGACCACGAGACCGACCACTGGGCCGCCGCGCTGGGGGCCCGGCCGCTGCCCGTCGACCACACCGTCGACACCCCGGGCGCGGCGAAGGACACGGTGCCGGTCGAGGTCGGTGAGACGGACACCGAGGCGCTGCTGCGTTCGGCTCCCACCGCCTACCGCACCCGGATCAACGACGTGCTGCTGGCCGCGCTGGCACTGGCGCTCGCGCGCTGGACGGGGCGGGGCCGGGTGGCCGTCGAACTCGAGGGCCACGGCCGGGAGGACATCGTCGAGGGCGCCGATCTCTCCCGTACGGTCGGCTGGTTCACCACGATGTACCCGGTCTCCTTCGAGGTGCCCGGCGGGGGCGAGGGCGGCGACCTCGCCGCGACCGACTGGCGCGGACTGGTCAAGTCGGTGCGGCGGCAGTTGCGGACGGTACCCGGCAACGGCTTCGGCTACGGGGCGCTGCGCACCTTCGGCACCCCACAGGTGCGGGAGCGGCTGACCGGCACCGGCCCGGGGCCGCAGATCGTCTTCAACTACCTGGGCCAGTGGGACGCCCGCTCCTCGCAGGCCCAGGGCGGTCTGTTCCACGCCGAACACGGCTCCTTCGGCCAGGACCACGCCCCGGGCCAGGGCGGATCCCATCTGCTGGAGGTGGTGGGCGCGGTGCAGGACGGCCGGCTCGGCTTCACCTGGTACTACCACCCCGCCGTGCACGAGCGGTCGACGGTGGCGGCGGTGGCCTCGGACTTCGCGGACGCGCTGCGCCGGATCGCCCGGGACTGCCGGGGCGAGGGATGACCAAGGAACGGAGGGCCATGGCACCGGACGGGCCGGGCGTCACCGCCGGGGAGCGGATCGCGGCGGAGCCGCCGCTGTCCCGCAACCGTGACTACCGTCTGCTGTGGGGCAGTCAGGCGCTGTCGGAGTTCGGTTTCCACGCGACGATGATCGCGTTCCCGCTGCTGGTGCTGGCGCTCACCGGCTCCGGCGCCGCCTCCGGCCTCGTCATGGGCACCATCGCCGCCGCCCAGATGGTGGCCGGGCTGCCCGCCGGGGTGCTGGCCGACCGCTACGACCGCAAGGTCATCATGCTGGTGTGCGAGGGAGCGCAGACGGTGTCCGCCGTCACTCTGGCGGTCGCGGTGTGGACGGACACGGCCACCGTGGCGCATATGGTGGTGGTGGCCGCGGTGTTCGGGGCGTGCGCGGCCCTCTTCGAACCGGCCGAGAGCGCGTCGCTGCCCGCGCTGGTGACCGATGCCCAACTGCCCACGGCCGTGGCGATGAACACCGCCCGCGCCTCGATGGGCCAGCTCTCGGGTACCGCCACCGGCGGTTTCCTCTTCGCCGCGGGCCGCTTCGTACCGTTCCTCGCGGACGCCGTCACCCACGCGGTGTCCTTCACCGCCCTGCTCTTCCTGCGGCTGCCGCGGCGGGAGCGGCCCGCGGGCCCGGCGCCGCATCCGGGCCGGGAGGTGCTGGACGGACTGCGGTGGGTGTGGCGGGAGCGCCCGATCCGGGTGACCGTGCTGTGCGCCATCGTGCTCAATCTGTTCTTCAGCGCCTTCTACATCGTGGTCGTGGTGCTCGCCGGGACCCGCGGGGTGCCCTCCGGGGAGGTCGGTGTCATGGCGGCCATGCTGGGCGCGGGCGGACTGGCGGGAGCGCTGGTGGCCCCGGCGTGGCACCGCCGGCTCGGCCCCTACCGGGCGATCGTGGCGGTGTTCTGGGCGCTGGCCCTGCTCACCCCGCTGGCCGTGCTGGTGCACGACGGCTATCTCACCGGGGTGCTGTTCGCGCTGATGGCGCTGTTCCCGCCGACGGCCAACACCGCCATCATGACGGACCAGTTGCTGCGCACCCCCGATGCGCTGCGCGGGCGGCTGACCAGTGTGCTGGTGCTCGCCTGCGGCGCGGCCGGGGCGGCGGGACCCGCGCTGGGCGGTCTGCTCACCGAGGTCCTGCCGGGCGACGGGGCGATCCTGGTGTGTTCGGCGGGGATCACCGTCGCGGCGGTCCTCACCACGGCGGGTCCGACCCTGCGCGGACTGCCCCGGGACCGCCCGGAGGAGGAGCCGCCCGGGGACAGTTGACACCGCACGTCCGACAGGCCATCACCACGCGCGTCAATCGCCGTGGACCACAAGGAACGGGAAGAGGAGAGAACACCATGGACGACAACGCCCGCTACCAGGTGCTGCGCAACGACGAGGACCAGTACTCGCTGTGGCCCGCCGATCTCGAGGTGCCCGAGGGCTGGCACCCGGTCGGCAAGGAGGGCACCAAGGAGGAGTGCTCGGCCCATGTCGACGAGGTGTGGACCGATATGCGGCCGCGCAGTCTGCGCGAGCGCATGGAACAGGCGGCCTCCTGACGGTTGCGTCCGGGTGGCGACGGGGCCGGTGCGCGATGCGCCCGGCCCCTCGCCACGGTGTCACCCGGGCCGGCCGACCGCGGTGGAGCTCAGCTCCCGGGGACGTAGAACGCGGTGGTGTTGCGCATCGCCGTGTCCGCCTCGTCCGACGTCGCGCCCGAGGCCCGGTGGGCCTCGCCCCACGCCCGGCTGCTGCGGGTCATGAGGTCACGCGCCTCCGGCGAGACGCCCCATGCCTCCGGATCGGTGATGGTCTCACCGCGCAGATGGCGTCCGAGGCCGAGCAGCCCGAGGTCCCAGCCGACACCGACGGCGCCCGGACCGTAGGTGGTCCAGCGCTCGGCGTCGACGGTGGCCAGGTGTTCCAGCTCCAGCGCGGTCCGGTCCTCGCCCCCGGGCGTGAGCCGTACCGCCACCTCGCTGACCTCCGCCTCGTCCGCGGGCTCACCGAAGATCCAGCTCACCCTGAGCAGCCGGGGCGGTTCGCACTCCAGGATCCGTCCCCCCGCGTTGCCCTCGAGCCGGTAGCTGCCGCCGGGCCGGAGGTCGCCGGTGACCGGCAGGAACCAGCGGCTCAGCCGCTCGGCGTCGGTGCACGCCGCCCAGACCTCCCCGACCGGTGCCGGGTACTCGCGCCGCAGGGTGACGGTGCGGGCCGCCGCGCCGGACGGGAGCTGTCGGGTGCCCACCGCGCGGTGGACCGTGGCGAAGGGATCGGTGCTGTCGCTCATGGGGTGTCCTCTGCCTGGCGGAGGTGTCCAGGGCACCACGGAAACACACGGTGGACAACAGCCGCAGCACACCGGACTCAGGGTGGCGTGTCGCCGCGCGCCGCCGCCCGCTGAAGCACCTGAGGCAGATCCGCCAGCCGGTCGAGTCCGCCGACCACCCTGGCCATGCGGTGGTTGTGGGACAGCCGCTCCCGGTGGCGGTGCAGAAAGGCCCAGTAGCCGGTGGTGTACGGGCAGGCCCGCTCCCCCGTGCGCTCCTGGGGCCGGTAGGCGCACGGACCGCACAGATCGCTCATCCTGCTGATGTACGCACCGCCGGAGGTGTACGGCTTGGTGGTCATCAGCCCGCCGTCGGCGTACTGCGACATCCCGACGACGTTGGGCAGCATCACCCAGTCGTACCCGTCCACGAAGCAGCGGTGGAACCAGTCGGTGACGGCCGCCGGATCCCAGCCGTCCTGGAGGGCGCGGCTGCCGAGCACCATCAGCCGGGGGATGTGATGGGTCCATCCGGTGTCCCTGACCTGGGCCAGCACGGTGGACAGACAGCGGGCGGTCAGCGCGTCGGCGTCCAGCTCCAGGAACCACTCGGGCAGCGGCGCGGTGTGCCCGAGGGCGTTGCGCCTCCGGTAGTCCTCGCCGAAGTGCCAGTACAGGTGCCAGACGTACTCGCGCCATCCGGCGATCTGCCGGATGAACCCCTCGACGCTGTTCAGGGGCGCGGCGCCGTCCCGCCAGGCCCGCTCCGCACGGTCCACGCAGTCGGCGGGGTGCAGCAGTCCGAGGTTGAGCGGTGCGGAGAGCAGGCTGTGGCTCATGACGGGGTCGGCCGCGAGCATCGCGTCCTCGTGCGGTCCGAATCCGGGCAGCCGGTGGGTGATGAAGTGGCGCAGCGAGGCCAGCGCCTCCCGCCGGGTGGCCGGGAACCCCCGGGGTCCGTCACGGCCGACGAAGGACACGGTGCCGTCGCGTTCCCAGCGGTCCAGGTCATGGCGGACCCGCTCGTCGATCTCGTCCTCGGCCGGCCGCCAGGGGCCGGGGGCGCCGAGGGTCCGGGCGGTACGGGGTGGCGGTTCGCGGTTGTCGTGGTCGAGGTTCCAGCGGCCGCCCGCGGGCTCGTCGCCGTCCATGAGCAGATCGTGTCCGGTGCGCACCCAGCGGTAGAAGTCCTCCAGCCGCGTCCGGCCGCCGGTGTGCCCGGCCGCCCAGTCCGCGAACGCGTCCTGGCCGACCAGGAAACCCCGGGCGGGCAGCACCTCCACGGCGGGGAGCGAGCGGACCAGCTCCAGCGCGCGGCGGGAGGTGGGGTGGCAGACGGTGACCGGGCCCTCCCCGACGGCTTCGGCCAGCCCCTCCCGGTAGGTGTCCGCCTGGACGTAGACCACCCGGTCGCCGAGTTCGGCCGCCCGGTGGCGCATGGCGGAGAGCAGCAGATGGGCCTTGGCGCGGTGGAACCGGCGGCGGCGCAGCACCGAGCGGGCCTCGATCATCACCACCGGGGCCCGGCGGTCGGGGCCGTGGTGGCGGGGGTCGAGGAAGTGGGGTCCGAGCTGGTCGCCGAAGAGCCAGTGCGCACGGGGTGCCATCCGGCTCACGCTAGGCCCTGTCCTGCCGGTCTTCGTGGACCGGCCCGCGGCGGACACCGGACGCCGAGTAAAGATTTCTGAGTTCTCGCCACAGACCCTTGTGCTGGCCGTTCAGCCGTCTCTACTGTGGCCCGCCATGGAACACGAACTCCCCGCCCAGCGGTCCGGGGGCGACGACGAATCCGTGGGCGAGCGGCTGCGCACCCTGCGCCGGGCCCGTCGTCTGACGCTCCGGGCCGTCTCCGGGTCCGCGGGGATCAGCGAGGGCTATCTGAGCCAGATAGAACGCGGTCAGGCCAACCCCAGCATCGCCACCCTCCAGCAGATCTCCGCCGCGCTCGGGCTCAAGGTGGCCGATCTGTTCGGCGACGACTTCACCAGCGGGCCGAGCGTGCTGCGGGCCGACGAGGCGCCGCGGCTGGCCCTCGGGGTGCTCGGCGGACGCAAGTTCCGGCTGACCCCGGGGCCGCAGCACCATCTCGAGGTGTTCCTCGGGGAGTTCGACGCCGGTGGTTCCACGGGCGAGACCCTGTACAGCCACGGCGACTCGGAGGAGTTCCTCTACGTCCTCGAGGGCACCGTCAAACTCTGCCTGGGCGAGCGCTCCTTCACCCTCGGCGGCGGCGACAGCATCCGCTACTCCTCCGCCGTACCGCACCGGCTGTGCGAGACGGCCGGCGCCGCAGCCCGGGTGCTGTGGGTGATCAGCCCGCCCAGCTACTGACCCGTCCGCACCCACCAGAGAAACCGGGCCATCCACGACCGCCCGACCAGCGGCCGGACTACACGATTGGCTGAGTGCCACAGTGCTGAACGGAAACGTGTCCTTCTGGTACCGCCAGACCGGCTTCCCCGAACGACGGCCGCCGCTGGACGGCGATCTCACCACCGATGTGTGCGTGGTGGGCGCGGGCTTCACGGGGCTGTGGACCGCGTACTACCTCAAGCGGGCCGCGCCCGAACTCGACATCACCGTCGTGGAGCGGGAGTTCGCCGGGTTCGGTGCGTCGGGGCGGAACGCGGGCTGGCTGAGCAGCAAGATCGCCGGATCCGCCGCCACCTACGCCAGGCGGCGGGGCCGCGACGCCGTGATCGCCCTCCAGCGGGAGATGGTCCGGACCGTGGACGAGGTGATCGCGGTGGCGGAGACCGAGGGCATCGGGGCCGATATCGTCCGCAGCGGCTATCTCACCGTCGCCCATGGGGCGGCCCAACTGCCCCGGCTGCGGACGGTGTACGAGCAGGCGGGCCACTGGGGAATGCCGGACCTGAGGTGGCTGAGCGCACCGGAGGTCACGATGCGGCTCCGGCTGGACGGGGCGCTGGCCGGTTACCACAATCCGCACTGCGCCCGGGTGCACCCGGCCAAGCTGGTGCGCGGGCTGGCCGAGGCGGTGGCGGCGCGCGGGGTACGGATCCTGGAGTCCACCCCGGTGACGGCGATCGCGCCCGGCCGGGTCAGCACACCGTTCGGCACCGTCCGCGCCGACCGGATCGTACGCGCCACCGAGGGCTTCACCAGTGCGCTGGAGGGCGAGCGGCGCACCTGGCTGCCGATGAACTCCTCGATGATCGTCACCGAACCGCTCCCCGACCGGCTGTGGAAGCGGCTCGGCTGGGAGGGGCAGGAACTGCTGAGCGACGCCACCCACGCGTACACCTATGGGCAGCGCACCCCCGACGGGCGGATCGCGATCGGCGGCCGGGGTGTGCCGTACCGTTTCGGCTCACGCACCGACCGGAGCGGGCAGACCTCGGCGGACACCGTGCGGGCCCTGCGCTCGATCCTGACCTCCCTCTTCCCGGACACCGCGGACACCGCCATCGACCACACCTGGTCGGGGGTGCTGGCCGTGCCCCGCGACTGGTGCGCCTCGATCGACTTCGACCCGGCCACCGGGCTGGGCTCCGCCGGCGGCTATGTCGGCCACGGGGTGGCCGCCACCAATCTGGCCGGACGCACCCTGTGCGATCTGCTGCTGGGCCGCTCCACCGAGCTCACCGCACTGCCCTGGGTAGGCCACCGCACCCGCAAGTGGGAACCGGAGCCGCTGCGCTGGCTCGGGGTGCACGGGATGTACGCCGCCTATCGCGCGGCGGACCGGATCGAGGCCGCCGGCCGGACCACCACCTCCCCCATCGCCCTGCTCGCCGACCGGATATCTGGACGCTGACCCATGAACCACATCACCGCCACCGCCGAGGCCACGGGTGAGTCCGGGGCCGCCGACCGTACGCGGGCCGCCCGTCGGGCGGGTCTCGCCTCCTTCATCGGCACCACCGTCGAGTGGTACGACTTCTACATCTACTCCACCGCCTCCGCACTCGTCCTCGGCGATGTCTTCTTCGGTGGCGGCGGTGGTACGACCGGCGCGCTGGAGGCATTCGGCACCCTGTGGCTGGGGTTCCTCGCCCGGCCGATCGGCGGTCTGCTCTTCGGACACCTCGGTGACCGTATCGGCCGTAAGAAAACGCTGGTCACCACCTTGCTGATGATGGGCATCGCCACCACCCTCATCGGACTGCTGCCCGGCTACGACGAGGTCGGGGTGGCCGCGCCCGCGGCGCTGGTGGTGCTGCGCATGCTCCAGGGCATCGCGGTCGGCGGCGAATGGGGCGGCGCGGTGCTCATCGCCAGTGAACATGCGCCCAAGGGGCGGGCGTTGTCCTTCGGCGCCTTCGCCCAGCAGGGCTCACCCGCCGGATCGATCCTGGCCACCGGGATGTTCGCGCTGCTCACCCAGCTTCCGGACGAGTCGTTCGACGCCTGGGGCTGGCGCATCCCGTTCCTGTTCTCCGCCGTGATGGTGGTGATCGGCCTCGCGGTGCGGCTGAAGGTCGAGGAGTCCCCGGAGTTCTCCCGGCTGCGCGAGGAGAAGCGGGTGGCGCGGGTCCCGCTGCGGGACCTGGTCACCGGACACCCCGGAACCCTCGTGCTCGGTGTGCTCGCCAGCTCGATCGGCATCGCCGCCACATACTTCATCACCACGTTCATCCTGTCGTGGGCCACCGGCGATCTGGGCATGGACCGCTCGACCATGCTCAATGTGCTGCTCGTCTACAGCGTGGTGCAGTTCTTCGTCCAGCCCTTCGGGGTGGTGCTGGCCGAGCGCTTCGGTCCGCGCCGGACCGTGGCCACCCTGCTGGGCCTCAACTTCTTCCTGGTACCGGTGATGTACGCCTGTGTCTCGACCTCGGACGCGGTGCTGGCGGGGCTGGGCATCTGTCTGCTGGGGGTCACCGGCGCGATGAACTACGCGATCCTGGCCGGGCTGCTGGCCGCCGCGTTCCCCATCGCGGTGCGCTACACCGGTATCTCGCTGTCCTACCAACTGTGTTCGGCGCTCATCGGCGGTACGGCACCGCTGGTCGGCGAGTGGCTGCTGCGCTCCTCGGGCGGCTCGATCGTGCCGGTGGTGATCTACCAGATGGTGCTGGTGGTGGTGTCCCTGATCTGCTCGGTGGCCCTGCTGGCACGGGCACGGACGGTCCACGACTGACCGCCGTCACGGAACGACCGGAGCCCGCAGCGGTGCCACCGCTGCGGGCTCCGTACGCGAGCGCTGCTCAGCCCGCTCCGGGGGCGGACATCACCAGCTCGAACGGGGCCGAGCCGCACGGCTCCCCGTTGATCTGGAGCTCCACCGTGTGCTCCCCGGGGTGGAACACCCGGGTACTGATCTGCCGGAAGGAGCGCACCCGGCTCAGGGTCTCCGTCTGCCCCGGCTCCAGGGTGGTCGTGGTCAGCTTGTACACCTTCGGGGCGGTGCTGCCGTTGGCCTTGCGGTAGTGGACGAGGTAGTCGATGGCCAGCCGCAGGGGTGCGGTGCCGGTGTTCTCCAGAGTGAAGCCGAAGCGCAGTTCCCCACCGACCCGGACGACCGGCTCGGCCACCGTGGGACCGGAGACGGCCAGTGTGGTGACGGGTTCGAAGCCCAGCAGCGCCAGGGCGCGCGGATCGCCGCGCTTCACCACCGTGCGCAGGGCGTGCCGGATCACCCGGGGCGTTTCGGCGCCGGGTGCCGCGGCCCAGGCGGCGGCGGTCTCCACGGCCAGCTCCGGCCGGTCGTGGCTGATGTCGTTGAGGTGGTTGGCCACCGAGCGCCGCACATACTCCGAGGGGTCCCGGTACAGCGCGTGGAGCAGCGGCAGGGTGGCCTCGGGCCGGGCGAAGAGCACGGGCACCCGGACCGCCCAGGGCAGCCGCGGCCGGGTGCCCTCGCTGGCGAGCCGCCGCACATGCTCATCGGGGTGGGCAGTCCACTCCGCTATCACCGCCATGGCCCGGTCCGGATCGGCGTTCAGCAGTCGCCGGATGGCGTATTCGCAGGTCAGTCGGGGTGTGAGCGCGGCCAGCAGCCCGAGCGCGTCCTCGAAGACATCCCCCGGGGCCGCCGGACGCTCCGCCAGGTGCTCCAGCGCCCGCGCCGCCACGGCCTCGCTCACCGGCCAGATCAGCCAGCCGGTGAAGCCCTCGTCGCCGAGCGCGGCCCGCACCCGCCCGGCCAGCTCCGGGTAGTCGCCCGGCAGATCGGTGAGCAGGGCGTCGCGGACGAGGTCGCTGCGCTGCCGCAGCCCCAGTCCGTCCAGCGCGGCCACCGTGGCCCGGACGGCGGTGAGCGGCCGCCCCGGGGCCACCGCCTCCATCCGGGCGGCGAGATCCGCCACCACGCCGGCCCCCAGCAGTTCGTCCGCGGTCGGCACGGAGCATCCCCCTGTCATCGGTGCGATCGGGCGGCCTCCGGGAGTGTGCACCGGAGAACCGCGGGATTCACTTTAACAGCGGGCATCGGGCGCCCCGCGCGGGCGAGTTCACGCGCACGGGAATTCCGTGCGCGGCCGTCCGGAGAACCGAAAGCGGACCACCGGTCCCTTTCTTTTCCGGCACAGGTCCTTTTGCCGGGGCGTTTCGCCGTCTTATGCTGCGCGATACGCACGGAGCCGACTACCCCCGGAAAGGGGCAGTGGCAATGCAATCGAGTACCGACACCTCCCTGCGGCCCGACGACGGGGACGCCTTCCGGCAGGCGCTCCGGTCGGTCCAGAAGCGCTCACGGCTCCCGGTCGTCTTCGGCGGCCAGGTGTGCGAGGGCGTCCTGCGGCTGTCCCAGTTCGCCGGGGTGCGGACGGCGGCGCTGCGCGGGCTCGGCATCAGATCCGCGGCCGGTCTGGGCGGCCGGGTCCTGGCCAGTGCGCGGCCCGCCTCGGTGGCCGACTACGAGGCCGCCCGGTCGATCACCCATGACTACGACGGCCCGGTGTCCGCGGAGGGCATCCGGTCCGTGGTCGCCGTCCCCGTCGTGGTCACCGGGACGGTGCGCGGGGTGCTGTACGGCGCCAGCCGTACCGTCACCTCCCTCGGCGACCGGACCACGGACACGGTGGTCGATGTCTCGCGGCAGCTCGCCGGGGAGCTCGCGGTACGGGACGAGGTGGACCGGCGGCTGCGCCTGCAGCGCGCGGCGGAATGCGAACCCGCCACCCCCGAGGAGCGGTTCAGGGCCGAGGAGGTCCGTGAACTCCACGCCGAACTGCGGCTGATCGCCCAGGCCGTGGGGGACGAGGCGCTGCGCGCCCGGCTCTGTGCCGCCTCCCGGCGGCTGGCCGGACTCGGCTCCGCCACTCCGCAACCGGAGGTCTCGCTCTCCCCCCGGGAGCTCGATGTCCTCGCCCAGATCGCGCTGGGCTGCACCAACGCCGAGGCCGCCGGCCGGCTCTCGCTGCGCCCCGAGACCGTCAAGGCGTATCTGCGCGGCGCCATGCGCAAACTGGACGCCCGGACCCGTTTCGAGGCCGTGGTCACCGCCCGCCGCCGGGGCCTGCTCCCGTAGCGGCGGGGCCCGCGCCCCTGACGGCCGGTTCTCAGGCGAGCAGCGGGGCCAGCCGGTCGGCGTGCTCCCGCAGGACGGCGATCAGCTCACGGTTGGGCTGGGCCACCCGTGCCGGCGGACCGGACAGGGCGAGCCCCGCGACCAGGGCGCCGGTGGCGGGATGGCGTACCGGGACGGCGAGACAGCCACGGTCCGGACGCAGTTCACCGCAACTCCGCGCGAGTTGGCCGGCGGACACCTCCTTGAGCTCGGCGGTCAGCCCGGCCCGGTCGGTGATGGTGTGCCGGGTGAACCGGCGCGGTTCGGGGAGGGCGAGGCCGTCGGTGTCGTACCCGGCGGCCCCGGTGTCCTCGGCGAGCAGCAGTTTGCCCAGTGCGGAGGCGTGCGGATGGCGGGCCAGCAGGGCTTCCTCGGACGGCGGGTGGTCGGGGTCGGGATCGGTCAGCACGATCCGCCCGGTGGTGAGGTCGGCCAGGTGCACGCCCCAGCGGATCACCTCCCGGAGGTGGTCGAGCACGGCGCGGGCGGCGGTCGGCAGCCGCGGGGCGACGGGGACGCACAGCCGGGCGGCCCGGCGGCCGAGCGCGAAACCGCCCAGGCCCGGCAGCCGGACCAGGTACTCCTCGGCGACCAGCAGATTGAGCAGCCGGTAGGTGGTCGCCGAGGGCAGTCCGATGGCGTGCGAGATCTCCTTCGCGGTCGCCCCCGGCCCGATCGCGATCACCTCCTCCAGTACGGCGAACGCGTTGCGCACCGCCCGCGGCTGGCGTCCGGGCAGGGCGGCGGGCTCCCTCGGCGGACTCATCCGCGCTCCCGCGGGGCGGCCGGGCCGTGGAGCAGATCGGCGGCGCTGGTCTCGTCGTAGATCCCCACCCCCGCGAGCTGCCGGGGGCGGCGCAGCCGCAGCCAGCCGAACCACAGCGCACCGGCGGCCGGGACCGCGCCGATCGCCACCAGGGCCCAGCCGGACCGGGTGGTGACGAAGGCGCCCAGGACCACCATCAGCACCGGTGCGCAGACCGCCGTGACCAGCACCGGGACGACGGTGAGTTCGCCGATGCGGTGCAGGAAGACGGGGGCCGCGAGACAGATCAGCAGATAGGCCACGAGATAGCCGAAGGCGGAGGTGTTGAGCAGGGCCGGCAGCGCACGGCTCGCGTCCACGCCCGCGAGCCGCAGCGCCACGGGCACGGCGGCCAGCGGTGGCAGGGCGACGGCGATGGCGAGGTGCGGCGTACGGTGCCGGGGGTGGGCGGCCCCGAGGGCGCGGGGCGCGATGCCCTCCCGGCCCATCGAGAACAGCACCCGGACCAGGGCGGTGGCGCTGGCCAGCGCGGCGGCGAAGAAGGACAGCGCGATCCCGCCCTCCAGCAGCACCGAGAGCCAGGGCAGCCGCTGGGCGGTGGCCAGGGTCTCCACCGGTTCCCGCTGCCCCGCGAGCCCGCCGGGGACCTGGTCGAGGCCGAGCTGCTGGGCGGAGGCGGCGAGCAGCAGGAGCAGCCCGGAGGCGCCGGCCGTCCATTGCACGGCGCGCGGCACGGTGCGGAACGGGCGGCGGGCCTCGACCCCGAGGGCCGCGGCCGCCTCGAAGCCGATGAAGGCGGCGAGCGCGGGCAGCACCCCGGCGGCCGTGGCGCCGAGGTCGGGGCGGGCCAGACCGAGGGCGTGCAGATCGTCCGGGAGTCCGTGGCGGGCCAGCAGCGTTCCGAAGATCGCCAGCATCAGGGTGATCGAGACCGCCTCGAGCAGCAGCATCACCCGCGCGGCCAGCCGGATCCCGAGCACCAGCAGGGCGGTCGCGGCGGCGGCGAGCACCAGCAGGAGGGTGATGAAGACGGGGGCGGTACGGCCCGTGCCGACCCCGGTACGGGCGAGCAGGATGCCGAGGTAGTTGGCCGAACCGCTGAGGGCGGCCATGGTCAGCGCGCCATAGCCGACCAGCAGCGCACAGCCGCTGGTGAAGGCGGCGGTGGGGCCCAGGCCCTTGGCGGTGAGGCTGTACAGCGACCCCGCCGCGGCCATCCGCCGGGTGAACTGGCCGACGCATGAGCCGACGAGCAGGGCCACGACGGTGGCGACGGCGAACGACCAGAGGGTGGCGGACCCGGCCAGGGAGGCCACGATCGCGGGGGTCGCGGCCATGGCGGCGGTCGGGGCCGCGCCGGACACCGACTGGGCGAGCACCTGGAGCGGATCCAGCCGCCGCCGGGCCAGCCCGTGCACCGGGGACCGGGCCCGCAGCCGGTGCGGCTCACGGGTGGCGGCCTCGGCCAGGGCCACGTACCCGGCGGTACGCGGCGGACCCGGCCGCTCCTCCACCGGGGGCCCACTCCGCTCGCCGGGCCGCATCGGGCTCCTCCCGTGTGCTGGGGACCGGGCCGCCTGGAATCCTCGCGGAAGGCGGCCGGGAATTGTGTCCGCGCGGTCCTTCGTGGCGAACAAGGTAACGCACGGTGGCGCGCGGTCCCACCGCCCGGACCGAATGAGAATTCCCGGTGCGCGATTCCCGGGTTATGAGAATGCGCGCCCGGCGCATTCCCCGGTGGCGCGAGAGCGGCGGTCCGGGATTTCCCGGCCGGGAGATCGAGCCTTGACCGTCCGGTGACGGCCCCGCGAACGTCGGTGCCCATCGCCATCCGCCTCGACCAGATCCCTGGGAGGATCCATGGACGCGGGGAGAACATTGACACTCACCGGCTCGCTGGGAGTCCGGTCGGTCGTCTTCATGGTGGTGGCCGCGGCGGCCCCGCTCACCGTCATCGCCGGGGCGGTCCCGGTGGGCATCGCACTCGGCAACGGGGCGGGGTTCCCCGCCACGTTCGTGGTGTGCTGCGCGATCCTCACCCTGTTCGCGGTGGGCTTCTGCGCCATGACCCGCCACGTACCGCACGCGGGCGCCTTCTACGCCTACGTCCAGCGGGGGCTGGGGCGGGTGACCGGGCTGGGCTCGGCCTTCCTGGCGCTGGCCGCGTACACCGCCGTCCAGCTCGCGGTGTACGGCTACTTCGGCGCCACGCTGCGGGACCTGGTGGTGCACTACGGCGGCCCCGGACTGCCCTGGCCGCTGTACGCGTTCGCCGCGCTCGGTCTGGTGGCGGTGCTCGGCTACCGGCATATCGAGCTGTCCAGCAGGGTGCTGGGGGTGCTGCTGGTGTGCGAGGTCGGCATCGTGCTGGTCTTCGACCTGGTGGTGACCGTCCGGGGCGGGGATTCCGGACTGTCCACCGCACCGCTGCACCCCTCGGAGATCGGCTCGGGATCGCCCGGCATCGGGATCATGTTCGCCATCGCCAGCTTCCTGGGCTTCGAGGCCACCGCCGTCTTCCGGGACGAGGCCCGCGACCCCGAACGGACCGTCCCGCGCGCCACCTATCTCGCCCTGCTGCTGATCGGCGGCTTCTACGCGCTGTCGTCCTGGGCGCTGGTGTCCGCCTGGGGCGAGCGGAAGGCGGTGGCCGAGGCGGGTTCCGATCCGGCGGGCATGCTGATCGCCTCGGTGACCCGCTACCTCGGCGGCACGGGCGGCGATCTGGTCCGGATCCTGCTGGTGACCAGTCTGTTCGCGGCGCTGCTGTCGTTCCACAATGTGGTGGCGCGCTATGTGTTCTCGCTGGGGCGGTCCTCGGCCCTGCCCCCCGCCTGGGGCCACTGCCACCCCCGCCACGGCTCGCCGTACCGGGCGTCGCTGACGCAGAGCGCCGCCGCCCTGGTCCTGCTGGGGGTGTTCGCGGCGGCCGGTCTCGACCCGGTCAGCGAGGTGTTCGCGTGGATGGCCGGGACCGCCACGCTGGGGGTGCTGGTGCTGATGTCGCTCACCTGTCTCGCGGTGATCGTGTTCTTCCGGCGCACCCGGGCGGACATCCGCCCCTGGCATACCCTGATCGCCCCGCTGCTGGGTCTGGCAGGACTGTGCGGCGCTCTGGTGCTGACCGTGTCGAACTTCCCGCTGCTGATCGGTGGTTCCACCGGACTCGCCGTGGCCATCGAGGCGGTGCTCGCCACCTTCTTCGCCGCCGGTGTGGTGCTCGCGAAGCTCCGGCACGGCGCCGCCCGCACCACCGGACACCATCCGGAACCGCCCGACCCGCCCCACCGTGAACTGGAGGAACTGGCATGAGCACCGCGCCCCTCGCGGCCACCGCCGCCCATCCGCTGGACATGGTCACCGAGGAGGAGATCCGTACCGTCAAGGAGGTGCTGACCGGCGCCGGACTGCTCACCGGGAGCGTCCGCATGGCGTTCTGCGCACTGGAGGAGCCGGAGAAGGCCGTGGTGCTGGCCCACACCCCCGGTGCGCCGGTCGACCGCCGCTTCCGGACCCTGTTGCTGGACCTGGCCACCGGCGGCTCCCGTGACGTCATCGTCTCGGCCACCCGGTCCGCGGTGGACCGGGACACCGAGCTGGATCCGGCGGTGACCGGCCAGCTCCCCATCACCGACACCGAGTTCGACCTGGTGGAAGAGGTGCTGCTGGGCAGTGAGGAGTGGTGCTCGGCCCTCAAGCGCCGTGATCTCGACCCCGGTTCGGTGCGCACCGTCCCACTGTCGGCGGGGGCGTACGACGACTACCCCGCCGAGGCGGGCCGCCGGATCGTCCGTGCGCTGGGTTTCCAGCAGCTGCACGACAGGGACCACCCGTGGGCCCATCCGGTGGACGGTCTGGTGGCCTTCGTGGACCTCACCCGCCGCGAGGTGCTCCGGGTCGTCGACCACCGCAACCACCCGGTCCCGGCCGAGCCCGGCAACTTCGACGACCCCGAGCAGACCGGTCCGTACCGCACCACGCTGCGGCCGATCGAGATCACCCAGCCGGAGGGGCCCGGTTTCACCCTCGAGGGCAATGAACTGCGCTGGGAGAACTGGAGCCTGCGGATCGGCTTCAACGAACGCGAGGGGCTGACCCTGCACCAGATCGCCTTCGACGAACGGCCGGTGGTCTACCGGGCGTCCGTGGCCGAGATGGTGGTCCCCTACGCCGATCCCTCCCCGGTGCGCTTCTGGCAGAACTACTTCGACTGCGGCGAGTACATGTTCGCCCGCTACACCAACTCGCTCGAGCTGGGCTGCGACTGCCTCGGAGAGATCACCTACGCCGATGTGGTGATCGCCGACGACTTCGGTGAACCCTCCGTGATCCGTAACGCCATCTGTCTGCACGAGGAGGACTACGGCGTCCTGTGGAAGCACAGCGACATGTTCGCGGGCTCCCATGAAACCCGCCGCCAGCGACGGATGGTGATCTCGTTCTTCACCACCATCGGCAACTACGACTACGGCTTCTACTGGTACCTCTACCTCGACGGCACCCTCCAGTGCGAGACCAAGGCCACCGGGGTGGTGTTCACCTCCGCCTACCCGGAGGAGGGCCACCGGTTCGCCAGCGAGATCGCCCCCGGTCTGGGCGCCCCCTACCACCAGCACCTGTTCTCCGCCCGGCTGGACATGATGGTCGACGGTCCGCGCAACGCGGTCGACGAGGTGGACGCGGTGCGGGTGCCGGTCGGACCGGACAACCCGTACGGCAACGCCTTCGCCGAACAGCGCACCCGGCTCACCCGGGAATCGCTCGCCCAGCGCTCGGCCGACGGTTCCAGGGCCCGCACCTGGCACATCGTCAACCCGGAGCGGACCAACCGGTTCGGCCGCCCCACCGGCTACGCCCTCCACCCCGAGGGCGGTCCCACACTGCTGGCCGACGACTCCTCGGTCATCCGCGGCCGCGCGGCCTTCGCCACCCGGCATCTGTGGGTCACCCCCTACCACCCCGATGAGCGCTATCCGGCGGGCGACTTCGTCAACCAGCACCCCGGCGGCGCCGGACTGCCCGCGTGGACGGCGGCCGACCGCGCGGTGGACGGCGAGGACATCGTGGTGTGGCACACCTTCGGCCTCACCCACTTCCCGCGCCCCGAGGACTGGCCGGTGATGCCGGTGGACTACGCCGGCTTCACCCTGAAACCGGTCGGCTTCTTCGACCGCAACCCCACCCTGGACGTACCACCGGGCACCGGTGGCCACTGCCACGGCAAGGGCTGAGGGGGCGGCTTTCCGGTGATGGCGCTCGCGGCGCTGCTCGGACTGCTCGGCAGCGGCTGCTGTCTGGCGGCTCACCGGACACGGCCACCGCGCCGCTGGGTACCCCATCTGGTCATGGCCGCCGCCATGGTGGCCATGGCCCTGCCCGGGGCGGCCGATCCCCTCGGGCCCGCGCTCTGGTGTCCCGTCCTGGCCGCCGCCACCGGCTGGACCGCGCTGACGGAGGCCGAACCACCGCGGGTCCGGCTGCCGGTGGCACTCGATCTGCTCGCCATGGCGGCGCTGTCCTTCCTGCACTGGCGCGGTGCGGCCGGCGGTGGCACCACCGCCGCGGTGGCACATGCCCACTCCGGCGCCGGGGCCGGCCGGGGCGTCACCGCCGTGTCCCGGTACGGCGGAGGCCCTGGCCTCACCCTGACCGCCCTCGTACTGATCGCGCTGTGGGCCGCGGCCCGCATGGCCCTGCTGCGCCGCGTCCGGATCCGGCGGGGACGGGCCGGGCTCGGCGCTCTCGCCACCGCGGGCGCCCTCGGCCTGATGCTCCCGTGAGCCGTGCGGACCGTGCCCCGGCAACACCCCTCCGTATCCCACCCTCCGAATCCCACCCCTCCGGCACCTCCCCACCCTCCGACAGCTCCTCACCCTCCGAGAGAAGGACGAACCATGACCACCACACTGGACAGTGTCGTCTCCCCCGCCGTGCGCGACTTCCTCGCGGGCGACCGGAAACTGCTGATCGACGGGGAGTGGGTGGACGCCGCGGCCGGCGCCACCTTCGCCACCCACGACCCGGCCACCGGACGGAAGCTCACCGAGGTGGCCCTCGCCACCGCCGAGGACGTCGACCGGGCCGTTGCCGCCGCCCGCCGCGCCTTCGAGGGCCCCTGGAGCCGGATCACCCCGTCCGAGCGTCAGCGCCTCGTCTGGCGGATCGGTGACCGGCTGCTGAAGCGCGCCGCGGAGTTCGCCCAGCTCGAGTCGCTCGACAACGGCAAGTCGGCGGGGGTCGCCCAGGCGGTGGACGTCACCTGGGCGGCGGACATCTTCCACTACTACGCGGGCTGGGCCACCAAGGTGGAGGGCAGGACGATCCCCGTCTCGGTGCCCTGGGTGCCGGACGCGCAGTGGCACGCCTACACGCTCCGCGAGCCGGTGGGGGTGTGCGGGCAGATCATCCCGTGGAACTTCCCGCTGCTGATGGCCGCGTTCAAGGTGGCCCCGGCCCTGGCCACCGGCAACACCGTCATCCTCAAGCCCGCCGAGCAGACCCCGCTGACCGCCCTGCTGCTCGGTGAGGTCATCCAGGAAATCGGCCTGCCGCCGGGCGTGTTCAACATCCTCACCGGATACGGCGAGGCGGGTGCCGCCCTCGCCGCCCACGACGGGGTGGACAAGGTGGCCTTCACCGGTTCCACCGAGGTCGGCAAGAAGATCGTGGACGCGGCGCGGGGCAACCTCAAGAAGGTCTCCCTGGAACTCGGTGGCAAGAGCCCCAACATCGTCTTCGCCGACGCGGATCTGGACGCGGCGGTGCCCGGGTCGGCCAACGCCTGGCTGTTCAACCACGGGCAGTGCTGTGTGGCGGGCACCCGGCTCTTCGTGGAGGACACCATCTTCGAGGAGTTCACCCAGGCCGTCGCGGACTTCGCCGGACAGGCGGTGCTCGGTCCGGGCCTGGATCCGGACACCCAGGTCGGCCCGCTGATCGACCAGGAACAGCTGGACCGGGTCACCGGCTATCTGCGGCAGGGGCTGGCCGACGGCGCCCGCGCGCTGACCGGCGGTGGCCGCCACGGCGACACCGGCTTCTACGTCCAGCCGACCGTCCTGGTGGACGTACGGCCCGAGGCGAGCGTGGTGCGCGAGGAGATCTTCGGACCGGTGGTGGTCGCCCAGCCCTTCAGCGCCGCGGAGGGCGTGGCGGCACAGGCCAATGACACCGACTTCGGTCTCGCGGCCGGGGTGTGGACCCGTGACCTCTCACGGGCCCACCGGGTCGCCCGGCAGCTCAAGGCCGGGACGGTCTGGGTCAACACCTACAACGCCTTCGACACCGCGATGCCCTTCGGCGGCTACAAGCAGTCCGGCTGGGGCCGGGAGCTCGGCGAGGGCGCGATCGACCTCTACACCCAGGTCAAGGCGGTCAACGTACAGCTCTGACGGCGGGGTCGTCCCCCTGGGGACGGCGGGTCCCCCGGCACCCGCCGTCCCCGGTCCGGAGGTCAGCCCAGCCCGGCGAACTCCCGGCGCATCCGGGCGGTCAGTTCCGCCGGGGCCTTGTCCGGTGAACCGCTGTCGTACGGCGGCTGCGGGTCGTACTGGAGCATGAGCTGGACGGTCTGGGCGGCAGTGTCCCCGGCGAGCCGCCCGGCCAGGGCCAGGGCCATGTCGATCCCGGCCGAGACCCCCGCCGCGGTGACGTACTTGCCGTCGAACACATAGCGTTCGTCCACGGCTTCCGCCCCCAGCTCCGCGAGCCCGTCCATGACGGTCCAGTGGGTGGTGGCGCGGCGGCCGGTGAGCAGCCCGGCCGAGCCGAGGATCAGCGATCCGGTGCACACCGAGGTCGTCCAGGTCGTGGTGGCGTCCACGGCCCGCAGCCATTCGAGCACCGCGGGGTTCTTCTGCTGCTCGCCCGGGAACGGGCCGCCGGGCACGAGGACGACGTCGGGCCGTGTCACCTCCTCCAGGGTGGCCCCGGCCACGAGCTGGAGGCCGCCGCTGTCATTGCCCACCGGGCCCCGGCGCTCGGCCACGAACACCGTCTCGGTGCCGGGCAGTGAGGCGAGCGTGTCGTACGGGCCGATGGCGTCGAGCGCGGTGAAGTGTTCGTAGAGCAGGATCGCGATCTGCACGAGATGCCTCTCGGTCGGTGTGATGACGCCTGGCGGTGGACCGCCGGGCGGGATGGCGGGGAGCGCGTCGCGGGGCGCGGGACGCCCGGGAAACGCCTCCTCAGGGGTGGAAACGGCGCCGGTACTCGGCGGGGGCCGCGCCCAGGTCACGGACGAAGGCACGGCGCATGGCCTCGGGTGTGCCGTAGCCGCAGGCGCGGGACACCTCCTCGATCCCGTCGTCGGTGTCCTCCAGCAGCCGCCGCGCCGCTTCCAGCCGCGTCTGGTCCACATAGCGGCCGGGCGAGGTGCCGATCTCGTCCCGGAAGGCGCGGGCGAAGTGGCGGGGCGACAGGTTCGCCCGCTCGGCCAGCGCGGTGACGGACAGATCCGCACCCGGGTGTTCGGCGATGTACTGCTGGATGTCGCGCAGCGGACGGCGCTGGGCGCTCTGCGCCGCGAGCTGGACGCTGAACTGCCGCTGACTGCCGGGGCGGCGGAGGAAGACCACCAGATAGCGGGCGATGGTGAGGGCCACCTCGCGGCCGAGGTCCTCCTCCACGAGGGCGAGCGCGAGGTCGATACCGCTGGTGACCCCGGCGGAGGTGGACACCGTCCCGTCGCGGATGAAGATGGGATCGGGGTCCACCTCCACGGCCGGGAACCGCTCCGCCAGCCCCTCGCACAGCGCCCAATGGGTCGTCACCCGGCGTCCGTCCAGCAGTCCGGCCGCGGCCAGCGCATAGGCGCCGGTGCACACCGACACCAGACGGAGTGCCGCCGGGGCGGTCTCACGCAGCCACTCGACAACGCCGGGATCCATCGCCCGGGTGCCCTCACCGCCCGGGACGATCAGGGTGTGCGGGGCGGTGGCGCCGCGCAGCGCGAGGTCCGGCACGACCGTCAGCCCACTGGAGGTGCGCACCGGTGAGCCGTCGAGGCTGCCGGTCCTGATGTCGTACGCGCCGGGGACCGCCGAGGCCGCGCCCGTGAAGACCTCCAGCGGGCCGGTGAAATCCAGGCTCTGGACGCCGTCGAAGAGCACGATGAGCACGGTGCACCGTTCCATGGGTTCCATGCTGGCCGCTGGGAACGGTGGCAGCAATGACGGACTTCCCACCTTTTCTGCCATGCCCGTCGGTGCCCGGCGTCTCATGATCATCGCCACAACGGAGCGCGGACGGCGGCCGCGCGCCCCTTCCGCACACCCGCTCCACCAGAAGGGGAACGCGCTCCGGGTCCGCGTCCACCCGGCGTCCGGACGCCCGGGGCCCCCGTTGACTGCCGCCGTCCGGCCCGACCAAGGTAGGGCGAATCCCGGGGCGGCGTCCCCTTGAGAAACCCCAGGGGAGTTGAGGCGGAGATGGACCGGAAACGTGATCCCGAGAGACCGGTGCGCCCGGACGGCGCCGTGGACCGGCCGGACCATCCGCTGTTCGCCGCGATCCTGCGGGCCGCACTGGAGGGGCGGACCGGGGCGGTCGTCGTGGACCTGTCCCGGGTGCGTACGGTCACGGCGGACGGTATGCGCGGACTGCTGGACTGCGTGCGCTCGTTACGGACGCTGGGCGGCACGCTGTACCTGGCGGCCGCTCCCGAGGCCGTCGCACGGCTGCTGCGGCTGACGCTGGTCGGCACCGGGGTGGGGCTGTTCCCCACCGTGACGGAGGCTCAGCGGGCCGCTGCCGCCCCCGGGAGCGGTACGGCCCCGGGGACGGAGCGGGCGGCGGCCGCGGCCCGGGAGACCGAACTGGAGCGGCTCCGCCGCGAGACCGCGGATCTGCGCGGGAAGCTCCGCTCGCATCCGCTGATCGCCCAGGCGCAGGGCATCCTGCTGGAGCGCTACCGGCTGGCCGGCCCCGAGACGGCGTTCACCCTTCTGAAGGAGAGCTCACAGGCGCACAACGTGAAGCTGCGCACCCTGGCGGCGGCGCTCGTGGCCGTACCGCGCCCGGCACCCGGCAGCGCGTGGTGGTTCCCGGGCCGGGTGCGCCGCCCGGCTCCCCCGCTGCCGCTGCTGCCGGAGATGGACAACGCGGGCGCCAACCGCGGCGCGGTGGTGAAACGGGTCCTGCACCAGGCGCTGGAGACGGTGGGTTCGGGCATGGGGGACCTCCAACTCGTCGACCCGGCACGGCGGCTGCGGATGGAACAGCACCACGGCTTCGACCAGGAGTTCATCGACTACTTCGCGGTGGTCGGCGAGGGGGAGACACCCTGCGCCCTGGCGGCCGAGCGGGCCCGTCCCGTGGTGTCGGACATCGCCACCGACCGGGTGTTCTCCGCCGAGGCCCGGGACATCGTCCTCGCCACGGGCTCGCGCACCGTGCACAGCTTCCCGATGACCGGCGGTTCGGGCCAGGTCGTCGGGGTGTTCTCCCTGCATGTGACGGAGACCGGCCGGAGCCTCGCGGCGGGTGAGGAGCGGATCCTCGCCCAGCTCGCCGCGCAGGGGGGCGCCTGGCTGGAGTGGCACGAGCAGACGGTCCTGCGTGACGCCCTCGAACACCTGCACCAGCGGGCCCGTCGCGACCGCGGTACGCCGTCCGCCGCCTCCGGCCCCCCGCACGGGTGAGGACGGCCTTGACGGGCGGCCCGGCCGGGTACCCCTGGCGTGAACGGGTCCCTCGGGGCCCCGGCGTTCAGGAGGACGATCATGGCGGTACCGGCCCTCGCCCGCTCCGGCAGCGCCTCCGCGCCGCGGATGCTCCAGATCTACCTCAATGACCATCTGGCCGGTGCCACGGCCGGGGTCGGGCTCGCCCGCCGGCTGGTCCGTGACCACCGGCACTCGGCGTACAGCGGTGAGCTGACCCGGCTCCGGGCGGAGGTCGCGCGTGACCGCAAGGCCCTGCTGTGGTGCATGGCCGCGCTCGACGTACCGACCCGCCGCTACAAGGTCTACGGGGCGTGGGCGGGTGAGCGGCTCACCCGGCTGCGGCCCCGGGGCCGCACCCGCCGCCGCTCCGGGCTGAACACCGTGCTGGAACTGGAGGCGATGCGGCTGGGGGTGGAGGGCAAGGCGCTGCTGTGGCGCACCCTGCTCGCGGCGGCCGTGCACGACTCCCGTCTGGAGACCGGCCGTCTCGCGGAACTGCTGGACGCGGCGGGAGGCCAACTGGCCGTCCTGGACTCCCTGCACGCCCGCGCCGTCTCGGCGCTGGTCTCCCACGGCGATGCCCCGGCGCCCCACCCCGAGGCGGCGTCCGCCTGATCCC
The DNA here is from genome assembly GCF_024295805.1 of Streptomyces cucumeris. Lineage (GTDB taxonomy): Bacteria > Actinomycetota > Actinomycetes > Streptomycetales > Streptomycetaceae > Streptomyces > Streptomyces cucumeris. Next base: position 371,067 of record NZ_JANCLX010000006.1, read on the forward strand.
CCTCCCGCTCTCGGAATCCGGCCCGTGCGCGGACCCGCTCGGCGGCCGTGGCAGGATGCCGAAGGCGGGGGTGACGGGGGTGACCGAGGTGAAGAGTGACGGTGCCACACGGCGGTCGGTGATCGCGGTGGCCACGACGGGCCTGGTCGTCGGTATGGCGTTCCTGGCCGAACTCCTGTGGCTGTGGGGCATGACCCATCCCGCTCCCGAGGCCGACAGTCCCGCCCTCGCCCTCTTCGTACTGCCGCTCTTCGTGCCGTGCGCCTTCCTGCTCGCGCTGGCCCTCACCGTGGCGCTCGTCCTGCCCTCGCTGTGGTGTGCGCGGCGGGTGGGCGCGCGGATGAGCCGGGAGGACGCGTGGTGGTGGCCACCGCTGCTGGGGGCCGCCGTGTCCGCCGGTCCCGTGGCGCTGACCGGACTGGCGGCGCTGCCCGCCGGGGCGGTGGCGGCGCCGGAGGTCTATCTGGTGTGGTGGGGGCTGATCGCGGCGCTGGTCGTCCCCGGCACACTGCTGGCCCGGCTGGCCCGGCGCCGTGCCGTGGAGGGGCGCCCGCTCAGGGCGGTGCGCACCGTGCTCGGCAGGGGTATCGGTGCCGTGGTGGTGTCCTTCGTGGCGGTCCTCGGCGGCGCCGCCGCGCTCGCCGCGCTCCTCAACTGAGCCCGGCCGCAGGAGGGTTCAGGGTCCGGACCCGGAAGCGGGGGGCGGCACCACGGGCTGCGGGGCCGGTTCGGCGAGCCGCGGAGGGTGGTCGTAGCGCATCGCGACCGGGCTTCCCGCGCCCTGCCGCCACAACCTGCTGAGCTCGGCGTTGGCCACGCGTTCAGCCGCGCGGTCGTCCGGCAGCGGCAGGTGGAGCGCCGTCAGCAGATCGAAGCGGTGCAGATCGAAGGCGACCGCCAGCACCTCGCCGTACGCCACCGCCGCGTGCACCGCGGCCGCGTAGGCGGCCCAGCAGATGACGGCCGGGGCCAGTGCCAGCAGCAGCCACCCGTGCGACCGCCACAGCAGCGCCACCGCGAGGGGAACGACGGCGGCCGCGGTGACACAGAACCGGGCCGCCGCGTCCAGCGCGTCACGACCCTCGGCCACCGCGGCGCGCATCCGGTCGCTCAGCACCGGCTCCAGCCGGGTCCACACCACCACCGCGTCCAGGCCGTAGAGCCGTCCGGCGCGGCGCTCGGCCGCCGTGAGCGCGTTGCCGAGCCCGGTGGGACGCAACAGATGGTCCTCCACCGGGAAGCGGCTGCGCTGCCAGGCGCCGCGCTCGCCCTCGCGCTGTACGAGGGCGGCGGTCGGCACCGCGTTGCCGTGCGGCCAGCCGAGCGGACCACGGCGCCGCCGCTGCAGCGCCGTGCACCAGGCGGCGGGCCAGGCGAGCCAGCGCGGCCAGTACCCTTCCAGCCAGCGCACCAGGGAGAGTTGCAGCGGCATGGTGATGACGCCGACGAGGGTCACCCCCAGCACGAGCAGCAGCAGCTCGCCCGCCTTCAGCCCGGCCGCCGTCCGCCAGGCCCGCTCGAACCGCACCGGATCGGGGGCGCCCGCCCACACCAGCACCAGGACGAACACGGTGCCCGCGGCGGTGGGGAGGGTCGAGACGAGGAAGAAACGGCCGGAGAGCGCGGGCGACAGGGGCTTCGCCACGCTGTCGAGCTTCACCGGCGCCCCCGTACCGCACCGCGTGCCGTCCGGCTCATCGCACCCATGTGGTCTCCCCGTGCCCCGGGTCCCTGGCGCACCGGGGCGACTCCCCGGCGTCCATGAACATCATCCTGTTCTCCTCCCCGCACACCCCGCACCGGAAGAGATAGATCTCGTACTCGGTGGAGCGTCCGGGCAGCGGCAGCAACGGGTCGCCGACACCCGTGACATGTTCGAGGGGCAGGTCGTCGAAGTCGTCGGGGGTCCGCTGTTCATCCGTCATGGTGTCCTCCCGGTGGCGGGCATGAGATAGGGGGCGAGGAGCTCGGCCAGGGCCGGGTCGTTCAGATAGGTCCTGCGGCCGCCCCCCAGGGGATTTCCGGTCCCCTCGCAGGTGATGTTCCGTGCGATGCCCTCGAACTTCTCGGGCAGCGGGCCGAAGGACAGCGGATCCAGCCGGCCGTCGAGGTTCACCCAGCTCCGCACCCCCGGCGGCCGCTTTCCCCGGCCGTCCACGGGCGCGGGTTCGAGCCGGGGGAAGATGGCGTCCAGGCCCATCGGCGTCCCCATCGTCAGCAGGAGTTCGACGGACAGCTCGGGCCGCTCCCACAGCGCCTCGTAGGCGATGACGGAACCCATGCCGTGCGCGACCAGCACCCGCGGCCGCTGGGCGGCGACCGCTTCCGCGACGGTGTGCCGTGCCGCCTCCCGGCGGGTGTCGTCGGACAGGTAGGTGATGAACTCCCGGGTGACGACGGGCAGCCAGTCCGGGATCCCACCGAACCGCCGGCTGAGGGAGTCCATCAGGCCCCGGAGGGAGAACCTGCTCCGGGTGTTCGCTTCCGGCAGCAGTTGCTGCGCCGCGGCCACGGCGTCCAGGTCGACGCCGTCCGGTTCATCCGGATCCGGTCGCAGCACGGACCGGTAGGGCAGCGTGCGCAGATCCACGCCGTCCGCGGAGAGGGGAAGACCGGTCTTCAGCAGATGGGGGCCCAGTCCGGCGGTCCACGGGTCCAGTTCGGACGGGTGGAGGAACAGCACCCGGGGCACGGGGGCGCAGGGCCGCCCCAGGGGGGTGCCGCGGTCGAGGTGCCAGGCCCGTGGAATCCCCTCGCCGTCCACGGTGACGGCCGCGGGCCGTCCGTCGGCGCCGGTCATGGCGGTGAACGCCTCGACGGGGCCGAGCCCTTCGGGGGCGAGGTCCTCGACGGCGCCCGGGGCATCCAGCGGGCAGAGGGTCAGCGCGGACCGGGACCCCAGCACCGCGGCCCGGCCCCCGGCCCACGCCACAAGGCCCAGGTGAGGAAGGAGTTCATCGCGCGGGTGGCCGAAGTGCACCTGGCGCAGCCGGTCCTCCTCCTCGGGAAAGTAGCAGGACAGCGTAGGGGGGCGCGGACCGGTGAACACCAGGGCGGGCCCGGGCGGCCGGGTCTCGACCGCCATGGTGAGCGGACCGCCCGGCTGGTGGAACACCGTGGACGGCGCGGACCAGGGGCGCGCCGGGAACGGAGCGCGGGCCGGGTCGGGATCGGCGGTACGCGCGCTGCGCACATGGTTCGCGACGGCCAGGCTGACCACGCGGTAGCGGGTGATCCCGTGGGCGTCCACGGTGGTGGTGACCAGCCCCCGGACCGGCACCAGCGCCTCCCGCACCTCGTAGAGGGAGGGCGGCGCGCCCCCGGACGTTCCGCACCGGCGCTGGATGTCGGTGTCCGCCAGTCCCCCGCCCCTGGTGTCCGCGAGGATCTTCAGCGCGGGCCGGGTCCAGGGGTTTCGGGCGTCGGCGAGCAGCAGTTCCACCACGTCGTTCAGGGCCGTCGGCACTCCGGAGCCGACCCGTTCGGCCTCGCCGATACCCTCCAGCGGTTCGCCCCTGGAGGCGATGAACCCGGCGAAGGCGCGTGCCGTGACGATCTGTTCCGTGGGGGCGGCCCGCTCGACGAGCGTCTCGGCGACCGCGTCGCTGAACGCCCGGCGCACGGGGGCGTCGTCCAGGCGGCGGTAGAAGGGCGCCGAACCGAGCATCTCCTCGCACACATTGCGCACCGCGCGCCGCCGCATGTCGCGCGTGGCGGTGAGCCGGACGGTGAGTGCGGGCCGGTCGTCCGCGGTCAGCTCCCTGGTGTGCCGCCCCGCGCGGCAGCCGACGAGCACCCGGCACACCCCGGCGTCGAGCAGGGGCAGCAGCACCTCGCGCACGATGGCCCGGGCATACGGTGTCTCGTCCAGGGCGTCGACCACGATGAGCGGCTGGTCCCCGCGGCGGTGGAGCCGCGCCACCACGTCGTCCACACCGCGCGGTCCCTCGTCCGTGGCGCCGAGCCGCGCGGCCAGCAGATGGATCAGGGCGGTGCTGTGGGCGCCGACCGCCGACACCATGAAGGCCGCCGGGCGGCCGGATTCCTCCCGTACCCACTGCATGAGCGTGGCCAGCAGGGTGGTCTTACCGCTGGCCTCGGGGCCGAGCACCAGGGCGAGCCGCGGAAAGGTGGCGGGGCCGTCGACCCAGCGGGTCAGGGTCCGGAAGGTCGGCGCGTCCCGCGGATATCTCCACAGGGTGCGCTCCGCCGCGCTCCGCTCCGGTGACGCCTCATAGCCGGGGTTGGGCAGGAACCCGGTGTGCACACCATCGGTGAACCGCGGACGCAGCAGCGGCCGCGCGACGGTGGGCTCGTCGGTCAGCAGGTCGATGAGGCCGATCACCTCGTCCAGTGAGATGTACGGCTCGGAGGCCGGCTCTCTCCGGCCACGGTCCGCCAGCCGTTCCAGGGCGTCGGCGAACGCGTCGGTGAGCCTCCCGGGGCGGATCCCCGGAGCGGGGCCGACGAGGGTGTCGAAGCCAAGGGCGGCGAACCCGTCCACCGCGGTCCCCTGGCAGGCGTCCACGATCAGCACCCGACGGCCGCCGCCCGGGTCCTGGTGCCGGGTGGCGAGCGGCGCGTCGGCGCCCGTGGTCCCGTGGCCCGCGATGTGGACGATCAGAGTGTCCGCTTCGGCGAGGCCCGAGGTGACCTCGTCGATCACCCGCCCGTACTCCCCCTCGGGCGCGTCCGTGGTGACACGGCTGATGCAGCCGAACTCACTGAAGGCCAGGGCGAGTCGGCGGCATCCGGACGCGGTGGCCGGGTCCTCCCGGGTTCCGTCGGCGAAGCTGAGGAACCAGCGCCGCCCGACGGGTCCGCTCGCCGCCGGAGCCGGTCCCATACCGCCCGGTTCCAGGATCCGGTCGCGCACCACGCCCTCGGTGTCCCCGGTGAACAGATGGGAACGGCCGCCGGCCGTGAGCACCGCCAGTGCCGAGACGTCCTCCGCGACGGGCACCGTGGGCAGGAACGGCACCCCGCTCTCCAGGTCGTACAGCTCGACCCCGTCGGGCCCGGCCACCGCCACGATCCGCTGACCGGCGACGTCACCGCAGGCCAGCGCCCCCGGCCGGGCACCCGCCGCCCGCCGCCACGACTCCCGCAACCGCGCGGTGGTGAGGTCGACGGCCACCACGGCCCCGTCCGCGTACAGCGCCACCGCCGTCGCCCGGCCCGACGCCGTGGTGGCGCACACCACGGCGGTGACCGCCGTCTCCCCGCCGTGGACAGCCAGTCGGCCCCGGCCGGTGGTGAGGTCCCAGACCCACAGCTCACCGTCGGCGGAGGTGACCACCACGTCCCTGCCGGCCATCTGGGCGGCGGCCACCCGGATCCGGCCGCGCACACCGTCCTCGTCGGGCCCGGTCTCCCCGGCCGTGCCGCCGTCCCGCAGCGCGGAGTCGATCCGCCGGGCGTAGGCGGTGAGTGCACCGCCGAGCCCACCGAGCACCGAGGCGGCCACACTGGCGAACGCCCGGCCGTCGGCCAGTCCGAGCGAACCGCCGGGGTCGGCGGCCAGCACCCGGAAGTCCAGGGAGCCGCCGAAGGGTTCGGCCAGCGCCTCGGGGGCCGCGATCAGTGTGGTGAGCACCTCGTAGGCGCGGGTGCGGGTGAGCCCGGAGGCCAGTTCGTCCCGGACGCCGTCGCGGAAGTCGTACACCACCCGGTCGGGGTCCTCGCCCCGGTGGCGCTCGGTGCCGCGCACCAGCAGCCCGGAGAGGAACACCTCCGCGAGCTGCGCCGGGCCGCTGTCCGGCAGCAGGGCCTGCTGGAGCCAGCGCATCAGCGGCAGGGTGAGGGGCGCCGCGGAGAGCAGGAACGCCAGCTCCACCGCGGCGGGCGTCGCCCAGGTGCGGAAGTCCTCCACCAGGGCGGCGGCCGGTGTCCCGTGGTCCGGCACCGGGGCGGTCACGGGGTCGGGCTCACCGTGCGCGGGGGCCGTCGCGAGGTCCACCGCCGCGCCGGGGTGCCAGGTGGTGCGGCTGCCGGACACCGCCTGGGCCCAGGGGCGCAGCCACTCCGGGTCCAGGGTCACCAGCGGCACCAGGTCCGGTGAGGGACAGCCGCCCCCCGCGGCGACGGTGCCGCCGGGGCCCATGGGACGGACGGTCAGCCGGGCCGGGCCGGTGGCGCGCAGCGCGGCACGCACCGGGGGCAGCCAGGTGCGGTGCCACAGATCGGGGGGAAGTACCTGGACCACGGCCAGGGAGGCGCGGCGCGCCCACTGCCGTAAGGTCCGGGTCATGGCCGGGGTGCCCCACAGTTCGCCGAGGCCATCGGTGACCACGAGGATCAGACGGCGGCCCGCGGGGTCGTGGAGCTCGGCCGGATTGCGTCCCTCGGCGGCCGGGGCACCGCGCCCGTCGCCACCGCCGGGGCCGTAGCGCAGGACGAGTTCGGGGTCGTCGGCGTCGAAGCGCCAGATCCGTACGTCCCGGAAGGCCCCGTGTCCTTCGACGAGCGCGCGGAAGTCGTCCACCGTGCGCCGCCACACGGACATGGACACGCTCTCGTCCACGACCAGGGCCAGTTCCAGCCAGCGCTCGGAGGCATGGCGCAGTGCCGGGAGCGGACGGCGGGCACGGGCGGAGCGGTCGGCGGTCAGCGGCTCGTCGAGCACCCGGCGGCCGGGGGCGCGCACCCGCCGTTTGAGCGGGCGCAGGGCGCGGGCCAGCTCCAGCCGGTGCGGCAGGGCGGAGGGCGCCCGCACCGGCAGGGGCGTGGCCCGGGCGCCGTCTCCGGTCCCGCCGCCGCCTGTGGCCCCGGGGGTGGCGGGGCTGTGCAGCGGAGCGGCGGGCACCCGGAGCGGCTCGGCGGGCCGCGTCTGCGGTGCGCTGTCGTCCGCGGGCTCCTCGGAGGGCTCCTCCGCCACCGGCGGCGGGGCGGCTGGCACCGGCGGCGGTACGGGGAGTTCACCGGGCGGCGGCTGCGCCGGTTCCGCCGCCGCCGGTCCGGCGCCCCGGACCTCCTCCGCGAGCCAGAGCAGTTCGGCCAGCTCGCGGGCGGTGAGCTCCTCGTCGCCGCTCAGCTCCCGGGCCAGGGCGAGCAGATGGGTGAGGTCACTCATGCCGTGTCGTTCAGCGGGCGGAGGAGTTCGCGCAGGACGTCGGGCCACTCGGGGTCGTCGGTGTGCTCGGTCGTGCTCTCCATCTGGAGGGTGTTGAGCAACTGGTCGGTGGCCAGCAGCTTGCGGCCCTCCTCCAGGTCGCGTGCGAACCGCTCCAGCCGGGACGCCGAGGCCCGCAGCACCTCCGGGCCGAGGTGGGCCTCGACGATGCGCTCCAGCTTCTTCCGGGACGGGGGGCGGATGTCGAGCCGGACGCAGCGGCGCACGAACGCGGGCGGGAACTCGCGCTCGCCGTTGCTGGTGAGCACCACGACGGGGAACTCCGCACAGCGCACCCTCCCGTGCCGGACCGGCTCCCGCCGCCCGTCGTCGGTCATCACCCAGACGTCGCACGCGGGGTACCGCTGGAGTTCGGGGATGGTGAACTCGCCCTCCTCCAGCACCGAGAGCAGGTCGTTGGGCAGATCGACATCGCCCTTGTCGAGCTCGTCGATGAGCAGCACCCGGGGGCGGTCGGAGGGCAGCAGGGCAGTGCCGAGCGGACCGAGGCGCACGTACTTGCCGATACCGCCGGGGTGTTCGGCGGCGCCGGTGGCGGGGTCCTGGGTGCGCCGCTCGTCCTGGAGGCGGCCGATGGCGTCGTAGGCGTAGAGCCCGTCGGCGAGCGTCGTACGGCTGGTGACCGACCAGCGCAGCACCCGGCCGAGGTCCAATTCATGGGCGATACCCCGGGCCAGGCTGGACTTCCCGGTGCCGGGTTTGCCGGTGACCAGGAGCGGACGGCGCAGCCGGAGCGCGGCGTTGACCATGCGGGCCTCTTCGCGCTCCGCGCGGTAGGTGGTGACGACATCGGTCCGGGCGGGCCCCTCGTCCCCGTGCCGGGTGCAGATGTCCTCCCCGCCCGGGACGGTCTCGTCCGACTCCTCCGTCCCGTCCGCACCTGCCGCGCCGTCCGCCTCGGCCGACGCTTCGCAGGGAACCGGTCGTCTGCCGTCGAAGCGCCGCCAGGGCGGGGCGTCGGGGAGGGTCCAGGCGGTGCGGCGGGCGCCGTCGCCGTGGTAGATCCACCAACTCGGGGGCACGGACGCCTGGTCCGCCCCGGCACGCGCCCCCGGCACCACGGCCCCCGTCCCGGGCGCTCCGGCGGGCGGCTGCTGGTCTTCGGGGATCATCCGTTGCCTCCTCTGTGGGCCCTGGGGCCGCCGAGTCTTCTGAGCCGTTCGGGGTGCCAGCCCGGGTTGTCCCACAACACCGCGATACCCGACCCGTCATGGGCCCCGTCGGCGCACCGGGCCGCTTCCTGGCGCAGCGTCAGCACCGTGGCGGGCAGTCCGGACAGCCCCGCACCCGCCTCGGCCAGGGCGGCCACCCGCCGGGCACGGCCGGGCGGTACCCCACCGTCCCGGTGGCCGCGCCACCAGACGGCGGCCGGTACGCCCTCCTGGATGGCGGAGAGCAGGGCGTCCGGTACCGCGGTGGTCAGATGCGGATAGGGGTAGGTCAGGATCAGACAGCTGATGTCCTTGCGGGAGGCGACCTCGGCCGCCAGCACGTGCGGCGCCGCCCCGTCCGCCACCAGTGGCGGCGGGTCCTCCCCGGACCGGTCCCCGGCCTCGTCCGCCGGGGTGCCGTCGCCGTCCAGCCAACAGGCGCGCGGCGGCGGTCCATCGGCGGCCGGCGGTCCGTCCAGCGGCTCCCAGCGCGCCACCCACTGGGAGGTCGACCAGCCGTCGCGCAGCCGGTCCAGCGAGCGGACGACCACCCGGCCGCACCGGCCGATGGGGCGGTCCGCGGCCAGCCGTCCCCCGCCGCGCAGGTTCCACTCGTCCACCGGCCACCCGAGCGCCTCCCACGGCAGCAGGAACTCGAAGGTCAGCTCCTCGGGGTCGAGATGCTGGACGTACGGCTGGAGCCGGGCGATCAGCGCCTCGGCACGGCCCGCGATCTCGGCCGCGGTGTACAGGGTGTCGTCCTGGACCTTGACGCCGAGGCAGCGGCCCCGGCGGTAGAGCCAGGCCGCGAGCCGGTACCGGTCGGCGCCCGGCGCGGCTCCCTCGACCCGGACCAGACAACTGGTCACGGAGGTGTGGCAGATGTCGGGCACCGAGGCCGCCGCGTCCGCCGCGGCGCGCTCCTCGGCCAGCCGCTCCGCGGGCACCCGGTCGGCGCGGGCGAGGGCCACCGTGTCGATCCAGCGTCGCAGGTCGCCGCGGGCGGCGTCATCCGCGCGGGCGGCGAGGTGTTCGAGGAAGACGAGCAGCGGGGGGACCCGTCCGGCGGGGCTGTTGCGCGCGTCGAGCTCCTCGACCAGCGCGGTCACCGTCCCCGCCCGCTCCGCGGTCAGCAGTCCGTCCCGGGCCGCCGGGAGCCCCAGGGAGGAGGCCGCGGCCCACAGCGTCTCGCACAGCTCGGCCGGCTCGGCGGGACATCCGGGGTCGGCCAGCAGCGCGTCCAGGTCGGCGCGTTCCGCCGGGCCGAGGAGCCCGGGGTCGATGGCCGGGGGGACGTCCCAGCGCTCGTTCTGGATCGCCTGGTAGCTCTGCCACTGCTCGGCGATCCACCGCTGCTGCCCGTACTCCTCCTCCAGCGCGGTGAACAGCCGCCGCAGGGCGTCGGGGTTGTGCACATGGGGCCGCAGCACACCGTCCAGCGCCGCCTTCAGCGGTCCGGGGCCCTCGGCGGGCCACGCCACGGCGAATCCGGCCTGTTCCAGCAGGACCCGGGCCTGGGCGGGGCTGAGGCGCTGGTCCAGCACCGCGACGAAACGGCCGCACCACAGACTGCGCGCCTGTTCGGCCGCGAGGCCGGGCAGGCGCGCGGAGACGAGTTCGCTCGGGGTGGCCACGGGGCGGTGCCTCAGGAGGTGAGGGTGGCGAGCAGCTCGGCCAGGCGGCGCACCGGTGTGCCCTCGTTGCTGTACACGTGTCCGCTGCCGTCCGCGGAGGGCAGGGTGCCGCCCGCGCGGTGGACGGCGGCGACCCGCCACTGGTCGTCGAAGGCCGGGGAGCCGGAGGAGCCGGGCAGGGTGTCGGTGAAGTACAGCAGCCGGTCCTCGTCGCTGTGGCTGACCACGTTGTGGTAGAGCGCGACCTTCTTGGTGCCGCCCGCGGGATGCTGGACGATGTTGAGGCGGCGCGGGGTCACGGCTCCGGCGGGGGCGAGCTCCAGCGCACCCCACTCGGCGTTCAGCGGGTCGCGGGAGCGCACCACGGCCAGATCGTGCTCCTCGGAGACGGCGAAGCCGAGGGCGGGGTCGAGGGCGAAGCTCCGGCCGCCGTCGATCTCACCGTCCGTCCGCTCCTGGTAGCCGAGGACGATCCGGGCGGTGGCGGCCGTCTCCGCGTCCGGCAGGACATGGTGGTTGGTGACGACGAGGTCCCCGGCGACGAGGAATCCGGTGCCCAGGGCTTCGGTCGGCCCGCGCAGCAGCCCGACGGAGCGGGCCGCCCGCACCCCGTGCTCCAGGAAGGACAGCGGCAGCAGGGTGCTCTGACTGCCCATCAGCTTCTCGGCGCCGGTGGCGCTGAGCCGGACGCCGGGGACCGCCGGAGCGGGTACGGCGGACCGGTCGAACTCCGCGGCCAGCGCCGTCCGCAGCTCGGCGTTCCCCGGGTACTCGCTGACGGCGACGGTCAGCAGCCCCTCCAGCCGGCCCCGGTTGTCCGCCTCGCGCAGCACCGCATGCCACACATCGAGCGCGGAGCCGCCGAAGTCCACCATTCCGGCCGGGATGTCGGAGGCGTCCAGCACCCGCCGTATCGACCGCGCCTCCGGATAGAGCTTCGCCAGCAGGGCGGTGAGCATGGCCCGGACAGGCCCCCCGTGCGACACCATGACCTCCCGCCGGCCGCCGATGACGACAGCTTACGACGCGTCACCCCATGGTTGCCATCTGTCCCCATGACGGGATCGGCGCCGGTCCGCACCCCCCTGAACGGCGCGTGCCCGCGGGAGGTTCCCGGATCGCTCCCGTGCGCCGGGCCGGTCACCCGTCCGGACGATCCTGGGCGGCTCCGCGGGGCGTTCCCGGCCACCGGGGTTCCGTGGCGGGGCCGGATCCGCGTGGCGCGATGTGCCTCCCGCGGCGGCGGCCACCTTACAATCACGGGGAGAACGAAGCCCTGTTCAGCACGGACTTGAGGCTGCACCATGGCACCCGGCGCCAGGCGGACACGCCGCCCGCCGCCGTGGCGGGCCGCGGTGTAACGAAAGGCCGCACCCCATGCGAATCCAGCACCCGCGCCATGCCGATCCCCTGGCCGCGCTGAGTCCGGCCGAATCGGCGCGCCTGATGGCGGTCATGCGTGACACCGCGCTGAGCCGCGGTCAACTGCCACTGCCCGCACGCCCGGTGATCGGCCAGTCCTGGGACCGGATGCTGCGGCTGGGGCTCGACCCGGACCGCGGGGGCACCCCGCGCGCGCTGAGCCTGGACGAACTGGAGCGGCGGCGGCAGCAGACCCGGCTGGCCGATGTGCTGCCCACCCTGCACAGCGGACTGCTGGAGGCGGCGGAGGCGGCCGGTCATCTCATGATCATCGCCGATGGGGAGGGCCGGGTCCTGTGGATCGACGGCCACCGTGGCATCCGCCGCCACGCCGACGGCATCGCGCTGGTCGAGGGTTCGCAGTGGGCCGAGGAGGTCACCGGGACGACCGGGATCGGCACCGCGCTCGCCGTCCGCGCCCCGGTCCGGGTGCACTCCGCGGAGCACTTCGTCCGCGCCTTCCACACCTGGAGCTGTGCCGCCGCGCCGCTGCGCGACCCCCGGGACGGACGGCTGCTGGGCGTCATCGACATCAGCGGCCCGGCCCCCACCGCGCATCCGACCGTGCTCTCCCTGGTCACCGCGACCGCCCGGTGGGCCGAGGGCGAACTGCGGCTGGCCCACAGCCGGGAGCTGGACCGGCTGCGCGCGGTCGCCGCGCCGGTGCTCGCCCGGATCCGGGGCAAGGCGGTCGCGGTCGATCCGCACGGCTGGGTCGTCGGGGTCACCGGGGTGAACCCCCGGGACCGGCGGCTGCTGCTGCCGAAGGCGGCGGCCGACGGACCGGTGTGGCTGCCCGCGCTGGGAAGCTGTGTGGTCGAACCCCTCCCGGGCGGGCATCTGCTGCGGGTCCTGGAGGGCGAGTACGGCGCGGACGGCGTCCCGGCCGCCGCCGGCCGGCTGGTGCTCGACGTCCGCCATCCGCACCACTGGTCACTGACGTTCTCCGGCCCCGCGGGCACCTGGACCCATCAGCTCAGCGCCCGCCACGCCGAGGTGCTGCTGGTGCTGGCCGCCCACCCCGGGGGGCGTACCGCGGCGCAGCTCGCCGAGGACCTGTTCGGCGATCCGACGCGCACGGTGACCGTACGGGCCGCGATGTCCCGGCTGCGGGGCCGGCTGGGGGCGGTGCTGGCGCACCGCCCGTACCGCATCGCCGACGGGATCCGGCTGGAGGTGACCCGGCCGGACCGGCCGCGGGACCTGCTGCCGCTCAGCGTGGCCCCGGCGGTGGTCCGGCTGCGGGACGGCCAGGGGTGACACCGGACCGCCGGGCGGCTCAGCGCTGTCCGGCGATCTCCTCCGGGCGCAGCACGGCGGCCAGCCGGTCCGGCGGCAGCAGCCCCTTCTCCAGGACGAGTTCGGCGACACCGCGGCCGGTGGCCAGGGCCTCCTTGGCGATGCTGGTGGCCGCGCGGTAGCCGATGTGCGGGTTGAGCGCGGTGACCAGTCCGATGGAGTTCTCTACGGTGGCGCGCAGCTGCTCGGTGTTGGCGGTGATGCCCGCGACACAGCGCTCGGCGAGGACCAGACAGGCCGCGCGGAGATGGGTGATGCTCTCCGAGAGGGAGTGCAGGATGATCGGCTCGAAGGCGTTGAGCTGGAGCTGTCCGGCCTCGGCGGCCATGGTGATGGCCACGTCGTTGCCGATCACCTCGAAGGCGACCTGGTTGACGACCTCGGGGATGACCGGGTTGACCTTGCCCGGCATGATGCTGGAACCGGCCTGCATCGGCGGGAGGTTGATCTCGCCCAGTCCGGCGCGCGGTCCGGAGGAGAGCAGCCGCAGGTCGTTGCAGCTCTTGGAGAGCTTGACGGCGATGCGCTTGAGGACCCCGGAGAGCTGGACGAAGGCACCGCAGTCCTGGGTGGCCTCGACCAGGTTGGCGGCGGTGACCACCGGCAGGCCGGTGATGCTCTCGAGGTGGCCGCGGGCGGCTTCGGCGTAGCCCGCGGGGGCGTTGAGGCCGGTGCCGATGGCGGTGGCGCCGAGGTTGATCTCGTGCACCAGACCGGCGGCCTCCAGCAGCCGGCTCTGGTCCTCCTCCAGCATCACCGCGTAGGCGGAGAACTCCTGGCCGAGGGTCATGGGCACCGCGTCCTGCAACTGGGTGCGCCCCATCTTGAGGATGTCCCGGAACTCCTCGGCCTTGGCGGCGAACGTCGCGCGCAATGTCTCCATGGCGGTGTGGAGTTCATGCACCGCGATGATGGTGGCGACCTTGACGGCGGTCGGGTAGACGTCGTTGGTGGACTGGCTGAGGTTGACGTCCTCATTGGGGTGGAGGTGGCCGTAGTCGCCCTTGGCGTGGCCGAGGATCTCCAGCGCCCGGTTGGCGATCACCTCGTTGGCGTTCATGTTGGTCGAGGTCCCGGCGCCGCCCTGGATCACATCGACGGTGAACTGGTCGTGCAGCCGCCCGCCGCGTATCTCCTCGCACGCGGCGGCGATGGCGTCGGCCTTGGCCGGGGTGAGCAGTCCGAGGTCCTCGTTGGCGCGGGCCGCCGCCTCCTTGACGGCGGCCAGGGCATTGATGAGGTGCGGATAGGTGGCGATCGGGGTGCCGGTGACGGGGAAGTTCTCCGAGGCGCGCAGGGTGTGGATGCCCCAGTAGGCGTCGGCGGGGACCTCGCGGTCGCCGAGCAGGTCGTGTTCGCGGCGGTGGCCGGCGGTGGAGGTCATGGCGGTCGGTGCTTCCTCGTGTGGCGGTGGGGCGGTGGGGCGGATCAGACGGCGGGCGGGGTGAGGGCGTCGACGGCGCGCAGCCGGCCGACGGTGGCACCGCCGCCGATCACCGGTGCGGTGGCGAACCCGGTGAGGACCTCGGGGTCCACCCCGCAGCGGGCGAGCAGCGCGGCGGTGACCGGCATCCGGGCCCGGTCCGCGCCGTCGGAGATCTTCACCGCGACCGCGTGGCCGTCGGGCAGCGCGGCGAGCTGGACGCCTTCGAAGCCGTCCTTGGCGATCAGTCCGGGTACCGCGGTCATCAGCCGGGCCACATCGCGTCCGGTGCCGGACAGCATCTCGGGGTGGGCGCGCAGGGCGGCCGCGACCCGGCCCTCGGGGGTGTCCGGGGCGGCGGTGGCGATCCGCGCGGCGGCCCGTGCGAGGCCGTGGAGGGAGACGGAGAACAGCGGTGCCCCGCAGCCGTCGACCGTGACCCCGGCGACCCGCTGGCCGGTCAGGTCCTCCACGGTGTCGGCGATCAACTGCTGGAGGGGGTGGGCCGGGTCGAGGTAGTCCGCAAGCGGCCAGTCGTTGAGCCGGGCGGTCAGCAGCATCGCCGCGTGCTTGCCGGAGCAGTTCTGGGCCAGTCGGGTGGGTCCGTGTCCGGCCCGCAGCCACGCCTCGCGTTCGGCCGCGCCGTAGGGCAGGTCGGGGACGTTGCGCAGCGCGTCCCCGGTCAGTCCGGCCTGCTCCAGGATCCGCCGGGCGACACTCTGATGACGCTCGTCGCCGGAGTGGCTGGCGGCGGTGAGCGCGAGCTCGGCGCCCTCCAGCGGCAGTCCGGCGCGGACCAGCGCGACGGCCTGGACCGGCTTGAGTGCGGACCGCGGGTAGAACGCCACCTCGGTGTCACCGGTCGCGAAGACGGTGTGGCCACCGGGTCCCAGGACCACCGCCGAACCGTGGTGCACTCCCTCGACGATCCCGCCGCGGACGAGGTGCGCCAGCGGGACGTGGCGGGGCTCACGGACGGCGGGGGGCTCGGCGGGGACGTGGCGGGCGGTGTCGGCCGGCAGCCCGAGGGGGGTCGTCATCACGGTGCTCTCGTGGTCGGAGGGATGGGTGGCGGAGGGCTGCCCGGCCGGGTGGTCCCGGCCGGGCGGCCCTCCGTGCCTGCGGGGTGGGGTCACCGGGGGGCGTTCATCCGGCGGCGTGCCGCGAACCAGCCGATGACCAGGGCCACGACGATCGCCGGGAGCGCCATCACGGTGATCCGGCTGGGCCCGCCGTCCGCCCACATCAGGACCAGGACGGAGGCGAGGAAGCCCAGGGTGACGATCTCGGTGTACGGGGAGCCGGGCAGCCGGTAGCCGGGCCGGGAGAGCTGACCCGTCTGGGTGCGGCGCCAGAAGAGCAGATGGCAGAGCATGATCATGCCCCAGGTGGCGAGGATGCCGAGCGCGGCGAAGTTGAGCACGATCTCGAACGCGTCGCTGGGCACCACGTAGTTGAGGCCGACGCCGAGCACACAGAAGAAGGAGGTGAGCAGGATGCCGCCGTAGGGGACCTGGGTGCGGCTCATCGCGCCGGTGAACTTGGGCGCGGAACCGGACATCGCCATCGAGCGCAGGATCCGCCCGGTCGAGTAGAGACCGGAGTTGAGACTGGACATGGCGGCCGTGAGCACCACCAGGTTCATCACTCCGCCCGCCGCCGGGACGCCCAGCTTGGACAGCACGGTGACGAACGGACTCTCGTCGCCGGAGTAGGAGCCGGACGGCATCAGCAGGGAGAGCAGCACCACGGAGCCGACATAGAACACGGCGACCCGCCACATGATGGAGTTGATCGCCTTGGGCAGGATCTTCTCGGGGTTCTCGGTCTCGCCCGCGGCGACGCCCACGAGTTCGACGGAGGCGTAGGCGAAGACCACGCCCTGGATGACCAGCAGCATCGGGAGCGCACCGTGCGGGAACACCCCGCCGTGGTCGGTGATCAGGCTGGGACCGGGGGTGTTCCCGGCCACCTTCTCCTGGGTGACCAGCAGGAAGATGCCGATCGCCATGAAGACGACGAGGGCGCCGACCTTGATGATGGCGAACCAGAACTCCAGCTCACCGAAGATCTTCACGGAGATCAGGTTGACCGAGAGCACCACGGCGAGCGCGATGAGGGCGATCACCCACTGGGGTATGTCGGTGAACATCCCCCAGTAGTGGGTGTAGGTGGCCACGGCCGTGATGTCGGCGATCCCGGTGGTGGCCCAGTTGAGGAAGTACATCCACCCGGCGACGAAGGCGCCCTTCTCGCCGAGGAACTCCCGGGCGTAGGAGACGAAGGCGCCGGAGGACGGCCGGTGCAGCACCAGCTCGCCCAGGGCCCGCACCACCAGGAAGGCGAAGATGCCGCAGACCGCGTAGGCCACGGCGAGGGAGGGTCCGGCGTCCTTGAGCCGTCCGCCCGCGCCGAGGAAGAGCCCGGTGCCGATGGCTCCGCCGATGGCGATCATGTTGACGTGCCGGGCCTTGAGGGACTTGCTGTACCCGGCGTCGCCCGCGTCCACGTGCTGGGGCGGCTCGGTGGGGGGTTGGTGGCGTTCTTCCTGCCGGAGGGACTGCTCGCTCACGCCTGCTGTCCGCCTTCCGTTCGTGCGCTTGGTGCGTTCGGTACTGGGCTGCGTTTTTGTGCGTGGGGGGTCGGGAGCCGTCGGCTCGGGGCTTGCGGGAGACAAGGGGTCCGGCGGCCTACGGGGCGCCGGGGGCCGGGGGGCCGTCCGCCGCGGGGGGCCGGACGATCGAGGTCAGGGTGGTCTCCACCCGTTCCAGATGGTGGGTCATGGCCTCGACGGCGTCCTGTTCGGATCCGTCGGCGAGCGCCTCGACGATCGCCCGGTGCTCCCGGTTCGACTGTTCGCGGCGGCCGCCGAGTTCGTTCAGGAACGCCGACTGGCGGGCCAGGGCGTCGCGGATCTCCTCGATGACCCTGCGGAAGACCGGGTTGCGGGCCGCCTGGGCCACGGCGAGGTGGAAGAGGGTGTCCATGGCCACCCAGGCGGTGGTGTCGGTCTCCCGCTCCATCCGCTCCATCAGGTGGGCCAGATGGTCGAGGTCCTCGGGGGAACGGCGCAGTGCCGCGTATCCGGCCACCGGGATCTCGATATGGCGCCGTACCTCCATCAGGTCACTGGCGGCATAGTCACCAAAGGTGGGGTCCTCCACCGGGCCGCTGGAGATGACGAAGGTGCCCTTGCCGGTGCGGGAGGCGGTCAGCCCCATGGTCTGCAGGGCCCGCAGGGCCTCGCGGAGCACCGGACGGCTGACCTCCAGGCGCCGGCACAGCTCCGCCTCGGAGGGGAGTTTGTCCCCCACCGCGTAGTCGCCGCGCTCGATCGCATCCCGGAGATGGCTGAGCACCGCTTCCATCGCGCTGACGCGACGGAGCGAGCCGCCCTCACCTGTCTGGCTGTCTGACAAGTTCACGCGCAGATCCTCAATCGCACACCTGAGCGTTGTCAAGAGATTCCGGAGCATGAGATTCCGGGAGCGACTCAGGCGAGCCTTACCTGACGTTCACTGCCTGCCACCACGCCCTTCCAGGGCGCGACGCGGAGGGCGGGCAGCGGGACCAGAAGGGGCGGAAGTCATAGTATTAAGGGAAATGTATCCGCAGATGGGACGGGTGCGATGGCCATCCCCGAGGGAATCGCGCCGACCGAGACGCATGTCCCCTTCGACCTGGCGGATGCGGCGACGGCGCTGATCGACGCGACGGGGGCCGTCATCGGCTGGACCGCCGCGGCGGAGGAGCTGGTCGGCTATCCACCGGCCGAGGTGATGGGACGGCCGGCCACCACACTGCTGGCGACACCGGAGGACACCGCGAAGGCCCTGGTCATCGCGGAGCGGTGCGTGACCGGGGGTAGCTGGGGCGGTATGGAGGAGATCCGCCACCGGGACGGCCGCCGGATCGACGTGGGACTGCGGGTCTGCTCGATGCAGGGGCCGGACGGCGGACGGTGCTGGCTGGTCTCCGCGATCGACATGGGGAAGATCCCGGCCTGGGCGGTGAGCGGTTCACTGCTCACCGCTTTCCTCACCCGTGCCCCGATCGGCATGGCGGTGCTGAGCCCGGATCTGCGGTACGTGTGGATGAACGACACCCTGGAGCGCTACGGCGGGGTGCCGCGCGCCGAGCGGCTGGGCCGCCGGATCGCCAACAGCATGCTCCCCGGTCTGGACACCGAGGCGCTCGAGGATCAGATGCGCCAGGTGCTCACCACCGGGGAACCGGTGATCGACTTCGAGTACCGGGGCTGGACCCTGGCCGAACCGCACCGCGAGCACGCCTACTCCACCTCCTTCTTCCGCCTCGACGGCGCCGACGGCAATGTGGTGGGCGTCTGCTACATGGGCATGGACGTCACCGACCGCTGGCGGGCGCGCGAGCGGCTGGCCCTGCTCAACGAGGCCAGCGCCCGGATCGGCAGCACGCTGGACGTGATGGGCACCGCCCAGGAGCTGGCCGAGTTCGCGGTGCCCTCGCTCGCCGACTTCGTCACCGTCGATCTGCTGGACTCGGTGCTGCGCGGTGAGGAGCCGCGGCCCGAGCCCGGGGACACCCTCCCCGCCTTCCGCCGTGCCGGACAGAGCTCCATCCGCGAGGGCTGCCCGGAGTCCATCGCGGAGCCCGGGGACGCCGTGGCCATCTCCCCCGCGTCCCCGTTCGCCTGCTGCTTCTTCTCCGGGGAGGCCCTGCTGGACCCGGCGATGGACGCGTCCATCGGGGCGTGGAGCGGGGACGATCCGGCACGGACCGCGAAGGTCCGCGAGTTCGGGATGCGTTCGCTGATGGTGGCGCCGATCGGCGCGCGCGGCACCGTGCTGGGTGTGGCCTCGTTCATCCGCTCCCGGCATCCGGTGCCGTTCGAGGAGGACGATCTGCTGCTCGCCGAGGAGCTGGTGGCACGGGCGGCGCTGTGCGTGGACAACGCCCGGCGGTACACCCGGGAGCACACCGCCGCGCTGGCGCTCCAGCGCAGTCTGCTGCCGCATGCGCTGAGCGGCGGCCGGGCCCTTGAGGTGGCCTCGCGCTATCTGCCGACGGACGCGCGCGACGGGGTCGGCGGCGACTGGTTCGATGTGATCCCGCTGTCCGGGGCGCGGGTGGCGCTGGTGGTCGGGGACGTGGTGGGGCACGGCATCAACGCGGCGGCCACGATGGGGAGGCTG
Organism: Streptomyces cucumeris; assembly: GCF_024295805.1. Taxonomy (GTDB): domain Bacteria; phylum Actinomycetota; class Actinomycetes; order Streptomycetales; family Streptomycetaceae; genus Streptomyces; species Streptomyces cucumeris. The sequence goes on from NZ_JANCLX010000006.1 coordinate 390,302, forward strand.
CGCACCGCCGTGCACACCCTCGCCGATATGGACCTGCCCCCCGAGGAGTTGCTGGCCCATCTGGACGACCTGGTCATCCGGCTCACCGACGAGGAGGCGGAACAGGCCGGTGACACCGGGCAGGAGGGCATCGCCGCCGCGGTGCTGGGCGCCACCTGTCTGTACGCGGTCTACGACCCGGTCACCGGACGCTGCACGATGGCCCGCGCGGGCCATCCCACCCCCGCGGTGGTGGACCCCGACGGCGAGGTGTCCTTCCCGCCGCTGCCTGCCGGTCCCCCGCTGGGGCTGGGTTCGCTGCCGTTCGAGTCCGCGGAGCTGGAACTGCCCGCGGGCAGCCTCATCGCGCTGTACACCGACGGGCTGATCGAGACCTGTGACCAGGACATCGACGTCGGGCTCGGACGGCTGAGGAACACCCTGGGCCAGCCCGGTCTGCCGCTGGAGGAGCTGTGCTCCACGGTGGTGGACACCCTCATGACCGGGCGGCAGTGCGATGACGTGGCGCTGCTGCTCGCCCGCACCCGCGCGCTGGGGCCGGGCCATGTCGTCTCCTGGGACCTGCCCTCGGACCCGGCCGTGGTCGCCAACGCCCGTTCCCTGGCGGTGCGCCAGCTCGCCGAATGGCGGCTGGACGCGCTGGTGCCCACCACCGAGCTGATCGTCAGCGAACTGGTCACCAATGCCATCCGGCACGGCACCGGCCCCATCCGGCTGCGGATGATCCAGCACGACATGCTGATCTGCGAGGTGTCCGACACCAGCAACACCTCACCGCGGCTGCGCCACGCCCGTACCACCGACGAGGGCGGCCGCGGGCTGTTCCTGGTCGCGCAGCTGACCCGCCGCTGGGGCACCCGCTACACCGAGGGCGGCAAGCTGATCTGGGCCGAACAAGACCTCCCGGAAGCGGTATGAGGAGCAGCAGATCCACGCGGGCGCTGCCGTGCCCTATCGATGATCCGCTTCCTGTCGCACACTGGTCACCGGCCTGGTCATCGGCCAGGAAGTCCAGGAGGAGGGGGGCGCCCGGGGTGCGGTGGTCGGTCGGCGGCGGGGACCGGTGGAGGCATCGGCTCGCCTCCCGGTGGTGGCGCGGCGGGATGGCCCTGGCGGCGGGCGCGCTGCCCGCGCTCGCGTTCCCCGCGCCCTCGCTGTGGTGGCTGGCGTACGCCGCGCTGGTGCCGTGGCTGCTGCTGGTCCGCTCGGCGCCGGGCGGCCGCCGGGCGATGGTGGACGGCTGGCTGGGCGGTACGGGTTTCCTGCTCGCGGCGCACCACTGGCTGATGCCGAGTCTGCATGTGTTCATCGTGGTGCTGGCCGCGCTGCTGGGGCTGTTGTGGGCGCCCTGGGGCTGGCTGACGCACCGGCTGCTGCACGGGCGGCCGGGGCCCGGCCGGGCCGCGGCGGCGCTGGTGCTGGTGCCGTCGGCGTGGCTGATGGTCGAGCTCGTACGGTCCTGGGAGTACCTGGGCGGTCCATGGGGTCTGTTCGGCGCGAGTCAGTGGCAGGTCCCGGCCGCGCTGCGGATGGCCTCGGTGGGCGGGGTCTGGCTGGTCGGCTATCTGCTGGTGCTGGTGAACGTGGGCCTGGCGGTGCTGATCGCGGTGCCCCGGGCACGCGCGGTGGCCGTGGCCGGGATCACCGCGTGCGGGGCCGCGGTGGGCGCCGTGTGGGCCTGGGCCCCGGTGGCAGGGGAGTCGGGTACGGCGCGGATCGCGGTGGTGCAGCCGGGGGTGATCCACGGCCCGCAGCCGCGTTTCGAGCGCAGCGCGGAGCTGACCCGGCAGCTCGCCGGACGCGATCCGGACCTCGTGGTGTGGGGGGAGAGCAGCGTCGGTCACGACCTGGACGAGCGGCCCGGCCTGGCTCGCGAACTGGCCGCGCTCTCCCGCGCGGTGGGCGCCGATCTGCTGGTGAACGTGGACGCGCGGCGCAGCGATCAGCCGGGTATCTACAAGAGTTCGGTGCTGATCGGCCCCGACGGCCCCACCGGTCAGCGCTACGACAAGATGCGGCTGGTGCCGTTCGGCGAGTACATTCCGGCCCGGCCGCTGCTGGGCTGGGCCACCTCGGTGGGCAAGGCCGCGGGCGAGGACCGCAGGCGCGGCACCGAGCAGGTGGTGATGCGGCTGCCGGACGGCCTGCGGATCGGACCGCTGGTCTGCTTCGAGTCCGCGTTCCCCGATATGAGCCGCTCCCTGGTGCGGGACGGTGCGCAGGTGCTGGTGGTGCAGTCGGCCACGTCGACGTTCCAGCAGAGCTGGGCGCCCGAACAGCACGCCTCGCTGGCCGCGCTGCGGGCCGCGGAGACCTGGCGGCCGATGGTGCACGCCACACTGACCGGGGTGAGCGCGGTCCACGGACCGCGCGGAGAATCGGTCGGCCCCCGGATGGGCACCGACGCGAGCGCGGCCACCGTGTACACGGTGCCACTGGGGCAGGGCACCAGCCCGTACGTCCGCACCGGCCCGTGGATCGTGTACGGGGCGATGGCCGCGCTGCTCGGCTACGCCGGGTACGAGGGGCTGCGCGCGCTCAGGAGGACGCCGCGGCGCCCTCCGTCGCGTCCCTGATGACCCGTTCGCACAGCTCATGGGTGCGCAGGGCGTCCTCGGCGGTGAGCAGCACCCCGGCGCGCACGGCGTCCAGGAAGGTGTCGGTGATCTGCTCGAGACCGCGCTGACGGGCGACCGGCACCCAGTCGCCGCGGCGGCGCACGCTCGGCTGGCCCTTGTGGTCGACGACCTCGGCGAGGTTGACCACCTGGCGCTTGGTGTCCTGGCCGGAGACCTCCAGCAGCTCCTCGGTGGAACCGCTCATCCGGTTCATCACCCCGAGCGCGGTGAAGCCGTCCCCGGAGAGCTGGAGCACCACGTGGTGCATCAGCCCGTCCCGGATCCGGGCGCGGACGTCGATGTGGTCGGCCTCTCCGGGCGCCAGGAAGCGCAGGGTGTCCACGACGTGGATGAAGTCGTCCAGGACGAGGGTGCGGGGGTCCTCGGCCAGCCCCACCCGGTTCTTCTGCATCAGGATCAGATCGCGCGGATGGTCCAGGCACTGGGTGTAGCCGGGCGCGTAGCGCCGGTTGAAGCCGACCATCAGGCTCACCCGACGCTCCTCGGCGAGCCGCACCAGCCGCTCGCTCTCGGCCAGGTGGTAGGCGAGCGGTTTGTCGACGTAGGTGGGGACCCCGGCCTCGATGAGCCGGGTCACCAGGTCGGCGTGGACCGCGGTGGGGGCGTGGACGAACGCCGCGTCGAGGCCGGCCGCGAGGAGCGAGTCCAGCTCGGTGTGGCGCTGGGCGTCGGGCACCCGGTGGGTGGCGCCGACCCGCTCCAGGGTGGCGGCGGTACGGGTGTACAGATGCGGTTCGAGGCCGGGCCGGGCCATCAGCACCGGCAGATACGCCTTCTGCGCGATGTCTCCGAGGCCGATGCAGCCGACTCTCACGGTGCCTCCCGGTCCGTCCCGCCGTCCGTGCGCGCGCCCTGGGCGCCGGGTTCCCCCGTCCGCGCCCCCGCGCCTGACCCCGAAGGATACGCGGCGCCCGGCGGCCGCCAGTCGGCGATGCCGTCGAAGGTGCGCAGCACCAGGTTTGGCCGCAGCCTGCCGACGGTGGTGATGGCGGTGTTGCGCAGGGCCACGGAGACGGCGCCGGTCAGGGTGATCATGCGCGCGGCGCGGTCGGAGCGGCGCACCACGTCCATGGTGCGGGGCAGCCGGTCGGCGGTGTAGGCGGCCAGACCGGAGGAGAGGTCCGCGCTCGGGTCCCCCAGGTGGTGGGCGAGGACGACACCGTCCTCGATGGCCTGGTTGCCGCCCTGCCCCATGGTGGGGGCCATCGGGTGGGCGGCGTCCCCGAGCAGGGCCACCCGGCCGCGGTGATAGGCGGGCAGCGGCCGGGTCATATGCCAGATGTCATGCCGCAGGATGTCGCGCGGGGCGACGGCCGCCAGGATCCCGGGGACCGGCTGGTGCCAGTCGCCGAACAGCCGGAGCAGCTCGGCCCGTTCATCGTCCGGCGCCCGGCCGCCGGGCGGGGCGACGGCCGAGCCGTAGGCGTAGATCCGGCCGTCCTTCATCGGCTGGGTGCCCCACAGCCGTCCTCGGCCCCAGGTCTCATGGGGGGCGAAGGGGGTCTCGGGCGGGGGTATGACCATGCGCCACGCGGTGAGTCCGGTGTACTCGGGCCCGGGGTGGCGGGGGAAGAGGGTGCGCCGGACGTCCGAGTGGACCCCGTCGGCCGCGATGACGAGCTCGGCCTCCAGCACGTCGCCGTCGGTGCTGACCAGGGCGGGCCGGCCGTCGGTGCCGGGGTCGGCGAGCTGGGCCGGGGTGCCGGTGCGCACACAGCCCTCGGGCATCCGCGAGACCAGCAGCTCGACGAGGGTGGCGCGGTGCAGGAGGACCATCGGTCCGCCGAACCGCTCGGTCATCACGGTGCTGTCGGTCCGGGAGAGCCAGCGGCCCGAGGGGGTGCGCAGTCCGCCGTCCCCCTGCCAGGCGGCGAGCGCGCGGACGTCGTCGCCGAGGCCGATCGTCTCCAGGGCGCGCAGCGCGTTGGGAGCGAGTCCGATTCCGGCGCCGACCGGTTCCAGGGTGGTCGCGCGCTCCAGGACGGTGACGGACCAGCCGCGGCGGCGCAGGGCCGCGGCGGCGGTGAGGCCGCCGATTCCGGCGCCGATCACGACGGCACGGGAGTGGTGCATGGTGGTTCCTCCAGGGCACTACGGGTGTAGTGACGCCCAAGGTACTACACCTGTAGTTCGCGCGATAGATTGGGGGGCATGACCGCTGATCGACCCGCCGAGACCGCCGGATCCCGCACCGGGGCCCGGTCCGGGCCGCCCCGGCCGGGATCCCGCGCCGAACTGATCGCCGACACCGCCCTCGCGCTGCTGGCCGAGCGCGGGATGCGGGGGCTGACGCACCGCGCGGTGGACGAGGCGGCCGGACTGCCGCAGGGCTCGACCTCCAACCACGCCCGCACCCGCGCCGCACTGCTGAAAGCGGCGGTACGGCGGCTCGCCGAGCGGGAGGGACGGCTCCTGGCCCCCGAGGAGATGCCCCCGCTCTCCGGCGGCCCGGAATGGGCGCACGACACGGCGGCGGACCCGCTCGCCGCCCTGGCCGACGCCCTCTCCCTCGCCCTGCACCGCTCGCTGACCCAGCAGCGCGATCTGCTGGTGGCCCGCTACGAGCTGGCGCTCGAGGCCACCCGGCGGCCCGAGCTGCGGGAGTACTACGACACCGCGGGCCGCGGCTTCCGGCAGCTACTGGAGGGGATGGTGGCGGCGGCGGGCTCCACCGAACCCCGCCGCCACGGCCGTTCGCTGACCGCCTGGTGCGAGGGGCTGATGTTCGGCTGCGCGGCGGGGGTGGACCACGCCGATCCGCCCGGCCGCGCGGAACTGCGGACCGGGGCCGAGGAGTTGCTGCGCGGCATGGTGCCGAAATCACGTGGCGGCACGGAGCACACCCGGTCATGATGCTCGCCATGACTTCTGCCGAACGTTCCGCACCGCCCCGTGTCGCCGATGAGCGCACCATGCTCGAGACCTGGCTGGATTTCCACCGCGCGACCCTCGCCCTCAAATGTGAGGGGCTCGACGACAAGGCCCTGCGCGAGGCGTCCGCGCCACCGTCCGAACTGACCCTGCTCGGACTGGTCAGACATATGGCCGAGGTGGAACGCAACTGGTTCCGGCGGGTGCTGGAGGGTGAGAAGGCCGAACCGATCTGGTACAGCCGGGAGGATCCCGAAGGTGAGTTCCACTTCGCCGACGGGAACACCACGGAGGAGTGTTTCGCCATCTGGCGGGAGGAGATCGCCAAGGCCCGTACGGCGGCCGAGGGGCGTTCGCTGGAGGATGTCGTACCCGGTCCGGGCGGTCACGACTACAACCTGCGCTGGATCTATGTCCACATGATCGAGGAGTACGCCCGCCACAACGGCCACGCCGACCTCGTACGCGAGCGGATCGACGGCGCGACCGGCGACTAGCCACGGTTGCGGCGGATCCCATCGGGTCCGGTCCGTGACGACCGGGGGCGGCGGCCGCTCAGGCCGCGCCCTCCAGCCGGAGACCGAGCCGGGCGATCGCGGCCCGTACGCCGTCACCGTGCGGATCCTCGCCGAGCGCGCCCGCGCTGGCGCGCGCCAGGGCAAGCTGACCGCGTGCCGCGTCCTCCCGGCCCAGCTTCACGTAGTCGACCGCGAGGTTGAGGTGGAGCGAGGGGTAGAGGGCGCGCACCTCGTCCGCTCCGGGCCGCCGCTCCCCCGCCCCGGTGTCCGCGCCCCGGCCGCCGGTCAGCCCGTCGGCGGCGCCGAGCGCCAGCAGGTCCCAGATCAGCTCGTCGTCGGGGTCGTCCTGGGTGTCGGCCATGTAGTGGGCGAGGGCACAGCGGTGGAAGGGCGCGCCGTCACGGCCGAGCTCCCGCCACAGCAGGGCCAGCCGGTTGCGTGCCTCCTCCCGGTCACCTCCCCGGTGGAGCATCACCGCCTGCCCGATCCGGGTCAGTACGGCGTCGCCCTCCGGCGCCGTACGCTGCGTCTCCGCCATGGCGGCCTCCCGCTCGTTCGCCGGGGTTCTCACCCGCGCCGGTGCTCGGTGCTCCAGCGCGACGCTAACCGCCCGCGCGGGGGCGTCCGGCGTGTCGCGGTCCGGCCGGGTGGTGGCCCGGCGCGCCGACCGGACGGGACGGGTGGCGCGGGACTCAGTCCGGTGTCCGATAGCGGCGGGCCAGTTCGCCGACGGCGTCGGCCACCGCCTCCCGCAGCTCCGGCGGCCCCAGCACCTCGGCCTCGGTGCCCAGCCGCAGCACATCGTGGACGGCCACCGGCAGCGACTCCACCGGCAGCGTCACCCGCGCCCGCCCGTCCGCGTCCGGCGGCCCCGCCCCGGCCGCCGCCACCGCGCCGGCCGTGCCGAACTGCATCGGCAGCAGTTTCCGTCCGCGCTCGGTCAGCAGCAGTTCGGCCTCGCCCTGGAAGCGGGAGGTCTCCAGCCGCCGGGACACCTCCTGCCAGTGGGCCGCGAGGTCGAATCCGGCCGGGCGCTCGAAGTATTCCGCCAGCAGCTCGGCGTCGAGGATGCGCGCGACCCGGTAGCTGCGCACACGGTCCTCCGCGCGCGCCACCAGGTACCAGATACCGCCCTTGAGGACGAGGCCCAGACCGTGCAGATCGCGCCGCACCTCGCCGCGCCAGCGGCGGTAGTGCACCCGCAGCACCCGCCGCTCCCACACGGCCTCGGCGGCCGCGGCGAGGTGGGGCACCGGTTCGGCGTCCCGGAACCAGCCGGGGGCGTCCAGGTGGAACCGCTCCTGGATGCGGCGGGACCGCTCCTCGAGCCCGGCCGGGAGCGCGGCGCGCAGTTTGAGCTGGGCGGTGGCGAGGTCGGCGCCCAGCCCCAGTTCGGCGGCCTGGCCCGGCATCCCGGCCAGGAAGAGCGAATCGGCCTCGTCGCCGGTGAGCCCGGTGAGCCGGGTGCGGTAGCCGTCGAGCAGCCGGTAGCCCCCGGCCGGACCGCGGTCGGCGTAGACGGGCACGCCGCTGGCGCCCAGCGCCTCCACATCGCGGTAGACGGTGCGGACCGACACCTCCAGCTCGGCGGCGATCTCCGGCGCGGTCATCCGGCCCCGGTGCTGGAGCAGCAGGAGCAGCGAGAGCAGACGGTCGGCGCGCACGGCTCCCATTGTGCCGCCGTACCTGACAGAAGATGTCAGGTACGGCGGAGATCGTGGTCGGCACAGCCCGCCCGCGGGGCGAGGCCCCGCCGAAAGGACCCGCCATGACCACGCACGCCACCGGCCACTTCACCTTCGCGGACTGGCAGGAGACCGAGGCCGGGCAGGCCGTGGACGGTGCGCGGATCGCCCGCGCCCAGGTCACCAACGGCTATGCGGGCGCCCTCACCGCACCGGACACCGTGTGCCAGTACTCGATCGTCTACACCACCGAGAAGACCGGCTCCTTCACCGGCCATGAACTGGTCGACGGCGAGCTCGACGGCCGCCGGGGCGGCTTCGTCCTGGCACAGCACGGCACCTTCGGTGAGGATGGCACCGTGCACTGCTCGTTCGAGGTGGTGCCGGGCTCCGGCAGCGGTGAGCTGGTCTCGCTCACCGGCCGGGGCTCCTTCACCGCGCCGCACGGCGTCCAGGAGGTCCCGTACGCCTTCGACTACGAGCTGGCGGACTGACCCGGTACCGACCCGGTCAGCCCTGGGCGGCCAGGTCCGGGATCCGCCAGTCGATCGGGGTGTGGCCCTGGGCCTTCACGGCCTCGTCGATCTGGGTGAAGGGGCGCGAGCCGAAGAACTTCTTCGCCGACAGCGGGGAGGGGTGCGCCCCCTTCACCACCACATGGCGCTCCTCGTCGATCAACGGCAGCTTCTTCTGGGCGTAGTTGCCCCAGAGCACGAAGACGGCCGGGTCGGGACGGGAGGCGACCGCGCGGATCACCGCGTCCGTGAACTTCTCCCAGCCCTTGCTCTTGTGGGAGTTGGCCTCACCGGCGCGGACCGTCAGCACCGCGTTGAGCAGCAGCACGCCCTGCTGGGCCCACGGCATCAGATAGCCGTTGTCCGGGACCGGGTGGCCCAGCTCCTCCTTCATCTCCTTGTAGATGTTCCGCAGCGACGGCGGGGTCTTCACCCCGGGCCGCACGGAGAAGCACAGACCGTGCCCCTGGCCCTCGCCGTGGTACGGGTCCTGCCCGAGGACCAGCACCTTCACCTGGTCGTACGGGGTGGCCTCCAGCGCGGCGAAGACCTCCTCGCGCGGCGGGTAGACCGGGCCCCTGGCCCGCTCCTCCTCGACGAACTCGGTGAGCTCCTTGAAGTAGGGCTTCTCCAGCTCCTCGCCGAGGACGCCGCGCCAGGACTCGGGCAGCTCGTAGGGCACGTCAACAACCTCCGGTCGGTGTTCCGTCTATGAGCACAGAACCTACCGGTGGGCACTGACATTTAGCTTTGGAGATGGCTCTCCGGGATCTTCGGGGGCTGCGTAGGGTGCGTCGGGTCCGGTTCTTCCGGCACGGCTGGATCACTGACCGAAGCGTCTGCTTGCAGGCGACTTCTCAACGTTG
>NZ_JANCLX010000060.1 GCF_024295805.1 Streptomyces cucumeris
GTATGGGTGTGGGCGGTTGGGGGAGCCGTTGTGGTTGGGGTCGTTGAAGTCGAATATCGGGCATGCGCAGGCGGCTGCGGGGGTGGGTGGTCTGATCAAGATGGTGATGGCGTTGCGGGCGGAGAGGCTGCCCGCGACGTTGTATGCGGAGGCGCCGTCGTCGAAGGTGGACTGGTCTTCGGGCGCGGTGGAGTTGTTGACGGAGGGGCGTCCGTGGCCGCGTGGTGAGCGTCCGCGCCGCGCGGGGGTGTCCAGCTTTGGTGCCAGCGGTACCAACGCCCACCTCATCATCGAGGAGGCACCCGCGGACCAGCCCCCGCACCGGGACCGGCCCGCTGCCACCGCCCCGGGTGAGCCGGTGGTGTGGGCGCTGTCGGGCAAGATGCCGTCCGGGCTCACCGCACAGGCACGCCGGTTGAAGGAGTGGCTGACCGCCCACCCCGGACTCGACCCGGTCGACATCGGCCACTCACTGGCCACCGGCCGTGCCCAGCTCTCGCACCGCGCGATCGTGGTGGGCCGGAACCGCGACGAGCTGCTGACCGGACTGGACAAGGTGATCAGCGGCGATTCGGCTCCCGGGGTGCTGCTCAACTCCGGTGCACGGGGCGGGAGCACGGCGTTCGTGATCCCCGCCCCTGACAAGCAGTCGCTGGAACCCGCCCGGCAACTCCTGTCCACCGCACCCGCGTTCACCGCGCGGATGGCGGAGTGCGCCCGGGCGCTCGCCCCGCACACCGGCTGGGACCTGCTCGACGTGGTCAACGGTGTCCCAGGCGCCCCCTCCCTCGACGACCCCGGTGTCTTCGGCCCCGCCCTCTTCGCCGTCCAGGTGTCACTGGCCGCGCTGTGGCGCGCCTACGGTGTGCAGCCCGACGCGGTGACCGGTGAGCCCGGCGCCGAGCTCGCCATCGAGGTGATCGACGGACGACGTGGACTCGAGGACGCGGCCGCCGCCGTGGCCACCTCCACCGCCACGACGGCGGGGGCCGTCCCCCTGCGGGACACCGTCCGCACCCAGGTCGAACAGGGCTTCCGCGCCTTCATCGAGATCAGCCCGCGACCGACCCTCACCGCGGCCCTGACCGGCGCCGTCACCGCGGCGGGCGGCGATCCGGCGGAATTCATGATCACCCAGGCGCCGCCGGGCGCGCCCGACGGTCCGGCCGCTTTTCTGCACACCCTGGCCCAGGTGTTCGTGGGCGGCGTACGGGTCGACTGGTCGCCCTCGTTCGCCGGGCGCGCCCCCCGTACCGTCGAACTGCCCCGCTACCCCTTCCAGCGCCAGCGGTACTGGCTGGCCAAGGAGAGGCCCGCGGTGCCCGCGCCGGAGCGGTCTGCCCCGGCCGCGACTCCGGCCCAGGACAGCCGTGGCACCCTCACCGTGCTGCTGCGCCGTGCCCATGTCGAGAACGCCATCCCGGAAGCCGTGCCGATGGTGATGGCCGCATCGCGGTTCCGGCCGTCGTTCTCCTCGACGGCGGAACGGGGCGGTGCGCCGGGTGCGGTGCTCGCGGCCGAGGGCGCGGCCTCGCCCGCGGTGATCTGCGTACCGTCGTTCCTCGCCGGTTCCGGACCGCATCAGTTCGCCCGGCTGGCTTCCGAGTTCAGCCCGCGGCTGCGGACCTCGGCGCTGATCATGCCGGGGTTCGGCAAGTCCCCCCTGCTGCCCGCCTCCTGGACGGTGGCGATCGAGGCGCTGTCGGACGCCACGGTGACGGCCGCGGCGGGCGAGCCCTTCTTCCTGGTGGGCCACTCCGTCGGCGGGCTGGTCGCCCAGGCCGTCGCGGAACGTCTGGAGCGCGGCGGACACCCGGTCCGGGGCGTCGTCATGGTCGACACCTATGACATCGACGTCCGCAGCGAACGCGAGGCCCTGTTCGTCTGGGCGATGAGCGAGATCCTCGACCGCGATCCGACCGGTCTGGTGGTCAATGACAACAACCTGATGGCGATGGGGTGTTATCTGCGGCTGTACGACGAGTGGTCCCCGGGCAGTTGCGGTGCCCCGACCCTCGCGGTGCGGGCGACCGCCGCCGACACCCCGCTGAAGCTGCCGGTCGATCCGGTCTGGAAGGCGGCGGACACCGATGAATCCGTCCTGGCCGACCACTTCTCGATCCTCGAGGACAAGGCCGCGACCACCGCCCGGGTGATCGGGGACTGGTTCACCCGGGTGTCCACCCCCTGACGGGCGGCAGGCACGGGCCACGGCCCCGCCACCTCGCAGCACACGTGCCACAAGAGCAGCACACGCGCCACAAGAGGAGAGCTCATGGCCAAGACGGTGTTCGACCACGTCTCCGACACCGCGCGCTGGGTCGCGGAGTACCGGGCACAGGAGACCCTCCGCCCGGACGCGCTGTTCCACGATCCCCTGGCGGCCGGGCTGGCCGGGGAGCGCGGCAGGATGATCGCCGAAGCGGCCAGGCGGTCGTTCGGCAACGGCTGGTTCTTCATCGCGCGGACCAAGCTGATCGACGACCTCGTCGAACGGTCCCTGGCCGAGGGGTGCGACCGGGTCGTCAACCTCGCCGCGGGCCTGGACACCAGGCCGTACCGGCTGGACCTCCCGGCCTCGTTGGAGTGGATCGAGGTGGACCTCCCGGGGATCATCGAGGAGAAGGACCGTGTGCTCGCCGATGAGTCCCCTCGCTGCAAGCTCTCCCGGGTGCCGGTCGACCTCACCGACGGGGCGGCGCGCCGCCGCTGTCTGGGCGAGGCGGTCAAGGGGGCTGCGAGGACGCTCGTCATCACCGAAGGGCTGCTGCTGTACCTGCCGGAGTCCGAGGTGCGCCGGCTCACCGCGGAACTCAGGAGACCGGAGGTCGCCTGGTGGGCCGCGGACATCATCGGACCCGCGATCCTCAAGATGTCCAGCGGTGCGGGCCGGGCGAACAACGCACCCGTGATCTTCGGTCCGGAGAACGGGATCGCCTTCTTCGAACGGACGGGGTGGACCGTCGAACGTTTCGCCTCACAGTTGCCCGCGGCCGCGCGCTGGAATCGACTGTCGTCCGTGATGCGTTTCGTGGCCCGGCTGCCCAAAGGAAATCCGCGCCGTCCGGGCCGCGCTCTCTGGTCCGCCGTCGTCCGATTGACTCCATGAAAAAGGCTTTGTCGGCGATGCGTTGACACTGTGTCCAGGGGGCTGCCAGGATCGAAATGGGGATAGCCGTATGACGTCATGGAGAAAGCCGCACGACGTCGGATCCAGGTCGACGGAACGTCGGAAATCACTTCTTGACCCTGGTCAGTCCTGATCACGCCTACTGTTGGGATGTTCTATGCCCGAGATGGCTCATATCAGTCCCTTCCGCCGACTGGTGGTTGTTGTCACCGACAGCGATGTGATGGGCCCGGCGGCGGGCCGCGCGCTTTCCGATCTGGCCGGAGCGCGAGATGTCGACATCGCTGTTTCACCGGCCGGGAACCCGGCGAATGACGAATATCGCGAAGTGGTGAAACGCGGCTTACGATTTCTCGATCTCGTCGCGCCCGAGGACCGGTTCACCCTTCTCACCGTCGATTCCCTCGACGCCGTCCGGGACGCGGTCCTGGGGGCGGCCCAGGACCAGAAGACCGTCCTCAGCCTGCTGGTCGTCGACCACGCGGCCCACCGCTACCGCATGACCTCGCCGGACGAGCTCAACGAGCGGCTGTGCGCCATCTCCCGGGAGCTGGGCGAGACGGTCGAGTTCGAGCCGAGCCCGTACACGGTGCACGTCTACACCGACGCCGATGTCGAGAGCTTCTACTCGGTGGAGCACTTCACCCCGCGCTGGAAGCCCGCCGAGGAATGGGTCGTCCCCGCCGACATCGCCTGCGCGTTCGTCGACTCCGTCCAGCTGCGCAGCAACAGCCGTCTGCGGCCCGGGATGAAGCCGAGCACCATCGCCGACGCCATCGCCGACTTCCTGACCGCCCGCGCCGGTTCCACGTGGGGGCTGCACTACTACACCGGCTCCGGCGTCGCCACCTTCATCGACGACATCGAGCAGCGCGCCGTCGCGGGCGGCAACCCGGTCGTCCGCGGCCCCAGCGAGCACAGCCTCGCCTGCTCCGCGCTGGCCCGCTACACCCTTGACGGCGCCCCGTTCGCCATCGTCGCCACCAGCGGTATGCACGAGGAGTTCCGGGGCACGCTCGCCAACCACGTGGCGGTGCGCACCAAGGGCTTCATCGTCTGCTGCGACTCCCGGACCGACCAGTGGCACCCGTTCCAGGGCACCATCCACCAGACCGAGGACAGCCGCCCCTCGCTGCTGGCCCGCGGCTTCCCGGTGGTCCATATCCCGCGCTCCGACGACATCCCGCGCGGTCTCGCCGAAGCCTTCGAAGCGTACTCGGCGGACCGGGGGCCGGTGATGGTGATCGCTCCCCGCGATGTCCTCCAGACCACCCTCGACCTCGACCGGCCGCCCGGGGCGGGGGCCGTGGCGGAGCCCACGGTGGAGGCCGTGCGCACCCCCGAGGTAGAGCGGCTGGCCGAGCTGCTCAACTCCGAGCGCCGCAGGCTGCTCTGCCAGGTCGGCCCGCTCGGTGACACCGCCAAGGAGCTGCTGTACGAGCTGGCGCACCGGGCGGGCATCGGGCTCGCCGACTCGGTGGCCCAGCCCGGCACCGTGACCCGCCACCACGACGGGCGTACCGTCGAGGAGTTCATCGGCACGCTGAGCATGTACGGCTACTCGGCACGCGTCCATGAGTACCTGTACCACGACGGGCGGCTCCGTCCCGGCGACGAGCAGTCGGTGATGTTCCTCGGCACCCAGATCCCGCAGATCGACACCCCGTTCTCCGAGTCCCAACTGCGGCAGCTCGCCCCGATCCAGATCACCGAACGGGAGGTCGACCGGGCGCCGTTCACCGGACTGGGCATCGTGGCCGATATCGAGGGCGTGCTGCGGGCCCTGCTGGACCGGCTCCAGGTGGATCCGGAGGTACTGGCCTACCGGCGGGACGCCATGGCGTCCACCACCGACTCCGACGGCGATGTGATCAGTCTGCTGCCGGTGCTGCCGATGACCACCAACTACTTCTTCCGGCGGCTGCGCGGCGTCCTGGACGGCATCATCCGCGAGCATGACTACCGCTACGTCGGCGTCTATGACATCGGCCGCGCCGGACTCTCCGCCGTCAACAGTCTTCCGCGCACCGGCCCCTGTGTCTCCGGATGGTACGGCCGGGGGCTGATGGGGGACGGTCTGATGGCCCTGCCCGGCATCCTCACCCGGCGCGAGGAGAACGTCATCTCCTTCACCGGCGACGGCGCCGCCGCCATGACCCCGGACATCTTGCCGGCCCTCGTCCAGCAGATCGCGGTCGACCGTGAACCGTTCCGCCGCAACCTCAGCATCTTCCGTTTCGTCAACGGCAGTCACTCCGTGATCCGCACCTACCGGGAGAGCGTCAAGCCCTCGGCCGTCAGCGGCCAGACCGGGGTGCTGACCTTCACTCCGGAGGACTACGAACGCCGCTACGGCGGGCTGACGGTCCGGCACCGCCGGATCGCGGGCTTCGACGATGTGCCGTTCGCCGAGCAGCTCCGGGAGCCCGGGACCATCAACCTCTACTCGGTGCTGGTGGGGCACAACAACGAGGGCGACGGGCTGAGCCGGTTCTCCTCGCTGGGCTGGCAGCGCGATGAGCTCTCCCCGAAGGCGCTGGCCATGGCCGGGGTGCCGGTCTCGGCACAGCAGTCGGCCCCGGCACAGCAGTCGGACCCGGCCTCGTGACCGGCGGCGGGAGCGGCGCCGGAACACCGACCGAAGGAGTGGATATGGAGCGCGCCCAGCTCGAGGAGCGGGTGATCACGCTACTGGCCGAGGCCGTGGTGATGCCGCGGGAGGACGTGGCGGACCCGCGGACCAATCTCCGGGAAGACCTCGGTATGGACTCGATGGACTACGTCGATCTCATCACGGTGCTGGAACGCGAACTCGGCCGGCATGTGGAACGGGAACAGCTCTCCTGGGTCCGCACCGTCGGTGATGTGGTCGACCTGGTGTGCGAACTCGCGGCCCAGCGGGATGACAGCCAGACCCCGAGCGGCTGAACGAAACGCAGCCGTCAGCCGACCGGAGGAATCCGGTCGGCTGACGTATCGCGGACGCAATGGCGAAGCGCCGTCTTCCGGCCGTTCGTCAGCAACGGGTAAAGTGCGGGGCCTCATGGGCCGTCAGGCCGTATGGCAACGCCAGCGATTCCAAGGAGCCCACTTCCATGGCCACTGCGCGCGCACAGCGTGTCGACATTCCACGAGCACTGCTGGACGGGAAGAAATTCACGGGATTCCAATACGAGTCGGCCTTTGAATTGCCCGTCGAAGACGCACGGGGGTCGACTCCCGAACAATGGGGACGGGCCACTTTCGAGCACGCCCCGGCCGTCCTGCGGTGGTTCCTCCGGTTCGGCTGGACCAAGGTCCTCGGCTTACGGATGGGACCGAAGACCCCGTCACCGCGGCATGTGCTGGGCTGGCACATCTCGGACACCGACGACAGCACGATGACGCTCGAAGGCCATTCCGGAATCGTGGCCACCTACAACATCGTCGTCGTGAACGACGGACATGTCATCTGGGTGACGTTCGTGCGCTTCAACAAGGGGATCGCACGCGCCGTCTGGGGCATGGCCAAGCCGATCCACCAGATGGCCGTGCCCTATCTGCTGCGGCGCGCCGACCGCTTCCGCGCCACCCGCTGACCCGTCCTCCCGCGGACACGAGGAGGCGCCGGTCCGTACCGGGCCCGCGCCTCCTCGTGCCGTTTCCGCGGGGGAGCACACCGCGGAGCTTCAGGGCAGCGCCACGACGGTGGCCGCGTACGACAGCCCGGCGCCGTAACCGACCAGCAGCGCCAGGTCCCCGGGACTGGTCGCGTCCGAGGACATCAGCGCCTCCATCGCCAGCGGGATCGACGCGCCCGAGGTGTTCCCGGTGGTCACGATGTCCCGGGCGATGACGGTGGACTCCGGCAGCTCCAGCCGCTTGGCCATCGCGTCGATGATCCGTGTGTTGGCCTGGTGCGGTATGAAGGCGTCGAGATCGGCGGGCGAGACCCCGGCGGCCGCCAGGGCCTGTTCGGCCACCTTGGACACCTCGTAGACTGCCCAGCGGAACACCTTCTGGCCCTGCTGCTGGAGGGCGGGCCACCGCAGATCGCGGTCCCCGCGCAGCGCGTCCCACGGCACCGTCTGCGAGATCGCCTCCGTCTGGGAGCCGTCGGCGCCCCAGACCACCGGGCCGATCGCGGGGGTCCGCGACGGTCCGACCACCACCGCGCCCGCACCGTCACCGAAGATGACCGCCGTCGAGCGGTCGTCCAGGTCGAGCAGATCGGTCATCCGCTCGGCTCCGATGACCAGCACATGGCCGCCCCGGGACCGCACCGCGTCCGCGGCCAGCGAGAGACCGTGCACGAATCCGGCACACCCGGCGGACACATCGAACGCCGCGGCGTGCGTTCCCAGCCGGTGGGCCACCTCGGCCGCCACCGCGGGCGTCTGCCGCAGATGGGTGAAGGTGGCCACGATGACGCAGTCCAGCGCGTCGGCCGGAACCCCCGCGGCGGCCAGCGCCTTGCCCGCGGCGGGCACCGCCATATCGGCGATGGTCTCGTCGGGATCCGCCCAGCCCCGGGAGGTGATCCCGGTGCGGGTACGGATCCACTCGTCGGAGGAGTCCACCCGGCCGCACAGCTCCTCGTTGGTCACCGCACGGCGGGGCCGGTACGCGCCCACGCCGAGGATACGGGCGTGCGGTGCGCCCACGGACGGTGTGATCCGCGCCTTCATACGCGATGCCTCCGGGGAGAGGGAGCCGGGCCGGGCGCGGGCGCCCGGCCGGTGGCCGGGGGAGCGGACGGAATGGGGGTCACGGGCGTCTCCTCCTCAGCCGAACGCCACGCGGGCCAGCGGCTCCACCCGGTCCCCGTCCAGCATCGCCCGGCAGCGGAACCGCTGGATCTTCCCGCTCGGGGTCTTCGGCAGACTGCCGCGCGGCAGGAACACGCACTCCGACAGCGCCACCCCCGACTTCTCCAGCGCCACCGCCGCCGCCCGGTCCGCGATCGGCCGGAAGTCCCGCGGCCTGCCCTGGGGTTCCAGCATCAGCACCAGCCGGGGCAGTTCGCCGGAGCCGCCGATGTCCACCACCGCCGCACACCCCTTGCGCACCTGCGGGAAGGAGTCCACGGCCGACTCGATCTCCGCGGCGTAGATCTTCCGGCCGCCGACGGACAGCATGTCGTCCGAGCGGCCCATCACATACAGCTCGCCGTCATGGAGGAAGCCCAGGTCACCGGTGCGCAGCCGACCGTCGGTGAACCGGTCGGCGGTGCGCTCCGGATCGCCGTAGTACCCGCGGGCCAGACTCGGCGAGCCGACCTCGATCTCGGCCACCTGGCCCGAGGACCCGGCCACCACCTCGACCCCGGGCAGCGCCACTCCGTTGGAGACCAGCCGGGTGGCCCGGGGGTGGTCGGCGGACACCTCCACCGCCTTCTGGTCCAGCAGCGCGGCACCGTCGAAGACCAGCGAGGCCGGGGCGTCGGCCCAGGGCTTGCCGGTCACCGCGAGGGTGGCCTCGGCCATGCCGTACGCGGGCTGGAAGGCGGTGTCGGACAGTCCGAACCGGGCGAACTTCTCGGTGGCCATGGACAGGGTGTCCCAGTCGACGCGTTCGGCCCCGATCACCGCGGCGCGCAGCCGCAGTTCCCTGGGGAGCTCCGCGCGGCCCTGGGCGCGGGCGGCGAGGTACACCGCGGTACTGGTGCCCGCGGTCATCGTGGCCCGGTACTCGGACATGTCCCGGAACCAGCTGCGGGGCGCCATCGCGAACCGCTCGGGCGTGGACAGCACGAACTGGAAGTCGTACGCCCACGCGTAGAGCAGACAGCCGAACATCCCCATGTCGTGCGAGAGCGGCAGCCAGGACACCACGGTGTCATCGGCGGGGCGGCCCCCGGTCAGCGCGAGGATGATCTGCAGCTGCTCCTCGATGGCGCGGGTGGTGAGCGCACACCCCTTGGGCGTGCTGGTGCTCCCCGAGGAGTACTGGATGAACGCGATGTCATCCGGTCCCGGCGGACTGGGCTCGATGGTCCCGGAGCCGCGCAGCGAGGCCCAGCCGGCCACCGGCACCTGCGCGGCGAGATCCTCGGGCACCAGAGAGGTCAGCCAGTCGTCCACCAGCAGCAGCACCGGGTCCAGCCGCGCCGCCACGGCGGAGAACTGACGGCGGTACTCCTCCTGGCTCTGGCCGCGGGTGGGCAGCGGCAGTGAGGCCACCGCGCCGCCCGCGAGCCAGACGGCGAGGAGGCCGCGGACCGTTTCCGGGGTGTTGGTGAGGATGGTGGCCACCCGGGTGCCGGGCCGCACTCCGTGGGCGCGCAGCCGCGCGGCCATCCCGTGGGCGTCGGCGACCACTTCGCGCCACGGGGTGTGCTCGAAGCCCTCACCGGACCAGGCGTGCAGGGTGCCGCCCGCCGAGCCGTTGGTCAGCGCGTTCCACAGTTGCATTGGGATGTCCCCCGTCGTCTCGCTCCCCCGGCGGGTCCGGTCGCCCGGCCGCTCAGGTGGTGTTCCGGTTGTCTGGGTCCGGCGACCCGGCGGTGGCGGCCGGGCGGTGCGCCGGGGCTATTCGACGTCCACCACGGACGCCGTCGTGTCCCGTGAGCGGTCGGCCATGGGCGCGATCTCCTGCTGGCTCTCCAGCAGTTCCTGGCGGCCCTGCCGGCCCGCCTCCACCCGGCTGATGTTGGCCTCCCGCATGGTCAGCCGCTCGGTGTCGATACGGATGACCTTCCAGGCCAGGCGGGTCCGCTCCAGGCTCCAGATGAGGATGGCGCTCAGGTCGAGCTCGTACCACTTCATGCCGTGCCGCGCGGAGCGGGGGAAGGCGTGGTGGTTGTTGTGCCAGGCCTCGCCGAACGACGGGATGGCGAGCCAGGCCACGTTGCGGGACTCGTCGGTGGTGCTGAACCGCCGCCGTCCGAAGTAGTGGCCGACCGAGTTCACCGCGTACGTCATGTGGTTGATCAGGAAGATGCGCACCAGTCCGCCCCACAGGATGCCGGTCAGCAGGGCCTGTACCGAACCGCCGGTGATGGCGTACGCCATCACTCCGGGCAGCAGCACCCCGGCCAGCACCACCAGCACCAGGTTCTCGCTGAGCCAGCGCAGGGGCTTCTCCCGCACCAGGTCCGGGCAGTAGCGGATCGGGTCGGAGGTCAGCCCGTTGCGGAACAGCCAGCCGAGGTGGGCGTGCCACAGTCCGGCCATCATCCCCCGGAAACCGGGCTCGAAGTCCAGGTGCGGGCTGTGCGGGTCGCCGGCCTTGTCCGCGACCCGGTGGTGGCGCCGGTGGTGGGCGGCCCAGATGATCGGCGGCCCCTGTCCGGCCATGGCTCCGGCGGTGGCCAGGGCCACCCGGATGGGCCGGTACGTCTCGAAGGAACGGTGCGTCAGCATCCGGTGGTAGCCGGTGGAGATACCGAAGCCGGAGATCGCGTACATGATGACCAGGACGACCACATCGGACCAGCCGAAGACCTCCTGCCACAGGAGGACCATGGCGCCGAGGACCGCGATGAGCGGAATCACCGACGCGCCGAGGATGAACCAGCGGTGTTCCCTACCGTCCATGGTGCCTGACTCCCATTCTGGATCACTCTTTCCGGATCACGCGCCATGCGGCACGCGCGGGATCACCTGTGTGCTCCGGGCTCGTGGTGGCGGGACGGGGCGGCGCGGCCCGTGCGGCCGGCGTCGGCAGCTTCATGCCAGGGGCGAGCGGAATTACCTCGTCCCATTCCTTGGTGCCGTCGTCAGCCGCGCCGTCGGTGGATAAGCCGGAGACAGGCGGGGCAGGAGCGTCCTCGCACTTCTCCAGTTGATCAGGCATGTCACCCTCTGATCGCACATCGACTCGGCCATCGACTCGGCCATCGGCCCGGGGCGTCGGCCAAGGGCTCGAGCGGTGATGGTCCACACGCCATTTTTTGATACCGCGGGGAAGAAGTTCAACCCCCCACCCGGTGGCAGGACGTTGCCAATATCGCGGAAGTCCCCAGTGGCAGGACGTTGCCAATTCATGTGAAACAAGTGGCCACATGCGCCTCAGCCGTTGTGACGTGGGTGATGCTGATCAGGTAGCACGGTCGAGTGCTCTCTCATGGTCCGAAACTCTACGGCACGGTGGGGGAGCTCAAGGGGACACTGGCAATGGCCTCGCCGGTCGTGCAAGATGGGACATCCGAGTTCGTGGGGACAGCTCGGGTGCGTTCTAACGGTTCATCGCGAGTGCTGGGCGTGGTCCCGCACGGTCGTGCCGTGATTCCTCCCCCATGAGTATCGAGTTCCGGCCGGTTTGCGGTCGTGTGAACCATTCCAGGAGAGGTGAAGTCCGTGATTACCGTCGAGGACGTCTGCGGTCTCATAGCCAAGAAGCTGGGCAGCAAGGCGGATTCGTTCACGCTCAACGCCGATACCGCCTTCGACGAAGTGGGTCTGTCCAGCCTTCAGATCGCCGACATCGTCTACACCATCGAGGACGACGCGGGCATCGAATTCGACCCGAGCCAGGCCGCGAGTGTGAAGACCGTCGGTGATCTGGTGAAACTGGCCGAGGCCACCAAGGCGAGCGCCGAGTGACGGTCGACTACCAAGGTGCCACCGAGGAATCGATCAGGCACCACTACGACGTCTCCAACGATTTCTACGAGCTGTGGCTGGACGAGGAGCTGACCTACACCTGCGCCCTGTGGGGCGAGGGGGACACGCTCGAGGACGCCCAGCGGCGCAAGCTGGACTACCTGATCGAAGGTGCCCGCGCGCCGGGCGCCCGCCGGGTGCTCGACGTCGGCTGCGGATGGGGCAGTCTGCTCAAGCGGCTGACCGGCACCCACGGTGTCGAGCAGGCCGTGGGGCTGACGCTGAGCAGCAGCCAGGCCGAGTACCTCGACCGGCTGGAGCTGCCCCGCACCGAGATCCGGGTGGAGAACTGGCTCGACCACGAGCCCGGGGAGCCGTACGACGCCATCATCTCGATCGGCGCCTTCGAGCACTTCGCGCGCACCGGACTGTCCCGTGCCGAGCGGGTCGAGGCCTACCGGGAATTCTTCCGGCGATGCCGGTCATGGCTCCCCCGGGGCGGTCGGCTGGCGCTCCAGACCAATATCAAGGGCAACAACACGGTCATGGACAAGCAGACCGTCCGCGACTTGATGTTCATCATGGAGACGGTCTTTCCGGAATCTGAGATTCCTGCGCTGTCCGAGGTTCTCGAGGGCAGTGAGAAACACTTCGACGTCGTGACGTTGCGCAACGACCCGGACCACTATAGCCGCACGTGTCAGGAGTGGCTGAACCGGCTGCGCGGGAACCGTGAGAAGGCCCTGGAATGCGTGGGCGAGCTCAATGTCGCCAACTACGAGAGATATCTGGGTGCGACGGTCGAGCACTTCGCCAAGCGTCACCTGGGGCTGTCGAGAATGGTTCTCGAAGCGGTGTGACCGGAAAACACTGGTGGTTCACGTCAAGGGGCCATAATTGAACACCCTGAAACATGTCGTGTACTGGCACGACACCGAGTCCGTCGTGCCCGGACCCCCGCTGCGGGAGTCGGTCGACTGCGATGTGTGCATTGTCGGTGGGGGATTCACCGGACTGTGGACGGCCTACTTCCTCAAGGAGGCCGAACCGGCGCTGGACATCCACATCATCGAAGCGAAGTATTCCGGTTACGGGGCCTCCGGACGGGCGGACGGATTCGTCACCCCGACCATCGGCAAGGACCTCCAGGCGCTGGTCAAGAAGTTCGGCGCCCAGCGGGCCCTGGAAGCCACCCAGGCGGTCGGCCGGTCCATCCTGGAAATCGGCCGCTTCACCCGCAAGAACAAGATCGACGCGGGATACGAGGCCAATGACTACCTGATGGTCGCCACCGACCGCGGGCAGGTCAGACGGTTGCGGGAGGACCGTGAACTCGCCGAGCGCATCGGCGGTGTCGCGCCCGACATCCTCACCGGGGAAGCGGCCCGGGACATCATCGACTCACCCGCCGTCCAGGCCGGTATGCGTGTCGGTGGCGCCCTGGTCAACCCGTTCCGGCTGGCGCGCGGTATCGCCCGGGTGGTCCGCGACAAGGGCGTGGTCATCCATGACGACACCCCTTGTCTGCGGGTCGAACCCGGGGTGCGGACCACCGTCGTCACCGCGGGCGGACGGATCACCGCCGACAAGGTGGTGCTCGCCACCAACGTCCACATGGATGCCTTCCGGCCGTTCCGCCACCGGGTCGTCCCCATCTGGACCTACGCGATGGTGAGCGAACCGCTGACGGACCGGCAGATCGAGCGGGTGCGCTGGGCCGGGCGCGAGGGCATGGTGGAGGCCAAGTCCCTGCTGACCTGCGCACGGTTCACCCAGGACAACCGCATCATGTTCGCCGGGGGACCCGCGCCGTACTACTACGGGCGCGACAAGCGGCAGCGCAATATGAACCGCGACGAGGTCTACCGCACCATCCGCCATGAGTTCCAGCGGTTCTTCCCGCAGTGGGACGACGTGTCCTTCACCTACGCCTACGGCGGAACCGCCGATGTCGTCCGTGACTACGCACCGCACTTCGGCCGGCTCGGCCACGGTGTGTTCTACGGCTACGGCTACTGCGGGAACGGCATCGCGGCCACCCACACCGGCGGCAAGGTCCTGCGCGACCTGGTGCTCGGCAAGGACACCGACCACTCACGGCTGCTGCTGGTCGACAACGACCAGCGCAAACCCCCGCCCCCGTTCCCGCCCGAGCCCTTCCTCTACGCCGGAGCCCGGATGGCGCCACGGCTGATGGACTGGAAGGACGCACGGCCATGAGCACACCGCGGACCGTACTGCTCACCGGTGCCTCCGGTGTGGTCGGCCGATCCCTGCTCCGGGAGAACACCAGTCCCACGGACGGCCGGGAGGCGGCGGGCCTGCGGATCATCGCCGCCTCCCACAGCGCCCCGGCGCCCGAGGCCGAACGGTCGGTGCCGTGCGATGTCACGGCCGAGCGCTTCGGCCTGGACGAGGAGAGCTATGCGGCGCTGGCCGGTGAGGTGGACGTGGTCATCCACTCCGCCGGGCTGACCGAATGGGGGCTGCCCGCCGAGCGGTACCAGCCGATCAACATCGAGGGCACCCGCCGGGTCGTGGAGTTCGCCGAACGGGCCGGAGCCGTCGTCCACTTCATGAGCACGGCGTTCGTCGCCGCGCTCGCGGACACCGCCCCGCTGCCTCTCGGTGAGGGCAATGTGTGCCGTAACTACATCGAGTCCAAGCACCGGGCGGAGGAGCTGCTGCGCGCGTCCGGAGTGGCGCACACCGTGTTCCGGCCCACCAACCTGGTCGGCGACTCGGTGACCGGCTGGACCTCCCAGGGCCAGATCGTCCAGCTGATGTCCGACTGGATCGGCCGTGGCCGGGCGCCCTTCGTCCCCGCCCACGCCGGGATCCGGATGGACTTCGTACCGCAGGACCTGCTCTCCAAGGCGGTGCTGCGGTCCATCCAACTGGGCGATGACCAGGGTGAGTTCTGGGTCACCTACGGGGCCGAGGCGATGGATGTGGCCGCCTGCCTCCAGGTGGTCGTCAAACACGCCGCCGCCCGGGGCCGTGACCTCAGCATCCCGCCCGTCGTGGACCCCGCCTCGCTGGACCCGGCCGAGCTGGCGCGGATGGCCCCCATGACCCGCTCGTACCTCTCGGTGCTGCGCGATGTCAGCGAGGTCACCGCGTGCAGTGGTGGGGTGCTGCCCACCTCCATGCCCGAACTCCGCGAGCGCTACGGCGTTCCGCAGGTGGCCGACACCACGGCGTACCTCCGCAGCCTGGAGTACGCCACGGCACACCTGAGCTGATGCCCGCGCCACACAAGGGAAGGACTTCAACGGTGAACGACGGCTGGAACCCACCGGACTTCAGCAAGGCGGTGGCGGTGGTCACCGGCGCCAGCCGCGGCGTGGGCCGGGGCATCGCCGCCGCGCTCGGTGCCGCGGGGGCGACCGTGTACGTCACGGGGCGCAGCGCGCGCGACGGAAACCGCACCGAGGATCTGCCCGGTACGGTGGACGAGACCGCCGAGGAGGTCACCCGGCGCGGCGGCACCGGCATCGCCGTGCGCTGCGACCACCGCGACCCGGCGGCCAACGAGGCGCTCTTCGAGCGGATCAACGCCGATCACGGGCGGCTCGACCTGCTGGTCAACAACGCCTGGGGTGGTTACGAGCGCTCCTCCGAAGTGCGCTTCGACGCGCCGTACTGGGACCAGCCCATGTGGCGCTACGACCTCTTCGAGGGGTCGCTGCGGGCGCAGTACGACGTGACCCGCCGGCTCACCCGGCTGATGCTCCCGGAGAAGCGCGGCCTGATCGTGGGCATCAGCTTCTCCGACGGGGACATCTATCTGGGCCAGGTCGGCTACGACGTGTTCAAGTCGGCCTCGGACCGCATGTGCCGGGGGTTCGCCGCCGATCTGCGCAAGACCGATATCGCGGCCGTCTCCCTGCACCCCGGTTTCGTCCGCACCGAACGGGTGGAGGCCGCCTGGGACGCACTCGGCAGCGGTCCGGCCGCGGTGGTGCACACACCGGAGTACGTGGGCCGCGCGGTGGTCTCGCTGCTGGCGGACCCGGAGGTCAAGGAGCACACCGGACAGGTGCTGGCCACCGGTGATCTGGCCGAGCGGTACGGCTTCGACGACGTGGACGGCAAGCGGCCCCCGGCCTTCCGGCTGGAGGGGCGGATGACGCTGGCCACGCGGATGGACCGGCTGAACCGGGTGGTCAAGCAGCGGACGGAGGAGGCGCGGACGGAGCGGTAGCCCGGCGGCTGGGCGGTGACCGACGCTCAGCCCCGCACCGTGGACCCGGACCGCCGGTGGTGGAGCAGCACCACACCGTTGCCGAACGTCCGGGTCCCCACCAGTTCCAGCGCGGTGGTGGTGTCCGAGGGCCGGAAGAGGGGTCTGCCCCGGCCCAGCACGACCGGATGGATGTAGATCCAGTACTCGTCGATCAGGTCCAGCCGGCGGAAGGTGTCGGCCAGATCGGCGCCGCCGAGCGCCAGATCACCGTCCAGCCGTCCCCGCATGGCCCGGATCTCGTCCACGTCGACCTCGTGCAGCACGGTGGTGTTCCAGTCGGCGTGGGTGAGGGTCCGGGAGAACACGAACTTCGGCATCTCCCGCCAGATCGCGGCGAATTCGGCCATGACCCCGGTACACGACGGATCGGACTCGGCCGTCGGCCAGAAGTCGGCCATCAGCTCATGGGTCACCCGCCCGCTGAGGAAGGCGCCCATGGCCGCGGCGTGCTCATTGAAGTGGCGGTGCAGCTCCTCGTCGACCTGATGCCAGTCGATCTCGCGGTTCGGTCCCTCGAAGTAGCCGTCGAGGGACACCGACATGGTCAGGATGATCTTTCCCATTTCGGTCATGTCGGTGACGATACGCCCGCGGGGTGTAGCGGAACCGGTCGGACGCCGGCTCCGGGCCGACCGGTTCCGCTTCCGTGTCCCCCGGCCGGGGGAGCGGAGGTCAGACCTCGAGATCCCCCTCGATCTTGCGCAGCTGGTGACGGGCCATGGCCAGGTTGGCGCGGTTCTTGTCCAGGGCCAGGTAGAGGAACAGCCCCTGGCTGTCCCGCCCCTTCAGCAGCCGGATCAGGTGGTACTGGCTGTCGAGGGTGATGAGGATGTCCTCGATGCCGTCCTTGAGGCCGAGCTGTTCCATGGTGCGCACCTTGGCGCGTACCACATCGGTATTGCCCGCGGCGGCGACCGTCAGGTCGAGCTCCTTCCCGCCGCCCACGGTGCCCAGGGCCATACCGCTGGAGTAGTCGACCAGCGCCACACCGAGGCTGCCCTCGATGGTGGTCATGGCCTCTTTGAGTGCGGTCTGGGTGTTCGCCATGATGGACGTTCCTTTCGTTCGGGTGGGGTCCGGACGCTTCCGGACGGTGTGGGTGCGGTCGTGCGAGGGCGCCGTTGGTCGCGGCGCCGGAACAGGGCGTGGCGAGGCCGTGGAGTGGCCCGGCCGGGCCCGGGGGACGGGGGTGGTGAAGGGGGGCGCGGGCGGCGGGTTACGCGTGGTGCTCGGCCCGTGCGAGGGCGCCGCCGACCAGATCGGCGATCCGGGCGCCCGACCGGCGGGCCTCCATATGGAGCCGCCCGATGTTGGTGCGCTGTCCCGCCAGAACGGTGAGCACGGCCTGGGGACCGGCCGCGTAGGTGGCCACATAGCCGTTCTGGCCGCGCACCAGCAGTTCACGGAAGGCGCCCCGGCTGGTGGCGTCCGCGAGGGACTGGGAGACCCCGAGGGCCGCGGCGGTCAGCGCGGCGACACCCTCGGGTTCGATGGTGGCCGTGTCATGCGCCAGGACGAGACCGTCACTGGTGGCGGCCAGGGCTCCGGTGACGTCGGCGACCCGGGCCCGTAACCGCCGGAGTTCCTCGAGCACGTCGGGTTCGGCGGCCATCAGCTGTTTCCTCTCCGTGCGCTGCCGCAGGGTGCGTCTCATGACGGTGCACAGGAGGCGGCGGGGGCGGTCGGACGAATCACAGGGTTGCCTCCAGGGCGTCACGGAGCCGGCGCAGCAGATCGATTCCGGGGTCGGCGAAGACGGTGTCGGGGACGGTGTCGGGCCAGACCACCGCGCCGGGCCCGGGGGAGCGGGCCGGGGGCGCGGTGGCCTGGGGCCGTGGGGTCTCGACATGTCCGGCGGCCGCCAGCCGCCGGATGTCGATCAAGGTGTGGAACGCGGGGCGGCCCAGGCACCGTGCGATATCGGCGGGGGTCCGGACGCCGTCGGCCAGCTCCAGCACCGCGCGCTGACGGCGGGTCACGGCTGGGGACCGCGGATCGGGGCTGCGGAGCACCACGGGCGCGGTATCGACTTGCGGACAAGGCCACAAGTCGTCAAGTAGTCGGCCGCGGCGCCGTGTCTCGCGCTCGACGGCGTCGGCGCCCACCGGGCGGACGGGCCCCAGCCAGTGGGCGGCGTCCCGCTGGAAACCGCGCGGACCGGTGCCGGTGCCCAGGGCGAAGTAGGCCGCGTCGAACAGCGCCCCCAGATGGCAGATCTCCAGCTCCGCGTCGGACAGCCGCCCGGTGTCGACCAGGAACCGGCCGACGCCGCCGGGGCCGTCGGTGTGGCCGACCGCCTCCCGCCAGGTCTCCGCGGTCAGCCGTCCGCCGGTGGTGAGCAGTACGTCGATACCGGGGGCCACCGGGCTCTCGGCGTGCACCACCCGGCCCTCGGAGAGATAGACGGTGCCCGCTTCGCACAGCAGGGCGCCGCTGGCCCGTTCCCCCGCGAGCACGGTGAGGGTGGGTCCGGTTCCGGTCCGGCCGCCGGGTCTCGCGGGAGGGGCGGGGGGAACGTCGGTGTGAGGGTTCATATCAGGGCCAGCCGCTCGGACAGATCGCGCAGCCGCATCCGGGCGAGCGCCAGGTTCCCCTCGCGGCGGTCCAGCCATAAGTAGAAGAACACGCCGCTGTCGAAGGCCGTGTCGACGAACCGCAGCAAGTGGTAGCAGGTGCCCGTGGTGACGATGACGTCCTCCACGGACGACGCCCCCTCCGCGTCACCGCCCTGCTCCGCGTCCGCTCCGACCGCCGCGAACGCCCGCTGCTCGGCGGCCATCCTGGCCAGCTCGGCCGTCTCGGCGGCCGTGGCCTCGGGATCGTCGTCCCGTACCTCACCGACCATCCCGAGCGCGAGTCCGCTGGTCCACTCGATCACGGCGGCCCCGCGGGCGCCGTTGACGGTCATGGCCTCGAGCAGACACTCGTCGATCCCGGGCATGCGGTCTCCCCTCCCTGCGGTACCCGTGGCGCGCACCGATGGCGCTTCATCAGTGACCGTGAGGTTACGCACCGTTCAGCGCGAGGGGGTGAAATCCGGTAATGCTATGAAACGGCCGGTGTGTTGTAGTAGGGTTCGCGACCCCATCGGCCTCATGGGCCCCAGCAGCCCCACCCGCCACAGGGGTTCAGCGAATCCCCTGGGTACGGCGCCATCGGCCGACCCCCTGCCCGGACCTCGGTCGGCGACCGCCGAACTCCCGTGCACCACCGGCCGTTCCGGTTCGTGGTCGACTCATAGCGCGGAGTGGTCCATGCGGCCAAGAGCCTGGAGGAGCATATTCCATAGTCCTATGTGCGGGCAGCAGACTAGACCAGCTTTTCGCCGCTCCGGGGACATGACCGGAATCAGACATGCGGAATACGCCGCTTCTGCGTCCGGTGGCTGACGCCGTACGCCATCGACCGACGACGCCGTGCGTACGCCCCCCGGAACGAGCCGTCACCCCGCGCCGGTACGTCCCGGGCCCGGCTGTTCGCCCCCGTCGTCGCCGATCGGCCGATCAGCCGCTGGTCAGGGCCGCTTCCGCGCGGGCGAGGGCCGTGGGGTGGCCGAAGAGGCCGGGGAGGCCGCCCGAGTGGAGGAGCACGGTGCGCAGACCGGGGATGATGTCGCCGTCGCGTACGGCGGCCGTCAGACCCGCCAGGGCGCGGCCGGTGTAGATGGGGTCGAGGACCAGGCCCTCGGTGCGGGCGGCGAGGGTGAGGGCGGACATGACGGGCTCGGTCAGGGTGGCGTAACCGTCGCCGACCTGGTCGAGACGGACCCGGAGGGCCTTGGGCGGACAGGGCGTGTCCGTGAGGGTGGTGGCGAGCGCCGAGACGGTGGTCGCGGGGGCGGGGACGGCGCCGCAGTGGACGCCGAGCACCCGGTCGGGGCCCAGCCCGGCGACCAGGCCGGCCATCGTGCCGCCGGAGCCGAGCGCGGTGACCACCGTGGTCAGCTCCGGGGCCTGGTCGAGGAGTTCACGGGCGCACTCCAGATAGCCGCGGGCCCCCACCGGGCTGGAGCCGCCGAAGGGGATGACCGCCGGAACGGCGCCTTCCTGCCGCAGCCCCTGGGCCACATGTTCGGCTGCGGTCGCCAGCGTTCCGGCGTCGCCCTCGCCCGCCCACTCCACCCGCGCGCCGAAGAGGCCGTCCAGTGCCAGGTTGCCGGACGAGGAGGAGCCGGGGGAGCCCGCGAGGACCAGGACGACGTCCAGACCGAGGCGGGCCCCCGCGGCGGCGGTCAGCCGTGCGTGGTTGCTCTGCGGCGCGCCGGTGGTCACCAGCACGGTGGCGCCGTCGGCCACCGCCGCGCCGCACAGCCACTCCAGTTTGCGCACCTTGTTGCCGCCACCGCCGAGGCCGATGAGGTCGTCACGTTTGATCCACAGATCGTCCTCACCGAGCCCGAGCGCACGGGCCATCCGTGGCGCGGGTTCGAGGGGAGTGGGCCAGGTGGCGAGGGGCGCCCGTGGGGGAGTGCGGTGGCCGGAGATCATGGCCACCACCTTGGCACACCACCGCGCCCGTGCCCCGGTTCACCTCCCCGTGGTGGCGGGGGAGGGATCGGGCAGACCCGGACCGGCGCAGCGGACGTCCCGTGCCGGGACGGTGCCGTCGACCAGGTACGCGGCGGCCGTATCGTCCACACAGGCGTTGCCCCGGCTGGCGAACACTCCGTGCGAATAGTCCTGTTCCAGCGTCACCAGCCGCGCCCCGGGCAGCCGTCGCCGGAGTCCGTGGGCGCCCGCGACCGGGGTGACCGGATCGTGTGCGGAGGCGGTCAGCAGCACCGGCGGGACACCGGGCCCGCCCAGCGGGGTCCGCCGCGCCGGGCGGTGGTGCCAGTAGGCGCAGGCGGACGCCTCGATGCCGGTGAGGACCGGATACGGATCGAGCCGTCGCAGCCGGCGGATGTCGGCCACCACCCTGCGGGGTGCGGGACCGGGACCGTCGGCACACTTCACGATGCGGTTGGCCGCCTCGTAGTTGCGGGACTCCGCACCGTCGAAGGCGGTGGCGGGGCGCAGGAGGCGGGTGTCGCCGTCACGCAGAGAGGCGCGCAGACCGTCGGCGAGCGCGGTCCAGCGTTCGGTGCGGCCGAGGGAGCGGTACACGGCACGGTCGTACTCGGCCGCCCCGAACCCGTCCACCGGGTGGGCCGCGAGTTCCGCGCGCACCCGCAGATACGTGGTGCGCACCGTGGCGGCGTCGTCCCCGAGCCGGAAGCGGTCCGCGTGCCGCGCGGCCCAGCCGAAGAACACCTCGCGCTGGCGCAGCAGGGCGCGGGCCTGGCGCAGGTCGAAGTCGTACCAGTCCTCGGGGCCGACCACGCTGTCGAGCACCATCCGGCCCACCCGGTGCGGAAACCGCGCGGCATACGCGGCGCCGAGCCAACTGCCGTACGACACCCCCAGATAGTGGGTCCGCCGTTCACCGAGGGCCGCGCGGATGGCATCCATGTCATGGGCGGTCTGCTCGGTGGACAGTTGCGGCAGGGTGTCCGCCGCGCCCGCCGCGCAGTCATCGGCCAGTCCGTGCAACCGGTCGAGCCCGGCTGATTCGGCGGCGCGGCCGACCGGTACCGGATCCGGCCCCGGGGCGTCGAACAGCCCGCCCATGGCTCCGCAGTCGGCGGGTGCGCTGTGGCCGACGCCGCGCGGGTCGAAGCCGATGACGTCGTAGGCGCGGCGTACCCGCTCGGGCAGCTTGGCGCGTTTGGTCACGGCGTAGGACAGTCCGGAGCCACCGGGGCCACCCGGGTTGACCAGCAGGACGCCACGCCGCTCGGCAGGGGTGCCGGAGGCGCGGACCCGGGAGACGGCGATGTGGAGGTGCGCGCCCTCCGGGTGGTCCCAGTCCAGCGGAACACGCAGCCGGCCACAGTCGACCCGGTCGGGCGCCGGTGGCCGCGGCACCGATTCGGGACACGCGGTGAAGCGCAGTGGCCGGGTGCTGACGCCCGGGTCATCGGGAGCGGAGGCGGCGCCGGGGTCATGGGGAGCGGAGGCGATGCCGGTGTCCGCGGGGAGCAGGGCGGTGGCGCTCGCCACGAGCGCGCACAGCAGGGAGAGACGTTGCACGGCGGGGGTCATGGACTCGCAATCGGAAGGGCGGGCATCGAATGTCTGGATGACAATGAAAACGATTATCGATACCGTGTGGATCGGTCAAGGCGGGTCGCCACCCCGGCGCCGGTGACCCCGGCCTGCCCGAAAATCCCCCAACCCCACCGGGAAGAAGGAGAGTTGTGGCCCATCTGCTGATGGTCGAGAGCTGGGTCGGTTCGATGAGCAGACTGCTGCCGAGGGCGATCCTCGAAGGTGGTCATGAGTTCACCTTCCTCACCCGTGACCTGCATCACTACCTGCGCTCCGCGGCCGAGGGCACCGCCCATCCCCTGCTCGCGGCCCGCCATGTGCTGACCGCCGACACCAATGACACCGCCACCCTGCTGCCCACCGTGGAACGGCTGCACGCCGCACTCGGCTTCGACGGTGTCATCACCTCCTGCGACTACTACCTGCCGACGGCGGCGCGGATCGCCGACCGCCTCGGCCTCCCCGGCCCCGCCCCCGACGCCGTGGAGAACGCCTGCCGCAAGGACGCCACCCGCCGGGTGCTGCACACCGCCGGACTGCCCGGCCCCCGCCACGCGGTCTGTCCGGACGGGGCGCGCGCCGCCGAGGCGGCGCGTGACATCGGCTATCCGCTGGTGGTCAAGCCGGTGGATCTGTGTGCCGGGATGTTCGTCCGGCGGGTGAACGACGAACGCGAGCTGAAGGACGCCTGCCGGGCGCTCGCCGGGTTCCCCGTCAACGCCCGCGGCCAGCGCCGCGACCCCGTCGTCCTGCTCGAGGAACTGCTCGAGGGGCCGGAGGTCAGTGTCGAGACCGTGTCCTACGACGGGGTGACCGAGGTGATCGGGGTGACCGACAAGAGCCTCGGCGGCGCGCCCGCGTTCATCGAGACCGGCCATATGTTCCCGGCCGCGCTCACCCCCGCCGACACCGAGGCCGCCGGACAGACCGCGCTGCTCGCCCTGAAGGCACTGGCCCTCGACGGGGTGGTGGCGCACACCGAGATCAAGCTCACCGCCGACGGACCCCGGGTGGTGGAGGTCAACGCCCGCCCCGCGGGCAACCGCATCACCGAACTCATCCGCCACGTCACCGGCATCGACCTCGCCGCGGCCGCCGTGGACCTCGCCCTCGGCCGCCGGCCCGATCTGCGTGGCTGGGACACCGGACTGCGCAGCGCCGCCATCGGCTTCCTGGTGCCCGAGACCGACGGCACCCTCACCGCGATCGACGGCGGGGACACCGTACGGGAGGCATCCGATGTGCTCGAGGTGCAGCTCGCCGAGCCCGGCCGCGCGGTCCGGGCCGACGGGAGCAACAACACCTACCTCGGACATGTCATGGCGGCCGACACCACCGGCCGGGGCGCCCGCGACCGGGTCACCGAGCTGCTGTCCGGTCTGCGCCCCCGGGTGGTGAACCACTGATGGCCACCCCTGTGCCCACCCGCCCCGCACCGCCGTCGTGCACCTCCTACGCGGAGCTGGTCGAGCGGGTGCTGGACGGTGCCTACGGACCCGATCCGCGCACCCAGCACATCGCCCTCGCCTTCACCACCCGCCAGGCCGTACGCCACCCCGGCCGTACCGGCGGCTACCGCAACGAGGTGTTCAGCCTGCGGCTGGGCGCGGCCGTCGGCTCGTGCGCGGTCGAGCCGGGAGCGCTGCCCGACAGCGCCGTCGAGGAGTGCGTCGGTGCCGATGTGGCACGGCTGCTCCACCACGAACTGACCGCCGTGCGCGTGGCCGCGCTCGACGCGTACCTCCTGCACACGGTGCCGCACACCACGGCTCCCGGCGCCCGGCCGCTGACCCTGCCGGCCGGGACCACCCTGGACCGGTCCCGCGCCCGGGCCGGGGCCGTCGTCGACCTGCTCGATCTCGCGCCGGGCCGGACCGTCCTCGTCATCGGCGTCGTCAACTCCCTGCTGGAGCAGTTGCGTTCACGTGGACTGCGCTATGTGCCCTGCGACCTCAAGGGCGGTACCACGGAGTGGGGCGAGCCCGTGGCCACCGACGCCCACGCCCATCTGGAGCGCTGTGACGCGGTGCTCGCGTCCGGGATGACCCTCGGCAACGGCAGCTTCGAACCGCTGCGGGAACATGCGCTGCGCCACGCCAAGCCGCTGGTGATGTTCGCCCAGACCGGCAGCGCCATCCTGCCGCGGTTGCTCGGCGCCGGGGTCACCGCGGTGTGCGCCGAGCCCTACCCCTTCTTCTGGCTCGACGGCGGCCCCGGGCTGATCCACCGCTACGGGGGCGCCTCATGACCACCACAACCGCCGTCCATCACCCCGCCGCCAACCGCGAACTGCTCTCCCTGCTCGGCCGTACCCCGCTCGCCCGTGTCACCACCCCGCTGCCCTGCCCCCACCCCGGCTTCTGGGCCAAGCTGGAAGGGCTCGGCGCCGGTGGGATGAAGGCACGCGCCGCGGTGTCCATGCTGCTCGGCGCCCGCGAGCGCGGTGAACTGCGGCCCGGCGCCCCCGTGGTGGAATCCACCTCCGGCACCCTGGGCATCGGCCTGGCCTTCGCGGGCCAGGCGCTCGGCCACCCTGTCGTCCTCGTCGGCGACACCGAGCTCGAGCCCTCGATGCGACGGCTGCTGCGCACCCACGGGGTCCGGCTGGAGCTCGTCGACCGCCCGGCGGCCGAGGGCGGCTGGCAGGCCGCCCGGCTGGCCCGGCTGCGTGAACTGGTGGCGCTGCTGCCGGACGCGTACTGGCCCGACCAGTACAACAACCCTGACAACACCGCCGGTTACGCCTCGCTCGCCGCCGAGCTCGCCGTCCAGCTCGACCACCTCGACGTCCTGGTGTGCAGCGTCGGCACCGGAGGCCACAGCGCGGGCATCGTCGGACCGCTGCGCGCGCACTGGCCCGCGCTACGGCTCATCGGTGTGGACGCCACCGGCTCCACCATCTTCGGCCAGCCCGCCCGGCCCCGGCTGATGCGCGGGCTGGGCAGCAGCATCCATCCCCGCAACGTCGCCTACGACGCCTTCGACGAGGTCCACTGGGTGGGCCCCGCCGAAGCGGCGGACACCTGCCGCAGGCTGGCCAGGGGCGCCTTCGTCAGCGGTGGCTGGAGCACCGGAGCGGTCGCGCTGGTCGCCGCCTGGGCCGCCCGGGTGCACCCCGGCGCCGTCGTGGCCACCGTCTTCCCCGACGGTCCGCACCGCTATCTGGACACCGTCTACGACGACGACTTCGCCACCGCCCATGACCTCACGCCGGACATCGCGGCCACCCGGCCGGTACAGATCCCGCACCCGGGCGCCGCCGTCGCCACCGGCTGGACCCGCTGCACCACCGTCACCGATCCGCTGACCCGCGGAGCCCCGACCCCGGAAGACACCCCGTGAAAGCCACCCAGCGCACCGTACGGCTCGAACTCGCCGAGCCGCTGCGCATCTCCCGTTCCACCATGGCCGCCCGCGAGGCCGTCTGGCTGACCGTCGAACACGACGGACAGCGCGGCCACGGCGAGGCCGTCACCAGCGCGTACTACGGACTGGACACGGCCACCCTGGAGCGGCTGCTGTCCCTGGCGGCCGCCGAGCTCGCCCGGTTCACCGACCCGGAAACCGCCCTGGAGGCGCTGCGCGAGGGCGCCATCGCCCGGCAGCGGGCCGCCGTCACCGCGGCCGTGGAATCCGCCCTGCTCGATCTGTGCGGGGTGCGCGCCGGACGGCCCGTCCACTGGCTCCTGGGCGCCACCGCCGCGCCGCGCGCCGCCACCGCGCGGACCCTGGGCATCCTCCCCGTCGAACGGGCCGTGGCCCACGCCCGGCGGCTGACCCGCGGTGGCTTCTGTGTCCTCAAGCTCAAGGCGGGCACACCGGACCCCGAGGACGACCTGGCGCGGATACGTGCGGTGCGCGCCGCCGCCCCGCACGCCCGGCTGCTGCTCGACCCCAACGGTGCCTGGACCCCGGCGCAGGCACGTGAACTGCTGCCCCGCTACGCGGAGTCGGGCGTCGAGGCCGTCGAACAACCCCTGGCGCCGGGTGATCCCGAGGCGCTGGCCCGCCTCGCCGAGCACTCGCCCCTCCCCGTCATCGCCGACGAGGACGCGGTGGACCTCGAGGACGTCCGCCGCCTCGCCGGACGGGTGCACGGGGTCAACGTCAAACTGGCCAAATGCGGCGGAGTCCATACCGCCCTGCGGATCGCCGCCGCGCTCGAGGGCAGTGGCACCGGGCTGATGCTGGGCTGTCTGACCGCGAGCACCCTCGGTATCGCCCCGGCCGTACACCTCACCGACCGGGCCCGCTGGATCGATCTGGACGGCCATCTGCTGCTCGCCCACGACCCGTGGACCGGTATCGGCGGGACCGACGGTGTGGTGCGCGCCGGGGACCGCCCCGGTCTCGGCGTCCGTCCGCGCGCCACCGCCCCGGATGCCACCGCCGCACCGCAGGAGGCCGGGGAGCCGGAGGGGAGGGAACACCATGACGACATGGCGTGAGTTCCGTGGCTTCCCCCTCGCCATCCGCCTTCTCCTGGTCAATCAGCTCGGCGTCAACACCGGCTTCTACCTGCTGATTCCCTATCTCGCCACCCATCTGGGCGAGGACCTGGGCATGTCCGCCGCCGTGGTCGGCATCGTCCTGGGCGTACGCAACCTCAGCCAGCAGGGCCTGTTCATCATCGGGGGCTCGGCAGCCGACCGGCTGGGCGCCCGACGGGTCATCATCGCCGGATGCGCCCTGCGCACCGTGGGCTTCGCGCTGTTCTCGCTCGGCGACGGACTGGCCGTACTGCTCGCCGCGTCCGTGCTCAGCGGGCTCGCCGGGGCGCTGTTCAACCCGGCCGTACGGGCCTATCTCGCCCAGGAGGCGGGGGAGCGCAAACCCGAAGCCTTCGCGCTGTTCAACGTGTTCGCCACCACCGGTGCCCTCATCGGCCCGCTGCTCGGCAGCGCGCTGCTGCTGGTGGACTTCCGGGCCTCGGCGCTCACCGCCGCGGGACTGTTCGCGGTGCTCACCGTCGCCCAGGCGCTGGTGCTGCCCGACCGCGAGGTCACGCCCCCGCCCGGCGGTGTGCTCGCCGACTGGCGGCAGGTGCTCGGCAACCGCGCCTTCGTGGCGTTCTCCCTCGCCATGGTCGGCATGTTCACCCTCGAGAACCAGCTCTACCTGCTGCTGCCCGCCGGGGCGCGCGGGGCCACCGGCTGGGACGGCGCGGCCGGACTGGTCTTCCTCGTCGGCACCCTGACCAATCTCGCCCTGCAACTGCGCATCACCCGGGCGCTCAGGCGGCGCGGCAGCCGGGGGCGCTGGATCGGGACGGGGCTCGCCCTGATGGCCCTCGCCTTCGTACCGCCGATGGCGGTCGCCGGAGCGGCACCGGACGGTCCGGCGGATGCGGTGCTCCACGCTCTGCCCGTGCTGGCGGGGGCGCTGCTGCTGTACCTCGGGATCATGGTGGCGCAGCCGTTCGTCATGGAGCTGATCCCCAACTTCGGACGGCCGGAGCTGACCGGCACCTACTTCGGGCTCTTCTACATGGTCTCCGGGGTGGCCGCGGCGGCGGGCAACACCGTCGTCGGCTGGGCCATGGACACCGGGGACGACCAGGGGCACGCCTGGCTGCCATGGCTGTGCTGTGTGCTGTTCGGCCTGGTCTCGGCGGCCGGTGTCGGCCGGCTGCACCGCGCCCGCGCGCTGCCGGCCCGGCCCGCGCCCGCGCCCGCACCGGCGGCGGCCTCATGAGCGCCACCTGCGACCGCAATCTGCTCACCGACAGCCCCGAGCTCTACGAGGCGCGCTTCCCCGA
This sequence comes from Streptomyces cucumeris, assembly GCF_024295805.1. GTDB lineage: Bacteria > Actinomycetota > Actinomycetes > Streptomycetales > Streptomycetaceae > Streptomyces > Streptomyces cucumeris. The sequence goes on from NZ_JANCLX010000060.1 coordinate 27,752, forward strand.
CCCCGGACGGATCGCCGGACACTGGGCGGAGGACTGTCTGCGCCGGTACGGCGCGGGACCACGGGTCCTGGACATCGGCTGCGGCACCGGACGCGACGCGGCCCATCTGCACAGCGCGGGACGTGAGGTCACCGGGGCCGACCGGTCCGCCGCGATGCTCCGCCACGCCGGACGGCACCACCCCGGACCGGAGTACGTCCCCGCCGATCTGCGCTCCTTCGACCTCGGCACCTTCGACGCTGTGGTGTGTCTGGACAGCTCGCTGCTGTACTGCCACACCAATGACGAGCTCGACGGGTTCCTCGCCTCCTGCCGGGCGGCGCTCACCCCCGGCGGGCTGCTGGTGGCGGAGATGCGCAACGGCGCCCATTTCCTGGGCCGCACCGATCTGCTGGACACCCCGGCGCACGCCGCCTTCACCTGGCGCGGCACCACCTACCGTTCCGCCACCACCCTGCGGATCGACCGGGCCGCGCAACTGCTGCGCCGCACCCGGGTGTGGACCACCGACGACGGGGCGGCGCCGGTCGAACAGCACTCCGCGTGGCGGCTGCTGCTGCCGCAGGAGCTGCGCCACTTCCTGTCCGCCCACGGCTTCACCGTTCTCGCGCTGTACGACCTGCCCGGACCGCGTACCGAACCGCGGTGGCGGCCTGGGGACACCGCCACCACCCCCGCTGCCACGGCCGACGGCGACCGGCTGCACCTCATCGCCCGGCTCATCCCCTGAGCCCCCTGACCCCCGTCCCTGACCTCCGCGACCCCGCGCGCCCGCCACTCCGCTTCCCGGCAAAGGACGTCCGCCATGCATCACGCATCCGATCCGCACCACCTTCCCCACCGCCGCGGTGTGCTCACCGCCGCCACCGGTCTGGCCGCCGGACTCGGCGCCCTCGCCCTCACCGGCTGCTCCTCCGGCGCCCCGGGACCGGGCGGTGCGAAGGACGACGGTCCGCCGCGGCGCGGCGGACGGCTGCGCGCCGCCTTCGCCGGTGGCGGCGCGGGCGAGAGCCTCGATCCGCATCTGGGCAATCTCTTCGCCGACGCCGCCCGCGCCAAGGCGCTCTTCGACAAACTGGCCGACTACGGCGCCGATCTGACCGCCCGGCCGCGACTGGCCTCGGCCTGGGAACCCAACGCCGGCCTGGACCGCTGGAAGGTCACGCTCAGAAAGGCCACCTTCCACAACGGGAAGCCGGTCACCGCCGAGGACGTCCTTTTCAGCTACCGGAGGATCGCCGACCCCGGGCGGGCGTTCCGCGCCAAAGCCTCCCTCGAACCCATCGACCTCAAGGCCAGCCGCGCCGTGGGCCGGCGCACCGTGGAGTTCGTCCTCAAGCGGCCCACCGCGGAATTCCCCAATGTGCTGGCCGCGTTCGGGGCGTATATCGTCCCCGACGGCGCGGAGGAGTTCGACCGCGGCGCGGTGGGCAGCGGTCCGTTCCGCCTCGTCTCCTTCGCCCCCGGCCGCTCCACCGTGCTGCGGCGCCACGCGGACTACTGGGACGGCGCCCCCTATCTCGACGAGCTGGAGTTCACGGTCGCCAACGAGGAGGCGGCACGGGTGAACGCGCTGATCGGCGGCCAGGTCGAGTACGCCCATGAGCTCAATCCCACCACCGCCCGCGCCCACCAGGGCAAGGGCCAGATCGAGATCGTGCGACTGCGCAACAGCGCCATGCAGGCGTTCGCCATGAAGACCGACCGCCCGCCGTTCGACGACAAGCGGGTCCGCGAGGCGTTCTTCCTCATCGCCGACCGCGAGGAGCTGATCAAGGGAGCCCTGTCCGGCGCGGGCGAGGTCGGCAACGATCTGTTCGGCAAGGGCTACGCCTACTACGCCACCGGGCTGCCACAGCGCACCCAGGACCTCGACCGGGCGCGGTCCCTGCTGCGGCGGGCGGGCGCCGACGGACTGAAGGTCACCCTCGACACCTCCGCCGTGGCCGCCGGATTCACCGAGGCCGCCGGGATCTTCCGGGACCAGGCCGCCAAGGCCGGGGTCACCGTCACGGTCAGGACGGGCAGCAAGGACTCCTACTGGAACGACATCCTCGACTCCGGCACGCTGTGCTGCTACCGCTCCGGTGCCATGCCCATCGAATCCCACTTCTCCCAGCGGCTGCTCACCGACTCCACCACCAACGCCACCGCCTGGCGGCACAAGGACTTCGACGCCCTCTACCGCCAGGCCCAGTCCACCCGCGACGAGCGCGACCGCGCCGCGGTGTACGCGCGGATGCAGCGCCGCCTCCATGCCGAAGGGGGCTTCCTGGTCTGGGGGTTCGCCGACTGGATCATCGGCACCGCCCGCACCGTACGGGGGGTCGAGCGCACCGCCCCGGCCAACACCCTCGACTGGGCCCGTTTCGACAAGGTCTGGCTGGCGTGAGCGGACTGCGTTCCTGGCTCGCCCGCCGGTTGCTGGCCGGGGTGGCACAGACGGCGGCCGTGGTGGTGCTGGTGTTCGCGCTGACCGAGGCGCTGCCGGGCGACGCCGCCGTGGCCCTCGCCGGTGACCAGCCCGATCCGGCCAGGATCGCGGCCATCCGGGAGACCATGGAACTGGACCGGCCCGCCGCCGTGCGACTGCTGGACTGGGCCACCGGACTGCTCCACGGCGACCTCGGCACCTCACTGGTCTCCGGTCGCCCCGTCAGCACCTATGTGTCCGACGGTTTCGGCCCCACCCTGCTGCTCGCCGCGCTCACCCTGCTGCTCCTCGTCCCCGTCGGGGTCGGGCTCGGTGTGCTCGCTGCCCGCCACGTGGGGCGGTGGCCCGACCGGGTCATCAGCTCCGTGACGCTCGGTGTGTACGCGGTCCCCGAATTCGCCCTCGGCACCCTGCTGGTGACGGTGTTCGCCCTGCGGCTGGGGTGGTTTCCGCCGACCGCCGTCGGATACGGCGGCGATCTGTCCGGCCACCCCGCCGCGCTGGTGCTGCCCGTCCTGGTGCTGCTGTCCCGGCCGGTGTGCTCGCTGTCCCGGCTGGTGCGCGCGGGCATGATCGACGCGCTGGCCGCACCGTACACCGCACAGGCCCGCCGCTACGGCGTCGGCGGTGCCCGGGTGCTCCTTGCGCATGCCCTGCCCAACGCGGTGGCCCCGGCCGCCCAGCAACTCGCCCGCACCGTCGACTGGCTGCTGTGCGGAGTGATCGTCGTGGAGGCGCTGTTCGTGTTCCCCGGACTGGGCACCGTACTGATGAACGCGGTCGCCGAACGTGATGTGCCGGTGGTGCAGGGGCTCGCCGTGGTCTTCGGGGTGCTCACGGTCGTCCTCAACCTGGGCGCCGATCTGGTCGCCCGCCGGCTGACCCCGCGGGCGGAGGTGGCGGCGTGAGTACACCTGGGCCGGAACGGCGGCCGGGCCGGACGAGGGTGGCGCTCGCTCTGCTGATCGCGGGGGTGCCGCTCGCCCTGGCCCTGCTGGGACCACTCTTCGCGGGCGACCCCGGACCGCGGGCCACCTCCTTCGCACTCGGTGACGGCCATTGGCTCGGCACCGACTTCGTCGGCCGGGACGTCTGGCGGCAGATCCTGCTCGGCGGGCGCTCGGTGGTGGTCAGCGCGCTCGCCGCCACCGCCCTCGCCTATCTGGTGGCCCTGCCGGTCGGACTCATCGCGGCCCTCACCCACCGGCGCTGGCTGGAGGAGGCGTTGCTGCGGCCGTTGGACGTACTGCTCGCCGTGCCCTCACTGCTGCTGATCCTGCTGGTGGCCACCGTCCTCGCACCCGGTGCGCCGGGTCTGGCCCTGCTGGTCGCACTCGTCAACGTCCCCGACGCGGCCCGGATCGTCCGCGCCGCCGCGGCCGAGGCCGCCGCGCGCCCGGCCGTGGAGGCGCTGCGGATGCAGGGCGAGAGCTGGTGGCGGATGGGCGTCGGCTACGTCGGGCGCTCGATGCTGCGCACCCTGGCCGCCGACGCCGGGGTCCGGCTCACCGGAGTGCTCTACCTGGTGTCCACCGCCGCCTTCCTGGGCGTCGGGGTGGCGCCGGACGCCGCGGACTGGGCGGTCATGGTGGACCGCAACCGCACCGGTCTGTGGGTGCAGCCGTGGGCCGTCGTGGTGCCCGCGCTGCTGATCGTGGCCCTCACCATGGGCGGCAATCTGCTGGTCGACGCCGTGCTGGGGAAGGGGAAGCCGAACGCGCCGAGAGGGAAGCGGATATGAACGCGGACACCGCCGTGGCCGAGATCAGGGAGCTGCGCGTCGAGGTCGACGGCCGTGTGCTGGTGGACGCGATGGACTTGCGGGCGCTGCCCGGTACGGTGACGGCGCTGGTCGGCCCGTCCGGCAGCGGGAAGACCACCACCGGGCTGGCGCTGCTGGGCGAGTATCCGGAAGGGGCGCGTATCACCGGCCGGGTCCGGGTGGCCGGTGATGTGGTCGGCCATGTGCCCCAGCAGCCGTCCGCGGTGCTCAACCCGGCCCGGAGAGTAGGGGCGCTGCTGTACGACATCGCACGCCACCAGGTGCGTACGCTGCCTCGCGCGCGGCGGCGCGCGGAGGTGCGCCACCGGGTGCTGACCGCCCTGGACGAGGCCCAACTGCCGGACGGTGAAGCGGTGTTGCGCCGGTATCCGCATCAGTTGTCGGGTGGTCAGCAGCAGCGGGTGGTACTGGCCCAGGCCCTGCTGCTCGGCGCCCGGGTGGTGGTGGCGGACGAGCCCACCACCGGACAGGACGCGCTCACCAAACGCCGGATCGTGGAGCGGCTGGCCGCCGTCGCGGCGCGGGGCATCGCGGTGGTGCTGCTCAGCCATGACCTGGATGTGGTGCGGGCGCTCGCGGACGAGGTGGTGGTGGTGCGGGGCGGACGGGTGGTGGAGTCGGGCCCGGCCGAGCGGGTGTTGCGTACACCGGAACACCCCTGGACGCGCCGACTCCTGGCGGCGGACACCACTCCCGGAGGGGAACCCGCCCCCGAGGATCCGGCGGCCGACGAGCCCGTGCCCGCCCTCGAGGTGCGTGGGCTGACCGCCCGCCACGGTGGGGTTCCCGTGCTCCGTACCGACACCCTGGCCGTCCACTCCGGGACCACCCTGGCCGTGGTCGGCCGCTCGGGCAGCGGGAAGACCACCCTGGCCCGTGTGATGGCCGGACTCCACCGTGACCACGACGGCACGGTGCTGCTCGACGGCGCGCCCCTGCCCCGCGCGCTGCGCTCGCGCAGCCGGGAGCAGACCGCCGCCGTGCAGTACGTGTTCCAGGACGCGCGGGCCGCCTTCGACGAACACCGCCCGGTCCTGGACCAGGTGGCGCGTACCGCGGTACGGCTGCGCGGCGCGGACCCGGCGGCGGCCCGTGCCGAGGCCGCGGACACGCTGGACCGGCTCGGACTCGGGGCCGAGACGGTACGGCGGCGGCCGGCCGGGCTCTCCGGCGGTGAACTCCAGCGCGCCGCCCTGGCCCGCGCCCTGCTCGCCCGCCCCCGGGTGCTGGTGTGCGACGAGATCACCTCCGGACTCGACGCGCTCACCCGGCGGGGCATCCTGGACCTCCTCACCACTTTGCCGCGCGACCGTGGCGGTCTCGCCCTGGTCCTGGTCACCCACGATCTGGACACCGCGGCCCTGGCCACCCGGATCGCCGTACTGGACGACGGGGAGATCGTGGAACAGGGCCCGGCCGGTCGGATACGGACGGCGCCACGTCACCCCTTCACCGCCTCGCTGCTCCGGGCAGCGTCGTGGCGGAGGCCGGCCGCCGGTGCGGGCCACGGCGCGCCGCCGGGCTCCGGACCCTCGTAGCCGGCCGCGACGAGGTGTCGAGGCCACCGCGTACACCACATCCCCCGGCCGGTAGGAGCGGGCGGCCTACCGGGGGCCGGTGGCGTGGCGGGTGCACCGCGTGGCCCCGGTCTCCGCCCCGCTCGACCTCCAGGGTCCGGCCAGTACGGCCAGCAGCGCGAGCAGCGAGACGGTGAGGAAGCCGATGACCAGTTTCCGTGTGATCCGCATGGCGGACACCGTAGGCACGGCCCCCGGGGACCGGTCCCGGATGCCCCAGGACCTAGGTCCTGTCCTGCCGGCCTTCGCGGGCCCGCGACGCC
>NZ_JANCLX010000061.1 GCF_024295805.1 Streptomyces cucumeris
CCTCGCATTGTGCGCAGGTGGAGCGGATCGAGGACGAACTGTGCTCGGCGTTGGAGGGGGTCACGGCGAAGAGCGGTGATGTTCCGTTGTTCTCCTCGGTGACGGGTGGCTGGCTGGACACCTCGTTGATGGATGGTGGCTATTGGTATGCGAATCTGCGGAGTCCGGTGGGTTTCGAACCTGCGGTGCGTGCGCTGCTGGATGAGGGCTTCGGTGCGTTCGTCGAGGTGAGTCCGCATCCAGTCCTGACCGCCGCCGTACAGGAGACGGTTGACGCATCGGGTGCGGAGGCGCTGGCCACGGGGACGTTGCGCCGTGGCGAGGGCGGTATGGAGCGGATGCTGCTGTCGCTGGGCGAGGCGTATGTCCGTGGTGTCCCGGTGGACTGGACGCCCGCCTTCGAGAAGTCGGGTGCCCGGCGGGTTGAACTCCCCACCTATCCGTTCCAGCGGGAGCGGTTCTGGATCGACACGGCCGCCCCTGGCACCCCGGTGTCCGGCTCCGCCGGGGACGACCTGTGGGAAACACTCGCCCGCACCGACCCGGCCCGGCTCGCCGAAACCCTGCACGTCACCCCGCAGGCGCTGCGGGAGGTGTTGCCCGCGCTCAGCTCCTGGCGCTCCGAACGGGCCGCGGTACGCCGCGCCGACTCCTGGCGTCACCATGTGGGCTGGCAGCCGCTGGCCCTGCCGCCCGCCGACGCGCCGCCCGGCCACTGGCTGGCCGTCTGCCCTGGTGGCGACATCTCACAGGACGTGGTGGCGGGCCTGGTCGCCATCGGTCTCGACCTGACCGTGGTGACCGTCGGCGGTCCCGGCGAAGACCGCGCGTCGCTGGCAGCCGTTCTCACCGCCGGAGCCGCCGGAGCCGCCGGAGCCGCCGCACGGCCGGTCACCGGCGTACTGTCCCTGCTGGCCGATGAACTCCGCCCGCACCCCGGCCATTCCGATCTGCCCGGTGGGGTCGCGCTCACCCTCGCGCTCATCCAGGCCCTGGGCGACGCCGGGATCGACGCCCCGCTGTGGTGCCTCACCCGTGGCGCCGCCGTCCTCGGTGCGGGGGAGCGGCCGGGGCCCACCGCCCACGCGGCCGTCGCCGGGCTGGGGCGTACCGCGGCGCTGGAACACCCCGACCGCTGGGGTGGGTTGATCGACCTCCCGCTGGCCTCCGACGAGCGGACACTGCGGCGGCTGTGCGCCGTACTGGCCTCCGTCACCGACGAGGACCAGGTCGCGGTACGGCCGACCGGTGTGCACGGCCGACGGCTCCTGCTCGCGCCCGCGTCCCGGAACACCGCCCTCCCGGCCGGGGACGCGCTGGGACGCGGCACGGTGCTGATCACCGGTGGCACCGGAGGTGTCGCCGCGCATGTGGCGCGGTGGCTCGCCGGGCCGGACGGGCCGCATCTGCTCCTCGTCAGCCGGCGCGGCCCGGACGCGCCCGGAGCGACCGCGCTGCGGAGGGAACTGGAGGAGCTCGGGGCGGCGGTGACGATCGCCGCGTGCGATGTCGCCGACCCGGTCCGGACGGCGGAACTCCTCGGTGCCCTGCCCCGGGAACGTCCGCTCACCGCCGTCGTCCACGCCGCGGGCGTCCTGGACGACGGCACACTGGACACCCTCACCCCCGAGCGGACGGCCGCAAGCCTCCGCGCCAAACTCACCGCGGCCCGTGTGCTCCACGAGGCCACGGCGGGACACCGGCTCTCGGCGTTCGTCGTCTTCACCTCCGTCATGGGTGTCGTGGGCAACGCGGGGCAGGGCAACTACGCTGCGGCCAACGCGGCGCTGGAATCCCTGATCGCCACGCGGCGCGCCGAAGGACTGCCCGGCACCGCCATCGCCTGGGGCGCCTGGGCAGCCGGAGAGGGGATGCTGCGGGACGGGGTGGCCGACCGGCTCCGGGACCGGGGGCTGCCCTCCATGGCCCCGGAGGCCGCCGTCACCGCGATCGGTCGGGCCCTGGCCGAGGACGACGCGCTGGTGGTGGTCGCCGATGCCGACTGGGAGCGGTACGCCACGGTCGCCGCCCTCCGCGCCACGGCGCTGCTGAGCGCGGTCCGCGCCGGGGACGGCGGCCCGGGCGACGGCGGCGGTCCCGGCACCCGTTCCGGTGCGCTGTGCGACCAGCTCGTCGAGGTGCCCGCCACCGAACGGGCCCGGTATGTCCTCGATTTGGTGCGCGCCCACACGGCGGCCGTGCTGCGGCACGCCGACCCCGGCGCCATCCGCCCCGAGCTGGCCTTCTCCGCCATGGGGTTCGACTCGCTGACCGCCGTCGAACTGCGCAACCGGCTGTCCGCGGCCACCGCCTTACGGCTGCCCGCCACCGTCCTCTTCGACCGGCCGACACCCGAACTCCTCGCCACCCACCTGCTGCACGAGGCCGCGGTCGGTCCCGGCGCGTACGAGGCCGCCACCCCCGGCCCGGTGGCGGCCGCCACCGCCACGCGCGAAGACCCCATCGCGATCGTCGGCATGGGCTGCCGGCTCCCCGGTGGCGTACGGAACCCCGACGACCTGTGGCGTCTGCTCGCCGAGGGCGGGGACGCCGTGACCGAGTGGCCCGCGGACCGCGGATGGGACGCGGCCGCGCTCTACGACCCCGACCCCGACCACACCGGGACCACCTACTGCACCCGGGGCGGATTCCTGGACGACATCGCCGGATTCGACGCCGATTTCTTCGGGATCTCCCCGCGCGAGGCCCTCGCCATGGACCCGCAGCAGCGGCTGCTCCTCGAAACGGCGTGGGAGGCGGTGGAGAACGCGGGGCAGGACCCGCTCGCGCTGCGCGGGGGCGCCGTCGGTGTGTTCATCGGCACCAACGGCCAGGACTACACCGGTCTCGCCGGTGACGCCCCCGAGGTGTCCGAGGGCCATCTGCTCACCGGGACCACCGCCAGTGTGCTGTCCGGCCGCCTCTCCTACGTCCTTGGACTGCGCGGTCCCGCCCTCACCGTGGACACGGCCTGCTCCTCGTCGCTCGTCGCGCTGCACCTGGCCGCACAGGCGCTGCGGCGCGGCGACTGCGACCGCGCGTTCGCCGGAGGCGTGACGGTGATGAGCACCCCCCGGCTCTTCGTCGAGTTCAGCCGTCAGCGCGGACTGGCCGCCGACGGGCGCTGCAAGGCGTTCGGCGCGGGCGCGGACGGCACGGGCTGGGGCGAGGGCGCCGGTGTGGTCTTCCTCGAACGCCTCTCCGACGCCCGCCGCCACGGACACCGTGTGCTCGCGCTGATCAGCGGCAGCGCGGTCAACCAGGACGGCGCGAGCAACGGGCTCACCGCTCCCAGCGGCCCCGCCCAGGAGCAGGTCGTCCGCGCCGCGCTGGCCGACGCCGGTCTCCGCCCCGAGCAGGTGGATGCCGTCGAAGCACACGGCACGGGTACCGCTCTGGGCGATCCCATCGAGGCCCAGGCGCTCCAGAGCGTGCACGGACACCGGCCCGCCGGGCGCCCGTTGTGGCTGGGGTCGGTGAAGTCCAACATCGGGCACACCCAGGCCGCCGCCGGGGTGGCCGGAGTGATGAAGATGGTGCTCGCGCTCGGCGCCGGTGAACTGCCCGGCACGCTCCACGCCGATGAGCCGAACCCGCACGTCGACTGGTCCGCGGCCGACGTACGCCCCCTGACCGTCCGTACCCCCTGGCCCGACACCGGGGCACCGCGCCGCGCGGGAGTCTCCTCCTTCGGTATCAGCGGCACCAACGCCCATGTGATTCTCGAACAGGCGCCGGACACCGGTTGCCACACCACCGCGCCGGACACCCGACCCGCCACCGGGGCCGCTCTTCCGCTGCTGCTCTCCGCCCACGGCCCGCGCGCCCTGCGGGACCAGGCCGCGCGGCTGCGCGCGTATCTCATGGAACAGGACACCGGCGACGGCCACCACATGGCGGACGTGGCGACCGCGCTGGCCACCGGCCGCGCCGCGCTCGGCCACCGGGCCGCGGTCCTCGCCCACGACCGGACCGCCGTCCTCAACGCCTTGGACGCCCTGGCCGCGGGGAGCTCGCACGGGCGCCTGGTCACCGGTGCCGTCGGCGCTCCCGGCCGCATTGCGTTCCTCTTCCCCGGCCAGGGCAGCCAGCGTGCGGGTGCCGGTGCCGGGCTCTACACCGCCGAACCCGCCTTCGCCGACGCGCTCGACGATGTCCTCACCCACCTCGCCCCGCATCTGGACGTGCCGCTGCGCGACATCATGTTCGCCGCCCCGGACACGGACGAGGCGGCGTCACTGCACCGCACCGGCCGCACCCAACCGGCCCTCTTCGCCCTCGAAGTGGCGCTGTTCCGGCTGATGGAGCACCGGGGGGTACGCCCCGACCTGCTGATCGGACACTCCATCGGCGAACTGGCCGCCGCCCACGCGGCCGGGGTGCTCAGCCTGCCCGACGCCTGCGCGCTGGTAGCTGCCCGCGCCCGGCTGATGGACGCGCTGCCCGGGGACGGCACCATGGCGGCGCTGGAGGCCGACGAGGACGACGTGGCCGCGGCCATCGCCGCCCTCCCGGCGGACGGTGGCGCCGTCTCGATCGCCGCCCTCAACGCCCCTCGCTCCACCGTGGTCTCCGGCGACCGGGCGGCGGTGCTTCGGCTGGTCGAGGACTATCGCGCGCAGGGCCGCCGCACCAAGGAGCTGACGGTCAGCCACGCCTTCCACTCCGCCCACATGGACGCGATGCTGGACGACTTCCGGCAGGTGGCCGAGAGCCTGATCTACGCCGAGCCGCGCATCCCGGTGATCTCCAACCTCACCGGGGAGCGGGCCACCGCCGGCGAACTGTGCGACCCGGACTACTGGGTCCGCCATGTCCGCGGCACCGTGCGTTTCCTCGACGGGGCCCGCCGCCTGCTCACCGAGGGAACCACGAGCTGCCTCGAACTCGGTCCGGGCGGTGTCCTGTGCGGTCTCGTGGAGGAGTCCGGGGCGGCCACCGCCGGCTGCCGCGCCCTGCCGCTGCTCCGCGACGGGCGGACCGAACCCGAATCGCTCACGGCCGCGCTCGCGGGGCTGCACGTCCGGGGTGTGCCCGTCGACTGGTCCATGGCCTGCCACCCGGCGGCGCGCCATGTCGACCTGCCCACCTATCCGTTCCAGCGCCGGCGGTTCTGGCCCGCGCTCCCCACCGCGCGGCCCCTCGGCGCGGGGGAGGACTGGACCTACCGCGTCGGCTGGTGCCCTCTGACCGCCGCCTCCGCACCCCGGCTGGACGGGACCTGGCTGCTCGTGGTGTCCGCCGCCGGCCGGCCCTCCCTCACCGAGCCCTGCCGGAGCGCGCTGACCGAGCACGGCGCCGAGGTGAGCGTGCTGACCGTCCCCGAGGACACCGACCGCGCCGGGCTCGCCGCGCTGATCCCCACCGGGATCACCGGAGTGCTCTCCCTGCTCGCTCCCGCCACCGGACCCGAAGCCACCCTGCTGCTCGTCCAGGCCCTCGGTGACGCCGGATCACCCGCCCCGCTGTGGTGCGCCACGACCGGCGCCGTGGCCCCCGGGAGCGGGGGACCGGACCGTCCGGAGCAGGCTCAGGTGTGGGGCCTCGGACGAGTGGCCGCATTGGAACACCCGGACCGCTGGGGCGGTTTGGTCGATCTGCCCGAGCGGCCCGGTGCCATCGCGCTCCACCGGCTGTGCGCCGTACTGGCCGGGGAGGTCCGCGCCGAGGGGAGCGACCGTGCCGCGACGGGCGTTCCCGCCGAGGACCAGGTGGCCATCGGTCCGGACGGCACCCTCCACGGCCGTCGCCTCCGTAGGGCGCCGCACCACCAGGTGGACGTACCGCGGGACGCGGACACCTGGACCCCGCGCGGGACCGTGCTCATCACCGGCGGTACCGGTGGACTCGGCGCCCAGGTGGCCCGTTCCCTGGCGCGACGCGGTGCGGAGCACCTGGTGCTGACGAGCCGTCGCGGCCCGGACACCCCGGGCGCCGCGGACCTCGCCGCCGAACTGACCGCGGCCGGTACCCGTACCACGGTGCTGTCCTGCGATGTCGCGGACCGGGTCGCGCTGGAGTCCGCACTGGACCGGCTGACGGCCGCCGGTGACACCGTACGGGCGGTCTTCCACGCCGCCGGAGTCACCTCGCACACCAAGGTCGTGGACCACGACCCCGCCCGGTTCGCCGAGGAGACGGCGGCCAAGGTACGCGGCGCCGCGCACCTCGACTCCCTGCTCGGGAACGACCTCGACGCCTTCGTGCTCTTCTCCTCGGTCTCCGCCACCTGGGGCAGCGGCGGACAGGCAGGGTACGCCGCCGCCAACGCCTATCTGGACGCCCTCGCCGCACACCGACACGCCCGTGGCCGCACCGCCCTCTCCATCGCCTGGGGGCCCTGGGCGGGGGCGGGCATGGCCCAAGGAGAGACCGGAGCGGCCCTCCACCGCCACGGCCTGGTGTCGATGGCACCGCACACGGCGCTCGCTGCCCTCCACCGACTGCTGGACGCGGGCGAGCCCGACGCCGTGGTCGCACACGTCGACTGGGCACGCTTCGCCCCGGCGTTCCGCTCCGGCCGGGACAGCGCGCTGCTGAGCGAACTGCCCGAGGCGGTCCCCGCCGAGCCCGTCGCCGACGACACCGACACCGCCGCCCCGTGGCGCGCCCGGCTCGGCGGACTGCCCGGGGCCGAGCGGCGGCGCGCCCTCACCGACCTCGTACGCGCGGAAGCCGCGGCGGCGCTCGGACACGACACCGCCGCCACCATCGACACCGAACGCCCCTTCCAGTCCCTCGGATTCGACTCGCTCACCGCTGTCGAACTCCGCAACCGGCTGACCGCGGCGACCGGTCTGGCCCTGCCCGCGAGCACCGTGTTCGACCACCCCACGGCCGCCGCGCTCGCCGGCCATCTGCACGCCGAACTGACCGGCACCGTCCCCGCACCGCGCCCCGTGGAGGTCACCGCGGCGGCCCCGGACGAACCGCTGGCCGTCGTCGGCATGGCCTGCCGCTTCCCCGGGGGCGTCCGCGGCCCCGAGGACCTGTGGGACCTCGTCACCAGCGAGACCGACGCCATCGGCCCGCTGCCCACCGACCGTGGCTGGGACATCGAGGCGCTCTACGACGCCGATCCCGAACGGCCGGGCACCTTCTACACCAGCGGCGGTGGCTTCCTCGACGGCGCCGGGGACTTCGACGCCGCGTTCTTCGGGATCTCCCCGCGCGAGGCACTGGCCATGGACCCCCAGCAGAGGCTGCTCCTGGAGACCTCGTGGGAGGCGCTGGAGCGCGCGGGCATCGACCCCCGCTCGGTGCGCGGCACCCCCGGCGGTGTCTATCTCGGCCTCGCCTCCCAGGGATACGGCACCGGACCGCGGGATCCCGCGGCCGACGTCGAAGGCCACCTGCTCAGCGGCACGGTGACGAGCGTCGCCTCCGGGCGCGTCGCCTACACCCTCGGTATCGAGGGCCCGGCCGTCACCGTGGAGACCGCCTGTTCGTCCTCCCTGGTCGCCCTGCACCTCGCCGGACAGGCCCTGCGTGCGGGGGAGTGTTCGTTCGCCCTCGTCGGAGGAGCCGCCGTGATGGCGTCCCCCGATGTTTTCGTCGAGTTCAGCAGACAGCGCGGACTGTCCCCGGACGGCCGCTGCCGCTCTTTCGCGCGGACCGCCGACGGCACCGGATGGGGAGAGGGCGTCGGTGTCCTCGTCGTCGAACGGCTCTCCGACGCACGGCGCCACGGCCACCCCGTCCTCGCCGTCGTCCGCGGCACGGCCGTCAACCAGGACGGTGCCAGCAACGGGCTGACCGCCCCCAGCGGCCCCGCGCAGCAGCGGGTCCTGCGCCGTGCCCTCACCGCCGCCGGACTCACCGGCGCCGAGGTCGACCTCGTCGAGGCTCACGGCACCGGCACCACCCTCGGGGACCCCATCGAGGCCCAGGCACTGCTGGCCGTCTACGGCCAGGACCGGCCGGACGACCGGCCGTTGTGGCTCGGATCGCTCAAGTCCAACATCGGCCACACCCAGGCCGCCGCGGGCGTGGCGGGCGTCATCAAGACGGTGCTGGCCCTGCGCCACGGCCTGCTGCCGCGCACCCTCCACGTGGACGCCCCGTCGGACCGGGTGGACTGGTCCACCGGCGCGGTGCGGCTGCTCACCGAGGCCCGCCCCTGGGAGGACACCGGCCGTCCGCGCCGGGCCGGGGTCTCGTCGTTCGGTATGAGCGGTACCAACGCCCACGCCCTCCTCGAACAGGCCCCGGCGGAAGCGCCGGACACTCCCACCGACCCCGGAACGGGCGGAGCCGTGGCCCTGCCGCTCTCCGCTGCCTCGCCCGCCGCGCTGCGCGCCCAGGCCCGGCGGCTGCACACCCACACCACCGAGCGGCCCGAACTGCCCCTCGCCGCCGTCGCCCACGCCCTCACCACCACCCGTACCGCGTTCCCGCACCGGGCCGCGGTCACCGGGACCGCGCGCGAGGACGTCCTGACCGCGCTCGCGGCGCTGGCCGACGGGGCGCCCGCCCCGGGCACCGTCACGGGCCTGGAGCGGAAGGACGCCAGGACCGTCCTCGTCTTCCCCGGGCAGGGCCCGCAGTGGACCGGGATGGCACACCGGCTGCTGGACGAGTCGCCGGTGTTCGCGGAGCACCTCACCGCCTGTGCCGACGCCCTCGCCCCGCACACCGCGTGGTCCCTGCTCGACGTCCTGCGCGGCGCGCCCGGCGCCCCGCCCCAGGACCGGGTGGACGTGGTGCAGCCGGTGCTGTTCGCGGTGATGGTGTCCCTGGCCGGGCTGTGGCGCTCCCACGGTGTCGTACCGGACGCCGTCGTCGGCCACTCCCAGGGGGAGATCGCCGCCGCCTGTGTGGCCGGGGCCCTCACCCTCGACGACGCCGCCCGTGTCGTGGCGCTGCGCAGCCGGGCGTTGCTGCGACTCGCGGGCGGGGGAGGGATGGCCGCGCTCGCCGTGTCCGCGGACCGGGCACGGGCGCTGCTGGCGCCCTACGGCGAACGGCTCCACATCGCCGCGGTCAACGGCCCGGACGCCGTGGTCATCGCCGGTGAGTCCGACGCGCTCACCGGACTGCTCGCGGACTGCGGGCGTGAGGGGGTCCGGGCCCGGCGGATCCCCGTCGACTACGCCGCCCACTCGCCCCATGTGGCCGAGGTCGCCAAGGAACTCCGCGCCGCCCTGGCCCCGGTGCGGCCCCGTCCCGCCGACATCCCGCTGTACTCCACCGTGACGGCGGACACCGTCGACGGCGAGGCCCTGGATGCCGCGTACTGGTACCGCAACCTGCGCGCGCCCGTGGAGTTCGCCCAGGCCACCGAACGGCTGCTGAACGCCGGTCATGAGCTGTTCATCGAGGTCAGCCCGCATCCGGTGCTGACCGCCGCGGTCGAGGCGACGGCCGAGCGGGCCGAACGGCCCGCGGTGGCCGTGGGGACGCTCCGCCGCGACGACGGCGGCCCCGACCGGATGCTGGCCGCCGTCGCCGAAGCCTGGACACACGGAGCGCCGGTGGACTGGGCCACCGCCCTGCCCCGGTCCGCGACCGCCCGTCCGCCCCTGCCCACCTACGCCTTCCAGCACGAGCGCTACTGGCTGCCCACCCCGGGGCGGTACGGAACCGCCACCCCGGCCCCCGCCGCGGCGGCACCGGTGCCCGGCCCGCGCGGCGAGGACGATCTCGCCGCCCGGCTGGCCCCGTTGGACTCCACGGACCGCCGCCGCACGGTGCTCAGCCTGGTCACCGCGCACGCCGCGGCCGTCCTCGGACACACCGACGGAGCGGCGGTACCGCCCGGACAGCCCTTCACAGCAGTCGGCTTCGACTCGATGCTCGCCGTGACGTTCCGCAACCGCCTCTGCGAGGCGACCGGACTGCGCATTCCGCCGACCGCCGTCTTCGACCACCCCACCCCCGGCGCGCTCGCCGACCACCTGACCGGGCTGCTGTGCGCGCCCCGGGAACCGGACCGCCCGGTCCTGGCCCAACTGGACCTGCTGGGCCGGGCCCTCGCCACCGCCGGACCGGACACCCCCGGC
Organism: Streptomyces cucumeris; assembly: GCF_024295805.1. GTDB lineage: Bacteria > Actinomycetota > Actinomycetes > Streptomycetales > Streptomycetaceae > Streptomyces > Streptomyces cucumeris. The sequence continues at coordinate 10,002 of NZ_JANCLX010000061.1, forward strand.
GCCGACGAGATCGCCACCCGGCTGCGGGACCTGCTGCGCACCTGGAGCGAACGGGTGCCACCGGACCCGGAGGAGTCCGGCACCGGCACGGTCGCCACCGCGACCGCCGACGAACTCTTCGAACTGCTCGACAACAACTTCGGGGCCTGAAGGGGAGCCGAGACACCTATGCACGACAACGACAAGCTCCTCGAATACCTCAGGCGCGCCACCGCCGACCTGGGAGACGCCAGGCGACGGCTGCGCGAGGCCGAGGACGCCCGGCACGATCCCATCGCCATCGTGTCCATGAGCTGCCGCTACCCCGGTGGCGTCGACTCCCCGGAGCGGCTGTGGCGGCTCCTGGACGAGGAGACCGACGCCATCACCACCTGGCCCGTCGGCCGCGGCTGGGACACCGAGGCGCTCTACCACCCGGACCCCGACCACCCGGGCACCTCCTTCACCCGGCACGGCGGATTCCTGCACGACGCGGGCGACTTCGACGCGGACTTCTTCGGCATCTCGCCCCGTGAAGCCCTCGCCATGGACCCGCAGCAGCGCCTCGTACTGGAAACCGCGTGGGAGGCGGTCGAGCGGGCCGCCATCGATCCCACCGCACTGCGCGGCAGCAGGACCGGTGTGTTCATCGGCGCCATGCGCAACGACTACGGCAGCGGATCGCGCCACCTCCCCGAACTCCAGGGCCTCCTGGACACCGGGACGGCCGCCAGCGTGGTCTCCGGCCGGGTGGCATACACCCTCGGCCTGGAGGGTCCGGCGATCACCGTCGACACCGCGTGCTCCTCGTCGCTGGTCGCCCTGCACCTCGCCGTCCGCTCACTGCGCTCCGGGGAGTGCGCGCTGGCACTGGCGGGCGGTGTGGCGGTCATGGCCACCCCCGACGCGTTCGTCGCCTTCAGCCGTCAGCGGGCCCTGTCGGCGGACGCGCGCTGCAAGGCGTTCGCGGCCGCGGCGGACGGCACCGGCTGGTCCGAGGGCGCCGGGGTGCTGGTCCTGGAACGGCTGGCCGACGCCCGCCGCAACGGCCACCGGGTCCTGGCCGTCATCCGGGGCTCGGCCGTCAACCAGGACGGCGCCAGCAATGGGCTGACCGCGCCCAGCGGCCCCGCCCAGCAGCGGGTCATCACCGAGGCGCTCGCCGACGCCCGGCTCGCCCCCGGCGACGTCGACGCGGTGGAGGCCCACGGCACCGGCACCCGTCTCGGCGACCCCATCGAGGCGCAGGCCCTCCTGGCCGCCTACGGTCAGGACCGGCCGGAGGACCGGCCGCTGTGGATCGGCTCACTGAAGTCCAACATCGGCCACACCTCGGGCGCCGCGGGCGTCGGCGGCGTCATCAAGATGGTGATGGCCCTGCGCCACCGGCGGCTGCCGCGAACCCTCCACGTCGACCGGCCGACCCCCTTCGTCGAGTGGTCCGAGGGCCAGGTACGGGTGCTCACCGAGGCCCGTCCCTGGGCGGACGCCGGCCGTCCGCGCCGGGCGGGGGTGTCCGCGTTCGGCGTGAGCGGCACCAACGCGCATCTCGTCCTCGAAGAGGACACCGAGGCCCCGGAGCCGGTGGCCGGGGACGCCCCCGCCGGTCCGTTGCCGTGGGTGGTCTCCGCACCCACCGAGGACGCCCTGCGCGCCCAGGCCGCGTCCCTGCTCGCACACCTCCAGGACACGGCGACGTACCCGGCCGGGGACATGGCGGCGGAGGCCGGGCGCATCGGCCGCGCGCTGGCGACCACCCGCGCCGCGTTCGAGCACCGCGCCGCCGTCGTGGCCGGGGACCGGGACGGTTTCACCACCGCCCTGGCCGCCCTCGCCGACGGGACCCCCTCGCCCCGCGTCGTGCGCGGCAGGGCCGGGGCCACGGGCAAGACCGTGTTCGTGTTTCCCGGTCAGGGGTCGCAGTGGGCGGGGATGGCGGTGGAACTGCTCGATGCCGCGCCGGTGTTCGCGGGGCGGATGGCGGAGTGTGAGCGTGCGCTGTCGCCGTATGTGGAGTGGTCGTTGGAGGCGGTGCTGCGGGGCGGCGAGGGTGCGCCGTCGCTGGACCGGGTGGATGTGGTCCAGCCGGTGCTGTTCGCGGTGATGGTGTCGTTGGCGGAGTTGTGGCGTTCGTATGGTGTGGTGCCGGATGCGGTGGTGGGGCATTCGCAGGGGGAGATCGCGGCGGCGTGTGTGGCCGGGGCGCTCACCTTGGAGGACGCGGCGAGGGTGGTGGCTCTGCGCAGCGAGGCGCTGGCCGCACTCGCCGGGCGCGGCGGAATGGCATCCGTCCCGCTGTCCGCACCCGATCTGGGTCCGTATCTGGAGCCGTGGGGTGAGCGGTTGTCGGTGGCCGCGGTCAACGGCCCGTCGAGCACCGTGCTGTCGGGTGACGCCGAGGCCGTCCACGGGATCGTGGAGCAGCTCGTCGCCCGCGACATCACGGCCCGGGTCGTCCCCGTGGACTACGCCTCGCACTCCGCGCAGGTCGAGGAGATCCGGGACACCCTGCTGACCTCGCTGGCCGGTGTCACCCCCGTCGCGGCGGCGGTGCCGTTCTACTCGACCGTCGACGCCACCTGGTGTGACACCAGCACGCTGGACGCCGCCTACTGGTACCGCAATCTGCGCGAACCTGTGCGCTTCGAGGAAGCCGTCCGCGGACTGCTGGACCAGGGCTACGGCTTCTTCGTCGAGACCAGCGCCCATCCGGTGCTCACCATCGGTGTCGAGCAGACCGTCGAGGCCGCCGCCCCGGAGCACCCGGTCGCCGTCCTCGCCACCCTCCGCCGGGACGAGGGCGGGCCCGACCGCTTCCTGCTCGCCCTCGCCCAGGCCCATATCCGTGGTCTCTCACCCGACTGGACACGGGTGTTCGACGGCCACGGCCCGTCCGCCGATCTGCCCACTTACGCGTTCACCCGGCGCCGCTACTGGCTGGAGCACACCACCCCCGCCGAAAGCGTCCCGGCCCCGGCGATGGATCCCGAGGAGGACCGGTTCTGGGAAGCCGTCCGCACCGGAGATCTGCCGCGGCTGACCGCGACCCTCGGCGTCGGCCCCGACGAACCCCTCAGCGCCGTGCTGCCCGCGCTGGCCACCTGGCGGGAGCGGCACGCCGAACTGGCCACGGTCGACTCATGGCGCTACCGGCTCATCTGGCAACCCCTGCCCGACCCGGCCGTGTCCCGGCTGTCCGGCAACTGGCTCGTCTTGCTGCCCGCCGCGCTCACCGATGACCCGCGGACGGCCGCCTGCGTCCAGGCGCTCGAAGACGCCGGAGCCGCCGTGGTGACCGTCGCCCTCGAACACACCGACACCGCGCCGGGGCCGCTGGCCGCCAAGCTCACCGACGCCCTCACCACCGCCGGGGCGTCGCCCGCGGGCATCCTGTCGCTGCTGGCCACCGATGAACGGCCGCATCCGGACCATCCGTCGGTGCCGGTCGGCACCGCCCTGGGCCTCGCCCTCGTCCAGGCGCTCCAGGAGGCCGGGCTGTCCGCCCCGTTGTGGTGGGCAACGCGCGGCGCGGTGTCCGTCGGCGCGGCCGACGCCCCTGTCAGCCCGGCCCAGCACACCAGTTGGGGGCTGGGCAGGGTGGCCGCCCTGGAGTACCCGCGCGACTGGGGCGGACTGGTCGATCTGCCCCCGGAGTTCGATCGCCGCACCGCCGCCCGGTTCACCGGTGTGCTCGCCGGACGCGGCGACGAGGACCAGGTGGCCGTACGCGAGACGGGCGTCCTCGCCCGCAGGCTCGTCCCCGCCCCGCTGGACGGCGCGCAGCCGCCGCGGTCATGGACCCCGCGCGGCACCACACTGATCACCGGTGGCACCGGTGGCCTCGGCGCGTACGTCGCCCGCTGGCTCGCCCGCAACGGTGCCGAACACCTCGTCCTGGTCAGCCGGCGCGGACCCGAGGCACCGGGGGCGGCCGAGCTCCGCGAGGAGCTGACCGCGCTGGGCGCCCGCACCACCGTGGCGTCCTGCGACATCACCGACCGAGACGCGCTGTCGGCGCTGGTGTCGGGTCTGGAGGCGGACGGCTGCCGGATCCGCTCGGTCATGCACGCCGCGGGCGGCGGCTCACTCGTCCCGCTCGCCGACACCTGTCTCGAGGAGTTCGCCGACACCCTGAGCGCCAAGGTGGGCGGCGCGGCGCATCTGGACGCCCTCTTCGACCGGGACGACCTCGACGCCTTCGTCCTGTTCTCCTCCATCTCCGGGGTCTGGGGCAGTGCGATCCACGGCGCCTACGCCGCCGCCAACGCCTACCTGGACGGGCTCGCCGAGAACCGCCGGGCCCGCGGTCTGGCCGCCACCTCCGTGGTGTGGGGCATCTGGAGTCCCGAGAACGGCGCCGGTATGGCCGCCAACCTGGTCGAGGAACAACTGCGGGCCCAGGGCGTCGTCTTCATGCCGCCCGCCACCTGTGTGACCGCCCTCGGCCAGGTGCTGGACCACGACGAGACCCTGGTCCTGGTCGCCGACATCGACTGGAGCCGCTTCGCCCCGGTGTTCACCACCGGCCGCCCCAGCCCGCTCATCAGCGGGGTGCCCGCGGCCCGTGCCGCGCTGGAGCCCGCCGCCGCCACCGCGGCGGACGGCGCCGACGGCGATCCGGCCGCAGCGCCGCTGCGCGCCCGGCTGCGCGAACTGCCCGACGCCGAGGGCGAACGCGTGCTGGACGACCTCGTCCGCGCCGAGACCGCCGGGGTACTCGGACATGACTCGGCCGACGCGATCGCCTCCGACCGCGCCTTCCGCGACCTCGGCTTCGACTCGCTCACCGCCGTGGAGATGCGCAACCGGCTCGCCACCGCCACCGGGCTCACCCTTCCCGTCACCCTGGTCTTCGACCACACCTCGCCCACCGCCCTCGCCCGCCACCTGCGGGATGAACTCCTCGGCGAGCGGACCGCGTCGCCGGTACCGACGGCGCCTCCGCTGCCCCGCGCCGCCACGGCGGATGACGACCCGGTCGTCATCGTCGCCATGAGCTGCCGCTACCCCGGCGGTGTCGACACCCCCGACGCCCTGTGGCGGCTCGTCGCCGACGGCCGTGACGCGGTCGCCGAACTCCCCGCCGACCGCGGCTGGGACCTCGACGCGCTCTACGACGCCGATCCCGAACGGCCCGGCACCAGCTACGCGGCCACCGGTGGCTTCGTCTACGACGCCGGACGGTTCGACGCGGGTTTCTTCGGCATCTCGCCCCGTGAGGCCCTCGCCATGGACCCGCAGCAGCGGCTGTTGCTGGAGACCTCCTGGGAGGCACTGGAGCGGGGCGGGATCGACCCCGCCACCCTGCGCGGCAGCCGCACCGGCATCTTCGCCGGTGCCGCCTACCAGGGGTACGGCGGCAGTATGCGGGACGTCCCCGATGAACTCGAGGGGCTCTTCGTCGCGGGCATCTCCACCAGTGTCCTGTCCGGCCGGGTCGCGTACACCCTGGGCCTGGAGGGCCCCGCGGTGACCGTGGACACGGCCTGCTCCTCCTCGCTCGTCGCCGTCCACCTCGCCGCCCAGGCCCTCCGCCGCGGCGAATGCGCACTGGCCCTGGCCGGTGGCGCCACCGTCATCGGCACCCCGCTGACGTTCACCGGCTTCAGCCGCCAGCGCGGACTGGCCCCCGACGGCCGCTGCAAGTCCTTCGCGGCCTCCGCCGACGGGTTCGGCATGGCCGAGGGCGTCGGACTGCTGCTGCTGGAGCGGCTCAGCGACGCGCGCCGCAACGGCCATCCGGTGCTCGCCGTCCTGCGCGGCTCCGCCGTCAACCAGGACGGTGCCAGTAACGGGCTGACCGCGCCCAGCGGCCTCGCCCAGCAGCGCGTCATCGCCGAGGCGCTCGCCGACGCCGGACTCAGCGCCGCCGACGTCGACGCGGTGGAGGCCCACGGCACCGGCACCACGCTCGGTGACCCCATCGAGGCCCAGGCCATCCTGGCCACCTACGGCCAGGGCCGCCCCGCCGAACGGCCGCTGCTGCTCGGCTCGCTGAAGTCCAACATCGGCCACAGCCAGGCCGCCGCCGGTGTCGCGGGCGTGATGAAGATGGTGCTCGCCATGCGGCACGGGGAGCTCCCCGCCACCCTGCACGTGGACGAGCCCACCCCGAACGTCGACTGGTCGGCCGGTGAGGTGCGACTGCTGACCGAGGCCGCTCCATGGCCCGAGGACGGCCACCCCCGGCGTGCCGGAGTGTCCTCCTTCGGCCTGAGCGGCACCAACGCCCATGTCATCGTGGAACAGCCGCCCGCCGGACCGCGGGTGCAACAGCCCGGCCCCGCGGTCCGGGCGACCTGTGTGCCCTGGGTGCTGTACGGGCGCGGCGCCGACGCCGTCCGCGACCAGGCAGTGCGGCTGCGCGCCCACCTCGCCGGGCGGCCGGAGCCGGCACCCGCCGACATCGGCCGTTCCCTGGCCACCACCCGCACCGCCTTCGAGCACCGGGCCGCCGTCGTCGGCGACGACCGGGAGACACTCCTCGCCGGACTCGACGCGCTGATCGACGGGCGGACCGGTGAGGGGGCCGTCCGCGGCACCGCGGTCCGGGACCCGCGCCCGGTGTTCGTCTTCCCCGGCCAGGGCTCCCAGTGGGCCGGTATGGCCGGTGAACTCCTCGACACCTCAGCGGTGTTCGCCGAAGCCATCGCCGCCTGTGCCGACGCCCTCGCCCCGCACCTCGACTGGTCCCTCCTCGACGTCCTGCGCGAAGCGCCCGGCGCCCCGCCGCTGGACCGGGTCGACGTCGTCCAGCCGGTCCTGTTCGCCGTCATGGTGTCCCTGGCCGAGGTGTGGCGCGCCCACGGTGTCGAGCCCGCGGCCGTCGTGGGCCACTCCCAGGGCGAGATCGCCGCGGCCCATGTGGCCGGAGCCCTCACACTTCAGGACGCCGCCCGTGTGGTGGCCCTGCGCAGCAAGGAACTGCGGGCCCTGATCGGCCGTGGCGGCATGCTCTACATCCCGCTGCCGCAGCGGGACGTGGAGGAGCGGCTCGCCCCTTGGACCGGACGGCTGAGCGTGGCCGCCGTCAACGGCCCCACCACCGTGACCGTCTCCGGCGACCCCGCGTCGCTCGAGGAACTCCACACCCGGCTCGCCGACGACGGGGTCCTGTGCTGGCCCATCCCCGGAGTCGACTTCGCCGGACACTCCCCGCAGATCGAGGAGGTCCGCGGGGAACTCCTCACCGCCCTCGGCGGGATCACCCCACGCGCCTCCCGCGTCCCCTTCTACTCGACCGTGACCGGCGGCATGCTCGACACCGCCGCCCTCGACGCCGCGTACTGGTACCGCAACCTGCGGCAGCCGGTGCTCTTCCACGCGGCCGTCGAAGCCCTCGTCACCGCCGGACACCGGCTGTTCGTCGAGACCAGCACCCACCCCGCCCTCACCGTCTGGCTCCAGGAGTCCCTGGAGGCGGCCGGCGGGTCCGGCGGCGCGGTCGGCACCCTGCACCGCGGTGAGGGCGGCCGCAAGCGGTTCCTCACCTCCCTCGCCGAACTCCATGTGCTCGGCCACCCGGTGGACTGGGACACCGTCTTCGAGGGCACCGGAGCGCGCCCCTGCGAGCTGCCCACCTACGCCTTCCAGCGCGACCACTACTGGCTGGAGCCCGCCCCGCCCGCCGTGTCCGGCGCCGACGGGAACGACGCCGCGGGAGCCCGTCCGCGCTTCTGGGACGCCGTGGCGGACGGCGACCTCGACGCGCTCACCACGACCCTCGGCGTCGAGGACGACACGACCCGCGACGCGATGGGCACGGTCCTGCCCGCCCTCTCCCGGTGGCTGCTCGCCGACCGCGGCCGGACCACCCTCGACGGCTGGCGCTACCGCGTCACCTGGACCGCACTGCCCCAGGACCGAGACGCCCGCCTCGACGGCACCTGGTGGGTCGTCGTCCCCGCCGCCGGCCATCACCCCGCCCTCGCCGACTGCCTGACCGCCCTGCGCGACCACGGCGCCGCTCCCCGCCTCGTCGAACTCGGCCATGACACCGGGCGCACCGAGCTCGCCGCGCTGCTGCGCGGCCTCGCCGAGGAGGACCCCGTCGAGGGCGTGCTGTCGCTGCTCGCCCTGGCCGACGCCCCGCACAGCGCCGGGGCGCTGCTGCCCACCGGGCTGGCCCTCACCACCACCCTGCTCCAGGCGCTCGGCGACGCCGAGGTGCGCACCCCGCTGTGGTGCGCGACCCGCGGCGCCGTCGCCGTCGGCCGCTCCGACACCCTCGACGCCCCCCTCCAGGCCCTCACCTGGGGCCTCGGCGGTGTCGCGGCCGTCGAACACCCCGAACGCTGGGCGGGCCTCCTCGACCTCCCCGCCCGGCTCGACACCCGGGCCCGCGCCCGGCTCGCCGGAGTACTGGCCCGCCGGGACGGCGAGGACCAGCTCGCCCTCCGCGCCTCCGGGGTCTTCGCCCGGCGCCTCGTCCGCGCCACCCCCTCCCGCGACGCCGACGGCACGCCCTGGATTCCCGACGGCACCGTGCTCATCACCGGTGCGACCGGCCGCCTCGGCATCCGGCTGGCCCGCCGGCTCGCCCACCGCGGCACCGCACACCTCCTTCTGGTCAGCCGCCGCGGCCCCGACGCCCCCGAAGCCGACCGGCTGGCCGCCGAACTCACAGCTCTCGGAACCGAGTTCACCCTCGCCGCATGCGACACCGCGGACCGCGACGCCCTCGCCCGGCTCCTCGCCACCATCCCCGCGGACCGCCCGCTGCGCGCGGTGTTCCACGCCGCCGGAGTCCTCGACGACGGGGTGCTCGCCACCCTCACCCCCGAGCGCGCGGCCGCCGTCCTGCGTCCCAAGGCCGATGCCGCGCACCACCTCGACGAACTCACCCGGGACACCACCGGCCTCACGGCCTTCGTGATGTTCTCCTCGCTCGCCGGCACCCTCGGCGGCACCGGTCAGGGCAGCTACGCCGCCGCCAACGCCTACCTCGACGCCCTGGCCCGGGCGCGCCGCGACCGCGGACTGCCCGCCACCTCCGTGGCCTGGGGACTGTGGGGCGGCGACAGCCTCGCCGCGGGAGCGGTGGGCCGGCGGCTGGTCCGGGACGGACTGCCCGCCATGGACCCCGAACTCGCCCTCGACGCCCTGTGGCAGGCGCTCCAGGACGACGAGCCCCGGCTGACCGTCGCGGACATCGCCTGGGACCGCTTCACCCGCGCCTACACCGCGCTGCGTCCGAGCGCCGCCCTCAGCGAACTGCCCGACGCACGCCGCGCCCTCGCCGACGGCGCCTCGGGAGACGGTACCGAGGGGGAGGCGGACACCTTCGCCCGCCGACTGGCCGGGCTGTCCGCCACCGAGCGCGTCCGCCACCTCACCGACCTGGTGCGCACCCATGCCGCCGCCGTCCTCGGCCACGCCGACCCCGCCGCGATCGAACCGGAGCGGGCGTTCAAGGACATCGGTTTCGACTCGCTCACCGCGGTGGAGCTGCGCAACGGGCTGTCCCGGGCCACCGGGGTGCCGCTGCCGGTGACCCTGGTCTTCGACCACCCCACCACCGCGGCCCTGGTGGACCACCTCCACCGGGAACTCGCCGGTACGGGGGAGACGTCCGCCACGCCGCCGGCGGCCGCACCGGTCCCCGACGACGACCCCATCGCCATCGTCGCGATGAGCTGCCGCTTCCCCGGCGGCGTCCGCACCCCCGAGGAGTTCTGGCAGCTCCTCACCGACGGCAGGGACGCCATCGGTGAGTTCCCCGCCGACCGCGGCTGGGACCTGGCCGGACTCTACGACCCCGACCCCGGACGTGTCGGCCGGACCTACGCCCGCGAGGGCGGGTTCCTCTACGACGCCCACCACTTCGACCCCGCCTTCTTCGGCATCTCCCCCCGCGAGGCCCTGGCCATCGATCCGCAGCAGCGGCTGCTCCTGGAACTCGCCTGGGAGGCGTTCGAACGGGCAGGCGTGGACCCGCGGTCCGTCCGCGGCGGGGACGGCGGTGTCTTCGTCGGCTCCAGCTACCGCGACTACGGCTCCCGGGTCACCGAACCCTCCGAGGAGTTCGAGGGCTACCTGGGCATCGGCAGCGCGGGCAGTGTCGCCTCCGGCCGCATCGCCTACACCTTCGGCCTGGAGGGCCCCGCGGTGACGGTGGACACCGCCTGCTCCTCCTCGCTCGTCGCCGTCCACCTCGCCGCCCAGGCGCTGCGCGGCGGTGAGTGCTCCCTGGCACTCGCCGGAGGTGTCACCGTGATGGCGACACCGGGCGCGTTCGTCGAGTTCAGCCGTCAGCGCGGACTGGCCGCCGACGGACGCTGCAAGCCGTTCGCCGCCGCCGCGGACGGCACCGCCTGGGCCGAGGGCGCGGGTCTGGTGCTCCTGGAACGGCTGTCGGACGCGCGCCGCAACGGCCACCCCGTACTGGCCCTCGTACGCGGCTCGGCCGTCAACCAGGACGGCGCCAGCAACGGTCTCACCGCCCCCAACGGCCCGTCCCAGCAACGGGTCATCCGCCAGGCCCTGGCCGGTGCCGGACTGGCCCCGGAAGACGTCGACGCGGTGGAGGCCCACGGCACCGGCACCCGGCTGGGCGACCCGATCGAGGCTCAGGCGCTGCTCGCCACCTACGGTCAGGAGCGCCCCGCCGAACGGCCGCTGCTGCTCGGCTCGCTGAAGTCCAACATCGGCCACAGCCAGGCCGCCGCCGGTATCGCCGGGGTCATCAAGATGGTGCTGGCGATGCGCCACGGCTCCCTCCCGGCCACGCTGCACATCGACGCGCCCACCCCCTACGTGGACTGGTCGGCCGGGGCCGTGCGGCTGCTCACCGAGTCCACCGCCTGGCCCGACGGCGACCGTCCGCGCCGGGCCGGGGTGTCCTCCTTCGGCGTCAGCGGCACCAACGCACACACCATCCTGGAACAGGCTCCGGTAGCGCCCGCCGTGGCACCCCCGCCCACCACCGGCGCCGTCCTCCCCTGGCTGCTGTCGGCCCGCACCACCGAGGCCCTGCGCGTCCAGGCGGAACGGCTGCTGGCCGAGGTCGCCGGCGGGCCCGGACCGGACCCGGCCGACATCGGCCGGACGCTGGCCACCGGCCGTGGCGCCCTGACGTACCGGGCGGCCGTCGTCGGCGAGGACCATGCGCAACTCCTCGACGGGCTCAAGGCGCTCGCCGCTGCCGCGCCCCACCCGGGCGTCCTCACCGGCGTGTCCCGCACCGGTGGGAAGACCGCCTTCCTCTTCCCCGGACAGGGCAGTCAGCGGCCCGGGATGGGCGCCGCGCTCTACGCGGACTCTCCCGTGTTCGCCGACGCCTTCGACGAGGTGTGCGCGGCGTTCGACCCGCTCCTGGACCGGCCGCTGCGCGCGGTGGCGCACGCCGCCGCCGGCACCGAGGACGCCGCGCTGCTGAACACCACGGCCTTCACCCAGCCCGCGCTGTTCGCCGTGGGCGTGGCGCTGTACCGGCTGGTGGAGTCCTACGGGGTGCGGCCGGACTTCGTCACCGGCCACTCCATCGGCCAGCTCACCGCGGCCCATGTGGCCGGAGTGCTCTCCCTGCCGGACGCCGCCGCCCTGGTGGCCGCGCGCGGCAGGCTGATGCAGGCCCTGCCCGCCGGCGGTGCCATGGTCGCGCTGACCGTTCCCGAAGCGGAACTCCTGCCCCGGCTGGAGGGCCGCGAGGGGGAGATCGCGGTGGCCGCCGTCAACGGACCCGCCGCCACCGTCCTGTCCGGTGATGAACCGGCGGTGGCGGAGTTCGAGGCACACTGGCGGGCCGCGGGCCACAAGGCCAAACGGCTCACCGTCAGCCACGCCTTCCACTCTCCGCAGATGGACGCCGTCCTGGACGACTTCCGCGCCGTCGCCGAGCGGATCACCTTCCGCGCGCCGGAGATCCCCGTGGTCTGCGATCTGACCGGAGCCCTCGCGGATCCCGCCGAGCTCGCGTCCCCCGGCCACTGGGTCCGCCACATCCGCGGCACCGTGCGCTTCCTGGACGCCGTACGGACACTGGAGAACGAAGGGGTCACCGCCTTCGTGGAGCTGGGGCCCGACGGGGCGCTGACCGCCCTCGGCCAGGACTGTCTGACCGCCCCCGGTGACGGCACCGCCATGGTCGGTCTGCTGCGCAAGGACACGGCGGAGCCCGTCGCGGTCACCACCGCCCTGGCCCGGCTGCACGTCCACGGCGTACCCGTGGACTGGGAGCCGCTGTTCCGCGGCATCGGCACCGGCCACCCCGCCGATCTGCCCACCTATCCCTTCGAGCGCGCCCGCTACTGGCTCCCCGCCACCCCGCCCGCCGGTGATATGCCCGCCGCGGGTCTGCAACCGGCCGGGCACCCGCTGCTCGGCGCGGGCTCCCCGCTCGCCGACACCGGCGGTCACCTCTTCACCGGGCGGCTGTCGGTGGCCACCCAGCCCTGGCTGGCCGACCACGCGGTGTACGGCGGCGCCCTGTTCCCCGCCACCGCCTTCCTCGAACTGGCCGTGCACGCAGGGGACCGGGTGGGCTGCCCCGAGGTGGAGGAACTCACCCTGGAGGCGCCGCTGTCCCTGCCCGCCGACACCGCCGTGACCCTCCAGCTCACCGTCCAGCCGCCCGGCGGTGACGGAGGCCGTGCCTTCGCGGTCCACGCCCGGCCCGCCGACGCCGCCCCCGGCGACCCCTGGACCCGGCACGCAGGGGGCAGGCTGACCACCGGCGGACCGGCCGGCCCGGAGGTGTCCGGCGAGCTCACCGTCTGGCCGCCCGCCGGAGCGGAGCCCGTCGGCATCGACGGCCTCTACCAGCGCCTGGCAGACGGCGGGTTCGGCTACGGTCCGGCCTTCCAGGGGCTCTGCGCCGTCTGGCGCCTGGGCGACGAGGTGTACGCCGAGGCCCGGCTGCCCGAGGAGCACCGGGCGGACGCGGCGCACTACGGGCTCCACCCGGCGCTGCTGGACAGCGTGCTGCACTCGCTGGCGTTCGGCGTCCTCGACGGCAGCGAACAGGGCTGGCTGCCGTTCTCCTGGAGCGGGGTCCGGCTGTACGCGTCGGGAGCCACCGTCCTGCGGCTGCGGATGACGCCCGCCGGACCGGAATCGGTCGCCCTGGCCGTGGCCGACGCGACCGGTGCCCCGGTCGCCTCCGCACGCTCGCTCGTCCTCCGGCCGGTGTCGGCCGAGCGGGTCGGCGGTGCGCGCACCGGGACGCACCCGGACATGTTCCGCCTGGAGTGGCCGGCCCTCGCCCCCAGTCCCCTCCCGTCCGACGCCCCGGCCCTCCTGGGAGCGGATCCGCCCGGCTGGCTCACCACCGCCCTGACCCCGTGCGGGGTGTATCCGGACCTCGATGCCCTCGGAGCGGCGGTGGACGCGGGAGCCTCCGTTCCCCGCGTCGTCGTGACGGCCGTGGGCGCGGCGACGGCGGACGATCCGGCCGACGCCGTCCGCGATGCCACCGTCCGTACGCTCGCCCTGGTCCGGGCCTGGCTCGCCGATCCGCGCCATGAGCACGCCACGCTGGCCGTGGTGACCCGTGGCGGTGTGCCCACCGCTCCCGAGGACGACGTACCGGACCCGGCACACGCGGCGGTCTGGGGCCTGCTCCGGTCCGCACAGACCGAGAACCCCGGCCGCTTCGTCCTCCTCGACACCGACGACGACCCGGCCTCACACACCGCACTCGCCACCGCACTCGCCACCGGCGAACCGCAGATCGCGCTGCGCGCCGGAACGCCGCTCGCCGCCCGGCTGGCCCGGGTGCCCCGGTCCGTACCCGGCCGTGACACCCCATGGGACCCCGACGGCACCGTGCTGATCACCGGTGGCACCGGCGCCCTGGGCTCCCTGACCGCCCGCCACCTGGTCCGTACCCATGGGGTGCGCCATCTGGTGCTCACCAGCCGCAGCGGCCCCGCCGCCGACGGCGCGGACGCACTGTGTGCCGAACTGGCCTCCCTCGGGGCCGAGGTGGACATCGTTGCGTGCGACGCCGCCGACCGGCAGGCCCTGCGGAAGGTGCTGGGCTCCCTGCCCCGTCCGCTGACCGGGGTGGTGCACACCGCCGGTGTCATCGAGGACGGTGTCGTCGCCGATATGACGCCCGAGCAGCTCGATCGGGTGCTGCGTCCCAAGGCCGACGCCGCGGTGAACCTGGATGAGCTGACCGACGAGCTGGGGCTCGACCCGTCCGCGTTCATCCTCTTCTCCTCCATCGCCGGTGTCTTCGGCGGGATGGGTCAGGCCAACTACGCCGCGGCCAACGCCTTCCTGGACGCGCTCGCCCACCGGCGCCGCGCCCGGGGTCTCGCGGCCACCTCGCTGGCCTGGGGCCTGTGGGCGGGCACCGGCGGGATGACCGGCCATCTGACCGACGCCGACCTCGCCCGTATCGCCCGCGGCGGCATCGTCGCCTTCACCCCCGACGAGGGGCTCGCCCTCTTCGACGCGGCCACCGCTCTGGACGCCCCGGTGCTTCTGCCCCTGCGGCTGGATGTGGGGGCCATCGCGGCACAGAACGCGGCCGAGGACATCCCGGCCTTCCTGCGCGGCCTGGTGCGGCCCCCCGCCCGCCGCGCCGCCTCGGGCGAGGACACCGCAGTGGACGGCGCCGACGCCCTCCAGCGGCGGCTGACCGGTCTGAGCGCCCCGCAGCGCGACCGCGTCCTCACCGACCTGGTCCGCGGCCATGCGGCCCTGGTCCTCGGCTTCGCCGACCCGGCCGCCGTGGACACCGAACAGCCCCTGCTGGACCTCGGTTTCGACTCGCTGACCGCGGTGGAACTGCGCAACCGGCTGCGCACCGCCACCGGTCTGGCCCTGCCCGCCACCCTGCTGTTCGACCACCCGACGGCCCGAGCGGTCGCCCGCCACCTGGACACCGAACTCGGCCCGGTGTCCGGCGCACCGGACCCGGCGGCGCTGGCCGGACTCGACCGGCTGGAGGCCGCGCTCCGTGACGGCGCCACCGACGAGGACACCCGGGCCGCCCTGGCCGACCGGCTCCAGAGCCTCCTGAAGAGCCTGCTCCCGGACACCGGGCCCGGCGACGACGTCGAACAGCGGATGGACTCCGCCACCGATGACGAACTCTTCGACTTCCTCGACAACGAACTGGGCACACCGTGACACCGCCGACGGTCCGCCGAAGGACACCCTCCCCTCGACCCCGCGCACAAAAGGTGACGATGCACGGTGAATGACGACAAGCTCCGGGACTACCTCAAGCGCACCGCCGCCGATCTCCACCGGGCCAAACAGCGCCTCGCCGAGGCCGAGGCGAAGGACCGTGAACCCATCGCCGTCGTCGCGATGAGCTGCCGTTACCCCGGCGGTGTCCGCACCCCCGAGGAGCTGTGGCGGCTGGTGGTCTCGGGCACCGACGCCATCACCGCGTTCCCCGGTGACCGCGGCTGGGACCTGGCGGCCCTGCACGACCCCACGGGGGAACGCCCGGGGACCACCTACGCCGCCGAGGGCGGATTCCTGGCCGACGCGGCCTCCTTCGACCCCGCCTTCTTCGGGATCTCGCCGCGTGAGGCGCTCGCCATGGACCCGCAGCAACGGCTGCTGCTGGAGACCACCTGGGAGGCGTTCGAGCGGGGCGGGATCGACCCGCACACCCTGCGCGGCAGCCGCACCGGTGTGTTCGCCGGAGTGATGTACCAGGACTACGCGGTCCGGCTGCGCGAGGTACCCGACGACATCCAGGGCTACCTCGGCAACGGCAGCTCCGACAGCGTCGCCTCCGGACGCATCGCCTACACCTTCGGTCTCGAGGGCCCCGCGGTCTCCGTCGACACCGCCTGCTCCTCCTCGCTGGTCGCGCTCCACCTGGCCTGCCAGGCGCTGCGGCAGGACGACTGTGCCCTCGCGCTCGCGGGCGGCGCCATGGTGATGTCCACCCCCGTGCCCTTCGTCGAGATGAGCCGCCAGAACGGTCTGGCCTCCGACGGCCGTTGCAAGTCCTTCGCGGACGGCGCCGACGGCACCGGCTGGGGCGAGGGCGTCGGGATGCTCCTGCTGGAGCGGCTGTCCGACGCACGCCGCAACGGCCACCCGGTACTCGCCCTCGTCCGCGGCTCCGCCGTCAACCAGGACGGCGCCAGCAGCAGGCTCACCGCCCCGCATGGCCCCTCCCAGCAGCGGGTGATCCGCCAGGCGCTGGCCGGCGCCCGCCTCTCCGCCGCCGAGATCGACGTCGTGGAGGCGCACGGCACCGGCACCCCGCTCGGCGACCCCATCGAGGCACAGGCCCTCCAGGCCACCTACGGCCGGGAACACACCGCCGAGCAGCCGCTGCTGCTCGGCTCGCTCAAGTCCAACATCGGTCACACCCAGGCCGCGGCCGGGGTCGGCGGAGTCATCAAGATGGTGCTGGCCATGCGGTACGGGACGGTGCCACCGTCCCTGCACGCCCAGCGCCCGACCTCGCAAGTCGACTGGTCCGCCGGTACGTTACGGCTGGTCACCGATGTCACGCCGTGGCCGGACACCGGCCGTCCCCGGCGTGCCGCCGTCTCCTCCTTCGGCGTCAGCGGCACCAACGGCCATGTCGTCCTGGAGCAGGCCGGCCCTCCGGAGGAGCCGGAGCCGGAGCCGGAGCCGCCCGCCGGGATCGCTTCCGACGGCGCCCGCGGACCGCTGCTGTGGACGGTCTCCGGCCGCACCGCCGACGCGCTGCGGGCCCAGGCCACCGAGCTCCTGGCGCATCTGGAACGCCATCCGGAACACGACCCGGTGGACATCGGCCACTCCCTCGCCACCACCCGGGCGGCACATGAGTACCGGGCCGCACTGGTCGCGGACGATCCGCGCGCCCTCCACGACCAGCTGGCCGCGCTCGCCGAAGGCACCGACCACCTGCCCCCGGGGCCGGCCCGCCCCGGTGAGGCGGTGGCCTTCGTCTTCCCCGGCCAGGGCGGTCAGTGGCCCGGGATGGCCCGTGAACTCCTCGACTCCTCACCGGCCTTCGCCGCACGGATGGCCGCGTGCGCCGAGGCGCTGGCCCCGCACACCGACTGGTCCCTGCCGGACGTCCTCCGTGGGGTGCCGGGAGCTCCCGGACTCGACCGGGTGGACGTCGTCCAGCCCGCCCTGTTCGCGGTGATGGTCTCGCTCGCCGCGCTGTGGCGCTCCTACGGGGTGGGACCCGACGCCGTGGTCGGCCACAGCCAGGGCGAGATCGCCGCCGCGTGTGTCGCCGGTGCCCTCACCCTGGAGGACGCCGCCACCGTCGTGGCTCTCCGCGCCAAGGCGCTGCGAGCACTGGCCGGGCACGGCGCGATGGCCTCGGTGGCGCTGCCCGCGGAACGGCTGCGCGAGCACATCGCCCCCTGGGGCGACGCACTCGCCGTCGCCGCCGTGAACGGACCCGCGGCCGTCACCGTGTCCGGCGACCCCGGGGCGCTCGGGGAACTCCTCGCCGCGCTCGACGCGGACGGCGTCCGCACCCGGACCATCCCCGTCGACTACGCCTCCCACGGCCCGCAGGTCGAGGCGATCCGCGATGAACTGCTCACGGCACTCGCGGACATCACGCCCCAGGCCGCCGAGGTCCCGTTCTACTCCACCGTCACCGGCGGCCCGCTCGACACCAGCACCCTGAACGCCGCCTACTGGTACCAGAACCTGCGCACCACCGTACGGTTCGAGGAGGCCACCCGGGCCCTGCTCGCCGACGGCCACCGGGTGCTGCTCGAGGTCAGCCCGCATCCCGTACTGACCGCAGGGCTCGAGGACACCATCGACGCCACCGGCACCGATGCGCTGGCCACCGGGACGCTGCGCCGTGACGACGGCGGCCCCGGGCGCTTCATGGCGTCCCTCGCGCGGTTGCACATCCGCGGTGTGGCCGTCGACTGGGACGCGGTCTTCGGCGAGCCCCGCCCCCGCCGGGTCGAGCTGCCCACGTACCCCTTCCAACGGCAGCGCTACTGGCTGGAGAACACCGGCACCGCGCACGACCCGGCGTCGATCGGACTGCTGCCCTCCCGCCACCCGCTGCTCGGCGCCGTCGTCACCCTGGCCGACAGCGACGGACTGCTCTTCACCGGACGGCTGTCGCTGAGCACCCACCCTTGGCTCGCCGACCACGCCGTGCACGGCAGCGCCCTCCTGCCCGCCACCGCCTTCCTCGAACTCGCCGTTCTGGCGGCGGGCCGCACCGGCTGTGCCCGTGTGGAGGACCTCACCCTCGAAACACCGCTGGTGCTGCCGCCGCTCGGTGCCCTGGCGCTACGGCTGTCCGTCGCGGCACCCGGCGCCGACGGCACCCGCCGGGTCACCCTGCACTCCCGGCTCGACGAGGCCGATGGGCCCGACGCGGACGGCGAGTGGACCCGGCATGCCACCGGGCTGATCGCCCCTGCACCGCCGGAGGCGCCCCCGGCACCCGATCTGACGGCCTGGCCGCCGCCCGGCGCCACACCCGTGGCCCTCGACGGCATGTACGAGCGCTACGCCGACGGCGGTTTCCGCTACGGCCCCGCCTTCCAGGGCCTGACCGCCGTGTGGCGCCTGGGCGACACCCTCTACGCGGAAGCCGCCCTGCCCTCCGGACAGCGCCCGGACGCGGGCCACTTCGCCCTGCACCCCGCGCTGCTCGACGCGGCCCTGCACGCCACCGGGCTCGCCCCGGAGTCGGGGGAGCATCAGGGCGGGCGGATGCCGTTCGCCTGGACCGGTGCCACGGTGCACACCCCGGGCGCCACCGCCGTACGTGTCCGGCTCACCCCGACCGGACCCGTCACTCTTGCCCTGGACGCCGCCGATGAGACCGGCCGACCCGTCGCCTCCGTCGACGTCCTGACCCTGCGCCCGGCCCCCTCAGCGGGCGCGGTCACGCCGCGCGGCCACCACGACTCGCTCTTCCAGGTCGCGTGGACGTCCCTCGACTGCCCGGCGGTGCCCTCCGGTGCGGTGTGGGCGGTGCTCGGCCCCGATGAGGACGCGCTCGCCACCGTCCTCACCGCCGCCGGAGCCACCGCGCCCCGCTACGCGGACACCGGCGGACTCAGCGCCGCGCTGGACGCCGGAGCACCGGCCCCCGACCTTGCCCTCCTGCCCCTGCGAACGGACCCGGACAGCGGTCCGGGGGAGCCGCACCACCCGCACACCGCGGTACACCGGGCGCTGCGCGTCCTCCAGACCTGGCTCGACGACGAACGCCTCGCCGCCACCCGCCTCGTCCTCGCCACGCGCGGCGCCGTGGCCGCGGTCCCCGGCGAGGAGCCCGATCCGGCCCTCGGCGCGGTATGGGGCCTGGTGCGCTCCGCACAGTCCGAACACCCCGGCCGCTTCACCCTGGTGGACCTCGACCCGGACAGCCAAACCGATCCGGACGGCTCGGGCGTCCCGGCCCTGGCCGCCGCCCTCGGCTCCGATGAGCACCAGCTCGCCGTCCGCGGCCACACCGTACGCGTACCCCGCCTCGCCAAAGTCCCGGTCACCGAACCGGCACCCGTCACCCTCGACCCCTCCGGCACGGTCCTCATCACCGGAGGGACCGGGCTCCTCGGCTCGCGGATCGCCCGCCATCTGGTGAGCCGTCACGGGGTGTGCCACCTGCTGCTGGTGAGCCGCTCCGGTCCCAGCGCCCCGGGTGCCGCCGCCCTCTCGGACGAACTGACGGCGCAAGGCGCCGAGGTCACCGTCACCGCGTGCGACACCGGCGACCGCGCCGCGCTCGCCACCCTGCTGGACGACATCCCCGCCGGACACCCCCTCACGGCGGTGGTGCACACCGCCGGAGCCCTCGACGACGGGGTGCTCTCCTCCCTGACCCCCGGCCACCTCGACACCGTCCTGCGGCCCAAGGCCGACACCGCTCTCCATCTGCACCACCTCACCCAGGACATGGACCTGTCGGCCTTCGTCCTGTTCTCCTCCGCGGCGGGCACCTTCGGCGGCGCCGGACAGGGCAACTACGCCGCCGCCAACGCCTTCCTGGACACCCTGGCCCAGGCCCGCCACGCACGGGGTCTGCCCGCCCAGTCCCTGGCCTGGACGATGTGGGAACAGCGCTCCGCGCTGACCGGCCATCTCGACGACGGCGACGTCCGCCGGCTGGCCCGCTCCGGGATGCCACCGCTGACCACCGAGCAGGGGCTCGCCCTGTTCGAGACCGCCCTCACCATCGACGCCCCTGCCCTCGTCCCGATGCGGCTCGACCTCCGGGCCCTGCGCGCCCGCGCCGCCGACGATCCCGTACCGCCGCTGCTCGGCGCACTGGTCCCGGCATCCCGCCGCGCCACCGCGGGGACCACGTCCGCACCGGCCGGACAACTCCCGCTGGCGGACCGGCTCGCCGCCCTCCCGGAGTCCGAGCGGCTGCGCACCCTGGTCCGGCTGGTCTGCGCCCAGGTGGCAGGTGTCCTCGGCCATGGACCCGGCGACACCGTCGAACCCCACCGGGCCTTCCGCGACCTCGGCTTCGACTCGCTGGCCTCCGTCGAACTGCGCAACCGGCTCACCGGCGCCACCGGACTGCGCCTCCCCGCCACGCTGGTCTTCGACCACCCCTCGCCGGAGGCGCTGGCCACCCATCTGCGCGACCGGCTCACCACGGTGGCGGCGGCGCCCGCCGTCGCACCCCGCGGCACCGCCCCCGTCCACACCGCCGATCCCATCGCCATCGTGGCCATGGGCTGCCGCTTCCCCGGCGGGGTACGCGCCCCCGAGGATCTGTGGCGGCTGCTCGCCTCCGGCGCCGACGCCATCGGCGACTTCCCCACCGACCGCGGCTGGGACCTCGACGCCTTCAGCGCCCTCGACCCCACCCGGGCCGCCAACTCACCCGTCAAGGAGGGGGGTTTCCTCTCCGGTGCCGGAGACTTCGACCCCGACTTCTTCGGCATCTCGCCGCGTGAGGCCCTCGCGATGGATCCGCAGCAGCGGCTGCTGCTGGAGATCACCTGGGAGACCCTCGAACGCGCCGGAATCGACCCGGCCACCCTCCGGGGCACCGCCGCCGGGGTGTTCATCGGTCTGATGCAGCAGGACTACGCCGTCCGGCTGCTGCCGCACATCCCCGACGACGTCGAAGGCTTCCTGGGCACCGGTAACTCCGGCAGCGTCGTCTCCGGCCGTATCGCCTACACCTTCGGCTTCGAGGGCCCCGCACTCACCATCGACACCGCCTGTTCCTCCTCACTGGTGGCCCTGCACACGGCCGTGCAGTCACTGCGCCGGGGTGAGTGCGCGCTCGCCCTGGCGGGCGGTGTCACCGTCATGTCGAGCCCGGAACTCTTCGTCGAGTTCGGGCGTCAGGGCGGGCTGGCCGCGGATGGCCGCTGCAAGTCCTTCGCGGCCGCCGCGGACGGCACCGGGTTCGGCGAGGGCGCGGGGATCCTGCTGCTGGAGCGGCTGTCCGATGCGCGCCGGCACGGTCATCCGGTGCTGGCGGTGGTGCGGGGTTCGGCCGTCAACCAGGACGGTGCCAGCAATGGCCTGACCGCACCCCATGGCCCTTCCCAGGAGCGCGTCATCCGCGCGGCCCTGTCCGACGCGGGGTTGGCGGCGCAGGACGTGGACGCGGTGGAGGCCCATGGCACGGGTACGACGCTGGGTGATCCGATCGAGGCGGGGGCACTGCTGGCTGCCTATGGTCAGGAGCGGGCGGAGGACCGGCCGTTGTGGCTGGGCTCGCTGAAGTCCAACATCGGCCACACCTCCGCCGCGGCAGGTGTCGGCGGAGTCATCAAGATGGTGCTGGCCATGCGCCACGGGCTGCTGCCCCGAACGCTCCACGTCGACCGGCCCACCCCGGAGGTGGACTGGTCGAAGGGTGACGTACGGCTGCTGGCGGATGCTCAGCCCTGGAAGGTGTCCGGCGGGCCCCGCCGGGCGGGGGTGTCGTCCTTCGGTGTCAGCGGCACCAATGCCCATGTGATCCTGGAACAACCGGTCGAGCCACCGGCCGCCATGCGCCCCGCTCAGGACGGCCGTGGTCCCGTGCCCTGGCTGTTGTCCGCCAAGACCCCTGAAGCGCTGCGCGACCAGGCCACCCGGCTGCTGGCGCTGTGCGCCGAGGACATCCGGGCCGACGACATCGGTCTGTCCCTCGCCACCACCCGGTCCCGGCTGGAGCACCGTGCGGTGGTGGTCGGGGACCGTGCGGGGCTCTTCGGCGGTGTCGAGGCGCTGAGCGGCGGTGTGCCGTCGCCGGTGGTGGTGACCGGCCGTGGTGCGGTGTCCGGCGGAACCGTGTTCGTCTTCCCGGGGCAGGGCTCGCAGTGGGCCGGAATGGCGGCTGAACTGCTCGATCAGAGCGCGGAGTTCGCGAGGGGGATCGCGGAGTGTGAGGTGGCGTTGGCGCCTTATGTGGAGTGGTCGTTGGGTGAGGTGCTTCGTTCGGGGTCGGGGTTGGGCCGGGTGGATGTGGTGCAGC
>NZ_JANCLX010000062.1 GCF_024295805.1 Streptomyces cucumeris
CGGCGGTGACGGGCGGTACGACGGAGGAACACGTCACGCGGGCCTTCGCGATGGCCTGCGAGGCGGGGTCGCGGCTGCGCGCGGTGGTGGCGGAGACGGCGGTACGGGTGGCGCTGGAATGCGCCCGAGAGAAGGGGACCCGTCCATGAGCGAGATCGGCGGCACGACCGACGCCCCGCCCCCGCCCCCTCCGCCCCCGGAGCCGCCGACGGACGCGCCCCGGGACGGCGACGAACCGAAGGAGGAGGCGGGGGCGGCGGACGCCAAAGCGGCAACGGACACGAACACAGACTCGGATACGGATACGGATACGGCCCCCGTCGCGCACGCCGCCGAACAGCCGTTGGACGGCGACCACGTCCCGGACCCGCCGCCGATGGACGCACCGCAGGAGGCCGAGCCCGGGAACCCGTCCGAAGCGCAGCCGCCGGCTGCCGACCAGGAACCCACCACGCCCGGGACCCCCCGGGACCCGGCCACGCCCGAAACGCACGAGCCCACCCCCCAACAGCCCGAAACCCCCTCCCCGAAGCCGACCGACACCCCACCGGAAGAGCCGGCTCCCGAGCAGCAAACCCCGGAACAGCCGGAGCCCCAGAAACAGGAGTCAGAACCCGAGCCCGAGCCCGAGCCCGAACCGGAGCCTGAGCCTGAGCCTGAGCCCGAACCGGAGCCTGAGCCCGAACCGGAACCGGAGCCCGAGAAGCAGCCCGAGCAGGAACGGGAGCCGGAGCCCGAGGCGGAACCAAAGCGCGAGCCCGAGCCGGAGGCTGACCCGGAACCGGAGCGCGAACCTGAGCCAGAAGCGGAGCGCGAACCCGAGTCCGAACCGGAACCGGAACCGGAATCGAAGCCGGTGCCCGACCACGACCGGGACCATGACGCGGGCCCGGAGTCCGAAGCCGAGTCGGAGCCCGTTGCGGAACAGGACCCCGAGCCTGAAGGGCAACGCGAACGCGAGCTCCGACCCGACCCGGAACCGGAGCAGCGCTCCGAGGCCGAGCCCGACGCGGTTCAGGACACGGTTGGGCAGGCGACGCCTCCGCCCGACTCCGGGCCCTCACCCGACGACCCGACGGGCACCAACACTCCGCCCGACCAACAGGCCGCGGAGACCGGTGGCGAGCCGGACCCCGGTACCGAACTCGCCCAAACCATAGGTACCGTGGGCGAAGGCACGGTTAAGATCGGAGCAGCCCTGGCCGGAGCCGGCGTGGCCCTGGTCGAAGGCGCCGTGGATCACCTCGAAGAGCGCGCCGAGACCGCTTCTCTCAACGCGCACTCCGGCAATGCGACTGCCGCAGTGGAGGGTTCCGACCGTCCTCGGGCCGAGGGGGACACCGCCGCGGACGGTGCGGAGGAGGTTTCCGACGACCCTGCCCGGCAGCCGGAGGCGGACACGCTGTCGTCCGAGCAGGTTGATGCCCGGATGGCGGAACTGAGGAGTGAAGGACATGCGCCGGGCCGTCACCTCGATGTCTCGGACGAGGCCTTGCAGGCGCGGCTGGGCGAGGTCGTCCCCGATGAGAACGGGAACCCCAAGGAATACGGCCCCGGTTCCTTCTACCCCGGCCTGCTCAAGTCGCAGAACAACGTGGACCCGCTGAACGGCGAGACGACCGACGCGGTGACCAACGGTGCGCACCGCGTCGGCGCGTACGCCACCCGCTTCGACAATCCGGAGGACATGGTGCGGGCGGACGCCTACTTCCGGGCCGAGATGGAGCGTACGGGAGAGAACGCGGTCGAGACTCCGATCGAAGACGTACTGGGACCGGGCGCTGAAGCGAACTTCACCGGCTTCTATCGGGATCCGGCGGATCCGACCCAGTTCAAGCCGGTCGACTTCGAGGGTGGGACCATCAAGCCGGTGTATCACGAGAGTCCGGAGGGCGGAAAGGTGCTCCACACCATGTTCGCCAACCCGGTAAGAGGACGTCATCCGTAGAGGAGCAGATGTATGGACAAGCGCTTCGAGGGTTTCCTCAGTACATACCTGGATTTCGAGCAGGGATACGACACGAGCGGCTACCTCCGGCGCACGTTGATGTCGTTCAACGAATCCTATGTGGGGGCAGTTCGTGAAGGCCTCCAGCATGCGCTTCAGGACGAATCGTTCGGTCCGTCGGAATATGAGCGGCTGACCAACATCGAATTTCCGGACGTGAAGAGCCTGCGGGCCTATCTTCAGGCGCTCTACGCCTACCTGTTCGAGGGTGCCGAACAGCAGCCCACACCGCCGGAGGAATAGGCATGAGCACGGGGGAGCGCAGCGGCGGCGACGGTCTGGCAGACGGGGTGTTCGGGGGACCCTATGGGTTTCGTCAACCCGTGGGGGCGGGTTGGGGTTCGTAGAAGGTGCCGTCGCGGAGTATCGCGAAGAGCACGTCGGCTCGTCGTCTCGCGATCGAGGCCGCCCGATTCGGACGGACGGCCGAAAGTCGATCAGGACTTCTCGTCGGACCGGGCGAAGGCCATGACCGCACGCAGCGCAGATGTCAGAAACGATCCTTTCCCGGAGGAAGATCGGAAAGGATCGCCGGAACCGGCCCGGAGGCCCGATCGGTTCCCAGAACCTGTTCTCACGCAAGCTGTGACGGACCTCTGTTCCGGGAAACGTTTGTGAAAGGATTTCGGGCGTGACGGACCCTCAGGCCGCCTCCGGAAGCGCCGCCGACGTCGAGCGCCACGACTGCCCGCGTTGTGGTGTCCAGCCCGGTTCGCCCTGACGATCCCGTTCGGGCGCCGTCGCCGGGATCTACCACACCGGCCGCTTCAAGAAGGTGCCCCGACTCGCCAAGCTGCTGCGGGTGCCGATCCCGGCCGACCGCGGTCCCGGCCGGCCCTGGCGGCCCGGTACCCCGCCGCCTGCCGCGCCCGAGCCGGACACCTCGGGCGCGGACATCCGCATCGGGTATGCGCGGTGCAGCCACCTGACCCAGGAACTCCAGTCGCAACTGGACGCGCTCAGCGCGCACGGCATCCCCCGCGACAAGATCTTCTCCGAGAAGATCAGCAGCCGGGTCCGCGTCCGCCCCCGGTTCGAGGCAGCTCTCACCCTCGCCCGCGAGATCAAGGCCCACGCCCCGCACTGCCGGGTGCTGTTCACCGTCTACGAGATAAAGCGCCTCGGTCGCGACGCCGCCGAGCTCACCGCACTGGCCGACCACCTGACCGCTCACGGCCTGGTCCTGGAGATGCTGGCCGCGCCAGGCGTACCCCGAAGCCGTCGAAGCGGCCCACGCCGACTTCGCCATCCTCCAAGCCGAAGACCCCGACCGGTCACTCTGAGCTACTTGTCACTTCGTGGCAGCTTCGGGAGAACAGGGCCACGACGACCAGCCGGGCCCCCTATCTGGTCCTGACCAGTAGGAAGCTGGGGAGCCCGGATGGGGCAGGACATCGACTTCGGCTAGCTGGCCTGTAGGCCTCCCTTGGGAACCGACGCTTTCTCGGTTGCCGGGGGTCGATGGAGAACCACTTGTACGTCCGTGAATTCGGACCGCCAGGACTCCGCTCGCAAGCGAAACCCCTGTTGATGTTCCACCGCCGCATAGTCGGAGTCGTCTCGTCCACGATCTAGCTCACGATGGCGCCATGCGCGCATCCAGGCTCGTGTCCACTGGGCGTGCTCCGTGGGCGGTACTTCGCAGACTTTGAGAAAGGCTGCCAGCTGCCGCCTGGACAGCATGGTCTTGCCGTGCACCATCCGCAACAGCGTGGTGTGCGGCAGCTCTCCGTGGTCGCCGGCGCGACGCTCCATCTCATCGATGGGCATCGCACCGGCCCTGTAGTACAGGTGCTGCAGAGCCGTGACCATGTCCGCGGGCTCACGGACCAGGTGCAGGGGGACTGCATTGCTCCGAGGGTGCGTCTGGCGGTATTCGCTGTAGCGTGCCGCGCGCCACAGGCGCCGAGCTTCCTTGGCAGAGGCTCCGCACGCCCGGGCATACGCCTCGGCGACTGGCAATTTTGGGATCCGCTCTCCAGTCGTAGCCCGCGAGAGTGTCGCCACGCTGAACACTGTCCGCTCAGCCATCTCGGCGTAGGTGATCCGAGCGTCTTTACGCTGCTTGCGCAGCCACTCCGCGAGCTTCCGCAGTGCCAGGTCTGGAGTGGCGATAGAGGTTTCCGGACGTCCCACGACTCCTCCCTCACGCACTCTGCGGAAGGGCTTCGCCCTGAGTGAGTCGGTGACCGACGAGGCCTCCCCCGATCAGCACCTCGGCGATGGTGCCGATCGGCATGCCCTGGAGAGCCAAGAGCCCTCCGATGATGGTGATCACAATGATCAGGACGCACTCCGTGCCGGTCAGACCGACGGAGGGATTCTGAGCAGGTATGACACACGGACGGTGCCAGCGGTTCTTGTTCATTCGGCTCCTTGATCGAGCGCCGCCTCCTGATGTCATGAAGGCGACCTACGGGTGCACAACCAACTAGGCGACTGCAATCGCCTTTTGGGCATGTTGGCACTAGATCTGGCGGGACCGCTCCTGTTGTTTCATCCGTACCTCCGTACGGCAAAGTCCCCGGAGCCAAAAGTACGTCCGGTAAGAATAGGCAATAATCCTGACCTGCAGGTTTCAGCGAGTCGCTT
Source organism: Streptomyces cucumeris (assembly GCF_024295805.1). GTDB lineage: Bacteria > Actinomycetota > Actinomycetes > Streptomycetales > Streptomycetaceae > Streptomyces > Streptomyces cucumeris. The sequence continues at coordinate 4,601 of NZ_JANCLX010000062.1, forward strand.
GTGTCGGTGGCGACTGGTAAGAGTTTTTGTTGCACCGGCGTCCTGATCGAACTTGTTCCGTACGATCCGGGTTGCGAGGCTGATGACATCGGGTTCTTGGCACGCTGCGACATCCGTGCCCTGCGTTTCTCAGCTACGGGTGCACAACCTTGGCACTGACGCAGAACCTCGCGGTATGTGCTGCAACGCGTGCCGCTAACCGTGAGGGGTCAGGCTCGTCTGGGCCTGACCCCTCACGGTCGTAGCGCTACCGCAGGCACTGACTCTTACTGCCGACTGCCACCGGCGGATGTTCCTGGCTTAGCTCCCCGGGCCGGAAGGTTCTGATCTTCTGGACCAGGCACGAGCGAGGTCCGTCCCGCCTTGAGTTCTGGTACGTACTTGTACAGCGTCGTCCGGGAGACATCGAGCAGTTTCGCGATCGAGGTAACGGGTTGTCCGGACGGGTCAACAGGTCGCGTGCGTGTCGGATCTGCTCGAGCGTCATGGTCGGCGGGCGGCCGAATTCTCCCCGACCTCTTGTCAGCAAAGACCCGCGCGCACCCGGCGGCCTCATAGGCAGCATCAGGTAGTACTCGCTTCCTGATCGAAGGTTCGGCAGGCCAGAGGAAAGCGGGCCTGTCCGTACGCTCTGCGCACGGACGGGTTGTGTCGTGGTCACCAGGTAGAGGGAGAGGCCCCGCCAGGCGAAGAAGGTGGTGACCGCGGACACAGGCAGGGCTCCACTGCGGGACTGTGCAGTGTGACCCGATGGTTTCCGGGAGAGGATCCGGTCGTTTCGCTGGCGGCTGATCACCAGAACCAGGTGACCGCCGCGGCGCTCGGAGAAGGTCCGCAAGCACATCCCGGTCGGCCGCCGCCGGCTGCGGCTCGGCCCCGATGCCGTCGACGGTGACCCGGCAACAGGGGGCAACACTACCGCCGTCGTCACCGCCCAGGTCCGTGCAACGCTGGGCCCAGACCTCGCTGACCTCGGCTCGGACGCCGCTCGCACGCCCTTGCTGTGACCTGCTGGCCGTCCGGAACAGTACTGGATCAAGCCAGTTCTCCCGGAATGCGGTGTTCCATTGCTTGAGGTTCATAAAATCACCACTTGAGCCTTATGGATCACTCAAGAGGGGGGACTCTTGCAGTACTTACGATCTTTCAGACGAGGTCAGAACCGGAGTGTGCGGTCCGTGACCGCAGTGCTGATCGGTCTGTCCAGTGCTTTCGCCCTGGGCGCCGTACCAGCACAAGCCGGCCAGGCCGCGGTCGGGGGCAAGCCCGCGGCGACCGGGACACCGCTGGTGCCCGACCAGCGTCCCCAGCCTGCCGTGCAGCGCGTGGACCTGGGTGAGCTGGCGACTGGTGAGCGGTGCACGCCCACCCCGGCCTCCTCGTCTCTGCGCGCGCAGGGGGTCGCGGAGACCTGTACGAAGATCGTGCGGTCCACCACAACCGCTGCCCTGGTGGATCCGCCAACGGCGTCGTGCAGGACCAACCGTCCCGGCTACTGGACGTACCAGCGTCTGAGCTCGTGCATGAAGGACATGGAGACCACGTTCAAGCTCAAGGACCGCCGAGGCAGGACCCTGGGCACCGGCCGGATGAAGGTCAACACCTCGATGAAGCTCAGCGCCTCGTCGGGGACCTGGAACGAGAACATCTCGGTGAAGCTGGACAAGGTCACCGGGCAGGTCAGGAAGCTCAACGTCGCGTTCGACGCGAAGTGCACCTCGGCCTGCAGCATGAGGAAGAAGTCACCCTGGAGCGGAGCAAAGACCCTCACGCTGGGGGAGATCGCCAAGGGTAAGGTCACCTATGGGGCCACCCCGCCGTCAGGCCGCAAGGACTTCCTGACCACGAAGTACCACATGAACGTCACCATGCCCGGCGCCATCCCCGTCCAACCGAACGTCAACTGGGACAACCCGCGCAAGATCCGCTGCGACAACCAGATCACCGGAAGCCCCGGCTGCGTCCACGCCGACGTCCGGCCCAACCTTGTGCTGTCGCTCAGCAGGTACGGCGCGGCCGCCGCAACCTATCTGTGGGCCCAGCAGAACCTCCCCGATGGCTGGGGGTACCGGACGCCGCTGCGCCGGATGGCCGGCGACAGCGAGCCGCACCGGAGGAAGACCTGCGGAGACCGCAGCAGCGACCCGTTCGTCCCGATGCCCGACCATGTGCCCAATGACTCCTGCGACGAATTCCCCTTCGCCGCCACCCACGAAGGCGGCAGGGACGGGGCGCTGTGCGCGGACATCCTGCCCAAGTTCGAAAACGGTCAGTGGCAGGTCTACGAGGCTCGGACGGACAAGCCGGTGAAGATGACCGAGCAGTGCGTCAGGGGCCATGTTCCGCTGGACGACAACCGGGATGCCGGTGGTGAACTCGGACGGTTCGCCAGCGGCCAGCGCGTCCTGGACACGGAGAAGTACACCCTGACCATCACCAACTGACCCACTATCGGCCACACCAGCCGGGCCCCGGGCAGCCGCCCGGGGCCCGGCCCGATCATGGAGCCATGATGAGCATCGACCACGACGACGCATGGCAATGGGCCACCGACCCCCGAACGCCGACGTTCTGCATCACCTTCACCCGCGGCGCAACTCCCCAGGACGTCATCGCGGCCTATGGAGCCGACCCCACCCAAGCCACCGTCCTCACCCCGGCCCAAGCCATCGAAGCCTTCCCCGCCGGCACGGCCGGCACCGTGCTACGCGTCGGCGCGCTTGGCCGCTGGTCTTTTTGCTACGAGAACCGCGAACCGGAAGGCTTCAAACCGGCGGTTCTCCACAGGCTCTCCCACGCCACCGAGACCATCCAGGTCTTCAAAGGCGGCGACGGCATGAACGGCATCGAACGCCTCCAGGCCGGCCACACCACGGAACGCTTCGAACCAGGCATGGCCACCGCACACGGCGACGGCCCCCATCTCCTCTTCGACCAAGCGCAGCGGCTCACCGCAGCACAGCCCCCACACACCCCCGCACTCCACACGGCACTCCGTGCTGTAGGCCAGTACATCGGCGCCGACCTGCACACCGCCACACTCAACGGCCCGCTGCTCACCGCCTTCGTCGCGGACGGCCACCGTAGCCCCCGCACTCCCGTATCAGCCCCCGGCCAACGACCGGCACGGTCATTGGGCCGCAACCTCGGGCCCGTCGAGCTACCGCCTCGGGAGTCCCCAGCTCCCAGCTGAGGAGGGCGCGGAGGCAGTTCTAGCGGACCGGCGCGCATCGCGGTTCCCTTGGCCGTTCTGCGCGGTTGGCTCACCCCTACGAAGTGAGTTGCCTCCTCGGCTGAACGGTGACAGAACCGTCCTGGCGCATCTGCCTACATTGCCTTCAGGCCGTGCTTGGGCACCCGTGGCGAGGAACATCGACGACGGCCGAGTCCTTCTCATGATCGCCCGGGAAGGAGGGTGAGCCCGTCGCCTGGTCGAGGACCCGGCTGAGGCCGTCAGGGACCACCTGGCCTGTCGCTCGGCGACGGCAGTGAGCGGCAGCGGGTCAATGTCGCAGGGCGCGGTCCGGTCGGCACACGTCACAGATCATGACCTTCCGGTCCGCGCAGAGTTCGACTGCCTCCTGGGTGGTGATGCGGGTATGGCTGTCCTGGGCCTGCCAGCAGTCACGGCGGTGCAGACGCCGGGAGGGGGAGTCCTCGCTGTACTGGTGGATCTTCTGCAACACCCACTGTCGGCCCGCCACCGCTCCCTCTGTCGGCAGCGTCGAGTACTCCTCACCTGGGATCGGCGCGATCCGCTCGGCCTGGACACTGATCGGGGTGGGCGCGCCCGTCGGCTTGGTCGCGCCATCGGCTGCTTCGTGCCGGGCCGGGAGGATGGCCTCGCATTCGTACCACCAGGCCCCGTCGCGTGAGCGGTGGCGGGAGGTCACGACGACGTCGAGCTCCTGGCCGTCCGGCAGCGTCGCCCGCGCCCATGGCCCGGCCTTGGACCGCCACTCCTCCTCCACACCCACCGTTCGATTCTAGTTCGATTACCGGGGTGCGTGTGGACCAGGGATGCAGCCGCTTCACCTCGCCTAAGCTGGACAGCCCCAGGGGGGTGCCCGTGGAGGTACTGTCATGCGCCCCGTGTGGTCCGGTGCCGTCTCGTTCGGCCTGGTGACGATTCCGATCAAGGTGTTCCCTGCCACCGAGGACCACTCGGTGTCCTTTCGGCAGATCCACGCCGCCGACGGCGGCCGGATCCGGTACCGCAAGGTCTGCGAGCTCGATGGGAAGGTCCTGAGTCAGGACGAGATCGGCCGGGCCTACGAGGAGAGTAAGGACCACCTCGTGCCCGTCACCGACCTCGAGCTCGACGAGCTGCCGCTGCCGACCGCGCGGGCGATCGACGTCCAGACCTTCGTCCCCGCGGAGGCACTGGACCCCATCCGTTTCGGACGCCCCTACTACCTCCAGGGTGACGGGGCCGTCGCAGCGAAGCCCTACACCCTGCTGAGGGAAGCCCTGGAGCGCAGCGACAAGGTCGCCATCACCAAGTTCGCGTGGCACAACCGCGAGCGGCTCGGGGCACTGCGGGTGGTGGGCGACGCCATCGTGCTCCAGGTCATCCACTGGGACGACGAGGTCCGCTCGGCCGCAGGGCTCGCGCCCGGCGAGGTCGAGATCTCCGACTCCGAGGTCGACGAGGCTCTTGCTCTCATGGATGCCATCGGGGGCACTGATCTCAGCCAGTACCGTGACGAGTACCGGGAAGCCATCGAAGCGGTCATCCAAGCCAAGACCGAGGGCCGTGAGCCACCCGAGACGGAAGCGTCCGCCGAACCCAGGGGCCGGGTCGTGGATCTGATGGCTGTGCTCCAGGACAGTGTGCGCGCCGCGAAGGAAGCCCGTGGCGAGCCGGCCGGTGGGGGAGAGGTACACGAGATGCCGCCCAAGAAGAAGGCAGCAGGCACGAAGACCGCAAGGAAGTCACCGGAAAAGAAGGCTGTCAGGAAGCGAACTGCGTCCTGACGACGCCCAACCCGCCGGGCGATCCGAGCCGAGAGATCGCGGTCCTTCCCGCGGTCAGGCCACCTCTGCTCAGACGGAGGCGACCTGACCGCAGGGAGTCAGCGGGCCAGCACGACTGTGATCTCCGCGTTCGGGCAGTCGCCTGCCAGCCGCTCCAGGGCGTCGACCTCCGCCGGGTCTGCCGTCAGTGCCCAGCGCGTCTTGACCGCCGTCCACTCGGTCACATACCGGCACACCGCTCCACCGTCTGACGGCAGCCATTCGGCCGGATCCTGGTCCGCCTTGCTGCGGTTCTCCCGCGCAGTCACGGCAACCAGAGCCCGTGAGTCCTCCAGGTCGTTGGCGTACGCCTGCCGCTCGGCCGGCGACCAGGCCGAGGCGCCTGAGTCCCAGCTTTCGGCCAGGGGAACCATGTGGTCGATGTCCAGGGCGCGGGCCGCCGTCTGGTCGGTGTCGTCGTAGTAGCTGTGCCACACGCCGCCGGAGATGCTGCACCTCGGGCCAACCGTCGGCGGCAGGGTCGCTTCCTCCAACAGCACTTCCGTGCGTGTGTTGCAACCGTCCCGGTCCGCGTCCACCCAGTGCCGGAATTTGTCGCGTTCGTACCCGTCGCGGGACTCGGCCGCCACTGGGAGGTCGGCGATGGCCTGTGTGAGTGTCGTCGTCACGGTGTCGCCGGGTTCCGCCGCAGCGGGCACAGCAGGGAGGACGAGGGCCGCCGCGGCGGCACCGACGACGAGTAATGCCTTCAGGTTCATCCGGCCAGTAGTAGCGGCGACCACCTGAAGGTCACTTGACGCAGCCGTCTTGTGATCTGGTACGGGACATTGGACAGACTCATCGAACTCCAGAGGGCTGCTGACATGGAGCCCGCCAAGTTCCTTGGCCCGGCGGCGACGAGCGCACCGCACGAATGGAACCTGGTCTCAGAGTCGCCTTGGCCATGCTCACTCACACTCCCTTCCCGTCGTCCGCGTCGACGAGGCCACCCCGCCCCGGAAGGCCGGTCCCACTCACCAACAGCGAGATCCAGCAACTGTTTTTTACGACGCTTGTCGTTCGACCCGTGCTCTGTGCGATGCAGCCCAACGGCTCCACTGGTCCCCGGGTGATGCCGCCACCGGGCCCGGTCATTAGTCATTCCTTGCCGCCGGTAGGCCGTGAACCAGATATGAAGATCACGATCTACAACTGGAGTAATGACTTCATAAATCAGTTTGTGTAAACAGAAAGTATCGGCGTGCCTTATTCCGGGCTCTCGCGCCTCAGGAGTCACATGTTTCACTTGCGTGTGCCAGAAAGTCATCACGACTACGGAAGAGTGATCATGAAGATCGCGCGACGACTCCTCGTAGGGGCCACCGCAGCAGCCTTAGGCATTCTTGGCATGTCGGCGGTACCATCAAAGGGTGCCGAAATACCGAAGGCCGGCGTTCATTCGGTGGCGTCGGTACAAGGGCCCACGGGCAAATGGATGGTACGCACCACTTTCTTCGCGAAGGACGGCTCGGACGTGCCCCTTCGACAAGGGACCGGGACGTGGGGGTACAAGCACATCCAGGAAGATCATCCGCAGCCCGATAGTTCCCTGTACGGCTGGATAGATGAGACCCTCGACAACGGGTCCCCAAGCCTGACCACCATGATCCCAGCAAGCGCGTCGTCAGGTGGCGCCTGGCCAAGGGCGTGATGTTCAGGGTGGTCTTCTCTGAAAAGGTGTACAGCGATTCTCACGACGGCCGACCTAGGGGCATAATCACTGCATTCAAGGAATGAGTGGTCCAGGGTTTAGGGGTTTACCAGTGGAACTTACGACACACGGCGGGCTGAGCCCGGACGAATGGCTCGCACAATTCCAGCGATCCGCAGAAGCCAGCATGCGCAGCCAGTTCGCCACGGAAGAAGATCGTGGCACCTTGCGTGAATTTGACTTCGCTAGCCGCGAGGACGGTGTCTGGGCAACCGTGTCGTTTTCCATGGTCAGCTGTCCCGGGATCACCTTCATCCGCAGCCAGAGGGTTATGCCTGACCTGAGTGCGGATGAGGATCCTGACTTCGCCGCGATGCTTTTCGGAACCCACCTCATCGAGTGGTTCTACACGAGGGCCAGGGGGAAGACCCCTGACGCCGATGGCATCATTCGGAACTGACCTGCGGATCGACCCCCTGGATCGCTGTCGAAGCGCTGTCTTCATCGAGCATTCGCGCCTCCAGCACGAGGAAATGCGATCCAGCCCGACCTTGCGTAGCGGTCTGCTGGCTCCGCTGGCAGACCGCTACGCGTTGTGCGGGAAGCCGAAGCCAAGTGTTCTGTCGGGTGGACACCGGGTTCCCCTATTCCGGGCCGGTGCAACACCCGGAGAACCGGTCATGCCAACCCGCGGCTTGCGACACCGGCGGCGATCCGCCGTAGGCACTGGACCCACGGGACGTCGCCATGACAGCGAGCTGCCTTCCCACTGGCGAACTGCGCCATACTGGTCCCATGTCCGCCCTGCCTGTCGCCGAGCCGTCGCCGTCCGCTGCCGAGGTGCTGCGGGAGCGCTACGCCCGCAGGTTGCCAGACTCGCTCGACGGGCTGGCTGGCCCGGCGCACGGCACGGTCCAGCTGCCGCTCCACGTAGCCTGGTCAGGGCTGACACAGTTTGATCTGGATCGGCCGCGGTCGCGGATGAGCATGTACCGCACCGTGCTGGCCGAAGGACAGCACGACGACCTGATCGGCCTACTCAATCAAGCCCTTCTGGTCGACCAGTGGCCGGTCCTGCGCACGCTGATCAGCCGCGCCATCCGAGACGTGTGGGAAGCGGCGTTCCCCGAGCTGGCTTCGGCCCGCCCGGCAGCCGCGGCGTGAACCTCAGCCCCCTTCACCGCCGGCTCCTCACCGACGTCCTGGCCATCGGCACCCCCTACCCGCTGGTCATCACCGGCGGGTACGCCGTCCAGGCGCACGGCCTGGTCGACCGGCTCAGCCAGGACCTCGACGTCGCCACGGAGAACCCTGCCCCCATGGCGGACATCACCCACGCCCTCACCGCCGGGCTGACCGACCGCGGCTGGCAGGTCAGAGAGATCGGCGTGGACCCGCTCTCAGGGCGTCTCATCGTCACCGACCCGACCAGCGGTGAAGAGTGCGAAGTCGACATCCTCAAAGAGGTTTTCTGGCGCCCGCCCACCGCCACCGAATACGGCCCCGTCCTCGCCCTGGACGACGTCATCGGCACCAAGGTCCGGGCCCTGGCCGACCGCGGAGCCGTCCGCGACCTCATCGACGTCCACGCCGCCTCCCACCACCACACCACAGCCGACCTCGAAACACTCGGTCGTCGCCACGCACGGGACGAGTTCTGCCTCGAGGACCTCCAAGCCCGCCTGGCGGGCGCGGAGTGGTACGAGGACGACGAGTTCATCGCCTACGGCCTCACCGAGGCGGACACAGCCACCCTGCGGGACTGGGCTCGAGACTGGGCAGACGATCTGACCCGACGCCTGCACGAAAGCACCATGGACGACTGACGGTATCTATAACGCGGTCGTTGACCTGTTTGCTGGGGCCGGTGGGACACCACATGTGGTGGTAGGCGGCCCTCCGTGCCCGGCTTGTTGAACGGGTTGTATGTCGGCTTCTTCGCAGCTAGAGGCCCCTTTTGACCACCACTCATGTAGTCGCGCACTCGAACAAGTCGTGGTCCTCCGTGTCTTCTACTGTCAGAGCCCCATCTATGCTTGGGGCGTTCCTTCGTGGTGTCTGTCCAACGCTTCACCATCCGGTGAAGGCCCGGCAGCCCAGCCGGGCTACCTCGGACGCCGCGGAGGCGCACATGGAAGGCAAGACGCCCGTCGACAACGGTGACGAGCAGGACGAGCAGGACGCCGCCGAGCGGCGCCGGGAGCGGCGCAGGCTCATCGGTCAACTCTTGGTCGACTGGTCGCCGTTACTCGCGGGAGTCGCCAACCTCGTGGTGCAGCACCTCTCCCGGTGAGGAGCGGTGAGCGGGTCGCAGCGACCGAAGGGCAGCAGTAAGCCCGGTCGGGTAGAAGGCGACCGGGCTCACTGGCTGTGTCGCGGACGGAGGGCCCTGGACCTGGGGTGCGACCCGGGAAAGGGGCCCTCTGCGTCAAGTTTTACGTGTCATCCGCGCAACTCGATCGTACGGGAAATAGCGCCCCGGTCTACAACCTGGGGTGCGCCGCCGTGTGACACTCGGCGGCGAGAACTTCGGCGAGTGCATCAACGGGACGGTCGATGGAGTCGTGGGGGCGGGCCGCGCCCGGGTCGAGCAGCACGCCGAGCGGGTAGCGGAGACCGCCTGCCACCTCGCGGACGTCACAGGTCCGGGTGGCTGGAGCACGGCGGCCGTCGAGGACGTCCTCGACGCCATCGACATCCTCACAGAGGCCCTGGGCGACGCCGGGCCGGAGCTTGCGCAGGCCCTTGCCGCCGTGGCGGCCGCGACCAGCAGCGCCCGCCGGCACCTGGGCATCGCCATGGATGACCAGCTCCCCGAACCTGCCGCTGCGGCGACGGTGGCCGCTGCGCGCCGGCGGCCGAAGCGGCGCGGCCTCGGGCCAGGCTTCCAGGGCATCCGTACGGCCCACTGACCTTTCTGAACTGCAGCTCGTTGACGAGGGCATGGATGTCAGCTCCCCCCCGGCACCTTCGGCGACTTTGCCGAGCCCCAGGACGCCTCAGACGCGATCGTCGACGAGGTACTGCGCCGCCGCCTCGATGTCCAGGCCGACCGACGGAAGACCCGCTATCTGCAGCGGTTCGAGGATCGAAAGCCGCGCCTGGACGAGAGCTACAGCACTACGCAGGGGTTGGCGGAGATCGAGGAGGCCGTACTGTGCCTGGCACTGGGACACGTGCTGGGGACGGGGGCAATGGGGCAGCCGGAGAAGTTCATCCAGGAGTCGATCCTGCGGCGGTACGTCCGCCCGTTCCGTCCGGCTGGAGCAGCTGCACGAGCAGCAACCGGCGCACCCCGGGCAGGCCGCGGCCGCGTCGTGGCCTGCCCCGCCGCTAGATCACCAGTTTCCCTCTATGTGAGCGCGTCGTGCGGTGACGAGGGTCCGCCACCGCTCGCGGGTGGCGTGCTGGCCCTCGAGCCACTGTGCTGGTGACGGATTCTCCAGTGGCAGGTCGGCCATGAAGTATGCGATGTCGGTGTAGTAGGCGAAGTCTCCGCCCCGGGTCAGGTCGCATAGGCGGGAGATGGTGCTGGTGAGTGCTTCCCTGTCGTCCAGGACGGCCTGGTGGAAGGCGGCGGCCAGCTCGAGGGTGGGTGCCATGGAGGTGAGGCCCGCGTCGTCGAGCTCGGTACGCAGGGCGCGGAGGCGGTCATCGAGTGTGGGGTGGCCGGCGTCGCGGAGGAGGGCGGCGATGGCCGCGTTGATGCCGGTGGCGCGCAGGTTCAGGCCTGCGAGGAGTTGCTCGGCCAGTTCGAGCTCGTCGTCGGCCTGGTGGGGGTCGAGGAAGGCGGTGGAGAGGGCGCGCAGGGCCTGGCAGTGTGCGGCTTCGCCGGATTTCGCGTGCTGTTCGGCTTCGAGGCGCCCGGCCAGGTAGGCGGCGGCCGCTCGGGCCGGCTCTCCCTGTACCCACCACAGGTCGCCCAGGACCCGCTGATGGCGGCCTTCCCAGCCAAGTGTCTGCGCAGCGGCGTGCGTGGTGGGGAAGTCCCCGGCGAGACGAGCTGCCTGAGCGAGGCCGCGCCGGGCGGCCTGGGCGAGGCGGCCACCGCCGTCGACGACCTGCTGGTAGCCGCGGCGCGATTCCTGACTGCGACCGATGTCCCGCAGGGCTTTGGCCCGGTAGTACACGGCCATGTCGTGCAGCTCGGTGGGCAACAGGTTGGAGTTGACGACAGTGGTGAGCCGGGTGACGGTGTGTGCGCGGTGTTCGTGTTGACGGCGGGCCAGGGTGCTGAGGGTCTCTACCAGCGCGTCGGCCGGTGTCCGCAGCGCGGCGGTTTCGTGGTCGTGGGCGGGCGGGGCGAGCGGCTCCCACACGGAGTCGCCGATGTAGCTGAAGGCGGCCTCGATGAGCCATTCCAGGTCGAGGCTGAAGTCTCTGGCCAGGCTCAGTCCCTGGCGCAGGCAGCCGATCAGCACGGCGCGGTCGCGCCGCGGCCCATCGCTCCACTCGTGGCCCAGCACGGTCAGGGCGCGTGTCGCCGCACGCTGCCAGTCCTGCTGCGACCAGCGGTCGTCGGTGCCGTCTGCAGCGTTGCGGATCGCGGAGCGGACCACCTGGTGGAGATGGAAGGGCCACAGCCCTGTCGGGTCCTCGCGGATGAAGGGGCGCTCGGCGAGCCGCAGTGCCGCCGCATCGCGGGGCAGGCCCGCTACCCGGGTGGCCAGGGACACCGAGAAAGCGTCCAGAAGGGATACCGAGCGAAGAACATGTCGTTCGTCGGTGGTCAGGTCGCTGACCGTCCGGGAGATCAGGGCGGGGAAGTCACCGAAGTCGTCCGCCTGCGGCACCCGGCCGCTGCGCCGTATTTCCAAGAACCGCATGACGGCCAAGTCCAGATACAGGGGCAGTCCATGGGAGCGTGCGGTGATCACGTGCCGCAGGCTGGCGTCGATCAGGGGCTGTCCGTCGCGGGCGAGGCGACGGGAGAGGTGATCGTCGCAGTCCTCGGGGGAGAAGTCGCCGATCAGGATCTGGCGGCCCGCGGGCCCGCTGTGGCTGCGGGAGCCGGGCACGTGGGGGACGAGGCCGGGCCAGGCGTCGGGGCCGGTCCAGTCGAGTTGCCCGTGCAGGTCGTCCTCGGCCCACTGCAGCCGGTTGCGTCCGGTGATCACGAACATGGCGTTGGGCATCAGCCACACGATGCGCTGCAGCAGCCGTTCGAAGTCCCGGTGGGTCCGGTCACCGACCTCTTCGAAGCTGTCGAAAAGGATCACCGGAGCGATCCGCTGGGCGGCGGGGAGCTGGGCTAGGTCCCAGGCAAGCAGGTGAGTGGCGAAGCTCAGGGTTTCCAGGTCCGGTTCTGCTTCCAGGATGTCGGCCAGGCGCGTACAGCCCGCCAGGGCCCGGACGGTCTGACGGCGCTCGCGCAGCGCGCCGACCAGTGAGGTGGTCAGCTGGCCGACGACGCCGCCCACGGTGCCGGGCATGGTCAGCGCCTGAGCGACATCCGACAGTGCTGACTGCATCTGCTGAGGGAGGTTGACCGCGTTGGTGAACCGGCTCAGCAGGCCACCGCGGCGCAGGTATTCCTCAAGTGGTTCACCGGGGTGGTTGCTTTCCCAGTGTCGGCGCAGCGCCAGATCGAACGCGGGCATGGGCCGGCCCAAGGTGGCGGCCGCCAGGCGGATCGACAGCACCACACGCTCGAAATCGATGCCGCTGGCTCGGGCGAGGTCGATACGCACCGGGAGGATACGTTCGAGCGGCCAGGTCGGCGCGTCCCACTGGGCAGGACATCCGCCGGGGTGGCTGAGCGAGGCCTCGATCTTGCGGGACAGGGTCGATTTCCCGATTCCGCCGACGCCGTGACCGACCACGATGTTGTGCCGGGGACTGTTCAGGTCCTCGACGTTGAAGGCGGGGCTGGCGATGCGCTGCAGATGGTCCGTGAGCGCGGCGACGACAGCCTGCCACTGAGCCTGGCGGTTGGTGAACGCTTCCTCGGCCGCAACGGACCGGTCATTCACGCCGAACAGCATCCGCAGATCCCGCGCCACGATACCCCCTGAAAAAGATCAACAACGGTATCAACCTATGTGCCCTGGCCCCTGCCTCGCGCCGCCTTGCTGTAACCCGCGTCGGAGGTCGCGCGGTCTCGGCCAGGGACAATGGCGCTCCATGGCCCCGATACCCGAAGGAGACACCCCGCTTTGTCTGAGCATGTGACCCCCGAGGCCGCCGAGCAGCTCGTGCAGGATGTGAGCGCCTGGTACGCGGAACAAATCATGAAGGAACGGCGAGCCCCCGAGCCCGACACCGAGCTCCTGACGACCCTGAAGGAGCAGTTGGCGGCGTGCGCCGCCGACCGGGAGGCGCTTCAGGACGCCGGCCCTCAGGAAGTGGCCGAGATCGCGGTCCGCTACGCGGCCCGCGCCAGTGAGCTGGACGGCAAGTAACCGGGCCCCTGATGGAGGGGGACCGGCAGCGGCGCCGAGGTGAGCGTGGAGGCGAGGCTACGCGGCTGTAGGTGAGCTGGCATCAGCGGCCAGGCAAGCGCGGCGATCTCGACCAGATCCGACCGGTACTGCGGCAGCTCGCCCTGCACACGCTGAAGCGTGGCGAGGAACTGGCCGGCTTCCGCCGATGTGTAGGGGAGCTGCTGCGCAGCCTCCAGGGCGTCTCCGCCCAGGGGCGGCCGTGCCCAGGTTCCGTCCAGGGTGCGCTCATTGCGGTACACCGCGGTCAGGTCCCGGCGAATGATGGAGACCGAGTCGACGGCCTGCGGCTCGCCTTCGGCCGCGCGCAGTACGTCGGCCAGAACGTCGAAGGTCGCATCGTGGGCTGCGGCTGAGGTGAACCGGGGGGTGCCGCCGAGGCTGGCCACCTCGGCGCACCGGGCCGCGGTGCCCAGCCGACTGTCCGCGGCACGCGTCGCCAGGACGATCACCTCCACACGGTAGCCCGACCGGTGGTGGCGGCGCGCGCTGTCGATCAGGTGGCCGACGCTGTCCGGGGCAATCTCGATCAGCAAGTCACCGCGGCGCTGACGTACGTATGCCTCGGTCTGGTCCTGCCAGGCCCGGTAATCGGCCCGGATCCGGGCCGAGGCGGTGCGCGGCTGCTCCTGAAGGAGACGGCGGTAGTCAGGGTGCGCCGCCTTGAACATCCCGCCCTCGATCCGCGTGGGCCGGCGACGGTGCAGCGCGCGGCGCAGCATGCGCGACGTGCGGGTCTTCCCGGCTCCCTGGGCACCCATCACGTACAGTACGACCGGCTCGTCCTGTGCGGTGATGTTGCTCAGGTACATGGGCACGATCAGCTCGTTGAAGACGAACGCGTGCTCGTCGGCGGACAGACGGTGGTAGTCGACCCCCGGCGGTATGGTGAGCGGCTGAGCGATGCGGCGCACCGGTTCGGACAGCGCGCAGGCCCGCTCCAGACCGCCGCCCACGGCCAGGCGTCGCTGAGCGGTGGTCACCGAGGGGTGCAGCTGCTGTTGCATGCCGGAGACCTGGCGGCGAAACCGCCAGGTCTCCGGCGCCGTCCACGGCCGCGCCCACTCCGCAACCAGCGCCTGGTGTGCGCCTGCGGGGTGCCGCCAACGGCCTTCCTCGGTCAGCGCGTTGTCGTACAGCACATCCAGGTCACGCCGGATGACCATGACTCGGTCGGCCAGCTGCTCGGCCTCGATGACTTCCACAGACTCGAGCAGGCGACGCGCGCACTCCTCGAGGTTGTCCCAGGAGATGTACCGGCCGATCTCCAGATAGCGGTCCAGCGCGCTCAGCTGCGTCACGGCCTGGGCCGTGGCCAGTACCACCAGTTCGATGCGATAGCCGGCCGCCCGGTAGGCGCGGGCCTGTTCCGGGTCGGCCACGGGGGCTTCCACCACCGCATCGAGCCGCCGGCGGCGTACGTACTCCTCAACCTCCGCCTGCCACCGCAGGACATCGGGACGGATCTTGACTCCGGCCGTCCGGTCATCGCTGCGCATGAGCTCGCCGTACATGGGGTGAGCAGCCTTGTAAAGATCGCGGCCGACCCGCACCGCGCCGCCCCGATGGTCAAGGACCGCGTGCAGGAGGTCGATGAGCGTGGACTTGCCGCTGCCCGGCCCTCCGGCGACGAGTACCACCACCGGCTCTTCCTGGGGGACAGCGTCCTTGGTCCAGGTCGGCAGGATCCAGGACGCCAGGATCTCCTCGTGCTCCTGCTCGCTCAGCACGACCGGTATGACGTCCGCGTCCTTCACCGCATTCCCCTTGAGTTCGCCTGTCCACGCTTGTCAGCCCGTCAAGGTCACCCTAACAGGAAGATCAGAACAGGTTAAAGAAGTGGGTTAAATATGGGGGGTAGGACTGCTAGTGTGCGAGGTGGAGGTAGACGGATATGGCAACCGAGGAAGAGCTGTTCGCGTCGGTCGATGCGCTACTGGAGGAGGAGCCTCAGCTCCCGCCCCCGGCGGAGCGAGCCCGGCTGCGTGAGGCCGCCGGCATCACGCAGGCCCGCCTCGCGGTCGCGTTGAAGACATCGACACAGACGGTGAAGAACTATGAGAACGGCCGCTCCGAGCCAAAAGAGCCGCGCCTGTCGGCGTACCAGCGCCTACTGAAGGGCTGGGCGGCGAAGTATCCTGCGTACGGAGCTCCCGCCGCTGCACCCGCCCCGGCCGCCACGTCCCTGCCAGATCCGGCTCCGGAGACGGTCACCGGCCCGGCCGCACCGGAAACACCCTCGCCGCAGGCCTCCGCCGTCCAGGCCGCCCCCGAGCGCCCAGCCCGTCCAGCAGCCGCGCGCCCGGCGACCTCGCGCCGCCCGGCCGCGAAGATGGCGGCCAAGCCCGCCGTCGACCCGCGCTACCCGCACGGCCCGCTCGCAGTCCTGGACGGCGACGGCTCCGCGTACGGCGTCGACGGGATCGTGCTCGACTGCCCGGCCACCACCGTGCCGAAGCTGGTGGACTGGACACTCAAGGAGTCCGGTCTCGGCGCGGCGAAGCTGCACCGCAACGGCAAAGACAGCGACCCGCTGATCGTGCTCACCGCAGCCGCCGCCGTGAAGCTCGGTCTCCCGGAGCGCCTGGAGGGCCACGAGCAGCGCCGCTCGCTGCGCCTTCCGGAGGACCACCCCGTGGTCAAGCAGGTCACGAAGGCGAAGTGGAAGCTCACCCAGCGCGGGTTCGGCCCGTGGGCTCGGATCTACCGTCCCGCCCAGGCCGGACAGCGGCAGTGCGTGCAGCTCGCCGTCCTCTCGTGGGACGCGCTCGATTCCCGGTCGTGGCCGGGAGTTGCGGAGATGGAGCCGGCCGACGTCGCCCGCGTTCTCGGTGTCTACGCCCAGCGCGTCATCACCCCGCGCGGATCGACTGCCGTCTCCGGGCTGGAGCTGATGACCGCGCTGCGCCCGCCGACGCGGGCCGTACAGGACAAGGCGACCGGCAACTGGGTCTCCGGCCATAACCCTGGCTCGCTGGGCACGGAGCCGATGGACCCGGCGCCGCCGGAGGCCACCCAGGAGCACCCCGTGGTCGTGAACAGCGGCTGGACCGGCGGCTTCCTGGATGAGGAGGCGTACCAGTGGGTGCGGTCGGTGGACCTGCTTTCCGATGAGGAGTGCCTGCTGCCCTTCGCGGTCGGCCTGGATCTGAACACCGCGTTCCTCGCGGCCGCCGCCCGGCTCACGGTCGGTCTGTCCGCCCCCGACCACTTCCATCAGCCGACCTTCAACCCGAAGATCCCCGGCTCCTGGTTCGTGAACCTCTCCCACGTTGAAGTCGACCCGTGCCTCCCGTCGCCGTTCACGCCGACCGGCGAACGCCCGACTGGCCCGGCCTGGTACCAGACGCACACCGTCGCCTACGCCCAGGAGCTCGGCTACAACGTCGCCCCGATCGAGGCGTACCTGAGGCGCGAGACCGGCGCGTACCTGGACCCGTGGCACGACCGGCTCAAGACCGCCTACGTCGACACCCTCGCCGACCTCGGCGTCACCAAGGACCTCACCGACGCCGAGTTCCTGGCGGCAATGGAGCGGCACAAGGAGGTCGACCCGGCCCTGGCCGCCGTCCTCGCCGCCATCAAGGCGACCGTCAAGGGCGGCGTCGGCAAGCTCCGTGAGCGCCCGCAGGGACGTCACTACAAGGACGGCGACCGGTGGCCGGCCCTGGAGCGCCCGACCTGGCGCCCCGATATCCGCGCCGCCGTCATCAGCAAGGCCCGGGTCAACATGCACCGCAAGCTCAACAACATGGCGAAGATGACGGGCCTGTACCCGCTGGCCGTGCTGTCCGACTGCGTCGTCTACCCCTCGCCGGGAGCCTCGCCGCTGGACTTCCTGCCGTACGCCGCCTCTGGCAAGCCCCAGCCCGGTGGGTTCCGCCTCGGGCCCACCCCGGGCCTGGCCAAGCTGGAGGGCGTCCAGGAGATGGCCTGGGCGGTCGACCTGATGGAGCAGGGCTTCAACCCCGCACGCCACATCAAGGGCGGCGACGCCGTCATGGACGAAGGCGAGTAACCAGTGACGGACATCCACGATGCCCTTGAACGCGCCGACCAGGAGACGTTCACCCGCGAGCCGCCCAAGACCCTCAAAGGCCGCATCAACTTCCTCCTCAAGCAGCTCAAGACGACCAAGGCCGTCGCTCAGGAGATCGGCGTCAGCCAGCGGTCGGTGGAGCGCTATCGCACGGGCGAACGGAAGAAGCCACCGAAGGACATCGCCGCGAAGATCGACGCCGCCGTACGGACCCGTTGGCAGCCCCAGGTACGCAAGCGCCGCCGCAAGCAGGCTGCCACCAGCACCGGCATCACAGTGGAGACCAGGGCCCGATTCGGCTACACCGCACCCATCGGCACCACCGACGACGGCCGCTTCCGCCGACTGACCGTCCACCTCCCCGCGTCGTACGCACAGCGACTGTTCGACGCCCGCGACACCGGGGCCAGCGACCAGCAGATGCGCGAAATCATCGCCGCAGGGTTCAAGGAGGTGTATTTCCAGGACGGCGGCGGTCGCGCTATGGGACTGTCACAAGTGGAGATCAATGACATCGACTACCTGGATCTCGACTTCTAAGAGACTGAGGGGGCAATGTGACCGACAGTGCAGACGGCAACTCCACCCAGGTCACCTTATCGGTTAACGGCGAGAATCTGAGAGCGCGAGAGGTCATTCACGGAATTCGCCGCAACATTCAAGAAAAGAGGCGACTGCTCCGCATTCTCAAGATTCGATCCATCCTTGGTGTCACCGCAGGAACGGTCGGCCCCCTATCACTCCTTTCCGGTATCGCTATCTCCGTCGAGCTGAACCGTCGAGGACTCGGATCGGTTGCCGGTACCACGACCGCAATATGGCTACCTCTGCTGCTGTCCAGCATTGGGGTGCTGATTTGGCTCGCTCTAAGCGACGTAACTGTTCCGTCGGTGAACGGCAGTGAGCTGATCGTCACACGCGAAGACCTGGAACAGGAACTAGCTATTCTGCTAGATCAGCTCCACTTCCTCAGTGCTCGGACGCACTCCTCGGTCACTGACCAGCGGGCTCTGTACCGCGAAAACATTCACGAAGTGATCGATGAGTATGCAGCTTCGAGCCGCAGGTATCGCCGACGACACAACGGATTGCACGCTCTGATCACTATTGGATCCGCCAGCATCGCCGCCGTTGCGGCCCTCGACCCTGGCCTGAATTGGCAGAAAAAAGTCATCATCGGCATCAGCTTCGTCGTCACCTGCGCATCCGGCTTCAGCGGCTACTATAAATTCCGCGAACGAAGCTACTTCCTCCAGCAGAGCGCGGACGCTATCGAAGAGGAATTGAACGCGGCACTGCTAGGAGTCGGCGAGTACAGCGACTTCAGTCCGCATCAGCATGAAGAGCTGCTCGCCCGGTTCGCACAACGCGTCGAATCCCTTCGAAACGAGCAACGGCGACGGCAACAGCAGCTTGACCAGCCAGCAGAACAGAGCACTTCCACCCCGCAACCTCAGCAGTAAGGACAACCGCAGACTGGCGTCGCGAGTACGGTGGCCATGAACCTGCCGGGAGGACCAGATGAGCGCGCAGCCCGACCACGCCCCCGTCACGCCGTACGCCCCCGCGCCCGGGGCGCCGGCCGAACTTCTCGCCCAACTGCGCGCCGACAAGCGCGCGAACACGTGGGTGCCGGCCTTCGAGCGGGAGTGGGTGGCCGCGCTCGAGGAATCGCGGCGCACGTTCTCTCTCGCTGGGCTTTACGCGGTCGTCCGGGACTGGCAAGGCCGCCTCGCCTCCGCCCCGGCCGTCGACGCGTTCGTCGCCTCCGGCTACGACGACAGCGAGTTCATCGACATGGCGGAACTCCGCGGGCGGCCCCGGTGACCGATCAGCCGTACGCGGTCCGCTTTTCTGCCCCGGCCGCGAAGGTCCTCGCCACCCTGCCCGAGCACGTCGAAGACATGGTGTGGGACGTCCTGGACGCCGCCGCCGGTGACCCGTGGGGCTTCCCACACCTTGGAACGCCGACGACTCTGAGGGCGAGGACGTCCGCCACGCCTCCGTCGGCCACCTCTCCCTCACCTACTGGGTGAACCGTCCGCTGCGCCGCCTGTCCGTCCTCACCATCACCTGGCTCGGATAGCCACCGGTGACAACGCCCTGACCCTGCATCGCAACTACCGGAGTCAGGGCGTCTCGCATCGCAGCCGGGGCCCACCACTCAGGCGTTGCCCCAAGCCTCGAGGAATCGCTTGCGGTCGTCCTCTGTCTGGTGCAGCCGGCGCCTGGCGAGCAGCACATGCCAGGCAGTGGTCTCGGCGTCACGTAGCCACAGCCGTCCGAGGTAACGGCCACCTGCTACGAGCGTGTCCTGGGCCAGCGCGTCGCCGATCACCCTGGTCACGGCGTCGTGCTGCTGGTCGTCGAGCTCCGCCAGAAAGCTGAGCATCCGGTCGGCGATGCCCGCTCCGTTCCCCCCGACCAGGCGATCGAAGGACGGACCGCCCATGTTGCCGGGGTCGATGTACAGAGCGGCATCGCCTCCGGCATCTCCCAGCGCGCCCCAAAACTCATCGCCTTCGGCAGTGCCCGGTAGGGGAAGGGCGGCGAAGAGGTCGGCCAGATGACCGTTGGCTGCCTGGTTGTACGAGACGTCGCAGGCTGCCGCAGAAGCAATCTTCGCGACGTGCCCAGTGTTCAGCCCTCCGCCCTCTGGCCAGTCCAGTGGAGTGTTGAGCTGCTGGACGAGGTGCTGGGCAAGTTCACCATCGTCGTCTAGGAATCGCCGGACGATCACAAATTCCCCCAAGTCAACGCCAGTTGGCGTACCAAGGCGGCTCTCTTTGCCTGCCAGTCTGCCCAACTGGGCAGTGATCCACTGGGGTGCGCGCACAACGTCTAAAACCCGCCCCTGGCATGTCAGCGCCGGAGCGGAGCCGTCCGGATCGTGCGTGCCGCCGGCCTCTCCCGAAGGCGTCTACCAGCTGTCGTGCGCGTCCGCGCGCTTCACGGTCGGCAGACTGAGCCCGATGGTGGCGAGGCGCTCCGCCGGGTCGGATGCCTCCGTGACGATTCTCGTTAGATCTTCCACGGAGAACTGGACGGCGGTCGGCAAGCCGACGGCCTCGACCTCAGCGCTGCTGGAGAGGTAGAACCCGCACAGCCCGCACAGGAGACCTTCGGCCGTCAGTTCCATATCGAACAGTGCGGAGTCCTGGTCAACGGCCAGGAACAACGCGGCGGCCTCCCGGTCGCAGGTAGGGCACAGGCTCAGGGTCTGGAACAGCGCCTTTTCCGGGCCGACCTCGACCACTATCAGCCCGCGTTCGCTCACCGCCTGCTCAACGCCGACGACCGCTCCCTCCGGAAGGTCCGCGAAGCGCGTCCTGAACTGGTGGCGGGCCTGGTTCATCCGCAGGCGCACGTCCTTCTGCAGGCGGTCGGCCCGGTCGTCCAGGACCACTTGGACCGCGTCCGACCAGGACTCCCAGAAGGAGCCGGCCTCCTGCCCCAGGTGCGGCAAGAGCCGGTCCACGGTCGCGACGAAGGTTCCGAGGTAGTCCTCCACGTCGCCTGTGCCGAGGTGAGCGACACCGTTGCGCAGCTCGATCAGACCGTCCAGGTCGTCAGCCTCGCTGCTGGACTTGGACTTCTCCGGAAGAACTTCCATCTTCCGCAGCCGGCCGATCGCTGTCGACGCGCCGATGGTCCTGAGCCGCGTCGGCGGCTTGGACACCGCTCCCGCGAAGTGCAGCAGCATGTCGTCCTTGCCGTTCACCTCGGTGAGCAGGGTGGGATGGACAAGGGCCAATGCCGCCTTCGCCAGGCGTTCGACACTGACGCCAGCGTGTAACAGGAAGACCTCCTGGTCCTCATCGGCGTGGGCTTCCATCGCCAGGCGCGCGAAGCGCTTGGCACCTTCGTAGAGACGATCGAACGTGACCGGCGATTCCATGACCGGACGGTACCGACAGCCGCTGGCAGGGCGGGGTGCATTTTTCAGGGCGCAGCCCACGCTTCGGTAGCCCCGCCCCCGCCCTGATCGCACGATCGGGTGATCCGCTCACTTGCCGGGCCCGTCGGCTAATCCTTACGGGTGACGGTTTGTCAGTCCTGCTGCGTACCGTCCCGGTTCATCACGACTCAACCGCGCCCTGGTGGCGCCTGTTGCCCAAGGCGGTGACTTGATGAGCCTGACCTCTGGGGTTCACTGTCCACGCACCCCGCTGCGCCGGTTCCTGGACCGTGAACTGTCGGCCGGTGCCCACCCGCTGCGTAAAAGCTTCCGGGCTCGGGACCGCAGCAGCCAGATCCTGATGCCGGGGCCGGGCGTCGGCACGGAGGCCGGCAACGTCGGCACCGCGATCGACTACCGGCTCCGCCTTGCATTCACCGCCGCCGAACCAGTCGACCACGTCGCCCGCCTCGGCATCCTGCTCACCGGCTCCTACGAATCCGACGCACGGCAACGGATGCGGGACGTGGGCGAAGAGCTCATCGAGCGCCTCCAGGAGACGGTCACACGCCTGCAGCTCGACAACCGAGAGCTCCCAATGGACCGCGCCCACGATGAGGAGGAGGACTTGGCCCGCCTGCTGATTGCCGCAGCCTGGTACCAGGTCAACTACCGCACCTCGATTGGGTTCGCCTTCACCCCGCTAGCCATTGCCGCCCGAGAGGACCCCGGCGCCTTCACCCTGGACCGGCTCCTGCAGCTGCCGCACCGCGACATGGTGGACGACGTCGTCGCCCAGCTCTACAAGGCCGCCGACGGCCCACTGAACGGCCTGCGCACCCGCACACAGCCGGAGGACTGCACGCCAGCGCCCACCTTCCCGACCGACCGCATCGCCGCGGACGCAGACCTGGCCGTCGACGGACTGCTGCTCGACTTCAAGAGCACCCGGTACACCCGCACCCTGCGCCAAGCCGAAGCGTGGCAGCTGACCGGCTACCTGCTGCTCGACACGGACGACCGGTACCGAATCGACACCCTCGGCCTGTACCTCTCACGCTCCGGCACGCTGGCCAGCTGGCCGGTGGAGGAGTACCTCGACCTGCTCGGAGCCTGCCGCCGCGACCTCCCCGCCTTCCGCGCCGCGTTCACCGAGCTGCTCGAAGGCTGCACGGCTGACGTCGAACCGTACGAGCAGGAGGAGGAAGACCGGGTCCGTGACCTCCTGAAGCGCCTGGCGCCCGTCGCCGCCCCAGGCCAGTGCCTGGTGTGCACCCAGCCCTGCCCCGCGTCTGGACGCCGGCCCCGGGAGTTCTGTTCTTCCTGGTGCCGCGGCCGCGTCAAGTTCCTACGCAACAGGGGCCTGCTGCCCGGCGGCCCAGACGTGTTGCTCCCTCGGCCGCGCCAGCGCCTGGACCTGCCCGTCGGCGCAGAGATTGTGAGTCTCACACTCCGTTTCCCCAGGTAGACAGGGTGAGCTGTGAGGGTGTGAGGCTGTGAGGTACCTACTCGCAACCACCCCTCCGTACGCCCTGGTCCTGCTCGCCGGCCCGGAGGACGAGGGAGTCGTGGGCGAGCACGACGAGGACCAGGAGCACGTCGCCGAACCGGCGCGGCCGCCGCTCACCGCGGCCCGCGCCCGGGAGATGACGGCCGGACTGCGGGAGGCAATGGACCACGTCCGGCGCTCCGTGGCGGTGCTCGCCGCCCGGGTCCGCGACGCGCACACTGCCCGCGTCTGGGTGCTGCTCGGGCACAGCAGCTGGGAGTCGTACTGCGACGCGGAGTTCGGCATCAGCCGCGCCCAGGCGTACCGGCTCCTCGACGTCGCCCGCGCCCTCGCCGCAATCCACAGCGCGGTCACCGCCCACGCCGATGCGTCTCGCACGCGAGACAGCGACCCGGAAGCCGCGGCCGCGCTCGACTACGGCCTGTCCCAGCGCGCCCTGATCGCCGTCTCCAGCCGCGCCGACGACGTCGCGGAGCTGATCACCCGCCGACTCACCACGCTCGCCCACAGCGGCCTCCAGGCCCTCGGCGAGGCCACGGTGCGCGCCGTGGTCCGCCAGGCCGTCCGCGACATCCGCACCGCACCGCCACCACCGCCCACCGATCCGCCGGCGGACCCGACCGTCGCCGCGCTGCGCCGCGTCGTCGACGACCTCGCCGCCAGCAGCCACGCGATCGGCGAGCTGATGCTCGAAGTCGCCCCGGTCTACCCCTCCGACACCGATGCCGCCGACATCCTGGCGCTGCTGTGCGAGCAGATCGGCGAGCCCCTCGACCACGGCCTCGCTGCCCGCCGCTACGCGATGTCCGGAGACCGCCGCGCGCTGCACGGCACCGTGCTGTAGCCGCTGCTCCTAGTGCTGCTGCCCGGTTGCTGCTCGTGGTCCTGGTGGTGGTCGCCGGGTTCAGCAGGGCGGTGTCCAAGGTGCAGCGCAGTGGCCTTGTTCACGAGTTGTGAAGCAGTTCTTCATGACTTCGGGAGGCACCTGGTGAACGTCTGGGGCGATGTTCACGAGAACGGACAGCACCGGTGACCGCTGTGCGACATAGTGCGGCGGGTGACCGCTACATCGGACCGGTTGGACCTGCCTGCACGTCGTCGCCGCCACGCGCGACTGATCGCCGCCCTGACCACGCTGATCGGAGCCTGCGCTGAAGCGGCTGGCGCGGTGTACCAGCCCATCGCCGCCGCCTCGCCCGGCCAGGAGGCCGTCGAGGTGAATGTCCTGCCGTGCGTCCAGGTCAGCCTCACCGCCGCCGCCTTGCTGGACCGGGCCCGTACCGAGGACGATGCCCGGTGGCCAGCCGTGGTTGCCTGGGAGCGGGCGCAGGCCCAGCAGACGTACGCGGCACGATGCGCCGTGGCCCAGGCCCGAGAACTTGCGGAGTAGGCCGACCCGCTCGGCGAGAACTACGTGCCGTTGGAGCAGACCGCCGCGATGGACCTGGTGAGCGCCGGCACTGAGGTTGCCACCCCCTGGCGGACCGATCCGGAGGAAGCGGTCACCCTGGTGTACGAGCTGGCGGCCAGTGGCGAGCTCGCCGTAGACGAGATCCTCGACGAGGCGGTCGACGCCGCGGTGGTGGCCGGTCTGCTGGTACTCGCTGGAGGCGCGCACTGCCACGGACCCAAGCGCGGCGGCCGAGCTCTGCCTGGGAGCCCTCCCTTACATCACGCTCGCGATCTCCCTGGCCTCAGCCGACTTGGACTGATCGAGTTCAACGCTCCCCAGTGCTGCTGGTTCTCGCGTACAGAGCCATGTAGCGCAGCATTTGCATGGGCCGGGCGCCGCACGGGTGCTGCCCGAGCAGCACCCGGCCGCCGACTCCTGCTCCGAGGGCTCCAGTACGACGGTGGGCCCACCCCCAGTGCTGCATAAGATCGCAGATCTGCGATGTTCCAGGTGGGATCTATGCACGGCTGCTGCATACAGCGCCGTAGTCGGAGCCTGCTTACCTACGGCGTTGTTCTGGAGAACCAGAACAAACCGGTTTACCCAGTGCTACCGCTCGCTCCGCCGCCGGGCGCTCGCCGCTCGGGCAGACGTGTACCCCTGCCGCACATCTGTCCCGCAGCAGGGCCACAGTTCACGGTTGGTCACCGCGGGACGGGGCGGCGGCCGATGTCACCCGGCGGCGCGGACGGCCCGGAGCGGCTGGGTCTGGCGCTTGGGCGGCGCGGTCTCGTACAGCGGCGCGGTGATCTCGGGCAGTTCGCCGGCCTCGATGCGCTCGGCGGCGTCCTCGATCGCGTCCTCCAGGTCCTCCTGGGAGGCATAGGAGGCAACGTAGGGGTGGAGGTAGTAGGTCCGGTACTTGCGGTCCTTGGGTCGCAGCACAAGGTTCCGGCTCTCCAGCAGCGACATCGCGGTGTTCGCGGAGTTCCGGGACAGCCCCACACGGGCCCCCAGCTCGGCCTGGGAGGCGTTCACCTCGCCGCCGGGCTCCTGGCGCTCGATGAGGGCGCTCAGCAGCTCCATGGCGGCCTTGGTGAGGTCCAGCCGGTACAGCATTCCGAAACCGGCGCTGGCCTGGATCAGCATGCCTGCCCCTCCTCGTCGACGACTCCATCTTCCCCGTCTTCGGCACCGAGCTCCAGCTGCACGCTGCGCGGCGGCCGCGGGGCATTGAGGGCGGGGAAGACGTCCTCGGGCAGCTTCCCGGTCTCCCGGTCGCGCAGTGCGTCCAGGATCTCGCGCTGGACGTCGCCGTTTCCCTCGAACCCGAGCATCGGGTTCACGAAGATCAGCCCGTTGTCGACGCGCTGGATCATGTGCCAATGCTCCAGGCGACCGATGGCCCGGGTGACGTTCGACCGCTCCACACCCAGCTTGTCGGCGATCTTCTTGTGTGTGGCGCGCAGCCACCCCTCGCGCTGTCGGCCGATGCACCACAGGAGCACCGCAGACTGGATCGGCGACATGCCGTGCTGCGCGATGAGCACCGCCAGGACGTCGGCCAGGAAGTCGTTGGAGACGACGCTGTAGCCGGACCGGCCGTACATGTCGTGGGGCGCACGGTACGTGTACCGGACGCTGACGTCCATCTGCTGCACGGCCCGCTTCCGGGTCGGCGGCTTGATGTCCTTGCCCAGCCTGGAGGACAGCGTCTCGCGGAAGGCACTGTCACCACCGGGCGGGACGGCTGCGATGCGGCCCTTGCCGCGGCCGGCGGAAGGGCGCTTGGGCTGGGGAGGCATCGACGGAGGTCCTGTCCTCGATCTTGTGGGATACGCGCGGACCCTAGCAGTTGTTCAAGCTCAGTTGGCAGATTTGTACACGCTGGCGTGGCGCTTTGGTGTCGACACCGACACATGGGATCCGGGCCATGTTCCCTGGGAACCTGTCCTCACCTGCACCGATCCACACTTGTACAAGCTGGGTTGGTAAATACGGGTGTCGGTGTGGCACCGCGAGCACATTTTCGCAGGTCAATGTGTTGCGGCTGACACATCCCATCTCACAAAACCGCAGGTCAGAGCATATTTCCGCGAGGTGCTCTCTTTTCCCTAAGACGCACGCGCGCACGAGGACCCCGCCAGGGCCTCGACTTGTGCCCGTGCCACCGCCTCCGACGGCACCAACCACCAAAGCCACCAGGTGCGCACCCCGTGGCCCCTCACTCCGGCGGCCGCCGCCCGGCCCTCCCCACTCTCCCCCGCTGCGCACGCACCTCCTCCGTGGCTTAGGCGGCTTTTCGACTCTCAGTTATACGACTTCCGTTCTGTAGCTAAGCTATTCATGGCCGCGCAATTCTCAATTCGTCCGGTCAATTGTGGCCGGGGTCAGGGGTGGTGCGGCTAGGACCCAAACGCTACACAGTCGCTACCTATGATGCATCATGTTGGTTGCGCGTTCGCTCGCTCGGGTGACGCATCGATGTATTCTGCCTCGCTATGTCGGGTTGGCGTGTACGCTGGCGAGGTATTGGTGAACGTGAACGGCCGGTTTCGAGGCTGGGGAAGGAGTTCGGGTGAAGCGCAGCGGAGCCCGTCACTACGGTGAGGCTCACCCCCTGTCAGCCTGTCGGTCCGTCACTCTCTTCTCGGGGGTGGTGGCTGAGATTCCCAAGCCCTACACAGGCGCGAGCGCGATGCACACCCCTTGTTGTCAGCCTGAGCATCCGCGCTTGCGCGGATGCTTTCAATTCGCGCGAAGCGCGAATTGATATCGCTTCA